>NZ_BMGR01000013.1 GCF_014640295.1 Paenibacillus abyssi | reverse complement strand
CTCTCTCAATGTATTTGAGGGACGGTACCTTCTTTGTTTAAAGGACTTTTTCAGTGGCCTCGTGCAAGGTTGGCTGGGCTTGTTGATAAATCTGGCGATCCTGCTACAAACGGTTCTGCTCCGGGTCTGACTCTGTGTAGTTATCGAACCGATCCTCATTGACTATGTGAGCAGGAATACGAATTGAATCCATTGTATACGCCGTATCGGTATAGCAGGCCTCCTCCATCGGCGCTTCTTCAATTAACCGCCCCCCATGCGCCATAGCAATCTCGAGCGCAGAGGTCAGATCGCCCCGCTCTAAATGGATATGGACACGATGGCCGTCTTCTCGTACCGGCGAGTAGCCCAGCTCCTTTAACGTTCCCCATGCAAGAACTGCGCTGTTATTATCGAAAAATTCGAATCGTATCGCCTTCGAAGGGTACTGGTCCATTACATTCCGCTTCCTTTCCATTTACTATCATAAGTGATGCAGATATATATTTTGCCCATAATCAAACCTTAATATTACCTTTTAAAGGTAATGGGCGAGAAAAACCTGATCGGGAATCCCAGGCGCACTCGCTCCTGCCCCTCCGAATAGATAAAAAAGAATGCCCTGCGGGCCAATACGGCCGTAGAGGGCATTAATCAGTAGCCATTATAAAGAAGGAACCCCTTCGCGCTCCCCCGGCTAAAGAAATCAGTGCTCAGTCTGCCTTGCCCGCTGACACCGCCGGAAAAACGCTTCATTCAAGCAGCTCATTACCCGCTATCGGATCATGATTTCACTGCCGCTTCCGTTACCCCCGATAAGGGATCAATGCTTCATTCAAGCTGCGCGTCTGCGCATAGACCTGCTGATACACTTCGAACAAGCTGGCATACACCTTAACCGCGTCCGGATTCGGATTATATGCCGCGCCCCGTTTCACAAACCGCTGCGCACAGTCTTCCAGGCTGTCGAACCAGCCGCAGCCGTAAGCCGCCAGCATCGCTGCGCCCATACCCGGACCTTGTTCGTTCTCCAGCGCTACGACCGTTGCGCCAAAAATATCGGCCTGCATCTGCAGCCAGACCGGATTCTGCGCACCGCCGCCGATCGAAATGATCGTGTCCACGGTTTTGCCAGCGCGGCGTAAAATATCAACCGACTCGTTAAGCGAGAAGGTGATGCCTTCCATAACCGCTCTGGCAAAATGAGTGCGGCTGTGTGAACCGTCCATACCGATAAAGCTGCCGCGGATGGCCGAGTCGGCATGCGGCGTGCGCTCACCTACCAGATAAGGCGTGAATAGCAGTCCGCCCGCTCCAGGAGCAATATCACCGACGCCTGCAAGCAGCTCCTCGAACGATTCGCCTTCCGCAAAGGTATTTCTGAACCAGCTCAGCGAGTAGCCCGCCGCCAGCGTGACGCCCATCGCATAGAACGCATCCTGTTTGCCATGATTGAAGAAATGCACCTTGCCGCCGAATTCCTTCTGCTTATCGCTTTCAGAGGACAGGATCACACCCGAAGTACCGATGCTGCACAAGGTTACGCCTTCCGTTAGAATCCCTGCACCGATCGCGCCGCAAGCATTATCCGCGCCGCCAGCGAACACCTTTGTCGACTCGCTCAATCCACTGCGCTGCGCAATGTCAGGCAGAAGCTTACCGGCCAGCCCATGTGACTCGATGAGCGGCGGGCAGAAGCTCGCAGAAAGCTCGAACGCTGATAAAATCTCCCCGCTCCAATGCTTTCCTGCCACGTCTAGCAACAGCGTGCCTGCCGCATCCGAGTAATCCATATGCAGTTGTCCCGACAAGCGGTAGCGGACATAGTCCTTCGGCAGCACGAACAGCTTCGCCTGCTCGAATGCCTTCGGCTCGTTCTGCTTCACCCACAAGATCTTCGGCAGCGTGAAGCCTTCAAGCGCTGGATTGCGCGTAATTTCAAGCAGCCTGCCGCCCAGCACGCGGTCGATCTCCCGGCACTGCTGCGTCGTGCGCGTATCATTCCACAGAATGGCGTTGCGCACGGGACGGCCTTGGCCATCCAGCAGCACCAATCCATGCATTTGACCCGAGAAGCTTATTCCTTCGATCTGATCAGCACTGCTGCCCAGCCCGGATACAAGCTCAGCCAATGCATCAATCGTTCCCTCTACCCAATCCTCCGGCTGCTGCTCACTCCAGCCCGAGTGCTTGTGTACAAGCGGGTAGGAACGCGAGGCTTCAGCCTTCACATTTCCATCCCGGTCTACCAGCAGTGCTTTGACAGCGCTGGTGCCTAAGTCAATTCCAACTACGTAACTCACGCTTTAACACGCTCCCCTCGAGAACTTTCCGTGACCGGACAATTATACGCTGTAGATGATTTCATTGATCATCAGCTTAATACGTTCTTGACGGCCGGACTCATTCTTGATCGTATTATTCTTCAGAGCGTACTCTTCGAGTGATTTCAGCGTCGCTTTGCCGGATACGATGTCTGCACCGATGCCTTCTTTAAAGCTGCGGTAACGATTGTCCAGAATGTTGTCGAAGAACTTGCTTTCGATCATTTTCGCAGCTGCCTTCAAGCCCCATGCGAAGCTGTCCATACCTGCGATATGAGCAAGGAACAAGTCTTGGTCCTCGAACGAACCGCGGCGAACCTTAGCGTCAAAGTTAATGCCGCCGCGTCCGATACCGCCCGCGCGAAGCACTTCATACATCGTTAATGTTGTTGCATACAGGTCCGTCGGGAACTCATCCGTATCCCAGCCAATCAGCAGGTCGCCTTGGTTCGCATCGAGCGAGCCCAGCATGCCATTGATTGCCGCTACACGGATTTCATGCTCGAACGTATGGCCTGCAAGTGTTGCATGGTTGGCTTCCAGGTTCAGCTTGAAGTGATTTTGCAAATCATATTTCTGCAGGAACGAGATCGTCGTCGCCGCGTCAAAATCGTACTGATGCTTGGATGGCTCTTTCGGCTTTGGCTCGATCAGGAATTGGGCGTCAAACCCGATTTCATTCGCATAGGCGATTGCCATGTGGTATAACCTTGCAAGGTTATCCAGCTCCAATGCCATATCAGTATTCAGAAGCGTTTCATAGCCTTCGCGGCCGCCCCAGAATACATAGTTTTCCGCACCGAGCTCTTTACCGACTTCCAGCCCTTTCTTCACTTGTGCAGCCGCATAAGCGTATACATCCGCATTCACGCTTGTGCCAGCGCCATGCACAAAACGCGGGTTCGTGAACATGTTCGCTGTATTCCACAGCAGCTTAGCGCCGCTTGTTTTCATATTTTGCTTTAATAAATCGACGATTACGTCGAGGTTTTTGTTTGTTTCCGCCAATGTTTCGCCTTCCGGAGCGATATCACGGTCATGAAAGCAGTAGTACGGTACGCCGATTTTCTCCAGGAATTCAAAGTTTGCTTCGACGCGCGCTTTCGCTTTATCCATTGTATCCAGATGGTCCCAACCGCGAACTGCTGTGCCGGCGCCGAACGGATCCGCACCTGCACCGGTAAAGGTGTGCCAGTAAGCGACTGCAAAGCGCAGATGCTCCTCCATTGATTTGCCGAGCACGACTTCCTTCGGGTTGTACTGTTTGAACGCCAGTGGATTGTCGGAGCCTTTACCCTCGTACTGAATTTTATTAATGCCGCTGAAATAAGTCATTGCGAAACAGCCTCCTCTTTTCGGATAAATGAATGAATGATTATGGTTTAGATAAAATGAAAACGCTCTTTCTAAATCTATATTATCACTTTTAAACTTAGTTTGTCTATTAAACAAACTAAGTTTTATGTTAAAATATATCTATTCAATTCACCATCTATTCATCCTTCTAACATAATAAAGGGTTAAAATCATGTAAATCATGATAAAATCGAGAGCATAGCCACTCGCTAGCTTTGGACGGAGGTTCCTAACGAACATGTACAAAAAAACAGGAGACACAGCACTCATTAAAAAAATCAACACCGCTGTCGTGCTGGACGCCATCATTAAGCAAGCTCCACTCTCCCGCGCGAAAATTTCCGAGCAGACCGGGCTCAATAAAGCAACCGTCTCCAGCCTGGTGCAGGATCTGATTGACAATCATCTGGTGCTCGAGATCGGACCGGGACAGTCCAGCGGCGGGCGCAAGCCGGTCATGCTGCTGTTCAACAACACGGCAGGTTATGCGGTCGGGATCGATTTGGGAGTCAACTATATACGCGGTGTGTTAACCGATTTGGAAGGATCGGTAGTCGCCGAGCTCGACAAAGCACTTCTGCGTCATGACACAGGCAGTGTACTGCCTGAATTATATGAGTGTATTGAAACACTTATTATGCAGGCGCCGAAAAGCCCATACGGGGTTGTCGGAATCGGCATGGGTGTCCCCGGCATTGTGGATGACCACGGCTCGATCTTATTCGCGCCAAATTTGGAGTGGGAGCATGTGGAGCTGGAGAAGCTGCTGTCTGAGCGCTTCAATCTGCCGGTCATCATTGATAATGAAGCCAATGCCGGGGCCCAAGGGGAGCAGAAATACGGTGCCGGCCGCGGAATTCCCCATCAAATCTATGTCAGTGTCGGCATTGGAATCGGAACAGGCATCATCCTGAACAAGGAGCTGTATAAAGGGGCATCCGGATTCTCAGGCGAGCTCGGGCATCTGTCCATCGAACTCGGCGGCAAGCCTTGCCGCTGCGGCAATCAAGGCTGCTGGGAGCTGTATGCTTCGGAGAATGCACTGCTGGAGCGCGCCGAGAACCTCGGATTCGGGGATCTGACAGGCCTGCTGAGAGCAGCAGAAAGCGGCAACGAAGAAGTAGCAGCGCTATTCCGCAGCATCGGGGAGTTTCTCGGCGCGGGGATCGCCAACATCATCAATGTCTTCAATCCCGACGTGGTGATCATCGGCAACCGGATGAGCCGTGCGGAGGCGTGGATCGGTGATGCCGTACGGGAGACGGTGGAACGCCGCACGCTGCCGTATCATCGCCGCCACATGCACATTTTGTTCGCCGAGCTGGGTGAGCAATCCGCCGTGCGCGGTTCGGCTTATTACGCGATCAGCCAATTTTTCAACCGGGTTAAAGACGGCGGGAAGTAGAACCCCGTTGACCCGGCCTATAAACGGCGTATCGGTCCATTTCAGAATGGTTGTGCTTATCCCGATATGGATAGCCGGAAAGGCCAGCCCATTTAGAAACTGCAGCGTCAGTGTAAGCGGAATACTGGTCGACAGTCCGACTCCGATGATGCTCGCGCCGCTAATAAACATGCCAAGCGCGAGCAAAGCTTGCGAAGGAAGCTTATATTTTCAGCCAGTAAGCACTGCCGTCATCCTCGCGTCCCATGAAACCATACTCAATCAGATAACGGCGCAGCGTCACATAATCCTCTTCATAGAAACGGCTGAGCACTTGATTGACTTCCTTCTCCGTATATCTTCTTTTTCTTTCAAAGAAAGAGGCGATATGGCGCAAAATCGCGAGCTTTCGCTTCTCCTTGCGGGGAAACCCGGTTAACCGACCTTCCGGACCATCCGGAAAATATTTGCTCAGCAGCGCGGCATACTCCTCCTCCGTCAAGTTATAACGTTCATCCACCTGCGTTGCGGAACGATGAATCGGAATAAACCTCGGGGCGCCCGATGCATACTGCTCCAGCATTTCCATAATGGCCAGAAACAGCTTCGCCTGCTTCGCTTTCTCCTTCAGCGCGAACCGGTGGTTCCGGATCGTTGACGTGCTTCCCGCGCCTGTCTGCTTCACAATATCCCCGTCGCTCATGCCGGATGCAAAGGCTTCAATCAGCTCCTTCTGTAAATCCGTCAGCCCAGTTGCTCTCTTATCGAGGCTCAGCAGGTAAGACAGCATCGAGCCGTGCGTATGTTCCAAATGATGCTTGACGAATTTCCGTGCTTCGAAGAACTGCTCCCCCTGCGGATAAATGACGCCGTCCTCGAACATTTCCCCGCAAATCAGGCATACGTAGCTTTCCAGCGACTCATCAAATAAATATCCATTCATCAGTTCATCTAATGATGCGCTCCAAAAACGCTCTGTTAGCTCCATGGACAATCAACTCCGTTATTCGTTTATTTTCATAATAGACATCATACAGTTTTGTTTGGTTTCCGTCAACGATAATTATAGACGTATATGATATTAGTTTGTTTTTTTGTTAGACAAATTATATTTTGATCTATAAAAATTGAATGATAAGGGATT
Organism: Paenibacillus abyssi; assembly: GCF_014640295.1. Classification (GTDB taxonomy): domain Bacteria; phylum Bacillota; class Bacilli; order Paenibacillales; family Paenibacillaceae; genus Paenibacillus_D; species Paenibacillus_D abyssi. Next base: position 155,313 of record NZ_BMGR01000013.1, on the reverse strand, counting down.
GTAACACCTCCAAAAAAAGAGTTTTTAATTTCTGCTCATTCGGGTATATAATGAAATAATCCAATAATTAGGAGGATGAGAGATGACATTGCGGACCGCAGACTGCACAACATTGAATAATGGCGTCAAAATGCCTTGGCTGGGCTTAGGCGTGTGGAAAGTTGAAGACGGGAAAATTGTACAAGAGACAATCGAGCAGGCCATCCAAGCCGGTTACCGCAGCATCGACACAGCAGCAGCCTACAAGAATGAGACAGGCGTCGGCGAGGCCGTTCGCAATAGTGGAGTAGCCCGTGATGAGCTGTTTATTACCACTAAAATATGGAATGGCGATCAAGGCTTTGAGGAAACCTTGAATGCTTTCGAAGAGAGCAGACAGAAGCTCGGTCTTGAATATTTGGACCTTTTGCTTATTCATTGGCCGGTCAAAGGAAAATACAAGGATACTTGGCGGGCGCTTGAAAAAATTTATAACAACGGACTTGTACGCGCGATCGGCGTAAGCAACTTCAAAGCGCATCATCTGATTGATTTGATGGGTGAGGCTGAAATTAAACCGATGGTGAATCAGGTGGAATATCATCCCCTCCTGACGCAGCGGGAAACACATGATTTCTGTATCGAGAACCACATTCAGCTCGAAGCCTGGAGCCCGCTCATGCAGGGTAATCTGGATCTGGACATCTTAAAGAGCATTGGTGTGAAATACGGCAAATCTCCTGCTCAAGTTGTGCTGCGCTGGAATCTGCAAAAGCATGTCGTAACGATTCCGAAGTCCACTACGCCATCGCGCATTAAAGAAAATTCGGAGATCTTCGATTTCAACTTAACGAAGGAAGAAGTTGCACAGATCGATGCGCTTAATCAGGACAAGCGTTTCGGTCCGGATCCGGACAATTTCGATTTTTAATAGAACACCAAATAGGACCTGACGGACATTCCGTCAGATCATTCCACGTCTCGACCAACACTCTCCTGGTACACAGCCGATATAAAGGCGGTCGGCTTGGGGATATCGATCAGTGAATAGACCGAACCTTTTCCAGGGGGGCGGTCTATTTGCGTTTATTGATCAGTAGAACGAGTGTCGCACATGAAATCATTAGGAAATGGCGCCATTTCTCGTCTTCGGTCAACTGCGGCCTTCTTCATGGTTTTCGGGGATATCTTCCTGCAAGTCCATGGGCAAAGTAAGCTGCTGGTCCATGGTATATTCGATGTACAAAAGAAGCCTCTCCTTTGTTCATGTTTGGTCGTACTTACATGTTAACAAGGAAAGGCTTCTTTTTTTATGAAAGAAAAGGTTACGCCTAAACGAAGCAGATCGAATGATTCTGGAGAAGCGTCAGCGGTCGCCTTTGTTCCCGGATTCCCACCTCGGCCTATTTATTCAAGGGAATCCGGGAACAACAGCGATCGGAAGAACATTCGACTGCGCAGTGATTGCGGTACAACCAATGCTTTTAAGCTATCATCGTTGATCATCGATGACTTATGGGACACCCCCATTGGCTGAACCATACGATCCGAGCATTGGAGAGGAGCGGAAGAACAAACTCCCATCTCAGGAAACATATTATGGCGTGTCATTCGTGTACTGCTTACGATACTGCAGCGGCGAGATGCCCGTATGCTCTGAAAAGGTCCGGGAAAAATGCGGTGTTTGCCGAAACCCTGTCTCTTCAGCGATCCGAGCTACCGGCCAATCGGTCTTGATTAACATCAGCTTGGCCTGATCCATCCGGTAGTGCAGCAAATACTGCTGCGGCGTGATGCCATACACTTCAATCATACACCGCGCGATATAGTTCGGATGCAGCTGCAGCTCACCGCCCAAGCCTGTATTGGTCACCTGCAGCTGATAATTACGCTTTAAATAAGTTGCAGCCCGCTCAGCAACTCCCACCGCTGTCGGTGCAGCGATTGAACGCCAATCCTCATCGATCAACCGGAGCAATTGCAAAAACAGCTGCTGCCGCTGCCAAAACGCAGACGCGGCTGTCCCGCCTGCCGCCTCCTGCAGCCGGTCAAAAAGTGAACTCGCAGCTTCAGGCGAGGTAAGGGTCATCGTCTTGGGAAGACGAATAGCATAGATATAATGATCGCCGCGAAGCGTGGCTTCCTGAGCAGCTGCGCTCTCTTCCCAGTCTCCCGCCGTCTGGAAATGCACCCAATCAAATTCGGTTCTTTCTGTGCAGGTCTGATTTGAATAATGAAGTGTGTCCGGCCGTAGAATGAGCAGCTGTCCCGGACCCAAAGTCCACGACTTGTCCCCTTCGACAATGTGCAATCCGCCTGAACGTACATATAACAAATCAAAAGTCCCCATATTAGAACGGCTTGGATGGGCCTCGCCCACCTCATAGCATTTGCGGTCCGATTCAATAAAATAAGGCAGCGGTGGAGATAAAAACGTAAGCAGAGGAACGGTTGTAAAAGACATCATGCTGATATTGGATTCTCATCTTGCAAGACTTTCATGCTGAACCCTAGCCCCCTCGGCAATAAAATCGTAGTTTATAGGTTAATTCAGTTTGATGGAAATGTAAAGTGAAAGAGGAACTATTACAGCGGGAAACGGGGTGCCTAGGAACTTCAGTATTGCGGTTAACCACCGTCATGCGACCAATCGGGCGCTGGGAGCTCGTGAGATATTCCTCCGGTTGTGAACGTGTGTTGTTTGAAGAGCCTGAGTTGACGAATCGATAGGTGCGACGTATACTTAACTAACTATTATAAAGTTAATTATTTTAAATTAGGAGTGGTTATATTGGTTCCTTCATTATTTCTGGCACATGGAGCTCCATATATTACAATTGAAGATACGGAGTACACCCGGTTTCTCGACCAGCTTGGCAAGCAGTTCAATCCCAAAGCAATCGTCGTCTTCACGGCGCATTGGGAAACACAGACACTATCCATCACCTCAACAGATGACACGTACGAGACGATTTATGATTTTGGCGGCTTTCCCGAGCTCATGTCCATACGTTATCCGGCCAAGGGATCAACGGCAATTGCGGCCATGCTGCAGCAAAAATTCGCGGATCACGGCATCGCCTCGCAGCTCAACACAACGCGCGGTTTGGATCACGGCACGTGGACGTTGCTTCACCGCGTATACCCTAAAGCGGATATTCCGGTTATCCAGCTGTCCGTTCATCCTTTTCTTCCAGCGGAAGAACAATACAAAATAGGCGCTGCGCTGCGCGGATTAGGACAGGAAGACATCCTGATCATCGGCAGCGGAGCGACCGTTCATAATTTCAATCGGATTCAATTCGGCAAGACAACACCGGACGTTTGGGCCCAGCAATTCGATGACTGGTTTATCGAACGTCTCAGCACACGTGACCTGCCCGCCATCTTCAACTATATGGAGCTCGCCCCTTATGCACGCGAAGCCGTGCCCCGGCCGGAGCACTTTATTCCTTTGATCATCGCCTTCGGAAGCGGCAATCCGGACACACCGGCCAAGGTGCTTCACAAAAGCTATCAGTACGGCAGCTTAAGTTATTTGGCAATGCAGTTCTGATTGAATATAGAGATCTTACAACAAGAACTCGTTATGCGCTCTCAGGAGCGTGTAACGGTTCTTTCTTACTTCATGGGCCTCTCGAAGGCTGCGTCCAACAAGCTCCTGCGTGACGCCAAGCTCCGATGGAACGGTCGGACCCCCGACGGTCTGAAGCCAAGCCTTCAATTGGTCCGTAGCCGGAATCTCCCGCTGCCACCCTTGAATCTCGCCCCACTTGTCTTGAATGTAGAGAAGCTTCCCGCTGCTCGCCTCGTCCTGTGCTGCATTCGCTGCCGCCTTCGGCAGCTGCTCCTCCTTGATCACCCGGTCGTATAACGCCGCGATCTCCGCGCAGGCCGCGCCGACCTTCGCGCCATGCAGCAGCTGCTTGTTGCCAAGCCGCAAATATTCCATCTCCCAATAATGCGACAGATGATGCTCCGCCCCTGATGCCGGGTGAGATTGACCGAAGACAAGCATCGCCAGGCCGGATTCAATCAGGGCCGTAATCAACAGGCGAATCCCTTCCTCGCTTCGGGCTGCAATCTCATCCACTTGCGCCACACAATCCTGCAGCGCTTTCTCCGTAATGCTGGCCACCAAAGGGCAATAAGGCTCTTCCGCGATCGCATGCGAGAACTTCCAATCGAACAAAGAGGTGTATTTTCCGAGCATATCGCCAAAGCCTGCCGCAATCATAGCCGCAGGCGCTTTTACCAGTACATCCAAATCGGCGAAAATCGCTGCCGGCGCTGAAGCGGGGATCGTGATTTTCTCCCCCTTAATAACGATCGGTGCTCCTTTTGAATTAAAACCGTCTACCGAAGGCGCTGTAGGTACGGAAAGAAACGGTTTGTTCATTTTATAGGCTGCAAATCGCACGATATCATGAACCGTGCCGGAACCGACGGCAATGAGAATATCCGTAACATCCGGGGAAACCTCCAGCATCAAATGTACGATGGATCGTTCGTCGGCAACAACATCTCCCTGATGATCCGGAGGAATGATACACCTCTTGATCTCCAAATCTGAAGCAAGGAGTGACTCCTGCAGTTTCGCTCCCGCTGCTTCTAACGTGATGCTGTCCGCTACAAGCAACACACGTTTATAATTCCGTTCCAGCAAGTAGGAGGCTATGCGATCCATAGCCCGAGATTCAATGTAGATAGCATCAATTTCGATTGGATGATGGTTCGATCCGCATGGACAACTTTTAGCCTGCTCGTTGATTTCCTTCATTCGCTGCTGCATCCTTGATCTCTCCTCCGGTAGAAGCTTGTTTGGCTTTTACTTTAATGACTTCTATTATGATGACTATATTTTTCCATCGTTTATTGTCAACCGTCAAGCTTTGTTTTCGTTTGTCGGCGTTTATTTATGTTAATGAACAGCAATTAAAATCACAATAATTCATTATTCATTTACTAATGTTTGTTGTCATTCCGCAATGATGACGTTAAGCCCGCTCAGCCTGGATAGATAGGACCGGTCAGCTTTGCTATCCGTGATGAGCGTGTGAATGCTCGACGCCTGGATTGAGGTCGCTATCGACCGGCGGTTCAGCTTGGTGTGGTCGAGCATGGCAACGACTTTGCCCGCATTCTCCGCCATCTGCTTCTTCAGCTCGGATTCATAGACGCTGAAGTCCGTCATTCCCGCTTCCAGACTGAACCCTTCTGACGAGGTAAAGAACAGGTCCGCATGAATCTCCGACAGGATGCTCTTTCCGAGCAGCCCCTCAATCGTTCTGGAGGCCATCCACTTCCTTGTTTAATCGGCTTGGTAATATCACCAATGATTTTACGATAATAATAAACAATCAACAACATTCAGCAATTTAGTCGGAGGTATGAAAAGTGCCCGATCCGTTCATCTTATGAACGTTGGAGGTGATCTACATGTCAGGAAGAAACAGCAAGCCGGATAACACCGGCCCTGCGGCAAAGCCTTCACGATTGGAGCAGTTCGGGGACAAGCTTGCCGATACCACCGAGACGAAACCGATGAAGAAAGACAACAAAGATTGCTGAAGTAAGGAAAAAGGACAGCCCTTGTGCGATCATGCCGGGCTGTCCCTCGTTTTTTTCCGATACCCCCACAAAACGGAAGCAGGTTTCGTATTATTATTGAAGATTTTTATCTGCTACAAGATTTAGTATCGGGGGATGAAATACTACCATGAATGTAATCAACTGTACGCACTGCGGCCAGCTTATACTCACTACACCATCGAAGCTTTGCGCAAGCTGTCTGACGAAGGAGCATCAAGAGGTGCAAAAGGTCAAGCAATATATGGCTGAGAATCCGCGGGCTAGTTACATGGAAGTTGTACATTCCACCGGTGTATCCATTCAAACAGTGCGCAGCTTGATATCTTAGCTGCACTTCCCGGCAGCTTATTTTACCGCATTGAACTCGATAACGTTGCCGTCAGGATCCGTCACAAATACCTGGTGCCATCCGGTAATGCTGTCAGGGTTATTTTTGCAGGGGATCTGATGCTTGGCCAGCCGATCCAGCACCTCCTGCATGTTTGCCACCCGCAGTGCAAAGTGTCCGTCCCGGGTATCAATGCTCGTCGTACCGCGCAGCGTCTTCGCCGGTTCGTGAACGAGCAAATGTATTTGCATCGCTCCCACCTCATACCAAGCCCCGTCAAAATCAAACGCCGGCCGCTCACCGCTTTCCTTCAGCCCCAAAACCTCACCGTAGAACCGCTTCGCCCTCTCCAAATCCGTAATGACTACTCCAACATGATGAATGCCTTCATAATTGATCATTTGATTATCAGCTCCTTAGTTTGAAAAGGTTAATATGCATTGTGGTTTCAAGGACAATCACAGGTTTTCAATAAGCTTTTTAATCTCTTTAAGTTCAGGAAAGAGTTGTTCGGCTAGAAGTTTATTGCTCGGGTCATTTCTATCCTTGAAGTTTGCCGCCGCAAAAAAATCATAATGGAGACTCATAATTCGTTTTTTAATTCCCTCTTCTTTTTCTCCATACGCTGTACTATAAAAGTGTTCATATTTTTCCGTCTCATCATACGGATATCCGACAAACTCGATACTAATTTTATACAATTCAATAATTTCTAACGCAGTCTTCTTAAAATCACTATCCTTAGAATTTCCAAATTTAGTTCCCATAGAGCACCCCATAATAAATACAATGATATAAAAATCATACAATATTTTATCTTGTCATAATACTCTACATTCATTTTGTGGAACCGTTACTCGGCGGATCCTGTTACAAAATTAAAAAGATTCATTAATCTTGTAAAAACAGATGGGAGAGTGGATGTGAAGAATTCATACTTTAAAGACAACATGTATTACATTTATAATGGGGAATTATATAGAAGAAATGATTTAGGTAATATATATTTTGGATACGCAGGTAAAGTTTTTGGATATGATGATACTTTTCTTACAGGAGGAGCGGGCCTTTTTCAAATATATTCGGGTACATCTGAATGGAAATACATCTCAACATATTTTGATGATCCGAGGGACTTCGCAATGATACAGGTGGGTATTAACATCTACAAAAAATCTCGCAAGTAAGGAGATATTCAATGAACAGATTTTTAATACACTTGTTAAATCCACTAGTGCATTTGATAATGACATTCATGCTTTTGGTCTTTATTCTTAATTTTGATTGGGCGTTTACAATAGAGTTTGTGATCGTTTTTTTTGGATTATCGGCAGTAATTAATGCAGGTACATTTGTATTCTTATATGAGAAAGCAACTTGGAAATATTATTTTAGTAGTGTTGGATTGTTTGTTTCTCTTCCTTTACTCTATTTGGCGTTTATGATAACAATAGGAGAACCCAGTAGTCAAGGAGATGAGGGTAACATTGCAGAGGGACTTGTGCTAGTTATGGTACTTTTTATATCCATAATAGCAATTGTAGTTGGGAATCTGATTGGGCTAATTTTGAAAAAATGCTTCAAATAATGATAAAGAAGATAAATTTTATATTTCTAACCACAAGTGAGTGTAAAAACTCCAAGTGGTTTTCTTTTTACACGCTACAAGCATACTTCTTTAACCAGTTAAGTACTTTCAAGATGTACCGCCCGATTCATTTGGCACTGGGCGGGGGTTACTGCATAAATACGAAAAAGAAACCACAGGGAGTTCATTCTCACATGTGGTTTTCTCGATGATACATCAATTCCAATTAGGGGGAGTTGGTAGGATATACTGTCCAAAAAACCATATTCCAAAGATAACTAAGAATATGACAAATAGAAATATTAATACGATTAACCTAAACCACCACTTTTTTCTCAGACTCATCACCTAGCCTTATTTTTTATTATACAGATCAATTCCATATTGAATGTAATACTGATCTAACGGGTCATCTCCACCTGTTATAGGTATCCAGTCATTCTTATAAGTCCCGTCTTTTATCTGTGCATAACTTCTACCAGCAAATAATACTGAATCACTGATTCCAAACACTTTACCTAGATAGCCGTATACTATATTTCCAATTGCATCGTACCTCATTATACTTCCATTAAAATATACATACGTATCCTGAGTAATAAAGATCCTAAGTTATACGAAAAAACGGCGAAATCGTTAGATTTACACCGCCGTCCCTAACCATTATTATACAACATCTTCCTTCGGCATAGCAGGCATAACATACGCCGTCTTGTTCTTCATCATCTTATAGACGATGTTGATCAGCTTTCTCATGATGCAGACAAACGCCTGCCCCTTTGTCTTGCCCTCCGTTTGCTTCTTCTCGTAGTGCGCCAAAAAAATCGGATTGTGCGGTTCTTTATGGCGGCGGGATAGGGCTAACTGGCGGAATGCTAATTGAAAGAATAGTTGTTCCCTATTCCCCTGTGAAGCCTTCACAATGAGAATTAGCTTCTCATAGGGACTCAAACCGTAACACCGATGAATTTTATGCGGCACTTTGGTAAATCCCTTATGCTGTGAAGTGAATTGGCTTGCCTGACTTACCTCGTCCATGTAGGCATTGGCGGCTTGGTTGTTCTTTATCAACCATAGGTCTTTCATCTGCTCTACCTTCCTTCTTGGAGTATTTTACCGCGCAGCAGCAAAGATAATTGGGCAAGGTGGCTAGCCTTCACGTTATCTTACCCTGTATATGTCAACTGGCCGTCACCAGAGTGCTATCACACTATAGTCATCGTGGTATACTGCCGGATAGTTGCAGACAATTTGCAGATAAGTTCTAACAATAATAGTGGTCGGGCTTTCCTGCCATAAAGTTGCAAGGGCTTAAACAGCATATCTATCCGAGCGGTGTCTGCTACAGTTGCGAAATATTTTCAAAAACCCGTGAGAAAACGAAGATAACAAAAAAACAGGTCAATCATGGTGGTATCTGACCATAATCGACCTGTTGGATGTAACTCGAATGCGTTATTTAGGTGATAAAATTCAAGCGTACTGTGCGTACAGGCATACTACAGAAATATCATACGGGTACGATGAGAGTTAAGTCCATTCGAGTCGTGCCGCCCGATTCATTCGGCACTGGGTGGGGGCTATGTAAAAAGAAAATACCAAATGGAGTTGTTACACTCGCATGTGGCCAATTGGATAAATTGGTTGTTATTATTCCTGCTTCTTTGCTTCTCTTTTCTTCATACTAACTTCATATGTTTCATCAGATAAGGGAAATCTTGGTGTCGTGTACAGTATATATTTGTCCGCCTCAGATGTACCTTCTAACATAATCCAATAATTCTCCTTTTCCTTTGTTAAACCCTTAATAGTATTTACAGGCATATCTAAAGGAATCCGCATTTCTTCACCTGTAGAGTTGTTTTTAATATAGAGCCTAGCAAAACTGTTTTTTTGGAATAAATTTATTAATTCCAGCTGATATTCATACTGACCATCTGCTGTTGTTTGCAACGTATCGGTTACTATATTCTCAGATAACCAACCACCTGTATTTACGCTCTTGAATAGTGTTGGACTTAATGAAAGCATACATAAAATCATAATTGAAACTATAACTATGCCCCATGCCGATGAAGGAGACCATCCTTTAAAAAGTAAAATAGATGATAAAACAATCAACAATATCGATGGTATCCCAAAATAGGTAAGAATGACTGTTGAAACCAAATCTATTCCTCGTTGGAAATTTGCTGTTGTTCCAAAAACAAACCATACAACGGCAAAAAGATTAACTAAAGTAGCCAATACCCATATAACTCTCAGTACTTGCAGCAATAACATCACTCCTTTTGATGCTCACGAGAATTATATACGGACTGCTAATTGCAGTCCGTATACACCAATGAATTTGTTAATGTTTTACATAAAAGTAAGCGAGTAACGGTTGAATATGTTCCTTCCAAATTTCTACATTCGAGTGCATTGCTGAATGCGCCTCAATATTATCGTATTTTTTATCAACCTCAATTTTTACATTCGCGGCTGCAGAAAATGTTCGTCGTGCTTTTCCTAACAACCATATGCTCCCCCCATTAACTTGAACGCTATCTCGGTCATTATACGCATGAAGATGCTGACCTACTTCTTGGTTAAGTTGATACCCTCGTACTGGCGTTGCAATAGTCACTAGAGTTTCAACTCTTATATCTTCTTCACCTAGTAGATTCGCGACCATTATCGCAACGTTACCACCATGACTATGACCTACCAATCTGATAGGCTCATTCGGGTTTTCTTCCCTCCATTAAATAATTTCCTCAGCTAATGCTTCAGCAGCTTCTTTTCTAGCTGGTTTATTATTGCCACCTGACCAATAGTGCCTAGCAACATCTTCATCATATAAATCACCAATATACTCTCTAAATTCTGGAGTCCATGTATCTTCTGGGTTATCAACTTTCATTAAATTTGTACCATGAATAAGCCACACTTTATGTCCAGTTGGGTCGGTATAAATCAAAGGGTTATTATGCACATACCCATAAAGATTCTGACTCTGAGGATTCCACATATCCCCCTTATAAGTATCCTCACTAATAAACCGTCCCAACTCAGGTTGGTAATAACGAGCGCGCGCATAATTGAGTCCGTTGGTATAATCATAACCCAATCCGGTGTAGCCGAACAGACCGCCTGGTCCTTGTCTGTCATTCGTATCAAACTTATGGGTGCCAAGCATGACGCCGAATTCATCGTAATGGGCGCGAGCGGTTACTTGGCCGCGCTTATCAAGCATGCCAATCACGCTGCCCAGCGCATCCTGCAGGTACCATTGCGTTCTAGGCTGACCATCATCGTCCCAGTCATCATCATCCCGATCATCATCGTTATCGTAGCGATATTTCGATGGAGAGGTCATGCTCAGGCGTTCGCCGCCTGCTCCGTATACATACGTTTGCTTCCATTTGCCGTCACCGCCGGCTTGATCGAGAGCTACCAACGACAGCTTCGCAACGTAACCAAGGGAAGAGTATTTCCCTTCCGATGAATCACTACTCAAGATGCTCTACTTGGCAACAATGGATGTGACCCGCAAGTGGACCGGACGCATACAGAACTGGGGATCCTCCAGCTCTCCGTTATCTTCCCAGATCGGTTCGGTCAGTACTTACGTTAACTTCTGCTACAAGAGGGTTTACACAACCAGCTAATATGATGTCAAGTCTCTTTCGGCAAAACTTATTTCTTTGATAGAATCAAAAAAAGGCAATACGAAAGTAACCCCAGCCACAACTGGAGTTATATGTAATATTGACCTTTTTAAGGATTAAGATGGGCAGTACCGGACTGAGTTTTTAAGTAATGCATAAATGATACGAAGCAGCTTATTGGTGCAAGCAATAAGCGCAACACGATGCGGTTTGCCTTCAAGTCTTTTCTGATCGTAAAACAAACGAATACGTTGGTTTCTGGCTGCCCCTCGGATTCCACAAAGCACTGCCAAATATAAAGCTCTGCGTAGGCGAGTGGAGCCTCGTTTTGTTATTCGGTTCCTAGTCGCTGTAAATTTCCCTGACGAGAATACACTTGGATCAATACCAGCAAATGCGACAAGCTTTTTCGAATGATCAAACGATGAGATATCCCCAATTTCGGCTAGGATTGTTGCGGCAAGTTTCGGACCGATTCCAGGAATCGAACACAGTAAATCAAAACCAGCAATGCAACTAGCTTTTGTTCTGATTTCTTTTTCCAGATTAGCAAGATGGCTTTGGTATTCCATTAGCAAATTAATCATAAGCCGTAATGCTATAACCTGGCTCGGATTTGAATCAATCACTAGGCTGTTCCTTGCTGCCTGTATAATTGCAGCAGCCTTAGTGGATGCCCAACTATCCGACCGATTACAGCGGGCAAAAATCATGTCCTTAAGCTCCTCATGAGTGGCAGTAAGAACAAGTTCGGGCGTTGGGTACATCCTTAGCACCTCAAGCGCCGTAACGGAGAATAATGGGCCAAATATGTCGGTGTATAGGGGAAATACTTGATCCAGTATGGACTGGAAATTAAGTTGGGCTTGGACATAAGCGTGATTAATCATTTGGTGCTGTCTGCTCAAGAAACGGAGTTCTTCTTGCTCCATTGACCGCTTCGTCAGACCGGGCTTTAACTCATCCCGGTAGTATAATTCTGCTAGATGTTTGGCGTCTTCTGAGTCGGTCTTTACCTTTCTTAACTTGGACTTCCTAGCTCGCTGAGGAATAAGGGGATTGAGTACAATGACTTCGTACCCATGTTTTTGTAACGTGCTCACCAGCCCCAAATGGTAATGCCCCGTTGATTCCAGAACAACAGCCGGCTTTGCACCGGTGAGCTCCTCCACCTTCTCCAACTTCAAAATTAATCTGGTAATTTCCTCGTGGGTATGTAGAAAGCGGAATGCCTTCTCATACGGTTTATTCCGTTCCAGAAGGATATACCCTTCGCTTTCACCTTTTGAGACATCGATTCCAATGACTGGCTTCATAATTCCTCCTACAGAAGATTTGCCGGATCCCCACTAACCATTGCACGTCCATAGCTTCGCGTGTTATACGAGATCAAGATTGTCTCAACCAGCTTAATCATGGTTTGTGTAATAGCGGGTGAACAGTTTGTGTAACGGGCTCATTCGCCCCAATACTTGATCGTTCTCCCCCGGCTACAGCTATCATAAACCAAAAAGAGGCTAACCAGATTAAGCTGGCTAACCTCATAATACGAAAATACTGGACAGACCCTTATTTAGCGTATTATTTCCACTTCTCTTATTCCTCAAATATACAAGATAAATGTTATCATCTTGAAACTCTGCCACTTCACAACTGGGGTTTATTTCCTCAGCTTTAAAACGAATTTCCTTTCTTTCTAAGTTTAATGTATCTCTGTTATCGTATTCATAAATAATAATTACTTCGAACGTCAGAGGCAACAGAACTAAAGTTTGAGCATTAGCCAGATTGCTATAAATTGGTATTTCCTGAGAAGAGACTTTATAAACTAATTTCTCGCTTTTACATCGTTTTAATACATTGTCCGTTCTTATCCCACTCCCCCCTTATCTTTTCATTTGGTGCAACGAATAGCTACATTTTTTGCAACTCTTTTCTGTAATTATCTAGTTCACCAAGTAACTCATTTACCAGTAAATCATTTTTAGGATCATCTAAATTTTTGTGATTTATCTTCGAAAAATACTTTCTAGAAGTTTTTAATACAGGATACTTAAACTCTTCTTCATAGGGGGTATATTTTGTTTCGGAAAACTCTCGTATAATTCTTCTTTCGTCATCAGTATATAAACTCTTGTTACTAATTACAATTTCAAGAATTGTTAGTGTCTTTAAACAATCCTGTCGAAACTCTTCACTGATGGTCTTATTACCCTTTTCATCTTTATTGTTTTCACTACCAAATGAAGTTATAGAGAATAGAATAATCAAAGCGATCAACACCCCAAATGTTATATTCACTTTCTTAGTCAAATTATCGACCTCCTCTCCTCGTCTTCCAATCAAACTCTTCAAAATATTCCGCCCTGGTGAAAATCATAGCATTAAACGTATCTACTTTTGTTTTTGCCCAGTCGTCTTGTGAGTCATAATAATAAAAAGAATATACTGGTTTTCCATCATCTTTAAATCTTGTCTCCATAAAAAGGTCAGGCAACCAAGTACCAAGTTCTTCAATGTATTCATCTTGGTCTATTATTTTTACTTCTGTAATTTTAGAAAAATATCCTCCTATGGTCCTTGTCTGTCATTCGAATCAAACGTATGGGTGCCATTGGCGCAAATGTGGAAACGTCCAACATTGGACTTCGACCGACTTACTAGCACGTAGGATGAATATCCGTTCCAGTACCGTAAGTCACCTTTGCTCCGACAAGGTGAATGCGGCTTACCCTGCAGGATGCGCTGGGCAGGGCGAGCAGGATATTGCCGAGTGTATGACAACCTGTCCAGTTCATCGAGTAACAGCTTGGCAATGTTCTTGCGTTCAGAGTGACGGGAGTACTCTCAAGATAGAAAGCTAGCCACCTTGCCCTCTAATTATAGACGGAAATTCGTTAAAAAATTTCCGCAGGGGGCTAAGCATGGAAGGAGTATTGCGTTCTAGGCTGACCATCATCGTCCCAGTCATCATCATAACTAATGTTACGAGAGCAGATTTTGAAAAGCGATAGAACAGAAGCAGGTAACAGCGTATTGCCTAGCTTGAGTGCGATTTCTAGCCGCTAGAAAATCCCAATGAGCGTATCTGATGGAACTGTTAGACCATTTCCAGTATAACCGCACGAACCAACTTTTCCCTAGTATATTCTCCTTGAATATACTCTTTCTCTCGATCAAGCCGGCGGTGACGGCAGATTTCCTTGTACGAAGCCATGTAAACCAAACAATTTGGTTTTATAAACGAGTTTGGGCGGCCTTCCTTGAAGGTCGGGCATAAATGAGTTGATACGAGAGTGCTTTCCCACACACTATAAAAGTCGGGCTATGTATCTGAATAGTTGCGACTATTCTTCCTCGTCCTCCCTATCGTGTCGGTAATGCTATTTGTTACGGATTTATTTGCATTTGCTCTTTATTTCAGAAAAACGGGAGAAAACGAAGATAAGGTACTTCGGCCTGTATACGATGGTAACTGATGATTTTGAGGTGCAAACGAGGTCAGAAGATAACTGAAAAGGGGTATAAAATTCAAGCTAACTGAAAGAAATTGTGCGTACAGGGGTTTTGAGAATATCTCATACGGGGAAAGTGGACGTTAAGTTCATCATGTCTTAGCCGCCCGATTCATTCGGCACTGGGTGGGGGAAAAGAAAGACCTTGAGGATTTCCGCCCCCAAGGTCAAAGCACATTCAACTCTTATTATTTAGTTGTTCAGCCGGACTCCAATTTTTGGCCGGCTTCCTGCCTTTTGAAAACCATAAACAACCATTCTTTATCCACTTATCTAGCCATAGTTTGTAGGCATCTTCCTTATTGCTGAACCCATCATCATCAAAACCATAATGGAATCCACAGCATGGACATATCTCATCGGAAGGTATGCCTCTATTGTCATACGGTGGCTCATATAAATCTTGATAGTTACACACAAAGCAAACTCGATTCATGCTGTCCTCCTCAACTATTTTCCGGGCTGGTCATCCCAATAAGCTTGCCCTCTTTTTGGCTTATAGAATGTTTTTGTTGTTCCATCAGCATTATAAGAACCAAAAGAATTTGTTTTAGGGTCATAAACCCTGATTGTACCGTCAGTATCTACCTTTACTTTGTACTTATTTCTATTCTTAAAGAAATCATTAGCCTTATTCGCATACTCAGTAGGATTCTTTGCTCCAAAGTAAGAGCCATGTCTGTCATAATGGTCTTGTAATGTGTTTTTGTTCCCCCACTGATACGGTCCACATGCATTATGCGTCCAAATGCCAAGATTGGAAACAAAGTACGTATGGAAGTCCTTCACCTTAAAGTTGTAAACGGTCTTTTGTTCCTGCTTAACCTCAATCTTCTCAATGGCTAATTCCTTACCATCCGAAGTTGTCAGAACATCGCCCACCGCAAGATGTTGTGCTTCCACCCAACCTTTGCCGACAATCCAAAACGGATGTTCGTCAGTTGTCGTTATGACTTCGCCGCCAACAGTAATATTATACGTTTCCTCAACATCACGTTGGAAGAGCCATTCAACTTCCTTGTACGCCATCTCGCCTGTCTCATCGTCTTTGGCAAGAACCTTGTCACCTACCTCGATTTCCTCGATAGGTTTCTCCCCTTCGTCTGTTATAACTTTGGTTCCCGCCGTAAAACAGTTACACTTACTTGCAAATCGGTGAGTTCCATTTAGAATTTCAGTTGATACTTCTCTGGTCATTTTCTGAGGCGTATAATCTATAAATATCAGGAATGCCGCTACAAATTGCTCTAGAGAGAGAGGTTTATTCTTACTTATCTCAAGATAACTTTTGAATTGCGTCAATCCACCTCTGGACCAATAATCCACTGCAGTATACCAGTCAGAGTGAATAGTCCTTAAACTATCCCAAGTGGTTATAACATCATTTTTAATTGTTTTCCAAGCTTTTTCACAAAATGATTTTCCAAGCCAATCCGTAATACAATGTCCGCTAGGATCAGTATAACGCAATGGATTATTATGCACATACGTATACAAATTCAATGTCAGGGGATTGTTCAATTCTCCCTTATAAGTATCCTCACTAATAAACCGTCCCAACTCAGGCTGGTAATAACGAGCACGCGCATAATTGAGTCCGCTGGTATAATCATAACCCAATCCGGTGTAGCCGAACAGACTGCCTGGTCCTTGTCTGTCATCCGAATCAAACGTATGGGTGCCAAGCATAACGCCGAATTCATCGTAATGGGCGCGAGCGGTTACGCGGCCGCGCTTATCAAGCATGCCAATCGCGCTGCCCAGCGCATCCTGCAGGTACCATTGCGTTCTAGGCTGACCATCATCGTCCCAGTCATCATCATCCCGATCATCATCGTTATCGTAGCGATATTTCGATGGAGAGGTCATGCTCAGACGTTCGCCGCCTGCTCCGTATACATACGTTTGCTTCCATTTGCCGTCACCGCCGCCCGTAATTTGCAGGGGTTCGGGCAGAGCAAGACTTACATCATTGGTGAAATACAGCTCCGTGCGATCCTCATCATCCCACTCATCGTTCCAATCCTCAAACCAGTCGTCATACCAGTCATTGTGCCCATCCTCATACCAGTCCTCTTCCTCATACCAATCATCGTCCCGGTCCTCGTTACCGTAATGACGCTGAATGTCGGAATCGGCATTGTCTCTTTCAAACGGTACATTGCCGCCTTCAGAGCTTTGAAGGCCTTCGCGCAGCCATTGCTCGTATTGACGCCAATCATCGTCACCCCAGTCTTCATCCTCCCAATCATCGTCATCATCACGCCAGTCGTCAACCCGATCGTCATCGTCCCAGTCGTCGTTGTAATCAACCGTCATCTTCATCCGGTTGTCGTCTCCATCATATGCGTAACGTGTGATATCGCCGCGATAATTTACCTGCCGGGAAAGCCGGTTTGCGCCATTCCAGACATACTGCGCGACTATTCTTGGTTTCGACCATTTTGCCGTCTCAAAAAGGTTGCGCAGCGGATCGAAATCTTCCTCCGTCATTGAATCCAGATTCCGGTAGACACTATCCGTAACCGTCTTATTATAGACGCTGTCCGTTAATGTTTTGCCTAGAATATCGGAATCGATTTTCAGCTTACGCGGAGGCAGCAGGCGCTGCTGGGTGACGCTTAACAAATTACCGCGCGGATCATAGAGATAATCGTTGATTTCTCTCTCGCTCGCCATCTTGATCAGACGATCCGCCGCATCATAGGTGTAGGATTCCGTCTTCGTCCACTTGCCCCATGCGCTTGTTTTCTCCAGCCGGTTCCCCACTGCATCATAGGCATACTTAGTTGTGGAAACAGGGTGTTTCGAAGACATCATATTCTGTGTTTGCACTTCAACCAGCTGATTTAATGCATCATATACATAGTCGGTTACGATTCTCAGTCTGTCGTCATCATCGTAGTCATTATCATCGTCGTCATCATCTTCATTCGACAGCCGCTCGCTTTGAATTCGATTTCCTACCGGATCATAGGCATATGCCAATCTTTCCAAGACGTTGCCAAATTGATTCTGATGCGTCAATTCGAGCAATTGTCCGGCATCGTCATACTGATAGCTGCTTAGGCCCATTGACGGGATCTGCTTGGAGACAAGCAAGCCGCGCGGGTCGTATGCATAGGTCGTCGTATTCCCCTGCGCATCGGTTACCGCCGTCATCCGCTCCAATAGATCATATTGGTAGCTGACGGAGGAAGCATCCGGATATTCAATTCGGCTGCGTTGGCCGCTCGCTGTCCATTCATAGCGAATTGTCCGTGAATACGGATCCGTCACCTGGATCAGACGGTTCAGCGCATCAAAGGTATATGTCGTTGTGCCCAGCTCGTCGGTCATTTTGGTCCTGCGGCTGGTTGCGTCATATTCGTAGCCGACCCGCTTCCCGTCTGAATACTGGATATCCGTCAACCGGCTCAACACGTCATAGCCGTAGCTTGTCGTTTGGCCGTCCGGGTGGGTAACGCCGACCCTATTGCCAAGAGCGTCGTAGGAAAGCTCCGTGACTCGCTGTTCGGGACCGATTTCCTTGATCAACTCGCTGCGCAAGTTATATTGATAATTCGTAACACGGCCGAGCGCATCGGTCTTGGAGGTGAGATTACCCAAAACGTCATATCCATATGAGGTCGTGTTTCCAAGCGCGTTCGTTACCTGCAGCAATCGGCCCAGCGGGTCGTAGCTGTAAGAGGTCGTTTGGCCTTTCGCATCTTTTACCGCCGTCAATAAACCGCGTGCATCATATACCGTATCCGTCGCATAGCCAAGAGGATTAATCACCCTTGTTACCTGACCTAACGGATTGTACTGGAATGTCGATTTCTTTCCCGCTTCATCGGTAGTGTTCACTACTTGTCCGAGCGCATCCCGGGTCATTGCAGATACTTGTCCGAGTGGATCCGTTACTTTGACAAGCATACCTCTTGCGTCATACTCAAGCTTCCATTGCGCTCCATTCGGCTCGGTCGTATGGACAAGGCGTCCTGCGTCGTCATACGTATATGTCGTCTTCTGTCCCAATGCATCCGTCTGCGTTACTACCCGTCCCAACTCGTCATAGACATAACCCACACTATGTCCAAGCGGGTCCGTTTCCTGCGTCAACCGGCCTGCGGCATCGTAACTGAACAAGGAGGTTCCGCCATTCGCATCCGTTACTTTGACCGGCAGATTTCGCCCATCGTACTCAATGCGGGTCTCCCCGCCGTTCGGATCAACGGTACGAATCAGATTACCATTTCCATCGTACTCATATTCGCTGACTTTACCCTCCGGATCGGTAACAGACGCAACCCGGTTCGATATGTTGTAAGTATAAGACGTTACCGCGCCATTTGCTTCGGTGACTTTTATCATATTACCAAACGCATCATAGCTATAGCGCGTTATATTGCCCATTGCGTCCTTCTCCGACAGCAGCTTGTCCAAACCATCGTATTCGAAAACAGTCCGCGCTCCAGCCGGATCTGTGTAGCCGGTCAGATTGCTGTTTCTGTCGTATTCATAACGCTCCGTATTCCCGAGTGCATCAATTCTTGCCGTTAATCTGCCCCGCGGGTCATACTCCAGCTTCGTCTGCTGACCCAGCGCATCCAAAATGCCGGTTATCCGGTGCAGCGGGTCGCGGGTCAACTCCTGACGGTTGCCAAGCGGATCAGCAATGGTTCCGGACATGCCGTACTCATTATTTTGAATGGTCGTCGTTTCGCCTTTTGCGTTGGTCATCGATTCTGGAATTCCCTGGCCATTCACGGTAAAACGCGACACAGCCCCGAGCGCATCGGTGATGGAAACCAGGTTTCCTCTGCTGTCGTACTTCAGTATCGTCTTGTTCTCAAGGGGATCAATAATCTCCTCGGGGAGGTTCAAGGCGTTATAACGAATCTTCGTCTGGTATCCGGCCGGGTCCTTCGAACGGATCAGATTCCCTCTCTCATCGTACATATACTCCCATACATTCTTGTTACGGTCAGTCATCGCGGTCATATTGTCATGCTTATCATATTCGAACCGCTCCGTTGTACCGTCCGGATAAGTCATTGCCGTTTTGCGGTAACGCTCATCGTATTGGTAGACGGTTTTGCGGCCAAGCGCATCCGTCGTCACCGTCTGCATCTCTTCAGGGTAATATTTGATCTCTCCCCATACACCCGCGAAGTCCACCTGACTTACGACACGATCCTGGTCGTCGTATTCGTTAATCAAAGTTGCTGTTTCATTCGGATTGCGAATCGAAGTCATGCGCTGCCTGTCATCATACCCGTAATCGATCCTTGCGCCGTCCGGCAAAATCATCGCTGTTAGAACATGGTTAATGGCGTCATATTCATACGCGGCATACCGTCCGGTATGGTCGGTAACACGGGCCACTTTGCCCCCGTCCCCGTACGTGAAAGTCAGTTTTCCGCCTAATGTGGACACCTCAGTCAGCAGGCTTCCCAGATAAGTGAGCTGAACGGTGTTTCCATTCGGATCTATTATTTGGTACAGCTTACCGTCCCGCCGGTAGATATATGACCATTGTGACGGCGTTTTTTGCAAATATGTGCCGTCTTTGTTCTTCATAAGCCTTTCTGCCGGGACTGCCCACAAAAAAGAGGAGCCGCCTTCTTAGGCTTGCTCCCCAACTTTACCCACATCTATAAATCTACCATTCCCGCCTCTCCTCATCGGCAATTCCCTGAACGTCCTCCGCAGTAATGTTCAGGTACATATACCCGTCCTGCTCCTGCTTTTTCAACGCTCTTTGCTTAATAAATTTAGGGCTTGCCTCTCCTGCATCCTCATCATAGAACAGAAGAATCCCGTCCGTCTTTCTGAGCAGCAGATCATCCCTTGCCGTTAGCTGCCATACGCCGTTGTAGGGCTGGTGGCTGACCGTGCCATGGTAATCAACCTGCTTCAGAATGTCTCTGTAGTAGTCCTGTTTTTCCTCTTTCCATTTCTCTTCCGGATTAAGATATGCGGAAATAACGGACAGCTTAAGGTGCGGATACCGCCGCTTCATTTCGATAACCACCTCGCATGCCCACAGATCCACGCCATATTGTCCGGACGTAACGACCCACTCCAGCCCCTCTTCAACGAGGGGAATGAGCTTACCTTCGATTGCTTTTTTAATATATAGAATACCTTTATTCTTTTGATCAAAAATATTCAATTCATGGGCACGGTACCCCGTGACGAGAAGGCTCTTCATAATCGGCTCCTTGATCGGCGTGAGTTCCCACTCAGTGTACCCTGCGGCATGGAAAATTGCAAAACAAATCAAACACCCCCCAATTCTCAATAAGGAGGCATTAATTTTCCACAAAAGAGACTGGTCATACCCAACAAATTAACCTATAATTTGTAATAAGAGACGAAGAACGTCCCGTTTCACTCCAGTGTGAACTGTGACCTGAAAGAGAGACACTTTAAAAAAGGTGCATCTTCCAGGTCACAGTTAGCGAGTGCAGAACGGGGCGTTTTTTTATTTCAGAGAGGATGATAGAAATGCACTTTGAAGAAGTCCACACTTCTTTTATCCAGCACCATCTCACCAATAGAACCGGAGAACGGAAGGGACGGTTAGAGAGAGGGCATAACCACGCCGAAACTCTGTTTCTACGTAACGTCTGGTGGCCGGTTCAGGGGAATCTCCAAAGTCTGCATCCGGAATACGAAGTGCTCGATTGGCGGGGAAGATCGTACTTTGCGGATTTGGCCTGGCTCCCGGGATATGTAAAGCTTTTATTTGAAATTAAAGGCTATGCAACCCACGTTCGGGACATGGACCGGAAAAAATATTGCAATGAGTTGAATCGGGAAACTTTTCTTCACGCTATGGGATATCACGTCATTTCCTTCGCTTACGACGATGTGGAACAGCAACCCGAGCTTTGTGCTACAATGCTGCGTATGGTTCTGAGCAGATACCAGCCTTCACAGACGCCTATCTCTCGCGCACTACTTGCCGAGAAAGAGATCATCCGCCTCGCACTACAGCTGGCTAAGCCCATTCGGCCGAAGGACGTGGAGCAGCATTTCGGAATCGACCACAAAACTGCGGTATTAATGTTACAAAAGCTATGTACAAAAGGCTGGCTGATTCCCTCTTACAGCGGGAAGGGAGCCAGAATCGTCCGATATGAGCTGGCTCGAGGGGGATTAGATTACTTCAGCTAGCGGGGATCTTATAAGCGCCTTAGGAGTCCTTTACCATCTCACTGGACAAGTCCATAATTGTGTGTAAAATCCTCGGATCGCCAGTTACTGCGTGACTGGTGATTCGTTTATTTCAATTAACTGGAAAATCTCCCGATAATATTTACACTCATCACAACAACCAACACTTACCTGGAATACCTCCCGTTAATTGCGCCCATATTGGCTGTAAACCAGGTCAAGCGACCATTTAGCTGGAGCTTTTCCAGGTAATTAGTTCATAAGCACGGATCAGTTAAAATTTTGCTGGAGGAATTCCAGCTAAAATTTAAATTCCAATCAAGAATCGGTTTCGTCACCTACTAAACTGCTTAGTAGAACGCTTTAACACGTACTAGAGTACTGTAAAACAGACTATGATACGCACTAGGTCGCTTTAATAACACTAGATGGCTGCAATATAGAGAGATTTTAATTAACTGGAAAACCTCCCGATAATATTTGCACTCACCACAACAAGCAACACTTACCTGGAATACCTCCCGTTAATTTTGCTCATATCGGCTGTAAACTAGGTCAAGCCACCAATTAGCTGGAGTTTTTCCAGGTAATTAGTTCATAAGCATGGATCAGTTAAAATTTTGCTGGAGGAATTCCAGCTAAAATTTAAATTCCAATCAAGAAAGAATCGGTTTCGTCACTACTAGACTGCTTAGTAGAATGCTTTAACACGTACTAGAGTACTGTAAAACAGACTATGATACGCACTAGGGCGCTTTAACACGTACCAGAGTGCTGTAAAACAGACTATGATACGCACTAGGTCGCTTTAATAGCACTAAATGGCTGCAATATAGAGCTTTTAATTAACTGGAAAACCTCCCGATAATATTTGCACTCATCACAACAAGCAACACTTACCTGGAATACCTCCCGTTAATTGCGCCCATATTGGCTGTAAACCAGGTCAAGCGACCATTTAGCTGGAGCTTTTCCAGGTAATTAGCTCATAAGCACGGATCAGTTAAAATTTTGCTGGAGGAATTCCAGCTAATTATTTAAAAGAAGTGATGAAAAAGCATGATTGGGCTTGAAGCATATGGGGTGTACAGCACGATAGATGTAAAGGTGTAACTGTCGAGAAGTATATTGAGGGCCAACCCAGCACCTTGGTGATTGTATCCATCTGATTTACGTAGAGCTGCCACAGTGAAACTTAATCTGAATCTGAATCTGATCGCTTGTTTCACTCCGAACTCAAGAAAATAAGCAAAAGCTGCCTTTGCCATTCCCAAAAAAAACACGGCGCCCGTCCTCTCAGACGTTCGCCGCGATTTGCCCCAGATAGGCTGCCCCTATGATGCCCGCCTGGTTTCCAAGCTTCGCTCTCTCAATGATAATCGGCTTCTGCGACATCTCGCAAAGCGCCTGCTCCAGCCGGTCCCACCATAAATCCGCGGTTTCGATCAACCCGCCGCCGAGCACAATCGCTTCCGGCCCGAACACATGATAGAGCGAGATGAGCCCTGAAGCCAGATCACTCACAAATGCTTCGACCGCTTCGACCGCACGCGCTTCCTTCTCCCCGTAACGCTCCATTAACGTGTAGCTCGTCCACTGCGGATCAATCCCGCGCGCAATCCGGTTGAGCGCCGTTCCGGAGGCATACTGCTCCAGGCAGCCCTTCTGCCCGCAATTGCACGGCAGCCCCCCCGGCTTCAAGATAAGATGGCCGATCTCGCCGCTTCGTCCTTGGAAGCCATGAATGATTCTGCCCCCGCTGAAGAGCGCTCCGCCAACACCTGTTCCCAGCGCGGCAAACGCGAAGGAATCGTATCGCTTCGCCGCGCCTGTCCAGGCCTCCCCGATCGCTGCCACGTTCACATCATTATCCGCCCGGACCGGAAGTCCGGTTCGCTCGGATAATTTGGCGGCTAATGGCGTACCTGTCCAGCCCGGCAAATTATCCGTGGCAAATATCACCCCGCCGGATACGGGATCAATCGATCCCGCCGAGCCTACGCCGATGCCAAGCACAGGCCGCTCCGAAGCGGCGATAAGCGCCAATGCGAGCTGTCCGAGTTCACGCAAAATGCCGTCTCTGCCTTCCTGCACCGGCGTACGCACCGAGCGCTCCAGCAATAATTCGCCGGTGGACGTCACCAATCCGCCCTTGATTCCCGTCCCACCGACATCGATACCGATAAAGACGCCAGGTACCCGCTCATCGATTCCCGGAGTGCTTCCAGCAGACGTGGAATCTATCCTCATCTCTTCATTACCCGACCTTACGCCTTCACCTGCTGAGCCCGCCATCATTTCCCCGATTCCCGGGCTTCCGCCATCGCAGAGGTGTACTGTGCCGTAATGAGCTGCGGACGCGTAATTGCCGAGCCCACGACGACGAAGGAGGCGCCGTGCTCCAATGCTTGTCTGGCCTGCTCCGGCGTCCAAATTCCGCCTTCCGCCACAACCGGAACAGTAAGCTTGTCAGACAGCTGCTTCACTAATTCCAAGCGTGGAAGCGGCCCTTCGCTGTATGGTGTGTATCCCGCTAATGTGGTGGAGATATAATCCGCGCCATACTCCGCGGCGTTGATTCCTTCTTCATAAGTCGATATATCCGCCATGATCACGACGCCTCTTTGCTTCAGCTTCGCAATCGTGTCTTTCAAGCTCAATCCATCCGGACGCGGACGGTCCGTGGCGTCCAGCGCTACGATATGCGCTCCGGCTTCATGAACGGCAACCGCATCCTGCACGGTTGGCGTGATGTACATGTCAAAACCTTCGTAATCGCGCTTCCACAGCCCGATTACCGGAAGATCGACAGCCGCGCGGATCGCGCGGATATCCTCGGGGCTGTTGGAGCGGATTCCCTTTGCCCCTCCCTCGCAGGCGGCACGGGCCATCACTGCCATATGCTGCGAACCGTGCAGCGGTTCATGCGGCAGCGCCTGGCAGGAAACAACAAGACTTTTCGGAGCGATAAGCGTACTCAACATTCGTTCACCTCTTCGTCAATTAGCCATGCGGATCATCCGCATGGCTGAAACCATCGATTTATAATGCATGCAAGGAAGGCCATTTCATCTCAACTCCGGCAGCGCCGAGCCACCCTTGATAACTGCTCAGTGCGTCATGATCCGCCCGAACGGCACGGGGCAACATCTTATTCTCGAGGCAATAAGCCGCCAGATATCCTGCCGCCTCGCCGATATTCCATTCCACCGGATGCAGCCTGTAGCAGCCGTTGGTAATATGCGTGGTTCCGATATTCTTGCAGGCCGCCAGCAAGTTATTCATCCGCACCGGAATCAGGCTGCCAAGCGGGATTTGAAAGGGCAGACTGGATACGTCAATGTAAGTCCGCAATCCTGTGCTTGGATGCAGGTCGATGCGGTAGCCGCCTACTCCTACCGAATCGTGATAATCCATCGCCTTGCCATCCGGCCGACACTCGGGATTCAAATGCTGCTCCAACACAGTCGTTTCCGCCCGAATCCGCCTGGACTCCCGGATATACGGCATCTTCGCCAGACCGTCCAATGTCCCGGACACATCCCCGCGCAGCCTGATCCCGGGGTAGCCGGCCTTGCCGTCCGGGCGCGGCGCTTCCGTCTGCATCCAATACAGCAGCGACAAGCTCAGCTGGCGCGCGTTCTCCAGATGCTTCTCACGTTCAGCCTGCTCCACATCAATGATGGGACCGAGCCAGTAATCATTCTGCGGCCAGTTGACCAGCGTAATGTCACTGTCGAATGCTCCGTCCTCGAACAGTGTACGGTCAATGACTCTGCGGTATTTCCAGAGTGAGAACGACTTGCCGTCCGGAAAGAAGCTGTAACGGACCGGCTCCAGCGTATGCGGAACGAGCCCCATCCAGCTCAGCTGCTGATCCGGCCAAAAATCGGCTTTATACTGCCTCCAGAAATCATACTGCTCCGGCTTAGCAATGGTGAAATCTTCGCCTTCGATGTGATCAATGGCATAACACCAGGTAAAAGCCTGCATATCCGCAGGATCGGCAGCTCCTTCCAGTGCGTGCGGTTCCCCGGTTTCCTGCATCGACTCGGCTCCTGTGACATACTCCGTTCCCGACATCGGGAGCAGGTCGCCTTCATCGGTTGCATCCAGGAAATACGGAGCGGTCAGAACGGCAATGTCTCCTGTCAGCCTGCTCTGAACATGAACCGCATGAATGATATCCCCTTCGGTCTCCACCCGCACCGCTTTATAGTTTTCTATAATCGTCAGCGTACCCCGGTGAACATAAGGGGCAAGCATGTCGCGCAGTACCGCCAGCGCAACTCTTGGTTCATGCGCGATCTGGCTGACAATCGCATTGCCCGGATTGAACGGATTCGCAGCCTGCGCAGCAGGCTGGAGGCGAAAGTTTCGGCGATAATAATCCCGCACCCGGGTACGGAATTCACGGTAGCTTGCCGTGCAGCCGAACTGCTCGATCCACGGATGCTCATCGGGCGGTACCGCTTGGCTGGTCAGCTGGCCGCCGATCCAATCCGATTCCTCCGTCATAATGACCGTTTTACCGGCTTTGGATGCCGCCAGGGCAGCCGCGCAGCCGCCGGTGCTTCCGCCGATAATGACGATATCGGCATGTTTATGTATTTCCATCTTATAGGCTCCCTTCGCTCTGCAGTTGGCGCACCAGATATTCTACAGCCGCCTCCTGCAGGGCAGGGGCGCGGTCATGAAGCAGCAATGCCGGCACATTCGGAAACGATACCGCATCGAACGGCGAACCGAAGTGGACAAGCACAACAGGCTGGTCCCGTTCCAATGCAAAATGATTCAGCTGCTCCAGTACGTCCTGCCGCATCCGTTTATTGCAGGTAATGCCTACAATCAGTGCCTCCTGCTTAGGCACCTGCAGCAAAGCATCCGGCAATTGTTCATAGGAGGCGATCGCCATTCGTTCAGACACAGCGCCATTGCTAACCAGTCCCTTTGCAAATACCGCCAGCACATCCTCACAGATCAGCCGCAAGCGGGCGCCTTCGGCAGCGCCTTTCCGCACCGCATCCCATAATGCCGCATCCCCATGTGGACGAAGCGCTTTTCTGGCCAGCTCCAAGCTGATCCGCTTCGAGGCTGCCAGCTCCAATCCGGATCCGTCGAATGCCCGAAGATCATACTGCTCCGGCGTTAATCCGTATTTCTCTTTTGCAAGGATAACCCGTTCAACAGATCGCGTAATCTGCGCTTCGTCCAGCTCACCCGAGCGTACCGCTTCCAGTACCGCATTGACCATCGCCTGCGCTTCACCCGGTTCCAGCGGATCCACAAGCAAAATATCGGCGCCGGCATGCAGCGCCATGACACAGGCGCGCGCCTGTGTAAACTTCGAGGTGACGCCTTTCATCGACATGCCGTCTGTTACGATCAGGCCTTCAAAGCCCATTTGCTCCCGCAGCAGCCCCGTTACCATCGGACGGGAAAGGGATGCGGGAAGCAGCTCCTCATCTAAGGCAGGTACGGCGATATGCCCCACCATTACTGCATCCACACCCGCCTCAATCGCCTTGCGGAAGGGAGCAAGCTCAAAGCGCTCGAGCCGCTGTCTATCAAAGGACAGGACGGGAAGATCGAGATGGGAATCCACATTCGTGTCGCCATGACCTGGAAAATGCTTTGCCGTCGCAATCATACCGTGCTCCTGATAGCCGCGGATGACCGCAGCGCCCATGCGCGATACGACATCAAGCGAATCGCCGAAGGAATGCGTGCCGATCACCGGATTATCCGGATTGTTGTTAATGTCGACAACCGGGCTGTAATTGAAATTCACACCCATCGCCAGTGATTCTGCAGCGGTAACTCTTCCGCTTTCATAAGCCAGTGACTCATCATCCGCTGCGCCGATCGCCATATTTTTCGGAAAATATACCGCCCCGCCGCGCGGCAGCTTGCAGCCTGCTCCCGCAACGAAGTCCGCAGCGATAAACAGCGGAATCCCGCTTCCCCTCTCCAATGAAGCACGCTGCATACGCCCGGTTAAACCGTGTACCTGCTCAGGTGTGTCCAGGCTCTCCATATCCAGGAAAATGCCGCCGGCTTTAAATTCCGAAATGAACTGTTCCGCAGCTTCGGAATAAGCTGCATCTTTATAATAGAAGGTGAACAGCTGTCCGACCTTTTCCTCCAATGTCATGTGCTTCGGCTTCTTCATCATCTCGTTCTTCCCGCCTCCGTCAGTCAAATACGCTCTCGTCCAGTAAAGCGAGCAGCAGCCCGGCTGAAGTAATCGCATTGGTCCAGCCGCTTTCCATGCAGTAAGGCCCCCAGCCCGTATCTCCGTTATTGCCGAAATATTCCGCTTTGTTCAGATCGAACGCACGCATCCAGCCTCCGTTATAACGGCCATCCGCGCTGCGAATTTGTATATGCTGCATAAATGCAGCCACCTCATCATGCAGCTGCTTGTATTGCGGATTGCCGGTTGCCCGCCAAGCCTCCCAGCTGTTCATCACAAGGAAATTGTTCGTATACAGCTGATCTGCAATTCCCTCTCCGTTGGCGATATATACACCCGCATCCTCCTGGCCGAAACGCTCCGGATCCGGATTATCCGCCTCCTCAATGCCGCCGAGGGAATGCTGATGCGCGGTTAAATATTCCACCGTCTGACGAAGTCCCGCTTCAAGCTCGCCTGTATGGTCATGCCCAGCCAAAAATCCAAGCGGCAGCAGCAGCCTCGTCAACCCGGATGTACGGCTATACATGAATTTGAACTCGTCCCGTCTGGCCAGCAGCGTACGGGCGCCGGTCACCGCTGTTTCCAGGTACGCATTCTCTCCGGTTACCAGATAGGCTTGAATAAACGCCGCATGGGTGATGCTCTCAAAATGCGGATTCAAGCTTGGCTCAAGCTCTCGTACTCCCGCTCTTCCGAGCTCCGCAAGCTGCCCGCGCGTAAGACAGTTCGGGCGGAGCCCATCCGGCCGCTGCGTCGAAAGCAGCCCTTCCGCCACGAGCATCCCCCGTTCCCGGTAAATTTCTTTACCGGTCTTGCGGTACAGATACAACAGCACAAAGCAGACCCAAGCGTTATCATCGGTAAACAGCTGATGCGGATAAGCGCCCGGGAAATCGTACCACTTGAAAAATCCGTAGGAAGGCGATAACGGATCCATATCCTGGAAACCCTCTTCAAACAAATAGTGAAGCAGATGATCGGATGCCGCCAGCCACTTTTCGTCATTTTTCCATCTGCCATATAAATGAAACATCAGCGCCGTATGCGCATGGCAATCCGGCCGGCGGTCGGGGGAGAGCTTCGCTGTGACGGAATGAATATTCTCATACACGCCTTTTGAGCCATCGGCACTTGGCAGCATGCCCGAGCTGATGAACCAGTCGAGGTTCGCCTCTACCGATTGTCTGGCCGTTACATGACCTCCCATGCCAATCAGCGGCGCCCACATTCGTAATGGAAGGCCAGTCTCTTCCGCCAAATGCTGGATAAACGGTGCCCACCGGCTGTATGGCCTCAACGTTTCCGGATCACTGCAGGAAAACAAAGAGAACGCGGCGTATACGACCGTACCTGCCCCAAGCCTGCGAACGATAAGCCCCGGAAGTGCGCCTCCCCCTCTTTCCTCGCTTCTGTGCGTCTCTTGATAGACGCCAAAGGAGAGTTTAACCTCGGAATCAAATGTAAAGCCGCGCAGCATCGGGCCCGACCATTCGAGCAATTCTCCCGCCGCCATTCCCTCAATATCACGGTCGTTCCGCAGTTTTTCGATCGTTCTTCGCGTAGCCTGAAAATCCTGCTTCCATCCGAATAAGCGGGAGCTTGAAAAATCAAACGCTTCCACCAGCTCCGCATAGATACGTCCGCCCTGTTCTGCGAATGCCCACAGCTTGGCGCAAGCCTCAGGCGACAGGACTGAAGACTTATCGAGTGTCGGTGAACCAATAAGGAACACCGCATCGTAATTTCCCAATGCAATCGTATCCAGATCCATCCAGGCAAAGCGGTCTGCCTCTTCAACCGGCGACAATCGAAGAGACTGATGACTGTTCACAAATATAGCGATTTTCATATACATCCTCCTAAGCCAACATATGTAGACGGGTTGGATCAATTTCTCCAATCAAACGTTCTCCTGCGTAAAAACGCTGTAATTCATCCACGGTAAAATCGCCGATGGATAACAGGCCATTATTAACCGCCCCTGCAATATGCCCTGTCAGCATCACATTCGGATGCTTACGGAGCCAGTGATCAGCCGGAGGCGGTTCAGGTTCGGTAACATCCAGAATCACCTTTAGCTTTCCGGATTCAAGCCGTTTGCCCAGCGCATCTTCATCAACCAGCGACCCTCGCGCCAGATTAATGAGCACGGCATCGTCTTTCATCATGAACAGCCTTTCTTCATTAATCATGTGATATGTCTGCGGTATCTCAGGCGCAAGCACCATAACGACATCCGAGCTTTCCATTAACTGCTCCAAGGAGACGGATTGCGCACCCAATGCTGCGGCTTCCTGGACGGACACAGTTGGATCATAAAGGAGGATGTTCACCCGAAAATGGCGCAGCAGTTCCATATAATGTCTTCCTGCCTGACCGGCCCCGATGACACCGATTGTTACGCCATACATCTCCCGTATATGTTCACGCACCTCATCCGCCCGGTTGTTCCACCAATTTCCGGCACGTGTCTGTGCGGTTACTTCCCATACATTTTTCAACGTCATGATCGTCAGGCCCAGTGCCGTTTCAGCAACCCCTCTGCTGAGTACGGAAGCTGCTGAGATGACAGGGATTCTTCGCTCCCATAAAGCATCGGTAATAATCGGTTTCACCGAGCCTGCCGCATGAAGGACCAATTTTAAATTCGGGGCCAAGTCGAGCAGGTTTTGAGATAATGCCGGACTTGCCCATGAAGTGATGACAACATCGGCATTCCGGATAAAATGTTCCGCCGCTTCGGGTGTTTCTCCCAATGGTTCAGAAGGAACGGCGAGTTCCCCTGCCATCGCTGAAAGTCTCTCCAATGCGGATGATGTGAACACCCGGCGAATGACGCTGGGATTTTGCAGCATGGTGATTTTGTTCATCATTCCACCCTTTTCTATACATAATTCTGATTTTACGGGCGGCATAAAGCCTCCCCGCTTCTCACCTACACCAAGCCTATTAACCCTACCAAAAGATCAAGGTAAACTGGGAGGCAGGTACAGAAGTTCCATTTTATTATAGACCAAAGGGAAGAAATGCGCTAAAAAATATTTATTCTGCATTTTTCAATCATATTCAACAACCATAATGATCAAATATGAATCTATCTATAACCCGATCCTTTTCCATAGAGACTCTGATATTCAGACGGCGTAAAGCCGGTCACCTTTTTAAATGCTTTACTGAAGGAATGAATCGATTGATAGCTCAAATCCTCGGATATTTGCGTAATGCTGCAGCGCCCGGTTTGCAGCCTGTTCATCGCCCTCATCATACGGCGCTTCACCCAATACACCTGCAGGGGAACGCCCATCTCCGCCCGAAACGCGTGCGACAGATGTGAATAGCTGTATCCTAATTCCTCGGCGACCTGGCCAAGCTCGTCAATATGTTCAATATGCCGGTCAATGTACTGCACCGTCTGGTAGACGAGTTCTTTCTTATTTAATACCCTCTGTTTGCCGTTTGCCGTACTGACAGCCCCGTCTATTAATCTGCCCATCTGGACAATCATCCGGTTGATCAGGCTATCCAGCATCGTCTGTGTATAACGGTCATGTATCTGTAATTCCTGCATCAGCTCAAAGAAGAGTTCGTCCATGCCTGCCGTATCATGTATCGCCTGGCTGTCTGTGCCTGATTGAAAAACGGCTGCCAGACGCTTACTCCCGGTTACCGGCTGCACCTCCACGGACACGAGTCTCATCGCCTCATTCGAACGTTCTGCCGTATCGATCCGATAGCTTCGACCCGGCTCGACCCGGATGAAATGCCGCTGCGGCAGATGGACCCGGTGTCCATCAACCGCTGCCATGCCGTTCCCGGACAGCATATAGATCAGCAGGTGTGCCTGTGCTGTGGAGCGTCCTTCCAGCTCGTAACCGCACCAGTCACGCACCTGATAGAGCGTAACATGGCTCAGCGTAATTGCACGCTCTAAATAGCGTTTATCAAAACCAGCTGTACCGGCAGGATGTACTGCAGCAGCAATAGACGGCATAACAAAACCCTCCTTCTCTAAGCTGAACACAATTCTATCCTTCTATTTAACCTCAGAAACAGCCGGTCAGTCATCCATAGGATCTTACGAAAACAAGGAATATCTTTAGGTATTTATATAGAAGAAAGCCGGGATGCTGCCATCCCGGCTTCAGCTTCATTATTTCTGCGATTCGTCATACCAAGCCGACAGCTCAGCCAGCAAATCGGCACCGCCTTGCGATTTCCAATCCGCTACGAATTTATCATACCCATCCAGCGTTTCAGCGCCGGCCATAACCTTAATCACATAATCGTTCTCCGCCTTGTTCAGCTTTTGCAGATTGTTGGCAACAACCGGCAGCGGCGGCGCAAGCAGTGTAGGGTCGCTTTTCGAAAAGGAGAGCTGCTTCTCCTGTATTTCCTCGAAGGTTGCGTACAGCACAGCATCCTTGCGTACGCGAAGCATCCAGAGCTCTTCGAATTCCGAAGCATCGGTGCTGGTCATGAACCAGTCGGAGTTGCCTCGCGCCTCATTGAATGCCGGCAGAACCGGAAACATCTTCCCGTCGCTCTCTTTCGTATAATGGACGCCTTCTTCACCGATCGCCAGCTCCTTGAACAGCTCCGGCTCCACCTTCATGTTCATATATTTCATAGCTGCTTCTTTATTTTTGGAGGATTTAGGTATCGCGATATACCAGCTGACGCCGCCTCCCTGAATCCAGTTGCCGATTTGTCCGTCCTCACCCTTCAAGGAGGTGATCAGCGTAATTTTCGAATCCGGAATGTTCTTGTTGAGCGCTTCGGTTACAGCAGGCGCAATTCCCCATCCGTACGTCATGATGCCGGCTTTGCCGGTCGCAAACTTTTGTTGAATTGTCTCCGGTTTGTTCACCGGCCATTCAGGGTCGATCAACCCTTCACTATAGAGCTTATTCATAAATGCAAGATACTCTTTCATTCCCGGCCCTTCCAGGCGGTGAATCAATTTGCCGTCTTGAACGTCAAAGCTTGTTACTACACCGAAAGCACCGGAAATTTCAGGGATCATACTTTCAAATCCGGTTAAAGGCACAATACCCTTTTGTTCCTTAATCGCTTTTAACAAGTTATAGAACTCATCAATTGTTGTTGGAACCTGCATATTCAGCTCATCGAGCAGCCCTTGGCGTATCGCAAGCGCACTGCCGACAAATCCGCGCGGATGTTTCTCCGGAATACCATAGATTTGACCATCTACTTTAGCGTTCTCGAAAAACTCAGCCGGTGTTTCTTTCAGCAAGTTTTGACCATGCTGCGCAAGCAGCTCATCCAGCGGTTCGAGCGCGCCTTGAACAGCAAGGCGATTGTATTGTGCGCCGGAGAGCTTAACGATGTCATACGGCTCGTTGTTGGCCATTAACAGATTCAGCTTGTCATCCGGGTTCTCAAGCGGCAGCGTTTCATACTCCACTTTGTAACCTGTCTTCTCCTCCAGGAAAGCGGCAACCGGATCCTTGTTGGGATCGAAGTTCCGTTGGAAGCCGAGCTGCTTCAGAACAGGCTTCTCCTGCTCCGCGGACGCTCCGCCGTTGCCAGTTGCCGGGTTACTGTTCCCGTTATATGACCCGTTATTGCTGCCGCAAGCAGCGAGCATGGCCAAGATCAATACGCAGACGATACCGATACTTAATTTCTTGTTCACTGTATCTCCCCCATTTATGAAAGTGTTTTCTTTTCCTGATTTCAAGCTTATCACGCGCCCGCGTGTCTGTATTTGTCTTTAGATGCTTGCTTTGTTGTCCTGATATGCTTCCTCGCCCATCTCCCTGGGCTTTATATCCTCCAAGGTAACCGGAATGCGGATTCGGACCCGGGTACCGCCTTGTTCAGCCGGTTCATAGGTTACCTCCGAATCTTTACCGAAATAGAGCTTCAGCTTGTCCTTCACGTTGCGGATGCCGTAGCCTGTATTCAGCGAGTCGCTGTTCAGCTCATTGAGTTTATGTTTGCTTATTCCCACTCCGTCATCTTCAACGGTAAATTCAACCTTATCCCCATGTAAATAACATGTAATTCGAATGCAGCCTGATTTGCCCCGCTTCTCCCGGATGCCATGCAGCACCGCGTTTTCGACGACAGGCTGCAGAATCAGCTTGACCGTTTTCAACTGAAGAAGCTCAGGATCCGCATCGATCGTATAATCAATCTGCCCGCCAAAGCGGCGGTTTTGTATATCCAGATAAGTTCTTACATGCTCCAGCTCATCAATGATCGGAATGACGTCACGCCCTTGACTGAGGCTGATCCGGAAGAAACTCGACAGCTGGCCGGCAACATCGCTGATCTCGCCCGCGCCCTTATCCATCGCCATCCAATGGATCAGATCCAACGTGTTGTACAGGAAGTGCGGGTTGATCTGCGCATGCAGCGCCTGCAGCTGTGCCGCTTTCTTCTCTGCTTCTGTCTTATATTTCTCCTGAATCAACCGGCGCATATTCTCGCTCATCTGATTTAAATGAGACTGCAATACACCGATCTCATCATTCGAGGTCACCGGGGTATGCGAATCCCAATTCTCCGATTCAATCTTCTTGATCTGCTGCAGCAGCGGCCCGATCCGGCGCGTCAGCCCCTCCGAAAAAGCTGCGGCCAGCGTCACTCCGAAAATGGTAACGACAAATAATACGGCATATAACTGATAAGACCATTGGCGGCTCTCCGCATAGATTTCTTCCATCGGAATGTGGGCAACCAGTCCCCAGCTTGTCCCGTCAATTCGCTTGTTTATCACAATATGAGACCGCATATCGACCTCATCGACGGCCTGACCGATATCGGACGGGTCGTCGCTGGAGATGACGCGGTTCATTTTATCCACCAGATAGACCTTGCCGGTTGTCGTAATCTGCGTCTCTTTAATGATCTGTTGGAACGTGTCTTCCAGAATATCAATCGACAGGACGCCCAACACTTCTCCGCCGAATCCATTCGAATACAGTGGACGAACGCAGGATACAATATTTTGCTTGCCCCGTTCTCCGTAATAATCATGTTCATAGGTCGACCGGCAGTAGATCCCTTCCGAATTGACCAGCATCTCTTTGTACCAAGCCTCCTGTTCGATCTTGGACAAGGCAAAAATCGCGCTGTTTTCCCGTGTATAAATACTGCTGGATTTCACATAAAGCCGGATGCTGTAGATTTCACGGCTGTTTTGGGCCGACCTTAAAATATTCAATATTTTATGATAGTCATCGATTTGCCTGCTCAGCGATGTGCCCGCTTTCCCGGCGTTCAATGTATCGTTCAGCTCGGTGTTCATAAACAATATACTGGAAACGTCCTTTACATTGCTGAGCTTGTATGAGAGGAACGAGTTAGCTTGATTGATCGCCCGTTCAGTCGTTTGCTCGACGCGGTTTTCCAGGATGCGGATTGTATTTTGGTAAATAATGAGGGACACCAATCCGACCGTGATAAAGATCAGAGCTAAAAATACCAGCATAAGCTTCGTTTTGATCCGGACGCGCGACAATTTTTGGCGAAGCACATTCTCCAGCTTCATCAGTCTTCCTGGAGGGTATCCCGGTATTGCGAAGGAATGACCCCGGTCAGTTTGCGGAACACCTTGGCAAAATAATTGGCATCCTGATAGCCAACCTGTGCCGATACCTCATACAGCTTCAGCTTCCGGTCGCGCAGCAGCCGCTTGGCCTGTTCAATCCGGTATTGGGTAATATAATCGTTGATCGATACGCCCTTTTCTTTCTTAAACAAAATGCACATATAGGTCGGGGCCAGATGGACATGGCCCGCCACCGTATTAATCGATACATCCTTGTTATAGTTCTCTTGAATGAACCGGATGATGTCGCGAATCACTGTCTTGTCGCTTGAATCCGTCTGCTCCAGCGCTTCCTGAATGATGTCCAGCCGGTGCATCATAAATTTGCGGATCGTATACAGCTCGCCGGAGACGAACATTGTCGCCCATAACTGGTCGTTCTCGAATTCCCACATCGTTTCCGAGTAAACCCGGGTCATCGCCACGTACCAGCGGAACAGCTTCTTGCGCACAGCCTCCACGTCCATCGGGGTAAACAACAGCAGCTCGTTGATGATCTGGTCCAGCCATTGCGCGGCCGCCTGCAGCTGCTTGCCTCTAAGCAGCTCCTCAAACCTGATAAAGGCTTGTTTATCAAATAAACCCGACTGATGGCTGTCCGTCGGCAGATTGTTATACCAGATCACTGTGTTCCAGCCTCTGTAAAATCGATGGGAAAGAGCTTTTAAAGCTTGCTCATAAGAAGTCCCGCAGCCGTTCAAATGAGGGAACGCATCCCCGGCCCCGGCGACAACCCCTTGCTGTTCTTCTTGCCCTTTGCGCCTGGTCAAGCGGTTTAACCACATGCCGAGCCGGTCGTCATTGCGCTGCGAGGACAGCGCCACACAAGCGATCCCGATGCCGTCCACCAAGGCGGTCAACGCGGGCAGCCCGGCCGAAGCCGCTTCAGCACCAGCCTCCTCCTTCCAACGCAGCCTTGCATCGTCGTTTTGAAAGCCGAATACGATGCATTGATAGTAACCCTTCAGAGGAAAGGAAGCCTGCAGCCGTGTTATGTCCTCTTCGATCGCTTCATACCCGGGCCCGGAAACCGGAGAAAGCTGCAGAATGGTCTTCAGCAGCCGCTCCATCAGCTCCGGCTTGCTGCGGTCAAATTGATCCCGCATCGCATCCAGCTCCTGCTGTTCTGATCTAGATGCACGAATGGACTTCACTGTTTCTTCCAGCAATTCGGCCAGCTCAGCCATCTGAATCGGTTTGAGCATATAATCAACGGCTTTCAGCTTAATTGCGGATTTTAAATATTCGACATCGTTGTAACCGCTTAAGAAGATGATTTTGCAATCCGGATCAATCTGGCGGATTCGCTGCGCGAATTCGATCCCGTCCATACGGGGCATCCGGACATCGCATAATACAAGCTCCGGCCGCAGCAGAATGAATTGCTCATACGCTTCAATGCCATCCTCCGCTTCGCCGGCAATCTCGATCCCGATCCGTCCCCAATCCACAAACCGCCGCAGCCCGTTTCTTGTCATGGGCTCATCATCAACAAGTATCGCTTTAATCAAGTTCCCGCCCCCAAACTCTGTATAATACAGCCTGTGTAATAAAGCCTATGATAACAGAAAAACCCTTCATCCCCACAAGGTAAAAATGTGGAAATGAAAGGGATTTATTACATGTTATTCAGCCCTTTACAGAGCCGACGAGCACGCCTTTGACAAAATGCTTCTGCAAAAACGGATACACAAGCAGAATCGGGATCGTAGCCGTCACGATCGAGGCTGCACGAACGGCTTCAGGAGCCTGATTCAAATCGCGGTTAACGTCAATCTGTCCTGCGGTGGTCAGCACCTCTTGCGTAGATGCGATCAATTCCTTCAAATAGAGCTGCAGCGTCTTTAATTCCGGCGAGGTGATATAGATCATCGCGTTGAAGTAACTATTCCACAGCAATACCGCATAGAAAAGTCCAACCGTAGCCAGTACCGGCTTCGATAGCGGCAGAATAATGCTGAACAGAATCCTCATGTTCGAAGCGCCGTCGAGCTTAGCCGATTCCTCCAGACTGTCCGGAAGGGCTTCGAAGAAATTTTTGACAATCAGCATATAGAAGACGTTGATCAGGCCTGGAACAAAGAGCGCCCAGATCGTGTTCACGAGCTCCAACTCGCGCATGACCAGGTACGTTGGAATGATGCCGCCGTTAAACAGCATCGTGAACACATAGATCAGCAGCAGCGGCTTCCTGAATTTCAAGTTCGGCTTGGACAGCGGATAAGCGGCTAATACCGTCATGAGCAGCGAAGCGAAGGTGCCGACGACCGTGACTAAGATCGTTATTTTAAAGGAATTCAGGAACTGCGTGTTGCCGAGCACCAGTTCATAGGTGCCGACCTGAAAATCAATGGGAAAGACCGTTACGATGCCCGACACCACTGCCGCTTCACTGCTGAATGATTTCGCAATGACATTGAGAAACGGGAACAGCGTGATGATGCCAAGTACGATAAAGAAGCTGTAATTGAGAACATTGAACACCCGTTCTCCGAACGATTCTTTGATGAGATTTTGCTTATCGCGCCGTTTCAAGGCCGGTTTTGTCAGTTCCATTACCAGATGCTCCTTCCGAGAAACTTTTTGCACATCGCGTTGCCGGATACGACCAGCGCAAAAGCGACAACGGACTCAAACATGCCGACCGCGGTAGAGAAGCTGTAATCGGATGCCCCGATTCCGACCCTGTACACATACGTTCCGATGACATCGGCCACGTCATAGACGACCGGATTGTACATGACGAGAATCTGCTCCGTGCCCGCCTCCAGCATATTTCCGAGCCGCAGAATAAACATCAGTACAATCGTGGAAAAAATGCCGGGAAGTGTAACATGGATCATCTGCTGAAATTTATTCGCGCCATCCATTTTGGCCGCTTCATACAGCTGCGGATCGATCGATGCGATCGCCGCCAGGTAAATGATCGTACCCCAGCCGACTTCCTTCCACCCTTCCGTAACGACAAGCAGCGGACGAAATGCACTCTGGTTCATAAAGAATGCGATGCGTTCCCCGCCCAGCCATTCAATTACGGTATTGACGATGCCGTCAGTCAGCGAGAGCATGTTGATGAACAAGCCGCTGATAATAACCCAGGAAATAAAATGCGGCAGATAGATGACCGATTGCACAATGCGCTTAAACATCATTTTCCGAATTTCATTGAGCAGTACAGCCACGATAATCGGTGCCGGAAACAAAAAGATCAGCTTGTAGAAGCTAATCAATATCGTGTTGATTAATACATTCAGAAATTGGTCATTTGCAATAAGCCTCTCAAAGTGTTTCAAACCTACCCACGGGCTTCCTCCGATCCCTCTAAAGATGCTGAAATCCTGAAAAGCAATGATTAATCCGTACATTGGCGTGTACTTCAGCAGGAAGAGGAACATCATTCCTGGAACAAGCATGAGATAGAGATCCCAGTCCTTGACAATCGTTTTCCAGGTTCGGGGGTTGTTGGCATGTGCCTGTGTCACTTTCATGCTTAGGACTCCTTTTGGTGAGATAAGTAATGCCGAATGCGCTTTCTGCGTTTATTATGCTTGAGAAGGCAAGCCAAGAAAATAATGCAATCTTAACAAAAAGAAGAAAATCTAAAGGTTCTGTGGAGAGGATTCTATAACAGCTATTTAGAGAAAAAAAAAATTAAATATCACATTTTTCCTTTAAAACGAACGAATTTTTGAATTTTTTAATCAATTTAACGAGGTTAATGGTCATTTCTTCCATTGACAAAGGAAATATTTGCAGGCTAGTCTTGATAACAAATCGATTTCTCTTCCAATTGCATCCATGTATTCGATTGAATAATAAGGGAGAGCACATTTGAAGGAGGTTAATGGTCATGAAATGGAAACGGTTAACCGCGATCCTGCTCAGCGCGGCATTGGCCGTGCCGGCTTTGTTTCCCGCAGCACAGACAGCCCGCGCAGAAAATGTCACTTATGAGCCGATCGCAGTGCCTAATGGAGGTTTTGAACAGTCTGCGGACAGTTATCTAGGATGGACGGCAAATCCCGCCATGCCATCGGACGGGCTTGAGGTCAGCGTTCGCCAGGAACGCGTTGCATCCGGTTTGAACAGCTTGTATATGGCTGACCACTCGACATCAAAATCACTCGAGGTTGCCAGTGAATTGATTCCAATCACAGCAGGCGGAACCTACCGCGTAACTACAAGTGTCTATGTTGAATCCAAAAGCGTAAGAGTCTACCTGAGGTACAAAAAAGCAGGCTCCAGCGCAGATTTAAGCAGCAGCTCGAACAGCATCCTGGCTAATAAGGTCGGCGTATGGGACAATGTAACGCTCGAAGGCATCGCGCCGGCTGACGCCGAATTTGCTCAAATCACCTTCTATTATGGCGCGGCAGGCACAGATACGCGAGCTTATATCGATGATGTGAAGCTGGAGCAAAAGGTCGATACGAGCACACCGCTTGAGGTGCCTTACGATCCGCCGGTTATGATCGGTGATGCGGTATCCTATGCGCTGTCCCAATCCGCGGCTTACGGCATCGGACCTGACGGAAGATGGGAGCACTATTTGACAACGGTCGGTTCGCCTGTGTCCTTTCATGTCGTTGACGCTTCAACAGGCGCCCTCAAATTTACACAGCCCATCTCCGGATCGGCCGATACAATCTGGGCGATAGCCAAGGGCTCGGACGGCAATATGTATTTCAGCTCGAACGGGACGCTGTACCGTTACCTTGTCGCCGAACAAAGAATTGAAGCGCTTGGCGTTAATCCGTCCAACAAACAGGTATTTGACTTGAAAGCAAGCCGAGACGGCAAAATCTACGGCAGCACGTATTCCAATACGAATCTTGGGCGCGTGTTTGAATATGACATCGCCTCCAATACCTTCCTCGATTTGGGCGTGATGAAAGCAGGGCAGCAGTATGCCAGAGGATTAGGCGTGACAGACGATTACGTCTATGTCGGGATCGGCACAAGCGCCCATCTTATGCGCTATAACCGTCAGACAAAGGAAATTACCGAGATCGTTATTCCAGCCAAATCCGGAACGAACAGAACCATCTCCGAGGTCGATATCTACGGCGGCAAGCTGTTTGCTTACAGCGGCAACGAGCTTTACGTCATGGACGAAGCAACCGGCGCGCATGTGACGACACTCGAATTCCAGACGAAGATTGCTCCGCCTTCGCCCGACAACCCGAATCTGATCTATTACAAGCTTAGGGGCGATCTGTACGTATACAATATCGCCGATAATACAGCGACGCGTATTGATGGCATTCCGGAATTACCGGATGACACTGCAGTAAAAGCGCACGCCTGGATCACCCCGGACAGCGGCCCGCTTGCCGGTAGACAGGTGCTTGCCGGTATGGCCGCATTCGGGGAATCGTTCCTGTATGATCCGCAGTCCAAGCAATATGCGGAGCACTCCGCACAAGTTCCGGCCTCGGCAACAGCGGCTAATGTTATGGAAACGGACGGACGGTATCTGTATATCGGAGGATACCAGCGAGGAATGAGCATTTATGATCTTGAGCGCGGAGAGTTCATCTACAACAATAAAGAATTCCATCAGCCTGAAGGCATAGGATTTCTAGGGGAGGCCGCCTACTTCGGTACGTACAGCGGCGCTGTGATGTACCGGCTTGATATGAGCAAGCCGCTCAATTACAACGAGCTGGGCGAGGGTAACCCCGGCATGGTGCTGGACATTGAAGATAACCAAGACCGGCCATTCACGATGACATCCGGAGACGGCAAGCTGTTTATCGGCACCTTCCCTTCTTACGGCCAGCTTGGCGGTGCGCTGACCATCCTGGAGGAAACCGTCAATCCCGCCGATAACAGTATTCAAGTTCAATCGGAAACCTTCCGGAATATCGTACCGAACCAGAGCCTGTTCGGGCTGGCCTACCACGACGGAAAAATATACGGGGGCACTTCGATATGGGGAGGCTTAGGCGTCAATCCAAGCGAGCCCGAAGCCAAGCTGTTTGTGTTCGATACCCAGACCAGGCAGGTGACAAACGTGTTCACCCCTCGGATTCCCGGGGTTAGCGGTGAAGTCAAGCTGATCGGGGAGCTGTCTGTCGGACCGGACGGTCTCATCTGGGGGATTCTTGACGGATTTGTCAGCCAGAGCGCCGGGTATGACGCAGCACTGTTCGCTATGGATCCGGAGACGCTTACGATTGTGAAGAGCAAGGTCATCACAAGCTCGCCATTTAATACAAGTAAATATAGGCCTTACTATATCCGCTGGGGAGACGACGGTCTCATCTATTCGACCATCGGACGCAAACTGATGGCGATCGATCCGAAGGATCTGCGCTCCAAGCAGGTCATTCCGGGAACAGTCAATCTGATGACACAAAGCCCGGACGGCAGTCTGTTCTATGCGCAGGGCAGCAAGCTGCATAAAGTTCCGGTTCAACTGGAGAGCGCAGCATTGACCATCGGAGCAGGTTCAGTAGAAGTGGGCAGCAGCACATCAGCCTCTGTCTCCGTCATGCAAAAGAATGGCAAGCAGGCGTTGCTGGGCGGTGCGGCGATCACGTACACCTCAAGCGATTCCGGCATTGTGTCGGTGAACGGCGATCAATTGACCGGCGTAGCGCCAGGTACAGCAAGCATTACGGCGGCAGTAACACTGGATGGCCGGACACTGAATGCCGGTCCGGTATTGATAGAGGTTACGATGCCTGTTCCTGAAGTGGACGAGAATACCATTCGAATACCAGCAGCAATCGAAGAGCAGCCGCTTGATGCGGAGCTTCTGCAGAACATACTGGACACCTATAAAACGGTAAGGATCGTGGCGGAACGCACCGTTGTCCTCCCATTGGCAGCACTAGAGAACGCAAAAGGCAATGCCTCTGTCCAGATTCAAACGGGGCAAGCCGAGTGGACCTTGAAGCCGGGACGGCTGCCACTCAAGCAGTGGTCCGCGGCGCTTGGAGAATCAGCAAGCAGCTATCATCTCAGAATGAATGTCACGGAACAATCAGCGGAGCTCATGCCAAAACCTTCAGAAGGTGATATGGAGCTGTTATCACCGCTGTATGCCTTCTCTATGACACTAGTAAACGACAAGGGAGAAACACTCCTGACTCCAAAACCGGTCAAATCTTATGTGGAGCGAATCATCCGGCTGACAGAGCCGCCTTCCTCAGATGCAGCCGTTATCATGCTCGAACCGGAATCCGAAAAGATTCACGCTGTCCCTCACCGAATTAAGGGAACCGAAGCCTCTTTCTGGAACAGCGGCAACGGCACGTATGCCGTGATTCTTAAGGAGCGCTCCGCGAAAGGTAAAAAGGACAGGAGAAAATAATACAAATGGCGGTCAGTTGATCGTAACAAGCATATCCTCATTTCATACTGCCCACAGTCTTTCACGGCTGTGGGCAGTTATGTTTCCAACTCAGCTGCGAGCGCATCCGCCTGCGCTTTCAGTACATACCACCGGTTGTCGGTGAACTTGATTGGCAGGTCAACAGAGGCCTCCGTCCGGCCGGATTCCACCCATGCCGCATTCCCGGCTCCCGGATGGAAAAGTAATGCTGCGCCGTTCAATGTTAATGCAGCCGTTTTGGATGCCGGATCCCACATCACAGTACCTTTCCCCCGCGCCCAATCACGTAATGCGATCCACTCCCGCTCGTCCATTTTCGGCGGTTCTTTCGCCATC
The DNA here is from genome assembly GCF_014640295.1 of Paenibacillus abyssi. Classification (GTDB taxonomy): domain Bacteria; phylum Bacillota; class Bacilli; order Paenibacillales; family Paenibacillaceae; genus Paenibacillus_D; species Paenibacillus_D abyssi. The sequence continues at coordinate 112,035 of NZ_BMGR01000013.1, read as the reverse complement.
GCGGCAGCAGCCGCATTCGGCTTGACCGCAGGTGCCTGATACCCGCTTGAATCGGCCTTTCTAATCATGTCCAAGATCTGCTCATGCTGGCGCTCCGAAGGGCTCCGGTCCCACTTTATATTTCCCACGCGAAACGTAACCGGCTTCACCTGATCCGTCAAAGCTGCAAAACGGTAACCCTTATCTTTGAAATACCGGATAATTTCAGGCAGGGCCTTGACCGTCTCTTGATGGCCGGCGCTGTCATGCATAAGCAGGTTAACGGTATGGGTGAGCTTCGCCTTTTTCACATTATTGATAATTTCCTGCGCAGGCACGCCACGCCGTTTCGAATCGCCGGAATCCATCGTCCAGTCGTGAACTTCGTAACCGGCTTCTTGCATATAGTAAAAGTAGAGGGCATCAAAATTGCTAAACGTGCCGCCCGGTGCCCGTAAAATCCGCACCCGTTCACCGGTAACCCGGAATATCGCCTCGTCGGTCTGTTGTACTTGTTCCCAGAAGCCAAGGAAGCTGCTCCCATACAGCTTTGTGTATTCGTGATCGTAGGTATGATTGCCAAGGGAATGGCCTTCGCTGACGATGCGGCGTGCCGTCTCCTCCCGCTCCTCTACCAATTTGCCCAATACAAAAAAAGTAGCCTTTACCCCGTGTTCTTGCAATATATCGAGTACCTGCGGTGTCCATTTGCTAGGGCCGTCATCAAAGGTCAAATAGACCGTCGGCTGTGCCGGATCCCCGCCGTTTGGATCGCCATTACCCCATTGCTTATTGTGCGCTGCGGCTGGCATCCTCTCGGCTTCGGTTTCTGTTTCGACTTTTGCTTTGGCCGGCTGAATAAACGCCTCACCCCTAACACTTGGGGCAGCTCCGATCTGACCGATGACAGTGATCGTGTCTCCCGCCCCCGCGCTGGATTCTTCCGCTACACCCGCAGCACTGCCTACATAAAGCTCCTCCGTTGTCTGCAGCCACAGAAGAAATATCACCGTGCAGATCGCCACTACCGCCACTCTCTTAAACAAGGAGCCTCTCATCTATAACAACCTCCTGAACGGGTTTGTTTACATTGATAGATTATATGGCGGTATCAGGTGAAATAGGACAAGAATTCATCGTTTCCCGGAAGATATGAGAAAGCCGTATCCCTGCGATTTACGAATCGCGTGAATACGGCTTTCTCCAAGCTGGCCTAGATAGATACTCCTCTTCCATATTTACGTTTTTCTCGATGTCAGCTTCGCTTGCGTGAACAGCAGCAGATAGTCATATCCCCCTGCTTTGGAGTCTGTGCCCGACATATTGAAGCCTCCGAACGGATGGACGCCTACCAGGGCTCCCGTACATTTACGATTAATATAAAGATTGCCGCAGAACATTTCATCCAGCGCGTAATGTATGTGTGCTTCATCTTGGGAGAAAAAGGACCCTGTCAGACCAAATTCAGTATCATTATACATGGCGATTGCCTCTTTATAATCCTTCGCCCTGCCGATCGCCAGAACAGGGCCGAATATTTCTTCCTGCATGATGCGCGACTTACTGTCGACATCCACAAACACAGTAGGCTGAATGTAGTACCCATTCCCTTCAGCTTTGTCTCCGCCGGTGAGAAGACGGCCCTCCCGTCTGCCGATTTCGATGTAGTCCATAATCTTGTCGTAGGCTTGCCGGTCTGATACCGGTCCAGCCGGGCAATTCAATTCGGGCAGGCCGACAGAGAGCTTTTCTGTTTCTTCCTTCACCAGTTGAACAACCTTATCATAGACCGCTTCAACAATGATCGCCCGGGATCCGGCTGAGCATTTCTGTCCTTGAAAGCCGAATGCCGATGCGACGATCGCTTTGGCCGCTTGTTCTACATTTGCGGTTTCGTCAACGACTATGCCGTCCTTGCCGCCCATTTCCGCAATGACGCGCTTCATCCATTTCTGGCCGTCTGCCGTGTGGGACGCCAAAGCATGGATGCGAAGTCCTATTTCTTTAGAGCCAGTAAAGCTGATAAACCGCGTCTTCGGATGTTTCGTTAAAAAATCGCCGATCTCAGCCCCGCTTCCCGGTACGAAATTGATGACCCCCGAAGGCAGCCCTGCTTCCTCCATTAATGCCACAAATTTATGGGCGATAACCGGTGTAAGCGACGATGGCTTTAGTACGACTGTATTGCCGCAGACAATGGCAGCTGTCGTCATCCCTGCACAGATCGCTAACGGAAAGTTCCAGGGCGGAATGACGATTCCCACGCCTAGCGGAATATACGCCAAACGATTGTCCTCGCCTTCTATTTTCGTTAAGGGCTGATGCTCATTCGTAAGGCTAAGGCGGATCATTTCTCTGCCGTAAAACTCCATGAAATCAATCGCCTCGGCCGTATCCGCATCGGCCTCCGCCCAATTTTTCCCTGCCTCAACAATCATCAGCGCTGAAAATTCATGCTTTCTCTCGCGCATCAGCTGAGCGGCTTTAAATACATAACCTGCACGTTCGGCCGCAGGCACCCTCTTCCATGCTTCAAAAGAATTCAGAGCCTCCTGCATCGCTTGCTCCGCTAATCCCAGGGAAGCTTTGCTGACCCGCCCCACAACTTCGCTGATATTGCCGGGATTAACCGACACGATCTTGTCGCCGGTCATGATTCTCTCCGCCCCGATCCGCAGCGGATAATCCCTGCCGAGCTCCGCCTTCACCTTACGAAGCGCGGCTTCCATAAGCGCTTGATTCACAGGCAGCGAAAAATCCGTAAAAGCCTCATTCTTAAAAACCGGCAATCCGGCTGAATTCGTCATTCTCACTTCTCCTCCCGTCTCCACTGCTGCTGTCACTCACTTTATAAGATATTCCGCAGTGTACCGGGATGCCTATCCAACGCTTCATTTCGGGGAATGTTTTTTTAGTGGCCGCACGAAAAAGAGCCGTCCCTCAGCCCTTTCAATCATTTGGGACGGCCCTATCGTTATTTAGATCTCCTTGCTGAATTCAAGATTGGCATGCCTGCCGTACATCGTCTCGGAATTCAATCCCCGTTTCTCCATCAGCCTCAATATGACAGAATCATAAAACAATAGAAGGGTTTGCTCGAATAATGAACCCATAGGCTGGATTGTCTTATAAGAGCCTTCCGATTGATCCTTGGGGGAGCCGGGCATTTTGACGGTGATGTCAGCCAATTTCCCCAACGCCGATTCCGGGAAGATCGTGATTGCTGCGACAGCGCCATTCAAGCTTTTCGCTTTCTCCGCCATCGCTAACAAGCTTTTTGTCTCACCCGAGCCGGAACCGACGATTAACAGATCGCCCTTTTCCAGGTTAGGCGTTACCGTTTCGCCCACCACATATCCTTCCATCCCGATGTGCATCATCCGCATGGCGAAAGCCCGCCCCATCAAACCGGATCTGCCCGCGCCTGCTACAAAGATCTTGTTGGTCTGAAGAATGCGGTCCACCAAAGTTTCAGCTTCTTCCTCAGCAATCTGGCCGATCGCGTGGTTCAGCTCTTTCAGCACTACTGCTGCATACCCGATTGTCAACATGTCCTTTGTTACCCTTGTTGAATTAATCTCTTTATTTCGGCAGCAGCTGCTTTTTTATCCGCTTCGCCGGTAATGCCTCCGCCTACGATGACGAGATCGGGTTTCGCTTTAATGACCTCCGGCAAGATGCTTAACTTGATGCCGCCCGCGATAGCCGTTTTTGCATTTTTCACCACACGTTTAATCTTCGTCAGGTCCTCGAATGAATTTTGTCCGACCGCCTGAAGATCATAACCGGTGTGTACACAAATATAATCTACGCCAAGCGCGTCGAGTTCCTTCGCACGTCCTTCGATATCCTTAATCCCGATCATGTCAACGAGGATCTTTTTGTTTTGTTTTTTGGCCTCTTCCACTGCGCCTTTAATCGTCATATCCTCCGCCGCTCCCAGCACCGTGACGATGTCCGCGCCGGCCTCGGATGCCTTCATCACCTCATAACCCGCCGCATCCATGACCTTAAGGTCAGCCAGCACGGTCATAGAAGGAAAGGCCTGCTTTACTTCTTTAACCGCCCGGAGACCTTCATTAATGACAACCGGCGTACCGATCTCCACGATATCAACATAGGGCTCGACTTCTTTTACCAGCTCTATGGCTTCCGGAATATTAACAAGATCTAATGCTAATTGAAGCTGCATCACTACCCCACCCTTAAATAAATTTAAATGTGTACACTGGTATTATGAGAAATGCCGCAAAAAATATTCAGCGTGAGGGTTTACAAGTTCCTCTCCTTTATTATTTCGTGTATGTTTTGGCGGGTTTTAGTCATTCTATATTTATCTGGCCTTACTGCATGAAGGTTGAAAAATGTAAAATGGGGGTACGGTCCATGAGTAAAAAAGTATTAATTGTGACAGGAGACGCGGTTGAGGCGCTTGAGGTATTTTACCCGTATTACCGTTGTTTGGAAGAGGGAATGGAAGTTACGATTGCATCGCCATCAGTCAAAAAGCTGCAAACCGTGACGCATGACTTTGTAGCCGGTATGGAGACCTTTGTGGAAAAGCTGGCCTACGGGCTCGATTCGCAGATGGCTTTCGCCGATGTAAAGCCCGAGCAGTACGACGGACTCATTATCCCGGGCGGGCGGGCCCCCGAATATATCCGGATGAATGCGGACCTGCCAAAGATTGTCCGCCATTTTTTTGAGCAGAACAAGCCTGTCGGCGCCATTTGCCATGCCGCGCAGGTGTTGACTGTCGTCGCAGATCTGATGAAAGGCCGGGAGTACACGGCATACACCTCCTGTAAGCCGGATGTTATCGCAAGCGGCGCGACGTATATCGAAAAAGAACTTCATACGCATAAAAATCTCGTATCGGGCCGTGCATGGCCGGATCTCCCAGGCTTCATGCGGGAATTTATTAAGCTGCTGAAATAACAAATTCCCGGTACATCTCTAAAAATCGCCTGCCGTCGTACTCTTTAATGCTCCTTGATTTCATACAATTTGATCGCGAGCTGCAGCTGCAGCCTGACCTCCGGATCGTCGAGCCGCAATCCGAGTTCGCCGCGTATCCTCTCGAGCCGGTAATTCACGGTGTTGTAATGAAGAAACAGCCGTTCCGCAGTCTCCTTTGCGTTTCCGTTGCACAGGAAGTAAGTTCGCAATGTATTCAGCAGGGCGCCCTGATGTTTCTCATCGTACTGGAGGAGCGGCTCCAGATATGTACGCTTGAATTCCTCCAGCTCTTCGCTTCCTTGTAAGCGATAGAGCAGCAGGTACACGCCCAGATCGCCATAGTGCAACGTTTCGCCCGCCACTTTGCATACCAGGCTGACCTCGGCAGCCCTTTTCGCTTCCCGGAAGCTTGCAGGCACTTCACTTTGACCGGGCGCCTCTCTGCCCAGGCATAATTGGATGTGCCGATCCGGGAATATCTGGCGAAGGCTCGCCAAAGCGCTGCCGGGCATATCTTGTCCGCGCAATGTAAACAGGACGGCCAGATCCTCTTCAAGAACCGTCCATCTGGCTGCATTGCTGCCCGCCGAGGCATCCCAATTCATACGCCGGGCGATTTCCTGAAGCTCATTCACGGCAGGCTTTTTATCATGAAAAGAAACAACGCCCGCGACATAAGAGGAGCTGTCATCAATCGGGCAGCCGCATGCTTCCGCCCGCAGGCGCAAATCCACAGGCGAGACAATCCGGCCCGCCATCCAATCCTGAATAAACTGGTCGATATATTTGGTTTCAATACGTTTTCTGGCCTGGGCATTGCTAATCTCAAAACCGACAAACTCACTCGCCCAGTTCACCGTTAATGTATCTACAATACCGTATTCCTGCTCGGTCTCCATCATGACGAGCAGGAACGGGTAAGTCTGTTTATCCGGGACGGCCGAGATATGCACGCGTATATATCTGTCAGCGATCTGGATAAATCCTGTTTCCAGCGTCCGGTCCTCACGCAGCTTCTGCCACTGCGCTTCCTCGATTTGCCGGCAAAAGTACTCCGCCCCTGGCGAAGCCGTCCATCTGTTATTTGGATCGAGCAATAGAACGGGATTTTTGACGAGCAGCTGCAGATGATGCAAAAATGCAGAAAGTCCGTCCCCGTGCAGCAGCACGTGAGACAGACGCTGAACCCGGCTTTGGAGTGTAGAGAGATGACGGGATTCTGCCACCAGCACCCGCTCCATTACTTCACGAACCACATCCGAAAATGCCGTATCCGGAGGCAGCTCGATCAATGGCAGGCCATGAGCATTCGCTGCAGCTATTGCAGTCTCCGGGACGGTGTCAACAAATCGTTTGGTTTTTATTCCCAGTGCCACTACACCCTTTTGAACAAGCTCGGCAATGAGCGTCTCCATGATCTCAGGCTCATTTCGGAACGAATAGCCGGTTGTCATCAAAAATTCGCCGGGCCTCACCCAATCCACGACATCGGGAACTTCCATCACATTAATCCTGCTCACCAGCTGCTCAAGCCCGGAGCTCCCGCCAAGCAGTACCGCTTCTTTGAAATGGGGAATCGTAAGAAGATCCTTCACCGTTAATCCTTGTCCCATTAACTCTTCCATCTTCTACGCTCCTTTCCCGGGAATGCCGCACCACGTCTGCTGTTTCCAGGCTGTTATGGTCGGTCCTTGCCGCGCAGCCCTTCGATAAATACCGAAGAAACTGCCGTCCATCCGAAAATTCCGCCCTGCTGCCATACCATGCGGATCGCCGCTTGATGATCCGCCGGGTCGAAAGCAGCGGTTGCATCCTCCAGCACCAGACATTCATATCCGCGGTCATTAGCTTCCCTTAATGTTGTGTGTACGCAAACATGGGTTGTTACTCCACATAAAATAAGCGATTCGATCTTCTTCTCCTCAAGCTTCTCCTGCAGGTTTGTCTGATAAAAAGCCCCTTTACCCGGCTTATCGATAATCGTCTCCCCTGCTGCAGGCGTTAGTTCCGGTACAATATCATGGCCCTTCTCTCCTCTAACGAGAATACGCCCCATCGGCCCCGGATCACCTATGCCGGCTCCCTGCTTTTTGCTGCGCGCCAGCTTCGACGGCGGACAGTCCGACAGATCAGCCAAGTGGCCTTCTCTTGTATGGATGACCATCATCCCGGCCGTGCGGGCCGCCGCCAGCACATCCGAGATGACAGGGATTATAGACCGGGTAGGCGTGATGTCATTGCCAAGACGTTCGCCAAATCCGCCTGGCGCACAAAAATCGTTCTGCATGTCAATAATGATTAATGCCGTCCGCTCAGGACGGCAGGCATAAGCATACGGCAGCGCACGGGACAACTCCATACTCTGATTCATGATTCTACTCGTCCTTTTCGCTGCTTGTCAATTTTTACGGAGATAGGTTTGATTATCGTCATATGAATTCCCCCGTTCGCTCATGGGATGAGGGCTCCAGCTGCAGGCGGAGCAGCGTGCCGATTAATTTATCCGAGCTTGATACCGCCCCGAACACCCCGCCTTGCATCGTAACCATGTTTAACGCTGCAACATGATTATTAATATCCGTCGCACCGGTGCAATCCTCCAAAATCAAGCATTCATATCCGCGATCATTAGCTTCTCTCATCGTCGTCTGTACGCCGACATCGGTTGTGATGCCGGTTAATATGAGATGTGTAATCCCACGATTTTTAAGGATCATATCCAGGCTTGTCGCATAAAAGCCGCCTTTTCCGGGTTTGTCCACGATCGTTTCATCCGGCAGCGGCATGAGCTCGGGGACGATCTGCCAGCCCGGCTCACCTCTCACCAATATGCGGCCTGCCCGCCCTTCAGATCCGATCTCCGCCCCAATCTGCCGGCTTCGCCAACGCTTGTTATCCGGTAGATCTGATAAGTCGGGACGATGTCCCTCCCTTGTATAAATAACAGTAAAGCCGGGGATGGATCGCACCACGTCGAGAAGCCGGCGGATCGGTTCGATTGCTCGTGCTGTTGTAAACAAATCATATCCCATCCGATCCACATAACCGCTTTTGCCGCAAAAGTCGGTCTGCATGTCGATCACGAGCAGTGCTGTTTTACCCGGCACAAGTTCTCCGTCATACGGCCAAGCATAAGGAATCGATGGAATGCTTCCTTTACTGATTTGCTGCTGATGATAGTTCGGCACCAACACGACCCTCTCCTTACCGCTGCTTCGGCTTATATTCACGCTCCGGCACAGGGAATCCTACGGACGTCCCGTCTTTGACAACAACTTCATCCTCCCAAGGTAGCCGGTAGGATTCATTCGCCAGATCTTTGATATACGTGTAAGGGCAGTCGGTTGCGCCTCCTTTAACCGCTACGTATCCACGATGCCCGAGCTGATAAATATTATTTTCAACGCCCCACAGCCGCCTTGCTTCACGGACTAACGCGGGACGCACCTCGCCCGATACGATCTCATCCGGCCGGCCGCCGCCATTGACAAGCGGCACGCCATCAAAGTTAACAATCATCGCTTCACCCATCGAATCAAACGTTCCATCGCTGCCGCTCATACATACCGAGACGGTATACATTAAGTTGCAGAAGGCATTTGCCTGATTCGTAATTTGCCAGGAATGGCGGATCGGCGCGGTATAACCGGCGGTGCGGATCATTATATCCGCGCCGAGATACGCGCATTCTCTCGCCATTTCCGGAAACATCCCGTCATGGCAAATAATAAGGGCCAGCCTGCTTCCGTTAGGGCCGTCACAGACCGGAATGCCCAGATCACCCGGTTCCCATGGCTCTACCGGTACCCAAGGATGCAGCTTCCGATAGTTCAGCCTGATCTCACCCTGATCGTCTATAATTAATCCGGTATTGTACGGATTGCCATCCGGATTATATTCCATGATCGAGAAGCAGCCCCATATGCGGTTCTCTTTGCAGGCTGCCTTGAATGCCGCCACTTCCGGCCCATCGATCCGGCACATCAGCGCCGGATCTGTATTCATCGATAAACCGTGCAGTGAGTATTCCGGAAAGACGATAAGATCCATCGTGGATAAACCACGCCTTGCTTTGGCTGTCATCTCTACAATTCTCGCTGTCTGCTCCGCAAGCTGCTGCGGCGTGTCGACGACGGGAAGCTTTAGCTGCGCTAGTCCGATAACGACGCCGTCCGGAGATTTGTTCAGTCCACCTAATCCGCTCATGCTCGTTCCTCCTCTGGAAGGTAAGGTGAAATGTATCTAGCTTACTTTCACCAGATTTTATTATTCGGACCTGTCAGAAATCAATCAAATATTATTTAGGAATATTGCCGATAACGCCTTTGACCAGGAAATCAGCGGCTTCAAGATCATCCAGGGCAGGCGTCACGCCGTCTTCGATGCGGATCGTCCCTGCTTGATCTTCGATCGGCCCTTTAAACGGCTGCAAGGTTCCTTCCAGCAGTTCAGCGCGTTTTTCTTCCACCAGCTGTTTGACATCATCCGGTACGCCTGCGCCCAGCTCGGTCAATTGAACCACGTTGTCGTTCAATGTTCCGCGGTATTTACCGTCATAGATGCTGCCTTTAAAGTTGCCTTCGATCGCTGTTTTCTCCATATCTGCATACAGATCAGGCCAGTTCCAGATCGAGCTTGTAATCCAGCCTTCCGGAGCAAGGGATGAAGCATCGGCATGGTAGCCTACCGACATCGCGCCCCGGCGCTCTGCCGTTTCAATAACAGTCTTTGTGCAGTCTTGGTGCTGGCTGAGCACATCCACGCCGCTGTCGATCAAAGAGTTAGCCGCATTTGCCTGCTGTCCCGGGTCGCACCAGCTGCCTGTGAAGACAACGGAGGTTGTCGCATCCGGATTTACCGATTGGGCGCCGAGTTGAAAGGCATTCACGTTCAGCAAAACCTGTGGAATAGGAACGGAAACGATGTATCCGAGTTTGCCTGTTTCAGACATTTTACCTGCAGCAACACCTGCCAAGTAGACCGGCTCCCAGATTGTTCCGAAATACGTGCCCAGGTTCTCAGCCGTTTTCAACCCTCCCTGATGGAAAAATGCGACATCAGGATGACGCTTCGCCACGTTCAAGGCAGGATCGAGATGGCCGTAAGAGGTTGGGAAAATCACTTTCGCCCCGTCCTTGATCATCTGTTCCATAACACGCTCGGCTTCCGCCGTCTCCGGAACGTTCTCCGCACGCAGAACCTTCAAGTCAGGGAATGTTTCTTCCACACCCACGCTGCCCAGATAGGCCGCTTGGTTATAACCGTAATCGTCCTTAGCGCCAACGAAGATAAATCCAACTGCCGTACTGTCTGCTCCTGGAGCCGGAGCATCGGAAGCCGCGGCGTTTTCGCTGCCGCTGCTTGCTGCCGGCGCTTGCTGCGCACCTGGCTGGCTGCAGCCGGTAATAAGGAGTATAAGCGCCATTGTTAACACGAGTAGACTTTTCACTTTCTTTGTTTTCATCTGGTTTCCCTCCACTTTTTTTGTCTCATTTTAGAAGATACTTTGCTTGTCTATGATGAGTACGGATGGTACCGGAAGCCGGCCATCCGACAGGTCATCCGCTTGAGGTGCCGGTGAATACCCTGCTGAGTGCTTCCGGTGTCTGGCTTCGCTGCCTCCGTTCGACAATATACAGTGCCGCAAGAGTCAGAAGGTACGGAACCATGAACAGGAAGAACGGGGAAATGGGAAGTCCCGCCTGCTGAACCGTAAGCTGCAGCGCTTGTGCCGCTCCGAACAGATAAGCTCCGATCATGGCCCTGATCGGCTTCCAAGAGGCGAAGATAACGAGCGCTACCGCTACGACTCCGCGGCCCTGCACCATGTTCTCCACCCAGCTGTGCGTGAAAGCCACAGAAAGCTGCACGCCGCCAACTCCGGCCAGAAACCCGCCGGCCAGCACTGCCGCATAACGGACCAGCTTCGGATTAATGCCATTGGCAAACAGAACTTCTTCTCTCTCTCCAGTCGCCCGAAGAATTACTCCGATGCGCGAGCGGAACAACACAAACCAGAGCAAAGGAACGAGCAGAAAGGATAAATAGGTTAACGGATCATGGTTAAACAGCACTTGCCCTACAAACGGAATCTCGGATAGATAAGGAATCGCGACTGGATTAAAGCCAACGATCTGCTCACTGACAAAGCCACGGCCAAAAAACGAAGTGACTCCCATCGCGAAGAACATAATCGTTAAGCCGGTTGCCAATTGATTCGCATGGCAGGTTAAGACGAGAAAGGCATGAATGGCTGAAATCAGCAGGCCGCATAATCCGCCGGCCAGCGTGCCCAGCCAGGGGTTCCCTGTCCACACCGTGACGGCAAATCCGCCGAGCGCCCCGCCTAACATCGATCCTTCCGTTCCAAGATTGATAACGCCTGCTCTCTCTGAGATCAATTCACCTTGGCTTGCCAGCATAACGGAGGTTCCCGATCGAATCGCGCCGGTTAATATATCTGTAATCATTTCTTTAACCTCCTTCCACTGCCCAGCAGGAAGAACAACACAAGCCCCATAAGAATGTGCACGGATGAAGATGGCAGACCTGACGAAATTTCCAGTGAATTTCCTGCGACACTAATCATGCCCAGCACGAAAGCCGTAATCGTCAGCCGCAGCGGATGATTCCATGCCATCCAGGCAGCCAAAAAGCCCAAGTAACCGTAGGTGGCGCCAGTCGACGGCCGAAGCCGACCCTCGATGCCCGCGATTTCGATCATGCCGGCAATTCCCGCAAGAGCGCCTGCGGCTACCAACACGCCGAATTGCATCCAGCTTACTTTGAAACCGGCCCGCTCCGCAGCAAGGTGATTGCTGCCCAATACGCGGATCCGGAAGCCCATCCTTGTTTTCTTCAATACGAGCCAGACAATCAGAACGAGTGCGACTGCAATTACAATGCCGACATGAAGCCGCGTGCCATTGACGATCGGCAGCCTTAAAGCCGAAGAAATCTCGGGAGAAAACGGCCAGTTAAATGAATCCGGATCCTTCAATAACCCATGCACGAAAAATCCGACCGTGAAAACAGCGACATAATTTAACAGCAAGCTGGAGATCGTCTCATTCAAATTGCCTTTGACTTTCAAGAATGCTGTAATTCCTGCCCATACCGCTCCGCCCAAAGCGCCTGCGGCCAACATCAGCGGGATGCCTAGCGCTGCCGGAAGGCTGGAGAGATAAAACACGGCAAACCAGGTCGCAAAAAGCGCCCCGATCGCCAGCTGCCCTTCACCGCCGACATTGATCATCCCCGCCCTTGCCGGCAGCGCGGCTGCCAGTCCGGTTAGAATAATCGGCGTCGCCTTGATCAGCACTTCGCCAAACCCGTACAGGTCGCCGAATGTGGAGCTGAGCATGGAGCCATATAATGCGATCGGATTGACATCGTAGAAGAGCAAGAATATTCCGAAAATGATAAAGGGCGCGATTAGAACAGCAATTTGTATCCCAATCGGCTTTAGCCTGCTGCGAAATGACAATGGTTCGTTAAGCATCGGGGCGTTCACAGCTTGCTGCTTCATGCGGATTCTCCTTTCAACATACGGAAGCCGATCTCCGTCGTATCCGTTTCTGAAGGACGGTAAGGCCCTAATAGCTTTTTGCCCGAAAGCACGACCAGACGGTCGGACAGCTTAAACAGCTCATCCAAATCTTCCGAGAACAATAAAATGGCCGTTCCCTGTTCCGCCAGTGTAATTAATTGCTGTTGGATCGTATGCGTGGTTCCGATGTCCAACCCCCGGCTGGGGTAGCTGATAATTAATATCTTGGGCCTTCGTATTAGCGCCCGGGACAGCACCATTCGTTGAACATTACCGCCGGATAGCGTATCAGCCCTTCGATCCGCATCCGCTAACGCAAGTGCGCGGGCATCCTCGCTGCTCTCCAATGCGGCCCGGATTGTTTTCCAATCCATCCCGGTTCCCTTAGCCTGCATGGGAATACCGTCCAATACCATATGTTCGAGAATCGTGAAGCCCGGTATGACGGATTCCTTTAACGGGTCTTCCGATACAAAGCTTACTCCCGCTTCCATAAAACCTCTTGTACCGCCCTTGATCTCCTGGCCGCCAATCGTTAATGAGCCCGAAGACAACTGACGCAATCCGAAAAGCACCTCTGCCAGCTCTCGCTGTCCACTTCCGGAAATGCCTGCCACGCCGGTGATCTCACCTTGCCTTAGGGTCAACTGAATATGTTGAAGAACCGTTTCCCCATGATTGCCAGTGATCGTTCCGTTATCCACTTGCAGCACCGCTGCCGGTTCCTTCTCTACGAGCGCCGATTGCTTGATGACCGGTTTTAGCGTTTTTACGCCCATCATCGCTTTGATTAAGGCGTCTCCATCCAAGCCGTCCTCCCGGCTGGCTTGGAAAGTGATTTGTCCGCTCCGCAGAACTGTCACTTGATCAGCACAGGCAAGCACCTCGTTAATTTTGTGTGTAATCAGCAAGATGCCGTATTGATCCTTACGAAGCAGATCCAGCATATTCAGAAAAGCTTCTACCTCCTGCGGCACGAGCACGCTGGTAGGTTCATCAAAAATAATGACGCGCGTTCCGGGAACAAGGAGCACTTTAACGATTTCCAGCCGCTGACGCTGCCCAAGGTCCAACTGCCATACGTAGGCATCCGGATTGACGGACAAGCCGTATTTTGCGGAAACCTGCAGAATACGCTCGCGCAGTTGCTTTCTCTTCAGGCGCCAGCCCCCTTCGGATACGGCCAGTGCGACATTATCCAGCACCGTTAGTGCGGGGACAAGCCGAAAATCCTGAAATACCATGCCGATACCCTTGGCTCTTGCCTTAACAGGCGGATGCAGGGACACTGCTTCCCCATCCATCCATACTTCTCCCTCATCTGGCTCATATACGCCGTAGAGCATTTTCATCAAAGTACTTTTCCCTGCGCCGTTCTCTCCGAGGACAGCATGAATGGAGCCCCGCTCCACATCTAGATCGATATCTTTATTGGCAACCAGAGCGCCAAAGCGTTTGGTCAATCCTTTGGCCTGCAGAAGATAGGAAGTAGAACGATGCTGTACAGCTTCTTCTATCATTTACTCCGCCCCCATTTGTTAATTTTCATCACATAAACTTTACAATTTAAATTATATTACGATCTGTAAATTTAATCTTTATAATAAATTCACAATATTTAATGCGTATTATTGTGAATTACTTATATATATTACATATATCTAACGCAAATAAGGGGAGAAAACATAAAAGAAAAGCTGTCTCCTTGGTAGATTTCCCTACATTAGAGACAGCTCCCATAATCCGTAAACCATTGCAGATGGCTTGTTTCATTTCTATTCATTACGCCAATGATTGCAACGTCTCTATGACATGGACCGAGTTGGACACACTGCCAAAAACGCCGCCCTGCATCGTAACCATCTTCAAAGCGGCCAGATGATTATCATAATCCGTCGCCCCCGTACAATCCTCGAGTATCAAGCACTCATAGCCGCGGTCATTCGCTTCCCTCATGGTGGTATGGACGCACACATCTGTCGTGATCCCTGTTAAGATCAAGTTTTGAATCCGTTTTGTCCGTAGAATTAAATCCAGATCCGTAGCATAAAAGCCGCCCTTGCCCGGTTTGTCTATAATGATCTCACCCGGCATGGGAGTCAGTTCATCGATAATTTGCCAGCCCGGCTCGTTGCGGACGAGTATTTTCTCCCCCGTTTTACCGGAACCGATCTCTGCTCCAATCTGTTTGCTGCGCCATTTCTTATTTGCCGGAAGATCGGACAAGTCCTCACGATGCCCCTCCCGAGTATGGATGATGGTGAATCCGTCCACATTTCTCGCAGCCTCCAAAAGCCGCTTGATCGGTTCAATCGCCCGCCTTGTCAAGGACAAATCATATCCCATCCGATCCACATAACCGCCCTTGCCGCAAAAGTCAATTTGCATATCGATAATAACCAGCGCCGTATTATCGGCCCTGAAATCCCCATTGTATGGATATGGATAAGGCGTAGATTCAATAAACATCATATTTTGACTCCTTTCAAAGAAATAATGATTTAGAGTAAATAAACCTGACACGAAACCGTAAACGTAGCTTAAATCTCCTTATTATTGTTATATTATATTACATGTATTCCCGCTTGTCGTTATCATCTATTCATAAACAAATTCAAAAATCGTTGTGATTGATGACTAAATGTAAGGTTTTTAGGGACGGGTTAAGAAGATACGTGATTATGGACAGTGCCCTAGAAACAACAAAAAACACGCCTTCATGCGGCGTGTTAAAATTTAATGAAGCCTTTCAATCCACCAGCTTGCTCAGCTCAGGAAATTCTTCCAAATAACCGTTGCTCTTCAGCTCAATAAGCGCTTTGAGAATGCTTTGCTCATCTTCACCCGATTGATCGGACATCTCAAGCAGCTCGGTTACGCTGATACTTGGATGCTCTTTGAAATATGTAAGCAATCCCTTAGCGGCCCACGATAACCGGTCATCTTGAAATTCGCCGATCATTTGCCGGAACAGCTTATGCGGAATCATTTTGTGATTCACCAGGCTCTGCATCGCCTTCGTCGCCTGCTTGGCGGTCATCCGCCCTTTTTGGGCAATTTCGCTCAAGGTTGGCATCGCAGACTCCGAAGTGTAGGAGCGTAATACAATGTAGGTCATTTGAGTGTAAATATCCAAGCCGGGCTGCATGAAAATATCGGTAGATACCGCAAAGTTGCGCGCGTTTCCTTGTGTATGTTCGTTAGTCATTCCCTTGTTTCTCTCCCTTCGATCAGTAACGTTGCCAGTCATTACTCCCTTCCTTAAAGGTTAATTCTATAAATAAATTCGAACGCTGTCTATCGTTTAGGGGTTCAATTAGAAGCTTTTAACCTTTATTCACGTTTATTTGCCGCTTATGGCCGCGGCTGCTTTGCTAGCTGCTCCTGCGCTAACCGGATCATTTCGCGGACCATCGGCCCACCGATCCTGCCGCCGACATGCCCGGCACTTTCGGTTGTCAGATTTCCATTATCACCGGCCTTCAGTGGCACGCCAAGTGTCTTGGCCACCTCATATTTCACATCATCCGGACGGTTCGGATCAACCTGATATCCCTCTTTCAACATCACATCCGCTTTCAGCGCTTTCACGCCCTGCTCAGCTCCGCTCACGACAAGCTTTCTTCTGTTCTTTCTTGCCACCCGTATCCCCACCTTACTTCAAATAATTTACTGCTTTCATAACATTCCCCGATACCTCAAAAATTAGAAGCGATCGTGATCTTCGTTCATATCTCCCGCCCTTACCATTGCTACTCCGTAAACATAACATATAAAGAATATGAACAGATGGAGATGATGTAATGTCTCACCCGATAACAAATCCTGAAGCCGGCAGACAACAAATCGATGTCTTGATTCCGGCCATTGAGAAGGATCTGAATAATCTCCCCTATGTCATTGATAGCGTTAGGAAAATGGTGAAGCACCCTATTAACGATATCTTTATCGTATCGCCCAGAAGTGCTGCCATTGAACAGCTATGCAGGCAAAAGAGATGCCGGTTCGTGAATGAAAATACCGTTCTGCCGATTACCAAAAAGCATATTCACTACCGGTCGAAAAGCTGGGACCGCTCCGGGTGGCTTTTTCAACAATTATTAAAATTAAGCGGGGATTCCATTTGTTCATGCAGCAAATATTTGGTCATTGACGCCGATACCGTACTCATTCGTCCCCATACTTTCCGCTCAGGTTCCAAAACGGTAGCTTACTACCGAAAATGGAGCCAGCCCGAATATTTCAGAGCTTATAAAAAGCTGTTAGGAACAAAAGCCGCTGCTCCCGTATCTTTCGTCGCCCATTACATGCTGTTCGATAAAGAAAAAGTAAGACAACTGAAAAGAACAATCGAAGGCAAACATCAGATCCCTTGGTATTCCGCAATTATTAAAAATATCCGAAAATCCAGCCTGTATGCTTTTTCCGAATTTGAAACGTATGGTAACTTCGTGTACGCCAAAGAGCCCGGCGCGTTTGTCCTCAAAAGTACATTGAATAAAAGCCTTCCGGTCAATGCCGGCAGTCTTACCGGACTGCGGATACAAAAGTTAGCCAAAACCTACAAATCCCTGTCCTTTCACAAACGCAGAAACTATTTCCTTAAGTAAGGACGGATACTTATGAAGAACTATCAAGTGATCTGGAACGGGCCGGTTTATACACCGAGCGGGATTGGCAAGGCTAGCCGTGAATATGCGCTTGCTCTGCATCGTCAGGGAGTTGACGTTAAAGTTATCGCGGACCGGGGCCGCGCTCGGCCGGATGGCGGCACTTCAACGCGAACGCTAAGGATTTTGGCAAAAAAGCCTTATACGCGGAAAAAACCCAAGGTTCTCATCTATCACCGCCTTCCTCACAGCCTGGACATCAAAAAGGCAAGAGCACAATTCGATTACTTGCTGCTCAATGCCGTTTGGGAGACAACAAAGATCCCGAGCGACTGGTTCCCAAACATCAACCGGTTTGATGCGGTTTGCGTGCCTTCTGCCCAGAACAAGACCGCGATGATAAACAGCGGAGTCAAGGTTCCGGTATACATCGTCCCCCACGGGGTGCATGCCGGAACCTTTACCCCTTCAAACAAAAAGCTGTTCCCGGGCCTACCGAAGGGAACCTTTGTGTTTGTCTCCGTCTTCACCTTTCAGCACCGCAAAAATCCTGAACTGCTATTAAGGGCCTATTGGGAGGCATTCTCCTCCAAAGACCGCGTGGCCTTGGTGATCAAAACCAGCGGATTCGGCACCCGTGAAACCGGCGCATGGATCTCCAGCCGAATCCAGGCCTACAAGAAAAAGCTTGGATTCGGCAGCAAAACCGCCCCAATCCATCTGATCACAGGGTATACAAGCCCTGGAAAGCTGAAAGAAATCTACCGAACCGGGCACGCATTTGTTCTTCCGACACGGGGAGAGGGTGTCGGATTGCCATTTCTCGAGGCGCTGTCCAGTGGAATTCCGGTCATTGCGACCGGCTGGGGCGGACATATGGATTTTCTCAACAGCAGGAACGCTTTTCTTGTCCGCTATAAGCTGCAGCCTCCGGCGGTTAGCATGAAACGGGCCATCTCCCGCCGCTTCAGCCATTTATTCGCGCAGGCGGGACAGCTATGGGCGGAACCGGATCTTAGCAGCTTAAAAAGACAGATGAGATATGCCTATGAGCACCCTGATATTTGCCGCAGTAAAGGGCAGCAAGGCCGAATGGATATGCAGAAAATGTCCTGGAACCGGGCCGGAATGACCATGCGGCAAGTGGTGGAACACATAATTCGAGGAAAGAAATGAACGGAAGATGATACCTGCATTCAAAGGAGGAAGGGTCTATGAGAATCGTTTTACTATCCGGCGGTTCCGGCAAAAGGCTATGGCCCTTGTCAAATGAGATCCGCTCCAAAATATTTATGAAAGTTCTTCCAACGGCTGAAGGCATTAATGAATCGATGATCCAACGGGTATGCAGACAATTAAAAGAGGTCGGACTCGATTCCTCATCGTTAATCGTCACTCATAAAAGTCAAGTCGATATTACGATTCACCATGTCGGCAGCCAAATGCCTATCATCGCCGAGCCGTCCAAGCGCGGCACTTTTCATGCTGTCGCCTTAACGGCTGCTTATCTCCATTCCCGGCTCCAGACGGACCCACGGGAGACCATTTGCTTTATTCCTGTCGATCTGTTTGCGGAAACGGCTTTTATCGAACGCTTTCTTCGTTTTCCGGCTGTTCTGCAGCAATCGCAGGCCGAGCTCGCGCTTCTCGGAACCCGCCCCACCTTTCCTTCCGATCAATACGGGTATATCGTGCCCGCGGCGGACAATGGAGCGGAATACTACCGTGTAGAGCAATTTGCGGAAAAACCGGATGTTAATAAAGCATTGGCGCTCATTAATCAAAACGCGTTATGGAATTGCGGTATTTTCGCCTTTCCATTATCATTCATGCTCTCGTGGCTCGATAAGAAAGGGCTGCCTGTCGTTTACGAGGAAATGCTCTCCCGATATGAGCATTTATCGGAGGTAAGCTTTGATAAAGAAGTGGTTGAACAATCCCGTCATGCGGTCGTTATGCCTTATGACGGATTCTGGAACGATCTAGGCAGCTGGGAGGCGCTTGTTCAACAGCTGGAAAGCCCGGTTATCGGTTCAGGCACGATATCCGAGGATTCGATCAATACCCATCTTGTGAATGAGCTTGCCGTTCCCGTCCATGTCGTCGATGTCCCCAATATCATCGTCGCTTCAAGCAATGACGGCATTTTGGTGGCGAGTAAAAAAAGCAGCAATCGAATTAAAGAAATCCTGCCCAAGACTCGTCCAAAACCGATGTATGTAGAAAAGCGCTGGGGAAGCAGCCGGGTGTTGGATCATTCCGGAGAGAACGGTCAAGACATTGCTGCGCTAACCAAAAAAATCGAAATGCTTCCAGGCCAAAATCTCAGCTATCAGCAACATCAAAAAAGAAAAGAAGTATGGGTAGTACTTTCCGGGATTGGCGAGATTATGCTGGACGGCAAGCTTTCCCCTGTTCAACCGGGTGATATCTTTCAAATATCCAGCGGTACCAAACACGGCATCAAAGCAGTGACTCCCCTTGTCATTATCGAGGTACAGATCGGCACCGACCTGACGGAAGACGATATTCTCCGGTTTTCGATGACCTGGGAGGATACGCTGAAATATTGCATTAAGTCATAAAAACCAATAAACCTCCGTCCCTTTAGTTGGCGGTTTTACCGTATAATAGGGTAAAAGCGTAAAGGAGGATCGTGTAAATGACCAAAAAAGCAAATGTCATACTTGGGATTGATGGCGGCGGCACCCATACACGGGTCATGGTGAGCGATCTTTCAGGAAATGTACTCTCCTATATCGAGAAGGGCTCCGCTTCCATCCGCAAAGACTTATTAGCCCGGCAAAATGTGAATCAAGCCATACTCGAATCCTTGTCGGCTGCCGGAGTGGAGTTGAACCAGGTTTGCGGGATAGCCGCAGGAGTTGCCGGATACGATTCCGAAGCCGATTTGGAATGGGTGGAGTCCCTGACTGCCATAGAAGGTTTAACCTGTCCGAAATGGCATTTCAATGACGCTGTGGCAGCGCATTATGGTGCATTGATTACAAAGCCCGGCATTGTTGCCGTTTCGGGCACCGGCTCGATCATTCTGGCAATGACGGAAAAGGGTCAATATATCCGGAATTATGATTTCCACCACTATTCAGACAGTGCGGCAAGATTTATCGCGTACGATGCCGTCTATGAAGTATTGGCCGGAAATAGGGATGAAACCGACAAGGAATTGGTTCAGCTCATGCTGCAGCATTGGGAAATCCACTCTATCCAAGAATTGTCCTACCTTGCAAGACAAGGCTTTGGGGAGGATCGGAGGGCACGCGACAAGAAATTCGGCCAATTTGCTCCTGCCGTTACCGAAGCCGCGTCAAAAGGAAGCTCCGTTTCAGTATATGTCTGTGACCGGGCCATCCATAAAATCAAAGTAGGCATTGAGATGATGGCTGCCGCTTTCACCGGCGATATCGTCTCCGTGGCGTTTATCGGGAGCGTTATTAATAGTCCTTATTTCAATTGTGAGCTTACTAAGCAGCTAGCCTTGGGCAATAATAAATCCTTTATTGTCGTTAATCCCCGTTTCTCTCCCGTTACCGGTTCTGTGCTCTATGCCATGAATGGCTTGAACATCGCGATAGACGATGTAGTGATACACAATCTGGAAAACAGTATTCATTCGCAGCCTTAAATCTGCTGACGGCTTATAAAACAACTTGAGGGCCTCCACTTTCATGGAGCCCTCTTCATTTATGTGGAAGTGGGCGGTGCGAACACCGATGTGTACCCGCTAATGGAGCTGAGAATGCGCTCAGCTTGCTCGTCGCTCATGGAACCATATCGTTCTACCGCATCGACGATTTTAGGGAACAGATGAATGTCTCCCGCGCTGGCAAAGCCGGCCAGCCCCGGGAAAGAAAGCACAAAGTGCACACAGGCATCAATAATTTCCTGCTGATCGAAAGGTTCATACCAGGTCGCGTACTGCCGCTGCTGATCTTCTCCCCATGGCCCCTTGGCCACCGCTTTAATTACTCGAACCGCAGCTGTCTGCTTGTTGGCCTCTTCCATTAACGCGTCAAACGCTTCGCGATATTCAGGCAGCGAATACATATAATAATTCAATGGCAGCAGCACAGTCTCGAACGGAAACCGGCGGAGCGCTTCCAAGTGTACAACCGGCGCTTCATGTCCATGACCGGTGATGCCGATTGCTTTGACGATTCCTTCTTCTTTCGCTTCGATTGCCGCTTCGAGAGCTCCGCCCGGTTCCGTGCAGCGATCCAACTCCTCCATATTGCCTACCGCATGCAGCTGCAGCAGGTCAACCGTATCGACCTTCATCCGCTCCAAGGAACGGTAGATTTCCTCTTTCGCTTTCTGTTTCGTTCGCTCCCCGGTTTTGGTAGCCAGGAAAATATCATTTCGGACCTTGCTGATGATAGGCCCCATTCTCATCTCAGCATCTCCATAGCTTGCCGCCGTATCAAAATGATTCACTCCATGCTGCAGCGCATAGGAAATCGATGCATCCGCTTCCTCTTGGGTTACACTGCCCAAGCTTGCAGCACCGAACATAACGACTGAACCTTCATAGCCTAAACGACCAATCGTACGTTTCAACATTGTAAAACACCTCCTTAATTTTTTGACTGCTCTTCAGAGCGGTCTGTAGCAGGCGGCGGCGAGATCGACAAATTGGAAATCTCCTTGCGGCGCTCCGGCGTCATTACCACGTTCAATGCGGCTAAGGACGGCTCCAGCTGTTCCAAATTACGCGCGCCAATGATCGGAGCAGTGACTGCGGGATGTGACATCGTCCAAGCGACTGCAAGCGAAGCCGGATGAACATTATGCTCCTGCGCATATGCAGTAAAGCGGTCTGCCGTTTCATAATAGCTGCTTTCCGCGTAACGCCTTGTATAATTCTCCTGTTCAATTAATCTGCCTTGCTCCGGACGTTTACCCGCTCCATATTTCCCGGTCAATAATCCGCCCCCCAAAGGGCTGTAAGAAATGACGCCTATCTGCTCCGACTCCGCAAGCGGCAAAATTTCGACTTCCGCCTGGCGTTTCACAAGGTTGTACATCGGTTGAATGCATTCAAAACGGGACAAGCTTTCTTTAGCCGAAATGCCCAGCGCTTTAGCGATCTGCCAGGCTGCCCAGTTGCTTACCGCGGGGTACAAGATCTTCCCCTGCCGCTGCAGGTCGTCCATTGTCCGCAAGACCTCTTCCATTGACGCCAAGGAATCAAAGGAATGAACAAAGTACAATTCAATCCGGTCGGTTCGGAGCCGCCGCAGGCTGTCTTCGACAGCCAGCATGATGTGCCTGCGTGACAAACCTTTATCATTAACCCCTTGGCCCATTGCTCCATATACTTTGGTGGTCAAGACGACCTCATTGCGGCAGTCTTCTATACATTTACCCAAGATTTCCTCAGCTTGACCGCCATTATACACATTCGCGCAATCAAAAAAATTAATACCCGCCTCTCTGCACCGGCGGAACATTGCCATTGAAACGCTTTCATCGGCAATCCCGCCAAAAGACATCGTCCCGAAACAAAGACTTGATACCTGAATACCGGTCTTCCCTACTGTACGGTAATTCACTCTGATTCCTCCTCTTTGTTCATTCCGTCCCTGTTACCTTTTCTCCACAGCTTTTCCCTTTCCTTCCGAATTTCTATAATTCAACGCTGAATATTTTTATTGCGGCATCGTTTAGCAACGATCTGCATCTGGGTAACAGCTTATTAGAAGGAATCTTACCAATTTATAGTGAAGGGGAAGTTGAGCATGAAACGCAATCATACGATGATGCAATTTTTTGAATGGCATGTTGCCGCAGACGGCTCGCACTGGAATCGACTGAAGGAGCTCGCACCCCGTTTAAAAGAGAGAGGAATTGATTCGGTATGGATTCCACCCGTTACGAAAGGGCAATCGGCGGAAGATACCGGATACGGTGTCTACGACCTTTATGATTTAGGTGAATTCGATCAAAAAGGAACCGTCCGCACCAAGTACGGCACAAAACAGGAGCTGCACGATGCCATCGCCACCTGCCGCGAGCACGGCATAGCGGTGTATGTCGATCTGGTCATGAATCATAAAGCGGCTGCGGATGAAAAAGAATTGTTCCAGGTGGTTGAGGTGGATCCGGACAACCGGTCGGAAGTCATCTCGGAGCCATTCGATATCGAAGGGTGGACCAAATTCACGTTCCCGGGCCGGGGAGACCGGTATTCATCCTTCAAATGGAATTTCGAGCATTTCAACGGGACGGACTACGATGCCAAGGAAGAAAAAACCGGCATCTTCCGCATCATGGGCGAGAACAAAATCTGGAACGACAATGTAGACGACGAATTCGGCAATTATGATTACTTAATGTTCGCTAATATCGACTACAATCACCCGGAAGTGAAGGAAGAAATGATCGCATGGGGAAAATGGCTCGCCGATACGCTTCAGTGCAACGGCTTCCGGCTCGACGCAATCAAGCATATCAACCATCACTTTATTCGGGATTTTGCAACCGTAATGATGAAAGAGCGCGGAGAAGAATTCTATATCGTCGGGGAGTTTTGGAATTCGGAGCTCGCTGCTTGCCAGGAGTTTCTGGATACGATCGATTACCGGATTGATCTGTTTGATGTTTCCCTTCATTATAAATTGCATGCCGCATCGCAGGAAGGAAGTTCATTTGACTTGTCGACCCTGTTCGAGGATACGCTCGTCAAATCACATCCCCTGCACGCGGTGACCTTCGTTGACAATCACGACTCCCAGCCCAATGAATCGCTTGAATCCTGGGTTGCCGATTGGTTCAAGCAAAGCGCGTATGCCTTGATTCTGCTTCGCCAGGACGGTTATCCGGTCGTCTTCTACGGTGATTATTTCGGGATTGGCGGAGAAGAACCGCTTGAAGGCATACAATCTGCGATCGACCCTCTGCTCTATGCCCGTTACCATAAAGCATATGGTGAACAGGAAGATTACTTTGATCATCCCAATATGATTGGCTGGATCCGCCGGGGCGATCCGGAAATCGAGCGGTCCGGCTGTGCCGTAGTCATCTCCAACGGGGATGGAGGAGAAAAAAGGATGTATGTCGGAGAAGACCGCGCGGGAGAAGTATGGGTCGATCTGACCAACACCAGGGAAGATCAAGTAACGATCGAAGAGGACGGTTGCGCAACCTTTCCGGTTAATGGCGGAAGCGTATCGGTATGGGCGCTCCCCGAGCATGATGTGGAATAAGGAAAAAGAAACTTGAATCGATGAATACAATAAAAACCTTTGATCCCATGGCAATACTGCCGGATCAAAGGTTTTTTTGGTCTTCTCACATTATTGGGAAGCTTGGGCATAAACGCCCGGGTTTTCCTTCTCATATTGCTCCTGCAAGAGCTGACGCTTATAAATGACTCCTGACAAATATACGCTGACTTCATATAAAAGAATCATCGGAATGCCGACGATAATGGCGGAGATCAAGTCCGGCGGAGTAATGACGGTGGCAATGATCGTCAGCAATAAATAGGCGTACCGTCTGCCCTTGCGCAAGCGATCCGGATTAAGAAGTCTCAGGTTCGTCAGAAACATGACGACGACCGGCAGCTCAAACAGCAGTGACACCGGAATGACGATATTGAACATAAAGGAAAAATATTGGGCAACGCCGTACGTTTCCACAAGCTGCATGCTTGCCGATATCTGAGTTGTAAAATGGAAAGCCATCTTGAATACGATAAAGTATCCGAAAGCGAGTCCCGCCAGAAATAACAGCAAAGCGAACGGGATGTAGGTCAGGGATGCCCCCTGCTCCTCATTGCGCAAGCCCGGCTTCAAGAAGGCCCATAGCTGGTACATCGCGAAAGGCAGAGCCGGAATCAATCCGATGAGGAGGGCGAAGTTCATATAGATTTTGATAGCGTCCCAGGGATTAAATACATTCAGTGCGATCGCATTGGCCGGGGGAACATCCATGAAGTATAAAAATATCGGACGCGCAAAAATAAATCCGACCGCCATCCCGCCCACAAGGACAAGGACCACTCGCAGGAGCCGTTTCCTCAGCTCCGTGACATGCTCCATAAGTGTAAAGGCAGTTTCGCCGTTCATCCCCGTTCACCTTCCTTCTTCCTTTGTATTGCATCCTTCAGTCGGACAGCCGGCCGGATCGCAGCTTGGCCTCGGGACGGGTCGCTTCCTTGCGTTCCGGCTCGCTGCCTGTATCCATCAAGCCTTGTGCGGCCTGCCTGAATTCCCGTACCATGCGGCCCGCCGTACGTCCGATTTCAGGCAGTTTCTTGGGCCCGAACAAAATCAGGCCGATTACGGCTATAAGCAGTATTTCGGTAAAGCCTACATTGCCCAACATCCCCATCCCTCCCCTCTTGTTCAGGCATTATGATGCCGCTTAAGCCAATTTCGATTGGTTGTCCCTGTAGGAGGACTCCAGCCATTCATACATATGGTCCATCGCCTGCTTGAACCGCTCGCGCGCCTCATTCATGACGCCCTCTTTGGCACGCGCAAATTCGCCGGCAAACAGAAGCCCGACATTTTTGTCCCTGGCGGTCAAATAGGCGTTCCAGCATGTATACAAGTATTCAAAAGAGGCCTTGTCCTCCGCATCAGCCATCACATCGCCTAACTTCGCGAAGCTCGCCTTCATCCAATCGTCCTGATGGCACAGCTCCTGGTACCAGGCGTCCAGCTTGCTTTTATCGGTTATATCAAAGACCTTGATCATCATGACACGCACCTGAAGCGCGGATTCAATCCAATCATGCGCCAGCTGCTGGAATTTCCCGCCCCGCTCCTCCGAGGGCAGCTTGAATTGGGATACCGACGAGCGAAGCGAAAGCCCGCTGCGCAGCACGTCCTTGATGAGCGAACGCATATCCTCGATTGTCGCCTGCTGCGTTTCGGCCGAGGCCAGCACCTGCTCGATTCCGGCAGCGGCCTGCTGCATCATCGCCGAAATATTTTGCATCGCGTCCGTCACCTGGAGCGAAGCATGCTCAATGCCTTCAATGCTCCGCTCGGCTTCTTTGATGTTCTCGCTTGTATCGGACAGATAAGAAACAATCACCTCATAACGGTCATGCGCCTCCGTCATGGCCTTCATGCCGTCCTCCGTCGTATCGCTCATTTGGCGCACGCTGTTTTGCAGCTCATAAGTGCTTGAATTTACATTTGCCAGCTGCCGTTCAATTTCCGCCGTCGCATCCTTTGTCTGCTTGGCCAACTTGCTGATCTCCTGGGCGACAACCGAGAAGCCCTTCCCCTGTTCGCCGGCGCGCGCCGCTTCGATATTCGCATTCAAGGAAAGCATCTGGGTCTGGCCGGACACCTCCTGCACCCATTTCAGGATTGTCGAGATATGGGCAACCGCTTCATGCACCGACCCCATTTGCCGCTCGACCGAGGCATTCCCTACGCTAACCTGCCGCATCCGCTCCAATGCGCCGGTCATCTCCCGCTGCCCCTCTCCAACAAGCGCAGTCAGCTTGTCCGCTGACCCGGACAGCTCCCGGTGCGTGCCCTTGATCTTCTGCAGCAGCCCGCTTACCTCCGCGATATCCGAAGCGACCTGCTGCGTGCGCTCCGCCGAATCCGAAATGCCGTCCGCCATATCGCGGATCGTCGCGTTTACGCCCGCCACATGGTCCGTTACAATGCCCGAACGAGCCTCAAGGTCTTCCATTTTCTTATGAAGGCGGGCGGCCGAATTTTCCACCACGCGAATAAGCGGACGGATGCCCCGCACGGTTTTCAGCACAAGCAGATCCAACGGCCCCATCTTCCTTATCGCATCTATTCCGTCCTCGGTTAAATCGCCTGCGGCCAAATTAGTGAGGAGCTCCTTAGTTTGTTGAAACGAGAATAGATTATGCAGCATGATTTCCACTCACCCTTCACCGTGATCACACGTTCGGTTTGTTAAAAGGCTGTACCTGCCAGTAGATAAACTACTTAGCAGTACAGCCCATATTTTATGCTATGGATTCATCAGACAGCATGCCCACCAGCTTTTTCCGCAAGGCGGTAAACCGGGGATCATCCATCAGCTCCGCCTTCTGCCGCGGCCTAGGAATGTCAACCTCTATGCAATCCAGCACCTTGGCCTTCGGCCCATGCCCCATGACGACAATCCGGTCGGACAGCAGAATGGCTTCATCCACATCATGGGTCACCATAATAACGGTCCGCCTGTCCTCCTCCCATATCCGTTCCAGCTCATCCTGCAGCTCTCCCCGGGTCAGCGCATCCAAGGCGCCGAACGGCTCGTCAAGCAGCAATACCTTCGGGTTAATGGCAAAAGCTCTGGCGATGCCCACCCGCTGCTTCATGCCGCCGGAAATCTCGCCCGGCTTCTTATCTTTGGCTGCCGTAAGCTTGACGACATCCAGATACCGGTTAGCAAGAGCTTCCTTCTCGGATTTGGAAGCATCCTTCATGACGCAGTCCAGCGCAAACATAATGTTGTCGAAGACGGTCAGCCAGGGATACAGCGCATGGCTTTGGAACACCATTCCTCTGTCAACGCCAGGCCCTTCAATTTTCATGCCGTCGAGCACAATTTGCCCTGTGCTGCAATCCTCCAGTCCGGCCACCATATTGAGCAGCGTGCTTTTGCCGCAGCCGCTGGGGCCGATCAGGGAGATAAATTCCCCTTCCTTGATGTCCAGCGATATTTCATCCAAGGCGTCGAACACTTTGCCGCGGGTCTTGTAGGACTTGGTGACGCGGTTGATTTTCAACAATGGATCAGTGTTCATATTTCACCCTCTTTTCCACGAGAGATAACAGACGGTCCAATACGATACCGACAAGGCCGATCAATACGATACAGACAATAATGTTGGCGATGTCCAGGTTGTTCCATTCGTTCCAGACGAAGTAGCCGATTCCCCGGCCCCCGATCAGCATCTCGGCCGCGATGATGACCAGCCAGGCTACGCCAAGGCTGATGCGAAGTCCTGTCACAATCTGCGGCAGGGTTGCCGGAAGATAAACCTTCCGAACAATCATCCAGCGGTTCGCCTCCAGCGTGCGCGCAACGTTCAGATAGGTTCTCGGAATGCTGCGGACCCCGAAGATCGCATTAATGAGAATGGGCCAAATACTGGAGATAAAAATGACGAAAATCGCCGTGCTCTCCGAGCTTTGAAACAAGGCAAGGCCGATCGGCAGCCATGCCAGCGGCGATACCGGCCGCATCACCTGAATGAACGGATCGATCGCTTTGGATAATACCGCCGACATTCCGATCATAAAGCCCAGTGGGACAGCTGCTGCCGCGGCGAGCAGAAAACCTGTCAATACGCGCTGCACGCTGGCCAGGAGATGGATGCCGATTCCCGCATCATTGACGCCGTTGCTGTAGAACGGGTCCCGGATCAGTTCAAATCCTTGCGAAAGAATGAGGCTGGGAGCGGGAATGAGCGGGGACAGCAGTCTTAACGAAACTACCAGCTCCCATATCGCACCGCCGCTGATCAGGATCAGCAGAAACAGCAGGAATGCCTTCGTGTTGACGGACATCGATCTCCGGTTTGCGGAAGCCGTTTTGTCCGGCAGGCCGACCCCTCCGGCCATGGTTTTCGAAGTTGAAACGCTCATCTTATGATCCTCCTCCTCTGCCGATTATTGCACCAGCATTTGGGTTACTTTTGACGCGTCGAAATCCTTGCCTAAAATTTTCTCAATCTTGTAATCGTCCGCCGGAGACGAGAATCCGAGCTCTTGCTGGGCCTTGCGCACATCATCGGTGCGGAATACCTCATCGGCGATTTTCGGGAAGTCCAGGTCGGTCTGGTTTTTCAGATAACCCCAGCGCTGCATCTCGATCAACATCCAGACGGCAAAGCTCTTCCAAGGGAACGGATCAAAGTTGATCCGGTCCGGAACATCCATTGTTGCGCCCAGGCCATTTGCGAATTGGCCTGTCAGCACGCTTTTCACGACTTCCTCCGGCTGGTTCAAATACTCTCTTGTCGAGATCGCCTTGGCGATTTCCTCGCGGTTGGCGCTGTCGCTGCTGTAGTTCGTCGCATCCACAATCGATTTCAGCAGGGCATGATATGTCTGCGGGTATTTATCGATAAATTCCTGCTTCACGCCAAATGCGCAGCAAGGATGGCTCGGCCAAATATCCTTAGTCAATTTGAAGATATAGCCTGCATTCTCATGAACGGCACGCTGGTTGAACGGATCCGGCGCCAGGTACCCGTCAATGTTGCCGGTAACGAGCTGGGCGACCATATCCGGCGGGCGCACCACGCGGATTTCCACATCTTTATCCGGGTCCAGGCCGCTGTCCGCCAAATAATACCGGAGCAGCAGGTTGTGCATGGAGTAATCAAACGGCACGCCGAGCACCATGCCCTTGAAATCCGCCGCGCTCTTGACGGTGTCCTTATATTTGTTGGCCAGCGTAATCGCCTGGCCGTTTACATTCTCAATGGCCGACAATCGGGTTGGAACCTGGGCGGAGCCAAGCCCTAAGCTGAGCGACAAGGTCATAGGAGACAACAGATGCGCCGCGTCCACTTCGCCGGCAATATAGGCGTCGCGGATATCCGCCCAGCCGCCATACTTTTTAACAGTGACATTCAGCCCATGCTTCTCGTAAAATCCGATCGGATCAGCCATGATAATCGGAGTGGCGCACGTAATCGGAATGAAGCCGATCGTCAAATCCGGCTTTTCCACATCCGCTTTCACCATCGATCCGCTGTTCTGAGCGTTCCCGGCCGGCTGTGACGCACAGCCCGCCAGAAAGGACATCAAGCCTCCGCTGGCCAGAATCGTCGCTCCGAGTCCGACCGAGTATTTCATGAAGCTTCTGCGTGTCATCACCAGGCCCAAATCCTTGATCTGGCTTTCATACCGCTTCAATTCTCTCTCGTTTGTAATTGGAGCATCCGGGAATTGATGGCTTTCATGTGTACAGTCTGGCCCGCAAATATGCTTGTTCTCTCCGCTCATTCCTTAACCCCCCTGATTACTTGTCCGCGTTATTTTTATCTGTCTCGTCGAATACGCCTCTGGTCGAATCCTTAAACTCTCTGAGCGTCGTGCCGAATGACCTGCCGAGCTCCGGAAGCTTCCGGGGACCGAAGAAGATCAATACCACAAAAATAATTAAGATCAGCCCTGGCAAACCGATTGTTGACAGCATACGATCACCCTCCGCTTACGTATTAAAACTTTCTATAAGGCAAAAACTTGCCGTTTAACGTGACAATCACGCGATCACCTTTCGGATCCTCTTTCTTCTCGATGCTCATTTCGTAGTCGATAGCGCTCATAATGCCGTCCCCGAATTTTTCATTGAGGATTTCCTTGAACGCAGGTCCGTATACCATAATGATTTCATACAATCGGTATAGCGCCGGCTCCGTTGGAGGCATCTGGATCGCGCCGCCGCGAAACGGCGGTATCGTCAACGAAACGGCAACTTCCTGATCCAATCCCAGAATCTCGCCAGCCTTGGCGGCCTGCTCAGGGCTCATCGTCGCTTGACCGAGCAATGCCGTCGTCACCCAAACCTCCGCTGCGCCGACATGCTCCGCAATGGCTGCCCAGGATAGCTGTTTTTCCGCTTTTGCTTCCAAAACTTTTAGTGTGCTGTTAGTTCTGTCCATTTCCACATACCCTCCACACGATGTCATATTAGTTGCTGCGAATCCGATTGAATTTTCGGGATCCCCCAGGGGAACCTGGCGATAAATTGTTGCAAAATGTCGATTTTGCAGTGTATCATTAACTCAAACAGCAACTTATGTCATAAATACTAACATCAAATGAAGATAAAGGAGAGTATCTAAACGTATAAACATTGGGGTATACAAAAGGATACTGCAGGTAAATCACGTGATTGGAGATGTTTAGAGAGACGGGGGAGGGATCGGTTTGAATTCATTTCCATACAAAGACGATCAAATGGAGCAGGCAGATCCTTTGTTTATGGGACGACAACAGGAGCTAGCCTTATTTCATGAAGTTCTTGGCATGACAATAGGGGCAAACCTCGTAAATGTCTACGGCACGGGAGGAATCGGAAAAAGCAGTCTCCTCCACGCTTTCCAACGCTGCTGCAAGCAAATCGGAGTCCGCGAGTTTTTAATCGAGGGTCACAGCTCCATGCAAACCCCTGCCGCATTTTGTGCCCAAGTGCTTCAGCTGCTCGGCACTTCCCCGGAGGCATCGGTTAATTCCGAGGATGATATTGTAAATGCTTGTATACGGCAGTTGAATGCGGTAAACGAAACGGAGCAGGTCGTACTGCTGCTTGACGCCTATGAATATATGGAGAGCATCGACAATTGGCTGCGGGAGCATTTTCTCGTAAGGCTCGGCAAGCGGCTGATTACAGTGATCGCAGGCAGGCTGCCTCTTTCCGAGGCTTGGTATCTGTCTCCCGAATGGAGGAAGCGGCTGCTCTCCCTGCCCTTGTCCGAGCTCAATTTTACAGAAGCCAGGCAATTCTGCCATGTCAACGGAATTCATAGCGAATCCTCGATTATACAGCTGTGGAATGAAACGAAGGGCCACCCACTGATGATGGCCGTAGCGGTGATCGCTATGCAGCATGCGGCAAAGGATGCAATCGAGGAAGGAGCTTTAAGGGCCAAAAACATCGATTTCCTGTCTTATATCGTAGAGAGATGGCTGCGGGAGGTGCCGGTGCAAAGCGACCGGACAATCGTCGAGGCCGCTTCGACGCTCCGCTACTTCAATCAGGACAGTCTCTCCTATGTCCTCGGCCGGGAACTTGATACGCGGGGATTCCGGGAATTGATCCGTTATTCTTTCGTCTACAAAACCCATCATGGCTGGAGGGTCCATGACCTGCTCCGCAGCGTCGTTATCCAGGATCTCAGCTCCCGGTCCCCGAAGCAGTATGAGCATTATCTGATCCGCATCGTCTCTTACTATTACGAGCAGTTCACCTCAAGAAGGCGGACTAACGAGACGACCTGGTTCGCAGGCGAGCTGATGTATTACATCGGCGGACCGATTCCGCGTGCATTTTTACAAGGTCTGGGTACGATGCCCCGTTATTTTCAACCGGCCGCCCCCTCCGATTTCGAAGCGATCCGGCATTATTTGCAGCGAAGAGAGGAAGAGGCCCGCGATACGGAAATTCAATTGTATGACCCTTACAGCAACCGGAGCTTTCAATACCGGCAGTCAGCCGGCCAAAGCCGCCATTCAATCATGTGGGTGAATTTGAATGAGCTTTGCGAAATCGGACTCGACTGTTTTTGGATCCTTAAAGATGTCAATGAAACAATAGTCGGATTGGCCGTCATTATCCCTATCAATCGTAAGTCGCTGGATTACCTGCTGCAGCATCCGCTGTCGTCCGCTTATTTTCACGGACTGGAGAAATGCCGGCTGGATGCCTATGCCGTACCGGAAAGCACGCGTTCAGGCTGGTTTATTCACACAATTGATATTGCGGATTTCGAGAATGCCCAGCTGCATTTCTCGCTTGCGCACCTGATTATTTCGCTCGTATTCTCGGGCGAGCAAATCATCGTCTCTCCGCCTCCCACCTCTTATTATTCCGATGCGCTGGAGAGCATGCTTTTCGAAAAAACCGCCCACGGCGCACATACGGGGTATGACGGGAAAACGCCGTCTCCAACCTACATACTTGATACCCGCGGAGACAAGCTGCTGAATTATTTGGAGCATATGATGAAGCTGGCCGGCATTGAGCTTATTACGCGGAAACAACCAGACGTGGAGAAGCACGAGCCGAAACCTATGGGCAATCCGGAGGTAATATTAACGGAGCGGGAGCGGCAGGTTGCAGAGCTGCTGAGGGAAGGGCTGACCAATGCGCAGATCGCAAACCGCCTGCATCTAAGCGAAATTACGATCAAGAAGCATCTGAACGCCATGTTCCAAAAATTAGAGGTGACCAACCGGACACTGCTGTTGTCAAAGCTAATAGAATTGATCTGGAAATGACCTGACGAGAACCGCCAGGCCATTTTTCATTTCGCTTATTACATTCGATACCTGCGCTGCGACTCCTCGATCGGATAGTCGTTGGCGCTCATGTCGCGGCGCCTCATCAATCCATCCTCATCAAATTCCCAATGTTCATTGCCGTGCGTCCTCATCCATTGCCCCGTATCCGCGTCTTTCCACTCGTATTCAAACCGCACGGAAATACGGTTGTCGGTATAACACCACAGCTCTTTCATCAAGCGGTATTCGAGCTCCTTCGCCCATTTACGGGTCAGGAACCGCTTAATTTCCTCACGCCCGGTGAAAAACTCCGTCCGGTTTCTCCACTCTGAATCGGGCGTATAAGCCAGTGCCACCCGCTCCGGATCCCGCGTATTCCACGCATCCTCCGCCGCTTTGACCTTAGCTCTCGCCGTTTCCGCCGTAAAGGGCGGTTTAATTACCTGTGAGCTCATCGAGAATCACTCCTTCTTATAAATGGATAATAACGCCCCGGCGGCACGTTTGGCACGCTGGGCTGCGCCTGTGTCCTTGCGGACTTGGGCCGTAACAATAGCCCCTTCGAGCAATAAACAAAGCTGCTCTGCAATGTCTTCTTCCGGCTGCAAGCCGGCCTCGCCGACCAAACGCTTCACATAGGCCATAACAAGGGCCTTGTGCTCCGCAGAGGCAAGGCGGATCGGATGCGACGCATCCCCGAATTCGGCCGCGGCATTAATAAATGCGCAGCCATAAAAATTCTCGCCGGCAAACCACTCCTCCAGCGCATCGAACATCGCCAGCAATTTGTCGTACGGCTTCCCGCCAAGTCTGTCGGCAGCCTGCTCAAACCACGAGCGCCATCTTTCGTCGCGCCTGTGCAGATAAGCGAGCACCAGCTGCTCTTTGGACGGAAAGTATTTGTACAGCGTCATCTTTGCCACACCGGATCGCTCTACGACCTTATCGATCCCCGTAGCGTGGATCCCTTCCTTGTAAAAAAGTTCTGCTGCCTTATCTAAGATAAGATCGTACCTGCTTTCTCTGACCAATGTATTCATCCCCTTACAGAAATTATACAGACAGGTCTGTATAATTTCAATGGCGTCTTGTTCTTAACGTCCTTCTCCTCATGTTATGACTAGTACAAACAAATATGGATAAAAGACAGGAACTTGATCGATCGTATATCCTTAAAATAAAAAAAGCCGCGATTTACGCGGTCAGCCTGTTGAAAAACCTTCAACGGGCTTCTTTAATGCTCATTATGAAATTTCCGGCCGCAATCAGCCGCAAGCAACGATATTGCAAATATCCACCACCAGTTGACTCGTGTTAGCGTCTGCTAACGGTCATCGATGACCATTAGAGCACC
This sequence comes from Paenibacillus abyssi, assembly GCF_014640295.1. Classification (GTDB taxonomy): domain Bacteria; phylum Bacillota; class Bacilli; order Paenibacillales; family Paenibacillaceae; genus Paenibacillus_D; species Paenibacillus_D abyssi. The sequence goes on along the minus strand of NZ_BMGR01000013.1, from coordinate 77,616 downwards.
TCAATGCCAAAAACAAAGATGTTACGGTCATTGATGACCATAAGAATCGATAACCATCATTTTGACAAGCATATTCCCCTCTAACGGTCAGGGATGTCCGTGTAAAGATCAAAAGCATGAAAAAATGCTTCTAACGGCTATCCATGTCCATTAGAAACGAATAAAATGCCTTCATTGGTCTGGATGTTTCTAAAGGAGAAAGTATGGAGAGCTCTACAAGAAAGAACTCGAATCCGAGTGAAAACGGAGGGACTCAGCTTCTGAATTCACGCCATCTGACGCGTATCCATGAGTCCATGCCGGATATGTGTGTGCAAACGAAGCTGCAGTTTCTTGCAGGGATGGACCAAGTGTTTTCAGAATACATTGGGGTATTTGGAGATAGGTTTTTCTTTTTAAACTCCGCCAAACCGTTCATCGCTTCGCCTTAATTCAGTTATGAAATGAGTTTTGATATAATAAATCATATTTCCTAAACTTTATTTCACAGATTAAAAATTATCTTATAAACGTTCGTTTATGAGACGAGAAATATTAGGCTAACTGGCAGTTTAGCGCAATAATCGCTTGCATTAGCATGAATATTCAGACTATAATGAACTAAATATTTGGTATGTGCGACTGGCGTAAACGTGGAGTACCACGAGGGAGCATATATTTATACAGCCGTACGCCTGGGCAGAGGTAAGGGATTTCGATCCCTTACCTCTTTATGTTCTAGAAAGGGCTGATACGAATGAATGCGGAAAAATTAATTCTTGAGGGAAATCGAGTGGCTGACAGTATTAAGGGAAAGTTAATGGATCGAATAACCAAGCTTTCTAAGAAGGGAATTGTGCCTTGCCTAGCAACTATATTAGTTGGTGAAAATCCTTCATCAAAGACATATGTACGTATGAAGGGGAATGCTTGCAGAAGGCTGGGGATGAAATCGATCCGAATAGATCTCCCTGCGGACATTACGACAGACGAATTACTATCGCAAATTCATAAGCTAAACCATGACCCTGCTGTGCATGGAATTTTGTTGCAACACCCAGTACCGCATCATATAGACGAGCGGACAGCGTTTGATGCTATTAGCATCGAAAAGGATGTCGACGGTGTAACTACCCTTGGATATGCACTGAATGCTTTTGGTGCCGCTAAATTCCCGTCTTGTACCCCAGCTGCTATCATGGCTATTCTTGAGTATTACGAGCTACAAGTAGAGGGGAAACACGCAGTTGTTATCGGCAGAAGCCCTATCCTCGGAAAGCCAGTTTCTGCAATGCTTTTAAATAAAAACGCAACCGTTACAACATGTCACTCCAGAACAATAAATTTAGAAGATATCGTTAGATTGGGGGATATCGTTGTTGCCGCTGTAGGAAAACCGAATTTTGTTCGAGGGGATTGGATAAAGCCAGGCGCTGTTGTCCTAGACGCTGGTTATAACGAAGGAAATATCGGAGATGTAGACTTCAACGAGTGTCTGCAAGATGCCTATGCAATTACTCCAGTTCCAGCTGGCGTCGGTCCCGTAACTATTGCCACCTTGCTGAAGCACACTGTTGATGCCGCTGAACGATCGCTAAACTCCTGACGAAGAACGATAACTGAATACAAAAACCAAAAAGTCGGTAATCCTTAGCGCAGGAAACCCGACTTTTATTTTGGTAAAAACTGTATTTTAATTTGCGTTATTTTTATTGGCGGGACCCCAATACGCGAATAAGGAAGAAGTAGCGGCACCTACTTCTTCCTTTTTTAACGGCATTGGCATTAATGATGGAAAAAATGATTAGCCAAATAAAGGCCAATGGCAGGACCAGGATCGACAGCAAATCAATAAAGATTTCCTGAATATCCGTTTTGTTCGCATAAGCAATGAGAATCGCAATAATTGCAAAATAAATCATGAGGGTGTAATGAGAAGAGAGAACGGGGCTATCCCATCGTCATCGATGAGTTATGGGACAGCCCCATCTTATAACTGCTTTATCTGCTTCGTTCATCATACTGCACAAGACCTTTCTTTTTCTTCTTTTATCCCCTATAAGCAAAAATCCTAAGGACAACTAAAGTAAGGACAGGTGCGAGCTAAACGGGAGTTTAACAATTAAACATGTTCATCAATTCTCATTGATCGTGAAAATTTCTTCAACCGGCAGACCAAAAAATTCTGCTATTTTTAAACCTAACTCCAAACTGGGATGATAGCGGTATCCTTCAATCGACAATAATCATTAATCGCGTGACTTGTAGGGCAATGGCTCTCTATTTGAATTGACAACCATGTTTTCACCACCAAATGTAAATAACACTTTACATTATTTCAAGTAATGTAAATTAAACCAATCTGCCCTAATCCAAATAAGGGGAGGACATTTTTGTCCTCCCCCGATAGTTATTGAGCTATAGTTTTCCCGTTCAATAACTGTTCTCTGATATTTTTTGTCCATTCACCTTTTCCGTCAGCAAGTAAAGTGTTCCAACCTAAATTTCGGGCTTCAATCAGATTTTTTTCTTGGTCATCAACTAACAATACATTATCTTTGTTTTTACATTTTGAATTAACTATTAAGTATATATCGACTTGGGGCTTACAAAATCCTACTTCGCTAGAAATAGTAATACTTGATATGTATTTTTCAATGGGGCTTATTATATGTTTCACCCATTCGATACGATGATTGCTTAATAAATGAATATTTGCATACTCACTCCATAATGGGACTTCTTCAAGGGCAGGTAAAGGCTCAATTGCTGATAATAATTTAATTGCGGCATATCCTCCATCAACCATCGGGAACCTTTCGATCAGTCTAGCCCAAAAATCTTGTTCATTAATTTTCCCAGTCCATAACTCAATCCGGAGTTCTTTTTTAAACCTAACAAGATCATCATACGCGACATTAAATTTTATAGATAAATCCTCCCAAAATATCGGTGAAAAGTTGGTTGCTATAACTCCAGCGATATCTAAAACTAAGTCGGTTTTCTTACTCATTGTTTATCTACCTCACACAAAGTATTGAAAATGACTGTTCAACTCTCCTGCTCGTTAGCGTAATACTTATTGCTATATCCAATCATTGAAATGATCGGTTACAAATCGAATCTCGCTCTCATAGTGAGCCAAGTGTCCTTCATCAACCATCTTTTGAAAGGCAAGATTTCCTTCGGCAGCACCATTTCTCAACGTATCGCACATAGTAGTCAATCGTTGAGTAATCCACTGACGCAGTTCATTAGAGACGGGAATTCCGTAGGATTCAAAAAACAACTGAATTCGTCGACGACGCTCCGTAGAGTGTAAATCCGATTGGTACTCTACCGTTTTTCCCGAAGAATGGTCAGGCTGGAAGCTCGCAAGCGGAACCGATGTATAAAGGGAATACGCAATGTCCCACATACGCGGACCGGGTCCGGCCATGTCAAAATCAATCAGCGCCACAGGAGTCTTCTTTTGAAAGACCACGTTATACAACGCAGCGTCATTATGACATATCACTTCGTGCTCGCGATCGTCGACATAACTAAGCTGCCATTTGCCCTTTGTCATGAGAGTAGATCCTTCAGTCGCATCATGAAAACGGCGTAAAAGACGTGCTAAACCCACAAGCGCTGCATCCGACCACATGTAAGGTTCAAGTTCAGGGTACTCGTTTCCTGGGACTTCCCCTGAAATGAATGATAATATTTCACGGTCAGAGTCGTCGATTCCGAGAAATCTTGGTGCTCCCTCAAATCCTTGCTTCTCTAGATGCTTAAGTAGCTCATGAACACACGGGCTCCAATAACCAGTGGGGGGAGAACCGTATTTTCCTTACGGACAATATGATTAACATTTCCACCTTTTAACACTTCTTCCTGAGTCACTATGCCTCACCCTTCTCATTTCAGTGATATTTACTGTAATCCTGTTTCACCATCATTATCAATTAAAGTTCTCCGTTAGAATTCCTGTGGAACGAAAAATTTGGACTTTGAATAAAAAAGAGTGCCTCGGTAAGATAAGGTTGCGCACGGGGTCATTGCCCCAAAAACCCATCATCTTGGAGGTCACTCTACTATGAAGTTTAAGGCACAAGAAAAGCAAAATCAAACTTATTGAAAACATTACCGCTAATCACCTTGTCGTCGGTGTAGATATCGCTCAGGAGACTCACGTTGCTAGAGCTGTAAACTTCCGCGGCATTGCCTTGGGTAATCCGTTGGAATTTAGTAATGATGAGCATGGCTTTAAGTCTCTCGATCGCTGGATCCTTGATTTACAGGCATCGTATAAGCTAAGCGAGATGATCGTCGGAATGGAACCAACAGGGCATTACTGGCTCAGCCTTGCTTATTGGCTTAAGGACAAAAGGATTGAAACTGTATTCGTAAATCCTCACCTAGTCAAAAAGAATAAGGAAAACCGTGACAATACGCGATCTAAAAGCGACAAAAAGGATGCACTTGTCATTGCAGACATGGTGAAGAACGGCTATTACTCCCCTGTCCGTTTTCACTCCAAAGAGTACGAAGAACTACGAGTATTAATGGCTAACCGAGAAATCGTTGTGAAGAGACTTGTTAGTGCAACAAATCAAATCCATCGTTGGGTGGACATCGTTTTTCCAGAGCTCAGACAGGTCTATAAAATATTAACCTGCAAGGGTGCTTTGGCAACTCTTAGATTGTTTCCCCACCCTGATGATCTATGTAAATTGAAGCCAGATGATGTGATTGCGGGATGAAAAAAAACAATGAAACGGCACTCAGGTGTCCGTAGAGCACAACTGCTCATTGATCTAGCCAAGCGAACTGTCGGTTCCAAACAGGCAGCTTCTGCTTATAAACTCCATCTTGAGCATCTCCTTGCAGAGTATGACCTAGCAAGTTCGCAACTACAAACAATCGAAGATGAAGTCAAAACCGTACTTGAACAAATCCCCTACGCCGGAAAAATCCTTGATATTAAAGGCGTGAGTGTCATTGCACTTGCCGGTGTTTTAGGTGAGTCAGGCGATCTTGCGGCTATTCCCATGGAAACGCACTAATGCGCCATGCAGGCCTTAATTTAGCCGAAGCAAGCTCAGGGAAATGGAAAGGCCAAATGACGTTGAGTAAACGAGGCCGCCCACGACTTCGACATTTTCTATATTTAATGACGATGTCTATGGTCATGAGTAACCGTTTACCCGTTATGATTTGATTTCCTCACGCAAGCTCGTGTATTCGCAGCCCTCCAAGTCAAAGGTTTCTTCTGATATTCCACCATAAGGAGCAAACCCAGGGATATCGCCCATGCAGTACCAGTCCAGGTACGTTTTTTTTTGGAATGCTTTTTCAACCAACTCTTGCAAGGGGATGCTAAATAACAAGGATTCGGATTGTTTTAATCCACGTATTTTGGCAAAGGTGGATGGTAAATGCCAACGCTAACATAGAAAGAAGCAAATATACTGCTATTAGCACGGCTTTTTTGTATACTGCATTGCTGCAAAACTCCCGTCTATCTTTCGTTTGAACACATTTTTCGAACGCGAAAAGCCATATTCAAGGAATCTGGGTTCAAAACACTTATAATTATCTCGCTCAGTTTTTCGCTATAATGAATACTCAAATATATTTCCTCCTACAAGAGGAACATTCTTATTCATTGTCTTTGGAATCTCCTAATTTTGCTACATAATCTATCAAAAAATGAAAAATGATAAGTGGCAAAATTGAACCAATTCCAATATAAAGTACAGAAAATATAACCCCAAAAACAGTGGTTCTTATAACTCCAGTTATGAATCCTTGATAGGTATGAGCTAATCCGAATAAAAGTGAAGCCGAAAATATAACTAACCAAACAGAGAGATTTGGAAACAAATAAGCCAAAGCAAAGATTAAAAATCCTCTATATATTATTTCTTCGGTAATTCCTGCTGTTAAAGAAACATAGTTCCATAATTTTTTCTCTTTATTAGAAACAGGCAACATTTCCGAAAAACCGACATTGGCATATTCTCTCTGTTTTGCTTGTTCGAATTTAGTCCTAATCTTATCACTGAATTGGTAGCCGATAGAATAATACAAGATACTAATTAAATATAAGAAAGCAACTACAAATACTGAATAAGTAACCAATGAGCCTAAAGTGTTAGTGTTAATGCTTGGGAAAGATAAACCAATATCTTTTAAAGTTAATTCTGTAAAAATAACTAAAAGTAATATGAAAATAGTAGGAATCCAAAGACCAACTATTGAACTTTTATAAAACTTCAACCTCGCATCTTGATTTTCTCTTACGTCAACTTTAAATCTTTTAAAATCAAAATATCCAATTATCGGTTCATATAATAACGCAAAGATGATGACCAACCAAAAACCAATTTCCATTAACCTCACTCTCCTCTTTCTTTTATTTTACCATTTTTAAAACAATCTTCTTAAAAACAACAATCTTTACGAAAACAGCCTTCGAAATTCGTGTGATAAATTGTTCAAAACATTCCCTCACTTCAAACAAGTCCTTGCATATATAGTCCGGTGTTATGCCTTCAGGCTTTGTTTTATTGAGCCTATTCAGCCAAATCGCTCTGATCCCCGCATTCTGTGCACCACTTACATCACTTATTATTGAATCTCCAATATGGATAACTTCGGTTGGATCTAAATTAAATCTTCGTAGCACTTCTTGAAATGGCTTTATCAATATCCTTGGTATCATTATTAGAGAGGATAAGCGTCGTTAGTCCATGTAACGATTGAATAAAAGGTCGTGTGTCTTCGAAAATTTTAGGTCTTTGCCAATGATCGAATTGGATTTGTATAATGTCTTCCGCTACGCAACTTGAATTGTAGTTCCGTATGGTCTCTGAAAGCGAGGAAATGCCCAGGTTTCGCTGTGTTTGAAAAGTATCACCGTAACTTTTGCGGAATGCTGCGAAGAATGTTTTCCACCAGAAATCACCAATATCCTTGATTTCACAGATTTTTTTTGGTGACGATCTGATATGCTCACACACAATAGGGATAATTTCATCATCCTCATGAACAAGAGTGCCATAGAAATCCAAGAATATTGCTTTAATAGCCATACATATCCCCCTGGAGATCATTTCTAATTCAATTTACGGTTAAAAATTAATAAGCCTGGAATTAATTGTAGGACTTTCACCTATGATACAGTTCTCCGCGAATGCGCAGTTCTCTGTTGAACCTCAAAAAAAGCAAGGGGCTTCCCATGTCATCGTAGATGATTTATGGGAGACAGCCCCTTGCCAACAATCTGAGATCGCCTTATCGGCTTTTTGTGTTTGGATGATGCTGAATCAGGATGGCATTTATTTACGCGAGTAGCTGTACGATAACGCCAGAATAATAATGACGCCGTTAATCAGATAGAGCACCCACTGGTCGACACCAAGGATCAGCAAACCATTGGATAGCATGGTAAGAAAGAAGGCACCGGTAATCGTGCCGAGAATATTGCCTTTACCGCCCGCAAGGGAAGTGCCGCCAATAAGTGTTGCGGCGATCGCTGTCATCAGATCAGGCGTGATCATCCACGGCGTAGCATTCGCAGCTTGCGCCACCCCGAGCATCCCCCCCATCAAAGAAAAGGTGGAGCAGATGATAAAAGCGATGATAATAACGGTATTTACGTTAATCCCTGCATAATAAGCAGCCGACCGGTTCTCTCCGATGTAAGCCAGGTTAACGCCGAACTTCGTTTTGTACATGAGCAGATAGCTGACCACAGTGAAGAAAAGCATCCAAAATACGATCAACGGAAAGCCGAAAAACGAAGATCCGAACAGATTCAGGAAAGGCGCATTGGTCACGATGACCGGCGCTTGATTCGAGATAATATAGGCGATACCTTGCGCGATCATATAAGTGGCCAATGTAATGATGATACTCGGAATTCGTGCCTTGACGACGATCAGCCCATTAATAAAACCGATCACAACAACCGCGCATAACGTGATTAGAATCGTCAAAGGCAGCGGAATGCCCTTCACCAACAATACGGCCAACAAGCAGCCGCCCAGTGCCGGCACTGTACCTATAGACAGATCAATCTCACCGGCTGTAATAACAAAAGTGATTCCCAGGCCGATAATGGCAATAATGGACATCGAACGCAGAATCGTAAAGATATTATTGACACTGAAAAAGCCGTCGGCTGTAAGGGCAAAGATGATAAAAAATGCCGCTGTAATATAGAGCAGGATCAATTCCTGCGACATCCAATTGATTTTCCGTCCGGCGACGTTCTTGCCGGGGCTGTTTATTCCTCTAGTCATCTCCATCTCGAAACGTCCTCTTTTCCATAGAATATATAGACGCGATCAGATGCGCCCTAATTCATGTTTTCTTTTGTCCATCAGCCCGCTGGTTGTCAGAATCAAAATAATTACGCTGCCGATGATGATATTGCTGATCCATGGAGGCAGCCCCAGACTGAACAAGGCGTTGGATATGATGGTCAAAAAGAGGGCTCCGACGAATGCTCCGATAATGCTGCCCTTCCCGCCTGTCAGGGCCGTTCCGCCGATAACGGAAGCAACGATCGCATTCAGCATGAGCGGCTCACCAATCCCCGGCGAAGCATAGAAGGATCTGGCCACTTCAAGCATGCCTGCAAAGAAGGCAAAAAACGAAGCGATGACAAAGGCGATAATTACCGTACCCGTGACATGGATGCCGTATAGGTGAGCAGCTTCCCGGTTATCGCCCACATTGTGAAGATTACGGCCATATCTTGTCTTATGCAGGAGAATATAGCTGAGCACAATTAATACAAACATCCATACCACAATCTTCGGCATCCCCAGTAGTTCGCCGCCAAACAGCAGTTGGACCGTATCGTCACGAACGACGACCGGGGTATTGTTCGCGACGATTCGGGACAATCCCATCCCGATCCCCATCGTTCCAAGGGTGGTGATGAAGCTCGGTACGCCGAGCTTGATAGTCACAAAGCCGTTAAGAAATCCGAGCAGCAATGTTGCCGCCAGGCCGATGACCAGTGCCAGAAAGAAAGGCATCCCTTTCCCTAAGAGAACTGCAAATATAGTCGGGGTAACGGACAGCACCGCACCCAGGGAGATATCAATTTCACCTGCTGTCAGAACAAATGTAATGCCGATGGCCAGTACCGTGACCAGTACCATTGATGTTAGAATAGCTCTCCAGTTTTCCGGAGAGAAGAAATTAGGCACGAGCAAGGAAAAAATCAATACAATAGCGACGATGGCGATATAGATCATGCCATCCTTCCACTTTCTAGAATCACCGAAATATCGGGTTAACGCTTCCATGTTCAAACCTCCGTCATTTGCCGATTTCACTCGCCGCAGTTGGAATCATGCATTAGCTGCTTGCTTCCAAAATTCTGTCGCGGTTCTCTTCCGTTGCATCCATAATGGTTTTTATCTTGCCTTCTTTAATAATCGCGACTCTATTGCATACCCCGACAATATCATCAATCTCGGCGGTTGCCATAATGACGGCCTTATCCTCTTTGGCTGCCTGCAGTATAAGCTGTCTGATTTCATTTTTTGCCCCGATATCGATCCCTTGTGTCGGTTCCAGCAGCATGAGCACCTTAGGATCAAGAAGCATGGTCCGGGCAAGCAGGATCTTCTGCCGGTTACCGCCGCTAAGATTGGTAATCCGGTTCTCCAGTGAGGAATATCCTCTTGTATTAATTCTGCGGATCGATTCATCGATGGACTTATCATCCATTTTTTTATGATTAGGCGTTCCTTTTTTCAGGAAATTCAAGCCTTGCACAAGCATGTTTTCTCTTATTGACTTGGTAGCGAACACCGATTTCAAGCCTCGCTCCGGCAAATAGGAGATGCCTTTTCTTAATGCATCGATTGGTGATTTTATATTCAGTTTTTCCTGGTCCATTTCAAAATCTCCGGATGACCGTTTGGCCGCTCCGTAGATCAGCTCCAGCAGAAGGGTCTGACCTTGGTCCCTTAGTCCGTAAATCCCTAGAATCTCACCTTTACGCAGGTCGAAGTTTACATTCGATATTCTGCCGTCTCGGGTGGACAAGTTTTTTACAGACAAAAGCGTATGGCTTTTCGGGGAAGATTTTTCGGAAGAAAAAACATGATCTTCAGATCCAACAATCATCTCAATTACTTTCGCAGGCGTCAGATTTTCGACTTTTTCAGTTCCTATTACTTCTCCGCCCCTGAGAGCGGAAACGGTATGGCATATATCCATAATTTCCGAGATCATGTGCGTAATAAAGATGATGCCGAGCCCTTTTTGCGATAATATCCGAATATGGTCAAACAGTTTTTCCCTTTCCATCTGAGACAATCCGGCTGTTGTTTCATCGAATACAATGACTTTGGCGCCGGCTCTCAAGCATCTTACCACTTGAACGATGCGCTGCGTAACCGTATCCAGCTCACCGGCCGGTGTGGACGGATCCACATCAATATTGAAATATTGCTTTAACAGCTTTCTGGATTCATCGTTGATATATCTTTTGTTGACGATGCCTGTCAAGCGATTCGCGTATTCCTTCTGACCGATAAAAATGTTATCGGCAACACTCAGCTGCCTGGCCAGGTTCAATTCCTGCGGGACGACGAAAAATCCCCGTTCCTGCGCATCTTTCGGCGAGGTCAGCTTCACTTCCTGTCCCCCGTAAAAGATTTTCCCTTCATCCGGTATATAAATACCGCCCATAATTTTGGTCAATACGCTTTTACCGGCTCCATTATGACCGGCCAAACCGATAATCTCACCTTTACGGATCGATAATGAAACATTGGTCAATGCATTGATCGCACCAAACCGTTTGGAGACGCCCTCTACTTTTACTATTACTTCATCAGAATGTACACTCATCCGTATCTCCCCTACCGCAGTCATTTTGACCATGTCATACAGCAGTCATTTTATTCCTCTATATTTCGCATGGAGGGAGAATACTTTCTCCCCCATGCGCCTTTTAAGATGTAACTTTAATTATTCTTGGACTTCAATACCTAAATCCCACTGATCCGTCAGATCTGTAATATCTTTTGGAATGTTGTAGTTGGATGGAACGGCTGCTTCGAAGCTAGGCTTCAGGTTGTTCCAGGTTGTAAGCGGAAGCGGAGGGCTGGCGATGAATTTTGGCGCCTCGTCTCCATACAGAAGATGCTTCGCATACAATTTGATCAGGTTTTTACCTACTTCATACCAGGTTTGGCTGACAAACGCTGCTGTGTAGTTGTTGTCCGGACCGCTAGTCGCCATCGGTACAGTAATCGTATTATCCAGGTCAATCGTTACCATTGCGATATCCTGCCATGGCTTCAATCCGCGTTCTTTCAGGATCGCCTGCGCCTGATCCGCCGGCGGGTTTGCAAAGTCGATCAGCAGGACTTTAATATCCGGGTTGGATGCCAGCATACTGGAGATGACTTGTCTAGCATTTACCGGTGAATCATACCATCTCTCAACCACTTTCACGTCCGGGTTCTCAGCGAACACCGCGTCCCAACCCTCATATCTTTTTTGGACCGTATGGAAGGAACCGTTTTGTCCGTTTACCCAGCCGATTTTGCCGATTGTGCCTTGTCCGTTGGCAATTTTTATCGCTGCTTTCGCGGAGTACACACCAGCCATATAACCGTCTGCGTCGGATACACCGACAAAGTTCGGGTGATTCCAATCCAGATCAAAAGGAGCGGAAGCCAGGAAGCCTACTTTTGTTTTCTCCATGATCTTTTTCAACACTTCACTCGTTGCGGCCAAATCGACCGGCAGTGTAAAGAAAGCGTCATAGTTTTGGGCGAAGGATTCGATACGTTGGAAATCGTCCAACTGGCTTACGCCTGTTTTGTCTGCGGCAATCCAGGTGTCTGCGATTGTAATGCCCAGATCGTCGGCAATTTCTTTCGCACCCTGCAGCTGCCATTTACCCGCATCGTCAAGGCCGTCTTTTTCGAACGCAATTTTAAGATCCATTGCTCTGATTTTCTCTTTTTCCTCTTCGGTCAATTCAAGATCCGCGAGGCTTGCCGATTCTACAGCTTCATCCATATGAATATCCTGATATTTCATTTGGATGCCTTCTTCATAAATTTCCATGACATCTTCTTGCGTAAGTTTATAAAGGCCGCCTTCACTGTTTGAATCGTTCCCGCCTACTGCTGCATTGCTGTTGGCCGGGGTTGATGCGCTTTGTGTAGCCGGGCTGGAGCAGCCGACCAATAAAGCTGTGATTAAAACGATCGCCATACTTAAGTTAAGCAACATCCGATTTTTTTTCTTTTGCATTGTTATTGCCTCCCCTTATTTTTCTTTCATGGTCTAAATCGCCAACCTTGAAGCTATATATGTTAATCCCATAAGAAAACGACTTTTTGCGTCACACGTGAATCAAAGAGCTTAAACGCTTCCGCCGCTTCCTCGATCGGGAAGGTATGACTGGAAATCTTCTCAATCGCCACATTGTTTCTGATAATGAAATCGGTAATTTCATTCCAGTCGGCGCGGTTGAAGTACCAGAGACCCTTCAGGTCAATCAGTTTCCGAATAAATTGATCGCTTGGGTTGATCGTGCATGACTTGGACTCGCCGATAAAACCGACTTTACCTCTTGGCTTCACACAGTCCAGCGCATTGTTCTGGGCAATCTGGCTGCCGGTGCAATCGATTGCAACATCGGCGCCCATGCCTTTGGTCAGTCTTTTGATTTCCGCTACGCTGTCCGTTTCTTTCGGATTAATGACGATGTCTGCTCCAAGCTCTTGCGCAAGCTTCAACCGCTGAGGGTCCACATCGATGGCGATGACTTTGGCGCCATAACCTTTGGCCATTAACACGCCGCCGCAGCCCATCGGCCCGATGCCGAAGATGACTACCGTTTGGGTTCCGTCAACGCCAAGCTCTCTGCAAGCGGTGTAGAGCGTTCCGCCAACATCCGTGGAAACCGCTCCTTGCAGGAAGGTCATTTCATCCGGTAGCGGAAGGCAGTTGTACTCCGGCGTAACAAGGTAATCCGCGTGTCCGCCGTCCAAATCGAAGCCCATACAGCGGAATTTATCGCACAGCATGGTATCGCCCGCTAAACAGTAGGAACAAGAGCTGCAGCCATAAGCCAGATACACGGCAACACGGTCACCCGGTTTAACGGATTGCACATTCTTGCCGACCTTCTCAACGACGCCGCAAGGCTCGTGGCCCGGCGTAATCGTGCTGCCGTCGATGTCGCTATCTTCGAATACGGACTCGCCATGATAGAGATGAAGGTCGCTGCGGCAAAGCGCAGAGGCTTTGAGCTTGACTAATACCTCGTTATCGCCCGGTACCGGAATCGGCACATCCTTCACTTCGATCTGTCCTACACCAACAATTTTCACTGCTTGCATCGTGTAACCATCCTCTCTTTATTTTCTTGCTTGATTCGGTCTTATTCGGTCTTATTCAAAGGAGAAAATGCTGTTGCCTTTAAGCGGCTTTTTGATGATCATCGGTCTTAAGAAATCAATGCACTTCTCTGCGCCGTCTTCCTTGGACATCACCGGATCTTCATGTTCGTAGGAAATCACGCCGTCGTAACCGCTTTCCACGAGTGCACTGATGACTCTTCTCCAGTTGCTGTCGCCCCAGCCCGGCGTTCTGAAGCGGAAACCGCGGTCGGACCTTACCCAAGCTCCCGTCGAAGCAATTCCGGATGTGCCGATGCTGTCCGCTTGCAGTTCTCCGTCTTTCGCATGGCAGTAGTAGATGCGGTCTTTAAACTTGCGGATAAATACAACCGGATCGATCAATTGCCATACCAGATGTCCCGGCTCGAAGTTAAAGCCGAATTCTTCGCGGTAATCAAGCGCTTTCAGCGCCCGCTCACAAGTTTCAATGTTGTATGCCATTTGCGAGGCCATAACTTCAAGGGCAAACTTGACGCCGTATTCTTTGAATTTATCCAGAATCGGATTCCACCGCTCCGCAAAAATTTCCCATGCCTCTTCATAAATCCTTTCATTTTTCGGAGGGAAGGAATACCATTTATCCCATACACTCGAACCGATGAAGCCGACTACAGTATCGACGCCAAGCTCGGATGCCGCTTGAGCGGTTTTGATCATGCGCTCTGTTCCGAATTTGATCTTGGAAGCCGCATCGGATGCCGGTGCCCATGCATCGGTCGTTACGTCATGCGGGCCCATGACCAGCATGCCCTCGAAATGATTCGTCAGCGCGGAAATCGACAGGCCGCGCGACTCAACCGCGCTTAAAATTTTCTTGCCTCCGCCGGCTACAACTTCTTCGATGTCGATATGATTGCTATCTTTATTTGCCGTAATTTCAACCGCTTCATAGCCGAAGCCTTTTGCGAAATCCAGAAATTCATCCAGTGACATGTCGTTATAAGGCAATGAAAAGATACCGATTTTCATGTTTATCACAACTCCTTTTATTGTACGGCTTCAGCCATATATTTACCGTTTTGCAGCGTATACTTGTCCGGCTCGCGTTCCGCTTCATCCGACTCTTCTTCAACCATAATCCATCCGGAATAATTCGTTTCTGCTAAAAATTGAATAATTGCCGAGTGATTAATTACCCCTTGTCCCATTGAGGTCCACTTGCCATCCGCTGTAATGTCTTTAAAGTGCACGTGCTTGATAATTGAGCGGTTAGCCCGGATCACGTCCTCCGCATCCATGCCGCCGTTAGCGATATGTCCCGTATCCGGCGCATATCCGACATAGCGTGTATCCAGTCCAGCGAACATCACATCGTAGTCCTCTTTGAACTTGAATACCGAGCCTTCAGGCGAATTCGGGTGAAATGCGCATTCGATGCCTTGAGCGTTCGCTCTTCTGGCCACTTCATTAATGCATTTAAGAGCGTTTTGCTGCCTCTCCGCCAGATTCGACCGGTCTTTGCCCGGCAAATGAACGAGCGCCAGCAAGGTCCCCGGAAAATACTTGAGGAAGTTAAACACAAACTCTGTTTCCGCAATTTCTTCCGCTGTTTCCTCCGGATGCTCCCAAGGGAGCGCAAGGCATAATGCGCCGAGCTTTAAATTTCTTGCGGCCAAATCATCCACTAATTGCTGCGGGTTATCTCTGTAAGGACCAAGCATGCATACTTCTGGTTCAACGCCGCTGAAACCGGCTTGTTCGATCACGTTAAGGATATGGTTCAGCTTGTTTGCGTATTTATCATATGACATTTGCCATGTGTAAGTCTGACAGCCGATGTTCAATGCCAATTTAAGTCGCCTCCTTGATGCGTTCTTTGATGAATGGAACCGCTTCTTTACCCCACGCTTCCACTTCCGCGTTGAAGCAGAAGTCGACCGTCCACCATTCCAGAGGCGACAATACGTCTTTCATTTCCTTCAAGAAGGCTGTGAAATCAATGTGTCCGCTTCCAAACTCAGCATGTGTGCTTGTCTCGTCATCATGCAGAGTGCCGTCAGAATCGATGAGGTGAAAATGTCCGATATGGCCTTTCAGCATGTTGGCATATTCGATGATGCCTCCGGCTAAACGCTCCTGCTCTCCGAAATGCCTTGCACCGACCACACCGCTCATATAGGCATGGCTTGTGTCGAACAAAATTTGGAATGCCGGGTGATTCACCGATTCCATCAGGCGTTTGACTTCACTCGGTTTATTCAGCCAGAAGCCGGGCTCGAACTCCCATACGATGTTCATCCCGCTTTGTCCGGCCAATTCCGCGGAGCTGCGCCATGTCGAGACCAATCTTTCAAAGCGTTCACTATACTCACTATCGGACAAAGCTTCAGGCGGACTGATGGTATCGACCCGGATCGTCTTGATATCGAGGTCCTGGCAGAATTCGATATACCGTTTAAGCAGCTCAAGATACTTCTTCCCATCCACAATTGCCGGAGGTACGTTATTGAAATCAGGCGCATATCCGGAAATGCCCAGTCCGTAGGACTCGATTTCTTTGAGCAGTTCACTGCGCTTGGCTTTGGTGTCATAGGTTTCAGGAACAGGGTGAGGCAGGAAGCCGTTGATTTCCACGCCATCGTATCTCGCTTCGCTAGCGTATTTCAGAATTTTGCTGAACGACCATGGGTTGCCGGCAAATGGACCGAAAGCAAATGCCCATGAGCCAATTGAAATTTTAGGATTCATAATGATGTCCGCCTTTCCTGGAATTAATTTTGATGTTGCAATAAAAAGTCGAGTGTTTCCCGGTTGTAATCCTGCAGTCGATCCCAATGATGCGTATGACCGCTTCCTTCGTAAACCAGCAGCTGAGCACCCGGGATTTCCTTCGCGATGCGCTCCGAATAGTGCAGCGGGGTGAAAATATCTTTATCCCCTACGGTAACCAATGTCGGAACTGAGATTTGACTCAATCTTCCGACGGTGTTATGCGAGGTGCAGGCATCGCACTGCGCTTGGAAAGCATGCGCCGGCATTGGATACGGATTGCTTTTGCCGCTCTCTTCCCTTGCAAGCAAGTCCTCCAGATTGTCGTTATGATAGGACGGAGTAAAGATCCAAAGCTGCAAATTCCGCGTAAAGGTCTGCACATCTACAGTTCCAACGAGTGATTTGAAGGATTCAAATACACGCGTGGTATAGTTGTCGCATTGATCCCAAGGACAATTCAGAATTAACGATGTTACCGTCTCGGGATAAGCCAGCGCCAATTCCTGAGCGATTGCGCTTCCCATGGATATTCCGGAGACGTGTGCCTTCTTAATCCCCAGCGCCTTCATCAAACCGGCCGTATCCTCTGCCATCATCTTGGTGCTGTACGGTCCCTCCGGCTTGTCACTTCTGCCCGAACCGCGGTTATCGATGAGAATACAGCGAAAATGCTTTTCATAAGCCTTCACATGCTCTTCCCATACCGAGCCGTCTGCTCCAAGCCCCATAAGAAGGATTAAAGGCTCTCCCGTACCTCTTTCCTCGTAATGCATATTAATTCCATTGGTTTGGGCGATTGGCATTTTTGACACCTCCACAGAAGTTTTGTAAACCGGAAAAAATTTTAGATAAGTACAACAAAATAGGTATAAGGCAACTCTTTTAGTCTAAAAATGCATTTAAGGGTAACGAATATACTTTTTAGGGATGAACTGGCATTGATTAATTAACGAAGATGCTTCCGGATAAATTGATTGCCCAAGATGGCGATATCCTCGTCGCGTTCCGCGAACTTGCGCCATAAGTGCAGCCGTGGCACCAGTCCCTTAACCGTTCCATTGAAAGCCTCGATCGTCAACCATCCATCATAGTTTATTTCTTTCAAAGTGGTGAACACATCTTCCGAAATGGCTTGCCCGCTGCCCGGAATACCACGGTTGTTCTCGGAAATGTGCACGTGGAAAATATGTTTTGCGTGCTTGGACCAAGCTTCAGCCGTATTGGATTCCTCTATATTTCCATGGTGGGTATCGACCAGCAGCCCTACATTCGGCATATCTACCATTTCACAGAATCTGGCGCCATCGGCAACCGTGTTCAAAATGTACATTTCAAATCGGTTAATCGGCTCGAGGGCAATCTTCACGCCCATTTGCTGCGCATATTCAGCTGCGCTCCGGATTGTCTCTACCGCCCATTTCCATTCCTGCTCAGTTGGAGCTTGTCCCGTGAATCTGCCCAATCCCTGAAAGATCGGACCAACCAACAGATCAGAGCCAATCTCTCTTGTTTTCTCAACGGCTTTTTTAATCTCTTCAATTGCGGCATCGCGCAGGCTTTTGTCGGAACTGGCAGGGTCGGCGGCAGCCGCGTCCATTGCAAGGATCGCGGTTCTTCCTAAGCCCAGCTCATCGCAGTGGTTTGATAACGCTTTAATATCCTCCGCAGCCATAGGGGCGATCTGAAACTCTACCCCATCAAATCCCCATTCTTTAATATTTGTCAGCAGCCCATGATGTTCTTTATAGGTCGGATTATCTGTCCACAGCAATAAGTTCATTCCAACTTTCATATCGTCAACCCTTTCAAGATATAATTGTTATAAAATTACCATACCTTTTATTTTTTCCTCTTCCTTGGAGCCCATAAATTGAATGGCCTCCGACAGCTCGGATAGCTCAAACCGGTGTGTAATTAACGCCTTCACATCGACCAATCCGCTGTGAACGGCCTGTATCGCCGTCGGCCAGGTTAATGGAGCCAGCCAAGAGAAGCGAATGGTCTTATCCGCTTGCAGCGTCGGCAGGGCGGGAATAACGATCTGGTCCTTCTCGCCCGGCAATCCAAAATAGACGATCGTCGATTTCTTTCCCGATATTTCGAGCGCTTGCTGCATGGCAATAGTCGAACCCGTAGGAACAATGACTCGCTGGGCGAGTACACCGCCGGTCAGTTCCTTGACGGTGCCAACCAGATCCTCCGTATAATATGGAGAGCCAGGATTGGCGGTGTTCAGAACAATGTCGGCTCCCAGGGACTTCCCTTTCTTCAATGAGTAATCCAGGATGCCGACAAGAATAACTTTTCCGGCTCCACGCGCTTTAACAAGCTGAACCATCATCAGCCCAATCGGTCCCGGCCCCATAACCACTACGGTATCTCCAGCTTGCACATCGAGATTATTCACGCCGTATGTTGCGCAAGCAAGCGGTTCCACCGCAGCCGCCTCTTCAAATGACATTTCGTACGGAACCTTGTATACATTGGTGAATCTGGCTTTGACATATTCCGCAAAACCGCCGTTACCGCTTACACCCACATTTATAAGAGATTCGCACAAGTTGACCTGGCCCTTTAGGCAATACATACAAGCATGGCACGGCTGAGCGGGATTCACGATGACCTTGTCGCCAATTCCGAATAGCTTCAGGCTCTCCGGGATGAAGCCCATATCGACGACTTCGCCGCTTATTTCATGCCCTAATATAATCGGCCCCTTGCCGGTTGGCGTGTCTACCGGCGATTTGCCTAAATAATACGAAATATCGGAACCGCAAATGCCTACCGCTTTCACTTTTATCAGCACTTCATTTTCTTCGATACGTGGTAACTCTACGTTTTCCAGCCTCATGTTGTGCGGTTCATAGAAGACTTGGGCTCTCATTGTCGTCGGCATTTCAGGCTCTCCTAACTGGATCTTAATTGTAAGCGATTTCTCATTGCGGCGAAAAATGAATAATTAGCGATAGGCTAACTATTCACTTTCACAGCTTTAATACTTGACTGCCGGATAATTAATGACGGTTCATACATCACTTCCGTCGTTTCATTCTCTTCCTTGTTCATCATTTTTATAAGAATTTCAGAACCCTTTTTGGCCATCTGGTATTTGGGCTGCGAAACAGTTGTCAGCGTCGGCGAAATCAGCTCCGATAAGGGGACATCGTCATAACCGATGACAATGATATCCTCCGGAATTTTGATTCCGTATTCCTGAAGCCTCTTCATAATCCCGAAGGCCAGATTATCCGAGCTTGCATATATGGCGTCCACTGCATCGTTCAGCAGAATCTGTGCCCCGAGGTTGTAGCCCATCTTAATTTTGTCATACTGGTTATTCTCGATAAGAATGAGCTGTTCATCCACCTCCAGCTCAAACTTCTCCATCGCTTGCCTGAAGCCTTCGTACCGAAGCTGAAGCGCCCGGCTGAACAACGGCTCACTTGCGAAGCAAATTCTCTTGGCACCTGTCCGGTATAAATGCTCCACAGCCAATCTGCTGCCGGAAATATTGTTCAGCTCAACGGATGGAATCGTGAAGCTCTCATCCTCCACTTTGTCATCGAGCACAACGAGCGGAATATTAAATTTATTGAAATTGGCGTATATTTTCTTATTCACCAACGGATAGGCGACGATAATCCCGGCCACGTTCTGTTGGATCAATGCATTCAAGTATACTTTTTCAAGATCAGGATTATAAAACGTATTACATAAGAAGGTAATGTAGCCTGAGGCTCTTAAGGTCTTCTCGACACCCTTGGCAATCTCGCCGTAAAAACCGCTCTCAATGTCAGGAATGATTAATCCCACTGTATTGGTTCGTTGCTGCTTCAAGCCTTTGGCCAATGCATTGGGCACATAGCCTAATTCTTCGATGGCCTTTAGAACCCTTTCCCGAACTTCCGCCGATACGGACTCCGAGCCGTTAACAACATTGGATACAGTGGGCTGTGTTACACCGGCTAGCTTTGCAACATCCTTCATGGTCGGTTGTTTCGTTCTCTGCAACAATATCCCCACCAAATCTATTAATTTTCATTTATACGTATAAATGATTATTACTGAGACCATTGTATTCGATGATAAAGTAAAAATCAACAGTTATTTATAATTATTTATACGTATAAATGATTTCTTCGACTTTATCCTACAATATCCTCTGGATGTGTGCGTTATAAGTAAAAGAACCAGCAGGCAGCTGGTCAACCTGTTGAAAAACCTTCAACGTGCTTCTTTAATGCACATTATGAAATTTCCGGTCGCGATCAGCCGCAAGCAACGATATTGTAAATATCAGCCACCAGTTGACTCCGTGTTAGCGTCTGGTAATGGTCATCGATGACCATTAGAGCACCTCAATTCAAAAAACAAAGATGTTACGGTCATTGATGACCATAAGAATCGATAACCATCATTTTGACAAGCGTATTCCCCTCTAACGGTCAGGGATGTCCGTGTAAAGTTCAAAAGCATGAATAAATGCTTCTAACGGCTATCCATGTCCATTAGAAACGAATAAAATGCCTTCATTGGTCTGGATGTTTCTAAAGGAGAAAGTATGGCCCAAGCTTTTCTGGATAAAGGCCGGCCTAACGGTAAGCATTTTGCATTAATTTAAAGCCTTGAGACATAAGGATTTTCAGACATAAAAAAGGGACTTCACCCCAACTTGTAGAAGTTTTTCGGTGACCAAACCAAAAACCCAAGGATAGAGGAAGTCACTTTTTTCGGCTTGATACGATCAAACATATCAATCATCACTTCATTAAAGATTTTGCAGCGGAAATGAACATAGAACGCGGCGAGGATTTTTATATGGTAGGTGAGTTTTGGAATCGGGAGCTCGCCGCATGCCAGCAATTCTTGGATACGATCGATTATTGGATCGATCTGTTCGATGTGTCCCTTCATTATAAACTGCATGCCGCATCACAAGAAGGAAGCTCATTTGACCTCACGACTATTTTTGAAGGTACGTTAGTGAATTCTCATCCTATGCATGCCGTCACTTTCGTCGACAACCATGATTCACAGCCTAATGAATCGCTCGGTTAATGGCGGAAGCGTATCGGTATGGGCGCTCCCCGAGCATGATGTGGCGTAAGCCGGCAGATAACATCACAAAACCGCTGGAGAAAACTCTCCAGCGGTCTCTTTAATTGTCGCTTAAAACACAGGTTTTAATATCATCATAATAAACAGTAGCGTACCCAAAGCTGAACATACGTAGTAAAGTTTATTCACTTTGTTAAGCAGGGCCGCCTGAGGCGCAGGTGGAAAGTGGCTATCCGACAGTTTCGTTTCTTGAAGCCATATATTCATCTTCTTGGACATTGGCATGATGATTCCAACAGCCACAATTTGAATCGCGATATACAGAATAATCGAGGCAATAATCCAGAAATGTCCAAATCCCATTCCAGACCAGATCACAAGCGCTATACCGCTTAATACTGCAATGCCCCCACCGATCTTTGGAAAGAAGTCCAGCTTACTTCCCAGCTTATAGGACTGCTTCAGCTCGCCAATCGTTTGGCGATTTCTAAACAGCACGTGTCCAAAGAATGTCGGTCCCACTCCAATAATCGCAGACAGTACATGAATCAGTACAAGCCACTCCATATCGACTTCCTCCACTCCAGATCTTTTGTTTTATTACTTGCTGTTTTTCAACAAAACTCTCTGCCTTTTGACTTCTTTCAACAGCAATCATCATAAGTGATCCGTTGTCACAAAGGATAGTTACTAAAGTCATATGACAATCAAAACACGCAATACAACGAAAAACCTTATTAAAGATATGAAGAAAAACGGTATTCGATGACAACAATAATCCGCGCACTATCTTATAACAAAAAAAACCATCTCCAGCATTTTGAGAAGATGGTTTCTCATTTCGAATTCACTTGGCGGGCCTTACAGAGCTAACACCAGTGCTTTGCCAAACAACAAGCTCAGGCTGCAGCGTCGTTAATTTTTTAACATTTTCTTTATTAATTAATTTCAAGAGCACATCGATCGCCGTTTTGCCTAATTCCTTTAAGCCGACCGCGAAGGCGCTTTTCATTACGCCGATCGCGCAAGCATCATTTACACAGAAAATTGCGCTGGGCAGTGATTTCAAAAATTAAATTTATAAGCTTATGCGTACAAACAAGCGGAACAGCAAAAGCCGCATTGGATACAGGAAATCGATAAAGCTAAACCCGTAAGAGGGCCACTGTCAATGTGTCCGGCTTACGGGTCAAATTTCAGATTGTAATACTTCATCCTATATTGATTATTTCTCCAAAACGATCGTATGAAATGACTCCGGCTCAAGCATAAAAGTGCCGCCGCTTGTTCCGTCAGAAAGATGAAGCACCCGCTCCTCGGCAAACGGATTAGCGATCACCACAACCTTGTTCCCATTAGGTCTCTTGAAGGCAAGCGCATTGCCGGTCCATGGGCCTTTTAAGCCGATGCGTACACAACCTTCCGATACAAAGTGGGCGAAATGCTTCATAACATAATATTCCGGGTTAAGAATCGCCCTCTTCTCAGCAGGATCAATCGTGATCATCGAATTTTGCTCCCAGCCCCATGTGCTGCGCCCTTTCGGCTCAAGCGCCATATTCCAGTACACATAAGCATTGACGCCGTTCGTAAAATAATGTTGATATAAATTAAACACATATTTGGCATAATCCCATGTGTTGTTGCCGTCGCCGCACTCATTTTCCGTCTGCATGTAACGCAGCTCCGGATAGCTTTGCACGGTACGCTGGATCGCATATTTTCCGGCCCATTGATAACCGACGCCTTTAATGTATTTGTAGGCTTCAGGATCGCTCAATACCGTACCCGCGTAAACATCGTAATCCGATGTTGTTTTTTTGATAAGCTCCTGCCATGGATCCGGCGCATTGATCGTACCCAGCCAGATTTCAGTATCCAAGCCATGCTTTTCGAAGGCCGGTCCCAAGTAATCGCGGATGAACTCGCGAAGCTGCTCGCCCGTCCATACGCAGGATGGAAACTTCTGATCGGCAACAACTTCATTTTGCACATGAATCTGGTGAATGGTAATGCCTTCTGCGCGGTATGCCTCCACAAATTTGATGAAATAAAGCGCGTAGGCTTCCAATATCTCTTTCTCCCAACGCAACGTGCCATAGTTGTAGGCCTTCGGGAACTTCATCCAGGTCGGCGGGCTCCATGGCGAAGCAAACAACTTCAAATCAGGATTAAGCTTTAATGCTTCCTTGATATAAGGTATCAAATACTTGTGATCCCGTTCTATGGAGAAGTGTTCCATGGCAAAGTCGCCGTCAACCTCGTTATGGCTGTACCATTCAAGCGCGTAATCGCTCGCGCCGATTGGAAGACGGCAAATGTCGAATTTATGATCCCCATCGGGGTGGAACAAGGAATGAAGCACTTTATTCCGGTCTTCATCGGTTAACTGCTGCAGTGCAGCAAAGCCCAATTCATTGAAACATCCGCCGAAGCCCTCGACATGTTGAAATTGTTCCTCTGTAATGGTAAGGTTCGCATCGACGCTGCTTGACCGAGTAGCTTCTTTTTCCTGCCAGGCTGTTTCTTTGGTGCTGGAAATCCAACGAATACTGCTCATTGATTGACCTCCTCGTAAAATATAAATTATTACAGCCATATAGGCTTGCGCAAAACGCAGCTCCCTCCGGCCGCATGCGTTTCGCTCCAGCCTTCGCTTTCCATATTATTTCTCCAGAACGATTTCAGCCGCTCCGCTCCACAATCCCCCTGCTTCCTAACTCTCAGCAATAATCAGAACGCCCCAGCGGTCGATGCTCACGGTTTGATCCTTGGCGATAGCCGCTTCCGTCAGCAGTTCCCGGCCATTCGAATACGGGTAGCGGAACTCGGAAGCCTGGTCGGAATAGTTGAAGTAATAACGGATGGCTCTCCCTTCCCTGTTCACTCCGGATTTCATAATGAGCGGGAACGACAGCTCCTGATCCTCACTCCACAGTCCCGCTTCCTTCACGGCGCGTTCAAGCACCCTCTTCACAATAGCGGCACTCGGCAAACAGCCGATATACACCGCTTTACCCTTGCCGTATTGGTTCTCTGTGATCGCCGCATATTTTCCCCAATGCGGATGGTCGTAATAAGCCAGCACGTCAGCGGTCGTAGGCGTAATAAGCTCCATCCATGTCTCAATCTTGTTGTCGGCTTCCCCGACCTGGAGAGGATCACCGCTCAAGCCGACGTTTTTCGGTTCAACGAACATGCTGTAATGGATGCCGCACGCTTCGCTGATGATGCCGGGCTGGCGCACCGTACGCACCTTTACATTCTCGTCGGTGAAACCGCTCTTGAAGGTATAGACGATATGCCCGCCATCTTTCACAAATTCATTTAATCGCTCCAATAGTGAATCAGGAGCCGCGTATAATGCCGGGACAATGAGCAGTGAATAGTCCTGTAGATTATCGCTGCCGGGATGTACGATATCGCACCCGACATTCATTTTGTATAATTCGTCGTACATGAGCCGCACAACGTCATTGTAGTTTTTGGCGCCGCCAGGGAGCTTGAACCACTCCAGCGCAGTCAACGATTCGTTGCTGGCAAGCAGCGCAACTCGATTCGTTTTCTTGAGGTCAACCAGCTGCGTGGACAGCCGTCTGAAATCTCTGCCGATCGTCTTGGCTTCCTCGTATACGGGATTCGGCTCCAAATCATGGCTGAGCAGCCCTTTCCAGTACGTCTCAAACGAGTTATGAATGGAATGCCAATGCCAGTAAGCAACCATGTTGGCCCCGGATGCAAGATGGCTGAACGCCTGCAATCGGAGCTGGCCCGGATACGGAACCCAATTTGCGAAAGCTTGAGCCTCGGTCTCCATTACCAGATAATTGCTTCCCTTCGTCGACCTGGCAACATCGCCGCCGAACGAAATTTCAATTCCTGTCAGTTGATCCTGCGAAGGATGATAGATATCTACGCTTGTCACATCAAAAGCTTGGGATGCGGCAAAATGGTCCACATCAGGTTGAATGCCAAACGAATAACCCCGCCACTCAAAGTCGAAGTTCTGGGTCACGAATTGATCATTTCGTTTGTACTCCTTGACGATAGATACCTGCCAAGCGAGAAAATCGGTCACCAATTTTCTTTGGAACTTGGCGAATTCAGCGCCCAAGCTGCCGTTGATCGTACCGATGACAGAGGGAAAGTCCTCCCAGCTGTTAATCCTGTTGCTCCAATAATCAAGGCCAAACTGCTTATTAATGACGTCAAGCGATTTGTAATTCTCTCTCATGTATTTAACAAACAGCGTCTGCACATTGGGCCCTTCCGTATTATAATGTTTCGTTTCATTATCCACTTGGAATCCAATGACAGCCGGATGATCACACACGTGAGCGATTAATTTTCGGATAATCCTCTCTGCGTAGAACAGATAAACCGGATGGGTGATATCCATATTTTGACGGGCTCCATACCGGCTTTGTCCCTGCTTGGTGAATGCCAATACATCCGGATGCTGCTTCACCATCCATGTCGGAATCGCGTAAGTCGGCGTGCCGACAATCACTTGAATGCCCGCTTGCTCCATCGCATCAAGCACCCGATCAACGGAAGTAAAGTCAAAAACGCCATTTTGCGGTTCATGGGTGCTCCATGTTGATTCTGCGATTCGAACGACGTTGATGCCAGCCTCTTTCATCATTTGAATATCTTTCTCAAGCCTGTCATAAGGCATATATTCATCGTAATAGGCTACTCCGTATAAAAGCTTGTTCAATGCGTCTCACCTTCACCTTTCTACTAGGGCGATCAGGCCATTATCCCTTAACCGCACCTTCAGTGATGCCCTCCATAATAAATCGTTGGAAGAATCCATATATAATGACAACCGGAATAGCAGTCAACACGAGCGATGCCAGGATGAGCGGCCATTCCTTGGTATATTCCCCGAACAACATGTTCGTGGCGAGAATCAATGTATAACGTTCCACGTCCGTCAGCATGAGCAGCGGGAGCAGGAAGTCGTTCCACACCCAAAGGAAATTTAAAATAGCGATTGTAACGGTGATCGGCAGCAGCAGCGGAAAAATGATGCGGAAAAAGGTTTGGAATTCCCCGCAGCCGTCCATTTGCGCCGATTCCTCCAGCTCTCTCGGAATAGACTTCACAAAACCATGGTATAGAAAGATAGCCATGTTAACGCCAAGTCCAATATAGATGATCCCAAGCCCATACGTTGAGCCCTGCAGCTCCAAACTGCGAGCCATGCGTGTCAATGGAATCATGATCGAATGAAACGGCACCAGCATTGAAGCGATGAACAGGAAAAAGATGATATTGCTCACCTTTCCTGGCGTCCGGGACAGCTTGTAACCAGCCATTGCTGCCAAGAAGACGATACCCCCAATGCCGATAAACGAGACAATAACGGAATTCTTCACGCTGTTTAATAAATTAATTCGTTGAAAGGCTTGCGCGTAGTTCTCAAAGTGAAGCTGCGTTGGCAATGACAGAATCGAGCTAAAAATTTCCGCCTGTGATTTGAATGAATTAATAAGGACCATATACACCGGAAAAAACGAGAGGATCGCCAAAAGGGACAGCAGCACTGTAGTCAAAACATTGGTTGCACGTACACTCATGACTCCACCTCCCTTTTCTTCATGACACTCACCTGGATAAAGGTGAAGATCAGGATAATGACAAACAGGATAACCGATTTGGCGCTGGCATACCCGTAACGGAAATTATTCGAGAACGCCTCTTCGTAAATATTCATTGTAATGACCTGCGTGCTGCGGCCCGGGCCGCCACCTGTCAAGCCGTACACGGTATCAAACACTTTAAAAGCCCCGTTTAAGGTCAAGAACAGACAGATCGTGATCGCATGCGTAATCATGGGCAGCGTAATGTGGAAAAAGCTCTGGAACGGATTGGCTCCGTCGATAATGGCGGCTTCCTTCAATGATTGAGGAACGCCCTGCAGGCCGGCCAAATAAATAATCATCATATAACCCACGCCGTTCCATAACGAAACGAGAATAATGGAGAAGAACGAGATATTCGGATCCCCAAGCCAGGATTGATCAAGAAACGAAAGCAGAGAAGTCATCTGTGCAAGCTGCGGCAGCACCTGTGTGAAGACGAAGGTCCAGATAAAAGCGCTGATGATCATACTGATCATATTAGGCATAAAGAAAATCGTCCGGAAAAATCCTTTTGATCTCATTTTACTTTCAATTAAAACAGCCAGAAACAAGGCGAATACGTTTTGCAGCACAACCATTACAATCACGTATTTCATCGTAAACAGAAGCGATTTGATAAAATCAGGGTCTTCCCTGAGCGCCTCGACAAAGTTGCCGAAGCCGATAAATTCATAATCCCGGTTCAAGCCGTTCCAGTCCGTTATGCTGTAATACATGCCACCCAATGTCGGGAGCATCAAAAAAATAAAATACAATATAAACGCAGGTCCGACGAAGGCCAGCAGCGACATATATTTTTTATATCCTGATTGCAGCACGGGTATGTCTCCTCTCCGACTTATGATGAAGGAGAGGAAAGGAGGGGAATGCCCGCCTTTCCTCTCATCCAGCTTTATTTATTCACTTTGTTGTAATCTCTCCAGGATTTGTCGAGAGCCTGCAGCACTTCGTCCTGCGACATTTGACCCGCAAAGTAGCTCTGCAGCGCCTTGCCTACCTCATCTTTGACAGCTTGAGGGATCGATGGATCCTGATAGGACTTGCCCGCTTTAACATACTCTGTTGCGTCATTCACCCAAGGATAACTTTCATAGGTATGAACCGTTGCCAGAGGATTGAACTTCACGCTTTGGAAGAAGTTGTTCGACGCTTCGTCGTCAAGAATATAGTTGATAAAATCAATGGCAACTTCTTTATTGCTGCTGCTCGGCGATACAGCCAGAGACGTGGATACGCTAAGATTAATCAAGGTCGCATCCGGGTTATCATTAATCGGAAGCGGTGCTACGCCGAATTCGAAATCCGGATTGGAAGCAAGGATTGTCTCTGCATACCATGGACCTTGTATCCACATCGCCGCTTTGCCTTGAGCGAATGCCGCCGCTCCATCATCGCCGCCTGTTTCCAATGCCCGGTCGGTTCCGTTGGCATTAACAAGATCGATAATCTCGAACATGCTCTTCATCTCTGAGAATGAGCCTTCATCTTTATTCATCCGGTTAATAAAATCAGTGTTTTCCGTATTGATCATTGCCCCTGCTGCGAGCGGCAGGAACAGCTGAGGAATCCACGATTCTTTGTAAGACAAGAGGAAAGGCGTGACGTCGTTTTGCTTCAGCTTCTCTACAACCGCTTTCATTTCACTCAAAGTAGTCGGTGGCGTAAGGCCAAGGTCCGTGAAAATTTGCTTGTTGTACAGATAACCCCAGGAGAGCGTCTCAAGCGGTACAGCGACCACTTTATCGTCGATCGTTACAGCCGGTTTCACGCTGTCCATCAGCTTGCCAACGAAAGGCTGGTCAGATAAATCCTCCAAGTAACCTGCTTTATAGAAGGAAGGGATCTCGTTAATCGCATGAAGTCCGAAGATATCCGGCGCATCGTTGGATGCTAGTCTGGTTTTCAGAATTTGGGGAGCATTGTCCGGATTCGGCATTTCCAGCTGCACTTTGAGATCGATATTTTTCTCTTCTTTGATCTTTTTCGTAAAATCCGCAATATACGAGTCGTATTGTTCCTTGAACCTTGGCTGGGCGATAAACATCTTGAGCGTTACGCTCTTGGCTGCACCGCCTTCGCTTACGCCGGCGTCCTCTCCAGCGCTTCCTGTATTCGTGCCTGTGTTACCGCAGCCGGCCAACAGGCTGACGGCAAGCACTGCGCTTGCTGCAACTTTCCACATCTTTTTCATCTCTTTTTGACCTCCCTGTAAGGATGTTTTGATTACGCTTTCAGTATAAACAAATAATGAAAGCGATTAATTGTAATAAATTAACCGCTTTCATTGTACTTTTTTAAACCTGAAGATTATTCTTTCTTAATTCACCCGGAGCGATGCCGAAATGCTTTTTGAATACCCGGTAAAAATAGGCGACTTCCTCATACCCGCACATTTCGGCTATATTTTTGATCGGGATGTCATCATTCAGCAGCCATTTCCTGGCCTGTTCCATGCGAAGGCCTTGAATATAATCCGTCATATTTTGTCCGAATTGCTGTTTAAATACTTTGCTGAGATACTCCTTGCTGACAAAAAAAACGCCGGCAATTTTCTCCTGCGTGATCGGCTCCGTAAAATTGTGATCAATGAATTGCTTGATCTCATTCAGGTTCAACCTGTTGCTGAATTTACGATGGGTGACCAGCTTCCGGGTCGAAGAAACATACTTCTCCGTAAGAAAACGGATCGCTTCAGAGCTTGAAGCGAAGCGGCTCCAATCAATCGCCGGCGAAGCTTTATCCGGCTCGAGCGAATTACGGAACTCCAGCTCTTCAAGAAGCATGGCGAATTCCTGAAGCACACGCCTCCAACCGCCGGACTCCAAATCAATATCACTGGCTTGCTTGAGCAACTCCTTGAAGGCGCTTCGGATTCCTTCCTCGTTCAATTCGTTGTAATGGGCAGAAAGCAGCGGCTTATAAGTCTTAATAATTTGAAATGCTTCAATATTAAGCGTCGGGCTGAATTCCTGCACGGATTCAAGTTCATCCCGGCACTTCGATAATGCGGTGTTTAATTCAACAGGATCAATCGGCTTGAGCAGATACTCATTGACCTTGCATTTGATCGCTTGCCTCGTGTAGACGAAATCATCGTAACCGCTAATCACAATAACTTTTATTGCTGGATGTTCATCCTGTAAGTAATTAAGCAGCTCGATTCCATCCATCCCTGGCATGCGCATATCCGTAATGACAATATGAGGGGAGCATTCATGAATAAGACGAACGGCCTCCTCGCCGTTGTCCGCTTCGCCTGCAAGCTGGATACCATATTGCTCCCAATCCCCCAGCGTTTTAATAATATCCCGGTTCCAATGCTCATCATCCACAATAATCGCTTTTATCATGCTTCACCATCCTTCTGAACCAGCGGCATTCGGATTTGGACGAATGTTCCCTCACCCGGCCTACTCTCAACATGGACACCGTACTGCTCTCCAAAGTGCAATTTGATTCTTGCCGCCACATTATGCAGCCCGATTCGTTCACTCGCCCACAGCAGATCCGAAGGCTGGTCCAACTGCTCCTGCAGCTTGGCCAGTGCTTCTTCGTTCATGCCCACACCATTGTCTTCCACCGTAATTTCGACTCGATTCCCTATCGTTATTGCTCTCACACAGATTTTCCAATCGCTTGTTTTCCGATCCAATCCATGCATAAATGCATTCTCTATCAAAGGCTGCAGCGTAAGCTTCGGAATAAGGCAGCGCTCCAGCGCTTTATCCACATAAATCTCGTATTCAATCCGCTCGGCAAACCGCTCTTTTTGAATCAGCATATAGTGCTTCAAATAATCGGTTTCCCTGCGCACGGTAACGAGCTCATCGGGTTCGCGTATTACATAACGGAACATTTCGCTTAATGAACGGATAATTTCGTAAATTTCGTTCGGCTTTTTGGAGAACGCCATACTGCCGATCAATTGAAGCGTATTCTGAAGAAAGTGTGGATTGATCTGGGATTGAAGCGCTTTTAATTGCGCCGTCCGTTTCTCCAAATTGATGATATATTCCGTTCGGATATGCTCTCTGATCCGATGCGACATATTCTGCATGTTCCATTCCAGCAGCCCGATTTCATCGATTCGGTTGCTTAGCGGCAATTGTTCTCCATCTTTCAGAAGGCGAATGCCCTTCATATTGCGCGTTAATCGGACGATTGGACCTGCCATCTTCCAAGCTACGAAAACAGCTGCCATCAGGGATACAATAATCGATACCACACCGACTATCAAACCGTACTGCATCGTCCGCTGCGCGCTTTCATTAATGGATACGGTCGGAATCAGCTTTACCACCTTAAGGCCCCACGGATCGATTGTATTAGAGAACACGTAATAATTCTTATCCCGAATCAAGCCCGGGCCATCACCGATTTGCCGCAAAAGCTGTCTCAATTCATCCGATATCTCTGCTTTTTCCGGATTATACATTGGCTCACCATTATGATCCGTAATCAAGACCGTCTGATCCGTTTCAGAATGAAGCAGGTCCAATATATTATCCATCGTTCGCCATTTGATCTCCAGCAGCACAGCCCCCAGCACCTCTTTGTTCTCAAAGCGGTTGATGCGCCGGAGCAGATGGAAGCTTTCCAGCTTGGAATCCCCCTCTTCCACGAGGAAATCAATATCCCGCTTGAAGAAAGATGCCATCGACTGCGGGAGCTCACCCGGTGTTTTAATATCGTTGAACATATCGTTGATCGTGAATAATTTATTAGGCTCCTTGAGATACAACTGGATTCCGACCAGGTTGTTGTTGCCGGAATAATAAAGCGATGTCATCATGCTGATGACGCTTCGCTGTGCGGAGAACTGCTGCGACAGGCTGGAGCTGTCGGATTTATTCAAATAATCGTTGAATTCCGAGCTGATCAGCAGCGTGTATATGATATTGTTAAGCCCGGTAAGCTGTTCCTCCAAATATTGTCCTGTCCACGTTATGCCGGACATATTCGATTGAACGATTTCCGCTTCCATTGATTTTCTAGTATTCTCCGTTGCCAGCACGGTTACAAGGATCAAGGGAGCTGCAGAAAGGAATATCATGACAAGGATGAGCCGGTTGCGAATGCTCCGCCGGAACGGCTCGGTTAACAAGTTATATATGCGGGTTAATAAACGCACGGCATCACCTCCCATCCCTCTATTCTAAACAGAG
Source organism: Paenibacillus abyssi (assembly GCF_014640295.1). GTDB lineage: Bacteria > Bacillota > Bacilli > Paenibacillales > Paenibacillaceae > Paenibacillus_D > Paenibacillus_D abyssi. Next base: position 45,612 of record NZ_BMGR01000013.1, on the reverse strand, counting down.
TCGGATTAGCAAGCAATATGCAGCATCGTGTCAATCCCTGCAATAAAGAAGACGCTGACCTCTTGCGGCCAGCGTCTGTGTGGTTAAAGTAATCGTTATGCAAATACCCGCTTCAAGCCCTTAGCAATTTCATTCATGCAGTCTTCCGCCTGCGGGTATAATCCGATCTTATCTACAAATGCATGGTCCATGCCATTATACTGAATCAATGTGGTTGCAACTCCTGATCGGGCCAGCTTCTTTGCGTACGCTTCCCCCTCAATCCTCAGGAAGTCATACTCCGCCGTCAATATCAACGCTTCGGGCAATCCGCTTAAATCCTCCGCCAATAATGGAGCAAAGTACGCTTCCGTAACCTCAGTGCGACCTTGTAAGTACAGATTGCGCATCAGCTCCCCGCCACCGCGCAATCCTTCTATGCCGGCAATAATAAGCTCTCGGTGGTTGCGGATATCATATTCATCCAGACTCCACCGGAAATCTTCGGTTTCGACGCCGCCCATATTCACCGTCGGATAGATAAGCGCCTGATATTTGATCATGCCCGTCCCTTTGTCCCGGTCCATCAGGGAGCAGACCGCTGCCAGGTTGCCGCCGGCGCTGTCTCCGGATACCCCGATTTGCTGCGGATTAACGCCGATTTCGGCAGCATGCTCATATACCCACTGAACAGCTTCGAAGCAATCGCTCAATCCGGCAGGAAAGGCATGCTCGGGTGCAAGCCGATAGTCCACTGAAACGACGACGGCCCCTGCTTTTTCCGCCAGCGCTTTGCACGGATTCTCCACCACGCCAACCGTCCCTCCGATAAATCCGCCGCCATGGAAGAATACAATCGCCGGCTTAGGCGCTTTCCCGGCAGGCGTGTAGATCCGCAAAGGGATCGCGCCGTTTGAACCTTCAATCGTCTTCAAAGCCGTTGTCATTTCGGTTCGTGTAATATCCTTGTTGTCCCAGCCCATCATATCCCGCAGCGCTTTTACGAAAGCAGGCCTGTCGGAAGGATCGGGAAGCGGATTCGGCTTGGTGGCCCTCTTCTCGGCCTCGTCCTGTAATACACGATGCACACGAGGGTCTAACTGTCCCCCTTCATCCGAATCCGGGATGGGCTTAATGACATAGTCATAGCCATCCCGTTTGCTGGTCACGGCCTGTTCTTCAAGAAGCTGCAGCAGCAATTGCTCATACTGTCCATTTGGCATAGCTGTATCTCTCCTTTAACTATGTATGATTAGATGTAACGACTGTCACCCTAATGATAATGGATACCGCTTGGTCCGGTCTATTCAATAATACGACTTTTTTCTTTTCATTTTACGATGTTCCGCTTGCTGCAACCATACCTTTCAACCTATCGTCATTATCCGATCAAGATGAGGCGTAAATCGTGTAGATTCGCACAAAAAAGGACGATTCCGGTAATGGGATCATCCTTTTTTGTGTGTAGCGGCTCTGTTATTTGCCCGCAGCAGCCAAGCCCAGCGCCAAAGCGCCGCTTAACCCGGCATTGTCGCCCAGACCCGGCGGCACGATGTAGGATTCAATGTTATTTAGAATCGCCTCGGCACTGACATAACCGTTCAACTGCTTCTGCACCTCTTGACGAATCATCGGGAACAGCTGCTGCTGATGCATGACGCCGCCGCCCAGGATGACTTTCTTAGGCGAAAGCAGCAGAATCGTGCCTGTCACAGCCTGAGCGATATAGTAGGCTTCCATTTCCCAGGCAGGATGATCGGCGGGAAGCTCGCTCCCTTTTACCTTCCAGCGTTTTTCGATTGCAGGGCCTGCGGCCATGCCTTCGAGACAGTCTCCATGATATGGACAGAGGCCCTCAAAGGTATCATCCTTGTGCCGACGCGTTAAGACATGTCCGCCTTCAGGATGGACAAGGCCGTGAACCAGCTTCCCTTCCGAATATACGCCGACACCGATTCCGGTACCTACCGTATAATAGACACAGCTGTCGAAGCCTTTCGCTGCGCCCCAAGTCGCTTCACCGAAAGCAGCGGCGTTTACGTCCGTATCCCAGCCGAATGGAACGTTAAACTCCTTTTTCAGCGTCCCCAGAAAATCAAAACCCGACCAGCCGGGCTTTGGCGTCGTCGTTACATGCCCATACGCGGGACTGGCCGGATCGATATCAATCGGTCCGAAGGTCCCTATACCAATCGCTTCTACACCTTTGCCAGTGAAATAAGCGATCACATTATCCATTGTCTGCTGCGGGTGTTCCGTCGGGAAGCTTACCCGATCCTCGATCGTTCCATTTTCGTTTCCAATCCCGCAGACGAATTTTGTACCGCCCGCTTCGATTGCTCCAATACGCATTTCCATTTCCTCCCCATTCATTGAACATCAAAAAGAACCTTTCACTAATTAATTCTTTTTGCCATATGAAGTTATAATACAACATTCGCTAATAAATTCGTACCGTTGCCGAAAAATTTATCCAAAAACTAAAATGACCGCTCCCGGGTATACCGGGAAACGGTCACTTTGATCTTTTTAAAGGTGTGAGATTGGACTTTTCTTTTTATCAGAATCCTTCTCAATACGATCCACAGGTAATGCTTTGGAATAAAAACTAATAATATCATCAATTGTAACGAAATTAGTTTTTATGTCCGTATCTTTTTTGTTTTTCAGTATAACACTTCTCTCTTCGTTAATTTAAAGCTTCTTTCAGTGCCTTTCCTGCTGAGAAGACCGGAATCTTGCCTGCAGGCAGTTGTCCCGATTCATCCCTAACACCTCGCTTTACATGATCATTTTCCGGGAAATAAAAAAATTCACATATTGAAAAACGTTTCATTAGAAAAATGATACCTTTTTCAATATGCGAATTGGTTGCGGGGGCAGGATTTGAACCTGCGACCTTCGGGTTATGAGCCCGACGAGCTGCCGGGCTGCTCCACCCCGCGATATTAAAAAATAATCAGCTTCTTCGACTAAGGACTAACTATATACTATATTTCCTAAATATACAAGCCTGAAGGGACATCCTTCTTTATTTAATAATGAATGGCAGGGCAAAAAGAGTATACACATTCAATAATAAGGCATATAATGATAAAGTAAAGAAAGTAAAGAAAGTAAAGAATCGAATCATTCAAAGATTATAATTTCCTGAAAAGCAATAAAAGCTAGAAAAGGGTGAGTAAGTTGGAAATTTCTAAAATCAGCAGCAAGGGACAAATCACGATTCCAAAAAGTATTCGCGAATTACTGGAAGTGGATGCGGGAGATCGTATTTTATTTATAGAGGAAAATGGACGAGCATATATAACCAAGGCCAGCCTGGATGCGCTAAACGATTTTCAGCTTGCCATGGCGAAGGGTGCCAGCAATCATAAAATTTCCAAACAGGAATTTGAAGATAAACAGGCAACTTACCAAGAGGATTCCTGGGGCGTGCCCAGAGATAAGAAATAGATAGATGAGAATTTCCAGGAGAAACAAGTGAAGGGAAAGATGAAAGTGAAAGTTGAGCTATGGTTTACGGCACAGGGACAGCTTGCAATAAACGAATTTGAAAACCACGAGCTCATCGAGTCCTTTTCGAGGCATATGAAGACATTGACGAAGAAGTATATGATCGTCACCTCAGTGCCCCTTGACGACAATCAGGATATCGCTTCTGCGGGCGTCCTGAACGTGCTGCTGGAAACAAAATCGTTAGAAGTGGATATGTTTTTCCGGGAATTGGGCAGGGATATGAAAAACCCGCTGAACAAACGCTTTGACGGGAAGCTGGGCAATATTTTCAAGGCAAAGGTAGTCACTGAACAATCGTCTTAGACATAGACATTACCAAAGTGATCAATAATAACTCTTCGTTTGTATAAGAACTGTTCCTTATATTGAGCAGTTCTTTTCTTTTAAATTTCATGGTTAATTAAGGGGATGATATCGTGTACTTTTCAAAAAAATCTAAAGAACCTCTCGAGTTAGTACAAACATCAATTTGGATGTGTTGTGAAGACGAGTGTTTTGGATGGATGAGAGAGAATTTTTCATTTGATAAAGAACCGTTGTGTCCATTATGCAGCTCAAACATGGAAAAGAAAACAAAGATGCTTCCGATTCTTTAAACCAATTAAAGATATGAGGTGATCTGTATTGTTTATACAAAATCAATGGCTTGAGAATCAGGTCGATTTTGATAATGCCATGTTTTTGAGAGTCCCGGTTTCCGTTTGGCGCGGAAATAAATTTATTGATTACGGGGGCTTAATTAGAGAACATGATATTGAGGCTGTTTTTATCGCAGATGATTGTTTTCTCAAAACGGAATTTCGGTTTAAGATAAGATCAAGCAGTGCTGAATAATAACCAAAACCTGCCGCTGAGGAGCTCGCGCCCTCAAAGAGCGCGCAGGTTTTTTTGACTTATCTTGTTCCACCGGAATGGCTTTATAGAGCCGCCGGTCCTTAATGTGAAACAAGCACTCGTTCGACGCGCCCGCCAAATAACTCATAAAAAGGGATATTTATCGTTTTGTTATCTTGCTCTTCCATTCGAAAGTGAGTACGTACGTTCACCACTCGAGGTATAATGATTGTGTAGAGGTGAATAAAATGACGAATCCGAATTCACTCACGGACGACAAATGGCAGGCCATTATCAGCAATGACGTCTCTTACGATGGACAGTTTTTCTATGCGGTAAAGACAACAGGCATCTTTTGCCGGCCTTCCTGTAAATCCAGGGTACCCAACAAAGAGAATGTTCACATCTTCCAGTATGCTGAGCAAGCAATCACAGAGCATTTCCGTCCATGCAAGCGGTGTAAACCGACCGGTCAGCATTTGCCGAATGATGAGTGGGTAGCATTGGTCACGGAATTTATCGATAACTATTATACCGAATCTTTGACATTGAAAACATTGGCGGATATGAGCCACGGGAGTCCGTATCATTTGCACCGGACATTCAAGCGCATCAAGGGCATAACACCGGCGGAGTATATTCAACACAAGAGAATAGAGAATGCCAAGGAGCAATTGGCCTCTACAGATAAGGCCATTGCAGATATTGGAATAAGCGTGGGACTGTACAATACCCCCTATTTCGTAACCTTGTTCAAGAAGAAAACCGGGCATACGCCTGCAAAATACCGTCAAGTACAAAACCAATCCACTTTGGAGGTTTCACCGAATGGAAAGCAGCAGCCCTAACCCGGCGATCTATTGGACGTTATTGATCCATGAAGACTGGAAGATGCACGTTGCGGCAACGACGGAAGGACTTTGTTACGTCGGTTCGCACAATAAACCTTTTGAAGAAATGGCCGACTGGATCAACCGCCGGTTTCCCGGACGCATGCTGGTCCAGGATGACAACAAGATGGAGCCCTATCTGAATGAACTCATTGAATATTTACAGGGCGAGCGCAGAAGCTTTTCGGTTCCGCTTGATTTTCGGGGAACGCCGTTTCAAGTGTCTGTGTGGAATGCGCTTGGCAGAATTCCGTACGGACAAACCCTGTCCTACTCGGATATTGCAAAGGATATCCGGAATCCTTCTTCCGCACGCGCTGTCGGGGCTGCGATCGGTGCGAATCCGATCTTGATTACGATACCCTGCCATCGCGTAATCGGCAAGAACGGCGCCCTTACCGGCTATCGGGGCGGCATGGATATGAAAACAAAGCTTCTTGAATTGGAACGCAAAGGCGCTTGGTGAAAATGACAAACTAAAAAGAGCGCCTCGGTAGGATGGGAGTTTAAACGGGTCTGCAGCCCTTTAATCTCACATCAGGAGATCGCTCTAATATCATCGTATCTGGTTGTCGGTGTGATCACCGTCTTGGGTTATGCTCTTTGGTATAATCGTTGTGGTCTACACAAGAGGGTGTTCGTTCCTGGAAAGCTCCGACACCACGCGGTAAAGAACGTCCGCTGCCTGGCCGCAATCCTCTTTAGAACTCCACTCCGCGGGATTGTGGCTCACCCCGTCCTTGGAGCGCACAAAAATCATGCCCACCGGGCACAGCTCCTTAAACTGCATCCCATCATGCCCCGCTCCGCTGGGCAGGCAGAAGTCTTCAAGGCCCTCTTGGCGCACGGCTTGCCGGATCACTTGCTGCAGTGGCTCTGAACAAGGCACAGGGGGCACACGTTGGAGTGTCTCCAAATGAAAATCCACGCCCCGCTCTTCACATACCTTATTGGCGAAATCGATCAAACGGGATTCCACTTCGTCCCGGGCTTCTTCATCGATATCCCTCAAATCCAGCGTAAATTCCACCTGTCCGGGAATCACATTCACTCCACCGGGTTTCACCGAAATGGTCCCCACCGTCGCAACCGCGTTCGGATATTTTGACGCTTCCTCTTCAAAATAGCTCATCAACCGCGCTGCAGCGGCTAAAGGATCTTTCCGCAATCCCATCGGTGTGGCGCCCGCATGACCTGCCTCTCCCGTGATCACCCACTTCATCCATAACGGGCCGGCAATTCCCGATACAATGCCAACAGGCAGGCCCCGGTTTTCGAGCACTTTTCCCTGCTCAATGTGAACTTCCAGATACGCTTTGATGGAACCTGGCTTTCTGGCAGCATCGGCAATCGCCTGCGGATTGAAGCCTGACTCGCGCATCGCTTGGGCAAGGGAAGTTCCGTTCGAATCGACGGCCCCTTCCACTTGCTCATCGGCCAGAATCCCGGCAAACGCGCGGCTGCCGATCATGCCGAATTGGAAACGAGTCCCCTCTTCATCCGTAAAAGCAATAACCTCGATCGGGGAGTCCGTTTCCACACCTTGCTCGTGAAGAGTGTGCAGCACCTCGATTCCCGAAAGTACACCCAGAGCCCCGTCAAAACTGCCGCCATTGGGAACCGTATCGATATGAGAACCTAATACAATCAGCGGAGCATCCGGGGTCTTTCCCTCTTTTCTGCCGATCAGGTTGCCAATCGCATCTTCACGCACAGTTAAGCCGGCCTCTTTCATGTAGGAAGCTACAAGCGTCTTCGCCGCCTTATCTTCCTCAGTGAATGACAGCCTTGTTATACCTCCGCTTTTCTGTTTCCCGACCTCCGCCAATTCAAAAATTCGTTTCCATAACCGGTCCGAGTTAACCACAGACTACCCCTCCGATGGCTCTTCGTCTTTCATTTGAAAGCGGAAGTGACATGTTCCTTCTTTTAAAATATATTGGTCATGCACGACCTCAAAATTTTTGTTGAAGCCTCTGGCAATCGCCGGATCGATCATATGGCAGTACAGAATCCCGTACTCCTCCATACCATCCTTCTTCCACTGCTCGGCAAAAGCACATTTCGTGAAGGTTTGTTCGATTTCTTTCGGATGATAGACCGTTTCGTACTCGAACAAATTACTCCGGCCCATATCATAGTTCGGCAAATAATTTTCGATCCCATTCGGCTCGCCGACAGCTGCCGCACGCCGTGCAATATCCCGGCCCCGCTCTTCTCCGAAGGTACGTACGCCTTCCATGACCGCTTGGCGGCCTTCCTCACCAAAACGATCCACGACCGCTTTCGATACATGGGCGAATAATTTAGCCATAATGGCATACATGCTGGCCGGTTCCAATGTTTCCTTTTCCGTCTGCTGTTGTTCGTTGTTCATCGTCTCACTCCTTCAAATTCAGTAATACATTCAAATGCCTGCGCCAAATCATCAATAAGTTCATAAGGATCCTCAAGGCCCACATAAATCCGAACTACGGAGGAGGACTCCCTTTGGCAAGGGTGAACGGTGATAAGACTTTCGTATCCGCCCCAGCTCAAACCGATCCGGAAAAATGTCAGCCGCTCCGCCCAACATCGCATCTGCAATAACGGGATATTCGTTTCAAAAGAAAACAAACTGCTGGAACCGCTCATTTGTTTCAAAGCAAGATGATGCTGAGGGTGCGAGGACAAGCCTGGATGGTTTACCTTCGCCACCAAGGGATGCTTCTCCAGCCACCCAGCCACAATCAGGCCATTCTCCTGGAATTTCTCCATTCTTAAAGGAAGCGTGCGCAGTCCTTTGATCATCGAAGCCGCCGTCATCGGGGACATAATGCCGCCATGCAGCAAAAATTCGTGCATCCCCAAATGTTTCATGCGTTCTGAAGAGCCGATGACGACACCGCCCATTCCGTCGCTGTGGCCGGAAACATACTTTGTGAGCGAGTGGATCACCAGATCAATTCCTAAGGAAAGCGGATTTTGATAACAAGGCGTAGCCCATGTGTTATCAATAATCGTAGCCGCTCCGATGGATTTGGCTAACTCTGCGCACGCAGACAAGTTCTGAAGCTGGAAGTGCAGCGTGGTGGGGCTTTCCAAAAAAATGAGAGAGGTGTTGTCCCTCACGGCTTGTTGAATATTATCCATGCTCGATCCGTCTACAAATGTAGCTTCAATATCGAATTTCCGCAAATAAGAGCCGATCAGTTCTTTTGTAGGACCATAGGCTTGGTCAATACAAATGATATGATCCCCGCTTTTAATGACCGAAAGGACAGCTGCCGAGATGGCGGCCATACCAGAAGCAAAACACCTGGCCTGCTCTCCTCCTTCAAGCAATGCCAGCCGTCTCTCCAAGTCGTTGACAGTGGGGTTGTTGCCCCGCGAATACAGGTGATGATTCAATGGATCGTTCATTGCGGTTGTAAATGCATCATACGAATGAAAGGTAAACAAGCTGTTCTGGTAAATCGGCATAGTTACGGCACCATGGTATTGTTCGTTGTGAACATCATGGACAACAAGGGTTTGTTTGTTTAAAGAACGATCTGACATCTGTGTGATCCCTCCGGGATGAGCATGTTAAAATCAACCTATCAGCCTATCTGATAGGTTGATAGGTTGATTTTAACATGCTCCAGAAGGACCCGTCAACGAATATCAGCCACTATTCATTCCGCTTCATGAATAGTGGCTTCAACCGCGTCCATCAGCTTATTGAATTCCGCCCGCGCTTTTTGGCCGTCTTTATTTTTGATCGCTTCCGCAAGCGTAAAGTGGATCGGCAGTGTAGCTTCGAAAAGTTGATTGTCCCCAAACGGATTGCTCCAGAATACCTCGAACATTTTCCACATGGACAAGATTACACTTTCTAGGACGGGATTATCTGACGCCTTATAAATCGTTTGGTGAAATTTGATATCTAATTCGGACGTATCCATCTGGTTCTCAGAATATCGTTTGATTTCCGAGATGTAATACTCCATTTCTTTGATCATTTGATCTGTGGCCCGAGCCGCCGCGAGTTCTACCGCCATTCCTTCCAGCGCTCTCCTCACCTCGCTGACTTGCAGCATAGACCGTTTTACATCATCTACCTTGACCTTGGCGGATATACGATAAGAATGCGTATCCTTTACGTACACGCCTTTGCCGTTAATCATCTCGATCATATCCATAGCTTGCAAAGAGCGGAGCGCTTCCCTTAAAGAGGAGCGTCCCACACCGAGAACAGAGGCTAACTCCTCGAGGGAAGGAAGCTTGTCCCCTTCGCCAAAGCCTTGTTCCCGAATATACTTTTGAATTTCTTTTGCTGCAAGTTCATGCACTAATCTTCGTTTTATTTTGTTCATCTATCCGGCCTCGTACTTTCTTGTGAATATATATGTATAGCTCTTATCCTTCTTAACTATTATATCATTTCAATCCCAGATAAAACGAGCAGGTACCCGGCGGAAAATGAAAGATCCTCCTGTGAATCATCTCAATCTTAATTGATTCAGGATAATGTTTGAGCTTTTATTGCCAGTATAAAAATGCACCCCCTAGTATTCATCGGTATCCCTGGGGTTTTACCAATGTCTATTCTAAGGGGTGCACTTTTATTCGCTCAGGAGATCGAGCCGCAGCGGCGTAAACGTGTCCAGCAGTACGGATGGCTCAAGCGCTTTCACACCATGCTCCGCGCCGCCCGGAACGCATATCGTTTCTCCCTGCTGCAGGATGGTAACGCTATCCCCGATATAGAACTCCAGCCTGCCCTGCATGCAATAGCTGAATTGTTCATGGGGATGGCGGTGACGATAACCCTCAGCTCCTTTCTCGAAATGAACCTCCATCATCATCAGATGATCGCCCGGCTCGAATATTTTCCGTTTCACTCCTGGCTCTGCCGCTTCCCACTCTCCGATTTTTTTCACGTACAGCACCTCCTGACTTCTTCAAGACAATGTCCGTTACCCCATCACTAAAGACACTGAACGACAGAATATTATAGCTGCTCATGATGCCATTGCTCCATTTCTGCGCATGCCAGTATGAAAGCCCCCGCCCCGTGAAGGTCATTCTCGCTCACTGGTCTCGTGACATAGTTCTGGTAATCGCCTGCGGATGTGCCGATGCAGATGTCGGGAACAATAAGCCCCCGCTCATCGAACCGAACCCGTGCAATCAGTCCTTCATATCCCTTCCTCGCCGCTTCCAGATGCTCTTTGCCGATACAGCCGTGTTTGACGGCTTTCGAGATCGCGTAGACAAACAGACTGGAACAAGAGGTTTCCAGCCAGTTGTCCGGAAGCTCGCCTTTGTCGACGACCTGGTACCACAGCCCGCTTGACGGATCCTGGAAACGGATCAGCCCCTGAACGAATCTGCCGAGAACCCCTTTCCATTCCTCAGCAGCCGGGTGACCGGACGGCAGGATGTCCAGGAAATCCGCCAATGCCATGCCGTACCAGCCCAGCGATCTGCCCCATAATTCCGGAGAGCAGCCTGTTGCAGGATTCGCCCAAGGAAATTCCCGGCTCTCGTCCCAAGCATGGAACAAGAGACCCGTTGTCTCGTCGTACATATGCTTGCGCATTAATCTCTCCCAATCCGCAACCATAGGAACCAATTCGCCGTCGCCGTAACGGTCAGCGTACTGCAGGGCGAATACACCGCCCATATACAATCCGTCCAGCCACATTTGGTACGGATATTTATCCTTGTGCCAGAATGCTCCTTCGGAGGTTTTGTTCAATGTGCGAAACAGCTGTCTCAGCTTATCCGCGGCCGCCCGATAGCGCGGTTCACCAAATCTCTCGTCAAGAGTAAACAGCAGCAACCCGGGCATGACGGCATCAAGCTCATCCCTTGCGAACAGAAAGTTCCCGTACGCGTCCACCAATCCGTCCACGTAGCGTTTCGGATACTGCAGATAGGCATCATCGCCCGTTTGCTCCCACACCTTCAGCATGCTATACAGGAAGATACCTTGATGGTAATGCCATTTGCCGGCAGGCGGAAGTTCCTCCGGAAGGTAACGTCCCATTAAGGAATCACAGGACGCTTGTCCCCATAGGAGAGGGGTTTGAAGCCTTGCCGCATTTTGCAGCATATCATTTGGGCCCATAGGTAAATAATCTCCTCTCATTATCAGATGTCTTTGCAGGAGCAGAAGATGCAGCAAGCCGGCCGATGACCAGCTGGAGAACCGCTGCGAGCATCAGCACCCAGGATAGCGAACCCGTCTCCATCTGGCCGGGCGCCAGCATGAGAAGGGCAACGCCCGCCGCTCTGCCCGCATTGGTGAAGACTTCCCGCAATACGACAGCTTCTACCTTGAAGTGCTCCCTGAGCGGCAATTCCCCGCTAAGCTTGTAATAATATGACGTGTACGCATTGTTCTGAATCGGTTTCATGAAGGAGAACAACAACATAAACAAGATAACCGACCAAAGGGAGATCCCGAAGAAAAGCACTGCGGCACCGACGATAAAGCCCCATGCCGACACCTTCAGGTAGAACGAATTCCGCTCCACTCTGCCACGCTTTGCTAGCAAGTAACCGGAGAGAATCGTAACGGACAGGAACAAGACATTCATGTAGTTGACGAAGGATTCCTTCGGCACCGCCTGGTACAACAGGATCGCCGGAATATAGGCAAGCACGCCCTGAGGCAGGCCGAACAGAAACCAACCGGCCAGTGACCGGCCATATACCGGATATTTACGGATCATCAGTATCGTATACTTCAAGTAATAGGTTTTGTGATGCGAAGAATTCTTCTTCATCTTCAAGCTGTTGAAGGAGGCATAAGCGAACATGGCAAAAGCGAGCATGAACACGCAGGTGTAGCCGCGGAAGCCGTCCGAGTTACCCACGATTAAGCCTGCTGCTGCGGGTCCGGCCAACATCGCTAAGTTCGTAATGATGAGATTAAGCCCCAAATACCGGTGCCGGTTGTCATCATCGGTTAAATCCGTAATCATCGTGAAATGGCCAAGCCAGTAAAACGCGGCGGAAATGCCCTTGAGCAGCGCAAACCATACATAGTAATCCACCATTCGTTCCCCGGCGAGCAGAATGGCGCAATAGAACAGCGCCGTCATATAAATGCCGAGCCGGTAAGCGAGCAGCCGATCCTTCAGCTTCGCAATTTTACCGATATAGACGGATGCAAGCGGCGCGGCCAGCAGCGTAATTAGGTTGAAAGCGCCGTTCACCCACATATCGTTCGTCAACCGCCACAAATACAAATGGACCAGAACCACCGCGAGCGCGTTACCGAATTGATAGATTCCGTGATTCAGCAAGCTGACGCGGACTTCTCCGGAGAAGCCTCCGCCGTTTCTGCCCGCCTCCCCGCTCTCTCCGCTCATTCCGGTTTGCCCGTTACGTCGGCGAACAGGGAATCCGGGATCGGCAGGTGACGAATCGGAAGCCCTGCCAGTTCCCGAAGGGTGTAACGGATCAGAATGGCCTGCGTACCCGCATTCATATCGCCCTCCAACTCTCCTTTGCCTAGAGGAACTGCGGCCGGCATATCCGGATAGTACTCGCCATTCTTCACCTGCGCCACATTGGGAGCAGGGGGGGACCCTTCGATCTCCCGTGAATAACCGCCGTCCGCCCGTTTCAGCTTCTCCATATTGCGTAATGAGATCTCGGCGATTTCGGCGAGATCTTCCCCGGGAATGCTGATCTTCATTGCGGTCAATAAGCTGATCGGGTTACGGATGTAACACATGTCGACCGCCTCTTCACGCCGCAAAATATTCAGTAGTGAACGGTATATCTCGCGCGCCCTCGGCAGCGGCCTGTTGAACCGGTTGTAGAAGGTCAGCAGCTTGAAGGTTCCGGATACCTGCACATAAGGGCTTCCCTGGCCCCACAGCCCGCTGTCCGGATGCTGGAGCTCTCCAAAATAACGGAAAGCTTCCTGCAAATAGGGTTCTCTCTCGGCGGTATTCAGTACGCTGATGTACGGTGCCGAGTTGCACAGCCGATCACAGCCTCTCCAGCTGTTCACGAGGCTGATGGAACGCAGCCACTGGCCGTACAGCCCGGGTGAAGCCATGTAAGCGGGCGCCCATTCGTTCTGCTTGGGCAGCGGATACAAAGGCTCCGCACCGAGTTTCCGCAGTGCATTGGTACTGTATCCCAGCGCGCGGCCCACCATGACATCGTCTTTACGCATGTTGGGATCGCTATCGTAGAAGTAACCCGAACCCGGATCCTGCCTGGATTGGAAGAAACGCACCGCGCCCTCCTTCCCTCCCCTAGTGAGCCGTTTCAGCAAGCCGCAGCGTTCGAGAATATTGAAGGCTTGCGCCGTAGATTCAATATCCGGCGTAAATTCACCGGACTGCTTGGAGCTTCTTGCATAGAAGAAGCCTCCGCTCGCGCTGTCATACTGCTCCTCAAGCCAGGGGAAGAATCCTTCGAACACCCTATCCCTGTCCGCCAGAATTTGTTCTATACGCCGCTTCATTGCGCTGCACCTCTCTTAGTCTTCCAGCGATTTGTATTTAAAGTTGCGAAACGCAACTTGTCCCTCTCCCACCGCATCCAAAGCGATTCTCAAGCTGAGAAAGCCGCCGAACGTATTATGGTGAAAGCCTGACGCTTCTATCACCTTGTCGTACTTCTGCCACAAGTGTCCGCCGAAGCTGTAATAAAAGGACACCGTATGCTTGTCGTTGCGTATGCGGATGAACGCTTTTCCGCTTGTTGACGGTACGGTGCCGTAACGTTTGAAGGATCGAAAATGCCGCACTCCTGCCGCGCTTACCCCCATCCCGAAAAAAGCCGAATCGTTGTAATAAAGCATCAGGCGTCCCTCGGCGGCATCCGCCGTATCAATTTCCACTTCCGCCTCGTAGCGCTCATGCCAAGGCATAAACAGCAGGGGCGAAGCCGTTCCCTGTTCGCTTGCAACATCTGCGGTCAGCTTACCAGCCTCTGGCCTGAACCTAACGGACGGCTCGTGTCCTTCGCATTGCCAATACAACGCCAGTAGAGAATCTTCGAAGGAATCGTTGAAGCTCTCCGGCTGTGAAGGAAGCTGAACCTCCCGCTCCGAGATACAAAACCAGCCGTCTTCCGTCCATTCGATGGGCTCCATCAGCGTCTGTCTGCCCAGCGTATGGTAACCGTTCAAATAGGCGTGATACACGATCAGCCACTCCCCTTCAGCTGTCTCGATCAATGAGCCGTGCCCCTTGGACCACCATTGCTCATCCGCCGATTCCGTATGAACAATCGGATTGTACGGAGAATGCTCCCATGGCCCCCATGGGGTCCGCGATCTTGAGGATACGGCCATGTGGCTGGTAGGAGGACCTGCTGTGCCTCCAACTGCGACGGTCAAATAGTAGTAGCCGTTATGGAACGTCAACTTGGGCCCTTCCAAGCTGTATGCTTCCACCACCCAATCCTCGGGATACCGCCAGCCGTCATAGACATGTCGGGGTTCACCGATGACGGATAATCCGTCATCAGCCAGTTCTGTGAACAGTCCTCCCGACATATGCAAATAACGCTTTCCATCCGGCGAAGTTATATGCCCGGGATCAATGCCCTTGATACCCAGGTCGACCGGCTGACTCCACGGCCCGAGAGGACTTGGAGCGGATACAACCCAATTGGTGCCCCCCGCCGGGAAATAGATATAGAACTGGCCGTTATGCTCGGCGAAGTCGGGCGCCCATACGTCTCCGATATAAGCGGTCAATGCGGCGCTAACCGGCTTCCACTGCTGTAAATCCCGCGAATGCCAGATCAGCAGGCCCGGAGTGAGCTTATAGGAGGAATGGGTCATATAATAATCCCGGCCGACTCGGATAATAGAGGGATCGGCGAAGTTCCCTCCGATAACAGGCGTTTGAGGCTTTTGCATGTGCTGCATTTCATTGTCCCCGCTTTCTGCCGGTTTTTTATCCTTTAATTGAGCCGAGAAGCGCGCCTTTGGCGAAGTGCTTTTGCAGGAAAGGATAGACAAGCAGGATCGGAAGTGTCGCTACGACAATGACCGCCATCTTCACTGTCTGCTCCGGAGGCCGGACGAAATCCTCCATGCCGGAGGTATCGGCGGCAAGCCCGCTTGCCAGAATGACGATCTGCCGCAGGATCACCTGCACCGGCCATTTATTCGCATCGTTCAAGTAAAGGATGGCTTGAAAATAAGTATTCCAGTAGGTGACTGCATAGAATAGAGATATTGTCGCAATGGCCGGCATCGACAGCGGAATGACGATACGGAACAGAATCCCCCAATCCCCGCACCCGTCGATCTTGGCCGATTCTTCGAGGCCATCCGGCAGATTCTGAAAGAAGTTTCGCATGATAATAAGATTGAAGGCGCTGATGGCAGTCGGCACGATGAGTGCCGCATAGCTGTCGATCAGCCCCATCTCTTTCACGACCAGGAAGGTAGGAATCATCCCGCCGCTGAACAGCATCGTGAAGAGCACCATAAACATGATAATGTTGCGGCCGTCAAGATCCTTGCGCGAAAGCCCGTAAGCCATCAGAGAAGTCAAGAGCATGCTGAATAGCGTGCCTGCAAGCGTAACTCCGGTGGAAACGAGGAGTGACTTGAATACGGTGTTCGTTGAGAAAATATACCGGTAAGCGTCCAGGGACCATACGGTCGGGATCAGCACGAACTGCTTCTGTGCAAGCTCGGCGACCGTTGTAAAGGAGCCGGCAACGACATGGATGAAGGGCAGAATTGTTGCCAAAGCAATAATAAACAGTGTGGAATAGTTAAGCCCGTCAAACAACCGGCTCGCCCATGATCGATCTCGAACCATTGATAACGCCACCTTTGGATGTTAGTAAATACCCTCTTCCCCGATCTTCTTCGCCAGCCAATTGGCGAACATAACCAGAATCAATCCAACGATCGATTTAAAGAAGCCAACGGCCGTGCTGAAGCTGAATTGCCCCTGCCTGAGGCCGGCCGTGTAGACATACGTATCGAATATCTCCGCCACTTCCCTGTTCATGGAGTTTAAGAGGAGATAAATATGTTCAAAACCTAGCTCCAGCACATCCCCGATTTTCAGAATCAGCAGCACGATGATGACACTCCGAATCGAAGGGAGTGTGATATGCCACATTTGCCTGAATCGGTTTGCACCGTCTATCCGTGACGCCTCATATAATCCGGGATCGATTGCGGCCATCGCAGCCAAATAAATAATCGTACCCCAACCGGCTTCGCGCCAGATCACCTGCAGGAGATACATCGGGCGAAACCATTCATTGCTCATCAGGAAATTGATCTTCTCCAGCCCGAGCATCGCGATCAGCTCGTTGATGATGCCCCGGTCCATCGACAGCATGACGAAGGAAATGGATACGATAATTACCCAGGACATGAAATGCGGGATATAGATGACTGTCTGCACGAACCGCTTAAAAAAGGCGCGGCGAACCTCATTCAACATGAGGGCGAGAATGATGGGAACCGGAAAATAAAAGAGCAGATTTATCGCAAACAGGACCAGCGTATTGCGCAGAATGGTAAAAAACATAGGCTCGGTAAAGAGACGTTTGAAATGTTTCATCCCCACCCATTCGCTGTTTGCTATGCCCAGGTACGGCTGATAGTCCTGGAAGGCAATGATCAGCCCCGACATCGGGATATACTTGAAGATCAGGAAGTACACAAAGCCGGGAAGTATCATGAGATAGATGGCTTTATTCTTGATGATCCTCCTCATCAGTCCTGAAGTCTGCTTCTGCCTGGTGACCGTCTTATTCCCAATGGCTGCATTGCTCATGGTTCCTACTTCCTTTCCTTAGGCAAAGATGGCGGAGGCTGTGCGTGTAGCGATCCTGCAGCAGCCTCCGGCAATTCATCTATTATTGCGACTGGGCATGCGATGCGTTAAATTCATCGATAATCTTCTGTCCGCCCTGCTTCAGCCAGTTGTCAACAGCCTGGTTGAACCCAGCTTCGTCGAGGTTACCAAGCATAAAGTTGTAGGTGGCGTCCTTGATTAACTCTTGCAGGCGTACACCATCCTGCGTGTAGGTGGCGGAATCCAGAGCAGCGGTAGGATCATGGATCAAATAATCGTTGTTGTTGACAGTCAGCTCTTCCGCTTTCTGTTTGGATGGCAGCACATGCTTGGCTTCCTGAAAACCTTGAATCGTTAGCGGTCCTCCGATTTGCAGCGCTTGGTACGGCTTCACTTCACGGTCCGTAACTTTCGTGTCCTCGATCGGAACGACTTTGCCTTCCTCCATCGTATAATGCTCCCCTTCTACCCCCCAATAAATCAGATTGGCGAGCTCAGGGCTCATCAATCGGTCATAAAAAGCAAGGATAGATTTCAACTCTTCTTCACTTTTTACTGCGGATTTCGGGAAAAGAACAACCGATCCGTAACCCGGGATCGCCCAGACACCGAAGCTGCCGTCAGGACCTGCGATTTGGTTCTGAACATCGAGCAAGGCGTCGGGATTCACTTCCGTAATGCTCTTATCCAGCGATACCACGTCACCCATGGATCCGACATAAGCACCTGCACGGCCTGTAATCAGCAGGTTCTGCTGATCCGTCTTGCTTGTTACCGGGAAGTCCTGGTTAATTAAACCCTCCTCATGAAGCTTTTTGAAAAATTTCATGGTTTCCATATACTGCGGGAACATGAATTCAGGCGCAAGCTTGCCGTCCAGCTCACCCCAGCCGTTCGGCGTGCCGAACCAGGAGCCTACCGTCTTGAACGCCCCATATACAAGATCGCTCCGGTCCGTCAATCCGATCGTGTCATTGGCGCCATTGCCGTCCGGATCTCCGTCTTTGAACGCCTTCAACATAGCATAAAATTCATCGGTAGTCGTCGGTGCGGACAGTCCCAGCTTGTCGGCCCAGTCCTTCCGGAAGATCAAACCCTGACGTGAAAGCGGGCGTTCCTGATAGAGCCCGTAGATTTTGCCTTCTACGGACGTATTTCGGAGGACATCCGCATTCAGGGCCGCAAGATTCGGATAGTCAGCAAGCAGCGGTCCTATCTCCCAGAACTGCCCGTTGCGGATTGCGTCACGCATCATGATAAGGGAGGTCTGGTTTTTAATGTATACCGCATGGGGCAGTGTGCCGGTCGCGAAGGAAGCATTCATTTTCTCGTCATAAGTGCCGTCAGGCACCCATTGAAACTCCAGCTCGGTATTGGTAGCCTCTTCAAGCAGCCTTTCAACCTTGTCGTTCGGAACCTCCGGCGTATGCAGATTAGCCATAATTGAAATCTTGACCGGCTCTTGCGGCGCCTCCGCTTGATTCACCGTGCCGGATGCATTACCCGCAGCCGCAGAATCGCTCGCCCCCCCGGCATTATTCCCGGCGTTATTGCCGGCACATCCTGCTAATAACGTAAAGGCGGTTACTACGGCCAGCAGCATACTGGCTTTTGTCTTTTTCATGTTCAGACCTCCGTTTAAAGTGGATTGGTTTGGCAAGTTCAGATTATATCCGGGGTACTAGGTACGTAAATAATCATGTGATTCGAAATGAATGCGCTTTCCAAAAAAATCCCCAATCTGATCTAATGATTATCGCTGCCACCGGCAGAACATAAAAAAAGATACCGCCCCCGGGACTCTCACCCTGCGATACCTTTGTTGTAGGAAACATTATATTCATCAATGATCTGCTGCCCGCCCTCCTGCAGCCACCTGTCTACCTCCGCCTGAAATCCGTCCTCGTCTATCATGCCCAGCATAAACAGATAGGTGGCATCCATAATCCTCTCATACAGCCTGACGCCCCGTTCGTTGAACGTTGCCGAGTCAAGGGGCGCAGCCGGGTCGTTGATCAGCATCGATTCATTATCCAGCGTCAGCTTCTCGGCTTTTTCCTTGGCGGGAAGCGAGAATTTCGGCTGCAGCATGCCGCCGATTGTACTCGGACCACCGATCAACAGCGCCTGGTAAGGCTTAACATCGCGATCGGTCAGCTTCTGGTCGCCCGAAGGAATCGCCATCCCGTTCTCGATCTCATAATGTTTGCCTTCCACACCCCAATATATGAGATTGGCAACCTCCGGGCTCATTAATTGGTCGAAGAAGGAGAGTACCTTCTTCAATTCTTCTTCGGTACGGACGGCCGATTTGGGAAACAGTACCACTGTGCCGTAACCTTGTGCGGCCCATACTCCGTAGCCTTTCGGCCCATGAACCCGGTTATGCACATCGAGAGAGGCGGTGGGATTGTTCGTCTTCAATTTCGCTTCCAGCGAAATAATGTCTCCCATCGCACCGATATACATCCCCGCTTTGCCGTTGATGAGAAGGTCCTGCTGATCCGCCTTGCCGGTTACCGGGAAGTTGCGGTTGATCAGCCCCTCCTCATGCAGCCGCCGGAAGAAGGCCATCGTGTGGATATATTCCGGGAACATAAACTCCGGCAGCAGCGCACCATCCATAAAACCCCACCCGTTCGGGGTGCCGAAATAGGAGCTGACCGTCTTGAAAGCGCCGTAGATCAGATCACTCCTGTCGGCTAAGCCGATTGTATCCCGGATGCCGTTCCCGTCCGGATCGTTCTCGGTGAACGCTTTCAACATTTCATACAGCTCATCCAGCGTTTCAGGCGCGGACAGGCTCAGCTTATCCGCCCAATCCTTGCGGTAGATCAGCCCTTGCCTGGATAAGGCGCGCTCTTGATACAGGCCGTAAAGTTTGCCGTCAACCGAAATGTTATTCATCACCTCCGGCTTGAGTCCGCTCAGGCTAGGAAATTCATGAAGATACGGTCCAATCTCCCAAAACATGCCGCTGCGGATCTTGTCCTTGTACGCGGGCAATGACGCGGCATTCTTCAAATACATCGCTTGAGGCAGCGTTCCCGTCGCAATCGAAGCGTTCACCTTTTCATCGTAGCTGTCATTGGGAATCCACTGTATATCCAGCTTCACGCCCGTTTTTTCCTCCAGAAGCAGCTCGATCGTATCCTTGGGGATTTGTGCCGTATGCAGGTTTGCAAAAATAGAAAGGGTTACGTTATCATTAACCGCATGGCCCTGTCCCCCAGCTGGATTGGCGGAGCCGGTCAGGAAGCCGCTGCATCCGCTTAACAGCATCATCATCAACAAACCGGCAAGCATGCAGGGCAGCCATTTCATCGACACCTTAACACTCCCTCTCTATCCGTTCTATTACCTTGATTATGCAATATAATCATCCCATTTGTACAATAAAAGTGGACGGTTCTGGGAGATCTAATCCAATGATTATCGGCTTGCAAATGATTATTGAAGGAATGTCCGGTTCCCCTTACAATGAGAAACGATACCCTAGACGCGAGGAGTGATGATTATCATGCCCAAGATGAGCATTTATGCCAGGATGGTCCTATTCGGCTGCGCAATCAGCATTATTCCTCTGCTTGCCCTTGGGTTCTTCTCGTTTATGAAATCCTCGAATGCAGTCCAGAAGCAAGTCAATGAAGGCAATATCCAGATCATGAATCAGATGAACAGCAATATTGAGCAGGTGCTTCGCACGGTGGATTACACCATGAACTACGTCATTAATACGAAGCAGTTGCAAGCCGTGCTCTACCGGCCGCTTACCTTCTATGATTTTCAGCTGTACAACGAATTAAAAACGGAGCTTAGCCTGCTTCAGTCTCCCGATACGCAAGTCACCGATGTCATTCTGGCAAATGCAGCCTCCGATTGGCTGATCAATAACAGAGGTCTTTACCCCTTTAATGAATACGCTTCCAATGACACCTTGCTTGAATTGATGGCACTAACCGACCGTACGAGCTGGGTGCTGCTGCCGACCGATGCACTTGGTTCGAGCGATACGCAAAGCTATGCATGCCCATACACGATTGCGCTTGTGAAGAAGATGCCGCTCACCGCTTCGCAGACACGCGGCGTAGCTGTTACGACCATTCCCAGCTGCGGGTTAGCGGCCATGATGGACAACGGCATGGCTTCACAGGAAGTTATGGTACTCGACCATGATTTCCGTATTATCGTGCATCCCGATCAGGATAAGATCGGGATGCCCTTGAGCGATGCTGGTTATATACGGGAGGACGACTTGGCACGGTTCTCGGAGGGTACAGGGCAGTTCGAAACCACAGGCGACAGCGGTACCGTATCCGTCACCTACACCCGGTCCGGTTTTAACGGCTGGACGTATGTGTCCTTCACGGAGCTATCGGCCCTTAAGAAGGAAGCCAGGTCGATCGGTTGGTTTACCCTGTATATCTGTTTGCTCATGATCGGCTTAAGCGTGCTTCTGGTATGGCTTGGCAGCCGTAAAGTCTACTCGCCCATCCGTACGATTTTTCAAAGCATTGCAGAAAGACTGCCTGAGCATCAAGCGAGCAAGACAAATGAGCTGCAGGTCATCGATGATCATATCCGGGAATTGTTCGCCTCGAATACAAAGCTGCGCAATGAGCTGCATGTGAACAGCGAGCAGGTACGGACCTTTTTTCTGCATAAGCTGTTTCAGGGGCAGATCGGACCGTCGGAGATCGAAGACAAGCTGCAGCAATTCGGTTATACAGGACGGGTGTCGGCCTGGCAGCATTTGGCGGTATTCACGCTGCAGATCGATCTGTTGAACGGTACCCGTTATGAGCAAAAAGATCTGGACCTGCTTCTGTTCGCAATCAGCAATATTATTGAGGAGATGGTCCCGCAGAAGAATATGCTGCCTCCTGTCATTCTTGATCAAACTCAAGTTACGCTCATCGGAACAAGCGGAATGACCGAAGAGGAGTTTAATGATTATATCTACAAGCTGTCGGAATCGATCCAGCAGAACATGCAGCACTATCTCAAGCTTGATGTGAGCATCGGCATCAGCCTTCCGTTTAGCAGCCTTCACAAAACGTCGCGGGCCTATCAGGAAGGACTCGAGGCGCTCAAGCTGCGGCTGAAGCTGGGCAAGGGCGTCATTGTGCCCTATTTCAGCCTGAACTCCGGACAGCATACCCGCGTCTATTTCTACCCTATGCAGGCTCAGAATATGCTGATTGACGCCATCAAATTGGCGGATGAGACCCGAGCATTGGAGCTGTTCAATCAATGGATGCAGGAGGTATTCCAGAAGGAGCGGACGCCGCATGAGTATCAAATTTCGCTGATCCGCCTGTTGAACGATCTAATGATCGTGATGCAGGAGACCGGTATTGCGCTCAAACAGATCAACGTCGAAGACAGCTCCTTATATGACGAGCTGCTTCAGCTCTATGTGGGCTCCGAAATTCAGGAATGGTTCAAGGACCGCATCATCGTCCCGATGATCCGTGTATTCGGTGACCGCCAGGAATCGCTGTATCAGAATCTGTCGGAGCAAATCATCGAGATCATCCACAGCGAGTACGACCGCAATATTACGCTCGAAGAATGTGCCTCCCGTCTTCATTACAACAACTTTTACTTGAGCAGTGTGTTCAAGAAAGAAACAAATATGTCGTTTAGCGATTACTTGTCCCAATACCGGTTCGCCATGTCGAAGAAATGGCTGATTGAAACGGATATGCCGATCAAGGACATCGCTTTGAAGCTCACCTACAACAACCCGCAAAATTTTATCCGCTACTTCCGCAAACAGGAAGGAATGACGCCCGGCCAATACCGAAGCAAATACGGAAGCGGAGGCGAATGAACCGGAATCAAATGAAAGAAGTGCTGCACCGGAGTCATTCATCATGCCCAGGCAGCCCTTCTTATTGATGCCCGTTCTATTCGGCCGGCGGGCTCCAGCCGTCGATGCCGGCCAGCATGTCCGCATCGTTCCATGCGGCCGTTTCCGCTTCTGTCAGCCGATATGCCCAGCTGACCCTCGCCCCGTCAGCTCCGGGACCGCTGCTGTTGTACTCACCATACAGGCTCGTCGATTCACTCTCAGGCTTGTTCCAATTATGCCAGCCTTCAGGCCGGATGTGCCCGTCCATCCAGCAATTCACAAACACCGTCTTGGCATGATTTCTCCAAGGCCGTCCCAGATAGACACTGTGAATTGGCGCATCACCGGTAAGCCTGCAACTGAGAAACACATAACCGTAAGGCGCGCCCTCCGGTGTGGAGGCAGCCGTAATATACCCGCAGCTCTCCTCTGCAAGGCGTCTTCTGGAGAAAATTTCGCAATTTCTGAACACCGCAGCAGCCGAACCGAATATGAAATCGACATCGCCTTCGATATAACAGCGCTCATAATACTGGCGAACCTGCCGTCTTGGTTCCTCATCCCTGGGACCGCCGAACCGGTTAGCCGCCAGCGGACGAGACGGCAGGGGACCGGTAAACAATGTATCCTGGTAACCGATGAAACGGCAGTTTCGAAACATGATCCGATCGCCATCCACATAAGCGGCCAGCGCTTGCCCGACAAGCTCGCCCCTTCCGGCCGAGTTCCGAAACGTCAGGTTTTCGGCCCTTATCCCCTCTGCACCGAGCAGAACGGTATAGGAATTGAAGGTCCCATATTCCGTACCATCCGGAAATGTTTTGCGCGCATAATCATCGTACGTAATTACCGTATCCTCAGCGCTTTCTCCGATCAACCTTACAAACGGTTTGACGATATGCAGCTTTTCATAGTAAACCCCCGGTTTGATCCGGATGACCGTCTCCTCCTGCTTGCCTTCGGGTATCCTGTCGAGGGCTTCCTGGATGCTGGTATATTCCCCGGTCCCATCCTCGGCGACAATCATCTTTCGCTTGTCCTCCCGTTCTTGCTGCTCCTTATGCTTTCCCTGCAATACCGGTTTCAAGTTTTTCTTCATAAAGGATCCCCATTCCTCAATAAGGCAGCGTCATTTGACCCCCTTTCGATTATCAGGCACGTGCACCGGGTACGTATATAATCCTTGAATATGAGGGGCATTCATTAGGGAAGGAAAACCGCTGCACCACATCTCATGATTATCCCGGTTATAAAAAACAGATACAGGCGGTCGTAATACCGCCTGTATCTGTTGCAGCTTCTTGTCTGGCGAATAATCCTTTCTTTCAGTTACAAAAGCTTCTTTGAACAATCCCTGTATCTTAAGGAAACATAAGAGAGAAAGAATAATTTATTGGAGATATGAGTAATGTCTATATTTTCCTGGCTGGGGAGAATCTTCGGCAACCGTTTCAGAGCGCAGCGCGCTGGACAGTTCGTTAAAGAACGGAGCCGCATACATCGCCTCGACCTGGAGCTTGTCTTTCGATTGAAGCGCAAATGCGACCGCAAACTTCTGATCAAACATTCTTTTACGCCGGTGTCAGTCCCGCCTTGCACAGTTTATTTTGCTAATATATTCTTTCACTAGTGTTTATTTCCTTTCCTTTCCTTTCACATGACAAAGAGTAATTTTAGATTGCCACGCTTTACTGCCCTGTATTGAACAAGGCAGCCGATCGTTCTGTCGGCTGCCTTGTTTTCTAACACCTTACATAGTTGCGTTTAAAACCAACCTGCCCTTTATCTACTGCCTTTTGAATATTTTCGGATGCGAGTAGAAACTTGCCTTTTGCCTTGTTCAGATTGACTTCTACCGGACCGACCGCCTTTGCCGTATCGACCGCCTTATCATGTAGAGGCAAAAAAGATACCCCTACTGTATAAATAAAATTATTCATTGCATATTTAGTTCTTTCCGGAGAATCATGAATTGTATTTTGCACCATTTCCAGCATATTGGCGATTTTACTTTCCGAAAATTCATCATCCTTACGGCTTCCCAGAAGCCAGCAGTAACAACTCCAGCCCGCTGACATTCTCAGTTCTTCGCCGCTTGCAATCCATTTATCAGCAACTTCTTGTGCAATATCCGTTTCTGCCAAAGTAACTGCCACCACATAATCGGACAGCATAAAAAAATATGCCGAATCGATCCACCGCTCAAAATCCTCTTCGATCATCACTTTGGGATCTGCGATTACGCCGGCAAAGTACATCGCGTCATAATTCCCCGTGTTGTACAGCTGCTCAGCCAAGGATTGATTTTTTTTAATTTTCTTAGCCATAGGCTTCATCTCACCTGTAGCCACACCAAAGAGCGGTTCGCGCGCGCCGTTGGACACGTACCTTTTCTTCATTCTTTCCTTGCTGAGAGATTCAAGCTCCTGCATTACCGTTTCGACATTCATTGTTAAACCTCCCTTATTCTTAAGGTATTATACTAAATTATACATGGTAATAGACAAGACATGAATAAAATGCTCATTTTTCCTCTTCCTTTTTAGTATAGAGTATAGAATGTCGTTTTTTTCTTTCTCATTCCTTATCTGTTTCTTAAGAAAGAAATAGCGCTTGGTTGGCATCTAAAACAAAAAGAGATGTTCAGCAACAGCAGAACATCTCACGGAAGCATTGAAGCAGGTTATTTGCTTAAACATGCAGGTAAACGTCGTTTTCTCGAACGGTGAGCCGCTTAGACGTATCGTCCCCTTCATCTCTTCCGTTAAACGGGGCTCCGCAAAGTTAAGGCGATCTCTAAGATTCGGCGCTTACGTTATTTTGAAGTTTAAGTTGTTTTCGGTAAACCATTTTAGAGATCGTAATACTGATCTCATAAAGCAGAAAGAGCGGCACGATCACAATAATATCCGATAAGATATCCGGGGGTGTAATGGTAACCGCAACAATGACGAGAATAAAATAGGCCATTTTACGGGCTTTCGCAAGCTTGACGGGATTCAACAAGCCCAGCTTCGTAAGAAACATCACGATAGCCGGCATTTCAAACAACAAGCCAAACGGAACCGTCATATGGATCATAAAGGTAAAATACTTCTGGACCGTGTACATCGTCGTAAAATCATCCGCCGCCATCTCCATCATAAAATGGAGAACCATCGGAAACAGAATGAAATATCCGAAGGAAATTCCGAGCAAGAACAGCAGGCTCAACGCAGGAATGAATAGGATTGCCGCCCGCTGCGCTTGCGGGGAAACCGCAGGCTGAACGAATTTCCAGATCTGATACGCGGCGACCGGAATCGTAACCGTTATTGCGACGATTCCGGAGATCATGACATATACCCAAACCACATCGGAGGGACCAAGAACGACCAGCTTTTGATCCATGCCCCGCAATAGCCAATCGTAAATGTCCCGCACATAAAGGAACGCCGCTGCCATGGATATCAAAAATGCGACGAAGGTACGGATTAAACGGCTTCTCATCTCTTCCAGATGGCCTACCACATTCAGTTGATTCGGATTACTCATCATTACTTTTCAGGCAGAACTTCTGCCTGAGCCTTGCCGGTTTCTGTATTTTTTGCATCCTCTTCTCCATTAACCAGACCGCGAGTAGCGCCTTTAAATTCACTTAGTGTACGACCGAAAGCGCGTCCGAGTTCGGGAAGCTTGGAAGGACCAAAGATGATTAAAGCAATGATCAGAATCAATACGAGGCCACCGATACCAATATTGCCAAACGGCATGCTGCTTCATCTCCCTTATTTATAATGGTAGTCAGCCACGGAAGCATTTCCGCAGCTGACGGTTTAACGAATGCAAGAAATTATCCAAGTTTGAAGCCGCTGATTGCAACCACGCCGCAGCGGGCTTTCTTGTCTCCCGGGCGGTGCGGCCAGGTGCTGGTCGGGTTGTTCAAATCCGTCGTCATTTCGCCGGGATGCTGGACGGAAAGAAATAGGGTTTGTTCGTCAGGCGTGAAGTAAGGCCCTGTCAATTCTGAATCAATCGGAGCTGATGCAAATTGCATCGCAGCGCCTTTTCCCGGACCGTTGGTTGGAATAACGAACAGACCGTTGTTCATAAACGTCTTGTAGACGCCCTTATTATGACTGCTCGTCGAAATATCCGTAACGACCCACAAGTTGCCGTTCGAGTCGAAAGCCAGATTATCCGGCGAACTGAAGCCGGACTGTCTGCCACCGGCCGCAAAGATCTCAAAATCAAATTCCAGGGCGCCAAGATCATTGCCGGATTCGAAAATGCGGGTGATATGGCCGTGGATATTTCCATGCGTATCGTTATTCGTATGACAGATAAACACCGTATTGTCAAATGGTGAAATTTCAATATCTTCCGGGCGGTCGGTCGGAGTGCCACCGACTAGCAGTGCCGCTTCATGGCAGAAAGCAACCACATCCGCCTGCGACTTAAACTTCTTTTGCAAGTCTTCTTTTTTCGCGCTTACCCCATAAGGATTCTTGAAATTGTCATTCGACAGCACCCTTGTTACTTCCCCGATCGTAACAGGCACCCATCTGCCGCTTTTCAGGTTAGCAACATATAACGTACCATCTTCAAGGAGTGCGGAATTTGCACGGCCTCTCGCTTTATTGTACTTGCCTTTGCTGATGAATTTATAAATGCATGCGTCCTTTTTATCATCGCCCATATATACGACGACGCGGCCGTCGGCAGTCATGCCCATTGCTGTATTCTCATGATTGAAACGTCCCAGAGCTGTGTGCTTTTTACGGAAGGAATGCTCAAACGGATCAATTTCAACTACCCAACCGTAATGTGTATCCGGTAATTTTGCGGTAGCGGCGGTGTCTGCATAGTTCTCTTCACAGGAGAGAACAGTGTTCCACAACGTCACGCCACCCGAGCAATTCGCGAATGTGCCTTGAGCCGCAGTTGCGTTATAAAGAGCTGGAGAGCCTTTGGCAGGTCCGGTGATGTCAAATTTGGTAAAGCCA
Source organism: Paenibacillus abyssi (assembly GCF_014640295.1). Taxonomy (GTDB): domain Bacteria; phylum Bacillota; class Bacilli; order Paenibacillales; family Paenibacillaceae; genus Paenibacillus_D; species Paenibacillus_D abyssi. Next base: position 17,771 of record NZ_BMGR01000013.1, on the reverse strand, counting down.
TTGATGCGACGTGAATATTTCGAGGAAGTGTCCATTTTCCAGGTGCCTTTCTCGTCACGGTATACCTCGATAACGGACATTCCCTGATAATAAAGATCTTTTTGAATTTGGTCGGGTGTCATTTTACCGTCTACAATCGGACCCAATAAAAAGATATTTGTGTATTCATGGTTTGTAACCAGCAGACCACGCGTGCTCGAACCGTTGATTGGGAAATAAGCATTATAATCGGCGCCTTGTCCGAATTTTTCTCCGGCTTGGTTAATGACATCGTCAAACGCGGCAACGACATCGTATTTAAAGTTTCTAGGAATAATGAGGTTGTCTTCCTTGGAAGGTTGAATCGGATCGAAATATCCGCTGACCTTATTGGTTTTGAACCCGAAAAGATGGTCAGCAGTAGGTGATGCGGCGGAAGCTTTACCTTCCAGGGTTCCGAGACCGGCAGATGCTGCCGCTAGAGCGGCGGCTCCGGTTCCGAGATAAGACAGAAATGTTTTACGATCCATACTCTGATTCATATGTACACCCCTCAACCAAAATTTTACTTCTGGAATAGCATAGTATGTCTGTGTTATATTGACGTTAAAATCAGCTTGATAATTTGTAAATTTGATTATCTGGCTCATCGTCAATTCATCCCGTCATTTTAATTTCAGTATTATTCCACCTAAAAGTATTAAAAAAAGCCCGCTAGATCAACAAATTGACCTGACGGGCTAACCATTTATTCAACCGTGTCTATTACTTACCTCAACAACAGAGCTTTGCATTTGCAGATTTCGCTCCCGCTATAGCTTGCCGTCTGAACAAGGGACTTCGGTTCTTTTTCTAGTTCGATTTCACGCACAGTCTTATCGGCAGATGCATACGCGCGTCCGCTACCGATATGCGCTCCTTCGCCGTGCAGGGTTCTTCGCTTTCTCCAATCCTGCAAAGTATGGTAGGCTACGCCCAACTGCTCGGCAGCTTTCTTTGGTCCAATCTCATCGCTCAATCTTACTGCTTCTTCTTTGAATGCTTTGTCGTACCGTTTCATTGTCAACACGTCCCCTCGCCTGCTTTAATTTTATTTCACTTGAGGGGGTTTTTCGACTGCATTTTTATCGTAGCACTCCACACTTAGATTAATCAAATCAAGATCGTCTTCTGGTATGAGCATATTTTTAAACTTGTTGTATATCATCATGCCGGATACCCTATACAAGACCTTTGGATCTGATAAAATATTCTCATTAGATACCCTAGTTATGAAGCCTCTCATACTTTCGTCATCAAACATTCGAGGTCGTACGGTCAAATGGCTCATTGTTCCCCCATCAATATTCGGAAACTCTCAAATATAAGCCTATTTTATTGTTTGATATTTCTCATTCATTCATTTGACTCACCCTAACCGACTCTCATATATAATCAGTAGATTTCGCTCCCGCACCTACACCTTATAAGCCTTCATCGCTTTGCGCAGCTCCTTGAAGCTCGGGCGTTTGCCGTACATCAGCACGCCGGTACGGTAGATCTTCGCGGACAGCCATCCGAACAAGAGAATGCAGGCAACGAGCAAGCCCAATGAGAGCGCGATCTCCCAGAATGCCGGGTCGGTTAGTCCAATCCGTAGGAACATCGCAAATGGAGCGAAAAATGGAATAAACGATGTAATCTCAACAAACGTTGCAGTCGGCGATGTCATACCGAAGATTCCGATATAGAATCCGCCCATCGACAGGAACGTAATCGGCATTAGCGCTTGCGCAAGATCCTCTGTCCGGCTGACGATAGAGCCGACGGCGGCGAACAGCGTTGAGTACAGGAAATACCCGGTAAGATAGAAGATCACTGCGAATACATACAGAGAAGGATCAATATCCGCAAAGTTAATATTAAGGCCTTCCAGCATCTCCACATTATGAGGCAGTGTAACATTGATAACAAATACGGCTACGTAAACCCCGATCTGCATGATGCCGATCAGGAACATGCCAAAAATCTTGCCGAACATCTGTGTCAGCGGGGACACGCTGGTCACGAGAATTTCCATCACACGCGAGCTTTTTTCCGCCGTAATTTCAGTGGCGATCAACTGGCTTGTGACGAAGATGCCCATGAACAACAGGATCATCATCGCATAGACAAAACCCATGGCCAATCCCTGCTGATCAGCCGACTTGCCTTCTCCAACTGCAGCATCGGTCAAAGAGATTTGCGTCGTTTCGATCTCGATCGGCGATCGCAGCAGCAGCTCCTGTGCTTCGGTCAGCCCTGCTTCTTGAAGTACTGCATCAGTCTTGATTGTCTGCAGAGCCGCTGAGAGTGTTCCGGAAGTGCCCATATCCATGAGTCCCTCAGATTTATAGAAAACTTTAGGGAAACCAACAGCTTCATTCGATTCAAACAAGATATACCCTTTAATGTCTCCACTGATAATCGCTTGTCTTAATGCTTCTTCGTTTGCTTCCCCAGATCCAGTATCCGGGTAGGATATTAACTTCAAACCGGGATTTTCCATACCTTCATAATATGCCTTGAGAGGCCCTGTTACCTCAGGCGCATTCGTCTCGATAAATCCGATATTCGCCGGCTCATCCTTGTTAAACTGTGAGATGATATAGGGCAAATTGACGCCGATACTCAATATAATCGCAATAATAGCGGTTGTAATAAGAAATGATTTGGTTCTCATTTTATTCCGGATCGTAAATCCAATAACGGTTAAGAAATTATTCATTGATGTCACCTACCGATCGAATAAAGATTTCATTTAACGTGGGCTCGAGCAGCTCGAAACGGCTCAGCTCTGCCTGACTCATGGCATGGCGCAAAATCGCCTGTGCCGTTTCCTCGCGATCAATAAAGAGCTCATAACCATATTCCTGACGGTTAACCTGACGGACCCCTGCAATGCCTTCCAAGCCCTTCAGCTCGGTCTCTGTGCCCAGAATGACGCGCTCACGGGTGAACTGCTTTTTGATCTCCTTCAAATTGCCCTGCAGCACGGTGTTTGACTTATGAAGGATCGTAATGTTTCTGCAGAGCTCTTCGACATGCTCCATCCGGTGGGTGGAGAACAGTATAGTCGTGCCGCTGTCCCGAAGCTCTTTGACCGTCTTCTTAAGCAGCTCCACATTGACGGGATCCAAGCCGCTGAACGCCTCGTCAAGGATAATAATCTTAGGTTCATGAATGACGGCCGCGATGAATTGAATCTTTTGCTGATTCCCCTTGGAGAGCTCTTCAATCTTCTTATTGTAATATTCGGAGATGTTGAATTTCTCCAGCCACATTTTCAAGTTACGGTCCGCATCTTTGCGGGACATGCCCCGCAGCTGAGCCAGATAAATCACCTGGTCACTGATCTTCACCTTCGGGTACATCCCCCGTTCCTCGGGCAAATAACCGAGCATCTTTAGCTGTTCCTGGCTGTACGGCTTACCCTGGTACAAAATCTTGCCATCGTCAGGATAGATCAATCCGAGCACCATCCGCATCGTGGTCGTTTTACCCGCTCCGTTTGCCCCGAGCAGTCCATATATTTCACCGGCTCCCACTTCGAATTGAATGCCGTTTACCGCTGTTTTGTCCCCATACTGCTTTGATACATTGTCTACAACTAATGGTTTCATTGTCTATCTCCTTTCATGATTGCCGCATCCGCAGCCTGTCATTGTCGATAAGCGAGGCCATAATTTCATCGAGCTCCATCGGCGTCCGGCCCGTAATCTTGATCCCTTCCTTTTGCAGCCATTTTTCCGCATCCATCGCCTTGTTAGTAATCACTTTAATTACTCCGCCTCCGGCTTTCTCCTTGGCGCGTATGCCCGGAATTCCTGAAAGCAACTCATATACCGAACGTTCATCCTGCACATAGAAAATATGCCAGCTGCTGAACAATTCGTCTTTCTCATATACGCCGAGCGCGCGTCCATTCACCAGGAACACGATATAATCCGCCAACCTTCGAACCTCATCAATAATATGGGTTGCCATGAGGATCGTACGGTTACCTTGTTCCATGTAGTGATGGAGCACCTCGATCATTTTCTTCCAGGCTAAGGGATCAAGTCCCGACGATGGTTCATCAAGGAGCAGCAGCTCCGGATCGTGGGAAAGTGCGAGTGTCAGTTCAAATTTTCTTCGCATTCCTTTGGACATCTTGCCCAGCTTTAAATCCGGATTCACCTCAAATAGATTAAGCAGCTCTGTATATCGGTTAACATCCCAACCGGGATACCATATTTTCGTGAATGCGGCTCTCTCCGACCCGCGAAGTGAATCCTCCTCAGATAACGAGTCATCCGGCAAATATCCAACCCGCTGCTTCAGCTTTACATCATCCCTGCCAACCGGCTCGCCAAACATCTCCATACTGCCTCGATCAGCCTTAGCCAGGTCAAGCAGCAGCCGGAAGGTCGAGCTTTTGCCGGATCCATTAGGGCCTACAATGGCTGTTACATAACCTTTGGGCACATTCAAATTGAGAGGTCCCAGCTTGAAATGCGCTCTCGATTGCTCGACCTCCGTCAGCCGGATTACGGCTTCGTCATTATTCATGAAGCATTTCCCTCCGCAACTTCAATCTCCTTGCCTGCTTTGGCGCAGCCTCTCTTTGACCACCGAACGATAAATGTCTCCCATTTCTTCTTCCGTGCACTGTACCCTCAGAGCTGCAGCCACGGCAGCTTCGAACGCTTCCACAACCGACTCTAGACGGTGCCTGCTTCTCTCTTCTGCGCCTACCTGTGCCACAAAAGTACCTGTTCCTTGCCTTGTGAACAGCAAGCCTTCCGTCTCCAGATTCTGATAAACCCGCCTTATCGTAATTACGCTGCATTTGAGATGCTGTGCCAACTCGCGAATGGATGGCAGAAGAGTACCCTCCTCCAATTGGCCGCTTACGATCAGAGCCCGAAGCTGTATTCCGATCTGATGATACAACGGCTCCGCACTTTGCTCATTAATTTGGATCGGTATCCACACGGCTTCACCTCTAATTCAATAAGTTTCTTTTCGCCAACCGCTTTCGAAGCATCAGATTGGTGAACAAAAGCGCAACTACTGCAACTGCCAAGGAAAGTGCTGAGATCCACCATTGCCCATTCTGTACAGCCTTTATCACTCCAAATACCGCTCCGTCTCCCGACAGATTGATGAGATATGTTAGGAGTCCGAATAATGCAAAGTATACAAAACATGCACTCACATAAAATTTCCCTGAAAATCCAAGCTCCAAATACACGTATTGACATGCAAAAATCAATGCATACCCAAGCCAGAATGCAGCGAAACCAATATACTGCAGAAAACTCAGTTTCTCATGAAAGGCTGAGATAAAAATATACTCCAGAGAAAAAAAGTAGAGCCAGCCTGCAATAAGAACAATTGAAAGGAGAATGAACCTTGCCGCAGCTATATGAGCGGGTGAGATCGGCATCGTACGCCAAGCAGCAATCTTCTTTGTAAAAGGATCGTCCCTCCAATAGCGAAACATCGTCCGGTTCATCACAAATCCCAAATTCGGCAAAAGACTTAAATACATAAAATCCAGCAGCCAATTTTGGCCCATGGCCTCTGATTCCAATCTCTCATTAAATATAGGAATAAGAATTACCGCCACATAGGTAAAAAACATTAAAGAAAAGAGCAGCCCCAGCTTGTCACGCCGAATTTCATGCTTTACGATCTGCCAGGCGCCTTGCCACGTAGTCATCGCAAGCCTCCTTTGAGCACTTATCATACTGTGTATATCCATATACACAGTATAGTAAGACATTAAAGATAGCACAACCAAACATTATGTAAATTTTTCCTAAAAAATCACTATTAAGTAATGAAGGTGGGATTCCCCAAACAGGACAGGCATTTCAAAACAAAAAAGTCCAAGCCTGAATGACTTGGACATGACTTTCGTTATGTATTACGATCTAATCGTTAACCTAAAACTTTTTGAACGGCTTCCAGCACACGATCCTTTTGAAAAGGTTTAACAATAAAATCCGATGCACCGGCTTGAATAGCGCTTACTACCATATGCTGCTGCCCCATAGCTGAGCACATAATTACTTTAGCGCTGGAATTGACTTTTCTAATCTCTTTTACCGCCTCAACACCGTCAAGTTCAGGCATTGTAATATCCATTGTTACGAGATCCGGCTTCAATTCTGAATATTTCGCGACCGCATCTTTACCATTCACCGCTTCCCCGACAACCTCATATCCCGATTCCGTCAGGATTTGCTTGATCATCATTCTCATAAATGCGGCATCGTCTACAATCATAATCCTTTTCATTTAACCCTCCCGATTAATTAACTAGCTATTTTCACATTCAATAAAGAGTATATATCAATAATTCCATATTCACTCTCAAGCGGAGTAACAATATATTGCTGCTTTCCTACGATCAATGCCTCGTTCTCATTCACATTGGGATGAGAGATATTCACTTCAAGCCCTTGATTTGAGAATTCAGTCGCAATGCCGCTTACGAACCAGTTTCCAAACTCTTTAATCGCACTCCAACCCATCTCATCCAATTGATTGACTTCCATTCCGCCAAACATACGTCCAACGATCTGTTTTGCCGTTTCTTCATTCATGGCACAGATGATTTGACCGTCTAACTGCCCTAACATTTCTATTAGAACTGCTACGTCCCTCTCATCTATGGCCGCTTCCTGTTCCCTTAATGCTAATGGAGAAATACTCATTCCCAAGTATCCGGAGAGCACATTCGATCCTACTCTAGAAACGGCTTCGTAATACTCGTTTTCTAACTTCACTGTACTTCCACACACCTTTCCGTTAAAAAAGCTATTTCCGTACGATATCAACAATAAATTACAAGAATCGACACGTTTAATACAAAAAAACCCATACTTCAACGTAAGGGCTTGTACGCGACATAATACGCATCTTCTGTAACCGGCTGCCATAACGATGAGTCCGTTTTAGGCCCATGGCTTTGCGCCCCTGCTTTTCAACAGGTTTGCCCTTGTTGGTTCTTATTGACTAATACTTTTATACTATAATCAGTGAAACAATGTCAATAACATTCCATGAATTAACTTCTAATTTTATTTTATACTAGAAGTATTAACCATTTTTGCCATCTCCGTTTGACAAACATGTGAAAAGGCACTGATCCAGAAATCAGTGCCTTCGCAGCATAACATTTTTACCACGGAATATCACATCACTAAGCGGCCTTGTATGACCCACGGATAAATAAGAGTAAGAAGTACCCCGGATGGGTTATTAATTAGCGGCGCCTGCCGGGTTAGGGTTAGGCAGATCGCTATCGGAATCCGCATGCTCTCTCTTGAACCACTGAGAGAACACATAAGCAAGAAGCGCACCATACATAAGTTCCTGAACAAGCTTCATAATAATCCCGCCAAGCTGTTGATCCTCAACAATAGGCAGGAAGTTAAAGAATGAAGGTCCTGAAAATTGGGCTAATAACGCACTAGGATCACCCGATACACAATATCCCATTGCTTGTGCCCATACATTGGGATCATTATAGGTAGCATAAAGCGGCGAACCTGAGAAAATAATTAACGCACAGGCTGGAGTCAGCAATACCCCGTTTGCGAAAATATAGCCCATTTTTTTCACATCGGTTAATCGGCTCCACTCTTTGACTGGAGAAACGATCTGCCACCACATCATGAATGCGGTGATCAGCATCGCCGCGTAATAAATACGGTGTACCGTGAAATTCAACATGACATAATCATGAACAACCGGGATATGATAAATTGAGAACAGCATATTAAACAACACCAATGTAAGCAGCGGATGCATCAAGAACCGGAATGGTCTCCAGAAATGATGTGAGAATACATGCCTCCAGATAAAAGCCGGTATGCCCAGCAGAATCATTGGTGGAACAATCAAATAGGAAATTGACATATTTGCCATATGGAAAGTAAACGTCAAGTGACCCAACAACTCCAATGGGCCGCCTTGTGCCAGATAGTAAAGTACCATCCCGCTGATGAACAATAACTTTTGACGGGAGCTCGCTGCCCCCTCATTCGGATATCGGCGTTCTCGCCATGGACCGATAGCGTAGAAGTAGAGAATAACAAGAGCTGCCATTAGAAAGAAAACCATCGGACTCCACAATTCCTCAAAGCTGAAATATTCTAAACCAAGCATTATGGATATCCTCCTCTATCAAGAAAAAAAATCATGAATTTTGAAGAAAAGAGACGGCCATTTAATTGACCGCCTCTCCAATGAAGTCTATTTTACCACCAAGTCCAATACTCGGCCATGACAACTATTGTTAATACAACAAACGTGCCCATCAATATTCCAATAATCGCATAGATATGTCCGCGGTCTTTCATATGCATCCAGAATGCCATCTGAATGTATACTTGCAGCATTGCCATAAAGACCAGCAAAATATACGTAAACGCTGTGTTCACTTCACCGGCGATTACCGTTGCAAATGCGAGTAACGTTAGTACGAGTGAGAAGATATAAGCGACTACATGCTTTTGTGGGCCTTCAACTTTATGACGCTTACCCTGGTGTTCCGAAGCGGAAGCGGAATGGTTGCTTGACATTGAATTAGCCCACCTTTCCCATCAGATAAACTACTGTGAAGATGAATACCCACACGACGTCGATAAAGTGCCAGTATAGGCCGGCTACATAAACCTTCGGTGCCGTAGTTGTGTTCAAGCCCCTTTTGAATACTTGAATAATCAACAACGTGATCCAGAAAATACCAAAAGCAACGTGGGCACCATGGAAACCGACTAGCGTATAAAATGATGAACTAAATGCACTTGTCGTGAAGCCATGCCCCAGATGAAGATAATGCAAGAACTCATAAATCTCAAGGATAAGGAAGCCTAATCCGAGAAGAACGGTTACGATCAACCAATTGAGCATAGCCTTCACTTGATTTTTGTGCATCGCCTGAATGGCGAATACACTTGTCAAGCTCGATGTCAAAAGGATAAAAGTCGCTATAGCGACTAGCGTCAGATCGAACAGTTCCTGTGATGTCGGATTGCCGTCCCCTACTTGATGGCGGAGCGTGAGGTACGCTCCAAACAATGTACCGAACAATACTGTTTCTCCGCCTAGAAATAACCAAAAGCCAAGTACTTTATTGCGACCTTCGAGGGTTGCCTTCTCCGGCTCGTGCGGTAATTGGCCGTCTACATGAGAATGTGCACTCATCCTTTTACCCCCTTGTCATGCATCTCGTCCGGCTCGATATGGAAGCCGTGATCATCAATTACGGAACGAAGGAACATGCAGGCAAATGTAATGACCAGACCAATAATGGCCACAATGTAATGGTTGTACATGAAGCCGAAACCTGCAATGAACAATCCAATGGACATAATGAACGGCAAAATCGATGGTGATGGCATATGAATCGGACCAAGCGGTTCAGCCGGTGTCATGCCTTTATTTCCGTCCATTTTTTCTTTCCACAGCGCATCGTAGCCGCGTACAAGCGGAGTTTGCGCGAAGTTATATTCCGGTGCGGGAGATGGAATGGCCCATTCGAGCGTACGACCGTCTTCCCACGGATCATTACTAAGATTTTTAGGTTTCTTCGCAGTAACAATAATGTTGATCAGGAACACAATCGTACCGATACCCATCAGGATTGCACCGACTGTACTAATCAAGTTCATGCCGTTTAACCCTAAACCATCTTGATAGGTGTAAATACGACGCGGCATACCCAGCAATCCTAAGAAATGCTGTACAAAGAACGTCAGATGGAAACCGATGAAGAAAGTCCAGAATGTGATTTTACCAAGTCCTTCATTCAGCATACGGCCGAACATCTTAGGCCACCAGTAGAAAAGACCTGCAAAAATACCCAATACGAGACCACCAACGATAACGTAGTGGAAATGCGCTACAACGAAGTACGTATCATGATATTGGTAGTCCGCAGGTGCGGCAGCCAGCATGACACCAGTCACGCCACCCATAACAAACGTCGGTATAAAACCAATTGCGAACAAATTCGCCACGTTGAAACGGATTGAACCGCCCCACATTGTAAATAGCCAGTTAAAAATCTTAATACCTGTCGGTACGGCAATCAACATCGTCGCAATCGAGAACAACGCGTTGGCAATCGGACCAAGTCCAGTCGTGAACATGTGATGCGCCCATACCATGAATCCAAGGAAACCGATTAACACGGTAGCAAAGACCATCGAGCTGTAACCGAACAACCGCTTCCGGGAGAAGGTACTGACAACCTCGGAAATAATACCGAAAGCAGGCAGTATAAGAATGTATACCTCAGGATGTCCGAAAATCCAGAAGATATGCTCCCACAATACAACGTTACCGCCGTTAGCGACGTTAAAGAAATTTGCGCTGAACAGACGGTCAAACATTAGAGCAACCAGACCTACTGTCAATGCAGGGAAAGCAAACAGGATCAAAGCGGAAGCAATAAATGCGGACCATGTAAACATTGGCATACGCATAAAACTCATGCCCGGTGCACGCATGTTAATGATCGTTACGAGGAAGTTAATCCCGCCGACCAGCGTACCGATACCTGCTATCTGCAGACCCATGACATAGTAGTCAACACCTTTATCTGCACTATAAGTGTCTGATGCAAGAGGCACATAAGATGTCCAGCCTGCATCCGGAGCGCCGCCGGTAAACCAACTTACATTAAGCAATACGCCCCCAAAGAAGAATGTCCAGAAACCAAGCGAGTTCAAGAATGGGAACGCAACGTCGCGCGCCCCGATCTGGAGCGGCACGATCGCATTCATTAAAGCAAATAAGATCGGCATCGCTGCCAAGAAAATCATCGTTGTTCCGTGCATCGTCAACAGCTCGTTGTACGTGTCCGGACTTACAAAATCATTAAGTGGTTTCCACAGCTGAATCCGGATCAAGATCGCTTCCAGACCTCCAATGAGGAAAAAGAAGCCACCGGCAATCAGATAAAGGACCCCGATTTTCTTATGGTCAACCGTAGTCAGCCAATCCATCAGGCCGCTATAACGTTTAACCGCGTGTCCATGAGCCAAGGTTGGTACCCCCTTCTATCACCGTTGTATTAATAGTCCAGCTTTTGCTCGGACAAGTATTTAGCGATGGCTTCGATTTCTTGCTGTGTCAGATCCACTTTTGGCATGTTATTGCCAGGTTTAACTTCTTGCGGATCTGCAATCCAACGAACCAAGTTATCATATACCGTACCCTCATTTTTGTATTGAGGATCATCAGTGTTAATTAAGAAACCTGCTACAGCCAGACGATCACCCATACCTGTCAGGTTCGGATAGATCGTGCCGCCTTTGTCACCGACAGCATGGCAAGTCAAGCACTGGCTTGCGAACAATTCAGCGATTTCAGGATCGCTAGGCATTTCTGCAGGAGCTTTCATACCCGCTACCCAACGTTCGAAGGATGCTTCGTCAACTGCTTTGACCTTGAAGTCCATGTAAGCATGGGAAGGACCACAGAGTTCCGCACATTTTCCTAAGTATACACCAGACTTCGGAGCTTCAAAGTACATCCGGTTTACATTGCCGCCAGGATTCGTGTCGATCTTACCCGCCAATGAAGGAATCCAGAAGGAGTGAATCACGTCAGCCGTTTTGGCTTCAATAGAAATGACTGCATTCGTCGGAATAATCATCTCTTGTGCGGTTTTCACGCCGTATTGCGGATAATCAAATTCCCACCAATATTGATGAGCCGTCACTTTAATTTGTACTGCGTTTTCATCTTTGCTGTAATCCTTTGCAAGCCCGAATACCGATTGGATCGTAGGTACGCCGAGAATGACAAGTAATACAAGAGGAATAACCGTCCAAATAATTTCAAGCTTGTGGTTTCCTTCGACCTGTACTGGGATCGTTTTATCTCCAGGACGTCTACGGAAACGGATAAGTACATAAATGGCAATGGCGAAGACGACAACGACCACAAGCACCATGATCGAGATCGACAATTTCATAAGTCCGAACTGTTCCTCGGCTACCGGTCCTTGCGGATTGAGCGTGGATAAGTCTTCTCTACCGCACGCCGACAGCAGCAGCGCCATAACGGCCAGGAGCGGCAGGAGTCGTTTTACAACATGCCACCGATTCATCATTGATCTACCCCACTTTTGACGTTTTCTACAGTTTCCCAAGCACAACCGCTCTCAATGCATGATCCGGTTAGTTTAGCCTTAAGATTGCGGATCTAGTCCCTACAGATACCGCTAGCCCCGACTGAGCGGAGCTTGTCTTATGCTTTACAATACGGGTTAGCTATGTATAGCGATCTTGGGCGCCCGCCGAAATCTCGGCGCGGCAATGCGGCAAACTGCGTGTTTTTCACTGATGTTTAGATATTCCTGCAAACTAAATCACTTTATTAAATATAAAGTTGAAGACCCTATTTGTCAATGTTCAACAGAGAGTTCACAAATTGTTCTCAAACCTTTCAAACCAAGTAAGATAAGGCTTTTTCAGATCTATCATGCAGATAACTCGCTTCTTATCCACCCTCCTTCATTTTGCTCCAAATGCCTGGTCAATTATGTATGATGTGCCGGTGTATATTTAAACGCCTTAGGCAAAAGCTACAATCAAAGAATTTACCGAGGAGGTTTGCCGTATTATGAATAAACGATTTATCCGCTCACCCCTTATATTTCCAGTTATACATCGAATCTTCATTTTTTGCCTTGCCCTGATTATAATTCCAACTCTCCTATCCGGCTGCAATTATGAGCGTCATGTTCAGGACAGCGATTACGATTACGGCGCCCAGCAAAAGAACGATCCCAAAATGCTCGGAACACGAATGTACGGCTCCCTTACTGGCAATCCTGATCAGCATGACAATAAATACTTTGAATACAGTTCCATGCTCTCGCGTGAAGTTTCCGATATTAATGGCGTTGCCACAGCAATAGTCATGCTCACAGACAAAAATGCTTATGTGGGCATCGCACTGGATTGGACAGCCGTAGGTACGAAACGCATCGGAGGGAGAACGATGAAAGAACAGAACAACACAGGCTCGAACGAAGGTGTATACAACCATCGGGATGGAACCCCCTACTATAACAATAGAAAGATGATTACACCCTATAACTCATATTTTTCCGTTAATGATCATAACCTGATTTCGAGGGAATTGAAACAGACGATAGCAAAAAGAATCCGACGATTAAGTCCGAATATCGAAGAAGTGCATATTTCCGCCAATAAAGACTTTGTTAATGAGATGGTTGACTATGCGAAGGAGGCCTGGCTTGGCCGCCCACTAGAGCCTTGGGTCGATTCATTTAACATCCTTGTTAAATACCAGTTCGATGGCGGTAAAACGATGCCCACTCCAATTAGTGAGATGAAAGATCGACGTTAAAGCTCTCTCAAATATAAATTAGCTTCATCTATATAGTCATCAATTAGGGCCTGCTGTTTTGTAGCGGGCTTCTTCAAATCCGCAAAAAAAACCTCGCCTTAAAGGCAAGGTTTAAACAGCATGTTGTGACTCTTTATCCGGTGTCATGCGAACCGAGCCGCCTAGTTCTGCGTCTAACGGTTGCACGTTTCGTGACAACCGAGCCGCTTAGTTCTGCGTCTAACGGTTGCACGTTAACTGACCGAATTCATCTTACCAAGTTCATGCTCAACTAAGTGGGTCAACTCGTCTTCATATCCCCCGGTGATCCGATATTTACGGATGTAATCCCGAACGAACTTTCGCGGGTCCTTAGGCTGAAAAATTCTCGTGAGCTCCTTCAGGCTTTCTTTGACTTCATTATGGCTTCTTTTTGCCATGAAATCCCCTCCCATTTCATCGGATGGTCGTCCTAAATCCATGTGCGAGAATGCAGCGGTATGTACTACCACTGCCAACAGTCATCCTTTTAGCTCAAGCAATCCACTCTGTGCAGGTAATCCATGGTCAGCCGGATATATATTTAACTAGTCTAACTTATTATACCAGTTTGTTACTGATGAGAAAAGCGTACATTCTTCCAGTTAAATCTCCTTCAAGCTTTTACTCCTCAGAACGATGATCTTTCGTGGATGGCGGATGATCTGAGGATGCTGATGACACAACCCGAAAGTATGCAATGACTCCGCCAATAGCCACCAGGATGCCGAATGCAATCAGCAGCCAGGTCACCCATCCTTCCTTCATTCCACCATCCACCCCCTCTTCTGTTGACGATTTCCATTTTATAGTTATTATTATATCGGAAAGCATCCACTGTTTCAATGAAACTGCTCGAATGTCATTCTTCATCCTCTTCCAACAGCTTTCGGCGTAGCACTTTACCGATCATCGACTTAGGAAGCGAATCCCGAATCACGTAGTTACGAGGCACTTTATAGGCCGCGAGGCGATCTCTGCACCAACGGTCTAACTGCATAGTAGATACGTTCCATCCCTCTTTCGTCACAATAAAAGCTTTGACCGTTTCCCCGCGGTACGGATCATTGACGCCGACTACTGCTGCTTCCATTACGGCAGGGTGCTCGAAGAGCACTTCCTCTACTTCACGAGGATAAATGTTATATCCCCCAGCTATAATAACATCCTTCTTCCGATCTACAATGGTAAAATAACCGTCCTCGTCCATTGTTGCCAGATCACCTGTAAATAGCCATCCATCCCGCAGCGCTGCTGCAGTCTCTTCAGAGCGGTTCCAGTACCCCATCATGACCTGCGGCCCTCTTATCACAAGTTCACCGATCTCACCCAATGCAACGGGCTCTCCTGTTGCCGAATCTACCACAGCGGCTTCTGTATCGGGCAGCGGGACACCGATAGTCCTATTTTTACGCAATCCCCAGATGGGGTTGCAATGTGTTACAGGTGCTGCTTCAGTCAATCCGTAACCTTCAATTAAACGTCCTCCCGACAGCATCTCAAATCTCTCTTGAATTTCAAGTGGCAAGGCCGCTGAACCACTAATACATACTTCAATTGAAGATAGATCGCTTATTGCCGTATCCGGATGATTCAATAAAGCGATATACATTGTCGGAGCACCGGGAAATATCGTCGGATGCAGCTTTTTGATTGCCTCAAGTACCATATTAATTTCAAAACGGGGCAGTAATATCATCATTCCGGCACGCAGCACGGTTTGATTCATCAATACTGTTAACCCAAACACATGAAATAATGGCAGTGCAGCTAGAAACCTCTCCTGCCCTGATTTAGCCCGGTAGCACCATGCTGCTGTTTGCAACGAATTTGCAATTAAATTTCTATGAGTTAGCATCACCCCTTTGGGCAGGCCGGTTGTGCCTCCAGTATATTGCAAAAGTGCAAGTTCATCGGATGAATTTACGCTAACAGGAATAGGAGTCGATGGCGAATTACCGAGAATATGTTTATACGTGATTACACCCTTCTGCCCGTAAGGTACATTGGGACGATGTCCTTCCTTACGCTGCTTTAGCGGATATAATAGATTTTTTGGAAATGGCAACCCATCTTTAATTGAAGTGACGATTACATGCTTTAGCTGCGGTAACATTCCGTTATCACGTATCCGACCTAATCTTTCATAGAGAAGATCAAGTATAACAATGACACTGGCTCCACAATCCTGAAGCTGATGCTGCAGTTCCCTTTCTACGTATAACGGATTTGTCTGCACTACAACAGCTCCAGTAAACAGCACTGCAAAATAGGCGATTACAGCTTGCGGGCAATTCGGCAGCATGATTGCCACACGATCGCCTTTGGAAACCCCAAGCTGGTGTAACCCGTTACTCATTCGATAAACTGACGTCAGCAGTTCGCGATATGACATCGTCTTGCCAAGAAAGTACACTGCCGGCTTATTAGGATAGGAAGCGACCGCATCCAATAGTAAATTGACAATATTTTTATTAGGGTATTCAAGAGTTGACGGTACCTCCTCCGGATAAAAGCGCAACCAAGGTTTATCCAGGTTCATCCGACTTCCTCCCCTTTTGGCTAAGTACTCATTCATATGAGGTTGCTTTCGTAATCATACCGCTTAACGAACGAACTTCTTTTCATGCAAATACGCTAGTTCACCAATTTCTGACTCGCATATTCGGTATAAAATTATTTGATCCAAATACCTTTTTTAAATACAAAAAAAAACCTATCGATCTCAATGATCAATAGGTTTTAATGATTATGTATGGTGCCGGCGAGAGGACTCGAACCTCCACGGTTTCCCTCACGATTTTGAGTCGCGCGCGTCTGCCAGTTCCGCCACGCCGGCTTGTTAAATGGCGTGCCCTAAGAGATTCGAACTCCTGACCTTTTGATTCGTAGTCAAACGCTCTATCCAGCTGAGCTAAGGGCACATGGTAAGATTTGTGGAGGCGCCACCCAGACTCGAACTGGGGGTAAAGCTTTTGCAGAGCTCTGCCTTACCACTTGGCTATGGCGCCAAAATTTAATGGAGCGGAAGACGGGAATCGAACCCGCGACCCTCGCCTTGGCAAGGCGATGCTCTACCGCTGAGCCACTTCCGCATTAAATGGCTGGGGATCTAGGATTCGAACCTAGGGATGACGGAGTCAAAGTCCGTTGCCTTACCGCTTGGCTAATCCCCATTATTTTTTTAATTACATTTGATTGTATGGGGCGATCGATGGGACTTGAACCCACGAATGCCGGAGCCACAGACCGGTGCGTTAACCCCTTCGCCACGACCGCCATATTCAAATGTTTACTTGGCAGGGGCAGCAGGAATTGAACCCACACTAACGGTTTTGGAGACCGCTGTTCTACCTTTAAACTATGCCCCTAAGGTAAACTGGTGGAGGATGATGGATTCGAACCACCGAACTCGTCAGAGAACAGATTTACAGTCTGCTGCGTTTGGCCACTTCGCTAATCCTCCATGTGGTGCCGTCGAGAGGACTTGAACCCCCAACCTACTGATTACAAGTCAGTTGCTCTACCAATTGAGCTACAACGGCATATGCAATTCCATGATTCTTAAAATGGTGGCTCGGGACGGAATCGAACCGCCGACACGAGGATTTTCAGTCCTCTGCTCTACCAACTGAGCTACCGAGCCATATTAAGATAATGGCGGAGCTGACGGGATTCGAACCCGCGGTCTCCTGCGTGACAGGCAGGCATGTTAGGCCTCTACACCACAGCTCCACATCATGGTTCTCGGATTTACTCCGAAGGTAAAGTTGGTTGCGGGGGCAGGATTTGAACCTGCGGCCTTCGGGTTATGAGCCCGACGAGCTACCGGGCTGCTCCACCCCGCGTCGTTAAAATAAGAAGTTATGGTGGACGCTGACGGGATCGAACCGCCGACCCTCTGCTTGTAAGGCAGATGCTCTCCCAGCTGAGCTAAGCGTCCATTTTGAGAAGCAACATTTAATAGTATACCTCATATGCTTGTCTAAAATCAAGTACTTTTTGTGAGGTTTTTTTTAAAGGTTGGTGACCCGTAGGGGATTCGAACCCCTGTTACCTCCGTGAAAGGGAGGTGTCTTAACCCCTTGACCAACGGGCCACATTAGTGGCGGAGAGAGAGGGATTCGAACCCTCGAGACGCTTGTGACGCCTACACGATTTCCAATCGTGCTCCTTCGACCTGACTCGGACACCTCTCCAAATGGCTCCCCGAACAGGACTCGAACCTGTGACAACTCGATTAACAGTCGAGTGCTCTACCAACTGAGCTATCAGGGAATGTTTCTTACTATTAAGACATACAGAGCATTGCGCCCTGAAAACCGGATGCGAAAGTCATGAATTACTTTAGCTGTCTTGCTGTTGTTTAG
>NZ_BMGR01000012.1 GCF_014640295.1 Paenibacillus abyssi | reverse complement strand
GGAAAACCTCACGTACGGTTTGATGAGGAGGGGCTGGGCTTCGCCCAGCCTTTCACTCTAGTGGTTTCAGCCTTGCCCTTTTCCTTCCCTCGGCGTTCGCTCCCATTCTATTGTTGCAAGATCAATTCTTTGTATTCATAATGAAAGAAATAAACTTACATACACGAATGAGGATTTGGCGATGAAAGCGACAATTTATGATGTGGCCCGGGAGGCAGGCGTTTCGATAGCGGCAGTGTCACAGGTGATTAACGGAAAAGGGAAGATAAGCGAAGAACGGCGGCAGGAGATTTTACAGGTCATGGAAAGGCTCAATTATCGGCCGAGCGTAATCGCAGCGGCATTGACCGGCAAGAAAACCTATACAATCGGCCTGCTTGTCCCAGATATATCCAACCCGTTCTTTTCAGAAATTGCAAGGGCTGTCGAGGATCAGGGAGACCACCGCGGCTACAGCATCATTATGTGCAGCACCGACAATAAAATGGAGCGTGCAGAACGATATTTGTCGCTGATGCTGCAAAAAAGCGTGGATGGCTTAATTATTGGTACCGGCATGGAAAATAAGGAAGCGCTGATAAAGCTTATGAAGTCCATACCGGTTGTAATGGTTGCCAGAGAAGCGGAAACGAATCTGGCGATGCAGACCGTTATTGTCGATGATTTTGTCGGAGGCAGCTTAGCGGCACGCCACTTTCTTGAATTGAAGCATTCCAGAGTCGCCGTACTGGCGGAAAAAGCGACAGTCAGCAGCAGCCGCGAACGCATTCGGGGATTTCGGGAGACGTTGGTGCAGGCCGGGCATGCATTGGCAGAAAGCCGGATTAAAGCCTGCGAAGACGACTTGCTGAAGGAGGGTAAGGAAAAGGCGTTGGAGCTGCTTCAACAGCCAGATCGGCCTTCCGCAATATTCTGCTGTAACGATCTGCTCGCGATCGGTACACTTCGGGCGGCCAAAGAGCTCGGCCTGCGGGTGCCGCATGATGTTTCCATTATTGGCTTTGATAATACGATTCTGGCGACCGTTACGGATCCGACACTCACAACGGTTGCACAGCCGACAGAGCTAATGGGGAAGATGGCGGTGGATTCATTAATTCAAAAGCTGGAGGGGCAGCCCCCCGCGGAAGAACGCGTTGTGCTCCGGCCGGAGCTGATTATCCGCCAATCGACAGCTGTTAAAGAGTGAGCTGATTTACATTTACCCTTCAGTGCCGGTTCAAAAGGAGTCCGCCATCTTCGAAACAGAAGAAAACGGACTCCTTTCGTATATGCACTCATGGAAGTTTGTTGCTCGCAATGAGTAATTTGCTTCATAAAAAGCATTGTCAAATCATAAAAACTAATGTATATTCTAGTTAAATTAAGCGCTTAACCTACAATCTACACCGATGATTAAGCGCTATACCTTGATGAGGAAGGGGTTAATAATGAGTGCGATTCGATTAACAATGGCACAAGCGCTGCTTCGCTTTCTCGACAATCAATATGTATCTATCGACGGGGTGGAGACGAAGTTTGTTCGCGGGGTAATGGGAATATTCGGTCATGGGAATGTGACTGGCATCGGCGAGGCGCTGGAGAGAAGCGCGGGAAGCTTGACGTATATCCAAGGTAAAAACGAGCAAGGGATGGTTCATGCTGCAACCGCTTTCGCAAAACAAAAAAACCGGCTGCAAATTTTTGCCTGTACATCTTCCATCGGTCCGGGCGCTTTGAATATGGTTACGGCGGCAGCAACCGCCACCGTGAACCGGATTCCTGTACTGCTGCTGCCGGGGGATAACTTTGCCTCAAGACAACCGGACCCTGTCCTTCAGCAGCTTGAGGTACAGGCGGATTATACGGTATCGGCGAATGATCCGTTCAAATCCGTCAGCAAATACTGGGATCGTATCGTGAGGCCGGAGCAGTTAATGACAGCGGCGATCCAGGCTTTGCGAGTGCTGACCGACCCTGCAGAGACCGGTGCGGTCACCTTATCACTGCCTCAGGATGTACAGGCGGAAGCTTATGATTATCCGGCTTCTTTCTTCGAGAAGAAGGTACATTACATGGATCGCCGTCCCCCGGCTCCGGAAGCGGTGTTGCGGGCAGCGGTCTTAATAGCCGGAAAGCGCAAGCCGTTAATTATTGCCGGCGGTGGTGTTTTATATGCAAATGCAATGCCGGAGCTTGCGGCTTTCGCAGAAGCGTTCGGCATCCCGGTGGCGGAGACACAAGCCGGGAAAAGCGTCCTTCCCTGGAACCATCCGCTCAATGTTGGCGGTGTAGGCGTTACCGGTACGTTGGCAGCGAACCGGCTGGCGGCGGATGCAGATTTAATTATCGGCATCGGCACCCGTTATTCGGATTTCACAACATCATCGAAATATGCGTTCCGTAACGAATCGGTACAGTTTGTGAACCTGAATGTGAGCGCTTTCGATTCGTCTAAGCTGAGCGGTGTGTCCGTCACAGCCGATGCCAGAGCCGGTTTGAAAGCGCTGCACGAGGTGTTGGCGGCCGCAAACTATCGCACGGGATACGAAGTTTACGAGATCGCAGAGCTGAAAGGGCAGTGGAATGCGGAAGTTGACCGTTTATATGCTGCTGAGCATGAGGACGGGCTGTCGCAGACGCGTGTGCTGGGCGTGATTAATGAAACGATCGATGAATCGGCCGTCATTGTATGCGCTGCAGGCAGCCTGCCGGGCGATCTTCACCGGGTATGGCGTCCGGTGCAGCCGAAAACCTACCATATGGAATACGGCTTCTCCTGCATGGGGTATGAGGTAAGCGGCGCTTTCGGGGTCGCGCTGGCTGAGCCGGATCGTGAGGTGTATACGATTGTCGGAGACGGGAGTTATTTAATGCTTCATTCCGAATTAATCACAAGCCTGCAGGAAGGCCGGAAAATTACGGTGCTGCTGCTCGATAATCACGGGTATCAATGCATCCACAACCTGCAGACGGGTAATGGCAGCGATGGCTTCGGCAACGAGTTCCGCTATCGCTCGCAAGATACCGGGCGGTTGACGGGGAACTATCTGCAGATCGATTTCGCCGCGCATGCCCGCAGCTTGGGCGCGAAAGCTTATAAAGCCAGTACGGCGGAAGAGCTGCAGGAAGCATTGGAGCAAGCGAAGAAGGAGACGGTGACCACCTTGATCGAGATTCCGGTGGTGGCCGGCACGAATACAGGCGGTTACGAATCCTGGTGGAATGTCGGTGTACCGGAAGTGTCCGTCAGCGAGAAAGTCTTGGCGGCGCATGAAGAAATGAAGCGCTACACCGGGTCGGTTAAACTCATCTGACTTCCAATGATAACGATGGAAAGGGGCAAACCTTCATGAGCACGTTTCCTTTTAAAATCGGCATCCATCCTATTAATTGGGTAGGGGAAGATGTGAAGGAGCATGGCGACCAGACGACTTATGAGCAAATTTTAGACGAAATACAAGAATTGGGCCTGGCCGGCACCGAAATGGGCCGCAAATATCCCGCCGACCGGGCGGTATTGAAGCAGGAATTATCCGAACGTGGAATTCAGCTTGTCTCACAGTGGAAGTCGGTGCTGTTCTCCGACCCTTCATACCGTGAAACCGAGCTCCAGGCTTATCGTGAGCACGCGGCGTTTCTGCAGGACATGGGAAGCAAGGTGATCAGCACCTGCGAGATCGGCGGTTCCCAGCATTTCGATCCGCGGCGCTCGCCGAATGAAAAGGAAGTGCAGCGCCTGGATGAAGCAGGGTGGAGAAGCCTCGCTGAAGGTCTTAATGAGGCTGGAGCGATTGCACAGGAATACGGGTTAAAGCTGACGTATCATCACCACGGGGGGACGGTTGTGGAGCAGCCGGAAGAAATCGACCGTCTCATGGAGATGACGGATCCTTCGCTCGTTTACCTGCTGTTTGATACCGGCCATGCCTACTATGGCGGAGCCGATCCGCTGCAGGTGCTGCGCAGGCATTTTGACCGGATTGCCTATGTGCATCTGAAGGACATTCGCCAGGAAGTGCTGGATCAGTCGAGGGCAGAAAAGGCGGACTTTATTACCTGCATTCGCAATGGCGTATTTACGGTACCCGGCGACGGCTGCCTTGACTTCGGGCCCATATTCGATGAGCTGGTCGGAAGAGGGTACGGCGGCTGGGCGATGCTCGAAGGGGAACAGGATCCGGCGGTGCATCCCGCCTATGAATATGCCAAGAAATCACTTGAATATATGGAATCATTATTATCGCCAACAGGGAGGCAGCCATTATGAGCTATGTACAATTTCCCGATGAAAGGTCACTTGATTTTGTTGCCATCGGCAGGCTGTGTATTGACTTGAATGCCAACGAAATTCACCGCCCGATGGAAGAAACGATGACGTTCACGAAATATGTCGGCGGTTCTCCGGCGAATATTACGATCGGTATGTCCCGGTTGGGCTTGAAAACTTCATTTATCGGCAAAATCGCGGATGATCAAATGGGCCGGTTTATCCATAGTTACTTACAGCGCAATAACATCGATACGTCCAACGTTGTGACGGATCATACCGGAGCGGTGACCGGACTTGCTTTTACGGAAATTAAGAGCCCTACGGATTGCAGCATTCTGATGTACCGCGATAATGCCGCCGATCTCAAGCTGACACCGGAGGAAGTCCAGGAGGAGCTTATTGCCAGGACGAAGGTGCTGTTAATTTCAGGGACAGCGCTTGCCGAAAGTCCGTCAAGAGAAGCAGTGTTTCAGGCGCTCTATTATGCAAAAAAACACGGCGCAGTCATTGTCTTTGATCTCGATTACCGCCCTTATACCTGGAAATCAGCGGAAGAAACCTCTGCCTACTACAACCTGGCAGCTGAAAAATGCGACATGATCCTCGGCACGCGCGAAGAGTTCGATATGATGGAGCGCTTTGAGCAGAATCCGGAGCACAGCGACCAGGTGACGGCAGCCAAATGGTTCGATTATTCCGCCAAAATTGTGATTATCAAACACGGCAAAGACGGCTCCATCGCTTATACCCGGGACGGCACAGGACACAAGGCAAAAAGCTATCCCGCCAAGGTTGTGAAGACGTTCGGCGCGGGCGATTCGTATGCAGCAGGATTTTTGTACGGGGTCATGCAGGGCTGGACGCTCGAGAAAAGCATGGAATTCGGCAGCGCGGCGGCCTGCATCGTCATATCCAGTCACAGCTGCTCGGATGCGATGCCAACGGCCGATCAGGTGAATGACTATATAACGCGCTGTGAACGCGGAGAAATAACGGCCTCTTAATTCTAATCAGGGATAATTGAAGGGAGATCAATCAACATGGCACAAACATTGAAAAACTGGATCGGCGGGGCTTGGGTGGAATCGTCTGCCTCGCAAACCGATGCCGTATATAACCCGGCAACGGAAGAAATTTTGGCCTATGTGCCTTTGTCGGCGAAATCGGATGTGGATCGCGCTGTACAAGCAGCCGGCGAAGCGTTCCAATGCTGGAGCCGCACGCCGGTGCCGAAGCGCGCGCGTGTGTTATTCAAATACCAGCAGCTGCTGGTGGATCATTGGGAAGAGCTGGCGCAGCTGGTGACCAAGGAGAACGGCAAAAGCTACAACGAAGCCTATGGAGAAGTGCTGCGCGGCATTGAATGCGTAGAGTTTGCCGCCGGAGCGCCGAACCTGATGATGGGCAAGCAGCTGCCGGATATCGCTTCGAATCTGGAATCCGGCATGTACCGTTACCCGATTGGCGTAATCGGCGGCATTACACCGTTTAACTTCCCGATGATGGTGCCGTGCTGGATGTTCCCGCTTGCGATTGCATGCGGCAACACCTTTGTGCTGAAACCCTCGGAACGCACGCCGCTGCTGGCGAACCGGCTTGCAGAGCTGTTTGCCGAAGCGGGGCTGCCGGAGGGCGTGCTCAATATCGTCCATGGCGCCCGAGACGTTGTGAATGGCATTCTCGAGCATACGGACGTCAAAGCCGTTTCCTTTGTCGGTTCCCAGCCGGTAGCGGAGTATGTGTATAAGACAGCATCGGCAAACGGCAAACGGGTACAAGCGCTGGCTGGTGCCAAAAATCACTCCATCATCATGCCGGATGCGGATCTGGATGCTGCGGTCAAAGAAATCATCAATGCCTCCTTTGGTTCAGCAGGCGAGCGTTGTATGGCCTGTTCGGTTGTGGTGGCCGTTGGCGAAATCGGGGACACGCTGGTGAACAAGCTGGTAGAAGCGGCGGATCAAATTACGATCGGAAACGGCATGGACGAAGGGGTGTTCCTTGGCCCGGTCATCCGTGGACCACATAAGGAACGGACCATAAAATATATCGAAACCGGCGAAAATGAGGGCGCTTTGCTTATCCGAGACGGCCGTAAAGATACCGCAGTGGATGGCGAGGGCTACTTTGTCGGGCCGACGATCTTTGACCAGGTACAGGGTGGAATGAAGATTTGGGAGGATGAAATCTTCGCACCGGTCCTGTCGATTGTACGGGTTGCCACGTTGGAGGAAGCGATTGAACTGTCGAATCGTTCTGATTTTGCGAACGGGGCCTGTCTGTTTACCCAAAACGGCAGCAGCGTCAGGCAGTTCCGGGAAACGATCGATGCGGGCATGCTGGGCATTAATCTTGGCGTTCCGGCGCCGATGGCTTTCTTCCCGTTCTCCGGCTGGAAGAAATCGTTCTATGGCGACCTTCATGCCAACGGCACAGACGGCGTAGAATTCTACACACGCAAGAAGATGGTGACGGCCAGATGGTAGCTCTTGTATCCATGAAGGAAATGCTCACTCAAGCTCTGGAAGGCGGCTATGCCGTTGGGCAGTTTAATCTCAACAACCTGGAATTTACGCAGGCGATTCTTCAGGCCGCACAGGAGGAGCAGGCTCCGGTCATTCTGGGCGTCAGCGAAGCTTATATTCCGTATATGGGCGGTCTGTTTACGATCGCTGCTATGGTAAAGGGGCTGGTCGGGCATTACGGCATTACTGCGCCGGTCGCCCTTCATTTGGATCACGGCTCCACTTACGAGGTTTGCGTTCAGGCGCTTCATGCGGGCTTCACATCCGTCATGATCGATGCGTTCCATCATCCGCTGGAACGCAATATCGACATCACCCAACGGGTGGTCCAGACCGCACATGCGCTCGGGGCAACGGTTGAAGCTGAGCTCGGAAGGATTACCGGGCGGGAGGATGATCTTGCCGTCGACGAAGCGGAGGGCATGTATGCGGTGCCGGAGCAATGCGTCCGAATGGTCCGGGAAACACAGATCGATTGTCTGGCTCCTGCGCTCGGGTCGGTACACGGCCCGTATCGGGGGCAGCCGAAGCTGGGCTTTGAACGCATGGGAGAGATCCGGCGTTTGACAGGCTTGCCGCTTGTGCTGCATGGCGGGAGCGGGCTGCCGGATGAGGAAATCAGGCAGGCAATCGCTATGGGAACATGTAAAATCAATGTGAACACCGATAATCAGATCGTTTGCACACAGGCGATTCGAAGCTTCCTGGACCAGCATCCGGAAGCGTACGATCCGCGTAATTACCTCATTCCGGCAAAAGAAGCAATTAAGGCATCGGTAAAGTCAAAAATCCAATTATTCGGCAGTTCAGGCCAGGCGGGAGGAAGAGCTTCATGAAAAAAGTGAGAATCGGCATCATCGGCGCCGGGCGGATCGGGAAAATTCACGCGGATAACCTGCTCCGGCTGCCGCAGGTGGAAATCGCAGCGGTCAGCGATCTGTTCGCCGGTCCTGAGCTGGAGAGCTGGGCTGCCCGGCGAGGGATAACGAACATCACAAAGGACAGCAACGAGATCATTGACGACCCAAAGATCGATGCCGTATTTATTTGCTCATCGACCAATACGCATGCACCGCTCATTAAACAAGCTGCGGTGGCCGGCAAGCATATTTTTTGCGAAAAGCCTGTCAGCATGGACATTACCCACACGATGGAAGCAGTCACAGCAGCCCGTGAAGCGGGCGTCAAGCTGCAGATCGGATTTAACCGCCGCTTTGACCATAACTTCAAGCGGATACGCGAGCATGTGCAATCAGGAACGATCGGCGCCCCGCATATTGTGAAGATTACTTCCCGGGATCCGAATCCTCCGCATGAGGAGTATATTCAGGTATCCGGCGGTATCTTTATGGATATGATGATCCACGACTTTGACTTAGCCCGCTATTTGTCCGGCAGCGAAGTCGCCGAGGTGTATGCGCAGGGCAACGTATTGATTAATCCTGTCTTTGCCAAGTACGGTGATTTAGATACTGCGATCGTCACGCTGCGCTTCGACAATGGCGCGCTCGGTGTGATCGATAACAGCCGTCAAGCCGTTTACGGATATGACCAGCGGGTGGAGGTCTTTGGCTCCAAGGGAAACGTTGCGGTAACCAATGACCATCCGAATACAGCTGAAGTCAGCACGGCAGAGGGAATTATGCGGGATAAACCGCTGAACTTTTTCCTCGAACGTTACACGGGCGCATATCTTGATGAAACCGAGCAATTTATCCAATGTATCCTTCATGATCAAATCGTACATGTAACCGGTGAAGACGGCATGAAGGCGGAGCAAATCGCGTTAGCCGCTAAGCTGTCCCATCAGCTCGGAAGACCTGTGAAAATAAGCGAAGTGTTGGAGCTGTATAATCAATCGATTGTCGAGAAGGTGTAACGAGGACAAACGGAAGGAGTGAGCGGTTATGTCTAATTTGATAGTCAAGCCGAAGTTAACACCGGACCATGATGGAACAGTCCTGTCCGTGACACCCGAATTAGCGGGCTGGCAGTATGTCGGATTTCAGGTGGTGAAGCTGGCTGCAGGACAAAAGCTGGCCCGCGAAACGGGAGATCAGGAAATATGCTTAGTGCTGCTTAGCGGCAGGGCAAATGTAAAAACAAGCGAAGTTTCATGGTCAGATATCGGCCAGCGGATGAGTATATTTGAGAAAATACCGCCATATTCCGTCTATGTGCCAAACAGTGACCGTTATGAGGTAGATGCGCTAACGGAGCTGGAGCTTGCAGTATGCATTGCGCCCGGCGAGGGGAACCATAAAGCCCGCTTGATCCGCCCGGAGCAGGTTGGTGTGGAGCAGCGCGGATTCGGAAATATCAAACGGCAAATTCATAACATTTTGCCGGAGCAGGAGGCGGCCGACAGCCTGCTTGTCGTCGAGGTGTTTACTCCGGAGGGTCACTGGTCCAGCTATCCGCCGCACAAGCATGACCGGGATGCACTGCCTGAGGAGTCGCTGCTGGAGGAGACGTATTATTACAAGGTGCAGCCGGAGCAGGGCTTTGCGGTTCAGCGTGTCTATACCGACGACCGTTCGCTTGACGAGACCGTCATCGTAAAGGATGGCGAGACGGTTATGGTGCCGAGGGGATATCATCCGGTGTCCGCCCCGCCGGGCTATGAGGTCTATTATTTGAATGTGATGGCCGGACCTGTCCGGACGTGGAAGTTCCATAACGATCCGGAGCATGCCTGGATTATGAACAAACCGGAGGTAAAATAAATGAGGAGCCGTTCCAAAAGTAGTTTTTAACTGCGCAGGAACGGCTTTTTTCTTGAGTTTTCGTATTTATAAAGCCATTTGCTTCATAACCATAACAGCGGCACCAGTGGCAACCGCATCTTCCTTTAGAATGCCTTTGGAGAAGCGGGGCTGATAATCCGGATAATAGTAGGTGTTCTGCCTGGCAATCGTGATGGCTGTATCGTAGAAGGCATCGTGAGCGCCCACTAAAGGGCCGCCAAGGATGACCTCCTCAGGATGGAGGATGTTGATCAGATTAGCTAAGCCGATTCCGAAATAGGTGGCTGTCTGAACAAATTGTTCCCGTGCTAAGGCGTCACCTTGCCGAGCGGCTTCAACAATCCGGTCGAAATCAATGTCATCGGGCCTGTTCCTATAGGCGCTCAATATGCTCTCTCTGCCTCTTTTAATATCGGAACGGACTTGATTTACAACAGCCTGCAGCGAGACGAACGCTTCTAATGCACCGTAATTACCGCCCTCCTGAAGCCTTGGGCCATCGCTTTGAATAATCATCTGTCCGATTGAGCCCTCCTGATCAATAGAACCCCGTACAATGCGGCCATCCGACATCATGGATGAGCGCAGTCCTACCCCTGCATGCACATACAGCATGTGGTGGACGTTCCGCAGCCGGACCGCCCAATGTTCTCCGATTAATGCTGTATTTGCTCCGTTTTCAAGATAAGCGGGGATTGCAAGACGCTGTTCCAGCTCCTTGCATATGGCAATGTGACTCCAGCCCTCGGCAGGAAAAAACAGCGGCTCCAGAATCATACCCCGTTCCGGATCCAGCGGGCCGACAGCTCCAATTCCAATTCCAATCAGTTTATCCGGCTGCACGCCATGATCGATGAGCATCTGCCGGGCTCCTGCCTCCACTTGGCGGGTGAAATGCTCCGGTGTCATGTGTTCATCCATCCTCCATCTGATAAGCGATAACGGTTTCATCGTCAGGTCAAAAAGGCCTAAAGTGGAGGTGACCCTGGAAATATCCAAACCGAATAGATAACCGTAATCAGAATTGCAGGAATATAAAATGGGGCGTCTGCCGCCTGTTGACTCGCCTAACCCGGATTCGGTTATGATACCGGAAGCGGTCAAGTCATCGAGCAAACGCGTCAAGCTGCTGCTTTTCATCGATACTTCGCTTTGAAGCTCGGCTTTTGATACCGTACCATAATGGGCAATCCGCTCAAACAGCCGTTTTTTTGCAGTAGGAATGGATGATTTCATTGGTTCTCCCCATTTATCCAAGTAAACTAATCGGATTTTGATATCTCTCATTATATAGGTAAGAAACGAGTTTTACCAGATTAGTGATGAAGTTTTTTCTGAAATGGTAAAAACCAATCTGGAAACTATGATTAAACAGACGTGATACGCTTAATAAATATTAGTTATAATAAAAAATCGAAAAGTTAATTCCAAAATGGAATAAAGATGATACAATAAAGATAACGGAATTGAAAAAGGGGTGAGCATCATGCTCCATGCTGTGATGGAACGTTTAACAAAGCTTCTGGAATTGTTTTGGGCCTTTCTGCAAATCGGTCCTTCCACCTTCGGTGGGGGTTATGCGATGATACCGGTAATTGAACGCGAAATTGTAGGGAAGAGACGTTGGATTAGTGAAGATGAAATGGCGGATATGGTGTCCCTGGCGGGATCTGCTCCCGGCGGCGTCGGGGTGAATGCGGCAGCGTTTGTGGGATACCGGGTTGCGGGTGTCGCAGGTGCGGTGTCGGCGGTAATCGGCATTACGCTGCCTACCTTCCTCATTATTCTTGTCTTAAGTGTATTTTATATGGTTTTTCAGGATCATCCCAAAGTGGAAGCAGCTCTGAAGGGAATCCATGGCGCTATTATCGCATTGATTATTTTGGCCGCTTACCGGATGGCGAAAGCTTCGATCATAGACAAGACAACGACCGTACTACTGATTGTAACGGTTGGTCTATTGTTGTTTGCGGCCATTCACCCCATCTATGTCATTATGCTGGGCATAGCGGCGGGAATTCTGCTTGTCAGAATTAAGGAACGACTCGGCATAAAGGTATTTATGGAGAAACAGCCGGAATCGGATAATCGAAAGCAGGAGCTTATATATCCCGAATATTACATCTAATTTGAATGAGCAGTGTTTGAATGGGGGTGGGAAGGATGCTGTGGCAGTTATTTATTACATTTGTAAAAATGGGGTTTATCTCCTTTGGAGGCGGGTATGCGGTGCTTCCGATGATCGAGCATGAGGTATCCTCTCAAGACTGGCTGACAACGAGCGAATTCCAGGAGGCAATAGCACTTGCAGGTATGGCCCCTGGACCGATCGCGACCAACAGTGCCACCCTGATCGGTTATCAAACAGCAGGCTTGACAGGGGCTTTAGCATCTACAGTTGGCATAATCTTACCTTCACTCATCCTCATTATTCTGGTATCCGCTTTGTTTTACCGGATCCATGACCATAAGCTGTTAAAATCATCGTTTTACGGTTTGAGGCCAATTGTAACAGGGTTGATCATTTATGCGGCGATCCATTTCGGTTTTCTCGGACAGTCTGAACAGCTATTTAGCTGGACAACACTGGCAACCTTGATCATTTGCGCGGGCTCTATATATGCCATTTTAAAGTACAAGCTTCATCCGTTCACGATTATTATTCTATCAGGTGCCGCTGGCATTGTCTTCTTCTGAAATACAGGAGACAAGCAGGGCACCTTTATTGTTTCTTCATCCGCTTCTTGAACTCAGCCATGCTGCGGGGAGGAGCCTTTTCCATTCTTACGGATTCCGGTAAATTTGACCAGACTTCAGCTAACATGGGCAGCTCAAGCCCTAGAGACAGAATCAGGTCCTCTTGTTTGAATACTTCGTCCGGCGTACCCTCCAGCAAACATCTCCCGTGGTCCATGACGAGGATCCAATCCGCCCAGGCATAGGCCAGGTTCATATCATGCGTCGCCATTACGATGGTAATGCCGTTATTGTGGCTTTGATCAAGCTCTTCAATCAACTGCCGCTCGGACAAGCGGTCCAGGTATGCAGTCGGTTCATCGAGCAGCAGCAGTTCAGGCTCAAGGAGCAATACGCCGGCCAGGGCGACTCGTTTTTTCTGACCGAGACTTAAGTGATGGATCGGGGTATCAGCCAAATGCTCCAAACCCATGGACATGAGCAGAAGATCTGTGCGCTTTGTAATTTCATACTCGGGTATTCTGGCATTGCGAAGACCGTAGGAAACATCCTCGCGCGGTGTGCTTAGAATCAACTGCTGCTCCGGATCCTGAAAGACGAGCCCGACATGCTGCCGGAGCTGTCTCAGATCATCCCGGCGATAGGACATCAGCTTGCCTTTCCATAACACGGCTCCTTCAGCAGGACGTTGAATACCGATTGCATGAAGGAAAAAGGTAGATTTACCGGACCCGTTATGGCCGCAAATCGCTGTTTTTTTGCCTTCAGGCACACGGATTGTTAATCCATTAAGCGCCTTTGTCTGAGTGCCTGGATAACTGTAGTAGACATTTTGCGCTTCCATAATTGAATTCATTCTGTCACCTCCAGCGAAGCCATAGCTCAATGAGCAGTAATAGTATAATTCCAACATAGATCTCTAATTGATATCGAACCGGTACCGGATTTGCTTGGTACGGGGCCATGCGGATGTCTTCCGTGAAACCTCTTGCCACTAAACCATGTGAAAGAGCTTTGTACCGGTGCATTGTCCTGCCGAATAATCGAACGATCAGGATCGCCATATCGTTCATTTTGCTGCGGAAGCCTATATGGCCGCCACGGGCCCTTTGAGCCGTGTACATCTGAAGAGCTGTTTCCCCGAGCAGAAACAGAAAACGGTACATGATCAGCATTAACTCCAACACGATGGAGGGCATTCGCATTTTTTTCATTACTTGAAACAAGCCTGACATGGGAGTCGACAGCATCAGAAATGTAAAACAGGATAAACATGCGATAATCCGGATAAGTAGGATGCCTGCTTTGTGGATACCGGAGTCCGAGACATAAGCTGTCCAGTGCGCGAA
Source organism: Paenibacillus abyssi (assembly GCF_014640295.1). Lineage (GTDB taxonomy): Bacteria > Bacillota > Bacilli > Paenibacillales > Paenibacillaceae > Paenibacillus_D > Paenibacillus_D abyssi. The sequence continues at coordinate 153,202 of NZ_BMGR01000012.1, read as the reverse complement.
TGAAAAAAGGGTCACGATGCCGCCTGCACCCGCTAAAGAATCGGCAGCCTGAAATTCAATAAGAATTGCCGGCAGGCTCGCTGTATAGAACAGACAAGAGCTTCCGATCAGCATACTGTACAATTTTACAGAGATCCCGGCATAGAGAGCTGTCCAGATGAACATCCAACCGACGATCAGGAGCTGAACGACCGGATGGGATAAGTAAGCCATGACAATGAGAGCGGCTGCGAATCCGCTTTTCCACATGGGAGAGATGAACCGCAGCTTGTTCGTATGAGAGACCGTATCAATCAACCGGATCATTGCGATTTAGACTTCGAAGCTTTTCCTTTGAACCATCCGAAGGCAAATCCGATAAAACCTGCTCCAATGGCTGCCTGCAGGGCAAACAGCATGCTCTCCGTTTCTGCGGGCGGCTCCACAAGCGGTGAAAACCATGGCTCATAGGATGGCTGAATCTCGGTGATCATTTCTTCAGCGGCTCCGTCAGCGCCTCCGAAGTCACCGTTCACGAGAAGGAGAGGAAGCACAGCCAATAGAACAACAGCGATCAAAATGAAGACGTTCGTCGTACGGTTTTTCATGTTGCTTAAGCCCCTTTCATTTTACGCTGTAATATGGAAAGTTCATCCGAATTGTAGCTTTGCAGCCAGTTCCAGATCAGGATGGTCAGAAGCCCTTCGCTGATAGCCAGCGGGACTTGGGTGACGGCAAATATGCCTCCGAATTTAGCAAGCGAAGCCAGGAAGCCGCCGCTCTCGGCCGGAAACGCCAGAGATAATTGAACCGAAGTGACGACATAAGTAGACAGATTCGCCAGCGCTGCTGCTGCGAAAATGGACAGCTTTTGTCTTCCCGAGGCTCTCATCATCCATTTATAAACGGTGTAGCCGATGATCGGGCCGGCGACGGCCATCGAGAAGGCGTTAGCGCCAAGCGTGGTCAATCCGCCATGGGCAAGCAGCAGGGCTTGGAACAATAAGACGATTGACCCGAGCACGCTCATCGGCAGCGGGCCGAACATGACAGCACCTAAGCCTGTCCCCGTCGGGTGAGAGCTGCTGCCCGTTACGGACGGGATTTTCAGTGCAGACAGAACGAAAGTAAAGGCGCCGGCCAGACCCAGCATGATTTTTAGCTCCGGCGTTTCCTTTGTAATTTTGATCAAAGCCCGCAGTCCGAGAATGAAAAAGGGTATGAACATTGCCCACCAGAAAATAGCCCAGCCAAGGGGGAGGAAACCCTCCATAATATGCATGGCATAGGCGGTTTGAGGTTCATTTACGGTAAAATAAATTGCGAACCCCAGGACGAGCAGCAGAAAGCGTGTTGATTTTGCAGCAAACATTGTATCATTTCCTTTCCGTTCAATCGTAGTATGCAGAAAAAGACCAATCCTGCAGGATTGGTCAAGGGTACGTGTTAAATAGACGACAAGATCTATTATGATCGTCGTTTCTATCCGTACACCGCTCCTTTCCTCGAAGGCGTCTTTGGTGCATAGATTGAGGTAGGTCTCCTGGCTTTCGGATCAATGTGTTCTCCCGTCTTCCCCGGGTTTGCCCGAGTGACATGTCCTAAAGAGAAAACTCCCCGATTACAGTGGCGGGACCGCTCGGGATTTTCACCCGATTCCCTGTTACCCTTTGCTTATACAAAGGCACCTCATCTATTTAAGTATGCAGTTAAATTTACTAATTTATATCACGAAACTAGCAACTTTGTCTATGAAATGTAAACTTTTTTTTCAGTCAGCCCAAGCTAAAAAGCCTTAAACTATGAAACCTGGCTTAAGGCTGGCAGCTTTGTAGCTGTTATCACATTATTTCACAACATGGAGATCTGTTCCCGGGGCTTTATAAACGCCATCCCAGAAACATGCAATATCATCACAAGAAGATTGTGAGATCCGATGGGAAATTTGAAAGATGGGGATATGAGGATTGACATGAAAGGTGGTGCCGGTAAAGGTGCATCTTTCAAAATCAAAATCCATAGAGGTAATAATAACGATGCAGTTCTTAAACGTACAACCGACAAAATTAAATCCGTCAAACGTAATTGTTTCATTCTCGAAACTCTCATTAATAATTAGTTCCATAGGCTTCGCTCCCATTCATTGTTGAGGAAATACTGAAATTATCTTATCAGGTCTGTGATAAAATGTTTGTCACAAATTGCTTCACGGGAATGATTATTTATCGACATGATTTTTTCCTGAGTCGTGATGGGGAGAAGGCCGAAATTGAGAATTACAAAAGGAAGGGCTTGCAGTTCCCTGCTGCTCCTAGAACTTCTCGACGACATTATAGATGACTCTTGCGATAAGATCCTGCTTGTAGTTTCCGAAGTTCTGGCCATAAATAGTCAGGCCGCCTACTTGGCCGGTCTCCGAGACGCCGATTTTAAATTTGATGTCTTTGTTTTCATGCAGTTGAATATCGCCTATCGTTACATTGGAGATCAGGCAGCCGTCAATGAACGTGCCGTTTTCATTAATGCGAAGCAGCTTAATCAGCCCGTATTGGTTCAGGTGGGGAGGCCACCATTCCGGATTGTATGTCCCTTTCACGTTGCCAAAATCGCCAGGGGAGGTCCAGATGCCGAGCTCGACATTGTTGACACTGAAGACGATATCAGATGGGTATTCGTTGTTGAAGCCCGGTGCTTCCGAGCTTAATTCCATAATGAACTGGAGCTCGCTGAACCGCTGGTTCGGTTTGAGATAATTAGGGATTCTGTATTCCAAAAAACCTTTCGTAAGCCATACCATACCCGCGTTAATATGCTGAGGGTCTGCAAAATAACGGGGATTGTCAAATTCCCCGATAATACTATCCTTCGTTGCCAAGCCGCAGGTCGGTTCGGCATGATAGTCACAGTAATGGCCGACTTTGATTTCGACCTCATACACATTCTCCGCACCTTTCTTTCTTAGTTCGACTGATAACATGTCTTCATTCAAATAACAGATCTTCTGGATACCATGCTTGCCTACCGCTGTTGTTATATCGATCAGTCCGCTTTGTTCCAGTTTTTTTATATGCATGGTAATCGCACCATTGGTTAATCCTAGTTTTTCGGCGATCTCGTGTAGATTAAGGCTATCGTATTGCGTTAGAAGCTCAAGGATTTCAATCCGGATTTCTGAACTTAAAGCTTTAAAGATATTTAAACCGGAACGAAGCTCTTTTATATAGATCAAGGCGGAACGCATCCTCTCTTGGCGGTAATTGTTTTAGTTTATTATAAATCAAAAGAAAAGTATTGAGAAGATAGGGGGTTGTTAATAGGCAGAGCTAGTTAAAACGATGCATTATCAGCTGATAACAATTATGGATTGCAATGAGTGAGTTAGGTTATCGATAGTTTCTGTCGAATTTCAAAGAATATGGTTGAATAGAATCTAAATTAAATTAACTAAAAAACGCATACATTTCCATATTGACAAAAGAATCAGCCCTATATATTATAAAAGTGTAAATTAGTTTAGTATAATATAAACTAAAATGACTGAAATGGACATTCCTTTTTAAGCCGGCTTTGATCCCAATGGGATTAAGCATATAAAACTTATTTTAAGGGGGATAAGAAATGAAAAAGCAATTGCTTTCCGTATTCTCTCTACTCGTTTTACTTACTGCTGTGCTGGCAGCCTGCTCCGGAAATGGCGGAGAAGCCGGCGAGGACAGCGGTTCCGGCACTAAACTGGAATTTTGGACGTTTAATGAGCTTCATGAAAGCTTCTACAAGGATATGGCCGACCGTTGGAATAAGGCTAATCCGGATAAACCGATTCAATTGGTCGCTAATGTTTATCCCTATGACGATATGCACAACAAGCTGCTGGTAGCGCTTCAATCCGGTACTGGCGCGCCTGATATTGCCGATATTGAGCTGAACAAATTCCCTAACTTTCTCAAAGGGGTCCCGCAGCTGGTAGCCCTGAATGATGTAATCGAGCCCGAACAAAGCAATGTGGTTCAGTCGCGGTTAGATATTTACTCGAAGGAAGGACAATATTACGGCATTGACTTTCACGTTGGTGCGGCCGTTATTTATTATAACAAGGAAATACTTGATGAAGCCGGGGTAAACCCCGATGATATCAAGACATGGGCCGACTTCGAAGAGGCAGGTAAGCAAGTGCTTGATCGGACCGGTGTTCCGATGACTTCGCTTGAAACGGCTGACTTATGGTCGCTGTGGCCGCAGGTTGCCCAGGCACCTGGAGATGCTGATTTCCAAACCGCTGCGGGCGAGTTGAATATTACAAGTCCCGATATGTTGAAAGCGCTTAACTTTCAGCGGAATCTGATGGAGCAAGGTATTGCAATTGCTGCCCCAGGCGGCAATCATCATTCGGAAGAGTATTACGGTTTGATGAATGATGGCGGTACCGCCTCAGTGTGGATGCCAATGTGGTACATGGGGCGTTTCACTGATTATATGCCTGACCTGAAAGGAAAAATGGTCATCAAGCCGATGCCGGCATGGGAAGAAGGACAGCCTCGTTCAGCAGGTATGGGCGGGACGGGTACTGCCGTTACCCAGACGTCCAAGCATCAAGATCTTGCCAAACAATTTCTGGCATTTTCCAAGCTTTCAAGAGAAGGGAATATCGAAATTTGGAAACAGCTTGGTTTCGATCCGCTGCGCTCAGATGTATGGGATGCTCCTGAGCTAAGAGAGTCCAATAAATTCACGGATTATTTTGGTTCGGATATTTTCGACGTACTGACCGAAGTGAAGGACGAGATTGAAGGCGTCAATATTAATGAGAAAACACCAGCGATTTCCGATATGTTTAGAACGACGGCTCTAGTACGGATTTTGCTCGATAAGGAAGATCCAGGGAAGGTATTAAATGAAATTGCCGGCCAGTTGAAATAAGAAGTGCAACAAAGGTATCGCCAGTCTGCTGCGGGGCTGGTGATACCATCATTCGAAAGGAGGGTTATGATGGCAAACAGCTCCCCGGAGATCGTTAAGAGCACGGAACTCAAAGGAAATACAAAGCGCTCCAGCGTTTTATACTCACAACAAATCGCCCCATATTTCTTCGTGTTTCCATTTATCGTTTCTTTTTTCATTTTCTTCGCTTATCCGGTTTTTTCAGCAATCACGATGAGCTTCCAATCGGTCCTTCCCGGACAGGTGGAGTATATTGGCTTAGAAAATTACCGCGATCTTTGGAATCCGACCTTCATGAAAGCCCTTTGGAACAGCACAAAATATACCTTATTCACGTTACTTGTGCTAATTCCCGTACCGCTTGTGCTCGCTGTTTTCTTGAATTCGAAGGTCATGGTGGCTAAAAACTTTTTTCGCTCAACGTTGTTTATCCCTGCCTTGACGTCGGTCGTCGTTGCGGGAACGGTATTCCGGCTTGCTTTCGGTGAACTGGAAGGCTCACTGATGAATACGTTCGTTATGTGGCTTGGCTTTGAGAAGCAGCGTTGGCTCGGCCAGAGCGGGCTGGCAATGTTTACGCTAGTTATTCTGGCGGCGTGGCGCTGGATTGGTGTTAATCTGCTCTATTTTATGGCCGGCTTGCAAAGTATTCCGAGAGAATTGTATGAATCAGCAGATATTGATGGTGCTTCCACGTGGAATAAATTTTCCCGGATTACAATTCCACTGCTGAAGCCGATTTCCATCTATGTGTTTACAATCAGCATTTATGGCGGATATTCGATGTTCACTGAGAGTTATATGCTATGGAGCGGCAACCGCTCACCTAATGATATCGGTTTGACGATCGTCGGTTATTTGTACCGGAATGGGCTGGAACAGAACAACCTGGGTCTTGGCTCGGCTGTCGGCATCGCGCTGCTGCTTATCACATTTGTGATTACAATCGGCCAGCTCAAATTATTCGGCATGTTCCGGAAGGAGGAGTAAGCTTATGGAGACCACAATAAAACCTAAATGGTCGCCGAGCAGGGTACTGCTTCTGATCTTATTCAGTATGTTCGCCGTATTTGCGTTGTTCCCGATTATTACGCTGACGATTGCATCCTTCAAGCCGGCACAGGAACTAATGCGGTTCGGTCTGAATCTGAATATTGATCCCGAGCTTTTTTCCTTCAAAAATTATTCCTACTTATTTACCAGTGAATCGCTTTATTTAAACTGGTACAAGAACAGTATTGTCATCACTGCCATCTATACCGTTTTATGCTTACTTATCTCATCTATGGTTGGTTACGGCCTTGCGGTCTATCAATTCCGTTTTCGAAATACGATATTCGCGTTGGTCCTCATAACAATGATGGTACCGCTGGAGATTATCATACTTCCGCTTTACAAGCTTTCTATTTCTTTGCAGCTGATTAACAGCATGTGGGGGGTTATTCTTCCATTCATAGCTGCTCCGCTGCCCATTTTCTTCTTCCGTCAATACGCCAGCGGACTGCCGAAGGATTTTCTGGATGCTGCGCGAGTAGACGGATGTACAGAATTCGGAACCTTTTTCCGGGTCATAATGCCGCTGATGCTGCCGGCTTTCTCATCCATGGCAATTCTGCAGGCGCTGTTCTGCTGGAACAACTTCCTGTGGCCATTGATCGTCCTGCGCACGAACGAACAACTGACGATTCCAATTGGGCTCTCCACATTGATTACGCCGTATGGCAACAATTTCGATATGCTGATTTCTGGCGCTGTGCTTGCCATTGTACCAATACTGATTGTATTCCTTTTCTTCCAAAAATATTTTATCGAAGGCATGACCGCTGGTGGAGTCAAAGGTTGAAGGATTTGCAATCAATTTTTAATCTGAATAGAAGAAAGGTGAAAACGATGACACTGAAAGCGAAGATGATATTAGAAAAAGATTTTAAAATCTCAGAAGTTGATCCCCGCATTTATGGTTCTTTTATTGAGCATCTTGGCCGGGCAGTTTACGGCGGCATTTACGAGCCCGGACATCATGACGCCGACGAGCGCGGGTTTCGCAGAGATGTGATCAAGCTGGTCTCGGACCTTCAGGTTCCGATTGTACGCTATCCGGGCGGTAATTTTGTCTCCGGATATAATTGGGAGGACGGCGTTGGGGCGCGAGAGGACCGGCCAAGAAGGCTGGAATTGGCTTGGCGAACGATTGAAACGAATGAATTTGGCACGAATGAATTCATAGAATGGGCACGCAGTGTTAATGCCCAGGTGATGATGGCAGTAAATCTTGGCACCCGAGGCATAGACGATGCGCGAAACTTATTAGAATACTGCAATCATCCCGGTGGAACATATTGGAGTGACTTACGCAAAAAGCATGGTTATGTACAGCCGCATGCGGTCAAAACCTGGTGTCTTGGCAATGAAATGGATGGACCATGGCAAATCGGTCACAAAACTGCCGATGAATATGGGCGTCTGGCGTTAGAAACTGCGAAGGTAATGAAATGGGTCGATCCAACAATCGAATTGGTTTCCTGCGGAAGCTCAAATACTTCGATGCCTACATTTCCGCAGTATGAAGCGACTTCACTTGAGCATACATACGAAGCGGTGGATTATGTATCGCTGCATCAATACTATGGTAACCGTGATGGCGATACAGCCAGTTACTTGGCGAATTCGATGGATCTGGATCATTTTATCAAAACAATTATATCAACCTGTGATTATCTCAAAGCGAAGAAGCGCAGCAAAAAGACAATGAATCTGAGCTTTGATGAATGGAATGTATGGTTCCACTCCAACGAAGCTGACAAAAAACTCGAGCCGTGGTCGATTGCCCCGCCTCAATTGGAGGATATATATACCTTCGAGGACGCTTTGCTTGTCGGCAGTATGCTGATTACATTGCTTAAACATGCGGACAGAGTAAAGATCGCATGCATGGCTCAGCTGGTCAATGTCATTGCTCCGATTATGACGGTGAATGGAGGCGGGGCGTGGAAGCAAACCATCTATTATCCTTATTTGCATGCCTCTGTTTATGGACGGGGAATCGCCCTGCAGCCGGTCGTTTCTTCACCAAAGTATGACTCGAAATCATTTACAGATGTGCCTTATTTGGATAGTGTCGCCGTTTTTAATCCGGAGAGTGAAGAGATCTCTATTTTTGCTGTGAACCGCAGTCTGGACGAATCGCTGATACTGGATTGCGATATCCGCAGTTTCCCCGGTTATAGCGTAATTGAGCATATCGTATTGGAGAATGATGATTTAAAAGCGGCTAATACACTTGAGATTGAACGTGTGAAGCCGCATACGGGGGGCGATTCATCTGCACGTGACGGTCTGCTGCAAGCGCAGCTGCCCAAGCATTCGTGGAATGTGATCCGCTTGGGAAAAAGTGAGAGATAACATTAAATATGGATTAGCGGGAGGAGAGGGAGTATGAAGGAAATCCAAGTGAATATTGACCCGGAGCGGGTGACGTGGCGTCGTGATCCCCGCATATATGGACATTTTATCGAACATTTCCACAATCAGATTTATGGGGGCATTTATAATCCTCAATCCCCATTATCCGATGATGAAGGCTTCCGGACGGATGTCCTGGAAGCATGGAGACGAATCCAGCCGCCCGTTGTGCGATGGCCGGGTGGGTGCTTTGTTTCGGCTTATCATTGGACCGACGGGATCGGGCCTGAGCGGCAGCCGCACTTCGATAAGGCTTGGCGGGTAGAGGACACAAATGAATTTGGAACGGATGAATTTATCGCGCTGTGCCGAAAGCTGGATACAGAACCCTATATTTGTACCAATGCCGGAACCGGAACGGCTGAGGAAATGAGCGACTGGGTAGAGTATTGCAATCTTCGAACAGAAGGCAAATGGGCGAAACGCAGGATTGTAAATGGATCCGTTGAACCACATAACGTAACATATTGGAGCATTGGCAATGAAAATTACTTGCCTGGCGAGATGGGGGCGAAGACGCCGGCGGAATGGGGGCGTTTCGTTAAGGAATCGGCTAAGATGATGAAGCGTGTCGATCCATCCATAGAATTATTTGCAGCAAGCGTAGCGGATCTCGATTGGAATATTCATCTGCTTCGTGAAGCGGGGCCATTTTTGGATTGGTTGTCCATCCATGGATACTGGGATCCGTTATGGCAGAATAATCGGCTGTCCGATTACGAGGCCTGTATGCTGTTTTCTACACGAATCGAGGCGCAGATTGAGAAGACAAGGCATATTCTGGGCGCGATGGGGTATCTGGGAAAAATCCGGGTCGCGTTCGATGAGTGGAACTTAAGAGGCTGGCATCATCCTAATGTAGATAAAGCTATCGATCCGAAAGATTATATAGAACCGAGAGATTTGAACGATTTGGATGACACTTATACAATGGCAGATGCGCTGTTCAGTGCGTGCTTTTTTAATCAGTGTTTAAAGCACAGCGATCTGATTGGAATGGCCAATTATGCTCCTTCCGTGAATACGAGAGGTTTAATTCGTACCCATGAAGACGGGATTGTACTTCGGCCGACATACCATGTATTCGATATGTACGTGAATGGATTGGGAGATCAAGTGGTGGACAGCTGGATCCAGGGAAATGCTGTCTTTAAAGTTGAACAAGGAAAGGAATCGGTAGAAGTGCCGGTTCTGGATGTCATAGCGACAATCGTGGAAGCTACAGGTGAAGTACGGATTGCACTGGTTAACCGGCATCCTGAAGATACTGTTACAGCATTGCTTAAAACCCGGGATGGGCGCCGTTCTGTTCTTTCCTGGCAGGGATTATCGGGGGACGACAAGAATGCATACAACGATAAAAATAATCCTGAGCGAGTAAAACCCTCCGCCATGACCGGGTGGGAGGCGGACGATCAAGGCATTCGTATCACCCTCCCGCCTCATTCCGTCCATATTATAGGACTGTAGAGCAGGGATGGTTATCAGAGTTTTAATAGCATGTTAAAAGACTTAAAAAACCTTGAGAAATCAAGGTTTTTTTGTCATGTCTAACTACATATGCAATCTTCGAAACGCCCCCTCTGTCCACAATATTCTTAAACAATGTCCATAAGTTTTGCGGACAAAACTGGAGATCTATTGATTTATAAAGCGTTTACAAACCGCTATAATCAACCTTGACAGAAGCGAATAGCCGCTGTCGTGATGTGGCCGCATCGCAAAATATGTGTATAACGAAAAAAAGTGCAGGGGGAAGAAAATGAAGAAGACAATGACTCGCTCCTATGTTCTTATTATTCTCGCAATCGCATTGGTCCTTGGCGGATGCGCCCAGAACAATTCGTCCGGCAACGGCCAGCAGTCTCTAAACACAGAGCAAACGAACCCGGGTTCGAATACGACAGGAGCTGGTGCAAGCAGCACCGGCGTCAAATTGACCGTTGCTACAGTGAACAATCCTGACATGGTCATCATGCAAAATATGACCGCTGAATTTGAAAAAGAAACCGGTATCGAAGTGGAGTTTGTCGTACTTCCGGAAAATGATCTTCGCAAAAAGGTGACAGAGGATGTTGCTCTTGGCGCAGGCGTGTTCGATATCGTTACGATCGGTAACTATGATACGCCAATCTGGGCGGCTAACGGCTGGATCGAGCAGCTGACGCCTTATTTCGATAAGATGAGTCAGGAGGAAAGAGACGCCTACGATGTCAATGACATATTTGAAATGGTGCGCTCGGCCCTCACCTATGAAGATAATTTATACGCACTGCCATTCTATGCGGAGAGCAGCATGCTGTACTACAACATTGAAATGCTCGAGCAAGCAGGCGTGACGATGCCGGAGAATCCGTCTTGGGAAGAAGTCGCTGAAATTGCTAAAAAAGTGAAGGCAGAGCATAATGTGCCGGGTATCGTGCTTAGGGGATTGCCTGGCTGGGGAGAAATCATGGCTCCGCTTAACACGGTGATCAATGCATTTGGCGGCAGGTGGTATGACATGGAGTGGAATGCTCAATTGAACAGCCCGGAGACGGTGGAAGCGGTTGAGTTCTATGTCAATCTGATTAAGGAAGCCGGCCAGCCGGGCGCTTTCAGCACCGGATTTACAGAGGCGCTTACCCTGATGTCTACCGGCAAAGCTGCTATGTGGTATGACGCGACAGTGGCTGCCGGATTTTTGAACAATCCGGAATCATCGCAAGTAGCGGGGAAAATCGGATACGTCATGGCTCCAAAACAAGCAAAAGATAACACGGGTTGGCTGTGGTCGTGGAATTTGGCGATCGAGTCAGCGAGCAAGCATAAGGAAGAAGCCATGAAATTTATCACTTGGGCAACCAGCAAGCAGTATATAGAACAGGTCGGTGAAACGGAAGGCTGGGGTGTGGCGCCTTCAGGCACTCGCGCATCGACTTATGCGAATCCGAAGTATCAGGAAGCGGCGCCTTTCTCCGATATTGTGTTGAAATCGCTGGAAACCGTTGATTTTGATTCCCCCACCGTGGAACCGATTCCTTACAGCGGCATCCAGTTCCTGGCTATTCCTGAATTTCAACAGCTAGGCACGGAAGTCAGCCAGGAGATCGCGGCTGCTCTCAGCGGACAGAAGACCGTTCAAGAAGCGATGGAGATCGCGCAGCAGAAAGCCGAAGCCATCGCCGTAAGCGGCGGGTACAAAAAGTAATGCTTGAACGGGGAGGGGGTCCCTCCCCGTTCATACTAAATCTAACAGGTGGTCTGATATGGAAACAGTGAACAAGCAGGTGATTACAGCTAAACCGGATCGGTCGACTGAACGGAGAAAAAGTCACTTTAAACCTCCCGTAAAACGTTTAATGCTGCCTTCCATTATTTTTGTCGCACTGGTTACCCAAATTCCGTTTCTGATCACCTTATATTTCAGTTTACATCAATGGAATCTCATGAGACCGGATTTGGGGCGAGCGTTTGCGGGGTTTGCCAACTATAAGCAGCTGCTGACTTCTGCGAGCACATGGTCCGTGATTCAAAATACTTTTGTATTGACGGTAGGCGCATTATTATTGTGCCTGATGATGGGAATGGCGTTTGCTCTCTTATTGAACCGGAATTTTTTTGCTAAAGGCCTTGTACGCACCATGCTGATTACTCCATTTTTCATTATGCCTACCGTAACGGGCGTTATATGGAAAAATATGATTTTGGATCCCAATTTCGGATTTTTGGCTTACTTATCGCAGCAGCTCGGTGCCGGGCCTGTGGAATGGCTGACACACCACCCGCTTTTGACGATTATGATGATGATTGCCTGGCAGTGGACACCGTTTTTTCTGCTTGTGCTGCTCGCGGGACTGCAATCCGTTCCAGAGGATGCGATTGAAGCCTCCATGCTCGATGGCGCAGGCAAGGCAGGACAATTCATTCACGTAACGCTGCCGCATTTATTGCGATATATTGAAGTGGCATCGCTGCTTGGCATTATTTTCATTATGCAGGAATTCGGCTTGATCTACGTGACGACCTCCGGAGGTCCCGGTTATGCTTCCACGAACCTGACCTTCCAGGTATACCGCACCGGCTTTCAGGGTTGGGATATCGGCGGCGCTTCGGCAGTCGGCGTAATTATCGTTGTGCTGTCCGTACTGATGATGACCCTGTTATTCAAGTTTTTACGAAGAACGTTTCAGGGGGAATTGTCATGAAACGAATGTTAAGCGGCGGATTGACGCTCGGTACTTATCTTATTGCGCTTATTTACTTTTTTCCTGTCTTTCTCATGTTAATTACCGGTTTCAAGCTGGAAGGGCAGGCGGCTATCATGCCGCCGACACTGTGGTTTACCCCGACATTGGACAATTTCGATCTGGTATGGAATTCCGGCGCGGCAAAGTTCTTCCAACATTCAATCATCGTGACGCTCGGTTCGACCTTCTTTGCCATGCTGCTTGGTGTGCCTGCTGCCTATGCCTTAGCCATGTTCAGGCTGAAGCGGGCAGATGACATTTTGTTCTGGTTCATATCGACGAAGATGATGCCGGTAATCGCGGCGATTGTGCCGATCTACTTGTTATTCAGAAATTTAGGTCTGCTTGATACTCTGGCCGGATTGATCTTGATGGGCATTGCGATGAACGTACCGCTTGTCATCTGGATGATGCGCTCCTTTTTTAAGGAAATTCCTTATGACCTGATCGAAGCATCGCAGGTGGACGGCGCATCGGGATGGGTTGGCTTCATCAAGATTACGCTCCCTACCGTTCGACCGGGACTCATCTCTACAGCTCTGCTGTGTGCCATCTTTGCATGGAATGAATTTTTGCTTGGCGTCAGCCTGACGTATACGAATGCGGCAACAATGCCGGTGTACATGGCGACATTCATGACACAGGAAGGCTTGTTCTGGGCAAAAATGTCCGCAGTAGCTACTATTTCTGTGCTGCCTGCTATGGTACTCGGCTGGTTTACCCAGAAACAGCTCGTAAGAGGATTGACCATGGGAGCGGTTAAATGATATTAATGAAGAGATGCGATTACCAATATACGTATTATATGGAGGTCAACGAACATGAAAGCACTCGTATTTGAAGCTCCCAAGCGGGCAGTTGTTAAAGAGGTGCCTTACCCAAAGCCAAAAGCGGGCGAAGTCACGATAAAAGTGGAAAACGTCGGCATTTGCGGGACGGACGTCCATATCTATGAAGGCGAATTCATCTCCCCGTATCCGATTATTCCCGGGCACGAGTTTTCAGGAACTATTCATGAAGTAGGTGAAGGTGTCACCGGATTTGTGCCGGGCGACCGGGTCAGCGCCGATCCTACGTTATATTGCGGAGAATGCCAATTCTGTTTGACACAGCGGACGAATCAGTGCGCGAATTGGGGGGCGCTCGGAAATACGGTCAACGGCAGCATGGCCGAATTCGTTGCCGTGCCGGCTAAGAATGCGGTAAAGCTGCCGGAGACGATGTCATTTGCTGAAGCGGCCTTCATTGAGCCGATGGCTTGTGTTGTTCATGCGATGAATCGCTTGCAGCCGAAGGTCGGCGACCGGGTGATCTTATTTGGCGCCGGAGCGATGGGTCAGCAGCTTGTACAGTCACTCATTCAGGCTGGTGCCTCGGAGCTTGTGATTGTCGATATTTCCGAAAGCAAGCTTTCGAAAGCGGTTTCTCGGGGCGCTTCCAAGGGAGTCCTGAGCGGCGATCTGAGCAAAGCGGATTATCCGGACGGCTTTGATATCGTCGTCGATGCGACGGGGATTCCCGCTGTAATCGAGCAAGCGCTGCAGTATATGGGGCCGACGGCTAAATATTTGCAGTTCGGTGTAACCGCTACCGATGCAGAGATTCGTCTTAATCCATTCAAGCTGTATAACAAAGACTGGACGATGATCGGCTCGATGGCCATTAATCAGACCTTCCTGCCGGCATTTCATTGGCTGAAGGAACGGCGCATTGAGGTGAATTCCTTGATCTCCAAAGAGCTGACCCTGGAGGAAGCGGTGGATTTCTTCGAGCAGCCGAAAGATTCAAATTGGTTCAAAATTCAAATTAAAGTATAAACGACTTGGTCAATGTATGGGCGGCCCTGTGCCGATAGGCGGCGGTCCGCCCGTATGCATGCTGGATTTATGAGCCAGCTGCGGAAGGAGGCGGGACATGCAATTAAATCAAAGACAGAAATCGGTATGTCAGCTGCTTCTTGCCTCCGAGACGCCTTTGACGCTGAAACAGGTTTCCGATTCGCTGCAGGTGAGCACGCGAACGGTCCAGAGGGAGCTTCAATCCATCAAAAACATATTCAAGCAATTCCATTTGGAGCTGGAGTCCAAATCGGGCATAGGTTTGAGCGTTAACGGTACGGCAATGAATAAGCAAAAAGCACAGGAGCAGCTATTTGAAGTTTTTTCTGAGCAGGTCATTTCGGCAGAGGAGCGTCAATACCGATTGAAGCAGACGCTGTTGTCTTTAAGCGAACCGGTCAAGCTGTATGCGCTGGGCCGGAAATTCAACGTTTCGGAGGCAACGATCAGCTACGACCTGGGAAAATTGGAGGGCTGGTTTCATAACCATCATATTCGGGTCATCCGCAAACCCGGCTTCGGGGTATACCTGGAAGCGGAGGAAAAATATATCCGCGAGGCCATTCTGGAGCTGCTGTACGAGCACTGCTCAAAGGAAGAGCTGGTCAAATCGCTGACGAGCTTTGATGGAAACGGGCAGGATGTTTTTCGGATGGAGCTTTCGATACGGAATCATTTGCTGCATTTTATGGAGGAATCCACGATTCGCGTCATTGAGAGCGGGATGCGGAAACTGGAGAAAAATTACGGTTATTATATGCCGGACACCGCCTTTGCCGGGTTAATCGTCCATATTGCGCTTGCGCTTCAGCGGCTGAAAGCCGGCGAGAATATTGAGATTGATGAAACGGTGCTGACCCGTTTGAAATCGTGTGAAGAATTTGCATGGGCCACTGAGATTGCCGCACATTTATCCGGCAGGCTGAGCGTCAGCATTCCGCAAAGTGAAATCGGCTATATTACGATGCATTTGCTCGGGTCGAATTCACGGCAAACGATGGAGGAGATGCATAGTTATCCAACTTCGGACTATACACGGGATATGATTATTACCGTTGGCAATGAATTAGGGGTCGCGCTTGACGATGATGAGGACTTGGCGGTGCACTTAAGCCGCCATTTGGATGCGGCGCTTTTTCGTATCGCGATGGGAATGAAGATCCGCAATCCGATGCTGAAACAGGTGCAGGACAATTACCCGCTTGTCTATGAAGCGACCAAGATGGCGGCAGCTTATCTGGAGCGGCAGACTAGATTCGAAGTGCCGGAAGAGGAGATTGGTTATCTCACGATGCATTTCGGAGCGGGTGTGCTGCGCAAAAAAATCGATAAGCCCAGAACATACAGGGGACTTATCGTGTGTACCAGCGGCATCGGCACATCACGGCTGCTCGCCGCACAGATTCGCAAAGAGCTGCGGCATATTGAAGTAGCGGATACGGTTCCAATGTCGTACTTGGAAAAATGGGAAGGGGATTGGGATCGCATTGATTTACTGATCTCCACCGTACCGCTCGATTTTGAGAAAAAACCGGTTATCGTGGTCGATCCTTTCTTGACGGAAGAGGACCGGATGAGAATTGAGACAAGGGTTTCTTCGCTGCGCAAATCTGCGGTATACGAGGGGAGGATACCGATCGACATGACGATACAAAAAGTGAATGCTTACGGGGATGCCGTCTACCGTATCCTTCAAAATTTCCGAGTATTCGATGATTTGGAATGCAGCAGCAAGCACGAGGTCATTCAAGAAGCTGCGAAAGCGGCTATTCATGCGGATAAGGATGCGGATACCGGGGTGATAACAGCCGATCTCACCCATCGGGAGCAGATGGGCAGTTGGATTCTCAGAGCTTACAGTTGTGCAATGCTTCATTATCGAACCAAAGGCATCCATACGCTGCAGTTATCCGTACTGCGGTTCAAGCAGCCGATTGACTGGGGAGAGGGCATATCCGTAAAATCCGTGCTTGTCCAGCTCGCTCCGTTTGATGCCAGCCAGGAATTTCTGGAGATGATGGGTGAAATCAGTGAATCCTTGATTGAAGAGGAGAATCAACGCACCATTTCTGAAGGCACAGAGGAAGAACTGAAGGCATACTTGAACTGTATTCTCAGTGCAGCCTACACAACCAAAACCAGAGATCTGATCGGGGGAAGACAATGAAACTATTGGACCGCTGCGGACGCTTTTTAAGTGCCGTTGTTTTCCAAAATATCGCCGCACTCTTCGCAGTGGGCGTGGTCAGAATCCTATTCAGCCCTGCCGGCTGGTTTCCCCGGCCAGAATTATATGAGGTCGTAAATCCGATGATGACCTATCTCGTTCCGATTTTGTTTGCCTACACGGGCGGCAGAATGGTGGGGGATACGCGCGGCGGGGTGATAGCAGCCTTCGTCACGATCTGTCTGGTGGTAGGCAGTGATCAGGAATATACGATGCTGCTGCCTGCGCTTGCTGCAGGTCCGGCAGTAGGATGGCTGGTCCGCAAAGTGGACAAGGGGCTGGAGAGCCGGATTCCGACCGGTTTTGAGTTGCTTATTCACAATGCGGTTGCTGCCGTCATCGGAGTTGCAATCGGATTTCTTTTTTATTTATATGTCGGTCCTGCGATGAGCTATGCGATCCATGGCACACTAAAAGGTACGGAATATTTGCTTGGGACAGGACTGCTGCCTCTGCTTGCTTTCATTATCGAGCCGTCCAAGGTGCTGTTTTTCAATAATGTCATCAACCACGGCATATTGGAGCCGCTTGGCATGAATAAGCTGCAAATAACGGACACATCCATTTTCTTCCTGCTTGAGTCTAACCCGGGTCCAGGTTTCGGTATGCTGCTTGCACTATACGTATGGAGCAAGCGTCCGGCCCGCGCAGAATTAAAAACAGCGATGACGATTCAATTCCTCGGCGGTCTGCATGAGGTTTATTTTCCTTACGCCCTTATGAGGCCTTATCTGATCATACCTCTTATATTGGGAGGATTGAGCGCTAATGCCATTTTTCATTGGTTCAATGCCGGCTTGGTTGCAACACCATCGCCGGGAAGTATATTCGTAGTCATGGCCATGACGCCAAAGCATAACTACCTGGAGGTGCTGTGCGGCATTTCGGCCTCCGCATTGGTCAGCTTTTTTTCCTCCTATATTCTATTAAATATCATTGCTAAGAAACAAGAGCCCGCAAAAGATGCGAAGCAAAAGCTTGAACCGAGGATCGAGAATGACCGATGGATCGAAAATGTGGTGTTTGCCTGTGACGGGGGCATGGCTTCCAGCGCAATGTGCGCCGCAAGGCTGAAGAAGATGTTGAGTCAAGAAGCCATTCATCATGTAACGGTTGTCTATACTGCGGTCGATCGGATTCCTGAAGACGCCGACCTTGTCATCGCCCAACAACATCTGGAAGAACGCACGATAAAAACGGCTCCGCTTGCGGAGTATCTCTTTGTGCCTTCTCTGATCGAGCCGGAGCTCTATACGAATATCGTGAAGCGGATAAATTCCGAAGGGAAACAGGAATACGGTGCCACCTCGCCGAAGAAAGAAGAAGGGGTTTCATTAGAAGAATGGCCTCCAATTCAAGAAGGGTTCTTGATCTCGGAAGAACAAATTCTAATCGACCAGCAGGCCAGCGACAAATGGGAAGCGATTGAAATCGCCGGCAGGCAGCTTGTCTCGCTGGGCATGGTGACAGAACAATACATTGAAGAAATGAAAGCGCGGGAAGCGCTGCAGTCGACTTGGATCGGGTATGATGCGGCGATCCCGCATGGATTGAACTCGGATAGCGAAGCGATTCTAAGGACGGGGTTTGTACTGGTTCGATTGAATAAGCCTATAACCTTCGGAGATGGGGAGTCGGTTCGTCTTGTCATCGCTGTATGTGGAAAAGGGCAGGAACAACTGAAGGCGATATCCAGACTGGCGTTTATTCTGGAGGAGCCGAAGCTGAGAGAACCACTGCTCGCTCTTGGTTCCAGCAGCGAAATTGCCGCATTTATAGAAAAAGAGATTTAAGCGCATTACGCAAGAAGTAGGTGTAAAACAATATGCTAAAAAAGGAACAAATCATTCACTTCAATCAAGGCTTACATTTAAGGCCGTCGAATATGATTGCATATGAAGCTAGAAAATTTGAATCGGATATCCGGTTATCGTGCAATGGCAAAGTCGCGGACTGCAAAAGCGCACTGTCTCTGCTTCAATTGGGTGCTCAAAATGGTTCAACGATCGGCATCACGGTCAAAGGAGAAGATGAAGCGGAGGCGATGAACGCCATTCTCCGTATTCTCACATAATTAAGAGGCTGTCCCAGTAAAAATGGCGTCACAGGTTGGGGTGGCAGCTATCTCGACCGCCGCCGGGATAAGCTGGAGTGAAGATCTTCATAGGCAGGCGATTGACGGAATCATTGATGACGCGGACGAGATGGCTTTCGGGGATATCTTCCTGCAAGTCCATGGGCAAAGTAAGCTAGTCCATGGTATATTCGATGTACAAAAGAAGCCTCTCCTTTGTTCATGTTTGGTCGTACTTACATGTTAACAAGGAAAGGCTTCTTTTGTTTGTTTTTAGGAAAGAAAAGGTTACGCCTAAACGAAGCAGATCGAATGATTCTGGAGAAGCGTCAGCGGTCGTCTTTGTTCCCGGATTCCCACCTCGGCCTATTCATGCAAGGGAATCCGGGAACAACAGCGATCGGAAGAATATTCGACTGCGCAGTGAATGCGGTACAACCAAAGCTTTTAAGAGACTTTTCCTTCTATAGTAAACTCCTCTAGGTTGCTTTATGCGGGCAGATGCTCTGCCGAAACGGGAATGCCTGCTTTAGTGCCATGCTCGATGCACGCCTGTGCGGCTGCAATCCTGGCCAGAGGAATCCGGTATGGAGAACAGCTGACATAGTCCAATCCGATCTGGTGACAGTAGAAGATAGAGTCTTTATCACCGCCATGCTCACCGCAAATCCCATTCTTCAGCGATCGCTTGACGTTCTTTCCAGCAGTGATGGCCAGCTCGATCAATTGTCCAACGCCATCCGTATCCAGAACCTGAAAAGGATTATGCGGGAGCAGCTTGTGATCGATATAATGCGCCAAAAATTTATTTTCCGCGTCGTCACGGCTGTATCCGAACGTCATTTGTGTAAGATCGTTGGTGCCGAATGAGAAGAAATCAGCGTGTGCAGCTATCTGACGGGCAGTCAAGGCGGCGCGCGGCACTTCGATCATTGTACCGACTTTGTATGGACAATTCCGTTTTTTCGCTGTACCGAGCACTTGCTCTGCAACCGTGTCGACCAGCTCTCTCAAAATTTTCAATTCGTTGGTATGGCCGACAAGCGGAATCATGATCTCGGGGATCACGCTGCAGCCTTCGTCGATGACACGAGAGGCAGCACGAAAGATCGCTTCGATCTGCATGTCGTAAATTTCCGGATATACAATGCCTAATCTGCAGCCGCGATGGCCGAGCATCGGGTTGACTTCGTGCAAGGAGTCAACCTTCCGTATGAGCCTGCGCAGCTCCAATTGCTCTTTGCCACTATCTTGTTCATCATAGATTAGACGGGTCAGCTTCTGCTGCAGCTCCTCCCGCTTGGGCAAAAATTCATGCAGAGGGGGATCAAGCAGCCGTATCGTGACCGGCAGTCCGTCCATCTCCCGGAACATGCCCTCAAAGTCGGACTGCTGCATTGGAAGCAGCTTTTGCAGCGCCCTTAAACGATCTTCCTTGGAATCGGCTAAGATCATTTGTTGGACGATCGGCAGCCTGACAGGGGAGAAAAACATATGCTCCGTCCGGCATAAGCCGATTCCTTGCGCTCCGAATTGTCTGGCGATTTTCGCATCGTGCGGATTATCGGCATTAGCGAATACCTGGAGAGTACGCACATCATCCGCCCAGCGCAGCATCGCAGTCAGTTCCTCGGTCATTTCCGCTTCTTTTAAAGGGATCTTTCCTTCAATAACCCGGCCGCTTGCGCCGTCCAGTGTGATCCATGCGCCCTCGGCTATTCTCCGCTCGCCGGATACCAACACTTTTTCTTCCGGAATGATTAGGATCGATTCACATCCGCAAACACATGGCTTGCCCATCCCTCTGGCCACGACGGCGGCATGACTTGTCAAGCCGCCGCGGCTTGTAACGACGCCTTCAGAAGCCAACAGGCCATGAATATCTTCCGGCGTCGTCTCCGGTCTGGCTAAAATAACCTGTCTACCGGCTTTACTCCATTCTACAGCCGTATCTGCATCAAATACGAGCTGACCGACCGCTGCGCCGGGCGAAGCGGGAAGGCCGACGGCCACGACTTGCTGTACGGCAGCTTCATCAAGCCCTCTATGAAGCAATTGATCGAGGTGTGACACTTCAATTCGCTTTAACGATTCCGTTTTGGAGAGAATTTGTTCCTGGACAAGATCAACTGCAATTTTTAGAGCGGCCTGTGCGCTTCGTTTGCCGTTTCGGGTTTGCAAGAAAAACAGCTTCCCCTTCTCAACGGTGAACTCGATGTCCTGCATATCCTTGTAATGCCGTTCAAGCTTTTGGGCAGAATGAGCGAGCTGATCGTAGATCTCAGGCATCTCGATCTGCAGGCTAGTAATGGCCATCGGGGTGCGAATGCCAGCCACGACATCCTCGCCTTGCGCATTGATTAAATATTCGCCGAACAATACGTTTTCACCGGTAGACGGATTGCGGGTAAACACGACGCCTGTTCCACAGTCATTTCCCATATTGCCGAAAACCATGCTTTGCACGTTGACTGCTGTGCCTTGATGGTCTGGAATCCGGTTAATTTTGCGGTATACTTGGGCTCTATGGTTGTTCCATGACTTAAATACGGCTTCAACAGCTAAGTGAAGCTGTTCCCGCACGTCCTGCGGAAACGGCCGTCCGGCTTCCTCCGTTAAACACTTTTTATACTGCTCGATTAAGCGCTGCCAGCCCTGTGCGGATACATCTTGATCCTGCTGCACTTTTTCTTCCGCCTTTAAACGGTGAAGCAGCTGTTCGAAATGGTAGGATTCAATGCCGAATACGACATTGCCGAACATTTGGACCAGACGCCGGTAGCAATCGTATGCAAAACGTTCGTTGTTCGTCAATGCAGCCAACCCGGCGACAGTTTCGTCATTAAGTCCTAAATTCAGGATGGTATCCATCATTCCCGGCATGGATGTGACTGAACCTGACCGTACAGAAACAAGCAGGGGGGTAGTCGGATCGCCGAACTGCCGTCCGCTTTCCACCTCCAGCTGATCCATAGCCATATCCATCTGATGGAGCAATTCTTCAGGCAGCCGGCTGCCCATTCTGAAATAAGAATGGCAGGCTTCCGTTGTTATCGTAAATCCGGGAGGCACAGGCAAGCCCGCCCGTGTCATTTCAGCCAGATTTGCCCCTTTGCCGCCCAGAAGATCTTTCATCCCTGCGTTGCCCTCTGAGAAAGAGAATACTCTTTTTGTCATTCGTTTTCTCCTCCTATTTGCTCTTGGCAGTTGTCATTTTGACAGATGCCGTAAATGAGTTTATACCCGTTTGTCGGAATCGTTGCAAAGACTGTTCCGCATCGTTTGCAAATGATGGTGCCAAGCTCGTTTTTCAAGCCGTTTTCCTCAATCATATTGTTTGTGCAATCCATGGGATACTCGCCTCCTCATTTTTACTTGCCTTTTGCGATATTAACGTTGCAAAATCCACGATCCGGCAGGCATAAGCCCATTCATTGTCATACCATGCCAAAAGCTTAAGCTGATCGTTGTTTATCATCATGCTCATTCCGTCAACCGTCGCTGACTTTTCGTTGCCGATATAGTCGGAGGAAACGAGCGGCAGTTCATTATAACCGACGTACTTTCCGATTGGACCGTGTATAGCTTGCTGAAATGCTTCCTTCACATCCGAGATCGTTATGGGCTGATTGAGCTGGACCTGCAAATCCAGAAGGGATACATCCTGTGTAGGCACACGTACGGAGAGCCCTTGAATATGTGAGGCCAGATGGGGGAGAACCCCTGTAAGCGCTGTCCCGACACCGGTCGATGTTGGAATAATTGAGCTCACGCACGAACGGGCGCGGCGAAGATCTTTGTGCAAGCTATCCACATGATGCTGATCATTAGTAAACGCATGAACGGTTGTCATCCAGCCATGGTGCACCCCAAAGGCGTCATCCAGAATTCGAAGCAGCGGGGCGATGCAATTCGTGGTGCAGGATGCGGCCGAGAGCAGCTTGTGTTGCTCCGGTTCATAATGCTGCTCGTTTACGCCCATCACAACGGTTAGATCCATGCCTCGTCCGGGAGCGGTGATCAATACTTTCTTTGCGCCTGCATGAAGATGCTTCTCCGCACCGCTGCGATCATTGAATTGTCCGGTCGCGTCGATCACAAGGTCAATGCCATATCTTTTCCAAGGCAAAGCGTCAGGCGCCCGCTCTGACAACAGCGGAATTCGGTCGCCGTTAATAATCAGTCCGCTTTCATCAGATGTTACGTCTGCGTCCCAGATGCCGTGAACGGAATCATACTTTAATAAATGGGCGAGATCAGGCGCCTTGCCTGTCGAGTTGATGACGCAGAGCTCCAGCTCCGGATGCGGTTCGGACAGCATTTTTCGCAGGAATAATCTTCCGATTCGCCCCGTACCGCTTAATGCAACACGCATTTCCTTCCCCCCTCATCTTATATATTACATCATAATAATAATATATGTCGTAATAAAAAATCAATATGTTATATTAAATAAGGCTATAAAATATTCTGAAGTCTATTAATGATGTATTTAATTAAATAGAATGTTATAAGAATGAAAGACTGAAAAAAATGATAGATTATGTCGAAATACAAGTGATAAGGTAAAACAACTGCTAATTTTAATTATTTATTTACATGCCCTCTCAAAATAGTCATGTATATCGTATAAATAGAGGAAGTGATTACATCAGTGGAGCTAACTTTGGAAAAGATCTTGCAGCAGGCTCAAAACGGAGACAGCGAAAGTCGTGAGCGTCTTATACAGCAGTACCGCCCATTTATCATTCGTGCGTCATCCCACATATGCAAACGTCAAATCCGTTGGGACGATGATGAAGCCAGTATCAGTCTGATTGCTTTTAATGAGGCGATCGACAGGTATGGGGATTCTCACGGGAAATCCTTTGACAATTATGCCTATACCATCATACATAACCGGCTTGTAGACGATTTTCGAAAGCGCAGCAGGTCATGGGGTACGGAAAAGTTACTTATGGGCACGGGAAATGAGTTCGAGCTCTCGGCCATTGAGGTTGCTTCTTCTTTAGAAGCATTTGAACTGCAGCAATCAGCAGGTGAATTAGCTGAGGAGCTGGTGAGTTATGATGAGACATTGCAAGCTTACGGGATCAGCCTGGAAGAGCTGGAGGATTGCTGCCCGAGTCATCGCGATACAAGGATTCAGCTTGTCCGGATAGCAAAAGGGTTTATTGCCTACCCTGCACTGATGGCCCACCTTAGAAAAACGAAACAGCTGCCATTGAAGGAAATGCTTAATTATTCGAAGGTAAGCCGAAAAACATTGGAAAGAAACCGTAAATATCTTATTTCATTGATATTAATTTATAGTTCTGATGAATTTATCCGCATTCGAAACACCATTTCATTCGGGGAGATAGGAGAGTGATGACGATGCATGGAGTCGTTATGAAAATAACAGAAGATCGGATCGTCATCCTATGCGAGGATGGTAAGTTTCGAAATATGCCTCTTCCGTCTCAGATTCCCGCACTGGGAGATCGAATTGCCGTCGACGAACCGGCTGCGGCT
Organism: Paenibacillus abyssi; assembly: GCF_014640295.1. Taxonomy (GTDB): domain Bacteria; phylum Bacillota; class Bacilli; order Paenibacillales; family Paenibacillaceae; genus Paenibacillus_D; species Paenibacillus_D abyssi. The sequence goes on along the minus strand of NZ_BMGR01000012.1, from coordinate 128,941 downwards.
GCAAAGAAGGAAAAAAAATCATTTTTTCGGTCAAAAGGCTGGGTAGCCGCTGTTTTCTTCGGACTATTGGTACTGGCATCGTCGCTGTTCATCGAGATTGGGCTATTTGCGAGGCCGATCGCGATGGTTGCCTTGGATATTAATCCTGCTGTAGAGCTATTGATCGATCAAAACGGGAATGTGACGCAAGTCATTCTTAAAAATGATGATGCGGAAAGAATCGTGGATGAGAACGCATTTGTTGGTATGGATTTTTACGACGCGATGAATCTGATGATTGCGAGTGCGGAAACCGAAGGCTTTCTGAAATCTGAATCACAAGATGCTATTGTCATGCTGTCCATCGTTAGTATGGGAAAGGACTCTTTTCAGCTCGATCTTTCCCGTTTGCCTTCTGCCAGCCCATATACCGTAGAGCTGTACTACGCGAAACCTGAAGAGAAGGAACAGGCGGATGCGCTTGGCTTGACGTTGAACAAATATCATGTTTACCAGCAAGCACTAGAAATGGGCATTGAATTGAGCATCGAAGAACTCCGCACGAAGTCCGTTACAGATATTTTAGTTGAATCAGGCTGGGAGCCGCAAAGCTTCTTCAAAAGAATGCCGTTGAGTATCACTATCGATGATGGCGGTTCCCAAGAAAATAGCGGCGGAGCGAATAGTAACGGAGCGGTTACAAATCCTTCTCCTCAGTCGGTTCAAAGTGATTCCGGTGGAGGAGGAAGCAATGATCAAGGTAATTCGCAAACTGACTCTGTCTATGAGGCTGTCCAATTAACGCCAAGGAAAGACAGGGATAAAGTAATTAGTCAAGAAGTTGAAGACGATGAAGATGATGAAGATGATGATAACGACGAAGAAAGAGAACAGGACGATGATAATGATGAAGATGACGATAAGGAGGATGATGGCGAAGACGAAGAAGATGAAGAAGATGAAATAGATGAAGAAGATGAAATAGATGAAGAAGATGAAGAAGACGATCAAAATGACGATGGCCAGGATGACAACAACGAAGATGATGAAGATGAAAAAGATAACGAAGCTGACGATGACGACGATCAAGATGATCAAGCAGAAGGAGATGATAATCAAGAGGATGTAAATAATGCCACAGACCTCGATGATACAGACGAAGATCAAGACGACAAAGATGATACAGAGGATCAGGAAGATTCAGATGATGAAGACGACAGCGAAGATGGCGATGATGACGAATGACGTTGATGAAACTTCGAATAATTAAAAAAGAATTGATAATTTTTCCTGTGCCCCCCCAAATCGACGTTAATCGACGTAATAAGTATTGTCGGCTAATCAATCTATGATTCAAGCAAAGTAAGATCAAATTATTTTGAGAGGGGTTTAAGTAATGAAAAAACGTGCATTATTCAGTTTGTTCCTTGCTTTTCTAATGGTCTTTAGTTTTTCCGGCCAAATGTTTGCGCAGGAGCATGAAACGACAACCGAAGTAACCGAGGACGGCCGCGTACAGATTACGCTGGAATTTGAGGATGCCGAAGATGCAGCGTGGGCGGTCGAGTACATAGGAAAAATGAAATCTAAAAATGTTCTGGCAGGGTACCAAGACGGAACATTTCGTCCAAATCAAAATGTGAACAGAGCGGAAGCCATTGTTACTGCGGTTCGCTTGATGGGATTGGAAGAGCAAGCCAAACAAAAATCCCTAGATACTAAGCTGCATTTCAAGGATGCCGATTTGATCGATAAGCAGTACAAATGGGCAAAAGGTTATATTCTTGTCGCATTGGAGAATGGACTCTTCGATACATCAGAGGACGCGATTCAACCAAATCAGCCGGCAAGCAGAATATGGGTGGCAAGCTTGCTCGTCAGAGCACTCGGTCTGCAATCTGAAGCGCTAAGCAAAATGACAGTCGTTCCAAATTTCAGTGACGCATCTTCGATTCCTGCAGGAGCGGTTGGTTATATTAATGTTGCCGCAGAACGCGGGATTGTAAGCGGGTATCCGGATAATTCGTTCCAGCCGAACAAAAATGTGACCCGCGCTGAAATGGCTGCCTTTTTGGACCGTACCAATGACGGGCTGCTTGAAGAAGCTGGCGCGATAACAGTAACGGGAACTGTAAAAAACATTGAATTCAAAACGGTGACAGACAGCGTGTATACAGTAACAGACAGCGTGTATAAAGTGCCAAACGGTACGATCACGGTCGAGAGCTTTAACGGTGATGCCCTGTCATACGGAATTTCATCGGATTTATTAGTTCAATATGAGAAGCGGTTTATTACTGCCGACCAGCTTCTTGTCGGTGATGCGGTTTCGTTAGTTGTGAAAGAAATGCAAGTCGTTGAGGCTAACCTGATTTCCAAAGAAAAAATTGATGAAACGATCTCGGGCGTGCGTGAGCTTGATATTGAAGTTGAGCTTGGAGACGACGAAGAGTACAAGCTGAAGTATAAGAATAAAAAAGGCAAGACCGAAGCCGAAATCGAACATAAATTTGATGATGACAAAGAAAAATTAAAAGGCAAGGAAGCAGCCGCTGAAGTAGAAGCCATCGTGAAGCAGCTTGCTCTGACACCGGAAATGAGCAAGGAAGAAATCGTAAACAGCGTTCTTGCAGCATTGAAAATTGAACCAAATGGATTCAGCGAGCTGGAAATTGAAATCAAATTCTCTAATGGTACAAAAGTGGAAATCGAAATAGAGAATGAGGATTTCGAGAATGAAGATAAAAAAGAAGAAGATAACGAAGAGTATAACGAAGAAAATACTGAGGAAGGCTACGCAGGTATTCAAAAGTTCGAACTGAAGATTAAACTTCACAATGATGATGAGACACTGTTGAAGTATGAAAATGAAGATGGAAGAGCGAAAGCTGAAGTGAAAATGGTAACGGAAGACGGCAAGGAAGAGGTTAAAGGTCGTCAAGCGGTAACAGCACTTGAGAGCTTGCTCGACAGCCTGTCGCTTTCCAGTGATATGGACAAGGAAGAAGTATTAAACGCAGTGTTGTCCGAATTGAATGTCGATGAGGATGTTATCAAAAAGGTAGAGCTGAAAGTGGAATTTTCGAATGATGAAGAAATCGAAATTGAGTTTAAAAACGATGAAAAAAGGGATTAATCCATATTCTCATTGTACAGAACAAGCTTGAAATAAAATGCAGAGCTCCTGAAGGAGCTCTGCATTTTTTTATCGATTAGCGGAATAATAGTTGTAATCAGTGCTCTCCCTGTTGATTGTCGGAATCTGGCTGACGGTCCAAGTTTGTTCTTTTAGAAGGTAATGGAGAATCTACAGCAGGTTTGGATGGAACTGTTACCGGTTGAGGTGCTGCCACAGATGCTTGTCCATTATCCGAGATGACCCGGCGTGCCGTAACATAAGTCCGATCCCATGTGCTGCCTTGAAAATCGGAAATCGTTACGCCGATTCCAACTCTATACGTGTGGAGAAGCTTCCCATCTCCCATATAGATACTTACATGGTTAATCACGCCGTCCCGATTTGTATCGGAGAAAACTAAATCCCCCGGCTGCAGCTGATCTTTAGGTACAAAGGTTCCGGCCCCGGCTTGCTGCCTTGAAGAGCGGGGAATATTAATGCCGTTTTGTTTAAATACATACTGCGTAAACGAAGAGCAGTCAAAAGCATCCGTTCTCCCTGATTTTGCTCCAAATTGATAGCGGACCCCTACAAACTGTTTTCCTGTTTCAATTACATTGCTTGCTGTGGACATACTGTATTGAGAAGCCGCATGGGCGGTATGTGGTGTTATGAGCATATTGCCAGAGAAAGCTATCGCTACGCTTAAGCTGATGCCTATCACTTGATTCATCATGCGGTTTTTCTTCGTGTTGTTCATGGCTTCCTCCTTAGGATGCGTTATATTTTTGTGGTGATCACCGTATTTACCTTAACACATCTGAATAAAGCCACCATTTACCACATCGCTCAAAAAGCCTTATTCTCCAATACATAAAGAATAGTTATGAGAAGTTAATGAGAATTTCATTAGGATTTTTTTGTTGACTTCAGAACAGGCGTTGATGTCGGCGATCTGCCAGAACATAAAAAAGACCGCCAACCACCTGGACATGCAGGCCGGGTATGGCGATCTTTTTGATTTTGCTGATGAATAGTCATTGTTAGACTGCGTTTGAGGTTGTTTCTTCCGACGTTTCTTCCGTAGTCTGTGGAGTAGATGTTAGAGCCGTCCGTTTTTCATTGACCCATTCTTTGAGTGAATCGGTCATGTTTTCTTTAAGCTTCTCGATCAGGTCCGCCTCAGTTATACCTTTAGCCGCTGCGATCTCGGCTAACGATTGGCCGGATGCCATGCCTTCGTTCACCTCATCCGCAGTGATGCCTAATAAAGCTGCAATTTCCTCCGGATTACCGAATCGTCCGAATCCGTGTCCTTTTCCATGGCCTTTTCCATGTCCGCCGAAATCGGCTTTGTTCATTTCAATAACCTGCGCCAGACGATCTGCCAGCCCTTCCTTTTGCGTATCAGCCTGCTCCTGCGTAATCGTTCCCGCACTGAGAAGCCCATCAATCGTCTCGGTTTGCGCCGCTTCCAATTTGCTTAAGTATTCTTCCTTTGTAAGGCCATTTGCTTCCGCTATTTGAGCAAATGTTTTTCCTGACTGCAGCTCGGTACGGATAACGCTCTCCGCGATATTTAGAATCTCGGCTGTCTCCTGCATCAGATTGCCGCCGCGCATTCCGCCATGCATGCCGCCGAAGCCGCCGCGCTTGCCTCCTCTTTCAAAGCTGCTATCCGACTGTGCAGAAGAGGACTCGTCTGTCACCGATGTTGAGGTGTCAGAGGCCGATGCTGCAAACGCGTTTGAATGCAGATAGCCTGCACCTCCGAGCACCAGGGTTGCGGCGAGAGCGCCCGCCATCATATTTTTGCTTAGCTTGTTCATGTTTTTAATCTCCTTTTTGGTTAGATTTTGTCTTACAAATTGAAGTATAGACCCCTTCCCTGAAACAGATCTTAATCCAGGCTGATAGAAACTTGAGTGTTAGCTGAAGATTTGCTGAAAATGTTCATCGCAAAGTTTCAGAAGAAAACATACACGCGAAAAACCGGTACAGCGCTGACTGTACCGGTTGGATTAAAGAATGGGGAGGGTGAAACGGAACGTACAGCCCTTGCCGGGCTCGCTCTCAACGCTGATGGCGCCGTTATGCGCCTCTACAATCGATTGACTGATCGAGAGGCCTAGCCCTGCGCCGCCGTGTTTTCTTGTGCGTGAGGAGTCACTGCGATAGAACCGATCAAATACATGGGGAAGATGCTCTTGAGCAATTCCCGGACCGTTATCGATCACCTTTAACTCACTATGAAGGCGACCAGCTGAAAGAATAAGTGTAATGATCCCGTTATCCGGATCGGTATGCTGTACGGCGTTGTGAAACAGGTTCAAGACGACCTGTTTTATTTTATCCGGATCATACATCCCCCGGATGTCCGCCGTCAGATTGAAATGCAGTGTCCTGTTGCCCGCGAGCATTCTAAGGTGAGGCTCCATTTCTTGAATGAGGACATCAAGCTGTGTCTCCAGCAGCTGCAGCTGCGGGGCACGATCCAGCTTGGCCAAAAGCAGCAGGTCCTCCACCAGCTTCTTGATGCGTTTAGATTCGCCGTGCATACTGTTTAATGCGGCATAGAGCTGCTCCGGCTTATCGGCAGCTCCGCGCAGCAGCACCTCCAGAAAGCCGTGAATCGATGTCAATGGCGTGCGCAGCTCATGAGAAGCGTCGGCAATGAACCGCCGCATCTGCTCCTTCGCATCCCGCTCCGCTTCAAAGGACATTTCCAACCGTCCCAGCATGCTGTTAAAAGACTCTGCCAAACGGTCAATTTCCAGTTGGCCTTGCTGGACGGGAAAGCGCTCAGCCAAATTTTCTGCATCCGTGCGTTCAACAGCCTTTACCATTTTGTCCAAAGGGTTCAAGGTCCGCCGAAGAACCGGCATATAGAGCGCTAAGCCACCGGCTAATGCGAGAAGAGAGAGCGCAGCGAACGTAAGTAATTGGCGCATGACAACATCCTGCAGCGGACCTGTTATCGTACCCATTTGCAGCATGCCCCCGGTATTGCCCGGCCCACTTAAGGGACGGATCACGATGAGCTGCTCGGTTCCATCCTCAGCTCGGGCAATCCGGTAATTGGCAGGGGCATGCTCTGAAAATTGTTCTTCTATGTTCATATACGTCTCACTGGACAGGCGCGGTGAGAGAATGCCGTTCTCATCTGTCAGATCAGTAAAGTTTCCGCTTCGGTCAATGTAAGCAAAGGAGGCATCCGGCAGGAACAGCCCCGGTCCTCCGGACCGGCCGGAGCCTGGCCGCGTTTCATCCGGGTTTTCCTCAGGCTGTCGGCCCGAAAACAGGTCCATCCGGATGAAATCCCTCGGAAACCCACGCATTTGTGCTGTCATAGATTCCGCTTGATTCCGGTATAAAAAGTCTTTCATGATGACGTACTGAAGCCCTCCGATCAGCATAAGCAGGGCAGCCAAAATAAATATTGACCGGATAAGCAGCTGGTAACGGAGCGAACGCGGCGTTATTCTCTCGTACTGCTTATTATCTGAACGGGGCCCGCTCATGGCAAATCTACCCGGTACCCGGCGCCTCTAAGCGTTCGAATTAATGTATGTTCTTTATCGTTCAATTTTTCGCGTAAAGACCGGATATAAACTTCCACAATGTTTTCTTCCCCTCCGAAATCATATCCCCATACTTTATCCAAAATCTTCGTTTTGCTGAGTACAATCCCATGATTGATCACCAAAAATTTGAGAAGCTCGTATTCCGTGGGAGAGAGCTCCAGCACCCGCTCGCGGTAGATGATTTCTTTTCTGCGGTCATCCAGCCGGAAAGGCCCCATTGCGACTTCGCTGAAAAGGCTCGGAAACTGGTTGCGCAGCCGGGCTTGAATTCGCGCAAGCAACTCCTCGAAGCTGAACGGTTTGACGACATAATCATCCGCGCCAAGCGTCAAGCCTTTTACCCGATCCTCGACATCGTCTTTGGCGGTTAACATGATGACGGCGACATTGTTACCGTTCTTTTTAAGCAGCCTGCATACTTCAAAGCCGTCCATCCCTGGCATCATGATATCTAATATAACAACGTGAGGCTGGAATTCATAGGCAAGGTTGACGGCACTCATGCCATCCGGCGCGCTTTTGACCTCATAGTCTTCGTTCATTAAGCCCAGCTCCAGAAATTGCAGGATATGCGGTTCGTCATCAACGAGCAGAATTCTAATTCCTTTTAAGCTTTTCATAACGTGCCTCCCGATAAACATGCCTTGATGCTTCTAATTATCTGCCATCAAGCTGAACGTTTGCTGAATGCGGCCTGAGATGGGGCTGAAACCTGTTTGCTTCCTTGTTTTCAGCGAACATTCAGCTTTGAAGGGGCGTCAACAGTATAATGGTAACTTTTTTAATGCATGAAGTAAACGGCCCGAGTGTTAATCTTGGCGAATAAGCCGGCCTCATTTACAATGGGACAAAAGGGCGGAGAAGTACAAGTGAAATGGAGGAAACAGGCAGCTGTTCTTTCCGAATGCAGCGGGTAATGCGAACGACAACATCTATATAGACGTCTTGCTCATGAACATTAGGGATAATGCGAATGGCAGCAAATCCGGCTCATTCAACTATGTCCTGCAAGGTTAATGAATGTAACGGGTGCCTGGCCGCTGCCAATGTTCGCGGTAGGCGAGCGGCGTAAGATCGGCGAGATCCTTAAACAGGTTGAGAAATTCAGGTCGCACACGGGACAGACATTGAACGATTACCTGACGGCATTCCGCATGGAGAAAGCGAAGATGCTGCTCCTTTAAACCGATATCCCAATCTCTGATATTGCCGATTATGCAGGGATAAACACGAGAGACAACCTTCCTTCTTCCTGCATAGAATATACTACTCGTTGGTAGGAAGGAGGGGATGTGGTTATGCAGTTAATATCAGTATGCTCAGTAAGTGCGCTGGCGGGAGCGGTCCTGACGTTCTCTTTTGGCCGATGGACGGAACCATTGACGTTTTTGCTCGTAGCAATGGCGGTAGATTACCTGACAGGCGTCACGGCTGCCATTAAAGAAGGCAAGGGGTTGAACAGCGCCATCGGATTTTGGGGGCTTGCGCGTAAAGGGCTGATGCTGCTCGTTATTTTGTTGGCTCATCGAATCGACTTGCTGTTGGGTACGGGTGTAGTGACCATGGGGGCGGCTATATTCTTCTATATTGCCAATGAATTGATATCGATAACCGAAAATTGTGGACGAATCGGATTGCCTGTGCCCGAACGGCTGCGAAAAATGATTGAATTGCTTAAGGATCAAGACAAATAAATCATAGAGGCGCTTGCAGCGATAAAGTTTCTGCAGTATAATGAGAACAAATGTTCTTATTTGGAGGGTTAGTTATGAATTCGGCTGCCGCTGAACGGCGGAAGGGCATGCCTTCACCTTCACCGGATCGTCCACCGATCCAAACTACAGAAGAGCTTGAGACGTTAAAGCGTTATGTGTTGCTGGGCATTGTTCTCCGGATTCTTGATCATGATATTCGGGTTGTCGGCTCTTCGAAGATGAAGCTGCCCAGATTGTATGAATCGATTCTGCGAGGGCTGCAGGACCATGTATTGTTGGATTTGGCGGCGCTTCGCCGCCAATTTCGTTCCTCGGGCATCAAGATTGTTGATGAACGCCGGGATGCCGACGGATTAACGGCAGAATACATATGCAGGGGTTACCATCACCGTTTTTTTATGCTGTGGGGGTTTGTCCGTTCGGAAGCGGAGAGGCTTCTAAAAAACTATTATTCGAAATGATTTGTTCATGGTTTTGTCAAAAAAACAAAAAAAGTTTTTTATTCCGATAGTTTAAGGTTGAGAAAATCGGACGATCTTAGGTAATATAGGAATTAGACATTATGATGGTAAGGGGGGAGTATGTAGCCATGCAAAAGTGGATTATGTTCGTTATTTTCATAGGTGCTTCCGTCTTAGGGCTGTATCTGATGACGTTTGGCCTTCCGGAGAAACCAGTGGATGAAGCAGCTGAGTTGCCGCCGGGCGTTTCATTATTGAAAATTCAAGCTTCTAATTTCCATTTCGACCAAGATGAATACAAAGTCGCTGCCAGTGACAAAGTGAAGGTTGTTCTGGAGAACAAGCAAGGAATTCACGGAATTGAGATTAAGGGACTTGATGTTCACCTTGATATGAACAATCCGGAAGCAGAGATTGACTTATCCCAACCAGGAGAGTATGAGATTCATTGTTCGATTCCTTGTGGTGAAGGCCATCTGGATATGGTATCAAAACTTATAGTAGAGTAATAGACAAGAAGGAGCCTCACGGCTCCTTTTTTTTCGAACGATTCACCTGGCATCAGCGAGCGCTTCTTCGCTGCCGATTGCGCGCGATAAACCAATCCGCCACAAAGCCAAGCAGCGCCCAGCTGAGAATGGTCAGAACGTACATCAGCAGCACGCTGACTTCGTGGATTTCCACAAAAAACTCGATAAACCAAGCAGGTACGCTGAACATGAAGAACACCATATTATGCGGGTCGTAGCCGGTGTAATTATACAGGCATAACACGATACCAATTATAGTTGCGATAATTGTAACCGGATAACGCATCGTTATATCCGATCCCCTTTCACAAAAAACTCATTTCGGTTATTATGTGACAAAGAGGTTCATGTCATGCGTGTACGTCTGAATATTATGCTAAGGGAGGAAGTAACATAATGATTACCCATATTGTATTGTTTAAATTAAAGGATAACAGTCCTCAGAGCGTAGAAGAAACAGCGAATGTTCTGCGGGCAATGGAAGGCCAGATCGAAGAATTGAAATCGATCGAGGTTGGATTGGATGTCCTGCATTCGGAACGCTCATACGATATTGCGCTGATCACGAAATTCGATTCCATGGAAGCGCTGGAAGCATATCAAGTGCACCCTCTTCACAAGAAAGTGATCGAACATATGGCGAAAGCCCGCGAAGCATCGGTAAGCGTGGATTACGAAAGCTAATCTATCAAGACTATTATGAAGCGTAAAAGAAGGTATAGCGATGGAAGATCAATACATGTTAATGACATATGCTCTGGTGGTTATCATCAGTTTTTTCATCATTTTTGGATGGTTGAAACGAAAAGGGAAGAAGAACAAAAAGTAGAAAGCAGGATATAGCGATGTATTACGTGAACCGTGAACAAATCGCCAAGCGGCTTGATGCGATCCCAGAGCTTGCAGATGGGATGCGGTTGTTGGCATCGGACTGGCAGGGCGGATTGCTGCAGGGATTGGCACAGGAACGTACGCTTCATTTGGCTATAGAGACTGTAACCGATATCGGCAGTTATTTGATTGATGGATTTATTATGAGAGATGCAAGCAGCTATGAGGACATTGTCGATATCATACACGGTGAAGCGGTTTTTCCGGCTGAGCTGTATGATGTGCTGCAAAAGCTGGTTAAGCTGCGCAAGCCGCTCGCCCAGGAATATTACGAGTGGCCGCGCAAGGAGCTCCATCCTTTAACGGTTGTACTTCCTGATGTCCTCATACAGTTTAGACAAGCTGTACAGGAGTATTTGGAGCGTGAGTTGGAAGCATAGCGTTGAATCAAGAATATGCTGTTGATTTACGAAAAACGCAAAATAGGATACAATAGCGGTATGCAAGCCATGATGTTCCGATAAAACGGCGTGATGGCTTTTGCGGTTTTCGGCGCAAGAATGGGATGGTGATGAGGATGGACGGTAATCATGCAGTGCATAAGGAAGGGATACTCCGCCAGGATGGTTCCACTCGCCAGATCATCTTAACGCTGCTTAGAACTAAAGGACCAAGTAGTACAGGAGAACTGTCGAGAGAACTTGGTATTACAGAAATGGGAGTCAGGCGTCACTTAAATACACTCGAACGCGACGGTTACGTAAGGACTTCGATCGTTCGTCAGCCGATGGGGCGGCCTTCTCATCTATATGGTTTAACCGAGGCTGCGGATGGCCTGTTCCCCAAAAATTATCATGTATTGGCACTGGATCTTCTGGAGGAACTTGAAGAGGTCCCGGAATTGGCAGGAACCGTTTCTAAGTTATTCGAGGGACGTAAGCAAAAGCTGTTGAACCGATACGTTTCACGAATGCAAGGAAAGACGTTGGAGCAGCGTGTTGAGGAACTGGCTGCCATTCAGAATTCCGGCGGGTACATGGCACAGGTGGAATCAAAGGAAGGCGAACTCATTCTTCATGAATATAACTGTCCGATAGCCCAGATTGCCAATCGTTATCAGATGGCATGTCATTGTGAATTGGATTTATTCGAAGCATTATTGGAGACGCCTGTGGAACGAACGGAGTGTCTTGCCAAAGGCGGAGGCAAATGCAGCTATCGCATTTCAAAATTATTATAAAGAGGCCTGGAAGAAAAATTTCTTCAGGCTTCTTTTTTCTGTTCGCGAGTGTCGTGACAAGCCCATCGTGATTATACTGTCATTACGAATTGGGCATTCGTCCAGATCGAACTGGAGGTGGTCGCGGATGGTACTCATTGCTTGTGTGTGCGTTGCAACGATTGCTTTTGTTATTTTAGTCATAGCGATCGTTCTCTCGCTGCATTCCGCTTTGCGCAAACTTGATCAAATGGTATCAGGCGTTGATAAGCTGCAGCAGCAGACATCAGGATTGGTTGATGAGCTGCGTGCGTTGATCACATCAGCTGAGCAGACGGTGCAGAGCGTTCAGGGACAGCTTGTTTATACGACCAGCTTGTGCAAATCTGCCGGTGAATTCGGTGATACCGTCCTGCAAACAGCTGCTGCCCTGGGCAAAATTTCTTCCACCTTAACGGAGTCGGCCGTTCAACATGTGGAGAATGCCGCCGGACGCAGCAAGCGGATGATCGGAGAAGCGCTGGATCTAGCGGAGATCGGTATGACCGTATGGCAATGGTGGCAAAGCAAGCGTCATGAGGCTGTTCGCGCACCGGTATCATGCGAACGGGACGAAGGGCACGATAAACACGAAAGGAGAGAAAACGAATGTCAGATCGACCAAACCAAAAAGCAAGAGGGTTTCTGTTAGGCGCACTGGCCGGCGGCGTAGTCGCTGCAGTAAGCGCACTGCTGCTTGCTCCAAAATCAGGCCGGGAGCTTCGTAAGGATATCGCTAAGGGAGCCGGTCAAATAAGTGATACCACAGTGCGCTACGCAGGGCAAGCCAAGGATGCGACCGTGAAAGTCGCACAGCAGGTTAGCAGCCAGACAACACAGTTAGCCGACCTAACGAAGCAGGTGACAAGCCGAGTCGTGCAGGACGTTAAATCATGGCGCGGCAATCGCGGATCCGATTTCGAACAAGCGCCGCTTGTCGAAGAACAAGCCGAGGAACAGACTGCAGAAGGGCAGCACAAGCAAGCCGAGCAGGAGCTCGAAGAGGCGTCCGGGTATAAGGCATGAGCAAGATAAACGGCTCGTCATTGGACCAAGCACGGTCCAGGCGGGCTGTTTTTCTTGCTAGGTGTGGTGTAATTGTTCCCGATATTCGGAAGGGGATAGTCCCTTCCATTTGCGGAATTGTTTAGAGAAGTACAGTGCATCCGGATAACCCACGGACGAAGCAATCTGGGAGATTGTTAATTGGCCTGCAAGAAGAACCTCTGCACGCTCCATTCTGATCTTGTACAAGAACTGCATTGGGGATAGTCCGGTCGTTTGTTTGAACATCTTGGACAGATGTGTCCGGTGATAACCCAACGCCTTTGCAATTCGTTCGATCGAAATCGATTGCTCATATTGAAGTGAAAGCCAGAGGATTGCTTGGTCAATCTGTCTTTCGATGTCCGTGGGCTTGGCTTCCGAGACGGGCAGATTGGCCGGCTGATCTGAACCGAAGGCGGTTAGAAGCAATCGTAACCAGCCGCTGGCTTCCAAATCAGCCATCGAAGGGTTATCAGCATGCTGAAAGGCTTGTCTAATGTGATGGTATAACACTAAAATTTTTCGAATGTCCTTAAGATGTAGTATCGGCTGCTCCGGAGAAATGCCAAGGCTGGTTAATAAGGGTCCGGCAGCATGTCCTTTAAACGCGACCCAATGATACGTCCATGGCTGCAGGCCGTCCGCCTCGTAGCTGAATAACTCCCCGGGCAATATAAAGAACGTATCTCCTTTCCTACAATCGTACTGTTTTCCCGCACATTCAAACCTGCCTTGTCCGGAACTGACCGTGTGTACCAAATAATAATCATGAACGGCAGGCCCGATCTTATGCTTATGTACGGGCTGTCCATTTCCGCTGAACAGAGGGGTTAACTCGCCTCTTCTTGGGGATGCATTTAATCCGATTGAAAACGAGAAATGCTCGCTCATGCGTCTTCACCTACTTTTTCCTTAACTTCTATAGATCAAATTATACTACAAAAGTCTATATGGAGATGGGATATTTCCATATTCATATTTGCGGCTGTCATTTATATTAAGAGCAGATCACTTCATTACATCGAAGGAGAGGAAAAAGATGTCTAAAATTACGTTTCTAGGAGCGGGAAGCACGGTATTCGCAAAGAATGTGTTGGGCGATTGTATGTTGACTCCGGCGCTTCAAGGCTTTGAATTAGCATTGTATGATATTGACACAGAGCGGCTTAAAGATTCGGAAACGATGTTAAACAACCTTAAAGCGACCACTGGCAGCACCTGTGTTGTAAACGCCTACACCGATCGCAAGGAAGCGCTGCGCGGAGCCAAGTTTGTTGTAAACGCGATTCAAGTCGGCGGTTATGATCCTTGTACGATCACGGATTTTGAAATCCCTAAGAAATACGGCCTGCGCCAAACGATAGCTGATACAATCGGAATCGGCGGCATTTTCCGCAACCTCCGCACCATTCCCGTCATGCTGGGGTTCGCCGAGGATATGCATGAGGTTTGTCCTGATGCACTGTTCCTGAATTATACGAATCCAATGGCGGTGTTGACCAATGTGATGAACACGTATGGCGGAATCCGGACTGTCGGTTTATGCCATAGCGTCCAGGCTTGCATTCCGCATCTTTTCGAGCATCTGGATATGGATCAAACCGGCGTGAAGGCAAAAATTGCGGGTATTAATCATATGGCCTGGCTGCTTGAGGTGACGAAGGATGGCGAGGATCTGTATCCGGAGATTAAACGCCGCGCCGCTTTGAAGCAGCAGGAAAAACACCACGACATGGTCCGCTACGAGATGATGTTAAAATTCGGTTATTATATAACGGAATCGTCCGAGCACAATGCCGAGTATCATCCTTATTTTATTAAGCGGAATTATCCGGAGCTGATTGAACGATTCAATATTCCGTTGGATGAATATCCGCGGCGCTGTATCGATCAAATCGACCGATGGAAAAAGATGCGCGAGGAGCTCGTGAATGATAAGAATCTGGAGCATAAGCGTTCCCATGAATACGCTTCGTACATATTCGAGGCGATCGAAACCAATGTTCCGTTCAAAATTGGCGGCAATGTGATGAACACCGGTCTGATCACTAACCTGCCGAAGGAGGCATGTGTTGAAGTGCCGTGTTTGGTTGACCGCAGCGGCGTCACACCGACCTATGTAGGTGATTTGCCGCCTCAGTGCGCTGCATTGAACCGTACGAACATTAATACGCAGCTGCTGACGATTGAAGCTGCGATGACCGGCAGGAAGGAGCATATTTATCATGCTGCCATGCTGGATCCTCATACGGCTGCAGAATTATCGATGGACGATATCATTGCGATGTGTAACGATCTGATCGAGGCCCATGGCGATTGGCTGCCGCAATTCAAATAGGAAATCAAGGAAAAGAGGCCCCTGAGGCTTCTTTTTGATGAAACATACCTCCGCATGGACAAGCTTCCAGAACCACCGTTAATGAATAGAATGAACTAGAGACAGGTGCCGGCAGTACCTTGAACCTTGTCTGCATTTAGGCTAACATGTAGGTACGTTTTGGAATGAAACGTCATATTCTATTCATGTTTAAGTCATCATGATTAAGAAAGCGGTGTGTCTGTGCAGCAACCGATCGCGATATTGGATTCCGGCGTAGGCGGCTTAACGGTTGCCAAAGAAGTCTTGCGCCAACTGCCGCGCGAGAGAATCATTTACTTCGGCGACACCGCCCGTACGCCATACGGTCCGCGTCCCTCCGAGGAAGTTAAACGTTTCACGCGCGAAATTGTTGATTACTTAGTTCAATTTACTCCTAAAATGATCGTGATCGCTTGCAACACGGCGACCGCAGTTGCTTTGGAGGATATTCAATCCCGTGTTAACATACCTGTTGTAGGTGTCATCTACCCTGGTGCAAGAGCGGCTATCGGTCGGACGCAGACTGGCTATGTTGGTGTAATCGGGACAGAAGGGACGATCAAAAGCGGCGCTTACGAACAGGCGCTGAAGCGGCTTAAGCCGCATATTGAGGTCATCAGCCAGGCATGTCCAACGTTCGTACCGCTAGTGGAGAAGGGGAATTTCTGTTCTGACGAAACCTATGAAACGGTTAGGGAATCGCTGCAGTTTTTGAAGGGAAGCCCGATTGACAGTCTCATTCTCGGCTGCACGCATTATCCGTTCTTAGCGGAAACCATCTCCGAAGTTATGGGGCCTGAAGTGATATTGATCAGCTCGGCCGATGAAACGGCCCGCGAGATCAGCACGATCCTTCATGATCAAGGCAAGCTGGCCGGAAGTGATGTGCTTCCAATTCATCAGTTTTGCTGCAGCGGCGATCCGAAGATATTTCGGCAGATTGCCCAGCAGTGGCTGGATGAGCAGATCGAATTAACACCGGTTGTCTGGCAGGTGCCAAAGATCGGATAAACATAAGTGAGCATACATGTAAGGAGTGCCCCTCGCATATGAATGATAGGAAAACTTTTCGCCGGGAGGTTGAAAGGATGAACCTGTCATTTACCTACATGGTACAGCCCGGTGATACGTTACTGCGTATTGCCGGGTATTTTGGTGTTAACGAGTTTGCACTGCTTGCCGCTAATCCTCGTCTAACTCATGAAGCGCCCTTGATTCCCGGTTTGATTCTTACGATTCCGTCTGCCAATTTTATTTATTATTGCCTTCAGCCCGGCGACACATTGAATGATTTGACCGAGCGACTTCATGTTTCCGTCTATTCTTTATTAACGGAGAACCCGCAGCTTGATCCCAAACATCTTATACCGGGGCAGACGCTTAAGATTCCGGCACCTATCCGAAGCAGGATCATCCAAGCGAAAGCTGAATACGGATATCGGAATTTGCGGAATGATATAGAAACGATGGTCCGGGATTACCCGTTTCTGAAGCAAAGCGTAATCGGCCAAAGTGTCATGGGCAAGCCGCTTCCGGCATTACGATTCGGCAGGGGTGCGAAAAAAGTCCATGTGAATGCCGCCTTTCATGCGAACGAATGGATTACGACGCCGCTTATTATGCGGTTCATGGAGGACTTGGCCCGTGGTTATAAGCTTGGAGCCAAGGTAAGGGGCGAGGACTGCCAGAGCCTATACGAGCATGTCACGCTCTGGGTTGTCCCGATGGTTAATCCGGACGGGGTTGAGCTGGTGCTGGAAGGGGCAACGCCAGCTCATCCTTATTATGAAGAGCTGCTGCGCAGCAACCGGTTCTCGGAGCGCTTTCAAGCTTGGAAGGCGAATATCCGGGGGGTTGACCTGAACGACCAATTTCCGGCCCATTGGGAAGCGGAATGCGAACGACGCGGCCACGATCGCCCAGGTCCGCGGGACTATCCCGGACCGCATCCGCTAAGTGAGCCGGAAGCGCAGGCGATGGCCGATTTTACGCGGGAGCAGCAGTTCGATCTGGTCATCGCACTGCATACGCAGGGACAGGAAATCTATTGGAACTACCGTGATTACGAACCTCCCGCCGCAGAAGAGCATGCGCGTCAGCTGGCTGAGGCCAGCGGTTACCGGGCTGTAAAGCTGGCAGGCAGCGATGCAGGCTATAAAGATTGGTTCATTCAGGAATTTCGCAAGCCGGGCTTTACCGTTGAGGCGGGAATTGGAGTCAATCCGCTGCCCCTTGACCAATTCGAGGATATGTATGACGCGGTGCAAAGCCTGCTTCTGCAAGCGCTGCGCTTGTAGGATTTCGTGAATGAAGGCCGGATATGATATAATGGGCAAAAAAGAAGGAGGGATTCGCAGTGCGCAAACTGCTCTCACTTCGTCATTGGCGGATGGTGTTTGTCCGAATATTCCGGCTGCTTCGTTCGAAGGACGTCCGACTTAGAGACAAGCTGCTGTTTCTTGTGCCGGTACTGCTTTATTGGGTGCTTCCCGATGCGATGCCCTACCTGCCTTTTGATGATATTGCAGTGACGATGATTGCAGCGGAATGGTTCACTTCGAGGATGGAACGGAAATACGGAAACCGTTGATTTTTTCCGCGGGTGAAATGTACAAAAAAGATTACAGTTGAACTTCCGGCTAGCTTTCATTACAATAAGATAGATAAATTCGGATAAACAAGATTGATTCAATATTGTTGAGCCAAAAAGGAGCTGAAATTAAATGAAATGTAAAATATCAAGAAACGCAGCAAAAATGCTTCGAGTAGAATTGGACAAGCCGGAAAATGAAGGTAAAATGCTGCGGGTTATCGTTACGCATTCCCATGGCGATCATGCTCATTACGGAATGGATCTGGATGTGCCTACGGATGCGGATGAAGTCGTATCGACCGATAAGGACATCGATGTAATTCTTGCCAAGGACGAGCCGTTCCTAGATGGCGTCCGCATTGATTATTTCTACGTTCCGCAGGAAGGCTTCGCCATTACTAACCCGTCCAAAGGCAACAGCGGCGACCATTAATACTTCTTTGGGGAACCGGGAACAAGTTATAGAACGGGGAAAAAGCATGCCTAATGATATTCGTATTTGTGACAAATGCAAACATATGAAGGTCAAAACAACGGTGTCCAAGCTGAACAAGCTAGCTCCGGACGCAGAGATTAAAGTTGCCTGCAAATCGTATTGCGGACCCTGTTCGCGGTTTGCGTTTATTTTTATTAACGGAAGGTACGTTACTGCGCCGACCGAGGATGAAGTCATCGAGAAAGCAAAGAAATATGTGAAATAAGGCCTTACACATAAAAGACCGTCTTTCAGCAGCGTTAGCCGAGAGACGGTCTTTTATTCAATGATTTCACCGGAATTCCGAGATTAAATTATGCTCGACAACGCGGTCGGAATGCCGGAGCTCTTCCCTGGCTTTCTCCGCGCCAGCTTTGCAAGCGGCAGGATCGCCCGGTTCTCCTGTAGCAAGCTCATAACAGGTGCCATTCTCGATGACGCCATCTCCGGATGGGACAAAGTAGTGGGTTCCATCCGTATAAGCGCCATTTCGGAAAACAACCGATTTGCCGGCGAGCGGCCGTTCTGTTAGCAGTGGAGTCCCGATCATCGCTTTGTCAGCGCTGGATATGCCGAGCAGATGAAGAAGGGTAGGCGCCAGATCTGTTTGTCCTCCAGCCTGCCCGTAGACACCTGCATGTGCGCCATCCGGCAGGTGGATCAGCAAGGGAACCTGCTTTAGGATCTGTTGTCGGTCAAGTGGGGATAAAGGCTGACCCAGAAACTTTTCAAAGGGCTCCCATTCCCGAATGGAGTTATCATGGTCGCCATAGATGAGCAGAATCGAAGTATCCCATAATCCCTCGGCCTTAAGCCGTTCGACCAATTCACCGAAAGCGGCGTCTACGTAGTGGACGCTTTGAAGATAATCGCCAAACAGCGTGTCGTTCATGTCACCCAAGTCAAGCTGCTGAATTTCTTTTGGCAGTTTGTATGGGTGATGGCTGGTCAGTGTAATCAAAAAGGAATAGAACGGTTCCTGCTGCTTTGATATCAGGTCCAACGATTGTCGGAAGAACGATTTATCCCCGAGCGACCAACCGATCGCTTCATCGATTATGAAGTTTTTCTTGCTGACAAAAGTATCATATTTCATTGCGCTGTACATCGCATTACGATTCCAGAAACCGCCGTCATAAGCATGGTACACCGCCGTATGATAACCGTTCTCCTTCAGCAAAGCCGGCGAGCAGTTGAATTCATGCTGCGAATATTGGATGAACACCGAGCCGGTGCTAACCGGATGCATGGAGCAATGGGCTGTAAAATCGGCATCGGAGGTTCTTCCTAAAGCTGTCTGATGATAGAAATGGCTAAAATACGCGCTTTCCTTCATGAACCGGTTAAAATTCGGCGTAATTTCCTGGTTATTGTACGATTTGCCAATCATGAAATTTTGCAGCGCTTCAGCTTGGATCATAATCACGTTGCTGCCGGCATATTGACCGAACAGCGGATCCTGCTCTAATCCTCTTCTAATCTCGCCGCGATTCTTTATCCACTGCTCGGTTTCTGCGATCTCGGTATCGCCCAGCTTTTCTTTGCTTAACCAGCGCTGATCGACAAAACGATAGATGTCGTATCCGTGAAATCCGTACAACCCGGTCACATTATAAAGAGAGACGTTCCACCAGTTTCCGACGAATAATCCCTGTGCCCAGGTTTTTGTCGCTTTATCGATCGGCACCAACACTAACGCAAGGCTAATCGCCCCGACGGCGAGTCCAAGCGTAAATCGAATCAGTAATTTGGGAAGACGCCGCGCACGGGCAGATTGCAGTTTATTCCGCGCGCTCTTTCCGGAGATGAGGATATAGATTGCGAAAGGCACGATAAAGGGCCAGTCTGCGAACAGCCCAATGTCCGCTGCTTTAATCAATTCGCCGATACTATCGCCGAGCGATCCGACCTGGCCTGCTTGCAGAAGCACAGGAACCGAGATCAAGTCTTGAAAATAGCGGTAATAGATTAAATCGGCATATAAAATAAACGTTAGAATCAAATTTAATATAACAAGCGCCGTTATTCGTCCACGGATGGGGAGCCACAATGTCCAAAAGGTGATGAGCCCTAAGGTTCCAAGCGCTACCCAAAAGTCATCCATCGTCATCAGCTCCATGTTGCGGACATTGATGAATTGATGGAAGAAATAAAGCTTCACCACCATAACCAGATAAAATAGAGCCAAATCAACGCCCTTCAAGCGTTCCAGTATATGCAGGGAAGCCCGCATACTATGGCGCGCTGCGTTTTGAAGCAAACTAACCATATCAAAAACGTTCCTTTCCATTTTACAAAATCTCTACAATTCATTCTCCATTATAGTCTAGAAATGTCTGATTTCAATGGCTTGGAGCTTCATTGTTTTTGCGCAATGGTGGAAGGGGTCCTAAATATTGGTACAGCCCACATTCGATTCGTCCGTTATACAGCTTGCGTTTTTTATCGGCGGGACGGCCGAAATAATGCTCGAAGGACTTGGCAGGGCTTAACGCAAAGAAGGACCAGCTTGGCAGCATGCCTGCGGTGAGCCCCAGCTGGCGAACCGCTTTCTCCGCTTCACTGTCATCTCCAAGCCGTTCTCCATAAGGCGGGTTCGTAATGATACAGCCGAATTCTCCTTCTGGCTTCACTTTGGAAACAGGCAGGGTACGGAAGGTCACTTCCTTGGAAAGGCCTGCTTTCTTAACCGCGGCTTCAGCCACTTCAATTGCTTTGGGGTCAATATCTGAGCCGATAATGTGCAGGGGCACGTCGTCTCTAACCGCATCAAAGGCTTCATCCTGTACATCGTCCCACAGATCTTTGCTGATGATCGGCCACTGTTCACTGGTGAAGTTCCGTCTCAGGCCCGGAGCGATATTCCAGCCGATCATCGCCGCTTCAATTGCGATTGTACCGGAGCCGCAGAACGGGTCGTATAAAGGGCGTTCCGGCCTCCAACGGCTTAGCAGCACCATTGCTGCAGCCATCGTTTCTTTCAGAGGGGCTTCGGTAACCAACTTCCGGTAGCCGCGCTTGTGCAGGCTCGGACCTGTCGTATCTAACGTAAGCAGGGCGCGGTCATTCAGAAGGGAAACCTCTGCGACAAACCGAGGCCCATCCTCAGGAAACCACTCGTGCTTGTATTTTTCCTTCATCTTTTCGACGATCGCTTTTTTTACGATGCCTTGGCATGCCGGCACACTGGAAAGCTGCGATTTGTGAGAGCGGCCTTCCACGGGAAATTCACCATCTTCGGGAATCCAGTCCGGCCAGTTTAAAGCTTTGGTGCCTTCGAATAATTCGTCAAAGGTACGCGCCGGAAATTCACCCATCTTCACAAGCACACGGTCTGCCGTACGCAGCCACAAGTTGGTGCGGCAAATGTCGGCAAGGCCGCCTTCAAAGTTGACTCTGCCGTTCTCCGTTCTCGTGTTCTCGTATCCGAGATCCTTAAGTTCTCTTGCTACGATCGCTTCCAGGCCCATTGGGCAAGTGGCGATCAATTGTAATTTATCCATCGTTTGCTTCACTCCGTCGTTTCGTTCTACAATTTGAACGAGTGTTTGTATTCATCCGTCCAAAATCATACAATCAAGTATAGGATAAAGTATAGCGTTTATACAACTAAGGAGGCCGTGAACGATGCTGACAGGGGAACAATACGTAGAACAATTGTACGGGGATGATGCCGATTTGGAGCGGGCAAAGCAAGGGATTCGGGCTGCCGGCATGCCGGAGATATCCATCCATGAGGGCTACGGCCGGCTGCTTACGATGCTGGTAAGGTCATCCGGTGCAAGAGATGTACTGGAAATCGGTGCGCTAGGCGGCTGCAGCGGAATTTATCTGGCGCGTGGACTGGGGCAGGAAGGAACGTTGACATCGTTGGAGCTGGAACAAAGTTATGCTGATCTTGCCTATGCCAATCTGCAAGCTTCAGGGCTGGGCGATAAAGTAAGCTATCGGATAGGGGATGCAAAGGTTAGCCTGGCTGAGCTTGCTGCAGAAGGGCGGCAGTATGATTTCTTCTTTATTGATGCGGATAAAGAGGGCTACCCCGTTTATCTGGACTGGGCGATCCGTTTAGCGCGGCCCGGCGCGATCATTGCCGGAGATAACACGCTGCTGCGCGGAAGAGTGACCGATCCGACTAAAGCAGGGCCCTCAGTAACCGCAATGCGGTCTTTTAATGAGCGGATCGCTTCGGATGAGCGATTAATCAGTACGATCCTGCCCGCTTACGACGGCCTGGCGCTTGCTGTTGTTAAGTGAATAGCGGACCCACGCAGCATTGGCAAAGAGCAGGACGGCGGATACCAGAAAAACGCCTCCGATGCCGGTCCATCCGGAGATCAAGCCCCCGATAACCGGTCCGGCCATGTTACCCAAACTTAAGGTGCTGCTGTTAAAGCTGTATGCGCGGGATTCCATGCCCTCGGGCGTAAACTTTCGAATGAGCGCGTTCACCGAAGGAATGAGGCCGCCCAAGAAGACGCCGAGCGCAAATCTGGCGACCAACAGCTGCCACACCGATCCGACGAAGGCTTGAGGGATAAACATGATGGCGGAGCCGATCAATGCGACATAAAGAATTCTCTCCGCCCCGATCTTATCGCTTAGACGTCCTAACAGCGGGGAAGCAACCATGTTCGAGAGTCCGGTTACCGATCCGACGAACCCGGCCCAGAACGCCAGGTTTTCGGCCGAGTGGTGTAATTCCTCGACATACAGCGGAATGAGCGGCATCGGCGAGAGCATGGCAAACTGGATCAAGAAGGTAACGGCAAACAAGGCGGTAAGCTGGGGCACATGGCTCAGCTCGCGAAAGCCTTGAATAACCGATACCTGTGGAATGGCAGCGGCTTTGGCCCGGTCGAAAGGTTCCTTTACCAGGAAAGCGGCCACCAGCGAAGCTAGAAAGAGCAGCGCCCCTGTGATATAGAAGATCGGGCGGAAGCCGATGGCATCGGCCATCAGACCGCCGATAAACGGTCCGAGAATCGTACCGGCAATCGCGCCTGATTGCAGCGTGCCCATGGCAAACCCCATCTTCTCTTTGGGCGTAGTCGCCGATATGAGCGATACGGAAGCCGGATTAAAACCGGAGATGGTCCCGTTCAGCATTCTTAAAAACAGTAAATGCCACGGATTTGCGGCAAAGCCCATCAGCGTCATAACGATCGCCATGCCGAATCCGGAGCGCAATAACATCATTTTGCGGCCATAACGATCGGACAGCTTGCCCCACAGCGGCTGAAACAAAAAAGACGTTACAAAGTTGCCGGCAAAGATAACGCCCGCCCACGTAGCAATCTCATGATTGTCGGTCAGGCCGAGGTCCATCTTTAAATATAAGGGCAAAAACGGGATGATCATCGTCATCCCTGCCATCACTAAAAATTGTCCGAACCATAGTACGGCCAGATTGATTTTCCATTGTTCCACGTACAAGCCGCCTCCCGGTTATTGTGCAAGACACCATTGCTACCTAGTATAACACAAGGGGAAGGGTAATAATTGTATGCGGATTGTCAAACTATTGTCATACTAGATCGTTTAATGACGGTTGTTAGCGGATAGCAAAAAGGGCATAATGGAAACAAAGGAAAAAGAGAGAAATGGGGAAAGCGAATGAGCTACAACGACCGTTTCATCCGGGCTTGCCGAAAAGAAAACGTCGATCGTCTGCCCGTTTGGTATATGAGACAGGCGGGTCGTTATGATCCCGATTACCGAAAAATTAAAGAAAAATATTCGCTGCTGGAAATTTGCAAGCAGCCTGAATTAGCCGCTGAGGTCACGATGATGCCGGTGCGGAAGCTTGGTGTGGACGCTGCGATTTTATATTCCGATATTATGAATCCGGTGGCGTCGATCGGCATTGACTTTGACATTGTGCAAAATATCGGGCCTGTCATTCATAATCCGATCCGCAGCGCCGCCGATGTAGATCGGCTTAGGCCGATCGATGTGGAAGGCGATCTATCCCATGTGATCGAAACAATTCGGATTCTTGACCGTGAACTGGAAGTTCCGCTGATCACGTTTGCCGGCGCACCGTTTACGATTGCAAGCTATTTGATCGAAGGACGTCCGTCCAAAAATTATTTGCGCACCAAAGAAATGATGTACAGTGAGCCAAAGCTGTGGCATCAACTGATGGATAAGCTTGGCGATATGGTTATCGCTTATCTGCGCGCCCATATTGCAGCCGGCGGCAAAGCGTTTCAACTGTTTGACAGCTGGGTTGGCGCGCTTGCGCCAAAGGATTTCGAACAGTTTGTGCTGCCGACGATCGAACGGATCTTTTCGGAGCTGTCGGATTTGGAGCAGCCGAAGATTTATTTCCCAGGCGTAAGCTCCGCAGAGCTGCTGCCCACTTTAAAGAACGTGCAGGCGGATGTGGTCGGACTGGATTGGCGCGTATCGATCGCGGAAGGACGCAGACGTGTGGGCGAGCAATTCGCCGTGCAGGGCAACCTGGATCCAACCGTGCTGACCGCACCGATCGAAGTGATCGAATCCTATGCCCGCAGCATCATTGACGAAGGCCTGGAAAAACCGGGTTTTATCTTCAACCTCGGCCATGGGCTATTCCCGGAAGCTTCGCTTGAGAAGCTCAAGCTTTTAACCGAGTACATTCACCGTTATTCCGCCGATGCGATAAGTAAACGCAGCAGGGAGGCGACACGAAATGGATGATCGTAAAATAGGCGTTCTAGTCATGTCCTATGGTACACCCGAGAGCATGGATGATATCGAGGAATACTATACACATATTCGGCGCGGCAATCCGCCGACACCAGAACAGCTTGCAGATCTGACGAATCGTTATGATGCGATAGTAGGAGGTTTCTTCCCTCTTCGGGAGAACACGGATCGGCAAGTATGCGGGCTGCAGGAAGCGCTGGACGCGATTGCGCCGGACACTTATGTATGTTATCAAGGCCTTAAGCATGCACGTCCTTATATTGAGGATGGTGTGAAGAAGATGGCGGAGGACGGCATACGGGAAGCAATCGGCATCGTGCTCGCGCCGCATTACTCGATTATGAGCGTGGGGAGTTATATCAAACGCGCGCAGGAATCAGCGGAAGCGCAAGGGCTGAAGATGGCATTTGTAAAAGAGTACCATCTGCATCCGAAGCTCATTCGGACATTGACGGCCCGCGTGCAGCACGGATTGAAAAAGTTCGGAGCGGACGTTCCGGCAACTGATGTGAAGGTACTGTTCAGCGCGCACAGCCTGCCAGAGCGAATCATCGAGATGAACGATCCGTATCCTCAGCAGCTGCTTGCGACATCGGCTGCGGTAGCAGAAGGGGCTGGCGTGACGGACTGGCAGTTTACATGGCAAAGCGCCGGCCGGACCCGTGAGCCTTGGCTCGGTCCAGACATTCTGGATACGCTGCAGGAGGTGCGGGAAAAAGGAGCAAACTACGTGCTGATCGCTCCGATCGGTTTTGTCTCCGACCATTTGGAAATATTATACGATGTGGATATCGAAGCAAAGTCAGTTGCGCAGCAGCTGGGGCTGAAGCTCGAGCGTATCGAGATGTTGAATACGGACCCGCTCTATATGGAGACATTAGCGGAGTCAGTCATAGCATTGCAACAAGAAAGAGGTTAACGATGATGCGGAGTACAGGACACACCGATCGAATTGTCATTATTGGCGGAGGGATCAGCGGCCTGAGCTCCGCTTTTTATTTGATGCGCCAGGCGCAGGAGCAGGGAAGGCCGATAAAGGTAACGATCGTGGAGGCTGCCGATTCCTTGGGCGGTAAAATTAATACGCTGCGCAGGGACGGCTTTGTGATCGAGAAAGGCCCGGATTCATTCCTGGCCCGGAAGCTGCCGATTATCGAGCTTACGCGTGAGCTTGGGCTTGAGAACGAACTGGCGGCGACGAATCCCGCTGCCAAGAAAACTTATATTCTAAACAGGGGCAAGCTTCATCCGATGCCGCCAGGATTGGTGCTCGGCATACCGACGGAGATCATGCCTTTTGCGAAATCCAACCTGCTCTCGGTCAAAGGGAAGCTGCGGGCATTGTTGGATTTCGTGCTCCCAAAGCGATTGGGTACGGACGATGAATCGATCGGCGGTTTCTTGGAGCGGCGCGTCGGTACGGAAGTGATGGAACGGGTTGCCGAGCCGCTGCTGGCAGGCATCTATGCGGGAGAGCTGCGCAAGCTCAGCCTTCGCGCCACATTCCCGCAGTTCCGCGAGGCGGAGCTGAAGCATGGGAGCTTGATCCGCGGCATGCGAGCCAATCGGAAAGCAGGGACCGCTGCCCAGTCGCGCATGCCTGCTGTGGCCAAGAACAGCGTCTTCCTCACTTATCGGAACGGGCTGTCAACACTCGTGGATGCCCTTGATAAAACACTTGCGGACGTGGATCGCAGGATGGGTACGAAGGTTAAGGCCATCTATCGCGTGGAGGAGGCCGTGGAGCGTATTTCGGGGGTAATTGCACAGCCGCAGGCGGAAGCGCAAGCGGGGAAAAAACCGGGCGGCATAGCGGATATGCAGCCTGAGGCGACCCCTCGTTACATGATCGAGTTGGATTCGGGGGAGCAGTTGGCGGCAGAGGCCATTATTATGACTGCGCCCGCATTCAGTGCGGCGGAGCTGATATCGCCGCATATGGACGCATCAGAACTGGAGGCCATCCGTTATGTCTCCGTCGCCAATGTTGTGTTAGCGTTTGACAAAGCAACGTTTGGGCTTGAGTTCGACGGGTCCGGCTTTGTCGTTCCGAGAACGGAAGGCAGACATATAACGGCATGCACTTGGACGTCGGCAAAATGGCTCCATTCAAGTCCGGGAGACAAAGTGCTGCTGCGCTGTTATGTCGGCCGATCGGGAGATGAAGAGTCCGTCAGTCTGCCGGATGAGCAGCTTAAGGCTCTCGTTTGCAAGGATATCGAAGAAATCATGGGCATTACAGCTGAGCCTTTATTTGTAGAGATCACCCGCTTGCACCGGTCGATGCCGCAATATCCGGTCGGCCACGTGGAAAATATGGCGCGGCTGCGCCAGCGTGCGGCTGAAAAGCTGCCTTGCGTCTGGATCACGGGCGCAGCCTTCGACGGCGTCGGCCTGCCTGACTGTGTACGGCAGGGCAAGGAGGCTGCGAAGCAGACGCTGCATAACCTTACGTATTGCGAATAGCAGTCAAGCACACGACAAGGATTCTTGTTGCATCCCATGTATCAGCTGGATGATAAAAGCCAAAAGCGGCGAGAAAAACTCGGCCCTTTTGGCTTTTATTCATTTATGCCGGATGGGTCCTGTTCCAAAAGCAGGAAGATAAATACGGCTATACCTGCTATAATAGGAAAAAGTTATTGTAGACAAAGGAGTTATCTATCATGCCATTATCCAGATCCGATACCCGCCAGCATAACAAAAATCGAAAGAAACGAAAGTTCAGACGCCTGCTGATTCTTAACGCTGCGATGCTGCTGCTCATAATAATAATATCAGGGCTGCTGCTCGCGAATCACGAAGGCTGGCTGCGGAATCAGGCCAATGAACAAGCGAATATAGCTGATGAAAGTTCGGCTGATGAGCAAGCAAGTAATACGAATAACCAATCAAATACGGCCAATGCGCAAACGGATGTAACCGAACAGCCCGGCGCAAACGAGCAGCCTCAAGAGGGACCGGCGAATACGGAAGATCCTTCAGCGCCAGCTGAAAATGAAGGAGGTTCAGGCTCCGACATACATGCCGATCCAAATGCAGGACAGCAGCCTGCTGCCGATGAGAACGAGAATGTCGTGGACAACGACAGCCGTGTGCTGCTTGCATTTGTAGGTGATATTTTGCTGGCTTCCTCCGTAGAATCATTAATGGAGAAACACGGTTACGAATATCCGTACGAAAAAGCCTTATCGTATCTCGCCGATGCTGATTTGACAGCCGGAAATCTGGAGAATCCGATAACGGAGCGTGGAACCCCTGCACCGGATAAGTCTTACATCTTCAAAGGGTCGCCCAAAAATCTCCCTGCGTTCAAGGATGCAGGCTTTGATGTTGTCAGCCTGGCAAATAATCACACCCTCGATCAAGGCGTAGAAGGATTATTGGATACGATGGGCCATCTGGATGAAGCGGGTATTCCGCATGTGGGAGCAGGCAATGACGATGTCGAAGCTTTTACACCCGTTATCCTCGAATCCAAGGGTGTAAGGGTGGCCTATCTCGGATTAAGCAGAGTTGTACCGGTCGTGGAGTGGAAAGCAGAGAAATATCGTGCGGGCGTTGCCGAGACCTATGATACCACCCGTGCTGTCGAAGCGATTAAAAAAGCGAGTGATGAAGCGGATATCGTCGTTGTAATGGTCCATTGGGGGCAAGAGCTGAATGATTATCCGTTAGACTATCAAAAATCATTTGCCCGGGAGTATATCGATGCCGGGGCAGATCTTGTCATCGGTTCGCATCCGCATGTGCTGCAGGGCTTCGAGCAGTATAAGGGCAAATGGATCGCCTACAGCCTAGGCAACTTTATCTTTAATATGACCAGGACTGAACGGGCAGCGGACACCGGGGTTCTGGACGCTACTTGTGATCGCGCAGGAGACTGCTCGCTGCGGTTTCATCCAATGAGAGCAGTGGCATCTCAGCCTGCGCCGCTTGAAGATGATGATGCAGCGGCACTTCTTCAAAGGATAGCATCTCTATCATTTAACGTTTCGATCGATGCGCAGGGGCATTTGATTCCTAACGAATAATAGGGATGAATGACATTCATGAGTCTGGAGGGTATAAATGAATAATCTTTGTGTCGCACACCGCGGCGCTTCGGGCGAGGCCCCGGAAAATACGATGGCAGCCATTCATCTGGCGATGGCGTCTCCGCTCGTTCAATGGATTGAAATCGATGTACAGCTAACGAAGGACGGCATTCCGGTACTTATCCATGATGATACAGTAAATCGCACGACGAACGGCAAGGGAAGAGTAGCTGATTATACGTTAGCAGAGCTCAAACGGCTGGATGCGGGAAGATGGTTCGGCCGGTCCTTTGCAGGAGAAACGATCCCAACGCTGGAGCAGGTGTTAGAGGCCACGGTAGGACGCTGCAGGCTCAATGTGGAGCTGAAGACTTATGGCGGGAGATATCCTGAGTTGGAGAAAAAAGTGGTCGAGTTGCTGTATAAATGGAATCTGCAGCACGATACGGTCATTACGTCGTTTGATACAGCCTCGCTGCGCAAGGTCAGAGGATTAAGCCATGAGATTATGACAGGTTTAATTATCGATGGCGCTCCTGCGTCGTTAATTGATGATTTACGACGATTGGATGCCCGATTTCTGTCCATTGGATACAGGCATGTCAATGCGGCCAGGATGGCTGCTTTCAATGAGGCATGCATACAGGTAATGGCTTGGACCATTAATGATCAGGCGATAATGACTCGAGTAGCCGGGATCAGCCCTAAGTTAATGATCTGTACAAATTATCCGGAGCGCTGGGAGAAGGCGGTTTTATCACAGAGGAATCGTCCATCCGGGCTATTCCGTTAAACGGCAATATGTTCATGCCGCATTAAACACCGAAAAAGCAAGGAAAAGACGCCTAGACGCCTTCTCCTTGCCTTTTCGTTTACCTGGTCAGGAAAACATGAAGTCGGGAAAGGACGTTGTTACGTTGTTCATGGAATGGTTATCTGAGTGGTGGGTTCGGCTGGCAGTAGGCTTGGCGGGAAGCGGAGCGGTATCGGGTTTCGCTTATCGGCGCGCAGCGTTATCGGGTTCGGGAGCTTGGTCAGCGG
This sequence comes from Paenibacillus abyssi, assembly GCF_014640295.1. Taxonomy (GTDB): domain Bacteria; phylum Bacillota; class Bacilli; order Paenibacillales; family Paenibacillaceae; genus Paenibacillus_D; species Paenibacillus_D abyssi. The sequence continues at coordinate 99,217 of NZ_BMGR01000012.1, read as the reverse complement.
TTGCTATGGGGACGGCATTTGTCGTCTTGGGCGGGCCGGTATGGTTCGGAACACTGCTGGCCTTCTTTATATCATCGACCTTCTGGTCGAAATGGAAACGCCGGCACCGCGCGAAGCAATCCGCAGAAGCGAGATATGCCAAGTCCGGCCGCCGCGATGCCGCTCAGGTATGGGCCAATGGCGGGCTAGGCTTGCTGCTATGCGCGGGCAACGCGATCTGGCCTGATCTCGGCTGGCTGGTCGCATTCACAGGCGTCATGGCTGCCGTGAATGCCGACACATGGGCCACCGAGATCGGGGCCCTCAGCCGCAGGGCGCCGCGCGTGCTGTTAAGCGGCGCGCGCGTGCCGGCGGGCACGAGCGGCGGAGTCACGCCGCTCGGCAGCGCGGCCGCGCTGGGCGGCGCCGCCTTCATCGGCGCTGCGGCAGCACTGCTGGCTGCTGCCGCGCCCATAACGGCGGCAGCGCCCCTCAGCGGCCAGGCGGCGACAGCGCTCGCCGCGATCGCCGCCGTGGCCGGCCTGGCCGGCGCCTTCGCCGACTCGCTGCTCGGCGCGTCGGGCCAGGCCATGTTCCGCTGCCGGATATGCGGCAGCGAAACCGAACGCGCCGAGCATTGCGGTGCGCAGACTGAGCACATCCGCGGTTATGCGTGGATGAATAACGACCTCGTCAACCTGATGTCATCGGCATTCGCAGGCTTGCTCGCTTGGGGATTGGGCGTCGGGTTAATCATCCCTTGACAAAGGTTATACAAAACCTTATACTCTTGTCTGACTAACCAGTCAGTCAGAGGGAAAAATAAACCATAAGGGAGTTCCAAACCAATACGTTTTGGAAAAGGGTGGGAGAGAAATGCAATTTTTAACGAGATTTAGCCTCAAGAATGCCGCCGCAGTGCTCATTATTGCGGTGCTTTTAATCGGAGGGGGTGTTTACAGCTTCCTGACACTGAAGTCGGATTTGCTGCCTGATATCGAGTTTCCTCAGCTTTCGATTACGGCTGTTTATCCGGGCGCTTCCGCGGAGGATGTCAATCAGAAAGTGACAACCCCGCTTGAAGAGCAGTTGAAAGGCGTGGAAGGGCTCAGCGATTTGACGAGCCAATCACTGGAGAGTGTCTCCCGCATCCAGCTTTCCTTCCCTGTCGGTACCGATATGGATCAAGCGACTCAAAGTGTCAATGATCTGATCGGCTCTGCTAATTTGCCGGATGAAGTCAACACGCCGACTGTGAGCCGTTTCTCATTCAGCGCGGTACCGGTCCTCAATATAGCGCTGTTCAGCAAGAATGAGGAGAATGCGGAGCAGTGGGTCAAAGAGGCGCTCAAGCCGGAGCTGCAGCAAATCGATGGGGTCAATTCGGTGGCACTGTCCGCTGTGGGGCAGCAATATTTGCAGATTACCGTGGATAACGGCAAAGCGGCACAGGCAGGCATCAGTCTGAATGCGATCAAAGAAAATATCGACAATGCCTTTTTCTCCTTCCCGGCCGGAGCGGTCACGGAGGAATCGGTTGTCGTTCCGGTCCATGTTGAGCAAAAGCTGACGAAGCTCAGCGAGCTGGAGGCGCTCACGATCGTGTCACCGATTACGCAGCAGCCAGTAGCAATATCGGATATTGCTTCTATCGAAAGTATAGAGGAGCGCAGCGAGCTTGCGCGTTACAATCTTCAAAACAGCATCGCGCTCTTGATCAATAAGAAACAGGATGCCAATACGGTCGAAGTAGCCGACCGGGTGATCGAGACGCTGGATAAATATAAAGACCGCATCGACTATGTGATGATATTCGATCAATCGGAGGGCATAAAAAGCTCGATCAAAGAGTTGGTATCCAAAGGGCTGTTCGGCGCGTTATTCGCTGCCTTAACGGTACTGATCTTCCTGCGCAACATCCGAGCGACATTTATATCCGTACTCTCCATCCCGCTATCCTTGTTAATCGCCGCTATTTTCATCAAATGGTGGGGCTTTACATTGAACGTGATGAGCTTGGCGGGTATGGCTGTCGCGGTAGGACGCGTCGTCGACGACAGTATTATCGTCATCGAGAATATCTATCGCAAGCTCAAGCTGAATCCGACCGCCGACCGGACGGCCATCACGATAGAAGGCACGAAGGAAATGATGAGCGCGATTCTGTCTTCCACGATAACAACGGTGGTCGTGTTCCTGCCATTAGGCCTTGTTGGAGGCATCACCGGAGCGTTTTTCCTGCCGTTTGCCTTGACCGTTGTCGTCGCGCTGCTTGCATCGCTCCTCGTGTCCATCACGATCGTGCCGGTGCTGGCCCGAGTATCCTTCGTCAAGCTGCATGAGGAGAAGAAGGAACCGTTCTATGTACGCTGGTATGAGCGTATCATTCGTTATGGCCTTCGTCATAAAGCCGTCGTCCTATTATCGGCTGTTATCCTGCTGATTGGCTCCGGCCTGCTTTACCAATTCAGCAATGTCGGATTCGTCTTCCTGCCGAATGAGAAGCAGAAGATTATTTCGGCAACCGTTGAGCTGCCGCCTTCCACAACCTTGGAGAAAACCGGCGAGGTATCGCTCATCATCGAAGAGAGCCTGGAACAGCAAAAAGACAAATATGAGAAGCGGTTCGTCTCGATCGGCGGATTTGATTTTGCAACGGGCTCTACGCTGCCTAACCGTGCGGTCTACTTTATTGAACTGGCGGATAACGTGGATACGGACGAGGAAATTAAAACGCTCGAGCGCCAGTTTGATACGATATTGACGGCAGAGGCCCCTGGTTCTTCATGGAGCGTGCAGGAGCAGGCGACCGGCGGTCCACCGACCAACAATAATGTTGATATCGATCTGTTCTCCGATGATCTAACCGAGCTTGAAGCTGCTTCCGCCCAAGTTGAAGAGTTGATGAGCGCGCGGGTGGATTTGAAAAACGTCTCCAATAACATGCAGGAGAAGCAGCAGCAATGGTCTGTTAAGCTGGACAATGCAAAAATGAAAGAATATGGCCTCTCGTCCTTCATGGTGCTCGGCATGATCACCGACAGGACGAAGCCGGTCGATGTCGGAACCTTTGTATTGGGTGATGAACCCCATGAAATCAGGCTTAACTACAGCCGGCCATTGGAAGGCCAAGAAGAGCTGGAAGGGTTAATGTTATTCAGCGAACGGGGTCCGATCGCTTTAAATGAGGTTGCTGAAGTCGAGCAAACGGAAGTGTATACTTCTATTCAAAAGTTAAATGAGCGGGTATATGCAAGAGTAACGGGACAGGTGCAGGGCAATGATGTCCGCTCCGTTACGCAGGATGTCGCAGAAGCAGTGAAACAGCTTGACCTGCCTGCCGGCGTCTCGCTTGAATCAGGCGGCGGAAGCGATGAAACGACCCAGACGTTCATTGATATCGGCATTGCGATGATTATCGCGATCGGGCTCGTCTATTTAACGATGCTGATCTTCTTCGGGCGAGCCCGGGTGCCGTTTATTATTATGACCTCGCTGTTATTTGTGCCGATTGGCGCTTTGCTCGGCTTGGTAATCGCGCAAGAACCGCTTTCGATGAGCGCAATGATCGGATTGCTGATGCTGATCGGTATTGTCGTGACGAATGCGATCGTACTGGTAGATCGGATTAATCAGAACCGCGAGAGTGGATTAACGATTCGTGAAGCATTGATCGAGTCGGGCAAAACCCGGCTTCGTCCGATCCTGATGACCGCACTTGCAACGATCGCAGCGCTGCTGCCGCTTGTATTCTCCACTCCGGAGGGCGGATTGATCTCCCGCGGCCTGGCTGTCGTCGTCGTAGGCGGATTAACCACTTCAACGCTGCTCACCGTTATCTTTCTGCCGGTTATTTATGAGCTGGCGTTTTTCAGGCAGCATCGCAAGGAACAGAGAGCGCAAAGCCATTAGCATGAAGGAGGGGTTATTGTGAGCGCCGCACATGGTGATAAATTAAACGCGATTCTCGATGCGGCGTATCGTCTGTTCGGTACTAGAGGTTACTACGAAACGAAGATGTCCGACATCGCAGAGGAAGCAGGCATTGCCAAAGGAACGCTGTACCTGTATTTTTCCAGTAAAGAAGAGCTGTTTACAGCAATGACCAAGCGGGATTTCGATGGGTTCATCCATCAATTGCGCATTGTCCTTCAATGTGCGCACACACTGGAAGAGCAATTAACAGCGGCCGCGGCACATCATCTGACTTATTATTACCGGGTGAAGGATTACACGAGACTGTTCTTTCATGCCCCGAATAATGATCAGGCCTTGATGGATGCATTGAACGAATTTCTTCAGCGTTATAGCGGCATCATTGCGGAGCTCCTTACATCGTATGATATTGCCAACCCGAAGCTGCATGCCCAATCCTTTATTGGCATTCTCGATGTGTTTAAGATGGATATCTTATTTAATCCGATGTTTACGGAGGAAGATCTCGAGCTTCGCATTGACTTTGCCGTAACATTGTTTCGTTATGGCTGCAAATAACAAGCCTAAAAATCTTTCGTGTTTGCTCAGCGAGGGAGGGAATCTCCCTTGCTTTTTTCGTTTAGGCTTGTATTCAAATGAAGGGCATGCGACAGCGGAATATGTCGTTTAATCGTATGATATATCGGAAAAGAACATAATTTCAGATAATTCTGAATTTATATTTACATTTGTTCGATCGCATATTAATCTTATTTTGTAAGTAACTTAATTTGAAGGGAGAATGGGAATGGCTGAGAAAAAGATCATTGCAGTAATGGGTGCCACCGGCGCGCAGGGAAATGGTTTGGTGAAGGCAATTCTGAACGATCCTGACGGGGGCTTTGCTGTCCGGGCGATCACAAGGGATGTGAACAGCGAAAAGGCAAAGGAGCTTGCTGAGTTAGGAGCAGAAGTCGTAGCGGCGGACCTTGATAACGCTGAAAGTGTGCAGCAGGCATTTGGGGGCGCTTATGGCGCATTTTGCGTGACATTCTTTTGGAATCATTTTTCACCGGACAAAGAAATTGAACATGTTCAAATTATGGCTGAGGCAGCCAAACGGGCTGGTCTCCAGCATGTCATCTGGTCCACTCTTGAGGATACGCGGAAATGGATTCCGCTTAGTGATGACCGTATGCCAACACTGCTGGACCAGTATAAAGTGCCGCATTTTGATGCAAAAGGTTCGGCGGACCGGTTCTTCGTGAATGCAGGCGTGCCGACTACGTTCCTCTTAGCGTCGTTCTATTGGGATAATATGATCCATTTTGGTATGGGTCCTAAAAGGGGAGAAGACGGCGCGCTTGCGATTACGTTCCCTATGGGCAACAAAAAGCTGGTGGGCATCGGCGCTGAAGATATCGGCAAATGCGCGTACGGAATTTTAAAAGCAGGCCCTGCTGAGTATGCCGGCAAGTTCGTGGGCATAGCAGGGGATCATTTGACGGGTGAGGAGCTGGCTGCCGAACTAACAAAGGCATTTAATGAAGAGGTTCGCTACAATGCAGTTTCCCCTGAAGTTTATCGCAGCTTTGGCTTCCCCGGCGCGGACGATTTGGGCAATATGTTTCAGTATTATCAAGAGTTTGATCAGGTATTTTGCGCATCAAGAGACCTCGAAGTTTCCCGTACATTAAATCCTTCACTACAACGTTTCGAAGACTGGCTTACTCAAAACAAACAGCTTATCCCGATTGATTAAAGCAAGGCATACATGTTAATAATAAAACGATAAAGTAAGAAGAAAGCCATCCGGAACGAATCAGGTTCCGGATGGCTTTTGTTCAGCATTCTTAATTTTTCGTCAGCTGCTCCATTTGCTCGATCAGGCTTTCGAATACGCTCATGGCTTGGCTGATCGGCTCAGGCGAAGACATATCTACGCCTGCTTTTTTGAGGATATTGATGGAATAATCGCTTCCCCCGCTCTTCAGGAACCCAAGGTAGCGTTCAACGGCAGGTGCGCCTTCCTCCAAAATCTGTTTAGAAAAGCTCGTTGCAGCGGAGAAGCCGGTCGCATATTTGTATACATAAAAGCTGGTATAAAAATGGGGGATACGCGCCCATTCCATCTCAATGTCCTGATCGACGACCATTTCATCACCGTGGTATTTCACATTCAGATCATAGTATATTTTGCTGAGCTCCTGCGGTGTCAGCGACTCGCCTTGCTCAACTTTCTCGTGAATGATTTTCTCGAACTCGGCGAACATCGTTTGACGGAATACCGTTGTCCGGAATTGGTCTGCATAATAGGTGAGCAGGTACATCTTTTCCTTCACGTCGGTTGATCTCTCCAGCATGTAGTGCATCAGCAGCGCCTCGTTCAGCGTTGATGCGACCTCTGCAAGGAAGATCGTATACTGTGCATCGCGATAAGGCTGCGCTTCGTCCGAAAAGTAGGAATGAAGGGCATGGCCCATTTCATGCGTGAGCGTAAACATGCTGTTCAGATTATCATTATGGTTAAGCAGCACATAAGGATGCGTGCCGTAAGCGCCCCAGCTGTATGCGCCGCTGCGTTTGCCTTCGTTCTCGTACACATCGATCCAGCTGTTCTCAAGGCCTTGCTGCAGCACATTCAGGTAGTTTTCGCCAAGCGGTTTCAAGCTTTCTTTGACCTTTTGTTTCGCTTCCTCGTAAGAGATTTCCATCTTGAATTCATCCACGAGCGGCGCAAACAAATCGTACATATGCAGTTCATCGACTTTTAGCAGCTGTTTGCGCAGCTTCATATAGCGATGCATCAGCGGAAGGTGGTCATGGATCGTATCAATCAAATTCGTATAGACTTCCTTCGGAATATTGTCGCCGAATAAAGACATTTCCAGCACGGAAGGATATTTGCGCGCGCGGGCATAAAAAATGTTTTTCGTCACATTTGCATTTAGAGTGGCAGCAAGCGTGTTTTTCATTTTACCGTACGTTTCGTACATGGCCTTGAACGCTTCGCGGCGGACGTCGCGGTTCTTGCTCTCAAGAAACTGAATATAACGCCCATGGGTTAATTCGACCTCTTCACCCTGCTCATTCTTGACCTTAGGAAATTTCATGTCCGCATTGTTCAGCATGCTGAAGATCGTGCCAGGCGCCTGGCTCACATTGCCGACCTGGGCAAGCAGCATTTCCTCTGTCTTGGAAAGCACGTGACCTTTTTGGCGGCGCATCTCTTCAAGCGTGTTGCGGAACGCTGCCAGCTCCGGATGCTCAATGAATGAAGCCAATTCCTCATCGGACAGGCTGAGTACCTCCGGCGTGATGAAAGAGAGAGCTTCTCCGGTCTCTACGCTCAGCTTCTTGGACTTATCGGATAGCGATTGATACGTCGGGTCAGCCATATCCTCATGGTGCCGCATGTTGGCATACACGTAGAGCCGCTCCACATGAAGGGAGAGCTCATCTTCGAGCTCGAAGCACTGCTTCAATTGAAGCGGATCGGCCAGCTTGCCTTCAAAGCCGGCAACCTTGGACATCAGCTGTTTTGCTTCCGCGTATTCTTTGTCCCATGCGGCTTGATCAGGGAACAGATCCTCCAGCTTCCATCGGTGTTCTTGCTTGGTCTCGGAACGTTTGAGAACTGTATTCATAGGGATCCTCCTCGGTTTATGTATCGTATCATTTGCTTGGCTTACCATGGGGCCTAAGACAAGGGATCGCTTCGCGGGCGGTGCAGCGGACAACAAAAGGCCGAGGGACAAAAGGATGTTCAACCATTTCAAAGGTGTCACGGCTCCAATATCATTTTGCCCCTAGTATGTTCCTTTTTCACCCATTTCATGAATCGCCCGGAAGTCTGTCGTTACTTATCATGTTGTATGCTGCTTTGTTATCCCATATTCAAAAAACTGGCGACAACAAGAAAAAAAGCAAAAGCGATAAGAGCGATTGCAATGAGGGCGGTGCCGCGTCTCATTCCCGCCGGGATTTGCTCGCGCTTCATAATCAGAATGGCACCAAGCGAGAATGCCGCAATAATGAAAATAATTGTTGCAGTTGAGTCCATCGTGCTCCTCCTGGCGTAAATGTGTTACAGGTATTAACCGGGTACTAAACTTCTTTGAACGCTTTAATAATCGCTTCCCGCTCTTGCTCTTTCCCTACGTAGCTCTCCGGGCGGAAGCGGTTCTCTGCCCAATGCATCATTTGGGGACGGCTGACGAAGGTGTGGCACTCTTCCCCCCATTGATCGGAAATTTCCCGAACAATGAGCGTTTTTCCTTGTACCTCGACCGTTAACATGTTGTATTTGTCGGTTTTGTAGATCTCATATTTCTTAAACATGATGGTTCTTAGCCTCATTTCCTATACAAAAGCTTTTCTTACCATCATAGCGAAAATATGGGGTAGAAAGCAACCGGAAACCATGATAGAATTCGATTAATCCTTCCCAGTCTTTAGCACTGCGTTAACGGGAAGGCTGGAAGGCAGACGAGAAGAGCTGAGCAAGATGAGACGAGATGAGGAGAGATGAGAAGATGAGCAGCAATGGGTATGAGCAAGTTGGCGTAGCGATGACCTGCAGAGGATTTGAGGAGTACAGGAGGATGTTCGGGCTGACATCTGAAGATTTACTCGCTGGCGAGGTGCTGGATGTCGCAGCAGGCGCGTCGTCGTTCACAGCGGATGCGAACGGGCTTGGTTACAAGGCCTTGGCTGTCGATCCCCGTTATGCGCTTGATGCCGGACAGTTGAAGCAGGAGGCGGCAGAGGAGATTGATGTCTCCACAACCAAGCTAGAAGGCTTGCAGGAGCATTACGACTGGACTTATTACGGAAACTTGAAACGTCACAAGGAAGGCAGAATCGCTTCTCTCGAGCGGTTTGTCGCCGACAGAACAGCGTTGGACTTTCAATCAAGATATATAGCCGGCAAACTGCCGGAGCTGCCATTTGAGAGCAGCCGTTTTTCCCTTGTCCTGTGCAGTCATTTCTTATTTCTGTACGGGCAGCAGTTCGATATGGAATTTCATCGGCAAGCGCTGCGTGAGCTGATCCGGGTATGCCGCCCGGGAGGTCAGATTCGAATCTACCCTTTGGTCACCCTTCGTTTCGAACGGTTTCCAGGGCTGGATCAGCTGCTCGAACTCATTCGCGAAAGCGGTGCAAGTGCAGAATTTCGGAAGTCGGAGCTTCCTTTCATCCCGGGATCTTCCCAGCATCTGAACATTCGAGTACAGCATTAATCCCATTTATTCGGAGTTTGGAATTGCAATTTCCAGTTCGCTGCGATATAATGGGATTACTCGTCGTTCATAAACGGCGGTCATTTTTAGGAGGTTGTTCATTTGAAAGGAACAGTTAAGTGGTTTAACGCAGAAAAAGGTTACGGATTCATCCAAGTTGACAATGGTGACGATGTATTCGTACACTATTCCGCAATCCAAGGAGATGGCTTCAAATCTTTGGAAGAAGGTCAAGCGGTAGAATTCGATATTACTGACGGCAACCGTGGACCCCAAGCAGCTAACGTAACAAAATTATAAGATTAACGTTTCGACGAAACGGCTTATAATTGTGCAAGGCTGCTACAACATAAGAGACTCCCGCCATTTATGGCAGGGGTCTTTTCTTAATTTATGTGTAGAACATGTAACTAGGGCATTCGCGAGACATTCTCCCTGTCCTCCTAAAGTTCTCTTAACTTTGCAATATCTTCATCTGTCCGGTTGCCATGAATCTCAATGTTTGCAAGTTCTTCCTCAATTTGATCGTACTCATCATCCGTAAGCTCTACTTCGGCTGCCCCCAGATTTTCCTGAATGCGTTCTAGCTTTCGTGAACCGGGAATGGGTACGATAAAATCTTTTTTATGTAGCATCCACGCCAGAGATATCTGTGCCGGTGTAGCTTTCCTTGATTCTGCAAACCGGGTAATCAAATCCAGCAACGGCTGATTTGCGATTATGTTATCCCGATCGAAGCGAGTGATGACCCTTCTCACATCGTCCCCCTCATATTTGGTATCTTTGCTGATTTTCCCAGATAAAAATCCACTGGCTAGAGGCGAAAACGGAACAAAGCCGATACCTAGTTCTTCACAGGTAGGGATAACATCTTTTTCGAACATTCGCTCCATGATGGAATACTCACTCTGAATGGCGGTCAGCGGCGTCACAGCATGGGCACGTCTAATTTCTTCCTCTGTTGCTTGGGACTGTCCCCAGGCAAGAATTTTCCCTTCCTTGATAAGTTCACCCATACTGAATGCTATTTCTTCCACGGGAATATCCTTATTCACTCTGTGCTGATAATACAGGTCAATATGGTCTGTCCTGAGTCTTTTCAAGGAAGCTTCCACGTGAGTCCGTATCTGCTGCAGCGTCGTCTCCTTTGAAGCAGTAGCGCTATCTTTTACAATTCTAAACTTGGTGGCAAGGATAATTTTGTCCCGGATGGGTTTTAGAGCTTCCCCCACTAGTTCTTCATTGGAACCATTACCATATCCTTCGGCGGTGTCAAAGAAGGTGCAACCCAAATGATACGCCTGACGGATTAATCGGATCGACTCGTTTCTGTCCGGTCCACTGCCGTATCCGTGACTGAACCCCATGCAACCCAAACCAATCGATGAAACCTCTAAATCTCTTATAAAACGTTTCTTCATATCATTCACCCTTTCTATTGCTATAGGCAAAATTTACAGCGCTCGTGTAACAAATACACTTTGATGTATTAGGTGACATCTGTGTATAATGATAAAAAGAAATAGGATACGCTGCAATTCCTAAATGACCATGATTCGTGTATTAGTGCACAAATCAATTAATATTGTGTTATTACTTTTAAGAATGTTTGGTGATGATCATAATGTCTAAGGTGGATAGAAGAATACTCAAATCTCAAGAAGCGATAAAAAAAGCTGTTATTGAACTGATGTCTGAAAAAAAATTTGATACCATTACGGTACAAGATATTTCCGACAGGGCAAATCTTAGCCGGAAAACCTTCTATCTTCATTACCTAGATAAATTTGATTTACTGGATAAGCTCATTGAGGAACATATCGACGAACTTCGAGAAATCTGTGAACCTGCGTCTGACATGAATGCTGTAGAGGGCAATATCAGCTGGTTCGAGTACTTTGAACGAAATTATGTCTTCTTTTCAGCCATGCTAGCCAGCAAAGGAGCCCCCTTCTTTCGTAGTCGGTTCCTTAAGTTTGTCGTGGAGGATATCAAGAATAGCTGGGATATGATGGAGGGAAAGAAGAGTGGTATAAACGAAGATGTTATTCTTCAATTTTTCGCGCCTGCTTACGTGGGGATCGTGGAATGGTGGTTTACAAATGGCATGCCCTATCCCCCTCAAGTCATGAATAAGCAGGTAGGGATTCTGTTAGAGAAGAACCTATCCTAGTGATCTTCACGTCGTGAAAATAAGGAGCAGTTGCCTAAGCAGACTGCTCCTCCTTGTTTCATATTTATCACTTTTTTCCAGTCAACTCGATTCGATAGGAAGAGAGTCCACATTCAGAGACTCTCCTTTATTTTTCAACAAACGTTTCACAAAATAAGTGAAAAGAAGCAAGGAAACCACAACCGACCCGGCGCTGACCGCGAACAATACCTGGTAGCTTGAGTACTGGGGGATCCAGCCCAGCATGATCGCACCCAGCCCTATACCAAGGTCATTAGCAGTCGCAATCGTGGCGTTGGCGACCCCTTTGCGGTCCGGACGGGCCAGAAGTATCGTCGCCGATTGAAAAGCCGGTTGCGCGGAACCGAAGCCGATACCATATAGAACAGCCGATACCAGGACGCCGATCAATCCGGTCGAGAGGCTCAGGACAATCAATGCACAAATCGTAATGACAAGTGAAGGCACAATGACAACCATCTCGCCGTAGCGATCGGAAAGTTTTCCTGAAAGGGGACGGCTGAGTGCAAGCGTTGCGGCAAAGGTCAGAAAGAATGTGCCGGGATTGACCTGGATCGAGCTTGCGAACAGCGGAACAAAGGTGGTAATGCCGCCATAAGCGATGAACAGAAAAAAGACCGACACCGCAAGTGGCAAGACAGATTTTTCGTATAATTCGATTCTTCTTGCGCCCGTTTGCGGCCGAAAAGGAATTTTTGCACCAAACGTCAGGAGCAGCGCTGCTGCAGAGAGGACTACGGCGAATAAAAACAAAGCGCTGTATGAATGGTTCTGTGTCACCCAGATACCGAGCATCGGGCCGATCGCCATAGCCAGGGTCGTGGACGTGCTAAACCACCCCATTCCTTCGCCGCGGCGGGCAGCCGGGATCGTATCCGTAATCGACGTGATCATGGCGGTGGTGGAAAGCGCCCAGCTCAACCCGTGCAAGATTCGGAGAGCTATAAGAACGAGAATTCCACCGACCCAGTTATACATATACATGGCGAAGATAAAAAGAAGCAGCCCCCAGACGATAAACGGCCGCCTGCCGAGCCGCTCCAGCAGCCCGCCGACGAGCGGCCGAAAAAAAACGGCGGACAACGCAAATGCGCCCATCGCCAGACCAACTTGCGATTCGTTTCCGCCCATCTGTTTGATGAACGGAGGCAACGTCGGATACAGCATATAAAAAGCGACAAACAGGAACAGGTTTCCGATCGTCATGAGAACAAATTGTTTCGACCATAAGCGTTCCAGCAGCATTCCTCCTCGGGAGCAGGTTGACTTTACTCTATGTAACTTCTTTGCTCCTTCTCTTCTGCCTGCCTGTTGAATGTTCTTACGCACATTACAGGTGACCAACGATCCGGTGAGGTACGTCATTTCATTGTTTAATGCCTTTAAATAAATCTAAATCGATTAAATAACCAACATATGTTTATTATTATTGAAAGTGACATCGCTTACAATGGTCAAATGAACTCGTTTTGTTGCTTTATGAACAAAACAAACAAAATCGTTGGTAATTCAAGAAAGTTTGGTGACCCATAGAATGTCCAAAGCACAAGAACATATGCAGCCGAAACGGGCTGCGCTTATTGCTGCAACAAGGCGCCATATCCCCAAAAAAACGGCACCGCGGATCAGCCCTCTATCGGCTGATCCGCGATACCGTTTTTTGCTGCAGTTTGATTATTCCACAATGCTCAAGATTTCGTCGACTTCTTTGCGGGGCAGCTTGCCGGGAATTTCAGCAGGATAGCCTAGCGAGATGACCATATTGACCTGGCGTGTCTCGTCAATGCCTAGATACTGCTTCAGCTGATCTTCCGCCAAAAGCACCGGACCGGTCATCGGACAGGTAGCCAGTCCAATCGAATGCGCGGCAAGCATGAGATTCTGTGAAGCGAGACAGCTGCTTTTAATTCCTTCTTCCCGCCATACCTCTTCGCCGACCAGGTTGATCGGGTCAAAGATGCGGTCGCGGAACTTCGATTGGTAGGGGGTTGCAAGACAAATGATGAGAGCAGGCGCATCCGAAAATGCGGTAGCATAAGGCCCGAAAGATTTGACCAGCAGCCTTGCCTCTCTCGCCAAACCGTTCTTTTCCGCTTGCGCCGCACGCAGGTGCAACTGCTCCCATGTCATCTCTTCGATGGCCTTTATTTTATCGCGGTTCAGTACCGCAATGAATTCCCATGTTTGGGAGTTGGTGTCGCTTGGAGCATAACGCGCGCAATCGATCAGCTCGCGAATCAGCTCGGCTGTTACCGGCTGGTCCTTGTACTTGCGCACACTGCGGCGCTCGTGCATCACCTGTTTGGTTTGTTCATAAATGATCGGATAATTCATTTCTTGTTCCACCGTTCCTTTCCACCTCATTATAGTGGACGAAATCAGAAATGCAAGACTTTGCCGCGTTGTTATCGGGATCGCAGATGCTTGAGCATGAATCCGGCCGAGGCTAATAAGGAAAGTCCCATTGCAACATAGAAAAAGGTGGTTTGGCCGATTTGTTCGAGTACATAACCGCCCAGCAGTCCGCTTAACAAGCCGGAGAAGCCCATCCAGACAACCGCATACAGCGCTTGGCCCGAAGCGCGGAATTCGTCGGGTATAAGCGTCGTCATATACCGCAGCGCCGTTGAGAAAAAGATGCCGAACGTAATGCTGTGCATCGCTTGAATCAAGATGGCCCAGCCTGGCGAGGTCATCTCCGAGAGGAACCAGAACCTTACGGCATAGAAGAGGCCTGCAATCGCCAGAAGTGGAAGCTCTTTAAATTTATGGCCATATTTGCCCAGCAGATAGAGGATCGGAATCTCACTTATTGATGAAGCCATCCAGGCGATGCCGATTAACGATTCGCTGGCTCCCATCTGCCGCATGATAATGGCCAGAAAGCCTTCATTCATGCGGTGCGCGGTGGATATGATCATAATCAGAAAGAAGAAAGTGACCACATCCGGCTTGCGGACCAGCTTGAAAAACCCGGAGAATTCCATTTTGCGCAGCGAGCCTTGGTAATCCTTCAGGGTGAAGGTCAGAGCCAATGACACAGAAACCGCCAGCATCAAAACGATCATCGTCGTGCCGGACCCGCTTGATCCCAGAAATAAACCGATGAACAGCGCTGCCATGGCGAAGCCAAGCGACCCGAAGATGCGAATGGACGGGTAGCTTCTTCCGGTATGCTTGACCGAAAGCAGAATCAGGCTGTCATTCAATGGGTTAAGCGGTGTCTGAAAGAAGTAGAAGCCTCCCATGATGAGACAGACAATAAAAAATTCCTGCGCAGAAAACAACAATGCGACCATCAGCAATTGTCCGAATAACAGCAGTGTCATGATTCTGCGTATTGTCCGGTATTTATCGCTTGCCATACCCATGATGAGATTAGCAAAGATGGAAAGCGCCGGTCCTATTGAATAGAGAATTCCGATCTGCTGTTCGGAGAATCCGCGGTCATGGAAGTAAAGCGGAATATAAGAAACGATGACGGCCATGATGGTATAAATGGAAAAGCTGTAGATCCGCAGCCTAGCCGCTTCTTGCTTTGCTGTAGGGGATAGAGCTGCGGTAGTTCGATTTGCATCGGTTGTCATAATACACATCAACTCCTAATTATCTAGCGCTGCCGGCCAGTACAGTGTCCATTGGTTTAATAAATCGAAGCGCTAAAGCGATAAATCCTAGCTCGGCGGCCATGCCGATGGATTGCGCCCATGCGCCGATCGTGCCGTTCCATTCCGGGGCGAGCCAGACGAACAGGACAAGCGTGACAAATGTAAAACCCAGGTTGGCGGCCTGTGAGCCGAATATCAGCTTCGTCTGGCCGCGTACCATAACCAAGCCGTTTAATGTATCCAGCCAAGGCATGACGAGTGTCAATAGTACAAAGGCTTGAAGTGCGCGCAGGCTTTCGGCCTGCAAGCGTCCCTGTACGCCCATAATATCTTCGAGCAGGAAGATGCCGATCGGGGTGTAGGCGATTAAACCGATCAGCAGCGCAGGAATAAACCCGAGCATCAGGGTGAATTTGCGCACCGCTGCCGGATCAACCTTGTAAAAGTTCAAAACAATCTGATGAAAATAACTAAAGAAGCTTGTCAATAAGGAGACCAAGCTCGCGGCAATTGCAAAAGAAGCGATAGCGAGTTCTGCGTCCCATGTCTTGCCCAGCATGATGTTGATTGCCGGGCCGATCCAAACGGTAATTAACGTGGACAACAGCAATGGCCGATAAAAAGAAAACACCTGGCGTTTATTCTCGACAGGATGTTCATCAAGCTTAATCGGCATTTTCTTTACAAGGAGACGTCCTTCGGCAAAGCTGACTGCCGCTTCGATGATCATACCGAACAAAAAAATCTGTGCGCCTACAACCCCGGTGGTGACTCCGGTATGAATGAAGTACAAGGAGAGCAGGTACATGCCTGCCAAACGTATGGCCATTCCGATCGTGAGCCATTTCGTCCGCAAATTATAAATGATAACGCCTTGATAGAGACAGCGAATCCCGGAAAATAAACTGACGAACATGAGCACCTGATAGACATTGATAACCCCTGTGACGTTGTCTTCCTGAACGCCGAATATGTTTTTGAAAATGAACGTGCCAAGCGGTGTGTAACAAATGATAAAACCAAGCGCAAGAATGCTGGCGAACACAAGCTGCGCTACGGTAAGCATTGATTGAAAAGACCGTCGGTCCCTGACTAATGCAGAGCAGGTTTGCCGCAGCAGCACGGCCGGGCGTTCGGTGATCATGAGCAGGCTCATCGCGATTGCATAGCTGGCAATGACGCGTTCCGGCTCCGCCGCGCGAGTCAGGGTACTGTTGATAATAACATGCGAGATTGTGACCAGGCTTGCGGAAATGCCAAGCGGCAGAAAAAAAGACCAGAGTGTTCTCATTGAAACGGCATGTTCCTTTTGCGTCATGGCTGCGGCTCCTTTGACATTGAACAGTCTAGAAAATTTATCTTTTATTGGACATTATGAATTTATGAACACATGTAAATCAGTATACCACGAGCAGTATGGATGCGGGCACAAGTTCCTAGCAAATTTTACGGTGTTTGTCTTTTTTTCTGGATTTGTAGCGATTGAAGTGGTACATTATTTGTTGGAGGTTTACCATGGCGAATGATGCATTTAAATGGAATGAACGGCTGGAAATTGAATTGCCCGTACTCGAATTGGAGTGGGAAGCGTACCGTTTGGAAGAGCGGGCGGCTATTCTCGAATATTGGGAGGCGATCCGCGGCCGGATTCCGGATCGGATCATGAAGCTGGAGCGGGTAATCAATAAGAAACAGGCCCTGCTGTTTGAAGAGGACGATTTTGAGCGGTCTTGTCAATTGAACTCCGAGATTGCCGAACTGGCCAGCAGAATCAACGATTTGCATATTTGGTACCGCATCAATCAAGAGATTGAAACGCGACGCCATTCCGGATGACAACTCGTTTAGGGAGGGCGCCACTATGAATGAACTCATCCTATTAGAGCGCCGTGCTCCTAGGAATCCTATAAGGCTAATGTATCGTGTGTATAAGTACGTCCTGCCCGAGGTGGATGCCGAGCTGAAGCGCTGGCGGCAAAAAGCAGAAGCGATTCCCGATGAAGAACTGCGGACACAAGCGTTAGCCAGCATGGATGCGAAGCGGTTTCACTGCGAAGGAGGAGCGGTCTATGGTGCGGCTAATTTGGAGCAGCGCCATGTGCTCATTCCGCTTATTGTCGCTTTGCAGACGATCAGCGATTATTTGGACAACCTGTGTGACCGCAGCACATCACTTGATCCGGATGATTTCCGGCTGCTTCATCAATCGATGCTCGATGCGGTGGATCCGGGCAGCGAGCTCAGCGATTATTATGCGCTGCGCAGCGAAAGGGAGGACGGCGGTTATTTGCACGCGCTCGTGCGAACCTGCCAATCCTGCGTATCGATGCTGCCTGCATACGATAAAGTGAAACAGCAGGTAACCGAATTAGTCGGTTTGTATTGTGACTTACAAGTACATAAGCATATTCGCAAGGATCTTCGCGAGCCGCATCTGCTCCATTGGTGGGAGCAGAATCGGAGCCGCTATCCCCATCTCCAGTGGAATGAGTTTGCGGCGGCAACAGGGTCCACACTGGGTATGTTTATGTTATTTTTGGCGGCAACCCATCCTGAGCTTAAAGACCAGCATGCCGATTCGATTCGCAATGCCTATTTCCCGCATGTATGCGGCCTTCATATCATGCTTGATTATTTGATTGATCAAGAGGAGGACCGTGAGGGAGGGGACTTGAACTTCTGTAATTACTATGATAATCAAGGAATGCTGGAGGAACGCATAAGCGGCATTGTATCCAATGCGCGCGAAGATGTACAGCGGTTGCCTGCTTCCCAATTTCACCGTATGATTATAGAAGGTCTGCTCGCTCTGTACTTATCGGACCCTAAGGTAAGCTCGCAGGAGGATGTTAAGCGCATCTCCAAGAGGCTGATGAAGCGCAGTCCGATGACGAGGGTGTTTTTCTGGTTGAACAGTATGTGGATTCGCGCCAAACAATCATAGATTATTACTGCATGAACATTTAGGAGGATTAACAGCATGTCAAAAGTAAAATCGATCGCCGTATTAACAAGTGGCGGAGACTCGCAAGGCATGAACGCGGCGGTTCGCGCCGTCGTAAGAAGCGCACTTTATCATGGACTAGAAGTGTATGGTGTACAAAGAGGGTACCAAGGGCTGATCAATGACGATCTTAGACCGATGGACTTGCGCAGTGTAGGCGATATTATTCAACGCGGAGGCACCATCCTGCAAACTGCACGCTGCAAAGAGTTCCTGACTCCTGAAGGGCAGCAGCGGGGAGCGGATATTCTGCGCGCGCGCGGCATTGACGGTCTTGTCGTCATCGGTGGAGACGGCTCCTATCAAGGGGCAAATAAATTAAGCAAGCTTGGAATCAAGACTATGGGTCTGCCTGGAACTATCGATAACGATATTCCTTTTACCGATTTTACAATCGGATTTGATACCGCAGTATCCATCGTAGTCGATGCGATTAATAAGCTGCGTGATACCATGACATCGCATGAGCGCTCTTCGGTTGTTGAGGTTATGGGCCGTCATTGCGGAGATATCGCCCTGTACGCCGGGTTGGCGAGCGGTGCGGAAACGATTCTTGTTCCGGAAGTGCCGTTTGATTTGGCGCAAGTAGCCAGCCGGATGAGGGAAAATTTCCAGCATGGCAAACGACACAGTATCATTGTCGTAGCTGAAGGAGCGGGAACAGGCGAAGAGGTTGGCCGTGAGATTACAGCGCGCAATGGCATTGAGCCGCGGGTAACCGTTCTGGGACATATCCAACGCGGGGGAACGCCAACGCATAAAGACCGCATATTAGCGAGCCAGCTTGGCGACTTTGCCGTACGCAAGCTGATTGAAGGCGATTCGGGCAAAGGCTGCGGAATTATCAAAGGCGAGTTTGTCGTGACCGATATTGATAAGGTAGTCAATACGAAGAAGCCTTTTAATATGGAATTATACGAGCTCGCTTCGAGATTATCCCAATAATGATATGAAGCCTTATGAATGAGCCGATCGGCGATATTGGTCGGCTGCTTCATAAGGCTTTCTATTTGTATGGGTGCTCTCATTATAACAAAGAGGAGTATGTCGATGTTTCTATATAAAATTGAGATTGAGTATGAAGAAAAAATAGCTTACTTGATTGTATTGGCCGATAGTGACGAGAAGGCTTTTGCAACCGTTGAAGGCAATGCAGCGAAGCATTTCGTCAAAACACCGGATATCCGTTCGATCGCGATCATCGAGAAGAAGCGGACAGAGCCTGGCAACGGATATTTGATCGAAGTTAATGGATAACGTATGGCTATAGACAGCAGCGAGGCTGTCCCAAAAGGGATCTTCAATGAGATATTGAAGCTTGATAGGTACCTTTAAAACGGTAAAAATGGCATCACAAGTTGGGGTGGCAGCTATCTCGACGGCCGCGGGGATAAGCTGGAGTGAAGATCTTCATAGGTAGGCGATTGACGGCATCATTGATGACGCGGACGAGATGGTTTTCGGGGATATCTTCCTGCAAGTCCATGGGCAAAGTAAGCTGGTCCATGATATATTCGATGTACATAAGAAGCCTCTCCTTTGTTCATGTTTGGTCGTACTTACATGTTAACAAGGAAAGGCTTCTTTTGTTTGTTTTTAGGAAAGAAACGGTTATGCCTAAACGAAGCAGATCGAATGATTCTGGAGAAGCGTCAGCGGTCGCCTTTGTTCCCGGATTCCCGCCTCGGCCTATTCATTCAAGGGAATCCGGGAACAACAGCGATCGGAAGAACATTCGACTGCGCAGTGAATGCGGTAAAACCAAAGCTTTTAAGCCCCGTCGTTCACGGCGGGTATGCCTAATTCAATAATCGACTCCCTCGGTATACTTGTTGCCGGCGTTCCAGAGCAGGTATTCCTCGATGCCGGTATCCCTGAGCGCATCGATCTGCGCCTGCACCTCAGCTTTGCCGTATTTAATATAACGCCCTTTGCCGAGCCAACTGGCGGTGAAATCCTGTATCCACGGCCGGATAATCGGTTTGTGCGACCCGAGCGGATCCAGCTTCTTGTGCGTGTCCACCATAGAGCCTTTAATCGTTGCATATGGCGCTTTATCTGGATCCTTCTGGTCAAACCAGCCGGTGCTGTAATGGCTCGGATACACCATTGGACTGATCACGTCGACATGCTTGGAAATTTTGACGAAATCCTGCCCGATTCCTTCGGCAGCAGGAACTGAGGCGGCATAACCGAAAATATCGACGGAAACCCGAACGCCAAGCGGCTCCAATTGCTCTCTTGCATACTTGACGAAGCCCGCGATCACATCAACGCGGCTCTCTTCTATGGAATGAAATTTCAGGTTGTCGGCTTTATGCTCAAAACCTTCAGGGAAACGGACATAATCGAATTGAATTTCTTTAAAACCAAGCTTAGCGGCTTCTTTGGCAACTGCAATATTATAATCCCAGACTTCCTTCCGGTATGGATTGACAAAGCTCTCCTTCCGGCCATTCTGCCATATCGTTCCGTCCTTATTGATGAATGATAATTCGGGGTGCTTTTCGGCCAGCACACTGTCTTTAAAAACGACGATTCGGGCAATTGGAAACACCTTGTGTTTTTCCAGTCGGGCCATTAACGCTTTGATGTCGCGTATATTTTTCTGCGTCGTACCGTACTCCAGCAATTGTTGATTGTCGGTAGGGTATGTAATGTAACCGTAATCATCTTTGATATCAATTACCATGCTGTTTAATTCGGTCTCATCAAGCAGCTTCAGCAGTGTGTCCATACGGGAGACGCCGGTGGTGTGGGAGGTGACATAGATTCCTTTGATAGGGGGTGCATCGGGCAGAGGATCCTTTTTGACGAAAAGATTGCTCTTCTCTTCAGTTGCCTCTCCAGGGTTGTCTGATTGTATCATGTGTTGTCCGGCTGCTGTAGTGGTGGTTAAAATATGATCGAGAGATAGGTTTGGTTCTCCGCCGCCTCCTGTCATCAAACCGTACAGCATCATAAGAATCGATAGAATAATCTCCATTGGTGTCCTCTCCCTGCTAGAATATGAATTGATTATAGCTAGTTTAACCATTTATAAAAAGAGGTATTTTGTAGGATTTTGGAGAAAAATGAAGATTTGCCGTTCGAACTATTTACATTGTAAGTATATGCAGTTCCAACAGCTCCTAGGCAAAAAAAAGCGGGAACGCATGCGCGCTCCCGTGTAAAGCTTATTGCAGCAAAACTTGCTTTTGAACCTCACAAATACTGTGGTGCACGATCTCAATCGCGTCCTCTGGCTCCAGTACCGCCAATCCATCGCGAAGGACGATGCTTAATTGCAGCTCCCGCTCCGTGAGGAAAGGCACCAATTCGGGCACCAGCTTTTCCACAATCCGCGATAGTGTTACAGTTTGCATATCCATCTTGCATCACCCTTTCCTCGAGTTTGTCAAAGAAAGCAGGGTAAAACGTATGGCATGAAACCTAAATATCGGGGATACCCTTATTATAACAGGAGCTTCTGAAAAAACCTAGCCTGTGGCAGCAAAATCCATACGAGTCCATACCATGCTCGGGCTCATCACCCAGGGTGGCGAAAATCGCCTATAACACCTACCGTTTCCACAATGTTAACGAATGCGCCTGGATCGAGCCGCTTGATTGTTTTGCGCAATTCAGCGAGCTCATAACGTGTTGTGACCGTCATCAGCATGTCTTTTTCCGCGGCTGAGAATGCGCCTCTTGTTCGAATAATCGTGACGCCTCGCGGGCGCTCCAGCAGCTTTTTGATCATGCGGTCGGTTTCGCCCGTGATGATGAACGCAGTCACCTTCACATGCCGGATATGAATAATATCCACTACCTTGCCTGCAGCGAAGATCGAAAGCATGGAGTACAATGCCGCGTCCCAATCCTGGATAAGCAAGCCTAATACGAAAATAACCACAGCATTCAAAATGAAGATGACGATACCGACAGGAATATCACGCTTGCGTGTTACAATTGATGCGATGATATCAAAGCCGCCCGATGAACCGCCTTGCCGAAGAGCAATTCCGCTTCCAAACCCGACAATAACCCCTCCAAAAACCGCCCCTAGGAGCGGGTCGTCTACGATGGGCTTAACAGGGATGACCTGCATCCAGAACGTAGCGGCAACGACAGAGACGATGCTCCAGATTACAAATCTTCGACCAAGCGAAAATAATCCCCATATGAGGATCGGAAGATTGACCGCAAAGTACAACCAACCGATATTGCCGCCAGTCAGATAACCGATCATCATTGAAATGCCGGAAACACCACCGCTCAGCAATCCGTGCGGGATAAGCAGCATGTTGAAGCCGAAGGCAACGAACAAAGCGCCTGACAGCATGACGAGAACGGTACCTGATATACGCAAATAGAGCAAAGGATTCGCTCCTTTCGAATCAAACAGGGGATTCCTGAAGCCGATTTTACAATTTAGTATTAGTAAAATAGCTTTGCTGGTATTCATAAACAAAGTTGTGTTATAATAAAAGGGATATTTTTTAAGTAGGCTTTACAAAAAAAGGAGTTTGAATAAGTTTGAAAACATTTACTGAATTTGGCTTGGAACCAAAGGTGTTGCAAGCTATCACTGAATTGGGCTTTGAGGAATCAACCCCGATTCAAGACAAATCAATCCCGATCGCGCTGGGTGGCAGCGATTTGATCGGTCAAGCACAGACAGGTACAGGAAAGACGGCTGCATTTGGTATTCCGCTCATTTCCAAAATTCCTGTCAGCGAAGACCGTATCGTTGCGCTTATTATGACCCCGACCCGGGAATTGGCCATTCAAGTGGCTGAGGAAATTGGAAAATTGTCTCGTTATAAAGGCACACGTTCGCTGCCGATTTATGGGGGACAAGATATCGGGCGTCAGATCCGCGCACTCAAAAAGAAACCGCAGATTATTATCGGCACACCAGGCCGTTTGCTCGATCACATTAACCGTAAGACCATTCGTCTTGACGATGTACAAACCGTCGTATTGGACGAAGCGGATGAAATGCTGGACATGGGCTTCATGGAAGATATCACTTCCATTCTTAGCCTCGTTCCGGAAGAGCGTCAAACGATGCTGTTCTCGGCAACAATGCCGCCTAACATCCAGAAGCTGGCGCAGCGCTTCCTGAAAAATCCAGAGCATGTATCGGTTATTCCGAAGAACATCACTGCACCGCTAATCGAGCAAGCTTACATTGAAGTGCATGAACGCCAGAAGTTCGAAGCGCTTAGCCGTTTGCTTGATATGGAATCACCGGAGCTTGCTATTGTGTTCGGACGTACGAAGCGTCGTGTAGACGAGCTTAGCGAAGCGCTCCAAAAACGCGGATACTCCGCTGACGGATTGCACGGTGACCTGTCGCAGAACCAACGTGACAACGTCATGCGCAAATTCCGCGACGGCAGTATTGACGTGCTGGTTGCGACGGACGTTGCAGCTCGAGGCTTGGACGTTTCCGGCGTGACGCATGTTATTAACTTTGACCTCCCGCAGGATCCAGAGAGCTATGTGCACCGCATTGGCCGTACTGGACGAGCTGGCAAAGAGGGCATTGCTTATTCGTTCGTGACACCGCGCGAGATCGACCATCTTCACTTCATTGAGAAGGTTACCCGTCAGCGCATCGCCAGAAAACCGCTGCCTAGCATGGCAGAGGCGATTGAGGGCAAACAGCGCGTAACGGCTGAACGTCTCCTTGAGATTGTTCAAAATGAAGAATTCAGCGAGTTCAAGGCTAGTGCCATCCAGCTCTTGGAGCGTTACGATTCGGTTCACCTGCTGGCTGCGGCTATGAAGCTGCTTACCGGTGAGAAGAAGGATGTCAACGTCGAGCTGACGCCGGAAGATCCGATCCGTGCGAAGAAACGCAGACCGGATGTCCGTTCGAGCGGCCGCCGTTTCTCCGGCGGTCCATTCGGCAGCGGCAACCGGAGTGGAAGCGGTACGCCTCGCGGGCGTGATAACCGTGGTGGTGGAGACTCCAACCGTGGCGGTTATGGCAAAAGCGGAAGCCGTGACGGGGGCCGCGGCAGATCTGAAGGCCGCAGTGACAGCCGTTATGACAACCGCGGAGAGTCGCGCCGTCCGCGCAGCTCATCTGATGATTTTGTAAATAAATGATTTGATGAACCGGGATAATCCGTAAAGCCGCGGCGCGGATAGGTGCCGCGGCTTTACGGAACCCCGGTTTCGTCATGTCTGGCGAAGCTGGCGGATACCGGAAGCTGCTATTTATAACTTTATTTGGTAATGATACCGTTTTCGTCGGGAGGAAACTTGCATGGAAATGAGAGGCCTCATGGGGGGCTTTTACAAAATATCCGAATGGATAATGCGTTTATCCGTCACGAATGTTCTTTGGATCATCTGTTCATTGCCGTTTGTGTTCTTTCTTGCAACAGCATTGTTGTTTTCAGAGAATGAGAGCCAGTTGTTCAGCGGATTAATCGTAGCGGCCGTAGTGGCGCCTTTTACGTTCTTTCCGGCGACTGCAGCATTATACGCAGTCGTGCGCAAATGGGTGATGGGGGACACGGATGTCCCGTTATTCAAAACCTATTTCAAAGGATATAAAGAGAACTATGTGCAAAGCATGTTCGGCGGAATTTTGTATACGCTGCTTTATACGATTATGTTCGTGGATTACCGGGTTTATCTGAATGAGTTAAACTCCCTGCAGATCCTTTCATTTATCTTTATCGGATTAATATTCTTGCTGTTCGTCTCCATGTTTAACTATTTCTCAATGATGGTTCATTACCACATGAAGACCTTTCAACTGCTTAAGAACGCCATTCTGATTACAATCGGCAAGCCGTTTCGTTCCTTGTCGACGGTTATCATCAGTGGTGCGATCGTTTTCTTCAGCATGCAGTTCACGTTCCTCATTCCTTTCTTCATGGGGAGCATGATTGCGCTCGTCTCCTTCTACAACTTCCACTTGATTTTCTTAAAGCTCAAGGAGCAGCAGGAGAAAGCGGCGGAGCAGGCACAGGAGGAAGCGCAGGCGGATGATGAGGCATTGAGATCAGCCGAAGAAAGACAGGATTATAAAGAAGAGGAAAACGTTAAAAAATAACAGAGGGCTGCTTGCGGTTTACTTTTATTCTTAAAGCGTCTATAATATTCAGTACATCCTGCGATGCTCGTTACGGCTTAACGTTGTTTTGAACCAATGGCTGTTTCACGGGAGACCTAGATTGGAACGCGGCTGACATGCCCTCGAAAAGGGATCTCAAAACCGTTTCTGCGGACACCCACCTGCGAGAGCGGGTTCAGAAACAAGCAAGTCGGACGGCATCAGCGGGTTTTATAATTTCTGCAAAGAAAACGGTTACTCTCCATCGTCGAGAAGGAGCCGTTCTCGTATGCTGTCAGAGTGTGAAAATAATGGGTTACTGCTTTCATTCATGGATACGTATTTACCGGTATCCATTCTGATACATAGATGTTGGAGGGGGAGATGGTCGTTGCTTAAGCGAACGCTGATCGGGCTGCTGCGCAGTTTCGAACAGACAGGGGACAAAGCGAAGGATCCGGAACTGAAATCCCATTATTACAAGCTTTCTAAAGACAAGGCATGGGATGAAGTCGTATCTACGTTGAAGAAGATGCAGGGTTATAAGGTGCTTCATGAAGTGCAGTCGGTCGGTGAGATCGTTCTGGAGAAAAGAACGGTCACCGGAAGGACGATGGATATTACGGTTTCTATTATCGGTACGAATCCATTGACGACAGCAGTTGATATTTATTCGGCCTCCCGTGGTTCATTTGGTGATTTGGGCTCCAATTATCGTGTAATCCTTGATATTTATCGGACTCTTGATAAAAAATTAGCCGTTTATAAAGTTACAAATCCATAAATTAATAAAAGCGAGGAAGGATTTCCCTTCACTCGCTTTATTTTTTGGAGGGCCATGCAGTGAAGCCGACCATTTAGGTGACAGCAACTCCTGCTTGGTATACAATTAGATTAATGCTTTTACTGCGTTCAGTGCTTGGTCATAATCAGGGTGCTCAGTCATTTCTTTAAGCACTTCTACGTATTGAATGGTATCGTCGGCATCAAGAACGAAGATCGCGCGCATATCCAGCTTCAATTCGTTGATGAGTACGCCGTACGCTTTGCCGAAGTTGTTGTCTTTGTAGTCTGAGAGCAGAACTACTTTGTCAACGCCTGCAGCACCGCACCAGCGGGATTGTGCGAACGGAAGATCAACACTGACGGTGAGGATAATCACGTTCTCGCCGAGTTTGCCGGCTTCTTCGTTGAAACGGCGGGTTTGTGCATCGCACACGCCAGTATCAATGGAAGGTACGACGCTAATAAGCTTAACTTTACCAGCGTAATCGTTGAGAGATACAACATCAACCAAAGATTTGTTCAATTGGAAGTCTGGAGCTTTGTCACCTTTTTTGAGTTCGGGGCCAATCAGCGTAATTGGGTTACCCTTCAAAGTTGCAACACCTGTACGTTCTTGCGTCATAATAAATGAATCCTCCTCTATTTGTAAGATCTTTAACAGGTTTATTATAATCATAATGAAAGATGGTTGTCCAATTTTAGAATCAATCTTTGGAAAGGGGAACGAGGGATGATTTTTCTGCGTTACGAAAGCTTCCGTTCCTATTTGAGATTATACCCGGTGACATCGGCGATCCTTGCGGTCAATCTCGTTCTGTTCGCATTGCTGGAATTAATGGGCGGCTCTACAAATACTTTAAATTTAATCCGCTTCGGAGCTTTTATCCAGTTTCCCGGCAATCCATGGGGGTTGGAGGAGCCTTGGCGGTATGTATCCTCTCAATTCCTGCATATCGGCTGGGAGCATCTATTATTCAATTGCTTTTCAATACTTGTATTCGCGCCACCGCTCGAAAAGCTGCTGGGCTCCGCTAAATATGCTGTCTTTTACTTGCTGTGCGGCATAAGCGGCAATGTGTTCAGCGCATTTTTGAATACAGGGCCTGGTTTATCTGCCGGTGCATCTGGTGCGATCTACGGTGTGTTTGGCGCTTATCTGCACCTGGCGGTGCTCCGTAAATACAGTCTGGATGAAGCATCGCGAAAAACGGTGTACACCATTTTGATATTCGGTGTGATATACTCCATCATTGTACCTGGCATTAACATATGGGCCCATATCGGAGGGGCTGTCGGCGGATTTGCATTATTCGGGTTGTTTGCAAGAAAAGATAAAAGGCGTTACTAAAGAGAAGGGGAGCGTAATCCTACGTCATGGAACTGCGTCAGCTTTATTATTTTGTCAAGGTAGCTAAAAAAGAACATGTCACCCAAGCGGCGGAAGAGCTGCATGTGGCGCAGTCGGCGGTCAGCCGGCAGATTCATCAGCTTGAAGAGGAGTTAGGTGTACAACTGTTCATCCAGAAAGGACGGAATCTGCAGCTCACGCCGGTCGGCCAATTGTTTCTGAAGCGGGCGGAGGTCGTTCTAACTGATCTGGAGCGCGCAGTTGTGGAGATTCATGAGTTCATGGATCCGGAGATGGGAGAGATTCGCCTCGGGTTTCCCCACAGCTTGGGCATTCAACTCATCCCTCAGGTTGTGTCGGAGTTTCGGAAGCTGCATCCCAATGTACGGTTTAAGTTTAAGCAGGGCATGTATCCCTCGCTGATCCGCGATATCGTTAAAGGTGAAATCGATCTGGCCTTTATCTCTCCATGTCCAGAGGGCCATGAGCATGTCTCGGGAGAAATCCTGCTGACAGAGGAGCTTTTTGCCGTTCTCCCGCCGAACCATCCATTAGCCGGAGAACATGCAATTGAACTGCAGAAACTGAAGGATGAAGAGTTTGTTCTGTTTAGCGATGGTTACTCCTTGCGTCCTCTCGTGTGGAAGGCTTGTTTAGAGGCTGGATTTACGCCTCGAATTGGTTTTGAAGGGGAAGAGACGGAGACGATCAGGGGATTGGTTGCAGCTGGCATGGGAGTCAGTCTGCTGCCGGAGATGGCATTATATCAGACTGGGCCATTACAGCCGGCTAAGGTGCGTGTACATTCCCCGCAGGTGACAAGAACGATCGGACTGATCAGACGAAATACACAGAAGCTGCCGTCAGTGGCGAAGGTGTTTCATAAATTCCTGATTGATTATTTTGCAGAACGCCAGAATTAAGCTCTCATTTTATTACTAAGTTCTGACCGTCATAAATATTGACATTGAGCCTTTTGAGAAATCCTCAAGAGGCTTTTTAGTTCTTGTCGAGCACGAAAAGATATCAACAATGATATGATCTATTTTATCTAAGAAATTTCTTCCAATCCTTTTGATATTAGATATAATAGGAATATATGTTCGTGGAGGGAATAACTTTGAACGTAATAAATGAACAAGACATTATTCAACTTGTTAAAGAAGACGCGTGGATGATGGATATATTAGAAACCGCAAAGTCTTTACATTTACCTGATTGGTGGGTCTGTGCGGGATTTGTGCGCTCTAAAATTTGGGATGTGCAACACGGCTTTACTGAAAGAACATCATTGCCGGATGTAGATGTAATCTATTTTGATAAAAGCAATCTTGATGAAAAAACAGAAAAGAAATTGGAGAAGAAGCTAAGAAGCATTAAACCCAACATACCTTGGTCTGTCAAAAATGAAGCAAGAATGCACGTGGTAAATAATATACCGCCTTATTCTTCATCAGTAGATGCCATCTCAAAGTTTCCAGAAACTGCGACAGCACTGGGGCTTACATTAGATGATCACAATCATGTTGTCTTAACAGCCCCCTGTGGAATAGAAGATGCAGTCAATTTGGTGTTAAAACCAACTCCGTATTTTGAGGAATCGAAAGAAAGGGCAAACATTTATGAAGAACGCATTATAAAAAAGAATTGGAAAAGGATATGGAGTAAGATAAAGGTTGCTCATATTCAGAAAACCGATTAAACATATAACGACGCCAAAAAGCCAGCGGATAACCGCTGGCTTTTTGTAAATCTTTGTATAGGTCAGATTATTCTCTGTTCTGTGTAAAGATCATAATGTACTTGATCAACTCGAGCAAGGAGATCAGCGCTGCAGCTACATACGTGAGAGCCGCCGCATTTAGAACCTTGGCCACGCCGCGCTCTTCATCGTTGGTAATGAAGCCTTCGGAAATCATCAGATCGCGCGCACGGCTGCTGGCATTGAACTCAACAGGCAGTGTAACAAGCTGAAAGGCTACAACGGCGGAGAAGAAAATGATACCAAGACCGATTAATCCCATCGATTGGAACAAAAATCCGGCAATCAACAGGAATGGCGCGATACCGGAAGTCAGATTCACGACCGGGAACATGCGATGGCGAAGCACTAACATCGGATAGTGTTCACTGTGCTGAATGGCGTGTCCTACCTCGTGGCATGCAACGGAAACTGCAGAAATCGAATTTTCATAGTATACAGGCTCAGAAAGACGAACAACACGGTTAATCGGGTCATAGTGGTCTGTCAGACGGCCTGGAACCGGTTCAATGGGCACATCGTGAAGGCCGTTGTTGTCAAGCATCCGGCGAGCAGCTTCGTAGCCGGTAAGCCCGTACACGGTCTGAACCCCGGCCCATTTGTTAAAGGTTCCTTTTACCCGGAACTGTGCCCAGATCGAAAGTCCGAATGCGATAATAATTAAAAAATCCATCGGGTGAAAAAACATGTCTTGATCGCCTCCATAGTATAGTTATTATTACATTAGCGGACCTTTGCCAAGCAAGAGCATTAGCGCTTCGATGCAGGCTGCGGTTTGGGGCATCAGCTTGTTGGTTAAATGTTTGGCTTGCTGGGGCTTAAGCTGATGGATGACCGGCTCTAATTCCTTAACCTCACGCTGCAGCTGTTCTAAATGAAGCTGTAGGTCGGTCAGCTTACGCGAAACATGTTCCTCTGACGATACCTTGCTCCATTGCTTCAAACTTGCTTTTATCTCTTCTAATGTATATTTTTCTTTCTTCATTTGTTCAATACGTTCAAGTCGCTGCAAGGTTTCGTCATTATATAGTCGATAGTTCTTGGCTGACCTCTTATGCGGCTCCAATAATCCAATCGAGGTATAAAAGTCGATTGTGCGTGGACTGACATTCGCTTTTTTGGCTAATTCGCCAATCCTGTACAAGGTAGTATCCCCAATGCCATCACCTTCCTTCGAAATCTAAATATCTTCTTTATACATTATATGATACAGAAAAGCGAACCATACAGTCAAACGTTATAGTTTGATGTGTTTATTGAATCCTATGATTGTGTGAACAATATATGACATAGATTTGTCAGACTCTTCATAATTTTCGCATTCTGAATGGAATGTCTATTTCCAAGATTATCATCAAAAAGCGAAGAATGGATAGATAATCACCCAAATTTCGAGCATTATTAGTGAAAAAACTTAACATTATTCTTAAATAGGAAGGCGAACGTTTGATTTTGTTCGCATTTTTTTTGATTTTTTTCAAAAAGGTTATTGTCAAATGAAGTGGTTCTGACTATAATGACATTAAGTCTTTCAGATAGTGTTAAGAAACATCACATTAAGGGAGTGGTCGTAGTGGTCAAGAAAGTATTAATTACAGTGGGTGCATTGCTAACATTGTTCCCGGCAATGGCGTTCGCAGAAGCGCCATCCAATGCAATGCTGAATACGGGGCTTAACTCGCTTTGGGTCATGATCGCAGCAGTTCTCGTCATTTTGATGCAAGGCGGATTTATACTTCTGGAGTCCGGTTCTACCCGGATGAAAAATGCTGGTCACGTTGCAGGTAAAACGATTTTCACATTCGGACTAGGTTCTCTGATTTACTGGGCGATCGGTTATGGATTCGCATTTGGCGGAAGTGGAAATCTCTTCATCGGATTAGGTGATTTCTTCTATAACCCGGGAATCGTATACGGTGAAAATGATGGACTATCACCGGCAATCTTCTTTGTTTTCCAATTAGCATTTGCAACGATTTCACTTTCCATCGCTTGGGGTGGATTCGCAGAACGCGCTAAACTTTCTTCCTATTTAATCTTTACATTGATCTACGTCGGTCTTATCTATCCAATTGTCGCTCACTGGATCTGGGGCGGCGGCTGGTTGGCTGAAGACGGCGCACAGGACTTTGCCGGATCGACAGTCGTTCACTTGTCCGGTGCAATGGCGGCTCTGGCTGCAACAATCTTGCTGAAGCCTCGTATCGGTAAATTCAATAAAGATGGTTCTGCCAACCAAATCTTGGGCCATAACCAAGTCTTCACTGCACTTTCCGTACTGCTTCTGTGGGTAGGCTGGTTCGGGTTTAACGCAGGCAGTACGATTGCTGTCGGCGATGGTCTCTTCGGATTCGTAGCTTTCAATACACAGCTCGGCGCTGGCGCCGGTGCGGTAGCGGCGATGCTGATCTCTTGGATCGTGCTTGGTAAATCTGACATCACTGCAATGCTTAACGGTGCGCTGGCCGGTCTGGTTGCGATCACGGCGTCTTGTGCCTTCGTTAATCCGTGGGCGGCGGTTGTTATTGGTTTGGTCGCAGGTGTACTGGTATTCTTCAGCCAAAGATTCTTCGAGAAAAAGAAAATCGACGATCCGATCTTTGCCTTGTCCGTGCATGGTGCGGCAGGTGTCTGGGGTACGCTGGCAAATGGTTTGTTCGCAACGCCTGAGCTTGTTGAGACCGTTGGCGTTGGTCGTCCAGGCTTGTTCTACGGCGGCGGCTGGGGACAGCTGTGGGTACAGTTTGAAAGTGTCGTCGTCTGCGGCGCGTTCGTATTCATCGTATCGTTCATCGTCCTCTCCATCGTGAAGATGGTGACTGGTTTCCGTGTAAGTGAAGAGCAAGAAATTATCGGTCTTGACTTGAGCGAGCATGGTGCTTATGGTTATCCTGAGCAAATGAAAAAAGGGCAGCAAGACTTGAACGCATAATAAAGACGAAGACGAGGGGAGAGAGCGCCGAATGAGCGATCCGGTGCGAGTGCAGCTGCTGGGGGAGATCGGTTCAGCCGAGACGATTACAGCGCTACGCGGATTGCGGGATCAAGTTCACAATAGGATGGAAGCTCTGCTCCCAACGCTCTCTGTCGAGCAGTTTTATGACCAATTAAATGAGGTGCACGATGCGCTGATCAGGCGCGTCATTGCCCTCGCAGAAGCGGATATGGCACGGATGGGGAAGGGTTCTCCCCCCGTGCCTTACGCTTATTTATTGTTCGGCAGCGGGGGAAGGCAAGAGCAGACGTTATCAAGTGATCAGGATAGCGGTATTGTATATGGTAATCCGGATAGCGAGGATGACAAAGCTAAAGTTGAAACATACTTCAAAGAGCTTGCTTCCACAATTGTAGCTTCATTACAGGAGACGGGATATCCGCCCTGTGATGGAAATGTGATCAGTTCCAATCCGCAATGGTGTATGTCGATAACGGACTGGGAGAAACAGCTGGATCATTGGTTTGATGAAGCAGACTGGGAATTTGTCCGTTACCTGCTCATCGTAGCCGATGGAAGGCTTGTCTATGGAGACCGCGAGCTGGCCCGGAAATTAAAAAACGCATTCTATTCCGACACGCTTGCAAAGCCGCTTATCGTCCGTCGTATGCTGGAAAATACAATGCGCCACAAGATGCTGCTCGGTGTGTTCGGACAACTTCTTAAGGAGCAGTACGGCGAGGAAGCCGGCAGCATTGACATTAAATATGGAGCTTACATACCGATGGTCAATGCGATTCGCTTAATGGCGATTCAGGCTGGACTTAGAGAAACTTCCACACTGGAGCGGATAAGCGAGTTAAAGAACAGAGACATGCTCGCGGCAGAGGATGCTTCCGTGTATGCGGAAACATTCCGTATATTTTTGAAGCTCCGCTTAATTACTATTGAGCACACAGAGGACGGCATGTTTACGAACAACGGAAAATTGGCCGGCAGCAGGTTGACGAAGGAAATGAAGGACGAGCTGAAACTAGCTCTGAAAACAGGGCAGAAGCTTCAGCGCCGTGTATACAAACAAACCATGGGTAAGCTTGGGTAAGGCAATGCGGAGGCGAAGGACATGAAACAGCAAAAAGGTGTCGGACGCATGTGGCATTTATACAAAATGGGCGGAATTACGCCAGCGATCGCGTCGATGATGGGCGCTCAAAATGCACAGCAAATGGCATTTATTCGATCGGTTAGCAAAGAGCAGCGCAAGCAATCCGTACTGGATCAACCGCTGCGGGAATTGGAGGTCGTCGTCTTCGATTTGGAGACGACGGGTTTTTATCCTTATAATGGCGATGAAATATTGTCGGTGGGCGGCGTTCTGCTGCACGGTGATGAGGAAATAGATGAAACGAAGACATTCTACAGTCTGGTCAATCCGAAGCGTAAGGTGCCAAAGCATATCACTACGTTGACTGGAATCACGAACGAGATGGTGGAAACGGCACCGGATTTAATGCAGGTGCTGCATGATTTCATGGAGTTTATCGGTAAAAGAGTGCTGATCGCACATGGAAGCGGCCATGACAAGCAGTTTTTAAACGCCGCGTTATGGCGTACGTCTAAGGTCAATCTGTCCCACCGGGTTCTGGATACGATGATGGTATCCAAATGGCTGGAGCCCAAGCGGGAAGGACATGGCTTGGATGAATTGCTGGAAAGCTACGGCATACCGATTACAGAGCGCCACCATGCCCTTCAGGATTCGTTGATGACCGCCCAGCTGTGGAGAAAATACCTCAAAGAGATGTTATCGCGAAATATTACGACGCTTGCTGATTTATACGCTTATTTGAGTAAACATTAGAGGCGAAAAATGCCCTTCTACAAACCGGTATGCATATACAGCCGGTGATTTCGAGAGCGATAAAGAGACAATCCAGTAAGTCGTATCTAAACCATTGGGAAAGCCGGCCAGATCCGCGATGGATGGACCAGCCGTTCCCCCAGGATGGGAATGAAACAAACCGACAATTTGTTGTTGGTTTTTTTTTATGTCATAAAATGTTTTTACCCACTCCATTGGATCAAACACAAATGACTGTTCGGGATGACGGCTAATATTTTTGACCGGCCGGATATCCGTAATAATAGCAGCCGTGCCTGATAAGGCTTGGGCAGGACCTGTCAGGATCCCGCAGGCTTCGAAGGGAAAACCGGATTGGCAGTACCGGGACAGCTGCCCAAAGGCCGCTGATGTTATGTGAATATCGCTATGTTGAGATGTAAAGGCTGCAGATTTGTTCATCATCGTTCTCCCACGAAAAAAGGTTGTAACAAGTATACCTTATCCATACGATATCGGAAATCATTTGGCTGCCGTATCACCGGCTTTTTTCGGAGGTTTGATCATGAAAAATACCATGATGAGTGCAGCGAGCGCCATAATGGAGACGATGACAAATAGAATCGTCTGAGATTTGGAGGTCAGAAAGCCGAATATGGGAGGTCCGAATGCAACGCCCAGAAAACGAAGGCTGCTGTACAGGGACGTAACCATACCGCGGTGCGTCCGTTCAACCGATCCTGTAATTAATGTATTCAAGCAGGGCAGCAGCAGCCCGGTGCCAATGCTGGATAACGTTAACAAGGCGATCAACCAAATCAGCTGTTTATGAAGGATGATCGCTGCCCCTAACGATACGGCCATCCCCAATAAGCCGGCATTCATAAATATGCGCATCAGATGGCCGTTGTTCTTAATGATGCGGCCGCTTAGATAAGCGGTGACGACCAGCCCGAGAAGCGGGATTGCCAATACACCGCCTTTGGCTACGCCGTCGATATGATAGGGTTCTTTCTCCAGCAGATCGGACAGGAAGAACAATACGCCGAACAGAATGAACAAGGCTAACGATCCGGCGAGAAATGCAGGAATGAGCCAGCGCCCTTTCTTGCGGAATACATCGGCGATTTGTTTCACGTACTGCCGGATTGGCGGAGGTCCTTGCTTACTGGAAGGCTCTTTAATCATAAACATCACCGCAATAAAGGAAAGCGCACAGAAGATCGGAAAGGCAAAAAAAGCCGCATACCAAATGATTAGCGCAAGCAGCGAGCCCAGAATCGGACTGATAACTTTACCGGCGCCATTAGACGCCTCAATCAATCCCAGCGCTTCGCTCTCATTGCCATCCTTGTACATATCGCCGACCAGCGCCATTGCGATCGGAGCTGTACCGGCGGCTCCCAGCCCCTGCAGCGTCCTCGCCGCGATAACGACTCCATAAGATCCCCAAACAGCCCCGAAGCCTGCCAGAATACCAGCAGCGCCGTACAAGCCCAGAGAAGGCAAGATAATTGCTTTGCGGGAGAAACGGTCAGACAAATAACCGGCAAAAGGTATGAAAATACCGGCCGTAACCGAAAATAACGTAATAATCAAGCTGGATTGAAATCCACTGATGCTCAGTTCTCGCTCCATATCGGGAAGAATCGGAACGAGCATGGAATTGCCCAACACCAGCACCATCGGAACCGTTGCAAGGGCAACATATTCCTTCCATTTGGATGAGGACGTTGATTGCTTAGTTTCCGATTTATTTTGAGTTAACGGTTCGGATGTCCGTTGTCTCCGGTCTATAACAATCCAGGGCCATTTGCTCTTTGATTTTTGCACGCTGCTGTTCACCTTCCAGTCACATTCGAAGTGGTAGCTCCGTCATAATGTGCCCGTTTGCTTGAGCTTCAATTCTGCAAAATGTTATGATGAAATCAGCGAGGATAAAGGAAAGAGGGTATTAGACATGAAGAGAAATATCATGATTCTTGCTGCAGTTGTTATGTTGGCTGCGCTTGCGATTTATCAAAATAACGAAAAAAAGGAAGTCGCCGCGTCGCACTCTGAGGATGCACAGCCGAAGCGCGGTTTTGCGGCACCGGCCTTTGAGCTTCCCGCTCTGGATGATAAAAATTATGCTGTAGGCGGACAAACTGAAAAGCTGCTCCTGGTTAATTTTTGGGCGTCGTGGTGCGGTCCTTGTGAGCTGGAGGCGCCGGATCTGCAGGAGCTTCATGAATCACACGGAGATGTGATTGCCTTGTACGGCGTCAATGCGACATCTTATGATAAAGAAAGACAAGCACGGCAATTTGTTGATGATTTCCAGCTTACTTTTCCAATCCTGATGGACCGTGACGGAGTGGCGACAAGCTTGTACAAAGTATCCCAATTCCCTACGACTCTGTTAATCGACCGCAATGGCGTCATTCGCGAGCGCATTACAGGGGTCATCTCCAAACAGGAGTGGGAACGATTGATTGATAAGTGGGCCGAGATTTAACCTGGACGATTATGAGCAGGGCACTATCCGTCGCGGATAGTGCTCTTTTATTGTGTTGAGAAAAGTACGACGACAAGCCAATACATAAGAAAACCGCCCGAAGTGGAATTCGGACGGTCTTGATTGCTTTTCATCAGTGATTTACTAAGCCCAGCCTCTCGCGCGTATCGATGGCTTGGCTTTCTACTTTGGCCATATTCAACAGGGCGTAACGGATGCTGTCGACCAATGCTTCCCAGCTCGCTTCAATAATATTGCTCGAAACGCCAACCGTACTCCATGTGTTGTCAAAATCGGTGGATTCGATCAGAACGCGAACCTTGGCAGCCGTTGCGTCATTTTCATCAATCACCCGGACTTTGTAGTCGGAGAGATGGATGTTCATAATGTTCGGGTAGAACTGCATCAGCGCTTTGCGCAGTGCGTTATCCAGCGCATTGACCGGTCCATTGCCTTCTGCTGCGGTATAAACCGTCTCGCCGTCGACATTGATTTTGACGATCGCCTCGGATACCATCTGGCCGGCATTTTTCTCCACCAGCATTTTGAAGGATTCGAGCTTGAAGATCTCTTTGGTCTCGCCGCCGAACGCTTCTCTCAGCAGCAGTTCAAGCGAAGCATCCGCACCTTCGAACTGGTAGCCTTGATGCTCCAGATCTTTAATCCGGTCGATGATCTGCTTTGTCTTATCGTTATTCGCATTCACATCCAAGCCGAGCTCTTGCGCTTTGGAGATGATATTGCTTTGGCCCGCAAGCTCCGATACGAGAATGCGCTGCTTATTGCCGACAAGCTCAGGTGCGATATGCTCGTACGTTTTGGAGTCCTTCATAATCGCCGAAACGTGAATGCCGCCTTTGTGGGCAAATGCAGCATTGCCGACATACGCTTGGTTCACGGGCATGTGCACATTGGCGATCTCGCTAATATACCGTGCGACATTCGTCAATTGAGCAATTTGCTCGCTGCTGATGCAAGAATAATTCATCTTGATCTGCAGGTTAGGAATGATGGAGCACAGGTTGGCATTGCCGCAGCGCTCGCCATATCCATTGATCGTGCCTTGCACCTGAGTAGCGCCTGCGCCAACCGCAGCTAATGTATTGGCAACCGCAAGCTCACAATCGTTATGCGTATGGATCCCGATCGGCGCCGATAATTCCGCTCGCACTCTGGCTACGATCTCGTGAATTTCATTGGGCAGCGTTCCGCCGTTCGTATCACACAGCACGATCCAGTCTGCACCTGCGTCCTGAGCGCTGCGAAGCGCGGCAATGGCATACTCCGGATTATGTTTGTACCCGTCGAAGAAATGCTCGGCATCATAGATCGCTTCCATGTCGTTGCGTTTGAGAAAGGCAAAGGAATCGTAGATCATCGCGAGATTTTCTTCCAGCGTGGTCTGCAGTGCGGTATGCACATGGAAGTCCCATGACTTGCCGACAAGCGTAGCCGCGGGGACGCCCGATTCGACGATCCGTACCAGGCTGCTGTCCTGCTCGGCACTACTGTTCTTGCGTCTGGTGCTGCCAAAGGCGGTAATCTTGGCATTGAGGTTTAAGGACTTCACGCGTTTGAAAAACTCGATGTCTTTGCTGTTGCTGCCAGGATTGCCTCCTTCTATATAATGAACTCCCAAAGCATCCAGCTTCTGGGCGATTTTGATCTTATCGTCTGCCGATAGGCTAATCCCTTCACCTTGTGTTCCATCGCGCAGCGTCGTATCGAAAATTGAGATTTGTTGGGTCATGCGGGACGCTTCCTCCTTCATTTCAGCCAATACAAAGTCATATTTTATGATTATACCATTTATTGCGGTGAATGTAGAGTTATAACGCCGTTTTTTTGTGAAAAGTGATGCCTAAAAGTGGGACGGATGGCAGATTGACCTGCCCATGATCAAAATGTATGCTGAAGGGGAGGTTGGTAAACACCATATAGAGGGGATGCTCAAGGAAATGAAACAGGTTCATGAGCATTATCCGGCGAATGGCCGGGTTGTTCTTCATCTGGATATGAACGCATTTTATTGCTCCGTTCATGAGGCGGAAGAGCCTGATGTCTACCGTGGTAAACCAACGGCGGTAGCCGGCAGTGTCGAGCTGCGCAAAGGCATTATCGTAACTTGCTCATATGCTGCGCGAAGCCGGGGTGTAAAAACGGGGATGACCGTCCGGGAAGGGTTGAGGCTCTGTCCCGAGCTTATTTTAATCTCGCCCGATTTTGATTTGTACCGTAAGTATTCCAGGGGCTTTATGTCCATCGCCAGGCAATACACGCCGCTTGTCGAGCCTGTGTCGATCGATGAATGTTATCTGGATATAACCGGCTCTAAAGTATTTGGCACACCGCTTGAAATCGCAAGCGCCATTCAAAGCCGCATTCGCTCCGAATGGTCGCTTCCATGCTCTGTCGGGATTGCTCCGAATAAACTGCTTGCGAAGATGGCCTCCGATATAAAAAAGCCCAACGGCCTCAGCATATTGCGCATTCGCGATGTGCCAAGCGTATTATGGGATAAGCCCAGTGAAACCTTATTCGGCATTGGCAACAAAACCGCGGAGAAGCTAAGGAGACTGAACTTGTACACGATCGGACAGGTTGCAACAGCGAATGAGGGGCTGCTGATCAACCAATTCGGCGTAATGGGGGCTTGGCTGAAGCAGGCTGCGAACGGACTTGACGATTCACCGGTCAATCCAGACCGGGAACGAAATAAATCAATCGGACATACAACAACACTGCCGCATGATGTTAGGAAACGTGATGATGTCCGGCGAGTGCTGCTTAATCTGGCCGATCAAACCTGCCGCCGTATGCGCAGGCAGCAGCTCGTCACAGCCACTGTTCAGATCACTATCCGTACTCCTGACATGAAAACGATCACCCGATCGACTACATTGACAACGCCGACGGAGTCGACGGATGAGGTGTACCGTGAAGCTTGCCAGCTCTTTGATCGCCACTGGAAGGAAGAGAAGCCGATTCGGCTGCTCGGTGTCACGCTGCAGAATCTGACATCCCGGCGGGAAGCTGCGATCCAATTGGATCTATTCGGATATAAAGAGCAGCCCAAGAAAGCGGCGCTTACCAAAACGATGGACGAGCTGCGCAACAAATTTGGGGAAAGTGCGGTATTGACAGCGGGAATGCTGGGCGAAGATCCTTCAACTTTAATTAGAAACCGGAAAATTCGCGGGACATCCTTGCAATTAGACGAAGGTTTGTTATATATTGAGGAATGAAGGTTTAGTTATTATAATTGGGAAACGATAGAATTTAGGAGGGAAATTCCATGGCTAAGTACACTTGGGTTGAAAAGGACACATGCATCGCTTGTGGAGCTTGCGGAGCAACCGCACCTGACATTTATGATTACGACGATGAAGGTTTGGCGGAAGTAATCTACTCAAATGACGGTAACAAAGGTAACACAGAAATTCCTGAAGATCTTTATGATGATTTGCAGGATGCTTCGGACGGCTGCCCGACGGATTCCATCAAAATTGCAGACGAACCATTTAATATGTAATCCGTTTTCCGATTCATTTGAAACCCCGGCTTTGTTCCGACAAAGCGGGGGTTTTTTTTGTTCCCGGAAATGATGCTCAAAACCATTGCCTGCCAGGTACACTAATTCAGCTGAACTTTTTTGCCGATAATAGAAATAATCAGCTGAATTGGAGGGAAGCGGGGTGGAACAGCGCGAGGAAATCGTCTATCTGAAGTTATTCGTCAAAAATCACCCCGGAAACCGAATGGCATGGTATTTGCTTGGCAAGGAATACATGCTGATTGGCAAGGAAGCGAAAGCAAACTACTGTTTTATTCAAGCAGGAGATGTATATGAAGCATTTGAAACCAAACAGCATCCCATTGTGCAGCAGCAGCGCGCAGCAGTGGAACAAAGCGTCCAGCAGCACCGTGAAGCGGTGGAGCAATGGGAGCGCAAACGCAAACGGAAAGTGCTGCTTATGCGCTCTTCGCTGCTTGTGGCGTTCCTGCTGCTCTGTGTGTTCATCGTCATACCGAAAACGCAGCATTCTGAAGTCAATGAGCTAACCGAGGCTTCGGCTGGCTTGACGGGTCCAGCGGATTCACCGATGCTGCCGGCCTCTTCCTCCCAGGCTCCAGAGGTGTTGCCTGGTATGACGATCGCTTTCGTGAATGGAGCCGATTCGGAATTGATCGGGGATGTGCTCAGCAAGATCATTTACGGCAGCGGAATGAAACGTGAGTCAGCGCTTGCAGTGAGAATGGAGGAGGAAGACGGCTACCGGAGATGGTCAAGCCATATGAAGGTATTACTCTCGGCTAATCGTTCGGCAAGCGGGGCAATGCTGGATGTAGGCCTTCATGATGCGGCGACCTGCCTTTGCCAGCCGACGGATGCGACCGCAGCGAAGAGAACGCTGCGAGATTGGTCTATGGAACAGGAGCAGCGTTGGGTGCTTGCCAGCGCAATCTACCAATATCAAATGATGTATAAACGCTGGCCCAAGGAACTGGATGAGCTGGTGCGGCCTTATCCGGCGAATGTTTTGGCAGGGGATTCGAAAATGATGAAGGCGATGTTTCCATTTCTATTAAAAGAAATCAAACATCAAACAAACAGCGGCAGTGCCGGCGAACCGGGTACGGAAACGCAAAGGGAAATGCAGCGTATGGCAACCGATACGACCATTTCAAGATTCGGGAATTATGAGAGCATTAATTTGCCGCAGCAGCCCCTGGAGATCGTTGTGGAT
Source organism: Paenibacillus abyssi (assembly GCF_014640295.1). Taxonomy (GTDB): domain Bacteria; phylum Bacillota; class Bacilli; order Paenibacillales; family Paenibacillaceae; genus Paenibacillus_D; species Paenibacillus_D abyssi. The sequence continues at coordinate 58,298 of NZ_BMGR01000012.1, read as the reverse complement.
CGTTCTAATCACCGGCTGGCTGTCATGAGCGGCGATGTGATTGTGCGAAGCTACGCCGTTGGTCTGGGCGGTGATAAAACGCCTGAGGGAAGTTTTTATATTAGTGAGAAGGTGAAAAATCCAAATGGCCGCGATGACGGCGAGTTTGGCAGCCGGGGCATGACATTATCAGACACCCGCTATGCGATTCATGGAACGAATGAGCCGGACAAAATCGGCAAGGACGAATCGTTAGGCTGTATAAGGATGGGGAAAGAGGATGTGGAGGAATTGTATGACCTGGTGCCGCTGGGCACGCAGGTAACGATCAAAAGCGGGGGCCTTCCCAAGAGCCTGCTGGAGCCGATTGGCATATTTGCTTTGACGCCGCAGCAGGATGAGACAAACCCCGGTGTGATATATCGTTGGTTGGGCGGACAAGATATTACGAGAAAATAAGCAGCAATGCGACGATGATAACAATAAGACCAAAGCTGGAAATGAGCCAGATCAGCGCTTTTTTATTCACTTCCTCATTAGGCTTTCGCCGCAGGGCAGGGGGTCTTTTGCGATTTGCGCTCATATTCAATCAACCTTTCTGTTCTATGTAATCTTTTTGCCCTTTCATTGTAACCGTTTACGATCTATGCCGCAATACCGCTCGGGGAACCGGGCTCTTTTCTTTTGTTCGAGAAAAAGATAAACTGAAACGTAGAGCATAAATGGGGAACGGAGTGAACAATAGTGTTATATACTAAATTAGCAAAACCGTTGCTATTTCAGATGGATCCGGAAAAAGCCCACCATCTGACCATCGACGGCCTCCACATGGCAGGTAAGCTGCCAGGAATGACTTCGCTTCTGCAAGCGATGTATGGTGTACAGAAAGCGCCGGAATTAGCAGTTGATCTGTTCGGCCTGCACTTTCCGCTTCCGGTCGGCCTGGCTGCCGGACTGGACAAGAATGCAAAAGCGGTGGATGGGTTTTCAAGTATCGGACTAGGCTTTATTGAAGTGGGAACCGTAACGCCAAAGGGCCAACCCGGCAATGAATTGCCGCGATTGTTCCGTCTTCCTGCCGATGAAGGGCTTATCAACCGGATGGGCTTCAACAATGATGGCGTGGACATGATGGCGCAGCGGTTAGCGGAACGCCGGATTCATAGTATCCCGCTTGCCGTTAATATCGGCAAAAATAAAACAACACCGAATGAATTGGCGCATGAGGATTACCGCGCTTGTATTAAGCGTTTATATGCGTATGGAGATTTCTTCGTTGTTAATATCAGCTCTCCGAATACGCCGGATTTGCGGGCGCTGCAGCATGGCGACGAGTTAAAGACGCTGTTGTCTGCTGTAACGGGGGAAATGACTGAGCAAGCCGGCAAGCACGGCGCCCCAGTTAAGCCGATGCTGGTCAAGATTGCGCCGGATATGACCGATGAGCAGCTCGAATTCACGGTGGATACGATTATGAACAGCGGGGCATCCGGGATCATCGCGACGAACACGACGATCAAGCGCGATGGATTGACGGAGAAGCATGCCGCGGAAGCAGGCGGCTTAAGCGGCAAACCGCTGAAGGATCGGTCAACTGAGGTGATCCGCAGCATCTACCGACAGACGTGGGGCAAACTGCCGATTATCGGGTCGGGGGGCATTTTCAATGCGGATGACGCATACGATAAAATCCGCGCCGGTGCCAGCCTGGTTGAGGTGTATACCGCATTGATCTATCGCGGCCCAGGGCTGCTTCGAGAAATGAACGCTGGTCTGCTAGAGAGGCTGCGGCGTGACGGGTATCGTCATTTGTCAGATGCGGTCGGAGCAGAACATCGATAAACGGATTTGGAGGCGATCGAATGGATGGAAGGGACTGGAATCTTTTTTTGCTTCCATATGAACAAGCAGTAGAAGAACTGAAGGTTAAATTCAAGACCATGCGGGGCGAGCTGAAAGCGCGGGAAGCTTATGCGCCGATCGAATTCGTCACCGGCCGGGTCAAACGTATATCGAGTATTCTGGAGAAGGCAAAACGGTTAAATGTAGCAATGGACCAAATTGAATCCGGAATTGAGGACATTGCGGGCATTCGCATTATGTGCCAATTCGTTGACGATATTCGCCGAGTCGCCGAATTGATTCGCGGCCGCAAGGACCTGACGCTGATCTATGAGAAGGATTATATAACGAATTTCAAGGACAGCGGGTATCGCAGCTACCACATGATCGTGGAATATCCGGTACAAACGGCGCTTGGCTTCAAGAAGGTATTGGCTGAGATTCAGGTTCGCACGCTGGCGATGAATTTTTGGGCAACCATTGAGCATTCGCTTAACTATAAATATAAGGAAAGTTTGCCTGACGATGTACGGAATCGATTGAAAAAGGCTGCGGAAGCGGCTTTTCTGCTGGATAATGAGATGTCGAGCATCCGCCATGAGATATTAGACGCCCAGCGCGGGTTTGAAGAAAAGTCCAACATTGTCTCGATGGTGCTCTCCGGCATTCAAGATTTGTACTTCTATCATCGGGTACGCGAGGCGGCGCAGTTTCAATTGAAGTTTAATGAGCTGTGGGAGCAGGAAGACGCTTGGGGACTAAAAGAGCTGTCTTTGGATATTCAGGAAGCCATCAGGCGAGCCAAAAAAAACAACGGGCAGGCTTGAGATGAACTACGATGAAAAGTATATTCATTTTGTCGTGCTGTTCAATGTAGATGAGGATTATTTCGAGTGCCATGAAGTTATGGAGGAGCTGTGGCTGGAGGAAGGCCGGAACCTGTTCTATCAGGGGCTGCTTCAGGTCGCTGTCGGCCTGCATCATTGGCGTAATGATAATTATTCGGGCGCTGTGAAGCTGTTCACGGCGGCGCTGGAGAAGCTTGAGGGCTACCCGGACGATCATATGGGGCTTAATATCGAACAGGTGCGCCATCATTCCAGGCACGCACTGGAGCCGCTCGAAAAGTATGTCAGCGGGCTGTCGGATAGGACGAAAGCCGGAGCCGCTCCGAGGTTCGAAGCATTCAAAATCGAGGTTACCGATCCGCTGCTGGCCTCGGCGGCGGGTGAGCTGGCAAAGATACCGCTCGAGCAGCGTCTTCACGGGGACAATGCCCATGATTAAAGTTGAAGCCCTGTAAAAAATCGGCGATGATGATAATAATCGGAAGCGCTTAACCTATTTTGTGGACATGCTGGAGCTTAAAAATCCCCTTAAAACGGCTGACAGCCTTTTTAAGGGGATTTTATGTTGAACAAGAATCGTATTGCAGTGTCTTAGAGGCATTATTGCAGCAAATCCGTAGAAGTCAGTGATTACATGTTGTTTGGTTTGTACTTTGCGTCAATGGCTTCAATGATTTCATCGGTGGATTTGCCTTGCTTGGCCATCGCGATCACATCTTCGGCTTCCATCTTGCAAATGCCGCAGGAGGTGCTGTGATCAGACCAGGTAACCTTGCCAGGTTCGACGTCCGCGAGGTAACACCGCAATAAGGAGTCGTGCGCAGGGTCGTCATCCATACAGCCGCAATAACAATGAATCATCTCCAAAATATCCATATACTGGCCGACCTCGGAGTAAAGCTCCGTCGTTAAGGGAGTATGATTGTCAAGAAACGCGGGCATATCGGCAAGCGATGCCGTCGTTTCCAACTGCTCCGATTCGGTAGCTGCAACTCCGTGCGAGTGCCCTTGATTCTCATTACTCTCTTCTGCGCTGCCGCAGCCAGCGATGAAGACGGCAAATAGGATGATCATCGTAAAGCCGATGAGCAGCTTATCCCACATGTGCAGCTTCACAAGGCCAGCGGTCTTCATTGTGCTGCCGCTCCTTGGCCGCCGTGTTCATTGAAGAAATCAATGTAGTTCTGCTCTGTATAACCGGAGCTGCCATTGGTGCTGATGCCGCCTTCCAAGCGCGCGACTTCAACGCCGTCTTTGAAGTAAGCAAGCGTCGGTGTATAATTTATTGCATACTTTCTAAAATGATCTTCGAATTCTCTCAGGTTGAATTGCGGCAGATCGATGCCCAAATCTTCTGCAAGCGGCATTAAAACCGGCGTGGTCTGTGCGCAGAAGCCGCAATCGGAAGCAAAGAAATAGACAAACGAACCCTCATTGCTGTCTACTTTGGATTCCAACTCAGCCGGTAATATGATATTTTGATAGTTGGGGTCATCCAGTATGGCTCGGGTTGCGGGGTTGAGATCGGAGACGGGTTTATCGTAGAGCTCATTCTTGTTGGATTGGTTAAGAAAAAAGATCGTACCGAACAAAGCAATGACAATGAGAATATAAATATACAATTTCTTCTTCTTTTTCATTACGCTGGTTTCCCTCCAAGGCTTGTTTATCACTTACTTTTAGTTATTATACTATAGAATAAAAAGTTTAGCATAATGGATTTAGGCTAATCGATGACAAATGGAATATTCAGGAGGATATTAGGGAATGGGAATAACGCTGCCGATTGCGTTCACAACAAAGATGAAAAAGCTGCTTGGCAGTGATTTTGAAGCTTTTATGGCTTCTTATGAAGAGATGCGGCTGTATGGGCTTCGCTTGAACAGGTTGAAGATTGATGAAGAGCAGTTTTTCCGCATATCGCCTTTAGCCGATCGCTTGCGCCCGATTCCTTGGGCGCAGGGCGGTTTTTACTATGAAGAAGGGGATCGTCCCGGTAAACATCCGCACTATCATGCGGGACTGTATTACATTCAGGAGCCAAGCGCGATGGCGCCGGCAGAGCTGCTGGATGTGAAGCCGGGCCATAAGGTGCTGGATCTGTGCGCGGCTCCCGGGGGGAAATCGACACAGCTGGCAGCCAAGCTGCAGGGACGCGGCGTGCTTGTCGCCAATGACAATGCGCGGGAACGGACAAAGGCACTGGCCAAAAACATTGAGCTGGCGGGTGTGCGCAATGCGGTAGTCCTCAATGAGGAACCGGAAGCATTGGCACCGGTATTCGCAGGTTATTTTGACCGGATCCTGGTTGACGCGCCCTGCTCGGGAGAAGGCATGTTCCGTAAAGAGGAATCGATGATTACGCAGTGGGAACGGCATTCCGTAGAGCGCTGCGCGGTGATGCAGCATGATATTCTGCGCCATGCAGCAGCGATGCTGGCGCCGGGCGGGCGTTTGGTCTACTCGACCTGTACGTTCTCACCCGAGGAGAATGAAGCCCAGATCGCATCGCTGCTGGCGGAAGATCCGGAGCTCAGCGTATGGCGAGTGTCGCTTGCGCACGGCTGGGCGGCAGGACGCCCGGATTGGATCGGGCTGCAGGATGGGGAAGATGAATTAATCGATAATCAGCTTAAAGATTTGGGTGAGATTAAGCAGGAAATCTCAGGAACGGTAAGATTGTGGCCGCATCTAGTCAAAGGAGAAGGGCATTATGCCGCAGTGCTTATCCGGGAAGGCCTCAATGACGGAACGGGCCATTCACCTGCTGAGCATCCGCACACTCCTGAGCAACAGCACTCTCCTGAGCTGAAGGGAAGACGTGAACGGGGCGGCAGCAAGGGGCGGGATCGTAAAGGCAAAGAGCGGTTCAGTAAAGATCGCGATGGCAAAGGGTTGAACACAGCGGTACAGCCATTAAGCGGTCGAGGGGCATCCAAAGGACGCAAGGATGGCGGAGGCCTGCTGCGCAAAGCGGAGACGGAAATGACGCCAGAGCAGCGTTGGCAGGAGTTCGCCGCTTCGAATGTGCGAGGCACTGAGGCGTGGCAGGGGAAGCTGATCAGCTATGGCTCGCGCGTCTATCTGCAGCCTGATGGCGTTCCTTCATTGGACGGATTGCGCGTAGTGCGTGCCGGCTGGTTCCTCGGCGAGGCGGGCAGGTATAAGTTCGAGCCATCCCAGCCCCTTGCGATGGGGCTCGGCATGCAGGAGGCGGTCCGCTCCCTGCAGTTGCGCGCGGATGACGAAGGTGCAACGCGGTATTTGAAAGGGGAAACGCTGCATATGACTGCGGCTGACATAGCTGCTTATCCGCTTGAAAGGGAAGGCGATGAATCAAAAACCGGGAACGTTCCGGCTGATCCGAAGGGATACGTACTCGTCTGTATCGACGGTTATCCGGTAGGTTGGGGCAAATGGGACGCAGGCACACTCAAAAATGAGCTTGCGGCCGGATGGAGGTTGACGTAATGATGAAAAAACGGATGCGGCTCGACAAAATGCTGTCGCATATGGGATACGGTACGAGAAGTGAAATTAAAAAAGCGGTGAAGCAGGGCAAAGTTACATTGAACGGTAAAACGGTAAAGGACAGCGGTTTGTCCATCGATCCTGAGCAGGAAGATGTAACCTGGGAAGGCGAGCGTGTCGTTTATCGGGATGTCGTATATCTCATGTTGAATAAACCGCAGGGGGTCATATCCGCTACGGAGGATACGAGAGACCGCACGGTGATCGACCTGCTGGAGCCGGAGGATCAGGTGCTGCAGCCCTTTCCGGTTGGCCGGTTGGACAAGGATACAGAAGGGCTGCTGCTGCTGACAAATGACGGGCAGCTGGCCCATGAGCTGCTTTCCCCACGCAAGCATGTCGATAAAACATACGAGGCGCGGGTTCGCGGTGAAGTGAATGAAACGGACCGGCTGTTATTTGCCGCGGGTGTCACCTTGGATGACGGTTATGTGACGATGCCGGCGGCGCTTCAGGTGCTCAAGGTGGAGAAAGCTGCGGCGATGGAGGAGCCAGAGTCATGGATTCAGCTGACCATAAAGGAAGGCAAGTTTCATCAAGTAAAACGAATGTTCGAGGCGGTTGGAAAAAAGGTCACCTATCTTCGCCGCATCTCAATGGGGCCGCTGAAGCTTGATCCGTCGCTGCCGCTTGGCTCCTATCGGGAGCTCACGGATGAGGAGGTGGAGCTGCTGCGTTCGCATCGCGGAACGGCAGCTGCTGTTGAACGTGTAACGAAACCATGAATCCGGTACGGATGAGGCAATACGTTGTGTCAAATGGGGCGTATAGCCGGTACACGGTATAAAAGGACGAATCTGTTTACGTATAGAATAGATATAGATGGAGTGTGGAGAATCCGATGAATTTTGACATCATTGCGCTTGATTTGGATGGCACTTTGCTGAACGAAAGCCATCAATTGACACCGGGTACGAGGGAGGCGGTTCGGGAGGCCGCACAACGCGGCGCCGAAATTGTGTTGTGTACGGGGAGAGGCCCTGCCCAAACGATTCCGATTCTGGAGGAGCTTGGACTTGCAGGAACGATTATTACGCATAATGGGGCAGCAACCGTTGATGCGGGCACAAAGGAAGTGATCCATCAATTCACGATCGATCCCGATAAGCTGAAGCCTTTTGTGGAGTATTGTTTATACCATGGTGTCCATTATGATGTGAGTACGGCTTTTGAGCTCTATATTGAGACGATTACCGAGGAAGCCGAGAAGATGTACGGATATTTCCAAGCTACGCCGATCTGGAGAAAACCGGGCACGGAGCTGCCTCCGGATCTGGTTAAGTTCACCCTATTCGGCTCCATTGAAGCGATGGATGCCGTGCAAAGGGATTGGGAGAGCTGGTCTGCAGATCTGAAATGGATTCGGAGCGGCGAGCTGTTTATCGATGTGCAGCATCCCCATGCGAATAAAGGACAGGCGTTAGAAAAGCTGGCGCTTATTCGCGGTGTGGAACCGGGCCGCATCATGGCCATCGGCAACTATTATAACGATATTGGCATGCTTACTTATGCCGGGCTTGGAATTGCGATGGACAATTCACCGGATGAGGTGAAAGCTGCAGCGAAAGCAGTGACGCTCTCCAATGAGGAGGAGGGTGTAAGGAAGGCGCTGCTGGACTATGCGTGGTAGATCATCCTAGAGGAAAATGGTAACAATAAGACCCGCCAGGGCGTAATGACGCTCCGGCGGGTTTTTGTGCAAGGTAAACGATTTAGCGGCGGGGTTAGAACCACCGCAGCCCTTTGGGCAGGTGGTTCTTGATCTGGCCTCCGCTCGCTTTGCCCCATCCGAGCGGATGGCCGTCTGCGGCCACGAGGCCCCAGCCGGAGGCGCCAGGCTGCGCGGGGAGTGTCTCCCCGCGCAGGAAGGCGGCGACTTCCGGGGCCTCGGGCCGGTAGGCCTGCACCCATGCGGCCTGCTGCGCCGAAGCGGCGAGCGCGAGCGCATGCGCGGGCTCGAAGCGGTTCTTGCGCAGCATGCCCAGGTGCAGGCCCGGGCGCAAGACGCGCATGCCATGCAGCGCGTCTGCGCCGAAGCGGCTGCCGGCGTCGCGGGGCAGCCAGTAGAGGGCGTCGCCGAAGCGGAGCGGCTCGCCCGGCCCGAGGGCGAAGCCGGGCAGTGCGTCCGCGGCGAAGGCGCGCAGCAGTGCCAGGTCGGCGGATAGCCCGGCCTGGGCAGTTCCGCGGCCGGCGGTGCGGCCGCGGGGTTGTCGGGAGCCGCCGCGTACGGCAGGCTCAGACATGGAAACCTCAGCGAGCCTTATTTCAGCGTGTGAGGCTCTTGCTGCGTTAGAGTCAGCCTGTTCTTCACTTCGATCAGCTGTTTTGCGCAGCACCGCTACAAAATGCCCCTCACCCTTTTCCAGATGCGGCCAGATCCGTTCCATGCGCTCGATATGAAATTCAGGATGAGATCGTACAAAGGCTTCCATGGCCTCCTCATTCTCGGCGCGGTTAAACGTACAGGTCGAATAGGTTAGGCGGCCCCCCGGTTTGAGCAGGATAGCTGTATGCTCGAGAATATCGACCTGTCTTGCGGCGCACATTGCGACATGCTGCTCCGACCATTCCTCGATAGCGCCGGGGTCTTTGCGGAACATGCCCTCTCCTGAACACGGCGCATCCAGCATGATCCGGTCAAAAAAAGCGGGAAACCGCCTTGACAGCTCATCCGGGGCCGCATTGGTGACAACGGCATTAACAATGCCGAGACGTTCAACGTTTTCGCTTAATATCTTCGCTCTGGACGGGTGGATCTCATTGGCAATAAGCAGGCCTTGTCCCTGCATGCGGCCAGCGATCTGCGTTGTTTTGCCCCCTGGCGCTGCGGCCAGATCAAGAATGGTCTCTCCTGGCTGCGGATCGAGAAATTCGACCGCGGACATTGCCGATGGTTCTTGGATATAGTAGAGTCCTGCGGCATGATAGGGATGCTTGCCCGGACGTGTCGATTCTTCATAATAAAAGCCTGTTCCGCACCAAGGCACAGGTTCAAGATGAAATAATTCATGTAACGTATCCATTTCCGGGGATTGGATGGACATTTTTAACGGATTGATGCGCAGTCCGAATGTTCGCGGTGCTTCATAGCTCTTCAGAAAGAGATCAGCTTCATCCACAAGCATGGATCGCATTTGCTTGATATAAGCGATTGGCAGCTGCTGTTGTTGCATTGTTTATGGCGCTCCTTGTGCATTTATTAACGTCGATTATATCACAAATGACCTGAACGGTGACGTGGTTAACGATTGAAGAACACTAGAACTGAAAACTGGAAGCATCAGAGACAGTATTGCCTTCTCGTGTGAGGCAGCTGTCTTTTTCTTGTTTAGCGTACTGTGCATTTAACACCAATAACCATCAATGAAGCGGCATAATTGGTCTTAGATACGAGAATCAACCTATGGCAATTTAGATGCGACGGTTTTCTACTGCAGACAGATCTGAAATATGCGAACGCTATCGGAAAGCTCTAACGTAAAAAGACAAGCAGGGCTTCCTCCCATTGCTTATCGGATGTATAATAATGGGAGAGAGCGTAGACAACATATGACCCGGCCTAAAAGAAAAGATACGAACTATCTCAGGCCGGGTCATGTCGAATCAAGAGGCGTTGAGCAATAAAATTCTCGAGGAGGAACACGGATGAAATTAATCACTGAAATTTCTGAAGTTGCGGTTCCTGTACGGAATTTAAATGCATCCATTAAATGGTACACAATCACGTTAGGTTTTGTGTCGGAGGGTATTCCACATGATAAGTTTGCATTCATGAAGTTGGAAACAGGTGCTGCTTTTAATCTTTGGGTTCCCGATAACTTTTCTCCACTAGGCTTTAGAGTCAATGATGAACCTATGGCCGTTATCATTTTTAAAGTAGGGGATATTAAACAATTGCACACTAAACTTCAAACAAAGGGCGCGATCATTTATCAATATTCGGATGAAGGCTTTGCAAAAGCGTTAAAGTTTGAAGACTTGGACGGGAATGTATTGCTGGCATTAGAATATAGTGATCCATATGAAAATTCTTGTAAACAACTGGCATAAGTTGACGGTTAAACGTCCGGGTAAAAGTGAAACGGAAGATAATACAATGGAATAAGTAAATCGAATCGTTAAGAGTGTCCATATTGAAGGGAGGCGACGGGATGGATGAGTATATAAATAAAGAACGTTCTAGATATGCTTTCAATTCCATGCTCATCATTTCCTTAGTCGGCTCCGTACCGGCGTTGCCCGCTCTTCTTCTGTAAAAAATAAAGGCGGAAAAACAAAATATAAACCCTATGTTTCTCAGGAACTTTATGATGCCAATAAAAAAATGGACCGTGATAAAGACTTCATTGCCTGTGAGAAATAAACAAATATGAGAACCATCCAGACAACGATGACCCGGCCTAAAACGATCTATGGCTGGGTCATGGTTTTATTGTAATAATATAAATATATGAAGCGAGAATGAGAATGAGGAAATGAAGTGAGGATAGGGATTGGATGAATACAACAGGGAGGCTAAGGCCTTCATACAACTGCAGCGGTTAGTGAAGAAAGCGAAACGAAATTTGTAGGGAAAATAAAAAAAACTGTCATTTAGACAATTTCTCTTCTTCGTCAGTATTAGGTTTGGGGTAATTAATCTCTTCATCAAGTGTGTCGAATGGCACACGATCTTCTTCATAATACACTTTTTGCTGCACCTCCATTTGAAACAATAATATCGTCATATTTTTATCGTAGTATTAAATCTATGTTATACAGACGTAAATTATGATTTATAACACAATAGAAAGAATGTGGATTCCTCCAAATGCATGTCTTCTGAAGAAAGATTGCCCTTAATGTTGAATGATTGAGGGGGACATATAATAGATCTTATTTGAAGCTGAATCGCAAAAGGCTGAGATTCGATAGAGAGAAGGAGATTTAGATGGCGTTAACGGACAAGAAGGTGTATGACAATAAAAGCGGATTCGAATTGCAGGATTTAAGAGACGAGAATATCCACATGGTTTGTTTCAAGGGGGCGGATTTTCATGGCGTTGATATGAGAGATACGTCCTTAACGCATGTCAACTTTGTTAATTCCCGCTGGGAACATATCTATTTCTCTAATGTACATATCAATATGGCCCAACTAGGGGGAACGGTATTTGAGAATATTGTCCGTCCGGATGCCCCGGAAAGCCATTTTTCAGAAGAGCCGGGTACGGATGGTTGGGTGAATGTGGAGCCGGTTACGTTTAAGAGGAGCGATCTGAGCACAGCTATTTTTGAGAATTGTGAGCTGGTGAATGTAGATATTCGAAATTGCAATATTGATGGACTGTGTATCGATGGCATATTGATCAAAGATTTGTTAGAACAATACCATAAGGCCAAAGGGTAAGTGCAAAGTTTTACCAACGGATAAGGAACTTGAACAGATTCAAATGGTAAGGAATAAAGAACGAACAGATCTGGATATGTTAAACCAGTGCGCTGCGCATTATTCTGTGCATATGGGGGTGAAAGCTTGGAAAATATCTATATAGTGAAACCTGCGATGGATCTGAAGGAAGAGTACTTGTCGTTTTATCAAGAATGGAAAGACAGTGGAGAAGATATGGTGCCGTGGGTGATTGAGAAAGATCCCGCTGATTTTAAGGCGATGATTCAATTTTTGACGGATAACGAGAAGGAATTCAATATACCCGCGGGTTGGGTGCCCAACTCCACCTTTTGGTTGATTTCTGAAGATAAGAAAGTGATTGGAGCTGTAAATATTCGGCATGAACTTAACGAAAAGCTGCTAAATGCTGGCGGTCACATCGGATATGGTATACGTCCCTTGGAGCGGCGTAAAGGATACGCAACAAGGCTACTAGCGTTCTCTCTTGAGGAAGCAAAGAAGCTGGGCATTAACAAAGTGCTTGTAGTTTGTGATGCACATAACATTGCCTCCAAGAAAACCATCTTAAAAAACGGTGGAGTGCCTGATAGCGATTATATTGAAGAGGATGGAAATATAATTAATCGATTTTGGATTGAAGGACAAAATTAAGACGCAAGTCAATAAAATGGGGGGTTGTCTGTATGACCAAATTATCCGCGAAACAATATGAAGAGGCCAAATCCTTTATGATGGGAGAAGCACGGGCAATTGATAAATATATGTTTTTGTATGAATTTGAAAAGGGAGATCCTGAAGACGTTATTAAAGAGCTAGCCAAGTATCAAAATGCTGACGGTGGTTTTGGATGGGGGCTGGAACCCGATTTAAGATGCAAGGAATCTTCCGTTTTGGCTTCTACGGTTGCCTTGCAATATCTTTCGAAGTTGGAGACAGAGAGTAAAAATGAATTAATCAAACCCTGTTTCACGTATTTAACGGATACATACAATGAAACTTACAAGGGATGGGCAATCATCCCTAAGGAGGCTGTACAATCGCCTAGAGCGATCTGGTGGGAATATACAGCAGCCTCGCCAGCATGGGGAAACCCCAATGCGGAAGTGTTGGGTTGCTTTTATGAATATCCTGAACTCGTAGATTCACAATTTAAAGAGAAATTAACAGATGAATCAATTCAATATTTATTAGAGGAAAGCAAGCTTTCGGACATGCATGAGCTGTTATGTTATGTTCGATTATATGAGCGTTTGCCCGCTGAGCTACAAGCGATTATCAAACCGCGGCTGGATCGATATGTCGATAACGTGGTGATAAAGAATCCAAAGGATCGACACGGTTACTGCGCAGTCCCTCTACAAGTAGCCGATTCGCCGGCTTCGGTATACTATCAGCATTTCGCTGATGTACTCCCGGCTGATTTAGCACAATTGATTGACTCACAAACCGATGCTGGATCGTGGGAGCCGAATTGGTCTTGGGGCCGTTACGAAGAGGAATGGGTTGAAGCAAAGAAAGAATGGGAAGGATACCTGACCCTAGGCAACTTGCGGATTTTAAAAGCTTATCAGGCAATTGAGACCAACATCTAAAAGCTTTGCTCAGGGGGACTTTAAATGGAAGTATACTATAATGAGTATTTCATCAGCGATGATAAGTCGAAAATTGATTATGATGTGGTGATCGGTTATTTGCAAAGAAGCTACTGGGCGAGCAAGCGATCGCCTGAGCGGATCAAACAATCGATTGATCATTCCAAGTGCATTGGAGTTTATTTGGGAGATCTGCAGATTGGTTTTGCTAGAATTATTACGGATGAAGCAACGATGTTTTATCTCTGCGACGTGTTTATACTTGAGGAATATCAAGGCAAGGGAATTGGCAAGAAGTTAATCGAGACGATTGTTCACGCTGAAGAGTATGAGTGGATGACAGGTATATTAGGAACACTCGATGCACATGGATTATATGAACAGTTTGGTTTTGTGAAAGACTCGGAGCGATTGATGAGAAGAACGGCTCAAGGAAGAGATACATAAAATAATGGGGGATCATCGTGTATCAGTATAGACAAATGAACATTGAGGATTATGAACAATTAATTGAGCTCTGGCAGCAAATAGAAGGACTGGGGTTAAGCGAAGCAGATTCAAAAGAGTCAATCGCTTATTATTTGCAGAGAAACCCGGGCATGAGCTTTGTATGTGTGGACAATGAAAAAATAGTGGGGACGATATTAAGCGGGCATGATGGAAGAAGAGGATTCATTTATCATATGGCCGTAGCTCCGGGCTACCGCGGCAGAAAAATCGCAAACACCTTGGTTTCGCAGTGTCTGAGCCGTCTCAAACAAGAGAGAATTATGAAGTGCCATCTCATGGTGCTTGCAGATAATGAAGCGGGACAGCAATTCTGGTCCAAATTAGGATGGATGAAGCGTGACACGATTCTGTTGTATTCTTCGAATACGTAATGCCACCTTTTTTTGAAGGCAGGTTGAATAATGGAGAACCCACCAAATTCATAAAGTTTATTCCAGCGATAACAAATTTATCGTCTATAAGGATCACCATAAATTTCTGCTTCGAACTTACGAGCTGCAGCATGCGGACGCCAAGAAGCTGGAGTATGACGCGTTAATTAAGTTGGAAGCGAATCATGTAAAATGCTCCAGGCCGCTTGAGCTCGGAATCCTTTCAGACCATCATCTGGGATATATGCTGCTTAATGTTCAGTGCTGAGATCAGCCGGCCATTCAGTATGGGACAGATCAGAGGCTATCACAATGACACGGAACCGGATCTGTTATTTTGGCGCATCTATTCCTTATACCTCGCGAGGAATCTGATCTCCTCTATCGTATGGATCAAAAAAGCCAAGCCCGGAGAAACAACGATCATGTTAGAAAAAATCTACAAAGCGATAGAGGATCATGACTATTTTGAGCGAGTAATACCGAAGTGGTACGAAGAAGTGTAGGAGTGTAGGAGTCCTTGCCGTTTAAGGCTAGCATTCAAAACTTAACGGGAGGTATAGAAATGAGAAGGAAAGTAGCGATCATTGCAGTCTCCGCTATAATTTCCGTGATAGCTCTATATTTATACTTGTTTCAGCTCGATCAAACGCAGTCGGAACCCTCAACATTTAGCGCTGAACTTGATGTAACTATGAGCTCGGCACTTACGGATGACCAAAAAATTAGTGCCGGATTTGATGCAATAAAAGCACAGCTGGATCAATTGAAAAAAGATAAAGAAAATACCGATGTGGTTGCTATGGTCGATGGAGCCGCAATTGATAAAGAAAAATTTGTTTTTTATAAATTAAATGCAGAACTGACACATGCCTTACGGGGAAAAGAAAATGTTCCGGATGACAAAACGCTTCTCGATAATATGATAAACGACGAATTGGCGCTCCAGCAGGCTATCCAACTGGGAATCACGGCCTCTGAAGAGGAAGTGAATGATGAGATTGCTTATCAGAGAAGTGTGATAGAAAATGAAAAACCTGCCAGTGAAAATGAATTCGTCTTAAAGCTAATGCAAAATCGAATACGAATCACAGGGGTAACTGATGATGAGTTCTGGACTAGTGATTGTGTAAGAAACGAATATAAGAACGCCATATTGAGGGGTAAATTGATGACGGAATTAATCCAAGACGGAACCGTTAAAGACTTTGAAGATTATTATGCATACAAAAATGATTTGGTCAATAAATTTAGTGATCGGATCACCTATAACCTAGAGCTTTAAATTGACGACTGTTACCTAAAGAGCATCCAAAATAAGGATGCTCTTCTCGTTAAGAAGACATCCCGGCGGAAGGAAGCGTAAATCATGGATAACGTGATCGGCCAAATCACTTGGACAGAGAAAAGTGAAACGATCGATGATTTAATCGGGCAAGGGGATTCATTACTAGTGAGCCCTATGGCATCAGGGTTGGAGGCGGAAGTATTAAAGGTGCAGACGTCTGAGTCCGGTTATGTATTGAAGACCTGGAACAGAAGCTCCAAGCCTGATGTGAGCTATCAATTCCATCTCCTGCAAATTCTTAACCGGCTAGGATTACCGGTATCCGTACCTTATGGCTGGGGTTGGGATCAGCATTCGAATAAGGTGCTGTTAACAAGCTTTGATGGAAATCCGATTACGAAAGTGAATGCAAAAGAGTTGTCGGCGCTTGCGCGGAGCTTGTCGAGCATCCATCAGACTCCACTGGATACATGCAAGGATTCATTTGTTCGGAAGCATGATTTTGTCAGCTATTTTTATCCCGGCATCGACAATTATCCTACTCTGCATAAAGAATTATTACGTCTTGTTGACATGAGTCGTATGACACAGGACCACCTCATTCACGGCGACTTTAACCTGGGAAATATTGTGGAACATGAAGGGCGATATACGGTCATTGATTGGACAAACGGTCAACTGGGAGATCCCAGATATGATTTTGTGTGGTCCAGCGTATTGATGAAAATCTATGTTAGTGAACGGTACGGTTCTATTTTTCTTGACTCTTACCGCTCAGAACATCCGCTACCGCATGAAGAAATAGAGATTTTTGAGGCTATCGCCTGTCTAAGATTAATCCTGCTCAGCCGGCATACTGAACTGCCCCAACAGACGAAAATGATGGATAGATTAAAGAATATGCTTCGTAACAACGCCTGCTTGGAAGAAGGGATTCTTCAGGCCGACAAGGAGGATGCTGAATGAATGCGAGAAAGTGGCAAGCTGCCCGACTCGGATCAGTGAGGGATAGTGGAACTCAGACCGTCCACTCGCTCGTTAAGAGGTTCAACCATGATAGATCTTAAGGCGTATCCCAATCGGAAAGAAATCAGGGTGCTATTGGGTGCATGTATGTGGCCGGATGATGAGCGGATCTCAAACGAATTTCAAGCCTATATCAAGGATGAATCCAGACAGCTTTTGGGTAAAATCAGGAATGAGCAATTAGTCGGGTTAATTGGCATTATCCCGATCTTAGACCGTGAAGCCGAACTGAAGCATATTGCCGTTCTACCTGCGTACAGAAGACAAGGTATAGGTAAGGACATGATCGATGAATATATGCAGCAGTATGGAATGGATTCGATGACAGCGGAGACGGATAAAGATGCGGTCGGCTTTTACAGAAATATGGGCTTTCAAATTACAAGTCTTGGAGAGAAATATCCCGGCGTCGAGAGATTTCAATGTCGGCTCGTGATTAAAACTAATGAGTTAGCTGAGCATGAACAAAGTTGATTAGGTACAAACAAGAAACAGGCAGAATTATGAACGATTAAGAAAGATAGACCTTTTTACGGATTAGGGGTGTTTTCATGAGATTTTTATCTCAAAAGGTGAATAACAACGGAGTTCATATCCATTTTCAGAATATCTTCTCCCTCGCCGCGCCATCGTCCTCTCCTTCCGGGGAAGAGGGCAGAGTGATACCCCTGATACGGGATATGATTTGCAGGAACATGTCTCGGATATCCAATGTGTTGTTTCAGCAGCAGGGGTGGATCGGTTTCATTTGTTCAGTTATTCACGGGGTGTCTCCTATGCGCTTGGTTTTGCGAATGAAGCAGCGAGACGGGTCGTTTCTATGATCATTCAGGATTATCCTGCGGAGCATAAGCAAATGCCGGCTGATTGGCCGGATGACTATATTCATAACGATTAAAGAGTTTACGAAATCGGGCCACAATATAAGAGGTACTGAAAGCCAACTGTTATATCACACCATCAATCAGTTTGTAGCTGAGATGGACAGGATGTGATTACGTAAATAGAAATAATGATAGAATGAAGATACAATTGAATCTTGGGTGGGCGTGGTTTCCCTTCGAAAGGAGGTGAGGCCATGGAAATAGAAGATGCATTGACGATCATGTTCCTCTTTGGAATGTTTATCCTATCCTTGACACCTTGTCATTCCTGAACGACCGGGGAATCGGCGGCTTGATTCGATAAGGAATATTTTATCCAATCCGTACATCGGCATGCTATTCATCATTCCCGGCCTTGAAGAAACACTAAGAATAAACGGGAAAGCGTGCATCGTACAGGATGAGGATTTGCTGGAGCGTATGCAGGCATTCGGCAAGAAACCCGTGTTGGGAATAGGGGTTGAGGTTGAGGAGTGTTTTATGCATTGCGCCAAGGCCTTTAAGAGATCGCAGCTTTGGGATGCGGGTTCGTGGCCGAAAAAAGAAAGTCTGCCGGTCGCAGCAAAAATTATTGCGGACCACGTTAATATACAGGGCATAACCTCCGAAGAGGTGGCAAAATCGTTAAAAGAAACATATGAGAAAAGATTGTATTGAGAAGATATTAGGAGAAACAAGTAAATCATCATATTCAGTGTTGGAGGCATTTGAATGATATCGGATTATGTAATCACAGACGCAGTACCTGAAGATTTGGAGAAAATCGTTGAGATTTATAATTCCACAATTCCAAGCCGCATTGTAACCGCAGATTTGGAGCCTGTTACAGCCAAGAGCAAGCAGCAATGGTTCGATGAACACTCAGCAGATTTTAGGCCGCTGTGGGTCATGAAGCAGCAGGACCGCATTATTGCATGGCTTAGCTACCAGTCTTTTTACGGAAGGCCGGCATACAATGCAACGGCAGAAATAAGCATCTATCTCTCCGAGGAATATCGTTCACAGGGAATTGGAAGCATCTTGCTTGAAAAGGCCATTAATGAATCGCCAAGATTGAAGATTAATACATTGGTTGGCTTCGTATTTGCCCATAATCAGCCCAGTATAGCTCTTTTAACGAAATATAAATTTGAGGAGTGGGGTTACTTACCCAAGGTTGCGAAGCTGGACGGTATTGAAAGGGACCTGGTGATTCTGGGGAGAAGAGTGTAAAGCAGATTAACGAAATTTGAAGGAGTAATGTGCGAATGGATAGACTTCGGAAACAGCTCGCCTTCCTTGTGGAAATTGATAAGCTAAAAGGAATAGTAAGAAGGTCAAAGCTAATCGATAAATCCCGGGTTGAAAATGATGCGGAGCACTCCTGGCATCTGGCCATGATGGCCATCATTCTGTCGGAGTATGCGAATGAGAAGGTTGATTTGCAGAAAGTGATCTCTATGCTGCTCATTCACGATCTTGTGGAGATTGATGCGGGGGATACGTACGCCTACGATATCGACGGCCATAAGGATAAATTCGAGCGGGAACAGAAGGCTGCCGAGCGGATATTTAACATACTGCCTGAAGATCAAGCAAGTCAACTATACGACTTGTGGATTGAATTTGAAAAAAGTGAAACGCCGGAAGCGAGGTTTGCCGCAGCGATCGACCGGCTTGAGCCGCTGCTGCTGAATCATTATAACGGCGGGGCAACGTGGAAGGAAAATCATATTACGAGTGAAATGGTATTGAACAAGAACAAATTTATTCAGGAAGGCTCCGAGGCGCTCTGGGAAATGGCCCAGGAATTGATTCGTAAATCAGTACAGGACGGGATTTTAAAACCGTAGTTTGTTAGCGGTGAAAGGAAAAAACATGGGGAAAATTGTATCTTTTACGCTCGAATTGGCCAGAATTCTTGTGCTTCTGGTCATCATGACGACAATCTTAAGCTGGGCCGAGAAATCGTTTTACCCGCACGTCATCACTTGGAAAGAACATTACAATTGGTATTTGGCGGCAGGTAACTTTATTGTGTTCCTTATTCTCTACCGGAATTATTTTCAATTCAAGGGCTGGTACAAATCCGCCAAGAAACGTAAGCTGAGCAAGCCAATGACGCTTATTTTGACCGGTTTATTTGTTGTATGCTTGCTTCTTCCGATCCTGCCTGGAACCTAATAATCGAATTCATGCAGAAGGCGAGTGAAGACGATGAGTACAGAAGACGTATTCGAAAGGAATGATGTGATGATACCGCAGCGCGTCAGTTTGATTACGATCGGGGCGAATGATATGCCCAGTCTGAGATCATTCTATCAACGTTTGGGTTGGTCTGAAACATCAATAAGCTCCGACAATTACGCCGTGTTTGCAACGGCCGGCGTTTTGCTGTCGCTGTATCCCATCGAAGATCTGCTAAGGGATCTAGGCAAAGATCGCTCGGAGCTAACGAACGGTTTTAAGGGAATGACATTTGCGATCAATGTTGATAGGCGGGAAGAGGTAGATTATACCATCGGCAAGATCCGCACTGCCGGCGGTCAGATCATTCGATTGCCCCATGATGCTTTTTGGGGTGGAAGAATCGCTTATTTTATGGACCCGGAAGAGAACATCTGGGAGGTGGCTTGGAACCCGACCGCCTTGTTTGATGAGCGTGGGGCGATGATATCATTTTGAAAGCGGTTTAATACTAACTTATAAAGCGAGGTTAAGGACATGGATGCGACTTCGGATTGCGAAATTCCGGAACGTGTACTGCTTTGGGCGGCAGCAGCTGTGGATCCAAATGCCCGGATTCATTCCGTACGCCGATTGCATGGAGGGGTGTCATCACTTGTCCATAATATTACGTTCCAAGTTGGCGGTGCGGAGAAAGAGGTTGTTCTGCGGCAATTCACGAACCGTGAATGGTTGCAGGATGAACCGGATCTGGCGCATCATGAAGCGGAAAGCCTTCGGCTTGCCTCACGCGCTGCCATTTGCACGCCGCAGATTATCGCGTATGACGAGAGCGGGAGCACATGCGGCATTCCGGCCGTGCTGATGACGCGGATAGAAGGGAAGGTGATTTTGGAGCCCATGACGGATATGGAGCATTGGATCGACGGGCTTGCGGCTGCTCTGGTCCGCATCCATCATGTGGATGCCGATGGGTTTGCATGGTCATATTTTACCTATAATGATGTAAATTCGCTGGGGTTACAGTCGTGGTCAAGCATACCGGAGAAGTGGACCGTGCATTCGAAATTGTGAAAGGCCCTCAGCCTGTATACAAGCCATGCTTTATCCACCGGGATTATCATCCTGCAAATGTGCTGTGGCAGCAGCGTCAAGTGAGCGGTGTTGTCGATTGGGTGAACAGCTGCCGTGGACCAGCCGGAATTGATATTGGCCACTGCCGGTTTAATCTGGCGCAGCTGCACGGTGTTCATGCTGCCGATGCTTTTCTGGAGGCCTACCGGCGGCACGCGGGGTCAGCTTACCGGCACGACCCCTACTGGGATCTGTTATCCCTGGTCAACATCCTTTTCGGGCCCCCGGAGGTGTATGAGGGCTGGACGGCTTTAGGGGTGTCAGGTTTGACGGACCAGTTGATGGCAGAGCGGCTGGATGCTTATCTGGCAAGTTTAATATAAGCTGAGGGCTTACAGCGCTCTTCCGACAATTTCATACGCTCTCAGCGCAACCTCCAGGTTAATTCGTTTCTCCGGTCGAAGAAAGCCCTCACCGAGCAGCTCCTCCAATTTATCCAACCGATGATATAACGTCTGGCGATGGATGAACAGGCGTTCCGCCGTTTCCTGCTTGGCCCCCATACAGGAGAGATATTGGTCAAGCGTTTCAAGCAGGAAGGAATTGTTTTTGTTATCATGATCCAATACGGGACCCAGATGGGCAGAGACATA
Source organism: Paenibacillus abyssi (assembly GCF_014640295.1). GTDB lineage: Bacteria > Bacillota > Bacilli > Paenibacillales > Paenibacillaceae > Paenibacillus_D > Paenibacillus_D abyssi. The sequence continues at coordinate 37,142 of NZ_BMGR01000012.1, read as the reverse complement.
AGAAGTCAGTATATGCTCATCAGTCATCCCCTTAAATAGCTGATAGATGCCCAATTCATCATAGAACGGATGAATCGGCCGCGGCAGCATTCTTGCGACCGATATGGTATCAAAGGCCTCTTTAAAGCTCTGGGCCGCTTCCACCAGCTTGGGCTTTAGATTTCCGAAACCTGAAATAATTTTGATATGCTTTGACAGGTTATAATTAATAGCTGTTTTCAACTGTTCCGTAGTTTTTAATAGAGGTTCCTTGATAATCTTCGATCCCGGGTTGTCTGAGAATGATTCGCGGATGCATAAGACATAAATTTGATTGTTCTTGACAAGTAGTAAATTATAGATGCCGTTCTTGGATAGCAATGAACGAAGCAGCACGACAATATCTTGCGTTAAGGCCTCTAATTCCCCCTCATCATCCATAACCAAATCATGCTCAATCTCGATCAATCCACCAAGAAACAGATAATTTCCTTTGTTAAGCGGACGCAGCCCGATTCGCGCGAGTGCTTGTTCCTCATTCTCCACTTTATATTGCAGAATGTCATTAATGAGCTGCGCCTGGTTTTCTGACGATTTATGTTCAATGAACAATTTTCTGAGCAATATATGGGCCACTGCTTTGACGACATAATCGAGCAGCAGGATCATATAATCGGTCGGTTCTTTGTCATGCAGTAAAATTCCAACATAGGATAACGTTTGGCCAAGACAGATGACGGGTTGGGAGATGATTTGCTTCTTCTCATTTAAGACAAAAACGGTGCTTTCTTTAGAACCGATGGCATCATTGTCAATTTCGCTCCGGTAGCGGGAGATGATGTCTTGGGCGATCTTCGGAGAAACCGGAGGGGCAAACAGGCTTTTATCAATTAATGAATAGTATATGACTTGAGAGGATGTATGCTCCTGCAGCAGGCGCAGGATGTTTTGAATATTCGTTGAATCCAGAGACATTTGTTGCAGCTTACGCGCAAATTGTTCCATATCTTTTAAGATTTGATACTGCTTGTTAATCAACAATGCGTGAACATCCTGAGTGATGTCGACGAATCGTACCGGCGTTTCAAAGACGATGATCGGAAAATCATGCTGATTCGCGAGTTGAATCATCTCTTGAGGCACCTCAGGAAAGTAGGGATTGAGTTCAATGCACAAGCCTGCCGCTTCCTGCGCGATTAATTGCTGCAGGTAGCCCATTCTTTCATCGGCAAACTGGTGGATGCCCAGACCGGTTGTAAGGATGAGATCGTTCTTATTTGTAAAGGGTGTTGCCGAGGTAATCTCCAAAATGTGTATCCATCCTACATTGCGGGAGATGCCTCTTTTGCCGGCAAGCAGTTTAGCTTGTTGGAATAAAGGCCGCTTTAACAGGCTGCGAACGTTCAAGGTTTGATCATTGTCCACGTCGATTTCCTCCAAAACAAGTTTCATTCTGCAAATTTTACGGACAAGAATACCATAAAAAAACGGATTATGGAACAATTATGTCATTATACATGACATATACCGAGTGAATATCCTTGATAGTTTGCAGGCGGCAACTGCAATTCTTTGCATTTTTCCATTTTGGTTATACATTTTGTAACTACATTCAGGGCAAACATCAATCATTTTGTATGATGCTATAGTGTGTCAATGAAGTTAACATTTAACTATCAATATGACTGGAAGGCAGGGTGCAGATATGAGTAAGAAATCAGTTGAAGTTATGGATCAATCGCATTCTTCCAATTTCGATAAGGAAGCGCTGCTGGAAAAAGACCGAAAGTATCTATGGCATCATATTTCGCCTCATAATCCCAATCCGCTGATTGCTGTATCAGGTGAGGGAAGCTGGATAACGGATGTGGATGGCAACCGTTATTTTGACGGAATGTCGGGTTTATGGTGTGTCAATGTCGGTCATGGCCGCGAAGAAATTGCGGATGCCGCAGCGCAGCAAATGAAGACGCTGGCTTACTATCCGCTCAACCAAAGCCATCTGCCGGCGATTCAACTGTCCGAGAAGGTGAATGAGTGGCTCGGTGGAGGATACCGAATGTTCTATTCCAATTCGGGTTCGGACGCTAATGAAGTGGCATTCAAGATTGCGCGCCAATATCACCATCAGAACGGTGAACCTCTAAGGTATAAATTCATTTCCAGGCACCGTGCCTATCACGGCAATTCGATGGGGGCATTAGGGGCCACGGGCCAAGCGCAGCGGAAAACAAAGTATGAGCCGCTTGGCGTCGGTTTTCAGCATATCCCCCCTCCGTATTGCTACCGCTGCCCCTTCGGAAAAACGTACAAGGATTGCAAACTGGAGTGCGCCCAAGCGTACGAGGACGTGATTAATTGGGAAGGTCCGGACACTGTAGCAGGTGTCATCCTGGAGCCGGTTATTACTGGAGGCGGTGTAATCGTGCCCCCTCAGGAATATTTGGGAGCGGTAAGAGAAATCTGCGATAAGTACGGCGTTCTGATGATTATTGATGAAGTGATCTGTGGATTCGGGCGTTCGGGCAAGTCGTTCGGCCATCAAAATTACGGCGTGAAACCGGATATCGTCACAATGGCTAAAGGCATTACAAGTGCCTACTCTCCGCTTTCCGCAACCGCGGTAAAGGATGAAATATACGAGAAGTTTAAGGGCCCGGGTGCCGACACCCATTTCCGGCATGTCAATACGTTTGGCGGCAACCCCGTTTCCTGCGCTGTTGCCCTGAAAAATATGGAAATCATCGAGGAGGAGCGATTGGTGGAGCGTGCTGCCGTATTGGGCGTGAATCTGCGTCAAAAACTTGAGGTGTTGATGAACCATCCTAATGTGGGAGATATCCGAAGCTTTGGACTCATCGCCGGGATCGAAATGGTAGAAGACAAGGAAACTAAGCTGCCGGCCTCTGCCGACAAGGTGATGTTCATTATGGCCGAATGTAAAAATAGAGGGCTTCTGATCGGCAAAAACGGCGATACAGTTCCGGGCTTCAGCAACATTCTAACTTTGTGTCCGCCTTTTGTGACGACCGATGAAGACTTGGATTTTATTGTGGATACGCTGGTTGAAGTGTTCGATCTGCTCAATTGACAAAGCAATTTATTACATCCAGTAGACGAAAGGAGAAAGGCAAATGACTATCAATATTAAACAAACTGTAATACAAAACTATATCGGAGGCCAATGGATCGAGTCTTCCTCCGCTGAGCAGGAAGCGGTTATTAACCCTGCTACGGAGGAGCTGCTGGCCTATGTTCCGCTATCCAACCGGGTCGATCTGGAGCTTGCGGCAGCAGCGGCCCAAAAAGCGTCCGTAAGCTGGGGGAAAACCGCGGTACCCAGAAGAGCCCGCATCCTATTCAAGTATCAGCAGCTGCTTGTCGAGCATTGGGAGGAGTTAGCCACGCTGATTACAACGGAGAACGGCAAGAGCTACGAAGAGGCATATGGCGAAGTGCAGCGGGGAATCGAATGCGTAGAGTTTGCGGCAGGCGCTCCCAGCCTGATGATGGGCCGGCAGCTGCCCGATATTGCAACTAATCTTGAATCCGGCATGTATCGTTACCCAATCGGTGTTGTTGGAGGGATCACGCCCTTTAACTTTCCGATGATGGTGCCCTGCTGGATGTTCCCGCTTGCCATTGCTTGCGGCAATGCGTTTATTCTGAAGCCGTCAGAGCGTACGCCGCTATTGGCCAATCGGTTGGCCGAGCTGTTTGCGGAGGCCGGACTGCCGGCAGGCGTACTGAATATCGTGCATGGGGCACATGAGATTGTCAACGGCCTGTTGGAGCATCCGGACATAAAGGCTGTATCATTTGTCGGTTCTCAACCTGTGGCCGAATACGTATACAAGACCGCGGCAGCTCACGGCAAGCGCGTGCAGGCGCTGGCAGGCGCCAAAAATCACTCCATCGTGATGCCGGATGCTGATCTGGAACTGGCTGTCCAACAAATTATAAGCGCGGCATTTGGTTCGGCGGGCGAAAGATGCATGGCTGCATCCGTTGTTGTAGCGGTAGGTGACGTAGCCGAGCCTTTGCTTGAGAAGCTCACGGAAGCGGCTGATGCTCTAACAATCGGCAATGGGCTGGACAACGAGGTGTTTCTTGGCCCTGTCATCCGTGAATCCCAGAAACAACGGACGATAAGCTATATTGAAGCAGGTATTGCTGAGGGGGCTGTGCTCGTTCGTGATGGGCGGAAGGATGCCGCTTATGAAGGCAAGGGTTATTTCGTAGGTCCTACCCTATTTGATCAGGTGACAACCGAGATGAAAATTTGGAAAGATGAAATTTTTGCACCTGTACTCTCGATAGTTCGCGTCACTACGCTTGACGAAGCGATTGAACTGTCGAATCAATCGGAGTTCGGTAACGGAGCCTGTATCTACACCCGAAGCGGAAGCAATGCCCGTACATTCCGTGAAAACATCGAATCGGGCATGCTTGGCGTAAACCTTGGTGTACCGGCTCCAATGGCTTTTTTCCCCTTCTCAGGCTGGAAAAATTCCTTCTACGGAGATTTGCATGCGAATGGACAGGATGGCGTTGAATTTTATACCCGAAAAAAAATGATTACCGCGCGCTGGTAAACGAAAGGAGTTTAACGGATATGATTATCGGGGTTCCAAAAGAAATAAAAAACAATGAAAACCGTGTGGCCATTACGCCGGCCGGTGTTGCGCAGTTCATAAAACATGGGCATCAGGTTCGAATCGAGACCGATGCAGGAATGGGCAGCGGCTTTACGAACCAGGTGTATGAAGAAGCCGGAGCTCAGATTGTGGTCAGTGCAGGGGAGGCTTGGTCTGCCGATCTTGTCTTGAAGGTCAAAGAACCGTTGCCTGAGGAATACGGATATTTCAGAGAACATTTAATTCTGTTCACTTACCTTCACTTAGCGCCTGAGCGTGAACTGACGAAGGCTCTGATTGATCATAAAGTAACAGCTATCGCTTATGAAACGATTCAGCTTGACAACGGCTCCCTGCCTTTGCTGGCACCGATGAGCGAAGTGGCTGGCCGTATGTCGATTCAGATCGGCGCGCAATTCCTGGAGCATCCGCATGGCGGCAAAGGGGTTCTGCTCGGCGGAGTTCCGGGTGTACTGCCTGCGGAGGTTGTCATCATCGGGGGAGGCATTGTCGGAACGAATGCGGCGAAGATGGCGATCGGACTAGGTGCGAGCGTTACGGTGGCCGATATCAATCCGGATCGTCTCCGACAACTCGATGATCAGTTCAGGGGGCGGCTGAAAACGATCATATCGAACAGTTATAACATTGAAGAAGCGGTTAAGCGGGCGGACCTGGTTGTCGGAGCAGTGCTGATTCCGGGTGCTCGGGCGCCTCGCCTTGTAACGGAAGCGATGGTAAAGAATATGCAGCCGGGTTCGGTCATTGTCGATGTCGCGATTGATCAAGGCGGGTCTATTGAGACGATTGATCGGATTACGACACACAGTAAGCCGACTTATGAGAAATTTGGTGTCGTGCATTATGCCGTCGCCAATATGCCTGGAGCCGTACCGCGTACTTCTACGCTCGCGCTGACTAACGTGACGATTCCTTATGCATTGCAAATCGCCGATCTTGGCGTTCAATCGGCCACAAGCCAAAGTAAGGCTCTTGCAAGAGGAGTGAATGCCGCAGGCGGAAAAGTAACCTACAAGCCCGTGGCAGATGTGCATGGTTACGAATACTTCAATGTAAATGGGCTGTTTCATCCGATATTGGCTCGTTGAATCTGCCTGGCATGAGCAATCTATTGATTTACCTTATGCTCATCGGTTCCGCTATGTTTTGGGGCTCCAATTTCAATCTTGGAAAACTGGCAGTCGAGACGCTCGGGTCGATGAGCGTTGTTGCTTGGCGGTTCACGTTGGCCGCGATCGGTATGATGATTTTCTTTTGGTGGAAGGAACGGCCTGTCTGGCGTGAGATAAGCAGTCAATTTTCCCGATATTTCTTCGTTGGCTTCATAGGGATTTTCGGCACGAATGCATTGGTTTTCATCGGATTAAACGCTACCTCTTCTGTGAATGCTTCACTCATCACTGCGGCGAATCCGTCTGTAACGGTCGCTCTGTCAGCGCTTCTGTTGAAGGATCGAATCACGTATCGTCAGGCCGCGGGTATCGCGATCTCCTTTTTCGGGGTTTTGTTTGTAATAACCGGAGGAGAATTTTCAAAGCTGCATGCAGTATCTAGCGGAGATTTGCTCGTATTTGCCGGCAATGCCTGCTGGGCGGCATACGGAGTATTAGGCCGGAAGCTGCTGCCAAACAGTACACCGCTGGCGACGAGCGCGATGACAATGCTAATCGGTGCCATCTGTTTTCTGCCATTTCTTAGATTTTCATCCGGGGAAACTGAGATGGCTGGCTCAGCCGCGCCCGCTTGGGGTGCTGTAGTATTCATGGCTGTCTTTGGAACGGTGCTTGCTTATTTGTGGTGGAACCAAGGCATCGCTGCGATCGGCGCTAATCGAACGGCTATCTTTTTCAATCTCGTTCCGGTAACAACGATGCTGATTGCTGTTTTGACGGGCAGCAGCATTCACGCCAGTCAATTTGCCGGTGTTATTCTAGTGTTATCTGGTGTGTTCTTATCCTCGTATCAATCTGCGAAGAGCAGAGATTTTCCCCTATCGCATCATCTTCGAACTGGAGTCGGAAAAAGCGGGAAGTAACGGCTTTTTCCGGCTTTTCTATTTTTGTAGTCATCCATTCAATGTACGTAATGCAACAATTTAAGGGTTTACTATAGTACATTTCGTCTATTTCAGAACGTGATTTATGTTATATAATCTATACATGAGTTGTAATCAATGTGCGAAATAGTTCTAGAATCGACATTAATCTTACTACTTTGACTGTTTTGTGGTTTTTAAATGTTATTTAATCTTACATAATTGTTAACCTGATAAGGGGGTGGAGGCATGCTCTATTAGCTTTTCGGAAGCGAGATCGATAAAGCAGCCATCAAATACAAACAAAAATATAAAACAGGGAGTGGAGTCCATGAAAAGAAAATCATCGTACATCGTCACGTTATTATTGTTGTTCTCAGTAGCGTTATTCGGCTGCAGCTCAAATAACAGCAATGCACCGGCTGCAGCAGAAACGGAGATTACACCCGGAGGCACGCTGCGGATTGCTTTTGGCGTATTGCCGACATCACTGGATCCGCATTTGACAACCGCCAATGCGATCACTCATACAGCAAGACAAATCTTTGAATCGCTCGTGACGCTGAACTCCAAATATGAGGTTGTACCGATGCTTGCTGAATCATTCGAGAGCAGTGAGGATGGGAAAACCGTAACCTTCAAGTTGAGAAAGGGAATTCAATTCCATAACGGCAAAGAAATGAAAGCGGAAGACGTTATCGCTTCCATGGAGAAATGGCAGGAGGGTGCCACGGCTAAGGCAAATCTCGGCAATTCGACATGGGAGGCGGCAGATGAATACACAGTCATACTTCATGTCGAGACCCCATCCTTCCTGTTGATGTACACTTTGGCTGAGCTTCAGCAATTCCCGGCGATCATGCCCAAAGAAGTCATCGAGGGAGCGGATGCAGCTGGTGTGAAAGAATATATCGGAACAGGCCCGTTCAAGTTTGTGGAGATGAGACCGAACCAGTATTTGCACTTTTCCAAATTTGAAGAGTACAAGCCGTTAACGACACCGGCAGACGGAATGTCGGGGGAGAAGATTGCCTATTTTGATGACATTTATTATTATGCCGTTCCAGACGATTCCACAAAGGTGAACGGATTGATCAGCGGAGAGTATGATTTTGTTCCGGTTATACCGCTTGACGCGCTGCCTCAAATTGAGAACAACGACGATATAAGCAAGATCTTGTACCCATTCGGACTTCAGACGTTGATTTTTAATAAGAAAGAAGGCGTACTTGCCAACGCGGATATTCGGAAGGCGGTAAATATGGCGCTAGACAAGACCGCACTCATGTCTGCTTCCTTTACAGGGCCCGAGTATTACCGCCTCGATCCGGGATTAATGCTTAGTGAACAAATTTCATGGTACACAGATGCGGGAAGGGAAAATTACGAAGCTTATGATCCTGAACAAGCAAAGCAGTTGCTTGCTGAAGCGGGCTATAATGGTGAGCCTGTCCGTATCCTTACTGCAAGAGAATACTATACGCTGTATAATTCTGCAGTCGCTGCGCAGCAGATGCTGGAGGAAATCGGGATGAACGTGCAGCTTGAGGTTATCGATTGGCCGACACTGCTCGAACGCCGTACGAAACCTGACCAGTATGAGATGTTCTTCACCGGGTTTCCGGCGAGCGCCACTCCGCTTCAATATCCGTTCCTGGATTCAAAAACAGAATGGCCGGGATGGACAAACAGTTCTGTTATTGATTCTTATCTAGCCGAGATTAAAGCGGCACAAACCCAAGAGCAGGCGCATGCCGCATTTGTGAAGTTGCAGGAAGCGTTCTGGGACGAAAATCCGGTGCTTGTCATCGGGCATTATCTGCAGGTCACAGCTTCGACTAACAAGCTGAAGGGTTTTGTTGATTTCCACGGACCGCTCTTGTGGAACACTCATCTGGAAAATTAACTTTTGCCATCGTTCTGCCTTCGCGCCATTTATAAGGCGCGAGGGCGGGGATTGATAGAAAGGGGAACCATTTTGAAAATCTATATTCTTCAACGTTTGATTTCCCTGATTCCGGTCTTGTTGTTCGTGGCGGTCGTCGTATTTTTTATTATCCATCTGACCCCCGGCGATCCTGCTGCCGTTATGCTTGGAGCGGATGCATCTCCAGCTGAGGTTGAAGCGCTCCGCCAGGAACTTGGTCTGGATCGTCCGATCATCCAGCAGTTTTTCAGTTGGTTCGGAGGCCTTTTTACAGGCGATCTGGGAACTTCGATTTTTTTGAAAGCGCCGGTGTTTGAGCTGTTTGTTGATCATCTCGGACCAACCCTGTCCCTGTCTGTCTTAGCTCAGGGCTTTGCAATGCTGATCGCTATTCCGATGGGAATCGTGGCGGCAAAAAGAAGAGGAACCGTAATCGACCAGACATTCATGGTCGTATCACTGCTTGGCATTTCCCTGCCGGGCTTCCTGCTCGCGCTGCTGCTCTCGCTCATTTTTGCCGTACAGCTCGGATGGCTGCCGGCGGCCGGATACCGTGCCATGGACACGGGATTGTGGCAGCACTTTAAATATCTCATCATGCCCGCCGCAGCTCTAGGTTTTATTCAGGCCTCTCTAATTGCGCGGATGACAAGATCGTCTATGCTGGATGTGCTGAGCATGAACTATATCAAAACAGCCCGGGCCAAAGGAGTGAAGGATATTGTCATCGTGTATAAACATGCTTTGCGGAATGCTTTTATTCCAATTCTGACCGTGATCGGGCAAACATTCGGCAATCTGATTGCAGGTACGGTTGTCATCGAATCGGTATTCAGCATTCCTGGTGTCGGACAATTGCTCGTCCAATCCATTATATCGAGGGATTATGCGGTACTTCAGGGCGTTGTGTTATTGATAGCGGCCTCCTACGTGCTGATCAACTTGATCGTTGATTTACTGTACGGCGTTGTTGATCCGAGGGTGCGTCTCAGCCGGAGATCATAAAGTCGGGTAGAAAGGAAAAGATGTGATGGATGCAAAAACAGTGTTAGAAGGAACCTATTTTTCCGATTCTAGGAAAGAACTTCAAAAAGAGCGGCGCTCCTTGCTTATCCGCCGATTTTTATCCAATCGTATGCTGCTGACCGGAAGTGTAATCACCGTATTGCTCGGAATCATCGCGCTGTTGGCTCCTTTCCTGACCTCATATACTCCTCTTGAGATGCAGATGGTGAAGCGCCTGCAGGCACCAAGCCTGGAGCATTGGTTCGGCACGGATAATTTCGGCAGGGATTTGTTCAGCCGTGTTGTTCATGGTACGAGAGTATCCATGGCCGTTGGAATCTCCGTAGCATTCATCACGATGATTACGGGGACGGTAATTGGTTTGTATTCCGCTTATTATAAATTCCTGGATCATATCCTGATGCGGATTTGTGACGGACTTATGGCATTCCCGGGTATTTTGCTTGCGATCGCACTCACGGCTGCTCTGGGATCGAACATGATAAACGTCATTATCGCTTTATCGATTATCAGCACGCCAACGATCGCACGGGTTGTCCGTTCCGCCGCAATTGTCGTGAAGGAACAGGTTTATATCGAAGCGTTACGTGCGCAAGGTGCCAGTGCATCGCGTATCATCTGGTATCATATGGCGCCCAATACGGTATCGCCATTAATTATCCAAATTACATTTGTGTTTGCTGTTTCCGTACTGATCGAAGCCGCACTCAGCTTTCTTGGAGCGGGTATCGCGCCGCCGAATCCAAGCTTAGGCAATATTCTGTATGACGGTAAGGTTGTTATTTTCTCAGCATGGTGGATGACGGTTTTTCCTGGACTTTTCATTTTATTGTCCGTACTGGGTCTGAATTTATTTGGTGATGGCCTCCGGGATATGCTGGATCCTCATACGAATAAAGCGAAAAAATAATTTAAGGAGGGCCTATCCATGCAGAAGGAATGTTTATTGGAAGTAAGTGGCTTGAAGACGACATTTTTGACGGAGAATGGCCCGGTTACTGTTGTAAATGGCGTTTCATTTCAGGTCTCTGCAGGGGAGACGCTCGGCGTTGTCGGAGAATCGGGCTGCGGTAAAAGCGTCACTTCGGAATCCATTCTCCGGTTATTGAATGAGAAAACAACGAGATATGAGGGGGAAATCAACTACAAAAACAGAAACTTGTTGTCCTTGACCGAAGAGGAAATGAGATCGATCCGGGGAAACGAGATTTCAATGATCTTTCAAGATCCGATGACCTCTCTGAATCCAGTGTATACAATCGGTGATCAGATCGCCGAAACGATTATGATCCACCAGAAGGTGGGGAAAAAAGCCGCCTTCGCCAAAGCAGTGGAAATGCTGCGGTTAACCGGAATTCCATCCCCGGAAAAGCGGGTTCACGAATATCCGCATGAATTATCGGGAGGCATGCGACAGCGGGTGATGATTGCGATCGCACTCGCTTGCCAGCCTAAGCTGCTGGTTGCCGATGAACCGACGACCGCGCTGGATGTTACCATTCAGACTCAAATATTGGATCTTATCCAGGACTTAAAACAGCAATTGGATATGGGCGTCATCTTGATCACCCATGATCTAGGAGTGGTAGCTGAGGTATGCACTAGGGTCGTTGTCATGTATTTGGGCGAAGTGGTGGAAGAAGCAGGAGTGGAAGAGCTATTCGAGAACCCGCTTCATCCATATACCCAGGGGCTGCTCCAGTCGGTTCCCCAGCTTGATGGCGACCGGTCGAAAAAGCTGTATGTAATCAAGGGGGCTGTTCCAAGTCTTACAAATGTACCGAAGGGATGCCGATTTGCCCCTAGGTGCAACTACGCAACTGATCTTTGCCGGCAATCTGAACCGGAACTGATGGGAAACCGGCATAAAGTTCGCTGCTGGCATGCGGATACAAACCTGCAGAAGGAGGGCGAGCTGTATGTGGCAGATGGCAGTTGAGGATGAAACTCCGTTATTACATGTCAAGAACATCAAAAAATACTTTCCAATTACTACGCCCTTCGGAAAAGTGAAAGGTCATGTCAAGGCCGTCGACAATATTGATTTTGCACTGCACAAGCGCGAAACGTTGGGGCTTGTCGGAGAATCCGGCTGCGGAAAGAGCACAACCGGCAGAACTATCATGCGGTTGACAGAGCCGACTGCAGGAGAGGCCATTTATAAGGGCAAGGATCTCTTTCAGTTAAAGGGACAAGAATTACAGGCATTGCGCAGGGAAATCCAGATGGTATTCCAAGACCCTTACTCCTCTCTGGATCCAAAACAGATTATCGGGCATGCGATCGAAGAACCGCTAACAATCCATAAGCTTGGGGCGAAGAAGGAGCGGATGGAGCGGGCGATGGACCTGCTGCATAAAGTGGGCTTGCGTGAGGATCAATATTACCGGTATCCGCATGAATTTTCGGGAGGACAGCGGCAGCGGATCGGAATCGCCAGGGCGCTGGCCGTCGATCCAGCGATTGTCATTTGCGATGAGCCCGTATCCGCGCTGGATGTGTCCATTCAATCCCAGGTTATCAATTTGCTGCAGGAGCTTCAGCATAACTACGATTTATCGTATGTATTTATCGCGCATGATTTGAGCGTAGTCAGGCATATTTCCGATAGCATCGGCGTCATGTATCTCGGCAGAATGATGGAGAAAGCGCCGACGGAGGAGCTGTTCGCGCAGCCCCTTCACCCTTACACCCAAGCATTATTATCCGCAGTTCCAATTCCCAACCCAAAGCTTAAGAAGGAACGCATCATTTTAAAAGGTGATATTCCGACACCGATTAATCCTCCTGCGGGCTGCGTATTTCATACGAGATGCCCTTATGCGGAAGCGCGGTGCAGGACCGAAATTCCGATGCCGCGGGACCTGGGGATGAATCATGTTGTGGCTTGTCATTTGTATGACTAACAAAAGATCTTGAATAAATTTATCAGAGTGAAAGGCGTGACCTATGATGAATGAAATGACTGCGGAAAATGTGATTCATTATGTTGATGAAGAGGAACTGGTAGCATTAACAAGAGCGCTGATCCGGATCGAAAGCGTTTATCGTCCTGAGGCAGAGGGCGCGAACGAAGAGAAGGTCGCCCAATTTGTACAGCAGTATCTGACCGAGATGGGACTTACTGTTCATTATGAAGAAGTAGTGTCCGGACGCCCGAATGTCATTGCGTTTTTGGATTCCGGCAAACCTGGAAAAACACTTCTTTATGAAGGGCATACCGATGTTGTGACCGAGGGAGACCTCGAGTCATGGACGTATGATCCATTCGGGGCGCAAATCGATAACGGCAAAATATACGGGCGCGGATCTTGCGATACGAAAGGCAATCTGGCCGCTGCCATTTCTGCTGTACGGGCGATCAAAAAATCGGGTGCTTCATTTAATGGAAAGATTCTGCTCTGCATCCCCTGCGACGAAGAAAGCATGATGATCGGCATCAAGGATTTCATCCGCCGGGGCTGGGCCGATAACGTGGACGGGGCCATTATCTGTGAGCCGCTGGAGAACGAAATGTGCATTACCCAAAAAGGCGCGATGCGCGTCATCATTAAAACGTACGGCAAAATGTCACACGGCGCGCAGCCGCTGACAGGAATCAATCCGAATACCCGCATGGCCAAAATCATTGTGGAGCTCGAAAAGCTGGAGGATCAGGAAAAGCAGCGGCTAGGCGAGCACCCGATGCTGGGACTGCCAAGCATTACGCCGACGATCGTAAGGGGACCGTACAAGGGTGATCCGCAAATCAATGTGATGCCGGACACCTGTATGACCGCGCTTGATATCCGAACGATTCCCGGCCAGGATCATGGCGTATTGAAGAAGCAGATGGAAGAAATTTTGCGCAAGCTGGGTGAGAGTGACATGGATTTTAAAGCTACATTGGAGGTTATTGAAGAACGCCCTTGGACAGAAACAGATCGCAACGATCCGGTGGTACAGGCAGTCGCCGAAGCCTACCGTACCGTTACCGGAAAGGAGCCTGTATACAACGGCGTTCCCGGCGCCACAGACGGTACGTTTCTTCATTTGGCAGGCATTCCGATCATTACAACAGGAGCGGGAGACCGCAAAATTCCGCATCATGCGGATGAGTACGTCGAAATCTCCGAGCTTGTAGCGACGACAAAAATGTATGCGGCTGCCGCACTGAATTATTTGCGTGATTAAGGCTGATACACAGAAGATCGGTAAAATCACCGGCTTGATCAACGAGCTGGCGGCACAGACAAACCTGCTTGCGTTAAATGCGGCCATTGAGGCGGCACGTGCGTTCGCGGAGCATGCTCATTCTGCATTCGCCTTGATTGATACTTCCGTCGCGAACGTAGTCGACAGAGTGTATGATGTTACCGGGGCGATCCGGGATATTGCTGATCAAAGGGATCGTTGTGTCGATGGATTCGGTTAGCAGGTTTATGCAAAAAGGCTCTGCGGCAAGTCGAGAAACGTCGGCCGCAAGTCAGCAGCAGCTCGCAACGATGGAAGATATGGCGAATTCGGCCAAATCGCCTGCGCATTTGGCGGAAGAAATGCAGAGGAAACTGACCAAGTTTAGCTTATAAAGTTCATCCAAGACTCGACCGTTATGATATGACGGTCGAGTCTTTGTTCAACTAATATGAAAGCGTAATCCGTTTGGTTAACTCACTAATTTTCATTTGTTCCGCACTGGTCGGCTGAACGGCTGACGATGCTGGGAACAAGGATACCTGGGGAGCAAAATATAACGTTCATGCGGATGATGTTGCTTCGATAACAATCACAAAAGAACAGGCTATTACGAATTAACCGGAAATGGCAAGGAAATCATAGTTCGGTGAAACGCTTTTTTCCCCCCATAATTTGTTACCACATATCTGCATTTGTACATTATAATAAAGACAAAAGCGGTTACTAACTAGCCTGGGATCCATTGAAATTGTTAACATCATGAACTCATTCTAATGAATGGCATGATGTTTTTTTGTGGAGACAAATGAACTAACATTCACAAAGGGAGAAGCGGATAGGCCATGGAAATGATGAAAGTTGAAATGAGAGATTTTCGATCAATCCTAAAGATTTTCCGTGAAGTGAAAATGGAATTGGAGAAGCAAAATAATGATCAGTGGAAGTGGATTTATCCTAATCGCTTTATCTACAAAGCAGATGTAAAAAACGGAACGATGTATGGCATTAAGGAAGGGAATGAATATATTGCGGTTGTCACTTTAGATAATCGGCAGAGTAATGAACATCAGTCAATGAAGTGGCGGGATCATGCTGGAACCCCCTGCTGCATCCACCGGCTTGCGGTCCGTCCTGACCGGCAGGGTAAGGGATTGGGCAAGCAATTGTTGCGAAGCGCCGAGCATCTGGCCAAGCAGCAAGGATATACCAGTGTTCGGATCGATGTGTATCAATCGAATGCAACGGCGATATCATTATATGAAAAGAATGGTTATCTACGAATCGGAGAGGTCAGATATCCAATGCGGAAGCTGCCTTATGTTACAATGGAAAAGCAACTGCTGCACGACTAATGTGAGCAAAGGATGATCGGACAGATGCCCTATCAAATTGAAAATAAATTCGTCATAGCGGTCGCTTCCAGCGCACTGTTTAATTTAACGGAATCAGATCATGTCTTTAGGGAAAAAGGGGAAGAAGAGTATCGAAAATACCAGCGGGCGCATGAGACGCAAGTGCTCCAGACCGGAGTAGCATATCCGCTTATTAAACGGCTGTTAAGCCTTGGAAATGACTTTTCCGAAGATCAACCGGTTGAAGTCGTGCTGCTCTCACGGAATGACCCCGATACAGGCTTGCGGGTTTTTAAATCTATCGAGCATTACGGCCTTCCGATCAGCCGCGCGGTTTTCGTCACGGGCAATAATCCTTTTCAGTACATGGATGCCTTTAACGCTTCCTTATTTTTATCCGGTAATCCAGACGATGTGCAGGAAGCGGTTGAACGCGGTTATCCGGCAGGCTGCATCTATCCTACCAATTATATTGATGATGATGAGGATCAGGAGCTGCGGATCGCTTTTGATTTCGACGGCATTATCGCGGATGATTCCGCAGAGGCTGTGTTTCAGCAGGGCGCACTTAATCTGTTTCATGATCATGAAAGGCTGAAGGCCGGCGAGCCTCTTCCACCTGGACCGCTGTTGAGATTTTTTACGGAAATTTCAAAGCTTCAGAGAAGAGAAATTGAAAAAAATCAGAACAATCCGGCTTACAAACCGAAAATCAGGGTGGCCATCGCCACTGCGCGTAACGCGCCTGCCCATGAAAGAGTAATTACAACGCTCCGAAAGCTGGATATCCGCATTGATGAAGCTTTTTTTCTCGGGGGAATTGATAAGGTAAGAGTGCTGAGCATTTTTAAACCGCATATCTTTTTCGATGATCAAGCAGGCCATATCGAAGGAGTTGCAAGCATGTTCCCTTCGGTGCATGTACCGTTTGGTGTAACCAATATTAAAGCAGCCAAATCACAATGAAGCAGAAGATTGCTGGCGCTCCGCCTTTTTGTATACCGAAAGATTGTCAAAGGATCTGCCGTCCGCTGTAAAGCCGGACTGTGTAACGGTCATCAGCCGGCCATCATTGGATAACGTGCGTCTTGCGTAGCTTACAATGATATGATCCTTTATTACTGCTGTATCTAATGTATGAGGATCAATGAGGTTTGTGGAGATCGTATCGGCAAGCGAAGGGTTGTCATATGGATATGGTTTGCCGTCTGGAATCGATTGATAGGTGACCTGGTATGCTTTGTCCGCTGGTGTGACCCATTCTGCAGTAAAGGACAGGCCATCGCCGGCCGGTTCGATCCGATAACGTGCTTGTTTGGGCAGAATGCCCATTTCATATTTGGATTGACCCGGGATAAACTGCCATTCGCCAACAAACCATCGAATAGCTTCACTAAGCATCATATTGGTTGCCTCCTAATGCATGTGGATATTAGTAGTCTCTTATCTATTAATACGTATGCGATTTGAGAATATGCATTTTATAACCGGCCAGTATGATCGGCTTGAGAAGCTCCATCATGTGGAGCGGGATGTTTTTGTCAGCCTTGGGTATGGACAATTTCAGAGCGACAATATAAAATCTTTAGGCATTGAAGCGTATTTTGATACCATCGTCATCTCAGAGCGGGAAGGTTTAATCGTAAAGTGGCTGCAGCATTAAATGATAAGACAAAACCATTGAAGGGCGGATCTAACGAGTGAGCAAATTTTGGAATAAAACGACAACTTCATTAGAGCCTTATGTTCCCGGCGAACAGCCGAAGGACAAGAAATATATCAAGTTAAATACGAATGAGAATCCTTACCCGCCATCTCCGCAAGCGCTAAAAGCTATGCAGGAAGCTGTAAACGGCGATCTTCGCTTATACCCGGATCCGACATGCAGCGATCTGCGCGAGACGATTGCCGGATATTATGGTTTGACCAGCGACCAGGTATTTGTAGGCAATGGTTCGGATGAGATATTGGCTTTAGCGTTCCAAGGCTTTTTCTCGCCTGATAAGCCAATCGTCTTTCCAGACATTACATACAGCTTCTACCCGGTATATGCGAAGCTATATGGTTTGCGGTATGAGCTTGTGCCGCTTGATGACCAATTCGAAGTTCCGATCGAGCGGTTGTGTCAGCCTAACGGTGGCGTCATTCTTCCGAATCCGAACGCCCCGACGGCTAAGTATATGCCGCTGGGTGGCATTCGCGCGATTTTGGAGCGAAATACGGAGCATGTCGTGCTTATCGATGAAGCATATATTGATTTTGGCGGAGAAACGGCAGCAGCGTTAATTAACGATTACCCGAATCTGCTTGTTGTACAGACCCTCTCGAAATCGCGTTCTTTAGCCGGGCTTAGAGTCGGCATGGCGCTGGGCAACCGGGAATTGATCGAAGGCTTGGACCGCGTCAAGAACAGCTTTAATTCGTATCCGCTTGACCGGGTAGCGTTAGCGGGCGCAGCTGCGGCGATCAAGGATGATTCGTATTTTAAGGAGACGACGCAGAAGGTTATCTCAACTAGGGATGCGGTCGTATTAAAGTTGCGGAAGAGCGGGTTTCATGTTGCCGAATCGAAGGCGAATTTTATCTTTATCTCCCATGCTTCCAAACCGGCGGAAGAGATTTTTCTAGCTTTGAGAGAGAAAGCGATTCTAGTGCGCTATTTTAATAAACCGAGAATTAACAATTTCTTGCGGGTGACAATTGGAACGGATGCGGAGATGGAGGAATTTGTCCGGGCGATTAGCGAGATTGTCGGGGAAGCGTAAGACATCACATGGATTCGATGATATAATGCACATAAATGAAACAAGAAGGGTAGAGATCCGTTGAAATTCAGACCATGCATCGATATTCACCAAGGGAAAGTGAAGCAGATCGTAGGGGAAACTTTAAATACGGAGCATCAGAACGTGGTGGAGAATTTCGTCTCCGATCTGAATCCGGCCCACTATGCATCCATGTTCAAGCGGGATGAATTGCAGGGCGGCCATGTCATTATGTTAGGCGGCGGCAACGAAGCTGCGGCGGTTGAAGCGCTGCAAGCATACCCGGGCGGGCTGCAGATCGGCGGAGGCATCACGGCTGACAATGCTGCTTACTATTTGGATAAGGGAGCTTCCCATATCATCGTTACTTCGTATGTATTTCGCGACGGCGAGCTGCATATGGACAATCTGCGCAGGATCGTATCCGAGATCGGTAAGGAGCGGCTGGTTATCGATCTTAGCTGCAAAGAACGTGACGGCAAGTGGTATGTTGTTACGAATCAGTGGAAAACATTCAGCAATTTCGAGCTTAATGCAGCAAGCATTCGTGAGTTGGAGAACTATTGCAGTGAGTTTTTAATTCATGCCGTGGATGTCGAAGGGAAACGTACCGGCGTGCAGGCAACCTTAGCGAAACAGCTGGCAGAGTGGGTGAATATCCCGACAACTTATGCAGGCGGCGCACGTTCTCTTGCCGATTTGGATCACTTTCATTCTTTGACGGACGGGAAGCTGGATATTACAATCGGCAGCGCTCTGGATATTTTCGGTGGCGACTTGCCTTACGATCGAGTGATTGACTATTTCAATAACAAGTAAAATTCATAATCTTTTTTCAATGTTAGCCTATGCAGACCTCTTGTCGGCATAGGTTTTTTGTATGGGCGTGCCCGGAGGCACGCATCTTCTAGGCGGTGTAAGTCCGTTCACAGGAGACGAAGGCCGCGAAAGCTGCTAGGAATTTGGAGCGGCAGCGAAGAATCCTCCGGCGTATGAAGCTGGTGGAAATGCGAATCAGCGGCAGACGCATCTTGAGGCTGAAAGTTAAGTGAAGATCTGCCGATTTCTGTTTTTTATCGTTCATTTAAAGGTAATAAGAAGGATAGGGTTCTCAATATAAAGTAAGGTGGTGGTTTACAACAATGACGGGAAGCAGAAAAGGCAAACATAATCCTTGGCAAACCTATTACGGTCCCAATCTAGGCTATGTGCAGGAGCAATACGAGCGTTATGTGAACGATAATACTTCCGTTGACCGCGAATTTCAAGTGTTGTTCGAGCAATGGGGGGCGCCTCCTTCACGAATGAACCACGTTCAAGAAGGCGGTTATACCCAGCCGTCTCGCGACGAAGGGCAGGCAAATCTGCGTTGGATGCAAAAGGTCGTCGATGCCAGTAAGCTTGTCTGGAATATCCGTACGTATGGACATCTGGCTGCCGACATCGATCCGTTGGGACTTAGCGCAGCATCGGATACCCGGCTTCTTGAGCCGGAAAGCTTTCAGCTGAGTAAAGAAGATCTTATGGCGATTCCTGCGGAGATCATCTGGGAAAATGCGCATCAGGATGTCGCGAATGGCTGGGATGCGATTGAAAAGCTAAAGGCGATCTACACCAAATCAATCGCGTACGAATTCAGCCATGTGCATGAGCAAACGGAGCGCGAGTGGTTGAATGAACAAGTTGAAGCAGTCCGGCTCGCCCAGGATTCTCTGACAGATGAGGAAAAAACCTCGCTGTTAACACGGCTCGTGCAGGCAGAGCAGTTCGAGCATTTCTTACATCGGACCTTTACCGGCCAGAAGCGTTTCTCCATTGAAGGTATGGAGGTCCTGATTCCGATGCTGGACGAAATGGTCAAGCTCTTTTCCAGCGATGGAGCGGAGTATATTCTTATGGGGATGGCGCACCGCGGACGGCTGAATGTGCTTGCCCATTTACTTAGAAAGCCGTACAGTAAAATATTTTCCGAGTTTCATCATGCCCCGAACAAGGACATGATACCGTCGGAGGGATCGAGGGGAATTAACTTCGGTTGGACCGGAGATGTCAAATACCATCTTGGCGCCAAACATGCCATCAAGGCGGGCGAGGTTGTAAAAACCCGGCTGAGACTGGCGAATAACCCAAGCCATCTGGAATTCGTGAATCCGGTTGTCGAAGGTTTTACAAGAGCGGCTCAGGAAGACCGCAGCACTAGCGGATATCCGGTTCAAAATGTAAGTCTGGCGGCTACCATTCTCCTCCATGGCGATGCCGCTTTTCCCGGGGAGGGCGTCGTCGCCGAGACCTTGAACTTTAACAAGCTGCCGGGCTACCGCAACGGCGGCACTGTGCACTTTATCGTGAATAACCGGCTTGGCTTTACGACGGAAAGCGAAGATGCCAGATCCACCCATTATGCGAGCGATCTGGCTAAAGGCTTTGAAATTCCGATTGTCCATGTGAATGCGGATGATCCGGAGGCATGTTTGACTGCCGTTCGCCTGGCCGCGCAATACCGTTCGCGCTTTAAGAAGGATTTTCTGATCGATCTGATCGGTTACCGGCGTTACGGTCATAATGAAATGGACGATCCAGGGACGACACAGCCCATTATATATAACAAGGTGAACAATCACCCTTCGGTTACTACGCTCTATTCACAATGCCTAATAGACGAAGGCCTTGTAACCGACGAGCAGATGGCGGAGATAAAACAAGAGTTTGTTAGCCGCATGGAGGCGGCGAATGAGAAGGTCAAACATAATCATCTCGAGGATGCCGATCATACAGACCGGCTGAAGCCGCTCGTGCTTCAATCGCCTAAGCTTGATACGGCTGTGCCGTTAGAGCGGCTAAGCGCCATTAATGAGGAACTGCTCCGGTGGCCCGATGGATTCGAGATCTATCCAAAGCTGAAACGGATTCTGCAGCGCCGGGCGGGCGCATTGGATGAAGGAGGACAGGTGGATTGGGCTTTGGCGGAGACGCTTGCATTTGCGACGATTCTGGAGGACGGCAAGCCGATCCGCATAAGCGGCCAGGATTCCGAGCGCGGCACGTTTGCCCATCGCCACTTGATTCTGCATAATGCGAAGAGCGGGGAAAACTATTGTCCGTTGCACCAGCTGCCTCAAGCGAAGGCGTCGTTTGCCATCCATAACAGCCCATTATCAGAGGCCTCTGTTCTGGGCTTTGAATATGGTTATAACGTTTATGCGCCTGAGACACTGGTCATCTGGGAAGCGCAGTATGGCGATTTTACCAATGCGGGGCAGGTGATCATTGATCAGTTCATCTCGGCGGGCAGAGAGAAATGGTCACAGATATCAAGCCTCGTCATGCTTCTCCCGCATGGATATGAAGGCCAGGGGCCAGAGCACTCCAGCGCGAGGCTTGAGCGGTTCCTGCAAGCTGCGGCGGAGGATAACTGGATCATAGCCAACCTGACCAGCGCCGCGCAATATTTTCATATTCTGCGCAGACAGGCGGCGATGCTGGCTACTGATCATGCAAGGCCGCTGATCATCATGTCGCCTAAAAGCTTAATCCGGAATCCGAAGGTTGCTTCCCCGCGGGAAGCTTTCAGTAAAGGGGCTTTTATGGAAGTAGTGGAACAGCCGGGATTGGCGGAAAAACCGGAGCAAGTGAACAGAATTCTTTTATGCAGCGGAAAAGTAGCGGTCGATTTAGAGGCGATGATAACCAACGAGCAGTCAGCGGAAGCGGATTGGTCCTGGCTCCACATCGTGAGGATCGAACAGCTTTACCCGTTCCCGGAGCAAAAGGTAGCGGAAATTATCCAGCGCCTGCCGAATGTGAAGGAGCTCGTGTGGGTTCAGGAAGAACCGGAAAACATGGGCGCTTGGCGATATATTGAACCGCGGCTCAGAGCGATTGCACCGGAACATACGGAAGTGGCTTATATCGGCCGCCCGGAGAGGTCGAGTACAGCGAGCGGCTATCAGAACATCCATAGCTTTGAGCAGGAGCATGTTTTAACCCTGGCATTGACACCGATGCAATCACAATAACGTAAAGGAGGAACCGCCGTGAATGAAATCAAAATTCCCGAGCTTGGGGAATCGATCGCTGAGGGTGCGATCTCGAAGTGGTTAAAGAAGCAGGGGGACCCGGTAAGCCAAGGTGATCTGCTGCTTGAGCTGGAAACAGACAAGGTAAACCTGGAGGTCAGCGCAGAAGTGGATGGCGTGTTGGCGGAGATCGTGGTCGAGGAAGGCGGAAACGTCAAAGCAGGGGATACGGTAGGGTATATTCGTGCCGAAGGAGAAAACAGGGAATCATTAGATATCAATAAGGAAAGGGAGCAAAAGAAGGAGACGCCTTCAGGCGATTATACAGCCTCTCCATCAGCAAGAAGAAAAGCGAGGGAGCAGGGAATTGAACTGAATCAGGTGAGCGCCCGTGATCCGCTGGGCAGAGTCTATTCGGAAGATATAAGGCCTGAACAGACAGCTTCTAAGCAAAAAGAACAGCCTGCAAGACAAAAACAGCAGCCTTCCAAGCAGGCTGACAGCCAGTCTGATGCTGAACCTAACGTGGAACGGATCAGGATGTCACGACGCAGGCAGACGATCGCGAAGCGGTTGGTGGAGGCGCAGCAGACCGCAGCAATGCTGACAACCTTTAACGAGGTGGATATGACGGCGATTCTAGACGTTCGGGAACGGCGCAAGGCGTCATTTCGGGAGAAGCACGATGTCGGACTCGGATTTATGTCCTTCTTCACCAAAGCGGTGATCGGAGCGCTTAAGGAATTTCCTAAGCTCAATGCGGAGATCGACGGAGAAGAGATGGTGCTGAAGAAGCATTATGATATCGGTATTGCCGTATCTGCCGCCGAGGGGCTGGTTGTTCCGGTTGTTAGAAATGCCGAGCGCCTTGGATTTGCCGAGATCGAGAAGCAGATCGCGGCGCTCGCGGAAAAAGCACGCAGCAATACATTGTCCCTCGCCGATCTGCAGGGAGGAACGTTTACGATTACAAATGGAGGCGTATTCGGTTCGTTATTGTCGACGCCGATCCTGAACTATCCGCAGGTAGGGATCCTAGGGATGCACACCATCCAGATGCGTCCGGTAGCCATCAGCAAAAAGAAAATGGCGAACCGTCCGATGATGTATATCGCCCTTTCCTACGATCACCGAATCGTCGATGGCAGCGAAGCGGTCCGTTTTCTGGTGAAGGTCAAGGAGCTGCTGGAGGATCCGGAAGCTTTGCTTTTGGAAGGGTAATGAAATTGGTATAATAACAAGATGACAACCATCGAATCCTTTAAACCGGTTATAGACGAACATTCGACGATTCTTATTCTTGGCTCCATGCCGGGCGCCGAATCGCTGCGCCGCCAGCAGTATTATGCGAACCCGAGAAACCATTTCTGGCCGATTGTCTATGCGATTTATAACCAGAGCCCGCATACGGAGTATGAAGAGCGATTGAACTTCCTGCTGTCCCGACGGATTGCACTGTGGGACGTCTTATCCCGCTGCCGGAGGGAAGGAAGCCTGGATGCCAACATTCAAGATGAAGAGATCAACGATTTTGGATCGTTGTTTCAACGTTATCCCAAGCTTCGCGCCGTGCTGTTCAATGGTACGAAGGCGGAGCGAAGTTACCGTCAGCATGTCGGCATGAATGATCATAAAGTATACGCCCGGCTGCCATCCACAAGTCCGGTGCCGGGCAAATATAACAAAACACTCGCCGAAAAAATAAAAGACTGGAGCATCATTACTACACTATAATATCAAAAGAAAAAATGATCGCCGTGCTTGAGCAATTCAAATCGGCGCTGTCCGGAGGGTAACAGCTTGCAGTTGAGAGACTTCTATGACTATCACATTTGGTCGTATTTAGCTCTAATCGACCATCTGGAAAAAGATTTGCCGCAGGTGCTCTTCACGGAGAAGGTGGAGAGCAGCTTCTCCACGATCTCCCAGACATTGGATCATATCTACCAAACGGACTGCAGGTGGTATGAAGTGCTGCAGGGACATAACCCTTCCTTTATGCCGGAGGATGCGGCAGAACACCATGACCTGCAGACAATTAAGGAGCAGTTCGTCCGCCTCCATGATGAGATCAGCCGATTTTTATCCGAACACGGGGCGGAGCTGGAGCGGGAGGTACGTTTTAAAAATAATCGCGGCGGCGAGACGCTGGTTACGCTGGAGGAAGTTGTGCTCACGCTTGTCAATCATGGGAGTTATCACCGCGGTGCTATCGCTGCGATACTGAGACAGCTTGGTTACAGCAGTATTTCCAGCGATTATTTGTTCTATTTAAAGAACCGCAAGAGACGGTTTTGAACCTGTATATTCGTCTTCCAAGGATGCATAATTTTCCTGTCGCTGCGGATAATGAAGGGTAAAAAAAGGTGGTTATCCTTCATGTGTGAACGATTTTCTCTAACCGTTGATTCCGCACAACTGCAAGAACAGTTCGATATCAATAAAGTAATGTGCGATTACAATCAGCGTTATAATATTTCTCCGACACAATCGGTACCCGTTATCGTAGGCGGCCGCAGAGAGCGCAAGCTGGTGGATGCGAGATGGGGCTTGTTCCCTTTCTGGGCAAAGGATTCGGTGAATGCCGATTTTGATTCGGTCAGCGGGAAGAAAATTTTTGACAGGATATTAAAAAAACAACGCTGCGTAATCCCCTGCAGCGGCTTCTACGGCTGGCGGACGGAAGGCAAAGTCAGCTACGCGGTTCGTATCGTGCTTCGGGATCAGCAGGTGTTCGCAATGGCGGGTTTGTACGAGGAACGAGTCGATCCGCGCGGCGCTCTTCACCGCAGCTGCACCATTGTCACGACGATGCCTAATCGGGTGGTCTCGGACTACCATGACCGTATGCCGGTCATCCTCGATGAACAGGAACGGGAGAACTGGCTGAATCCGGAGATTACGGACAAAAAAATGTTAGAGAATCACATTTACGCGTATCCTGCATCACTCATGCGTGCATATCCCGTCACACCGTTATTGCGCAACGAGCAGTTGGAGACACCGGAGGTCATCAAGGAGTTCGCGCCGCATCTGGCGATGCTTAAAGAATAACAGAGGGCTGTCCCTGGTCTTACGACCTATGGGACGGCCCTTCATGTTTTGACAACCACAGGTTCTTCACCGATAATCGAATAGAAACAAAACCGGAGGGTGGAGATGTATCGATGAAGGCATTAGTGCTGGCCGAGAAACCTAGCGTGGCCAAAGAGCTGGCCCGTGTTCTCGGGTGTGGCCAGAAGCACAAGCATCATTATGAAGGCAATCAATATATCGTCACTTGGGCGCTCGGGCATTTGGTGACCTTGGCTGAACCTGAGGATTATGATACGAAGTACAAGTCGTGGAATCTTGAAGATCTGCCGCTCCTGCCTGATAAGATGAACCTGAAAGTCATGAAGGAAACGTCCCATCAATTTCGCGGGATTGCCCAGCTGTGCAAACGGCAGGATGTGAAGGAGCTTATCATCGCCACCGATGCGGGGCGAGAGGGAGAGCTTGTCGCCCGCTGGATAATGGAGCTGGTGAAATGGCGCAAGCCTTACCGGAGGCTGTGGATTTCCTCGCAGACCGATAAAGCGATCAAGGAAGGGTTCCAGCAATTAAAGCCGGGCAAAGAATATGATAATCTGTACGCATCCGCCGTCTGCCGCGCCGAAGCGGACTGGCTGATCGGGTTGAACGTGACAAGAGCGCTGACCGTTAAATATAACGCCCAGCTTGCAGCGGGTCGGGTCCAGACACCGACGCTCGGAATTTTAATGGATCGGGAGCATGAAATAAGCAGCTTCCAATCCAAGCCGTATTGGACGGTGACAGCTGACTTCGGGTCTTTCCAGGCGATATGGCGGGAGAAGGATGGACATGACGGCCGGATATGGGAAAAAGAGAAGGCGGATCAAGTTGCAGCCCGAGTACAAGGTAAAACAGCGCGCTTAGAGAAATTAAAAACAAGCGAAAAGTCGGAACTGCAGCCGCTGGCTTATGACTTGACCGAGCTGCAGCGGGATGCTAACAAGCGGCTTGGCTTCTCGGCCAAGCAAACCTCCAATGTGCTGCAGCGTCTGTATGAGCAGCACAAGCTGGTCACCTATCCGCGGACCGATTCCAAATATTTAACGTCGGATATGGTATCGACCCTGAAAAGCCGGATGGAGAGCATTGCGGTTGGCCCTTATGCGGTAATGGCCAAAAAGCTGCTGCGGCAGCCCCTGCAGGTAACAAAGCGGATCGTGGATGACAGTAAAGTAAGCGACCATCATGCGATCATTCCAACGGAGCAATATGTGAATATAGGTGCTTTAACGCCTGAAGAACGCAGGCTGTACGATCTCATCGCACGACGTTTTATTGCACTTTTCTATCCTCCTTATCGGTATGATGAGACCAGCATCGTGATTCAGGCGGGAGAAGACACCTTCTACGCCAAAGGCAAAGTCCAGAAGGAGCTCGGCTGGAAGGAAGTTTACGGCAGCGGTTCCGCATCCTTCGATGAAACAGAAGATGGCGAGAGCGATACAGAAGCTGAATCAGGCCAGCTGCTGCCGCCTCTAAGCATGGGGCAAGCCCTCCCGGTCAAAAACAGCAAGCTCCGCGAGCTTCGCACGCAGCCGCCGCCAAGATATACGGAGGCGGGATTGCTGGGCATGATGGAGAAAAATAACCTTGGCACGCCGGCGACTAGAGCGGATATTATTGAGAAGCTGCTTGGGACAGATACGATTGAGAGATTGCGGGGCCGCCTGGTGCCGACCGGCAAAGGCAAGCAGCTGATTGAGCTTGTCGTGGACGAGCTGCGCAGCGCGGAGCTGACGGCGGAATGGGAACGTGAGCTGGAGAGGATCGCCAAAGGTAAGGGCGATCCCAAACGATTCATGGATGGCATACGGAAGCAAACGACCGAATGGGTCGGTGAGGTGAAGCGGGAGACGAAGGAATACAAGCCGCATAATCTGACACATTCGCGCTGTCCGGAATGCAGCAAGCCGCTTATGGAGGTGAAGAGCAAGCGGGGCAAGTCGCTTGTCTGTTCAGACCGCGAGTGCGGCTACCGCAGAGCTGCTGAACCTGTGCTGTCCAACAAACGCTGCCCGCAGTGCCGCAAAAAGATGGAAATTCATGATGGCAAATCAGGCAAGTACGCGCAGTGCCGTCCTTGCAACTTTGTGGAGAAGCTGGACGGCGAGCGCAGCGGCGGCAAGGCGATGAAGCAACAGCAGCAGCGTCTGGTACAGCAGTTCAGCGACAATGTGACGCTCTCTTCGAGCCTTGGCGATGCACTGAAAGCCGCATTGCAAAAGGGAAACCAGCAGGACTAAGTTGTTATGATATCCGGATCGTTATACGGCCGTCAGCTGCCATAATGCCAGCAGGGCAAGATGCCCGGGATAGAAGCTGCGCCATACCCAGCGAGGCGGCTGTAACCGATCCATCGCTCGTAATAACAACGGCAGGTAAACAAGCAGGATGGTCGGGAGGATGCTGTACATTTGGATCAGCCAGCCTTTATCGTACAGGATAACGAGATTCAGCAGCAGATGCAGAGCAACCTGCATATGCGAGCGGCTGTAACGGTAGATTAAGACCAATGCAAGACCGTAATACCCATAATCAAAATCAAATGCCTCCAGCAAAAGAGCGGCACTTGCCACAACGATCATGATGAATAACGGATGACGCCAGCGGTCGATTGCGTAAAGAACGAGCAGGCAGACGAGCAGTGCGGCTACCACATTAATCCCGCCGTCGCCAAACGCCAGCTGGAAAGGCAATTGGGACAGTATGGCTACGATCGCCAATCGAACCAAATAACGTTTCATATTTTTAGTATGATAATAACCAACTACAAGCGCAAATGCATAAAGCGGAAAAGCGATCCGGCCGATAATCCGCCATATCGAGTCACCTGGGAAAAAGACAATTCCGACATGGTCGATCAGCATGGTTAACATGGCTAAAATTTGCATGTGCTGTCACCCACTATTGTTATCTCCTTCTAACGTATTTGATATTATAAAAAGTATAGCCTTCCTCCAATCCTTTTTCCATTGTTTATTCGATTAAAGCGTTCCGCCTAGTTTCTGGACGATTGACTTGAATTGAAAAAATAAGAAAAAAATAGATAGTCAGCCTATAAGCTAGAAGCTATAATGAAGATGCTATCAGCGCAGAATGTTGCACACATCAATGGCGGAGTGATTGGGATGAACAGTGAACTGCTTTTTACGATAGACCAGATTTTATTTATTATTTTGCCTCTATTTATTTACAAGATCTTCATTTTGGATAAACCTGCCATTAACCCCGTACTGCAGTTCATCGCTATGGTAGTCTGCTGCTCGGTCTCCATGATTACCAGCATGGCCATACCTCTAATAGAAGTTAAGGGCTATATTATTGATCTACGAGTGGTTGCTTTCTCCATCGGTTTTTTATACGGAGGGTACCGTGTGGGGATTGCTCTGATGTTAGTTACAATCGGATATCGCTACTATATAGGCGGTGATGGTTTTTATGCAACATTGGTCCTTCAAACTATTTTATCTATGGCTTTAATCCCGCTATCCAGAAACTTTCTAACGAGGCATCTAAATTTTAAACTTGCGATCGGCGCGTTCATCGGGGTCCTGTACAGCAGTCTGGTAATGATATGGTTTTATATTGCAGGCGTACTTGATCAAGATGTCATAAATTTCCCCTTCTTCATTCAATTTACCTTAACCTTAATCCTATCCTTATTCAGCGTTACTTATGTCATTGAAATGATGCGGAAGAATGCCTCCATTCGTGAAGAAATTCATCATTGGGAAAAGTTGAAAATGGTGAGTGAGATTGCTGCCAGCGTGTCCCACGAGGTTAGAAATCCGTTAACCGTTATCCGCGGTTTTATTCAATTATTGGCCAGAGGCCAAGTCCGGGAAGATAAAAAACAGGAATATTATCTGTATATCATGGAAGAATTAAATCGAGCGCAAGTGATCATTACGGATTATTTGAATTTTGCCAAGCCACAAACTTCCCAGGTTGAAGAGATCAAGGTCATGGAAAATATAAATTATGTCGTAGGTGTGCTTACACCTTACGCAGTGATCCATAATGTTGAGCTGGTCGTGAGCGGGGAGCGGGAGGTGGCAATTCGTGGCGATCGTTTGAAGCTTAGGCAATGCCTGTTAAATATTATCAAGAACGGTATAGAAGCGACGAGAAGCGAAGGCATTGTCTCCATTACGCAGAGTCTTAAGGAAGAGCAAGTTATTATCAAGATTACCGATACCGGAGTGGGGATGGACAGCAAGCAGCTCAAGCGTCTGGGTTCCATCCATGTATCGATTAAAGAGAACGGGACTGGACTCGGGACAAGGGTGGTTTACTCCATCGTTCAATCTATGGGGGGCACCATCGAGGTCCAGAGCAAAAGAGCAGAAGGCACTTCCTTTACCCTCAGCTTTCCGAGAATCGATCATTCCGGTTCAAAAAGAAAATAATTCCATTCTAAGGTTGCGGCGTGGTACACTATATTAGTACAATGACATAAAGACAAAGCCGTCACCACTGTCTTGAAGCGTTCAAAGCATCGTTGCCAATTCCAAATGCCGGGAGGAAATCGCTATGGACAATTGCATGTTGGTGAACAAATCGTCGCTTAACCTGGTAGGTATCAGTTATTCTGGACCTTACTCCACGTTTCCTGACGAAGCGATACGGTTGCAAAGCGAGTTCCTTGCGAGGAAGCATGAGCTGAACGACAATATTAAGTCTCAAGCCCTGCTCAGCCCTTATTTCGGAAATGAAGTATTTGCCACGTACTGGGCCTGTTATGAGGTTCAGCATATGGAGAGCATTCCGGAGGGGATGGTGCAAATCACGATTCCGGAGCATCAGTATGCGATGGTTACCTGCACCAACAAACGAATCGGTGAAGGTTATGAGCAAATCCACGCTTGGATGAATGAAAAACATCTGGTTAAAGAAGAGAACGCAGTCGCGATTGAAGTCTTTTTTATCGATGAGCATCTGGAAGAAGAGCCGGTTGAAATCTTGATTCCGGTGAAGCCGCTTGAAGCTGTGAAGTAGAGGCGCTTTGCATGCATTGCGCTCCGCATGGTGTGTTTCCAAATACATGAGAATCCTAAGAGCTGAATGCAGCTCTTTATTTTTTTACCTTGTTTATGAGTGGGGAATGGGGGATGGCAGCTCTAAAGCTTCAATATGGCTGCTGACGGAGCTGTCAGCCGGGGTTGTTTACGATACCAACCAAGAGAGGATTTCAGATCATGACGTGGCCGTTCTTGTATGCTTTTATTACCGGATTTTTATTTTCGTTGTCGCTTAATTTTGATCTGGGGATTGTCAATGTGGCTGCGATCAAGGCGGGCATGGAGAAAGGGTTCAAGCCATCATTCCTGCTTGGTTTCGGCTCCTGCTTCGGCGATTTGTTTTATTTAACCTTGGCGCTGCTTGGAATGACGGTCATTTTCGAGTTTACCTGGGTGAAATGGGTGCTTTGGATCGGAGGCACTGTCATCCTCTTATACTTGGCACTGAGAATGCTGAAAGACACGATAAAGCCAAAACCGATCGATGCGGCCAATGTCCAGTCCGGCAGTGAAAAAGCATGGAAGAACATCGTATTTGGCGCCGGTTTGACGTTGTCTTCCCCGACGGTCATTATTTGGTTCGCAGTGGTCGCCGGACCGATTGTTGCCGGCCTGCATTTGGACAAGCCTGCCATTCTATTCATCTTTATTATCGGCTTCTTTACAGCGGGTCTTCTCTGGTCTTTGGTCATTGCAGCTGTAAGCAGCAGTACGGGGAAACGGCTCGGGACGCGCTTTGTCAGAGGGTTGTCGCTGATATCGGCACTGCTGTTTCTATTTTTTGCGGGAAAAGTGTTTATTGACGGGATCGCGCTCGTGACGCGTGGATGAATGACAGGTTCGGCGGATGAGCGGCAAAGTGGACAAGTTGCAGGATGAATGCTTGGACAAGCGGCTGGATAGATCAGGTTCATGTAGACTTGCCGCGGGTAAAGTGGATTAAAGGCGTTGCCCTTTCGATATGGACCGTAAATGGCGGTTCAATCCGATATTTGGATGGAGGTCGAGTAACATGAATCTTTATGATGAAAAAATTGACGCATACGCTTTGGTGCAGCTGCCGGTCCGAAATCTCAAGGAATCGGTTGCCTTTTACACGGAACAGCTGGGCTTTGTGCTGGAGAATCCGGGGCGGGATTATGAAGTAAACTGCTTTTTGCGCATTCATAACGGCAATGGGGAGGATGGCCGGGGGGCTGGTCCAGGGCTTCATCTGCTGCAAACGGAGGAACAGGAGTTCAGGCCTTCCCACTGGATCATTGACGGGGAGCAGGTGCATGCGCTAGAGCTTCATAGCAAAAATATTGTGGCATTGCATGAGAAGCTTAAAGCCAATAATGTGACCGTCGTGGCGGAGCCTTACTTCATGCCCCCTGCAGGCGGCTATTTGAAGTTTTTGGATCCGAGCGGACATCTGATCTGTGTTAATCAGGCAGAGGAATATGTATGATAAGCTTTTAAGAGGCCGTCCCTGTAATTTGTACAGGGCGGCTTCTTTTAGCGTTTGCGGTCAGCCCCGCACAGAACTGTAGTTACGAGGCGCAGAATTGCTCTTGGATCAGACTCGCAGTATACTCCACCTTCATGTTAGCTTTGACAGCGGCTGGGTTGGTTCGGTTAATTGGGCACGCTTTGATTCGGATGTGACGTTTTGTTTCAAATCTTTATAGGCGGTGACTTTGTTCTTACCGGTCGTTTTGGAATGATACATCGCCTGGTCAGCCTGATGGATGACATCCTGCACGCTGATTTGTTTTTGAGCGGTACTCCAGCCGATGCTGACCGTAACCGGTGTTTCACTCTCTATACGCGCCCGGATCGTTTCTGCAACGAGTTCCGGCTTCGAACGCGGATCGTAGATTGCCGCCACAAGCTCCTCTCCGCCATAACGGCCGGCAGTTCCGATCCCATCCGTTTCATTGGCAAGAATGGTCGCGACTTGCTTTAATACGCCGTCTGCATAATGGTGACCATGTGTATCGTTCAGCTTCTTGAAATGATCGAGATCGCAGAATAGAAAGGTTACAGTATGCCCGTGCGAAATATATTGCTGCGCTTTTTTCATAAAATGCTGCCGGTTGTATAATCCGGTCAATCCGTCTGTAATGGAAGATACATAAATCGATTGCAATCGCTCGATTACCCACTCGAACATAAGTATAAACAGCAGCGTAAAATAGAGTATCGGCAGTATGAACGTTACGATAGTTAAAGCCGCCACCGCATCCTGGAACAGATAATGATTGATTGCATGAACAAGCAGAAAAGTAAAGTAGGTGATTACGCCTGCTCCATAGGTTCTCCGCTGTCCGATGCGCGGCAGTATGAACTGAAGCCCCATATAGACAATAACAACCGCAAAAATGTCCAGGGACAGAGGTCTGCTCACATGTTCGTTACCGCTTACAAGCAGGTCCGGGTTCCATATTACTTCAAAGATTGTGAGCGCTATGGTTACACCCAGCCCGGCAATGAACAGGAAATGATCGAGTCTTCGCGGCTTCGTATATAATTCCAACACAACAAAGTTTATAATAAGAAATGAAAGCACCTGTAAAACGATGGCGGCAAGATTGAGCCAGGCAGGGAATATACCGCTGTACATTGTTATCAAGAGCATCAATGCCTGGTGGGTTAAGCTAAAACAGAGTGCGGTATTGAGCAGCCGATAGACCCGGTGTTTCCGATAACGCCTCTGCAGACGGACCGACATGAATGTAATAAGAATGAGCAAGGTCAATACAGCCGCGGTTGATAACAGCTGGCCGGTCGTTCCGGCAAGAATTTGAAGCAGTGTCATGGACGTTACCTCACCATCATAATGAATTACTCCAGCGCTTTACAGAACGTATGTTCTGATATATCATATTGAAAGCCGGGAAGAAACTCCCAGCTGATTGGAGGCAAGATCATTGAATATTTTGCAAGCTCTGTTTTTCCCGCCGGAACAGCCGGGCGGTGTGTCATCCATGGTTCCCTATATTCAAGAGCGTTTTAATAAGATGAATTGGCAGATGGAATTGTTCTCATTGCCCAAGCGAATCCGCGGAAAGGGTCAAGAAAACATAGTATTCGACACCTTTGACGTTAAATCCTTCGAAGATTCGCCTATTATCGACAAATATCTACAAACCTATCGCGACTATATTTGGTGGACGCGCATGCGGATCAATAAATCCTATGATTTGATTCATGCCCATCATCCGATTGCCGGATTGGTGATGAAGCAGTTGTTTCCGGATACGCCTGTTCTGATGACGATCCACTCCAGCTATGAACAGGAGCTTATTCTAAACGGGAAAATTGAAGCAGGCGGGCCTGAGCATCGGTTTTTGACCTCGATCTATCGGGAATTAGAGACGAAAATGGATCGGCTGATGACCGTTTCACAGTCATTCCGCAGCTATTTATCGCCTTATCTTCAGCAGCCTGAGCAGGTAAAGGTCATTGCCAACGGATTCGATGAGAAGCGGTTCCGGCCGATCTCGCACGAAAGCCAGGTGACGCAGCTGATTACGGTCTGCCGTCTTGTGCCGGCCAAAGGGCTGGACATCCTGCTGAAAGCATGCGCGGAGTTGAAAAAACGAGGCAATCCGTTTGTGCTGCATATTATTGGAGACGGGCCGATTCGCAAGGAATTGGAGCAGCTGGCGGTCGAACTGGATTTATATGATGAAATTATATTTTATGGGTATATGCTTCATCCGGAAGAGTTTATGCCGTTTTTCGATATCTTTGTCCTGCCGTCACGGGCAGAAGCGTTCGGCTCGGTGTTCGCGGAAGCGGCATTGTGCTGGCTTGCTCTGGTCGGTACGAATGTCGGCGGGATTGCCGAGCAGATTGAAGACGGGGTGAACGGGCTGCTGGTGCCGCCTGAGGATCCGATCGCGCTCTGTGAGGCGCTGGAGAAGCTTATCTCCGATCCGATCTACCGTTATAATATGGCCCGCTCGGCTTGGGATAAAGCCAAGAAGGATTACTCATTGCAGCGGGTAATCAGCCAATTGAAGCAGGTTTATAGCGAGGCTAAGAAGCAGTAGCATACAGAAGAAGAGGTGGGGAAACATGAGCGCAGCGTTTCGATTTATACATGCGGCAGATCTCCATCTGGATAGTCCGTTTCGCGGGCTGGCAGAGGTGCCGGACAAGGTGGGCTTACACCTTCGGGAATCAACGTTCGCCGCGCTGCGCAGATTGACGGATGTTGCGATTGAAAGGCAGGTTGACTTTATCGTGCTGGCGGGCGACCTGTATGATGCCGCCGACCGTTCCTTGCGGGCGCAGCTGGCTCTTCAGAGGGAGTGGTCCAAGCTGCAATCGCACGGGATCCAAGTGTTCGCCATTCATGGCAACCACGATCCATTATCCGGATCGAAAGCCAAGCTCGACATCCCGGATTCAGTTACCGTATTCGGGGCGGAAGCATCAGAAGGGAGGCCGGCTTACCGCAGAGACGGTGAGCTGGCCGCTTACATATATGGGATCTCCTATGGAACGAGAGCGGTAACGGATAATCTGGCGGCACGGTATGTCCGAAGGCCGGACGGGCCGTTCCACATCGCGCTGCTGCATGCGAATGTAGACGGTGACCCGTCTCACGATCCTTATTCGCCATGCCGATTAGACGAATTGACAGGCGCAGGTTTTGATTATTGGGCGCTCGGGCATATCCATGACCGCAGAGTACTCCATGAATATCCTCATGTGGCGTACTCCGGGAATACCCAAGGACGGAATCCCCGGGAAACCGGCAGCAAGGGCTGCTACATCGTCGATGTGACCGAATCGCGCGAGGTGAACATGAGGTTCGAGCCGCTTGATGAGATCCGCTTTGCGAGAGCGGAGCTGGATATAACCGGTCTGGATACCGAACAAGCGCTATTGGAAGCGATGCAGGCGTTGGGCGAGCAGACCGCTGCCGAGCATGAAGGGCGTCATGTGATGTTGAAGATGGTATTGCTGGGGAGAGGCGGCCTTCACGGACGCCTGTCAAACGGTTCGTTCACAGCGGAGCTGCTGGCAGAGCTCAGGGAGCGCTGGGATCCTGAGCATACGGGCAGTGCGCCGTGGCTATGGATGTACGCGCTGGAATGCTTGACCGGCGCAGAGCTGCGCACCGACGAGCTGGCAGGAGAGGACAGCTTTGCAGGGGAGCTATACCGCATGGCGCTTGCGCTGTCGCAGCAGCCGGATCGGAGGCAGGCCTTTATGCGTGAAGCTCTGGCATCGCTTTCCGAGCAGCCGAGGCTGCGCAGGCTGTTCCGGGACAAGCAGGAACAGATGCCGGGCGATTGGTTCGAGCAGGCAGTTGAGCTGGTGCTCGGGCTGCTGCTGGAGGAAGAGCTGGAACAGGCGTCTGCCGAACCCGTTAATCCAGATGGAAGATCCCTTTCCGGGCAAAGGGGGAAAGTCGGGTGAAAATCGAATCACTGCACATTGACGGTTATGGCAAATGGCATAACGCGGATTATGCGCTGAATGCGCCTGTTGTTATCTTATACGGGCCGAATGAAGCGGGCAAAAGCACATTGTTCGGCTTCATTCGTTCGATGCTCTACGGCTTTGCGACAAGGGCGAACTTGCCGCTGCGACAGGAGCCGATCAATGGAGGAAAGCACGGCGGAAGCCTATTGTTAACGGATGAGAATGGCGATACATACCGGGTAGAACGCTACGCCGGCACTTCAGCGCAGCTGCGGGTGCGGTTGATTGGCAGTGCTATGGAGACTGTGGTGAAAGAAAACGGCGGGGCTAACCCGGAAGCCGGCTTCATGACGCCCTGGGCAGAAGAGATTACGTTGGCGCAAGCTGATTTTGAGCGGCGCTTTATGGGAGGCATCCCGGAGCGGCTGTTCAAGCAGCTGTTCGCAGTCAACCTGACAGAGCTGCAGGAGATAGGGGCTCTCAAGGGCGAAGAGCTGGGAAGATACTTGTATCATGCCGGCTGGAGCGGCGGCCGCGCGCTGCAGGCTGCGGAGAAGAAGCTTCGGCAGGAGCTGGATGCTCTCTACCGGCCGCGCG
Organism: Paenibacillus abyssi; assembly: GCF_014640295.1. Lineage (GTDB taxonomy): Bacteria > Bacillota > Bacilli > Paenibacillales > Paenibacillaceae > Paenibacillus_D > Paenibacillus_D abyssi. The sequence continues at coordinate 1,091 of NZ_BMGR01000012.1, read as the reverse complement.
GCGTCAATCAGAAAATGAATCAGCTGCTGAAAGCATTGGAGCGGCTGGAGGGAGAGCAGCGCCAAAGGCCGGATGAAATCGCAGCGTATAATGAGCTGTCCGCGTCGTTGGACCGGACATTAGCCGAGCTCGCGGAGCGGGAAGCGAAGCTGCCGCTGCTAACGGAAAACCTTAATCTGCTGCTTAAAGCTTATGAGATCCGGAACATATGGCTGCGCAAGCTCGCACTGGATCGCGAACGTTCACAGATTTCAGGAACAGAGCGGCTGCCTGCGGATGCCGAGTCGCGTTGGACGCAGCTGCTGGCGGAACGTAACCGCAAGGAAGAGGAGCAGCAGCGGTTAACCAAGCTTTTGGACCATTTGCAGCATGAGCTTGCAGGTATTGTCGTGAATGAGGCATTGCTTGCGAATGCCGATGAGGTGGAGACATTAGCCTTAAGCGTGGAGGCAATAAACAGGCAGCGCCTGGAACGAAGAGATCTTCTGGCGGAGCAGCGCGAGTTGCAGGAGAGGTTGGAGCGCCTGCTTGCACGGATCGCTGAGGATTGGACTGTTGAGGAGCTGAAACAGCTGACTATAACGGTTGCCGACCGCGAATATGCGCGTTCGGTAAAAGCGGCTGCGGCTGAAGGAGAACGAGAGGTGGAACGTCTGTTATCCGCGCGGCGTAATGCCTCTGAACAGGCAGCAGAGGTTCAGATGGAGCTCGGGCGGATGAGCGGACAAGGCGGACAGCGGCCTGGGGACGCGGCCTCTCGCCAAGCAGCGGAGAACGAAGAGCATGCTGTGTTTGCGCTGCTGCCGAGCACGCTGGAAGAGCTGAAGCGGGCATGGCACGTGTTCGAACAAGCGTATCGCGAGTGGGAGCTGGAGGCAGCGCGGGCCGAGCAGGAAGCGCTGCTGCTCGGCGGAACGTCGGCGGCCGGGCAAAGCGGCCGCCGGATCAGCGCCGCCGCGCTGCTTGCCGCGGCGGCAGCCGGCGGAGCCGGTGCGCTGGCGCTGGGCGCAGCCGCAGGCGGGCTGCGCGGCGCGGCCCTATGGGGCGCCGCGGCCGGCGGAGCCGCGCTGGCGCTGGCGCTGGCGGCGCTG
>NZ_BMGR01000011.1 GCF_014640295.1 Paenibacillus abyssi | reverse complement strand
GTCCCATGGTGACATTATCTCAGAACAGTTATGGGGTGACATTATCACAGAACAACGACAGTTAACTGATTGTTTCGCTTGCCGTTTTACCGGGAATGCGTTAAAATTATAATTTCAAATGTTATCAAACGAGTAAGAAGAATCCATAGACTAAAGAGTGCGCAGGTGACCAGATGATTGAGATAAAGATTTCTAAACTTAGCAATGGGGAGTTCAATAGAGGGGTATTTGCGACACGCGATATAGCAAAAGGTGAGCTTATTCATGAAGCACCGGTCATTCCTTATCTTAATGAAGACCATGTTTTCATAGAGAAGACAATACTTGCAGATTATGTGTATGAGTATGGTGCTAACCACACGGCCATCCTCTTGGGATATGGCAGCTTATTTAACCATTCCTATACGCCTAATGCCACGTATGAAATTAACTTTGAGAATCACACCTTTGACTTCTATGCCTATACAGATATAAATGCAGGAGATGAGATTCTGATCAACTATAATGGTGAAGTTGATTGCAACGATCCACTATGGTTTATTAAAGAAGATTGAACATGCTTTTAGCCATGCTCCCCAATAGCTCAACAGGCTGCCGACCCAATACTTTCGGTAGCCTTTTTCTGATGTCTGTCGAGTTCTCGTTACGGGCATCACGTAAACCTTCGAAATAACCCTGTATCTCGTTAGTCACCAGTAGAGCCTCCACGCACTCTCGGAATACCTGGGTATGCGCTTCAATGACCGCCGTAGACGTATGGAGGAAATCAGCACCATGTTGTGAAACGGCGTCATGAGGATCCCACGGTTCAGCGCAGTCAGATGCATGTACCAGTCCAATTCATAGTCGACGGCAGCGGCGACTTCCCCGCCATTGCGAGGGGATGTGTCTCGGAACCAGTATTCGGACCGGCAGCCTAATCGTTTAACGATCCATGGTAATTCATATTCCCGGATCACTGACAGGACCCCGTCGGCAAACCGCTCCGCCATCTACGTGCTGCGGTCGGTCCAGTCTGCTCATCCTACCTGCAATAAATCACAAGAAAAACATCACATGAATGAATGGTGAGGTTCTAAGCCAAAATAAAGATGTTCCACATCATTCATAAGGCGGTGAGCTCTCATGCAGATGTTTCAGACACTAATGGGAAGACTGAATAATCGAAGAACCATCATGTCTATATTGGCGGTGGGGCTTGGAGCAACTGCCCTTGGATTAACGCGGAACCGTCCAAACAGAAATGTGACTAACAATATGTTCCGTGCATTTCAAAGGATGTTTCGAGCAAGGTAACTGTATCTGCTGAGAATCAACAGCCGGACAGATCGCTGCCCGGCTGTTGATCGTTTCAGAAGGATACAGGGTTTCAGCCGCAAATTCCAATGTTGCAGGGATCGAGATTTTTAAACCCCACGTTCATCCATTGACAGTGACGTGCTGCCTAAAATTTATAATCCTGGCGCATAGTCTTTTCAATAGACCAGACTCATGGCTCCCCACCCCATCCCTCATAATGTCCCGTATACGCCAACGCGGATTAACTGCCTTCTCCGGATGCTGCGATACGAGCTGGACAGGATGATATCCCTTCCCTTGCAAGGTTATGGCTCCCTCCTGCAGCTTTAAAAACCCTGACAAAATGCGCGATAATGTTGTTTTGCCGCTGCCGCTCGAACCAAATAAGCCGACAATTTCTCCAGGTTCTATAGTCCGCCTCGAACCTGCTGTTTCTTCGGCTGTCTTGCTGCGCATTCGGGAGCAGCTAGGTGGCAGAAGGGCTCAAACAAACAACCGGTTGGTAAGGCATTGGGAGAAGGTTATGGTAAAAACCAGGGTTGTAAAATTCTACTCCCGCATTTTTGCTGCTGTATATACTATACATTTCAAGTGGATCATGGCTGCCCCAGCCCAAAAGGACTGCGCTGGAGTTCATCATTTTGCCGATATCGTCCCAGCTTTTTCCTACAACAATCATATTGATCCCTAAGGGTCTAATCATGTCGGCTGCCGCAATCGCCAAGGATTGACGGGTCACGTCACTTGACGGATATATCAAGATAAATTCGGCTTTTAAGGAGCTCTTCTCTACAATACCATCTCCATCCCGATCTTCCCAGCCAGCATCCTTGAGCTGCCTTTGTGTCTTAGACATTTTTAGCCCTTAATTGATGCATGACTTTTCTTGTATTGACCTGGTGTCATGCCTTCCATATTGCGGAAATAGCGGATGAATGAAGCTGAGCTGTTGTAATGAAGCCTTTCGGCAATTTCAGAAACCTTCATGTCCGTCTCTCTCAACCACTTCTTGGTCATCTCGAGCCGGTATTGTGCCAGATAGTCACTGAAGCTCAGATTCATGTCTTTTTTGAATACGCGGCTGATATAGCTCGGATGAAAGTTCATCCTGGCCGCGCAGCTCTCAAGCGATAAATCGGTCTCAAACTCATGTTTTATCATCTCTTTTATATGCTCGGTGATGTTGAAATTTTGGGATTCCTTTCTTTGTTCCAGAAAGTCTATAATCGGTTCCACGATCGAACGCTTGAAAAAAGCTTCAATATCATCATTGGAATTCAGTTCAAGCAGTTGCTCTACTATTGATTTTTCACCGAATAAGGAAGTAACCGATTCCCCGCTCTCCTGAACAATTTCCAGTAATTTCGCGAGCAAATGGATGATAATGAATTGATATTCATGATAGTTTGGCTTTTTCTTAAGCGTTTCTGCAAAACACTGCTTGACATTTTCTTCCGCTTTACTCCGATCCATCCTTCTGATCGATTCGATAAGCTCTTGGATTGTATGTTTGGAGAGATAAGACGGATCCGGACGCTGCGAAGTAATATTTTCGATGCTCAGTATAATGCTGTCACCTAAGCGAAAGCGATATTTAAGCGCATCTTTACTTTCTTCATAGGCGTTAACAATATCTTCCAAGTCCTTAAATGGACGGCTGATTCCGATACTCACCTTGATTTTCAAATAATGAAATACCGAATTCCTTATCGTTTCTGCGAGATGCTCAATATACTTCTTGTATTCCTGTTCATGTTCAATTGAGCTGACATGCAGCGTGATTTGGTCATTGTTAATCAGTATCGGACTAAACCGTTCTTTGGAAGGGATTAATTCGTTTACAATATTATTGATTGAAAAGAGCAGAAGCGCCTTATCCTGCTTCCGGAATTTCGTGCCTTCCAAAGAATCGATTTGCAGCGTCAGCACACTCAGCCATTTCCAGGTGGACGGATACCCGAAATACCGGATCTTCCCGTAGGCCTCTTTGATCGTAATTTGTCCCAAGAACAGCTTCAGAACAAACAGTTCTTTCATCAGCTTAACCTGGCTTTGAAGCTCGTGCTCCAGCTGGGTTCCATTGTTCACTAAGGCCTGTATACGTTCCGCAATATATGAAAGCTCGCAATTCTTGGCGGAGGAGCCATCTTTGCGGGCGTCTTTAGATACCGCGCTGGCAGACAGTTGAATCGATTGATATAGCTTGCGAATGGGATAATAGATTCGATTGGCACCCAAATAGGCAATGATACTTACGATACCGAATATCACAATACAGGAAAAGACGGTTACTAATCCGATCGCTCTTGATTCTTTTGTAATTTCATTAATGGAGACGGCCGATATATAGGTCCAGTTATTATAAGAAGATTTGCGGTAGGTGATCCCTGCCTTCATCTTGTTGATATCCATCGTAAAGTGTCCCTGATCGGCTGCGGAATCCGCGAGCTGTTCAGCAATCCGGGTTAATAATAAATCATCGTCGGCGTATGATGGGTAACGTCCGGACACAATGCGATGCTTTTCGTCCAGGATCAAGACATCTCCCAAGCGTTGGTTCTGGGATAAGAGCTCATTGATGTTGTTTTTGTTAATATTCAAGACGATCATGCCCTTGGGATGGGTGGAAAAGGTGAGGATGGGTAATTTTTTGACAAGACGGATCCATGGGCTGTTTTCTTCGTTTACCCAGGCTGAGGTTGATGACAGCAGCGCATACTGCTGAAATAATGAATGCAACTTAAAATTACTATATTTTTCTACGCTTTCGGTACGGATGATCCAGTCTTTGTCGATATTGACTAAATAAATCTCATCAATGCCTAATTTTTTCAGCTGCAGCTTTCGCAGACTGTTCCCCAGCTCCCGGTACATTACAAAATCCTCAGGTGAAATGGATTGTTCCATGGCAGCTTGAAGGATCGAGGAACTGATAAACTGCGTAACCGAGTAATCAATGGTTTCAAACACCTGTTCAACCCTCATTTGCGTCTGCAGGAGGATTTGCATATTGCTTTCATTGACTTTCTCACGGATTATTTCTGAAGATTTGATATAAGAATAGCTGCCCAGAATGATAAGGGGCAATGCGCCGATTATTAGGCTAAAAAGCAGCAGTCTTTTAAAATACTGTGGAAAATGAGACATCAAAGTTCATCCTCCTGCCTCCGTGGATTGCCCGTTTAATTTGACATACTCCTCCGCGTACTCTTTGGCCATTCGATCTCCGCCGATCCTTCTCCATCTCTCAATCTCACTGCGCCAGCCTTGTTCATCCAGCAATCCCATAATAAACCGGGTATTAGCATCCGAGATAAGCGTGTTCAACTGGGAACCAATCTTTATCTCGGTTTCAGAAGTTAATGGCAGAGCCGGATTTTTCACAGCATAGGGTTCATTCTCGATCGATATTTGAATTTCTTGTAACTCTAAGAGGGATGCATGTCCAACAAGCGCATTCTCTTGGACGGGAATAATACTGAGCGGAAGCTGGTAAGGCAGGAACACCTCATTATGAAGATCAGCACCAGCGATCGGTACAGGCTTCCCGTTTACCAATTCGTAATGTTTGCCCTCAATGCCCCATTTCAACAAGGTTGCCATCGGCTCTTCACTTAATTTCTCAAAAAAATCCAGCATTTCTTTTAACTCTTCCTCCGTTTGGAGGGATGATTTCGGAAACACGAAGATTCCATTATGCCCGTTGCCAGCCGCTAATTGAGTTCCTCCCGGCCCTTCCAGCAAGGAAAACATGCCAATCTCCGCATCAGGAAAATTTCGTTTAATACGTTTGTACATCCGAGCCGCTGCATTGCTTGTATCCGGCCATACCCCTGCTTTTCCCGTCGAGAAAGCTTCCTCCCACTTCGGACGCCCGATCAAGGCAAAATCCTGAGAAATTAGTTTTTCGTCATACAAAGCTTTGAAAAATTCCAATGCCTCGAAATAGACTTCCGTTGTAACGGATGCCATGAATGCTTCGTCGCCGGCTTTCCATTCATTAGGTGCTCCAAACATGGTCGCGAATCTTGTCTGGATTCCAACGCCCGAGACCGTCATTCCGAATGTATCATCCTGTCCGTTACGGTCGGGATCATCGTACGTAAACGCTTGCAACATTTTATAAAATTCTTCCAGCGTGTCGGGCTCTTTCATGCCCAGGTTGTCCAACCAATCCTTCCGGTAAATGTACACATCCCTGGCCAGAGGCCGAACCTTCGGCAGCCCGTAAATTTTGCCGTCGATTGAGGTATTGGCATAGGTGTCGGCGGGAACACGGGACAAGTTCGGATAATCCTTCAAAAAGGGGCCGATCTCCCAAAAGACATCACCGCGGAAGGCATTAATCATATAGGCTTCCTTGAACCACGAGCTGGAAATCACGTCAGGCGTATCCTCGGAGGCGATCATAACAGGCATAATCTCCTCCATCGTAGATGCCGGTATTGCCTCAAAAGTGAGCCGCTTTCCGGTATAAGCTTCGATCGCCCGCTCGATTTCATTGCCCGGAGGCGGGAATTCGATTCCGTCAAAATGCGTATAGATCGTGTATTCCCGGTCTTCTGGTGTTGTTGGGACATGTTCCTTCTCAACATAAATCGCGTTTCTTGTGAGCTGCCAGTACCCCAAGCATAATGCAATCAGAAACAGAATGATTAACGTTATGAAAGGCCTTTCAAAAAAATTTTTGAAGTCGACACCCCCTTCTTTATCTTTATCTATTCTATCGCAATTACACGGGGAAAAAGAATAAAAAAATAGAGTAACCTTTAGAAAAGTTACTCTATTATATCTTGAGCTAGATTATTTCTGGACTTTGCCGGCTTCCTCACTATACTCCTGAGCGACGAGGTCACCGCCAGCGGAACGCCATTTTTCGATCTCTTCCAGCCAGCCTGCCTCATCGAGCTCACCCATGATATATTTGGTGTTGACATCGGTGATCATCGTATTTAGCTGCGCCCCCCGTTCCGACTGTGTCGGTGAGATCAGATTAATTGCCGCATCGTGAATGGCATACGGTTCATTCTCTATCGGAAGCCTTTCTTCCAATATCTCCAGCTCTGTTATATCACCTTGCAGAGCGTTTACTTCCGCAGGTATAATCCCCAAAGGCAAACGGTAAGGAAGTATGACGTCATTATGAATATCCGATCCTTCGATTGGAACAGGCTTGCCGTCCACCAGCTCATAGTGAGTGCCTTCAACTCCCCATTTGAACAAGGTATGCATCTGTTCTTCCTGAAGCTTCTCGAAGAAGCCTAAAATTTGCCTCAGCTCTTCTTCCGTTTTTATCGACGATTTAGGGAATACGAAGATGCCGTTATGACCTCCCCCTGCAGGCACCCTATTCCCATATGGACCTTCGAATAAGCTGAAGGCGCCCAGTTCCACGCCGGGTGTACTTTCTTTCATACGGTTGTACATCCGAACAATCGCATTGCTTGTATCCGGCCATACGCCTGCTTTGCCGGAGGTGAACGCTTCCTCCCACTGCGCCCGCTGAAGCACGGCAAAATCCCGAGATATAAGCTTATCGTCATACAGCTTTTTGAAGAAATTCAGTCCATCCAAATATTCTGGCGTGGTCACTGCATGCACGAACTGTCCGTCGCGCTCTTCCCAGTTATTCGGGGAACCGTAGAGCGGGCCAAACCGGTTTTGCATCCCTACGCCGGAGACAGCCATGCCGTACGTATCGTCTTGGCCGTTGTTATCCGGATCATCGTAGGTGAACGCCCGCAGCATTTCATAAAAATCTTCGACAGTTTTTGGTTCTTCCAAGCCTAGATGATCAAGCCAATCCTTCCGGTAGATATATACATCGCGCGCTAACGGACGGACCCTTGGAAGACCATAAATTTTTCCGTCAATCGATATATTGTTGTAAATAATCGGGTTGATGGAAGCCAGGTTCGGGAAATCCTCCAAGTAAGGGCCGATCTCCCAAAACACATCACCCCTGAATGCATTGATCATATAAGGATCCTTGAACCAGGAAGATCCTATCACCTGCGGCATATCGCCGGAAGCTACAATAGCCGGAAGCTTCTCAGCCGTTACCGAGCCTGGAGCGGCTTCGATCGTCAATTCGGTATTTGTGTACTCTTCCATCGCTGTTTCAACGGGATTGCCCGCTTGAGGAAATTCAATGCCGTCAAAATGCATGATGATTTTGATGTCGAGCGGCCCGGCCGGCGCATTTCCTTCCACGCCGTCCTGACCAGCTTGGCCTGGTTGATCACCCGCATCATTGGAGCAGGCAGCCGTAATCAATAATAGGAACAGCGACAGTGCAATCAGCTTGGTGACAGTACTCCAGTGTAACTTTTTCATTCTTCGACCTCCTGGTTATATAAAATGGATTGCTGTCGATCACATGAATCGAGGTTCAGCCTTTGACCGAGCCGAGTAATACGCCTTTGGCGAAATGCTTCTGCAGAAACGGATACACGAGCAGAATTGGAACAGTGGAGATCACGATCACCGCCATTTTGATGCCTTCCCCGTACAACACGGTATCCGAGGCAATCTCGCCCGAATCCCCGATGGAACCCTGGGATAGAATGACCACCTGCCGCAGCAACACCTGCACTGGCCATTTCTCCGGACTATTGATATATAAGACGGCACTGAAATACTGATTCCAGAGGCCAACCGCATAAAACAAGCCGAAGGCCGCCATCGCCGGCAAGGACAGCGGAATCACGATGCGTAACAGAATGCCCAGCTCGTGGGCGCCGTCCATCCGCGCCGACTCCTTCAATTCATCGGGAATGCTCTGGAAGAAGTTCTTTAATATGATCAGATAAAAAGCGCTTATTGCATTGGGAATCATTAATGCCCACATCGTATTCATTAGGCCGGTCGCTTTCACGATGAAATAAGTCGGGATCATCCCTCCGTTGAACAGCATCGTAAAGACTACCATCAGCAGGATCACGCGACGGCCTGCCAAATGCTTATGCGCTAGGGAATATGCCATTAAGGACGTGAATACCAGGTTGATCATGGTACCGAACAGCGTAATATACACCGAAACACCCAGGCTTCGAACAAATGTACTCGTCGTAAAAATATAATTGTAGGCAGCTGTTGTGAATTGGGTCGGAATCAGGGCCGCCTCTGTAGAGAATGAGGATATGACTACATACATAAAGGGCAAGATCGCAGCGAGGGATACGAGAAATAAAAACAGGTAATTGGCGTAATCGAAGATTCGGCTGCCTATGGTATTATCCTGATGCATGGTTACACCTCCCTAGTCGATGTCATTAGAAAATTCCTTCTTCGCCATATTTTTTGGCCATCATATTTGCAAAGAAGACGAGGATGAGGCCCACTACGGATTTGAACAGGCCTACGGCAGCGCTGTAACTGAATTGCCCCTGCCGGATTCCAACCGTATATACGTAGGTGTCAAACACTTCCCCGACTTCCCGATTCATTGCATTCACCATCAGGAAGATTTGCTCAAAGCCCAAATCCAGGAAGTTGCCTAGGCGCAGGATAAGCAGAATGACGATAACACTGCGGATTGTCGGCAGCGTAATGTGCCATAAAAGCCGCCAGCGATTCGCGCCGTCGATACGTGCTGCCTCATATAATTGCGGATTTACGCCTGCTAATGCGGCAAGAAAGATGATCGTTCCCCATCCGGCATCCTTCCAGAGCATCTGCAGTATGATCAAAGGCCGGAACCAGTCGGAGCTCATCAAAAACGGAATTTTCTCAAACCCGAGCCAAGCGATCAACTCATTGACTACTCCCCCTTCCGTGGTCAGCAGAATATACGATATCCCAACAACGACTACCCATGATAAGAAATGAGGAACATAAACCAACGTCTGAACCCAGCGTTTAAACATCTCTCTTCTGATCTCATTCAATAGGAGGGCCAAGATAATAGTTGCGGGGAAGAAAACGACCAAATCCAGTAACGCGATGTACAATGTATTTCGTGAAAGCATCCAAAATGTGGGTTCACTGAAAAAACGCTCAAAATGCTGCGTGCCCACCCAAGAGCTGTTCCAAAACCCCAAATGAGGCTGATAGTTCTGGAAGGACATTAACACCCCCCACATGGGAAAATACTTAAAGACAATAAAGTAAAGCAGGCCCGGCAACAGGAATAAATACAGCCATCGATCTTTCCAAAGTTGTAATGTAAGCGGTTTCCTTTTTAGTGTCAGGTTCGGCAGTTTTTTCTCAGTTTTTGCCTGGGCAAGTGAACTCATGGACAATTGAAAACCTCCTTTAGTTAGGATCAGGGCCCGTGGTAGTCTCTGCCCTGCCGGCTTGGTTGCTTTTTTTGTTTATTGTAAATGAGCGCTGCACCCCCGTATACATCCACCTCCGTACTACTTCTCCGGGCGTTTGAAGCCTCGGTTTTACTGGAAAATTGACCTTCTTATATCCATTTCATAACCTCGATGCATCCATTGCTTAACCTGATGAACAACCATCGTATTACTTCACACTGGAATAACTAAAACTCGAGGAGGTGGGAATCCGGGATCAAAGGCGACCGCTGACGCTTCTCCAGAATCATTCAATCTGCTTCGTTTAGGCATAAACTTTTCTTATAAAATTAAAACGGGGTGTCCCTTAGGTCATATTCTGATGACCTTTTGGGACAGCCCCTTCGTATTATTAGGTCAACCAGATTTACTGGTTGGCCTTCTTTTTCGGTTGTTTTTACGATGGACGTAGCCGGGAGAACGTGACAGCCCCTGGGGTTTTACCCCGTACTCAAAACAGTTCTCCCACTGCCCCCGACCATCACGTTGGAGCTGGTTGAGGCTTTTGACCTCGTATCACAAGCGAAGCTGTGGAGTTGGAACTTGCCGCATTCTTGGCAGTTACTTGAGGTTTGCGCGGGGGAACAAACTTCCGTCTAAGGGAGTATTATGAAAAGAAAAAAAGTGAGGGCAAGCCCCATAAAGTGGCCGTGATCGATTGTGCCAACAAGTTATTACACCACGTCTACGCTATGCTCAAGAAAAGGCAGCCCTACACTTTTTAATCAAATCCAATAAATCCACATTCGATTGTATTCATCAATTTCATACCCAAGTACGGATTGGAGAACATTTGCATTTCCTGGTTCGTTCCATTCCCAACTTGGAAATGCTTCCAAAACGGCGACGCCATTTTTATTTACAATTCGATTCATTGTGGATGGGACTCCGAGGGCCCATCGCGGAACCGAGACATAAAAATTACCTCGTTGATCTACCTTAATTCCGGCAGGCATACATTTTTTCCAATACTGATTCGCCTCAAATTCCCGTTTCATTTCCACGTTGGGGAAGTTCCAATCCAAGCGTTTGCAATGAAATAACATTTGATATTAAGCCACACCAGGTTCCTCCTGCTTCCGAACAGAGGTTTTCCTCTCGCTATTCTGTCCAATGTTAGATATCAAATGTATATGCGATGGAAAATTGAGAAATCACTGGATAGCGGCGCAAGCGTAGTTTACTTCTTCCATACAATTTTTAAATCGTTCAGTAAGGCCATCTAATATGATTTCTCTTTGCTGCTTGCCTGCCATGCCGATTTTCCATAAAGACTGAAGGCAGTGTCATGCGGTAACGAACTGCTTGTTCTTTGTCAATTTCATTATTGCAGGAGAATCATTGTGGACCTCTGTCAAGATAGTAGACATGAAAGCCACCGTTTCCGGATTGGCTTTTGGGTTACATCAATGAAGCCCCTAATTTTCACCAACTCCGAATCTTTTCGCAGACCTGGCTCGAGCGCGTTCGATTTCGACTTCGCGATTGCGGGGATGGGCACTGGTTACCAGCGAGTCCATCAGTTGCCGGGCAGCCGTTGCAACCTCATCGACGGCGCGATTAAACGCTGCCTCATTGGCCTTCGACGGCTCGTTGAATCCCGAAATCTTTCTCACGAATTGGAGCGAAGCCGCCTGTATTTCATTATCTGTAGCTGAAGGTTCGAAATTGAATAATGTCTTAATGTTTCTGCACATAATATTCTCCTTTTAATTACCAATAATATATAATCTTACTACACATCAAATTCCTCATCCAGCCAAAGTATGACACCGGCCAGAGCCTGCGCAAGCACTTCTACAGCAGGGCTGTTACAATAAAAAAACCGCGCAAAGCGCGGCTTAGACAGACTTATGCTGTTTTTCGAAATGAATCCCGATTAATCTTCAAAATCCACATTGTGGTATACTTGCTGGACATCTTCCTGATCCTCTAATGCATCTATCATTTTATCAAATTGTGCCTGCGCATCTTCCGGAAGGGTGACGTAATTTTGTGCAAGCATGGTTAGCTCAGCAACCGTAAAATCAGTTACGCCCGCATTCTTGAATGCTTCTTGTACTGCGTGAAATTGATCAGGATCGGCATACACGATAACGGATTCTTCTTCTTCAAGAATGTCCCTTACGTCTACATCTGCTTCCATTAATATCTCTAAAACTTCATCCGGTGTTTTACCTACTAGACCAATGACAGCCGTTGCATCAAACATATAGGTCACTGATCCGCTAACTCCCATGCTTCCGCCGTTTTTGCTAAAAGCAGCGCGTACTGCTGAAGCAGTGCGGTTCACGTTATTTGTCAGTGCATCTACGATGACCATGGAGCCATTTGGCCCAAAGCCTTCATATCGAAGCTCTTCATAGTGATCATCAGAACTTCCTTTTGCCTTCTCTAGCGCCCGGTCAATGATCGCTTTCGGTACATTGTAAGTTTTTGCCCGTTCGAGCACGACTTTTAAGGCTCTGTTAGATTCTGGATCCGGCTCGCCCTTCTTAGCTGCTACATAGATTTCTACTCCAAATTTTGCATAAATGCGACTCGTATTTGCATCTTTTGAGGCTTTTTTTTCTTTAATATTATTCCACTTACGACCCATGCTCTTCCCGCTTTCTTATTTTTCTTGATTTTTTCACTTTGTTCATTATACCCCTTAAATCAGTACTTGAACAAGTTTCAACTTCATAAATATAGCGGCGGATTGCTAAATGTTATTGCAGATATTGCCATGCGAATAAAAGAAACCTATCACGCTCATGCCGAAATGGAGCAGCATTGACCGGCCTGAGTCCCCATCAGTTCCTACACTTGCCCTTTTTTTGACAGTCACTGTTTCCCCAGGAAGCGCAATAACCCTTGCGATATCGAACGTATAGTCAGGTGGATTTGAGCGAGTAGAGACAAGCGTACAGGCAACATCACTTTATCCGAAATATACTGTTGGTATTCCAGTTGAAGGAGGGAAACGCAAATGAGCGCATCTTGTGGATTCGGAAGACACTTTACTTCTGTCGGTGTGATCCTTGTATTGTTTATCTTGTTGGTCATTATATCCCGGGCAATTGTTTTGTAATGAACACGACAGCAATAGCATGAATGCCCCTCCTTGCAGAGGCCAATCAGTTATTCTGATTTGGCCTTTCTTTATACTCAAACATGGATAAAGGAGGTTATCGCCGTGGTAGAACATTATTATTTCTGCAGAAGCTGCCTGCATCGTAAAGTTATTGTTCATACGATCTGTGGTCAAGCTTACCAAGGGATTATCACTAATGTAGACTTCAACAATGTTTACTTGCAGGTTGGAGGCGGTGAAGTTCAGACAAGTGCATTTTTTGGCGCAAGAAATCAAATCTTAACCCTTTCTTTGTTTACTTTACTTGCCATAGCTCTTATCGCCTAAGTTGCTAACGAATAATGGTACAGTACGTGTTACTATTCGTTCAGCGGAGATACTTTTCTTATTTTCATTATTCGGATTTTAAGTTTCACAATAAAATGCACAAGATCCGATCTTTGGACTCCTGTGCATTTTTTCATCATTTGTACTTCTCCAGTTCGGATTCATTCAGAATTTCCACAAAATCAAGATCAATGCTGCCCCGACTATAACTGCCCCCGTTAACGGAGTTACTGGGGAACGATTCCCCTTCTCGATTATATGGGATCCATCCAATATACATAGAGCTATACGGATTATCATTTAAGAACATGCCACCAGATTGCTAGGTTTTAGCCAATCGATGGTTCTCGCTCATGATGTGAACCCAATCCTTGGGAAATTGGAGCACCCCGTAAGATTGCTCTTCCAGCTGTTTCATGAACTGACGGAATACAAGAACTAAAACTACATTCCAGCCCAGGATAGAGAATAAGATCGAAATGATGTCTACCGGCATTTCCCAATTAAACTGCATGATTCACCTCCTCAAACTGATAACGAGCCAGTTTAGCTTGGGACATTTGTTGCATTTACAACATTCATCCCTAAGCTCCCCCTGTTCCATTACTCTTAATATTTGGCTGTTTTCTTGAAAATTGTTGCTACTAAGAGTGGAAAATGTAAAAATGATACTAAAACATTAAGGTGGTTGTCTGAATGAAGGAATGTCCTTTTTGCAATCTTGATTTAGTTGAACAACAACAAGTGATAATTCAGAATGAACATTGTCTTTTCCTACAAACTCCACAAGAAGTTTTAATTGGTTCAGGACTAATAGTTCCAATTAAACATCGAGAAACAGTTTTCGATTTAACGGAAGAAGAATGGTCTGCAACATATTCTTTATTACAAGAAGTAAAATCTATCTTGGATAAAAAACATCAAGCCGATGGGTATAACATTGGTTGGAACTGTAATGCTGTTGGTGGTCAGCATATCATGCATTCACACCTACATGTTATCCCTCGATTTAGTGACGAACCCTATGCTGGAAAAGGGATTAGACACTGGCTAAAAAGCACAGATAACAAGCGAAATACATCAGCCCGTTTTAAATGACAATATTGTATTGAAATTCGGTTTCTGGCACGATGCCAATAGAATAGCATTTGAAACTGTCTTTTCATCCTGGTTTTTATTCAGTTCAAGAATTCCAAACCAAAACAAGTAATTATCCAAATAGCGAGTTGCTACACCGTCAAACCGTTTCAACCAATATTTCAGTTCACCATGATAACGAATTGTGTGTGCCACAGAGAGAAGTACCGCTAATATCATTGAAGCTTCTTCCGCAATTTTTGCAAAGGTAACGTTGTCTTTCTCGATACGTTCCATTTCGCTTCACACGAAGATTGCCACAATGGACACACGCTAAATCGTTTCTAAAACGAGATTGGCGAATCCCCTCATCTATTCCAATGATTTTCTTAGGTTCAGTATTCACATCGTTCTTTATCGCTTCGAACAACTGCCTTTTATCTTCATCACTCAAATCCGTAAACTGTGCGTAAAGGTTTAACCATGCCTTTGCCATGTGAAATCAGCCCCTATCTGAAAGCTATTTGTATATTATAGCAACTTTCGGACTACTTTCTCACAATAGCAACAATTTTCTAGAAAACCACCTTATATTTTTGTTTAAATCATCAGAAGCTCGCGAATTTCGTCCTCGGACAAGGCCGACAAACCGTCTTGGCCCGGCCCGATCACTTCATCAATCAAGTCCATTTTTCGCTGCTGGAGCTCATACATTTTGTCCTCGACAGTGCCCTGGCTAACTAAACGGATGACTTGAACTATGTTCTTTTGCCCAATCCGATGGGCTCGGTCCGCTGCCTGTTGCTCCACTGCTGGATTCCACCAAAGATCGTACAAGATCACGGTGTCCGCCCCGGTCAGGTTCAGCCCGGTGCCCCCGGCCTTTAATGATAGAAGAAATAAATCCCTCTCACCTTCGTTAAATCTGTTACACAACTCAACCCGTTCGGGAGCAGGAGTTTGCCCATCCAAGTAGAAATACGGCACACCCAGATAACCAAGTTCGCGGCCGATAAGGCCAAGCATTTCAGTGAATTGCGAGAAGACGAGTGCCCGTTTCCCCGTACTTCGGCACTCCGCCAGCATCTCCATCAGCTGATTGAATTTGGCCGAGCTTCCAGCATAGTCTTTCATGAACAAGGCCGGGTGGCAGCACAACTGGCGCAGTCGGGTTATACCGGCCAATATTTTAATTCGGTTCTTGTTAAAGCCCTCCGTGTTCAAATGTTTCAATGTATCTTGCTGCAGTTTAGCCAAATAGGCCACATACAGCTTCTTCTGGTCTGGCAGCAGCCGGGAAGTTTGCAACGATTCAATCTTCTCCGGCAGCTCCTTTAATACATCGGTTTTGAGTCGGCGAAGCAGAAATGGACGGATTCGTCTGGCTACCGCTTCCCTGGATAATTCGCCAAAAGCTTTTCTGTCCGGAAAGAGTTTAGGCAGCACGACATCGAAAATAGACCACAGTTCCTCAAGAGAGTTTTCCACTGGCGTTCCTGTGAGGGCAAATCGGTGCCGGGCTCTCAATGCCTTTACCGCTTGTGCCGTTTGCGTGTAATGGTTCTTGAATGCCTGGGCCTCATCCAGGATGAGTGTATGTAAGGAAAAACCGGCATAATGTGCAAAATCTCTCCGCAATAGTGGGTATGAGGTGATGATCACGTCTGCCTGAGATACATCACGCAGAGCACTGCCTCGCTCCTTCCTACTGCCATCGGCTATCATAACCCGAATTTCCGGTGCGAATCTCTTAATTTCATTGTGCCAGTTATACATGAGAGAGGAAGGCGAGACGATCATGGACGGCATTCCAGTATCTCGAATTTCAGGCAGCACAGAAACCAGAAAAGCAATGCTTTGGATCGTCTTGCCTAGACCCATCTCATCTGCCAAAATGCCGCCAAATCGGTAGTGGGCAAGCGTCTTCAGCCACTGGAAACCGTACTTCTGATAATCCCGGAGAGTTCGGTCGAGATCATCAGGGATCGGGAATTCCAGGTGATCCGGATTCCGCATGTTTTCTAAGAGTCGGCGGAATGACTTGCCTAAACTGACGGTGTTGCCCGTTTGAATGGTATCTATCAACTGGAGTCCGTAAACCACCGGAAGACGATATTCCGTCCCTTTTACATCACTTTTGTGTATACCCATATCGTTTAGAAAGCCAATAATTTCCTGAAAATCGGAACTTTCCAGTGGTAATAATGCACCGTTTGCCAGCCGGTGATATTTACGTTTCTCTTCGAGTGATTTAATGAGATAACGTATCTCTGATTCGGGTATCCCTTCCATCTCAAACTGAAATTCCAACCAATCGGTTCGTTCATCTACTTCAACCTTTACCTTCGGGTAGACATGTCCAATGTGCAGCTTGGATTTCACAGCTGATGTGGCATATACCTGCACAAGCTTCTCCAGCTGTGGAACTACATGATACAGAAAATAGTATTCCTCATCTTCGCCAGACATGGAATACCCGCCTTCCGTCTTCACGAAGCCGCTTTGCTCTATTAGTTCCAGAATTTGACGCTCCTGATCCCCATCCCGCAAGAGTAAGCGGTCCTCATCCTGTCTTTGTCCACTTGCTTCTAATGGATTGATGACAATGTCGCCGTATTGGAACTCCAATCCGGCAAGCAGCCGATCCTTCACGCGGTCCAAGAATAGACTGGCCTTTAATGGTGCTTGCACCATTCGATCTGAAACGGCTTGAGCGATGCGGACTCTGCCCAGATTCATCAGGCCGGGGATTACCTTTGCGATAAAAGATTCTGCTTGCTCCGGCATGACGTGTACTTGGTGTTTGTGAGACCCTTCGAATATTTGCTTTAATTCCAACAGGCGCTTGTACTGATCCTTTGTTGGTTTCAGCAGCTTCCCTTCAGTGATGACAACACCGTATGACTCCATAATCGTAATTTTATCCAGGCCTGCTACGTCCAATTGATAGCCTTCTGCCTTACCCTGTGATTGGCCGAAAGCAAAGACGAGCGGGATAGGCTCGTCCGATAAAGTGATCCCATGAAATGTGCTTTCTCTGTACACAAGTTTTACCGATGGAGCGTTAGTCAGCAAAGATAGAAGGTCTTCCCATGAAGCAGGGGGAATCAGAAGCAACCGGTCGGAATTGTGGCTTTCTACATCATTGTAAAAGGGTTCGTTGTCAGCAATATGGATTAATAATTGAATGATCGCATCATTTTCTTTTTGAAAGCTGTGGAGCTCCGGGTCGTAAGTGAAATGCTTGGAGATCATACAAGCTTCTCTCTTATCGATTCGACTGAGAAACTCCCTTATATTCTGAACGATATATAATCGTTTAGCTCCAATCTTTATCTCAATTCCGAACATGTACTTCTTATTATGGCAGTGATAGGGTTTGCAGATGAATTCCACATCTAGGATCTCCCTTGAGTCGAAGAAAGGCCTGACACTGGTAGGGCGCAGTGGTTTGTCGTCAAATAGCTTCAGTATTCTGCTTGTCAGTCCCATCTCTTCCGGTAACCAGGAAGTTCCGGAATTGGAACCCCTCGGTGATCCATCAATAAACCATGAATCTTTGATGTTGAAAAGAACAGCGGCGATATGTTTACAGTATTGGTCATCAGGATGAAACACGGGACAGGAACAAATGGCAGCAAGTTCCTCCCGCGAGTAATCGACGGAAACTTGAATGTTTGTTTTTTCTCCATCGATCGTCGCTTCGAATAGCGATATTTCGGGTTCTTCCCTCGTAAATGTAACTTTACCAGCACGGTAGATGGCTTCGCCATCCTCATAAGAGAATCTGCCGCACAACAATCTAACAACCTGATCATTCAACTGAAAGCTCATTACTTCCTCCCTTCCTTTACCTTAACGGCCTACAATAATGGAGAAAATAGGCGTGCTGCTTGCTCGAGTATGCGCTGTGAACGGGAGCGTTGCAGTA
Organism: Paenibacillus abyssi; assembly: GCF_014640295.1. Classification (GTDB taxonomy): domain Bacteria; phylum Bacillota; class Bacilli; order Paenibacillales; family Paenibacillaceae; genus Paenibacillus_D; species Paenibacillus_D abyssi. The sequence continues at coordinate 191,041 of NZ_BMGR01000011.1, read as the reverse complement.
ATTCTTCCATGCGTAAAGGTGTGGAATGAGTGAGATCACGCTCGAACTGCACTGTGAGTTCCTGCGCCACGCCTGCACTGTACAAGAGTTGGCACACCTCGTAATTCAGGCGGTAACTTCTTATATCGTAGTTTGCGGAACCCACCTCGGAAATTTCCGAATCGATAACCATTATTTTCGCATGCAGCATACCTTTGTCGTACATGTAGATATGAACCCCGGCTTCCAGCAATTCTCCGTAATAGGTGCGGCTTGCAGGGCCGACGATTTTGGGAATTACATGGCGAGGAACGAGCAATCTTACGATCACACCGCGTGCCACAGCTGTCTTTATTGCCATGATGATATCTGCATCCGGGACAAAGTAAGGGGTTGTTATGTCAATGGTCCGGTTCGCTTGTGTCAGGCAAATGAAGTAGGTCTCCCGGATAACTTGAGTAGGAATGCCTGGATTACCTTCGAACGTCTGAATGTACGCTTTGTGCAGCGTCTTTGTATTCGGCGCGCTGTTAACGTCATTGTAATCTTTTGTGCCGAGCTCCTCTCCCCATTCTGTCGATAATCCGGGTAGAGTAACTGCGCTGTTTTGTGACATATGCCTTGTATCCTGTAGTGATTTTCGTGTATCTTCACTTATTGTGCTCCTGCGTACCCTTGTCTTCGCCCTCTCGGGTGAAGACATTTTCCAATGGATATCGAAAACAGCCTGCAAATCGATTGCGGCTTCACCTGCAATTCGCATATGGGTATCGCGCCAAAAACCTATGTCCGACAATCCGGTATACTCATCCCCGACATTAATACCGCCTGTAAAAGCCTCCGTTCCGTCAACCACAACGATCTTACAATGATCACGGTAAGTTAAAGTGGACAGAATCCATGGGAAGCGCAACGGAAATATCGTTCGGCATTCAATTCCGGCATCAGTCATCCGGGTAATTTGTGATCGAGGAAATTTTCGGCTGCCCCAACCGTCTCTCAAAAAGCGGATTCGTACACCGGCATCGGCCCGTTCAATCAGCAAATCTGTAATGCGCCTTCCAATTTGGTCATCTCTGTATATGTAGTATTCAAGATCAATTGTTTTTTGTGCGTTCTCTAAGGATACAATAAGTTTCTTGTAAGTTTCAATTCCGTTCGTAAGCATTTGGACATTTCCGATCCGAAGCCCCTGCACGGTCAAATGCCGTAAAGATTGAGCAATAACCGATGCTGAACGGCTGAATGAATCAGGCAGCGTATCTGAATCATTTTTCGGAGAAGCCAGCCTTTCTTGACGAATGCGCACGGGATTCGAAGTTATGAGATATAATCCGAAACCAATAATAGGAAAAATGATCCCTATGGCCAGCCAATTTAAAGCCTTTGCCGGACGCCGCACCTCACGAAGCGCTACGATCAGCATGAAGATTGTATTCAGTATGTAGAGCCCAAGAATCCACTTCATAATGCACACCTCCTTTAGTGATACTAAATAAGATGTGCGTTCTGTTACGGGCTTATCCGCTTGGAATTAACGATTAGACCTATTTTTCAGCTGCTTCAACCGTATGTTTTAGCAATGTAGCAATGGTCACTGGACATACCCCTGCTGGCACCGGTGTAATAGAGGAAGCATTAATGCAGCAAGCTTCAAAATCGACCTCCCCAATATTGCCCTCATTGTAACCGGCTTCTAATATAACGGTACCAGGTTTAATCCAATCAGTAAAAACATAAAGAGGCAAGGGGAAATCCCCTTACCTCTGCCCAGGCGTACGGCTAATTATCTATGTGTTTTTTTCAACAACTTCACTGGTGAAATCAGCGTCCATCTTGATACGGTCAAGGCTGGGATCTACAAAATGAATGTTCCACGTCAAATGCACTCTGACCCCCTACTGTAACGAAAAAGACATGGTCTAGTTTTTCAATTCCCGGATGGGAGAACCGCCAAGGAAAGCTGCAATGTCTTCCACGATGCCCCGGTAAAAAGCCCGATAGCTCGCCTCCGTCACATAGCCGATGTGCGGTGTGGCGAGTACGCTCGGCAGCGTGCGAAAGCTGTCCTGCTCGGGCAAAGGTTCGCGTTCGAATACGTCGAGACCTGCTCCCGCGATCCGGCCGCTGCGGAGCGCTTCAAGCAATGCCGATTGGTCTACGATGGGAGCGCGCGAGGTATTGATCAAAAAGGCGGTTGGCTTCATGAGAGCCAATTCCGCTTCTCCGAGGAGGCCGCGCGTTCGATCGCTTAGTACCAGGTGGACCGAGACGAAGTCACTTTCAGCCAGCAGTTCTTCTTTTGATGCTGCAAGCCGCACCCCCAGTGAGCATGCTCTGTCTTCCTTCAAATTCTGACTCCATGCCATCACTTCCATATCGAAGGCTTGCCCGATCCGGGCGATCCGACTTCCGATTCGTCCCAAGCCCAGCAATCCCAGCTTTTTACCGTACAGATCTACTCCGATACTGCTTTGCCAAGGTCCGCCCGTGCGCAGTGCGGCATTTTCAGCTGTCAGATTCCTTGCCAACCCGAGAATAAGGGCCCATGTCAATTCCGCAGTCCCTTCTCCGGCGCCTTCCGTACCGCAGACGACGACACCATATCTGGCTGCCGCGGCCAAATCGATGGAAGCATTTCGCATCCCGGTTGTGATTAAAAGCTTAAGCTTCGGCAGACGAGCAAACATAGACGCGGGGAATGGCGTTCGCTCACGCATGATAACGATGATGTCGCAATCACCGACGGCCGAGGCTGCTTCTTCCTCCGTCTCGAAATGTCTGTTAAACACGGTCACATCCACCCGATCGGTCACTGTAGACCAATCAGCCATGGAAAGAGCAACATTCTGATAATCGTCGAGTACCGCACATTTATAAGTCATCAGATCCGGATCTCCTTGTTCTTATTAAGTCAATAAAATCATTTTGATAATAATTATAAGTATTCAATAAGCAAATTGTGATATCCTTTTTTGAATAACTATCCATGCATAGCTGCTTGACGTTTATATTGATCCTCTAAGACAATACAGGCCATGGCTTCCACGACGGGCACAATTCTCGGGCAAATACACGGATCATGTCGGCCCTTAGTCACGATAACTCGTTCATTTCCTGTTGTATCCATCGTTTTTTGGGGAACGGAAATCGAGGAGGTAGGTTTTACAACGACTCTAAATACAATCTCTTCTCCCGTGCTAATCCCTCCCACAATGCCTCCTGCATGATTGCTCAAAAACCCATGATTCCCCATCTGATCATTATGCTCACTACCCAGCATTTCGGAGGCGGCAAAGCCTGCACCAAACTCAATTCCTTTTATCGCCCCAATGGATAGCATTGCCTTAGCCAACTCAGCATCCAGCTTATCAAATACAGGCTCTCCAAGACCTGGACTTACCCCTCTTATTCTGCACTCCACGATGCCCCCGACGCTATCGCCAATGGATGCCAAATGCTCTATTTTCTCAATCATCGCAGCGGCCGCATTCGGATCGCAGGCCCGTACGGCATTTTTCTCAATTGTGGATTCATCCAATGTTGTGCACTTGATGCCGCCAATCTCGGTTGTATAGGCGACCACACTAACGCCTCTATTGTCCAGCAATTTTCGTGCGACTGCCCCAGCTGCCACTCTGCCTGCCGTTTCTCTTCCTGAGGCCCTGCCGCTGCCTCGATGATCGCGAATGCCGTATTTCTGTAAGTACGTAAAGTCAGCATGTCCTGGCCTGAATGCAGATTTAATGTCATCATACGCTTCGGGTCTCATGTCTTTGTTGTGCAGCATAATGAACAGCGGCGTTCCGGTTGTCCTTCCTTCAAATATACCGGATAAAATCTGGATGACATCATACTCTTTCCTGGGAGAGGTTACGGATGATTGTCCGGGTTTTCTCCGGTCCATCTGTACTTGAATATACTGCTCGTCAATGTCAATCCCTGGAGTAACCCCATCCACAATGACACCCACTGCCTCACCATGCGATTCCCCAAAAGTGGTTATTTTAAATACGTCCCCAAAAGAATTTCCTGCCATAATTGATGCCCTCCTGTTAAGTTGTTTTGCGTATACACTGTATTTCAATTATAATTTTGAAAGTGCGATAAATGAAATCAGAATAATAGCAGACTTCCATAGAGAGGATCTATATCATTATGATGAATATGGAATGGTATCGTATATTTCTTCATACCGCTAAATTAGGAAATCTAACGAAAGCTGCGCATGAGCTTCATATTACACAGCCTTCAGTAAGCTATGCCATCAAACAGTTAGAAGCGGAACTTGGGGTGAAGCTGTTTGACCGGATGTCCAAAGGAGTTGCCTTGACGACCGAGGGTTCGGCGCTGCTTGAATATGTGGAGAAATCCTTCTCCTTCATTGATGCGGGCGAGAACAAAATTCGTTCATTAAGGGAACTGACAGCCGGGGAGCTGCGAATCGGAGCAAACGGGCCGGTTATTAAACATCTCTTATTGCCGGTCTTGGATCAATTCCATGCGGAACACCCGGATGTCCGGATCCGTCTTACCCAAGGAAAAACCTCTGACATTAGAAACCGATTAAAAGAAGGCCGGATTGATCTTGGACTTGTTCATCTTCCGCTGCTTGATGACGACCTCAATGTTGATCACCTGCTTGCGATTCAAGATTGTTTTGTCGTCGGTCAAGCTTATCGTTCGTTAACAAAGCAATCAATCTCTACTGAAGACATGATAAAGATACCGCTCCTGCTGTTGTCTCAAGAGAGCAGCACGAGAGCGTTCGTTGAACAATGGTTATCCTCCCAGGGCTTGCATTCGGAAGTGGATATCGAACTAAGCAGCCTAGACATGTTAACGGAGTTTGCTCAGCGAGGCTATGGGGCGGCTTTTGTAACCCACTCTTTTGTACAAGATTTGCTCGAACAAGGAAAGCTCTTTGCATTGCAGACAAGAGAGCCGATTCCTACACGTTCCGTTGGAATCGCAACAAGGAGAGTAGGTTCTTTAACGCTTATTGCAAATCGGTTTAAGGAAATGCTGACTGCAGATCTCAATACTAACTTATAATAGACAAAGGAGCAGACCCGCGGCGTCTGCTCCGAGTTATAACATTTTTTGTTTAGCCGCAAACGAATTTCTATGATTACTTTTTTCATGATTTCTTTCTGATCCAGGAGCGGCTTGTGGAAAAAGCTATTCTCCTCGAACAGTACGAGTAACGTTTTCTTGGTTGCCGCGATGGCCAGATTCTCATCCTGCAGCACGTAAAATGCGATCTGATAACCGATTGTTTCGAGTTTTCTTAACGTTTCAATCTTTTTATATAATAACACTGATTCATGCATGTTTATTACCTCGCCTGTTCATTATAACGACGATACACAGAGATTTTATTTAATGTTATTAATATTTAATATTATTAATTAATTCATCTGTTCTTCCTTTTCCGATGCTGGACCCTCAAATCTCACTGCAAAATGTACGCCAGGTTCCCTTCAATTAACGCCGAGTTAACCGCATCAGCTCCAAGCTGCTCCAGACCTAATGAACGTATCCCCTCTTCTGTCTGGTTTGTAGCCAGATTATAACGTGATAACTTTATCGTCTCCGAATCTAGATTATTGTCAACAATTTCCATTAAGAAAGTAACAGATACAGTTCGGATAGGTGAGCAAAATAAAAAAATCCACGCTGAGCGCGGAAATAAAAATGTTTGTCGATTGCATCATCTTCACTGGTTCTAGTTACCGGTGCAGCGTATATTGATTCGGTCGGCTAATCTGCCGAATTTTTTCGTACTCATCCATCGTGAGCCGCTCTGAACCGAATGATGCAATGTTATGTAAGAGCTGATTCAAGGAACTCGCTCCTGGAATAGCTGCAGCAACTGCAGGATGATACAGCGGGTAGCGCAGTGCGAAATGAGCAATATCCCTGGTGCTGCCAGTCAGATTATGCAGTTGATCAAGCAGTGCCAGCAGTTCTTCCCTACTGTACTCCAAGTAGCCTTTTTCAGCTTTCATGCGTCCTTTATCTGTTAGGATACCGTTCGCTAATGGCCCTCGTTCGATCACACTGATCCCATGCTCTTGCAGCAGCGGCAGTATTTCCTCCTCAGGCCGTCTATCCAAAATACTATACTGGCTCATTACACTGACAATATTCGAACGCTTCACATATTCCCGAATGACATTGGGACGAATCGAGGAGATCCCGTAGTAACGAATCAAACCTTCTTCTTTAAGCTCTTCAAAAGCCTCAATCGTTTCGTCTATTGGATCATCCAAAGTGCCTCCGTGCAGCTGATACAAATCGATGTAATCCGTTTGCAGCCTTCTAAGGCTTTCCTTAACCGCCGTTTTAATGTATTGCTTTGATGGATCCCATGACCATCCTTCCACTCCTGCCTCTCTGCGGTTACCGACCTTTGTAGCCAAAATGACATCCGCACGCCGATTGTGAATGGCTTTACCTACAATCTCTTCATTTATACCGGCATCATACAAATCAGCTGTGTCCAAGAAATTGATACCTTGCTCCAAAGCTTCTTGGATGATCGGGATCGCTTTTGATTCATCTGTCCCTAAGGACATACACCCTAATCCCATTTCACTGATGTATAGTTCAGATAATCCCAAACGATTTTTGTTCAATGTTCTTCACCCTTCCTAAGCGCAGCCCATACTCTATGCACCATATTGAACATGTAATGCTCCATGAGATTATTCGTTCTCCTATAGCATTCACAGAGCCCCAGATGCGCCCCCGTCTATATTAATGGAGGTTCCTGTAACATAAGAAGCCGCTGAGGACACGAGAAATGTGATGACATTAGCTGCTTCATCCGTGTCCCCAATACGGCCTAAGGGAATCTGCTTGCCCATCTTGCTTGAGTATTGCTCCCATGTAAGTTCGGACGAGGTTTCTTGCCAGCCTCTTTCGATCTGATCACTCCGAATCAATCCGATGCAAACTGTATTTACGCGAATATTATCGGGACCCAGATCTTTACTCATTGCTTTGGTGAGAGCCATCCCTGCAGCTCTGCTGACTGTGGTGGGCAGTGATGAAGCAGATGGGGTTTTGGCACCGGATGCCGTAACATTCACGATCGCCCCGCCTCCGGCTTGACGCATATAAGGAACCGCATAACGGGAACAATGAATGGCACCGAATAATTTGAGATCCAGATCGTGCTGCCATGTCTCAGTCTCCACTTGTTCAAAAGGCTTAGCGGAGGAGGTGCCGGCATTATTGACTAGAATGTCTAGCCCGCCGTAAGTTTCAACCGTCTGCAATACGATTCGTTCACAGTTCTCTTCCTTCGAGACATCCGCCTTGATGCAAAGCACCTGTTTACCTGTCCGTTCTAATATTCGTCCAGCCGCTGCTGTAAGATCATCTTCATTTCTTGCACAGATTGCTACATTAGCTCCTTCGATAACTAATCGGAGAGCAGTTTCAAACCCGATCCCTTTGCTGGCTCCTGTAATTAAAGCAGTCTTTCCTTGTAAATTCAGATCCATGTTAACGCCTCCTGACTTCAATCACTATGAGAAAAACCACCCCATATAGGAGGAGGTTATCATTCATCATTTGTTAAAGCAACTCAAAAATGTATCGGAGGATCGTTCAGACAAAAAAAGCCTACCTAATCACTAAGGATTAGATAGGCTTTTTGTAGTTTATACTTTAAAACACCTTCGTCGTCCAAGATTCGCAGTTCCAAGTATCTGTAACGACGTCGCGATAAAATTCCGGTTCATGGGAAATCAGCAGAATGCTGCCTTTGTACGCCTTCAGGGCACGCTTAAGCTCATCCTTAGCATCTACATCCAAGTGGTTGGTCGGCTCATCAAGCACGAGCAGGTTCGTTTCGCGGTTGATCAGCTTGCACAGGCGTACCTTCGCCTTCTCGCCGCCGCTGAGTACAGCTATCTTACTCTCGATATGCTTGGTTGTGAGGCCGCACTTGGCCAGTGCGGCGCGCACTTCGAATTGCGAGTAAGAAGGGAATTCCTTCCATACTTCCTCGATGCATGTATTGTAATTCGCATCCTTCATTTCCTGTTCGAAATAGCCGATGTATTGGTTTTCTCCACGCTCAACGGTTCCGGACAGAGCTTGAATCTCGCCTAAAATACTCCGCAGCAGTGTCGTTTTACCGATCCCGTTCGCACCGACAAGCGCAATCTTCTGACCGCGTTCCATACGGAGATCGAGCGGTCTGGACAAGGGGCTGTCATAACCGATGACGAGATCTTTCGTCTCGAAAATAAGCTTACCGGAAGCTCTGGCATCTTTGAAGTTGAACTGTGGCTTCGGTTTTTCCTTGGCCAGCTCGATGACTTCCATCTTGTCGAGCTTCTTTTGTCTGGACATCGCCATGTTCCGCGTGGCAACACTGGCTTTATTGCGTGCTACGAAGTCTTTCAAATCGGCGATTTCCTGCTGCTGCCGCTTAAAGGCCGATTCAAGCTGCTGCTTTTTCATTTCATGGACCTGCAGGAAGTGATCGTAATCACCGACATAACGGGTTAATTCTTGATTCTCCATATGATAAATCAGGTTAATGACGCTGTTCAGGAAGGGTATGTCGTGTGAGATAAGAATGAATGCACTCTCGTACTCTTGCAGGTAACGCTTCAACCATTCAATATGCTGTTCATCGAGATAGTTCGTAGGCTCGTCGAGAAGCAGAATATCAGGCTTTTCAAGCAGCAGTTTTGCCAGCAATACCTTCGTCCGCTGTCCGCCGCTTAGGTCGTTGACGTCCTTATCCAGCCCAATATCGGTAAGTCCAAGACCGCGGGCGGTTTCTTCAATCTTGGCATCGATCATGTAAAAATCTTGATTCGTTAATGTATCCTGAATCGTCCCTACATCCTCGAGCAGCTGTTCAAGCTCCTCCGGAGATACATCGCCCATCTTGGCGTACATGTCGTTCATCTCTTGTTCCATATCGAACAGATACTGGAAAGCTCCCTTTAAAACATCGCGGATTGTCATGCCCTTGTTAAGCACTGCATGCTGATCGAGGTATCCGACACGCATACGTTTGGACCATTCGATCTTGCCATCATCCGGCTGGAGTTTGCCTGTAATAATGTTCATGAAAGTGGACTTGCCCTCGCCGTTAGCCCCGATGAGACCGATATGCTCGCCTTTGAGCAGGCGGAATGATACGTCGTTGAAGATCGCGCGATCTCCAAAACCATGACTAAGTCGTTCTACGTTTAATATGCTCATGAATGACACCTTTTCTTCTAAAATATTCTCGTACCATTATAAACGTAAGGAGAGAACAACTCAACATGGGATTCAGAGGTTCTCACGTCTTGCGCTTCTCTTATACATGCTTTTATGAATCACCATGCCCGGGCGATTTCAAAATAATGATCAAACGAGCCAAAAATGATACAATATCTCTGAACAACAGAAAGGCGGAGTATAGATGGAATATACATTCATTATCGAGCCGGGCATGTATAACACCTTTGAAAACGAAGCAGAGCAAATAGCAAAATGTAAAGAATGGGGCTTGCTATCTGAGAAAGCCAGCAAAACAAAAGAATTTTTCTACAAAGGATATGGCATGAATCTCTCCTGCAGTATTATCGGTTTTGCTGATAAAATAACTGCTGTCATTGAATTCGATAACAAACAACGTCATTGTATCCACCCCTCATTCCTGAAGGAGATGCAGGCATCGAATTACGGCCAGAAGCTATCGGCTGCAGCAAAGGAAACAGCAGATCCAGAAGAAGTAAAAGAAGAAGCGGTTAAGGTTGCAAGGCAAGAAGAAACCGAACCTATTGAGGAAACCAAGATCGAGGAGCCTAAAGTCGAAGCGGCTAAGGTTGAAGAACCAAAGGTTGAAACGTCCCCAAAGAACAAAACAAAAAAAGAAAAGGCACAAAAAGTTCAGCTTCCTGAAGACAAGGTTGAAATGACCGCTACCGTAAAGGAGTTTACAACGGTACCGAATCATTTCTCCGATAATGATGACGAAGTGGTCATCTATGAATTGGTTTCGATTACAGATCCTCTAACTGAAATCGGAACAGCCTGGTCGAGCCATAGCGCCACACTTAAGAAAATGGAACTGGAAATCGGGGACATGATCAGCTTTGTAGGGAAAATTGTAGCAAAAAAGCTCACTAAACATCCTGTCCCATACAAAATCAACAATCCTGCAAAAATCAAAAAGATGGATTCATAACTGTAAAGAAGAGGCTGTCCCAATAGGGATCTTCAATGAGATATTGAAGCTTGATAGGTACCTCTAAAACGGTAAAAATGGCGTCACAGGTCTCCTATCCGTGGCGCCATTTCTCGTCTTCGGTCAACTGCGGCCTTCTTCACTCTTCAAACGCTCTCTTGCCATTTGTTTATGGCGGAGATACTCCATGCTAGCCTTGATCTCCCGATTGCCTGCCGCTTTGGTGCAGCTAGGTTTCAGCGGGCATCCTTGGCAAACGCTGCTCCGGTAATGACGTTGGCGGATTTCATAACCGCGCTCGGTCCACTCTTGACTTACTCTTCGGAAGGTCAGTCGCTGACCCGCCGGGCAAACCCAGCTGTCTTCCTCAGCCATGTAGGTCCAGTTGTCGATCTTGCTAATAGCTGTCTTCCAAAGCGCGTGTGTGTTCCTTGGATCTTCATAGGTAGGCGATTGACGTCATCATTGATGACGCGGACGAGATGATTATCGGGGATATCTTCCTGCAATTCCATGGGCAAAGTAAGCTGGTCCATGGTATATTCGATGTACATAGGAAGCCTCTCCTTTGTTCATGTTTGGTTGTACTTACATGTTAACAAGGAAAGGCTTCTTTGGTTTGTTTGTAGGAAAGAAACGGTTACGCCTAAACGAAGCAGATCGAATGATTCTGGAGAAGCGTCAGCGGTCGCCTTTGTTCCCGGATTCCCACCTCGGCCTATTTATTCAAGGGAATCCGGGAACAACAGCGATCGGAAGAACATTCGACTGCGCAGTGATTGCGGTAAAACCAAAGCTTTTACCTCACCGGTCTACCCTCTCTTGAATCATTTTTTGCTTGGTGGAATAAAGTTTATCGCTCAAGCTTACGCGGTAGCGCGCCGGATTAATCGTGCGAAGGTATTCGCTCCAAAACTTTAGTTTCTCCTGTGCATGATACTGACGGCTGTCCGTTAACGATGGCAGCGTAATGAGTTGTTGACCACTCTTAAAAATAGGCTGAAGCATTGGCTGTACTTCATAGTGGTGCGGTTTCATGACTTTGGCAAACGTATGCTGCGGATCATAGAGAGTTAGGGGCTCAGACGGGTCAATGATTTCATCGTGAAGTGTTATATAATCGCCAGCATACTTACCCGTTTCCTTTTCGAATATGCGATAATAAGCTTTGTTGCCTGGGGTGGACACTTTCTCCGGCGTGCCAGATATTTTAATCGTTGGAATCCATACGCCGTCTTCTTCTTTTGCGACTAATTTATACACGCCGCCAAGTGATGGCTGATCATAAGCTGTGCTCAGCTTCGTACCGATCCCGAACTTGTCGTATTTAACGCCTTGATTTTTAAGGGATACGATTAATTGCTCATCCAGATCACCCGAAGCGATCATGCCCGAGTATCCAAGGCCTGCATCATCGAGCATCGCGCGCCCATTGAAATATTGATAAGCCAGATCCCCCGAGTCGATGCGCACATCTTTCATCCGATGCCCCAAGCCTTCAAGCTCTTTCGCTACAATGATGGCGTTCGGAATACCGCTCCGGAGCGTATCATAGGTATCGACAAGCGGTGTGAAGTTATCGCGATGTACTTGTGCATATTTACGGAATTGCTCCAGCTCGTCCCCATCTTGAACCCAGGCGTGGCTCATTGTGCCTTTTGTCGGGATTCCAAACCATTTTCCCGCGCGCATATTGCTTGTCGCATCAAACCCTGTGAGATAGGCCGCTCTTGCGCCCCATATGCTGGCATCAGCCTCATGAGCGCGGCGCAGCCCCATCTCCAGCAGCGTTTCGGTTTGTGCAACATGGCGAATACGGGCTGCTTTAGTCCCAATTAAGGTTTGAAAATTAATAAATCCTAATAGGGCGGCTTCGATGAGGTAGACCTGTAGCTTTGACCCTATGACTTTCATCAGCGGCACATTGGGAAAAACATAACTGCCTTCTTTCACCGCGTAAACATCCCCGGTAAACCGAAAAGCGCGAAGCACATCATAGAAACCCGCTTCGTATCCCTCCTCCTGTTCTTTTAAATACGCGATATCCTCTTCGGAAAACGTCAAGCTGCTTAGATACCGTACGACCCGCTCCAAACCAATAAAAACGCCGTACCCGTTTTGAAATGGATTATGGCGGTAATACAGGTCGAAGGCGCGTATTTGATCTCCTTCTCTCATTTTCCAGGCCGCATAGGCCATATTTATGGCATATTTGTCTGCATGCAGGCCGAAATCCTCGTATTCAGATACGTGAAACATGATGACAACTCCTCTGTTTAGTGGTTCGCTCGCCCTGATTATTCAATCACGGCAGTATGAAACGACATTCTCATCAGCTCAATCAGTAGATCTGCAGGAACATAACCATCTTTTAGCATGCCTGCAAGAGCGGGCACGTTATGAGTGAAAGTGGCAACACCGCGTTTATGTAATACCGTTCTAAAGCCGTGCGCATCCGCCCCGGCAATCGTGGCAAAATCGCAAATTTCCGTAACCACGCCTACGACATGAACTTCTTGGATGCCGCGCGCCATTAATTCTTCCGCCAGATCTGTTTTGAAAAAGGCGTTATAATTTATTTTTGGAATATAAAGTACATTGTCCTTGTGTTCATTTGCTACATACCATTCCTTCAGTCCGCCATATAATTGCTGCCCCCAAGTCCCGATGACGTTGTGTACAGGCCATAATTTAAAGTGATCGTCATTTTCCTGATGGGCGTCCATCGCGACAGCGACAACATCGTCATTAGCAAGAAAGGAATCGGCCAGATCAATAATATAAGGAACAAGCTCCTGAGCCGGTTTACCCGCGGTCAAGCCTCCGTCTTCATGCACGAAATCGTTGGACATATCCACGATAATTAATGCCTTATTCATTGTAACCCTCTCCTTTTTATTATAAAAGTATTTAAGCTTCGGTTGCGTTCCTACTGTCGAGTATTAACCATAGGAACGACATTATATCTCCTGATATTATATTTCGGGAAAAATAAACGGAAAAAGCTGCCGGCATCGAACGTCAGGCAGCCAAGTTAAAATGGATCCAGCTAACTATGGGGATAAATGTATGATTTATTTCACTCGAAATTCGCATTCAGCTTTCACATAGTTTACACCGTTTATTTTAACGGTTGCTTCGTTCTGGCTCTCGATCATACCACTGTCTTCGGTAAGCTTGCCTTCTATCCAGGCGGTGATTGTTGTCCTTTCATGAATAGCCGCTGCGATGTGGGCATCTGTTGAAAGAATAAAACCCGGTTTAAACATGGCAATCTCCCATTCATAACCATAGCCGTCGCTGCATTTGAAACACAAGTATTATCACTCTCCTAGTTTAAGTTACCTTACTTTCAATATTCGACACTAAGAATAGAAAAACCTTCACAGCAATCTGTCACGCGGGCTGACTGAGCGCCATCATTTTAACAAAACCCGCTTCGAAGTACAGATGAAATGTCAGATAATCGCCGGTTGCATAACTCCAGCATGTCTGTGTACGGTGATTCGGCATACCCAGCAGCTGTAATACCTCCTCCTCGCTGAGACCTACACCCACGCCATCGGTCGTTTTATAGTCACTGTTCAGAAAGACGATCAAACGGCTAAGCTGTATGATGCGGCCTTGCCCGTATTCCCGGACGCCGTCAACCCGCTCAATCACCGAATCATAATAAAGAGTCTCACTGTCGAATGCCATGCCTTTAAGTTCCATCTCCCAACTGTTATAATCTTTTCCGTCTATCTTCAGCTTCTCCCAATCAGGCAGCTTGCTCTCATCGGAGGAGCCGTCCTCAGCTGGCACGCGTGCTTGTTCCAATGTTTGATCCAACACAGCCAGTCTGCTATTAGGATCCATGAGCGACTTGATCAACAGCAAAGTTCGATCATCAGCGTAATACTGGCCCCCGCCCAGATCAAGTGCGTTATTATCAGGATTATAAGGTATTGCATACACATGGTTCTTCAAGTGGAAGCGCAGCTTCAGATCCGGCTCAGAACCAGCTGCTTCTTCCACGCGGGCCTTCGCAATATCCAGCCAATTCAAAGCTTGCGTAATCACATATTCACGCTCATCTGGAATGATGATCTCTTCGCCGATACGATTATTCCACAGCGAAATACTCTGCACTTCTTCGGTGTTAAATGGCAGATACTCCATTAGAAGTCCGTCCATCCTCTTCACATGCACACGGCCATCCGTTTGAGTTGGATCAGGCTTTTGCGTTTGGTTATCAGTCTCCGTTTGATCCGGATCAAACGGTTCTGGCTCAGCAGTATCTGGCCCAATCGTATCCGGCGGAACAGCATCCGGACCGGGCTTTCCAGCCGGCGGCGTGATAGAGCCCGGCTCGGTGGACCAGGTCGAACCGATATCTGACACCCATTTCCCAAGACGGTCATGCTCCAGGGAAATACCAAGCAGCAGAACGAGCAGTATAGATGCCGCGCACATGACGAATACACGGCGGATATGATTTGTCCTTGCTTTTCCGCGTTTTTCCCATTCCGCCCTTTTTTGTTCAATCCGGCGAATGCTGTCCACCGTAAATGTCTTTTCAACAAGTGGTTCGCCCTTCAATTTTTGGTACCAATCCGGCGTCTTGTCACTCATATGCGGCACTCTCCTTCCAGCTTATAGACATTTTGCGCCTGGCACGTGCCAGGCGGGATTTGACTGTACCCTCCGAAATGCGGAGAGCGTCCGCGATTTCTTTGGTCGTCATCTCGTATTTCACATGCAGCACCAGCACTTCCCGCAGTTTCAAGGGCAACCGTAGTACAGCCTCCCAAATTTCGTCCGACAAAGCGTGCGCCAGCACCACTTTCTCGGCTGACGGACTCGTTTCTCTAACGGATAATCGTTCGGTCAGCATCACTTTTCGGACGAATGCCGTGCGTAAATAATTAATGGAAATGTTCCGGGTAATCGATAACAGCCAGGTTCGAATACTGGATGCTCCCCGGAACGTACCGATCGCTTTATAGGCTCTCAGAAATACATCCTGTGTGATATCATCAGCAAGATGATGCCGTTTGGTCATTAAAAACGCCAAGTTCCATACATCCTGACCGTATGTCACCATGAGCTGCCGGAAACTTTCAGAATCCATGTGCTCAAGATATTTCCAATAGGCTTCTTCCACCGCGTTCACCTCCATAGATTAGACAATGCAAACCGGCAATTGGTTCTATTTTCCTTTGCTTTATTTTCCAGACAAAAAAGCAGGCCGCCGCGGCGCCTGCTCCTGTTGTCTTTATACAGCTAGCAATTCTCAAACAATTGTTCTAATTGATACGTGGTTTTAATGCTAAGGATTTCAGATAAAAATACATTCCCATCCCCATTATTGTGAGAACTCCTCCAAAAGCCTGCGAAAGCCCGATCGTTTCATGCAGGACGATGTATGCCATAATAATCGCAAGTATAGGCTCTCCAATAATCCCCATCGAGACAGTCGTGGCGCCGATGTGCTTCAGCAGCAGATTAAATATCAACTGCCCGAAAATCGTTGGGATAATCGCTAATAACAGAAAATACATCCATTCCGATGACGGATATCCGGTAAGTGGTACCTGGATCGCCAGATTGTAGAGAAACATAACGAATCCGCCAATAAAAAATACAAGCACGCTGTAGAGATAGGCAGGGATTTTATCGCTAATCTTTTGCCCGGCAAGCATATAAGCCGCTACGGCGATCGTACCGAGTAAGGATAAAATATCCCCCCAGATCGCTTCTTGTGAAAGGCCGATGTCGCCCCATGCAATCACAACCGAACCCGCGACAGCAATCGCCATACATATGCTAATCCCTAACGTTATTCGCTCTTTAAAAAGGAAATAGGCTCCGATCATGACGAAAAAGGGCTGTAAGCTTAGAATCACCATGGAGCTGGCAACGGAAGTATACCGGAGCGATTCCATCCACAACAGAAAATGTAATCCCAAAAAAAATCCCGCTGACAATAAAATCATCCATTCCTTGCCGCTGAGACGAATGGTTTTGATCAGCTTCCATGGTACAATGGGCAGCATAATCACTACAGTCATGAACAGCCGGTACATACCTGCAACTGAAGTAGGTGAAGAAGAAGCTTTAATCATAATTGAAGAAACGGCTACGGCAAGCACAGCGATAAGCAGTAAAATATATGGATGTACGATTAACTTTTTTGTACCTGACATAAGTTGTTAGTAGTTGTCTCCTATCCAAGCCGTTTGTTGTTGGCAAATCGAGCTCAATGATTGTTCCTTTATTTTTCCGACTATTGATCGTGATTTGACCATTTGGTCTTTGATGATATTATAACTGATCGTTAATCCAAGGCCCGTCCCCTTTTCCTTCGTTGTATAGAATGGATTGCCAAATATTTTGGAGATGCCCATTCCTTCGTCCTTTATTCTAATATGAATGGAATGGTTTGTCTCTTGCTTTTTTCTTAATTTGATTCTCGCCACAGTAATTAAAGGAATCTCCTGCGTATTTAGGATGCGCGAAGCGGCTTTTAATGGATATTAGGGCTCCAGGACATAAGCCAGCAGCAATGCGGCTGTGTTGACGATCGCATCCGCATGCGTGCGTTCCATCCCATGTGAAGCATGGACCCCTGGCCCGATTAAAGCCGCCCGAATATTGCTGCCACCCAGTAACGCTGCAGAGGCATCGGAGCCATAATGAGGGTAAATATCGACCGCATGAGGAAGTTTTTCTCGCTTGGCGAGCGCTATAAGCTTGGAGGTCATATTGTAATCGTACGGCCCTGTCGAATCTTTAGCACATATGGAAACATCCCGCTCTGTTGCTGAAAGATCATCTCCGATTGCACCCATATCCACAGCAATCAATTCGGTAATATCCGCCGGTATATAGGAACTCCCGTGGCCCACTTCTTCATAGGTTGACAATATTAGCTTGACCGTGTGAACAGGCTTCCTGCCCTCACGCTTCATCCATTCCAGGAGACCGAACAATGCAGCTATGCCGGCTTTATCGTCCAGGTGCCGCGATTTGATCCAACCATTGGTTAAGATTCGGGTACGCGGCTCCCAGGATATAAAATCACCAACCGCGATTCCCAGCTTCTCAACCTCTTCTTTCGATTTTACGATCTCATCGATGCGAATTTCCATATTCGCCTCTTCACGCTTCCAATCTCTTGCATCAGGATATACATGTACGGATGGTTTCGTAGACAATACGGTCCCCTCATATGTTCTGCCGTCTCGTGTATGAATGAGACAGTATTCGCCCTCCACTGTATGCATCGCATACCCCCCGACCGGTGTAAAGCGTATCATGCCGTTCGGCTTAATCGAGCGTACCATGGCGCCAAGTGTATCGAGATGCGCGGATAATCCAATTACTTTATCAGCATGTTGTCCCTGAATCGTAATGATTCCATTTCCTTTGGGCGTTATTTCTAATGAATATCCGAGCTTGTCAGCTTCATTCTGAATCAATTGCATGATGTCCATGCAGTAACCACTTGGACTTGGCGTTTTGAGCAGCCGTTCCAATAAGGTTACAATATATTCTTGATTAGGCTGTGGTTCTAATGGCGAAGGCATTGTTAAGTTTCCCCTTTCATAAAGACGCTGTAACGGACCCTTGTTCTGAGCTCTATTTTATACCCAATGTCCAATAAAGTGAAATTAAATCCCATTCCGCTCCTCCGGATTGGCGAGTTCCGAGCACAAAAAACCCGACCTATTGGGTCGGGTGAATCCGTCTGAGAAACAGTACTATCGTTGACGAGAACCTTGATTAGACTTGATAAAGCTGTATTAGATTGCCGCAAGTATCTTCAAATATCGCCTCTATGCCTACTTCCGTTTTCGTCGGCTGCTTTCTAAAAACGACACCGAGTTCACTCAGTCGCTCATATTCGCTTTGAATGTCCTTAACACCGAATACGATGACAGGATACCCGGCATTAAATAGAGCTTCTTGGTATGTCTTTGCAATCGGATTGTTGTTAGGTTCAAGAAGCAGCCCGGTACCATCCGGTTCTTCAGGTGAAGCAACTATGGCCAAATAAGCTTCCGGAATGTAGAGCCTTGAGATGAAGCCCAGCACTTCTGTGTAAAATTTAAAGGCTTCCAATGGATGATTTACATATACACTTGTGAGTTGAATTTTCATCTTAAACCCCCATTAAATTTAGTTGTAACCTCATAATCGGGACTCTCCTATAAATAAGTGAAAATGGGCATTGAACCCATATCTAATGATAACACATCTAACTATTCTAAGTTAAAGCTCGTATGACAAAGATGTTGGCTGATTCACCACCCTATAACAGCTGGATGCTTCAAAATGCCCAATTCGGTTTAAATAAAATGTGGCCAGGCAAATTGAAGGAGAGATTTTTAACAATGAATAAACGAAAAACTACATCCACAGCAAACTTTACGAGCATTGATGACATCATTAACTTTTATTCTAATTCCACGCAAGATCAGGATGAACACAAAAATGATGAGAAAGAGAAAACGACATCGCTCTCATCCGGCTTCGGTTTGTCCTGTTTTAAATAATTATAAATTCGCAGGTACTCATCGTAATATTCCCCTTTAACTGAAGTCCCCATTCAAGTTCTCTTGCCAATACATGGGCTGTTCATGCTAATAGAAATATGGGATAAGCGCTGCTCCGTTGGGCAAATATATTCTTTATAAATCACCATATTAACATACTGAGGTGTTGATTCTATGAAGAGACCCATGAAGAGTTATATTGCATTAGCCGCCGTTTTAGTGCTGGTCACAGGCTGTACGGTCAATGATAATGCAATACAGAAGCAATCCGTTCCTAAGCATGTAAATATGGATCATCCAGCACATGCTAAAGCGCCTGCATCTACAGTAACTCAATCATCGTCAACAGCTACGGCGGGAGCGCGGAAACCATCGATGTCGATGAAACAAGCTCCCAATACACTCCCGGATTGGTTAATAGGCCAACCTGGAACGACAGAAAACCCTGCGGATAAGAATCAGTCGACCTCTCAATTTGAGCAGCAGGTTCTGTCATTGGTCAACGCACAAAGAACAAATGCAGGCTTGAGTACACTGAGTATGGACGAGAATTTATCCAAAGTGGCTATGGTCAAGGCAAAGGACATGTATGATAATAATTACTTTGATCATACGTCTCCGACATACGGATCTCCGTTCGATATGATGCGAAACTTCCAGATCCCTTTCAATGCGGCTGGGGAAAACATCGCTAAAGGCCAACCCACCCCAGAACAGGTCATGAACGATTGGATGAACAGTGAAGGCCACCGAGCCAACATCATGAACAGCGGTTTTACCAAAATCGGGATTGCATATTACAATGGCACATGGGTTCAAGAGTTTACAGGTTAGGCGATCCGCCTAACTGCTCCTGTAATCGGTGCTGCATGCTCGAAGAAGCATAAAACATTTGCAGCTTTTCGTTTCTTCGAGCTATAATAATACAATGAAAAAACTACACATCCACCGTGCCGTTACGGTTATCGTAATCTTGATCATGTCGATCCTCTTATATACAAAGACGATATCGACTTCACTTTACTCGATGAGTGTTGCTGTTGTAGCGCTTTACTACTTTTGGACGCTGACGAAAAAGTAATTGTATCTTCAGGTGGAAACCTGCATGAAGAAGCCCGCCGGGCAAAAGGCGGGCTTTCTTGACGTTTCACATTTCATCCAGACACATTTAAATTCGTTCAGGAACAATATTTTTCATCCATACCAGATACTGCTCATAAACCGGGCGATCCAAGCTTAGGTTGGCTCTCATCTGATCCATTTCTTCCTGCGTCATCATATCCTGCAACAGACATTTTCGCAGCGTAATTGGAGACATAGTCGTTCCCCGTGCCGCTGCCTTGTTCGTGGATCCGATATTTCCGCTGCTGGAATCATTTATGCGGAGCTTCTACCCCATTTACTTCACACTCGCATGGTGGAGAATTCTTGCCATCATGTCCGAATTAGGATACCTCGCATCCTCATATTGCCGGATTACTTCTTCTATATCAAATGAAACTCGCTCTATCGATGTGCTAATTCTCCCCTGGTCTACTTCGACGATCGCATATGACGCTTTGTTCATACCGTCAAAAGGAAGGCCTACGCTGCCGATATTCATAATTATTCTACCGTTAATATAGCGAATGTACGGCCTATGGATATGAGCATATATGTACAGGTCGGCATGACTGGCTGACATCAGCTTTGTCTCCAGCAGTTCATCGTCTGCACTCCCAAGCACAACCTCGAACAAGCTCTCCGGGGTAGCATGAAATGCGCTGATTGACATGCCTTCCAGGTCAAGATTAAGCTCGGTCGGTAAACCTGCTAAATAATCAATGTCTTGTTGATCCAGCTGCGATACAGTCCAGTCACGTTCCCGGTTCATGATGTCGAGCACCGGATCTGGAACCTCTCCTTGTCGTACGCCTCGAACAACCCACTCATCCGCATTGCCCTTAATGACTTTCGTATGCAATGCTTGTATTCTCCGGAGAGAACCTTTCGGATCGGGTCCGCGATAACAAAGGTCGCCAAGCACATAGATTTGATTAACAGCCTTCTTGCTTATGTCCTCCAGAACGGCTTCAAGTGCGATGGAATTGCCATGAATATCCGAGATGAATGCTGCTCTCATCAGATCTCCCCCTTACCTCTACATTATGTCATGTTTACATCATATATATTATGTAAACTAATAATCAAAATCATGAACCTACAGTCTAATTGTATATTGTTGGTCGTTCAGCCCTTCCGTTGAAAAGACCCGCTCCCTTAAATGAATTTCATCCTCGGACATCAGCAGAACTGTAGAGCTTCTTGTTCCATAGCCATTACTTTGAATGAATATAGGAGAAAGAATCCGCTCCCACTCCAAGGAAACACCTGTTTTAGGCAGCATGTCATCGGATGCCGGGTCCGCATGCTGCAGAAGTGTCAGCAATTGTTCTGTTAGATCGCCTCTGTTTTCCGCGATGAGGTTTGACAGCCCCTCTTTGCCGCGTCTGACCTTTGGCCAATCGGTATTTAAGAGATGATTGCTGACTCCATATATGCCAGGCTCCAGCCTTTGAACCTCGTCCTGAATATTCGAATAGTAGTACAGCTCTTTTGTATCCCCTGCCAATAGATTGTAGCCCGGATATTGGGTGCGTTTTTTTGCAGCTTCGTGCATAAACGTCTCCGGAGACACATGATCCTTTAAAAAATCGGCAACCAGTTCTCCCCGGGAACGCTTTCCTTCAGATTGCTCCTCTGGATTACGGTAATTGGTTAACGATGCGAAGCGTCCCGTTGTTGTCATGCCCATCCATGTGCCCATTTTGGCTAAATCCCTGCCGGCAAGTATATAGGGATGGTCCTTCCAATAATGAACGGGTGCGGTCGGTCTTTCATAGAATTCATCGCGATTGGCAGCAACGATAAGCTTGTAGGTTTCATGGGCTTGGTATGCAAACAAGATTAAACACAAATTATAATCCCAGCTTTCTTTGAATGATGGATTCTCCTGCATTATCTTATAAAAAACGGAATAACTCAAAGGTTATTCCGCGTAAAATGCGCTCTTCATTGTTATCATACCCAACTATAAGTCCAAAATGAGCTTGATGCCCTCGATTTTCAGCTTGTCCATGCGGATCACCCAGTTTTTAAACGATTCGTAGGTTTCATCCGAAAAACCGAATAGCCGTTTTAATTCCCACACGATCTTCTTTTCTTCATCGTTGTAATCGCCGTCGGCGAATATGAGAAGCAGTATCTCGGCAAAAAAGATGTGCTTCACCTGTTCATCCTTCAGATCGCAGACGATGTCCGAGAGTTCCCTGCCTGATGAGAATTGATGCTCGGTCCCTTGCATATCCATCTCGGCCATAAAAGACTGTAAATATCCTTGTTCCTTCCGGTTTATGAACCCGTCAGCATTAGCGACGATATGCGCCAATTCCAAAAATGCCACTTTGTGTTCCTTCGTTTGTAGAAAATGCAAAAACAATGCTGTCGGCCTCCTGATTGAATAAAATATTTGCATCTTCCTATATTCGACAATTCGTGTTCATTTCCTACTGCTCCATACTTGTTTAACGATTTTTTAATAAATGATATAAGAATATCTCCCTACCCGAACTTTGTTTGGGCGTTAAATTCTGATTTGCCGTTGGTGAGCGGTTTATAGCCCATAGTAGATTGGACAGCGCATCTCCAGCCGTTATACAGCGAGCTCCGCTGCTCTTCCAGTATAGCAGAAGTGAACGTCCGCTCAATCACTTTATTGGCAAGGATTTCTTCTTTGCTTGACCAATATCCCACTGCAAGTCCCGCTAGATAGGCGGCTCCGAGCGCCGTCGTTTCCAACACGCGTGGACGGTCGACTGCAGTGCCGAGCAAATCCGCCTGGAATTGCATAAGGAAGTTATTCGCCACAGCACCGCCATCAACAGCCAGCTTTTGCAGCTTCATGCCTGAATCCGCTTCCATCGCTTTCAATACGTCTTTGGTTTGATAAGCAAGTGATTCCACTGCAGCGCGAATAATGTGATCCTGTGTTGTCCCGCGGGTCAAGCCTAGAATCGCGCCCCTTGCTTCCATATCCCAATAAGGCGCTCCCAGCCCGACGAAAGCCGGGACCATATATACGCCATCTGTACTTTGAATAGCGAAAGAATGCTTTTCCGAGTCAGCTGCTTTAGTGATTACTTTAAGGCCATCGCGAAGCCATTGGATCGCAGCCCCTGCTATAAAGATACTGCCTTCGAGCGCATACTCCACTTTTCCGTCTAAGCCCCATGCGATCGTTGTAAGCAGGCCGTTATCGGAAACGACGGCTTTCCCGCCTGTATTCATCAGCATAAAACATCCGGTACCGTATGTGGTTTTAACCATTCCTTCTTCAAAGCAAGCTTGTCCGAACAATGCCGCCTGTTGGTCGCCTGCGATCCCTGAGATGGGAATCCCGGTTTCCAAAATCGCGCTGGAGGTTTCCCCATATACTTCGCTTGATGACCTGACCTCAGGCAGCATTGATGCCGGAATCGATAATATATTCAGCAATTCAGCATCCCACTTAAGGGTATGGATATTAAACATCAATGTTCTCGAGGCATTGGAGTAATCCGTTACATGCACTTTTCCCTCCGTTAGCTTCCAGATGATCCATGTGTCGATCGTCCCGAACAGCAGATTGCCATGCTCCGCACGTTCCCTTGCGCCATCGACATGATCAAGAATCCATTTCACCTTTGTACCCGAGAAGTAAGCGTCGATCAACAATCCCGTTTTTTCATGGATCATACTCTCATAACCCTGCCGCTTCAATTCATGGCAAATGTCCATCGTTTGGCGGCTTTGCCATACGAGCGCGTTATATACCGGTTTACCGGTATACTTGTCCCAAACGACTGCTGTTTCTCTCTGATTCGTAATTCCGATGGCAGCGATTTGATCCGGACGAACATGATGCTGTAATAAAACTGCCTTTAGAACATCAAGCTGCGTCTCCCAGATTTCTTCGGCATTATGTTCAACCCATCCCGGATTTGGATACATTTGTGTAAACTCTTTTTGAGAGGTCCCGATTATCGAACCTGATTTATCAAATAAGATGGCGCGGGAGCTCGTAGTTCCTTGATCTAAAGAAAGGATATATTGTTTTTTCATTTGAAATCCTCCACTATCCGCTGTTTTACATAATTCCCCAGACCCTATTCGCTTGCCGGTGTTACCGCAGTCTTGAGTGCATGATCCAAATCCGCTTCGTACATGCGCAGCTCGGTCTCCGAATACCCTAACCGTTCGGCCATCGCCTGTATAATGCTGGTTTTATAACGTTTCACCCAATCCAGATCAAAAAACAGCGCGCCGGTTCTGCGGATCAAATAGTCGGCAGGCTTCACAACCATTTCATGCTCGATCCCATAGATCAAAGAGGCATACACTTCTACAGGCAGATCATAATGCGCTGACTCCCGGCGAAGCTCAGGGATCTGTTCGAATATCGCTTGAACATTCGTGCCGTAACGTCTGGCAAGCTGTTCCGCTGCATCCGGCGACAAGCCAATTCGAGCACCCTGTTCCTTCCTGCGGCGAATAAAAGACGGAAATTGCGCTGAGCCGCCCAGATCGCCTCCTGAAATCGGCATCCCCTTCGTCGAGCATGATTTATACGGCCCTTGCCCCTCAGAAGTTAGCTCGCGTACTAACAGATCCGTGACGGTCTCCGCCATCTTGCGGTAACCGGTCAGCTTACCGCCTGCAATCGTGAGCATCCCTGAAGGAGAGTGGAAAATTTCGTCTCTTCGAGACACTTCAGAGGGAGACTTCCCTTCTTCATAGATCAATGGACGAAGCCCTGCCCAACTCGATTCCACATCGGAAGCAGTTAAATTCAGTTCAGGAAACATAAAATTGCTTGCTTTCAAGATATAATCTCGGTCATCTTCCGTCATACCCGGATTAATCATATCGCCTGTATAATCCGTGTCCGTCGTGCCGACATACGTTTTCCCGTCACGAGGAATCGCAAATATCATGCGTCCGTCTGGCGTATCGAAATATATCGCTTGCTGCAGCGGGAATCGGCTGCCGTCAAAAACAAGATGGATCCCCTTCGTTAGCCGCAGCGTCTTGCCACGCTTGGAGTTGTCCAGCTCGCGCAGCGAGTCTACCCATGGTCCTGTCGCATTAACAATACGTCGCGCCATAATTGTACGTGTTGCGCCGCTGATTAAATCCTGCGTTTCCACGCCAACGAGCTTCCCATTATTGTGAATCAGCTGTTTTGCCATCGTATAATTCACGGCATTTGCCCCGGCTTCGACCGCTTTCTTAATGACTTCAATCGTTAATCGCGCATCATCCGTCCGATATTCGACATAATAACCGCTTCCTTTTAGCCCTTCCTTCTTCAACAGCGGTTCTTTGGTTAGCGTTTCATCACGCCCCAGCATCTTACGGCGTTCGCTCCATTTGACACCAGCAAGGAAATCATATAATCGCAGGCCAAGCGAGGTCGAGAACTTACCAAAGGTACCGCCTTGATATAACGGCAGCATCATCCACTCCGGGTTCGTCACATGCGGTCCGTTCTCATATACGATTGCCCGCTCTTTACCCACCTCAGCCACCATCTTGACCTCATACTGCTTTAAATACCGCAATCCCCCATGCACAAGCTTGGTAGAACGACTCGAGGTACCCGCGGCAAAATCCTGCATTTCAATTACCGCCGTCTTCATTCCTCGCGTCTGTGCATCCAAAGCGATCCCCGCACCGGTTATGCCCCCGCCAATAACAAGCACATCAAACATTTCATTTTGCATGTTGTTTAATCGATTGTTGCGCTCTTTACCTGAGAATGCAGCCATGTCATTCAATCCCTCCATATGAAAATGCAAAAAAACCACAATCATCCCTCGGCACCTGAATAGTCCCAAAGGAGTTGCGGTTTCTCACTGATCTCCAACCTTAGTATTAACTTATTTTTCACTATAACATAACATCCATGTTTTTAATAGTACAATATTCATTGCATTTTATTTGCAATGAACCCATCTATTCTTCGTTTATTTCTCAAAATGCTTCCACAGGCCTGAATTTGATGTGGTTACCGCGGTTGCTCCTGCATTCAGTGCCTGCTCCACATCATTAACCGTACGGATCAACCCTCCGGCAAAAATCGGTATGCCCGCCCGTTGATGAACCTCTGTAATAATATGCGGCATCACGCCCGGCAGCACCTCGATAAAATCGGGTTTTGTCCTTTCAAGCAGTGCATAGCTTTTCTCCAATGCATTCGTATCAAGCAGAAACAATCGTTGAATGGCCAGCAGCCCGTTCTGTTTAGTCTTGGCGATCACACCGGAACGGGTCGATATCAAACCCGCCGGCCTTACGACCTGGCACAGATATTCCGCCGCATATTCGTCGTTCTTTAAACCTTCTATGAGATCCGCATGCAGCAAGGGCTTCTTCCCGTGTGCCTTCGTCAGGTCAACGATCGATTTGATCTGGCTGATATGTGTATCCAATATAACGATATACTCATAGGACAACTTCATCAGACGCTCTACATCTTTTATTTTGCGGGCAGCCGGTAAAATGCGCTGATTATTAAAATCCATTCTTCTCTCACCGCCTTACTTGTTGATGTTAATAGTAGAATATGAACTGATTTTACTTTAATATTAGCTTGCAGTCATCAATAAAACAGGCTGCCTGTATTGACAGCCTGTTCTGTACTCTTTTCGTTTAACCGTTCCTCGTTCCATTCTTATCGCCTACTGTAACGGTTACTTCCTGTTTGACTCCATCGCGGATGATTGACAGCGCAAGCTGATCTCCCACCTTTGAAGACTGAATGATTGCGGTAAATTGCTCTGCGTTAGCGATTTCCTTATTGTTCACGGCCACAATCACATCATATTGGCGAAGACTGGAACTGTATGCTGGAGAGTTTGCCTGTACTCCTGCCACCAGTACCCCATCCGTGTTATCCAGCTTCAACTCGCCCAGCATGTTATCTGATATATCCTGGAGCCCTATCCCAATATAGGGGGATGGGATGGTTTCATTATTCATTAGTGCTTCCATTACAGCTTTAACAGTACTGCTCGGAATAGCAAAGCCAATGCCTTGTGTATCACTGCTGACGGCAGTGTTGATGCCGATCACTTCTCCATTCATATTCAGCAGCGGTCCGCCGGAATTACCCGGGTTAATCGCCGTATCGGTCTGGAATAAATGCTGATAGTTTCTGGTCCCCTGCTCGTCTGGAATGCTGATCGAGCGTTCATTGGCGCTTACAACACCCGTTGTAACCGTATAATCCAGATCGTAAGGATTACCGATCGCGATGACCCACTCTCCAATCTGCGTATTATCCGAATCTCCCAACGCGATTGCTGGAAAAGGACTGTCTCCTTCAATTTTCAGCACGGCCAAGTCCATATCATAGCTGCTCCCTACGAGTGTTGCTATGAATGGTTCATCATAGCCTTGAATCGTCACATCGATCTGATCCGCGCCATGAATGACATGCTCGTTCGTCAAAATGTATCCTGAGGCGTCATATATAAATCCCGTGCCGATTCCGCTGTCTTGCAGCTCTCCCGATTGTCCGTTATCAGAAGGCTGGCCGAAGAATGGTGATGACATTGCATTGCCCGAGGCTTTGATCTTTGTTTCGATCTTTACAACGGCCGGACTCGTTTGTTTTACAATATCGGATATCGAAGAAGTTCCATCTGATGATAGATTAAGCGAAGCCGTTTTCATCGCATCAGCTCCCGATTGGTCATAGACAACCGGCTCAGAACCGAATACATTCATTTTATCCGAGGCCATCATCAATCCCCCCACTACGAGTGCTCCTGCAAGAAAGGCCGGCAACAAGCCTCTAGGCAGACCCCGTTTCTGCTTTTGATACCTGATTTCATTTCCGGGCTGTGTTTCATGGATATCGCCGGAGCGGGCAGAAATCACATCAATCTCACGATTCGTTTCATAGTTGTCTTTCGTCATAATAACCTCCGAATGATTAATAGGGTCTGTTTATACGTAACATCAGCTTCCTGATGTATTGAAGTATAGGCCCTCAACCTGAAACGATTCTGAGCTAAAGCTTATAGCAGCTTAAATGTTTCCTGAATATAAGCTGAAAATACTGGAGCGATCAAACTCGTGGAGACCTCCGAATGCGGTTCGCAGCTGTACTATAAAACAAGCCGGCGCTGCAGCGCCGGCTTGTTTGTATGTATCGTTTCGAAGTTTTCCTCAACTCTCATCTTTGTCTGTATGGTTTTGCAACTGGTAATATTCCCGGTACAACTGCAGCAGATCCGCTTCCTTCTCTTGAATCATGGATGAAAGCTCTTCAAGCCTCGCTCTTGCATCATTGGAAACATACTCAGAGGCATCCTCAGAAGCATCAACCGGCACAACATTTGACAACTCGTTTAATTCATCGACTTGCAGCACGGGTACTTCGCAGCCCAAAGTATCACTCGCCCACTGATGGGCTGACTCTCTACCTTCCTGCCGGTAGATCTCAGAGAAAACCTCAAAAATAGCATTAATGTTTTGCCGCCGCTCGTAGCTTAGTACACCCAACCCGTTTTTTGCATAAGAAACTGCACGCATGAGCTGAAAGTCATTAAGTTTGCCCCGGACATGTTCAACACGGTCGATCTCCCCGATCAAATCCGGATATATGGATTGAAACAATTCTGATTCGGTCATCATCTCTTCCAATGATATGATAGGTGCATTCTGCATAACGCCACTTCCTTTATGATCCTAGTTTTATTATCTGATAAGCTAATCAATACCCTTAATTATAGTAAACTTTTCTCAGCATAAACGAAGTTCTGATAAATTCGCACATTAATTTTCTCTAAGTAACGAGGCCGGCCGATCATCCTTTCGGAGGCCTTGTCTCTTATCTTGACATAATTGCTAAAGCGTTCACAAATTCACTTGAAATACCGAAGTTTTCTCCTTTCTCAGTTGCTATAATTAAGTTAGTGAAAGGAGAATGACATGTTTATAATAATCGGGATTGGCATTATTTTGTTGTATGCTTTACTTGTCTTTTATGTCGGCTGGAGCGGTTGGAGCTGGATGAAACCTAAGGTTTCATTTCGGTTTAAGCTTCTCTATATAATCACTTTGATTATTGTATCTATATCATTTATTCTGGGACGCGTATTTGGCAATATTACGATTTTGAATGTGATCGGCGCCTATTGGATGGCTGTTTTTTATTTATTAATTCTGCTTTTGCCGGTTGCGCATCTCAGCGTTTGGTTATTCCGTTTGACCCCGCTTCCAAGACATCGGGTGGAGAAATGGTTCGGATTCATTACCATGTTCACGCTTATCGCATTAATCGCCTATGGTTCCTTCAACGCATATACCCCTAATGTTCGAACCTATGACGTTCATATTAACAAGGAAGTTCACGATATTGAATCGCTCAATATTGTAATGGCATCGGATATGCATTTTGGGCTGCTCTCCGGGAAAAATCATGCGATTCGAATGGTCGAACAGATCAATGCGCTGCAGCCTGATCTTGTTTTATTTCCAGGCGATATCCTTGACGATGATATTGATCTATATCTGGACAAAGGGATTGATCAGATCCTGTCCCAAATCCAATCCACCTACGGCGTATATGCTTCTTTAGGCAATCACGACCGCCATGATGGCAAGATGGAAGAACTGATTGGCGTACTCGAAAACAGCAATATGCAAGTGTTATACGACGATACAATGACGATTAATGACAGCTTCACTCTCATCGGGAGAAAAGATTACAGTGACACTGAAAGAACCGAACTCTCTGCTTTAGTGAAGGATCTGGATCCATCGAAGCCATTAATCCTGCTTGATCATCAGCCTTATCATTTGGATACTGCGCAGCAGAATGGAATCGATCTTATGGTCTCCGGCCATACCCATCGCGGTCAGATCGCTCCCGCGCACCTCATTACGGGATGGATGTACGAGAATGATTGGGGACATCTGCAGAAGGAACAATTCCATTCCATCGTTTCCTCTGGATACGGATTCTGGGGCCCGCCGATTCGAATCGGATCCCGCTCGGAGATCGTACAGATTCAGGTCACCTTTGGAGAGTAACCTATACCAGCAAAAAAGTCGCCTTGACGCGACTTTTTGTTTTTTCACTGCATCATCTGAAACCGTTCAATAAAATGCTGGGCACTCCTGGACAAATAACGATCCTTCAGCCACAAAATACCTACTTCTGATTGGAAGTCCGCATCTTTAATGTCGAGCATCTTCACAACGGTGGTCGGAAAAGAAGACATAACAGATTTGGGGAACACCGTAGCGCCGATCCCCTCCGCGATAAGTGACATGATGATCGCAACACTGGAGCATTCACAAATAATATTAGGCTCAAACCCGTGGCGTTTACATTCGTTAACAACCTGCTCATGCATCCGTGTTGTTTTATCCGTCTTTAAAGTAAGCAAAGGAAAGCTTGCCAGTTCTTTCATATTTATCGACTGATTTGCGGAATATTGCGTCCACGAGCTTGGGATTACGGTTACGAAGGGATCCGACGGCAGCGGTAGAATGGAATATTGCTGAGAATGAGTTTGCGCTTCAAACGGCAACCTCGCGATAACAAGCTCAATCGCCCTCTTCTCCAGCTGTTCCCCTAAATAAAAATGATCACCCTCTGAGATTTTAAACGTGACTTGAGGGAATTGTTTTCTGAACTGCTCTATCTGCTTCGGTAAGAGCGAGATGCAAGATACAACTGAACCGATGGATAAGACGCCCCTCACTCCGACCTCGATTTCCTTGACCTCTTTTATGGTTTCGTCAAATTGAAGAAGCAGCGATTCCGCTTTTTGTTTGAGCAGTGCCCCGGCATCTGTCAGTTTTAAACGCATTTTATCCCGATCAAACAGCTTCACGCCAAGCTCCTCTTCCATTTGTTTGAGCTGTCGGCTTAAAGGCGGCTGTTCAATATTCAGCCGTTTGGCCGCTCTTGTAACCTGCCCTTCTTGCGCTATGGCCAAGAAATATTTTAATTGACGCAGATCCAAGTCCAACACCTTCCTCTATCATACCTAAAAAGTATGAAGTATAAATGAAATAGATATTTTTAATATATCTGATGTAATGGTAACATTCAATTATCGATCACTATGGGCGAAGGAGAGATGGTCAGGATGGTTCAATCTTTGAAGATAGAAATCGAACGCAGTACAGCGAAGAAGGAAAAGCCGCCACAGGATCAGCTTGGCTTCGGCATTCATTTTACCGATCATATGTTTATCATTGACTATGCTGAGGATAAAGGCTGGCACCAACCTCGCATTGTGCCTTATCAGCCGATTGTCTTGGATCCTGCAGCAAAAGTGTTTCATTATGGACAAACCATTTTTGAAGGGCTGAAGGCTTACAGAACAGAGAATGGACGAATCCTCTTATTCAGGCCTCGGAAAAATATTCAACGCTTGAACCGTTCGAACGAGCGATTGAGTGTTCCTCAGCTTGAAGAAGGTATCGCACTTGATGCTTTGCAGCAATTAATAACAGTGGATGAGGATTGGATCCCAACCGAACCCGGGACTTCTCTTTATATCCGCCCTTTTGTCATAGCTACACAACCTGCACTCGGCGTGTCCCCTTCCACCCATTATCAGTTTATCATTATTATGTCACCAGTCGGGGCCTATTACACGGAAGGTGTAAATCCGGTTAAGATTTTCGTAGAATCCGAGTATGTCCGTGCCGTAACGGGCGGAGTCGGCGAAGCCAAAACAGCCGGAAATTACGCGGCAGGGCTAAAAGCGCAAGAAGGCGCTAAGGATAAAGGGTATTCCCAAGTGTTATGGCTGGATGGTGTGCATCGAAAATATATTGAAGAGGTCGGCAGCATGAATGTCTTCTTCAAAATCAATGGAACGGTTCATACACCGGCATTAAACGGCAGCATTCTGGCAGGGATCACCCGGGACTCCATTATTCAACTGTTAAAACATTGGAACATTCCGGTTGAAGAAAGAATTATATCCATTGAGGAATTGTACGAAGCCGGTAAAAACGGTTCTCTGGAGGAAGCGTTCGGTACGGGTACCGCCGCTGTCATTTCTCCGATTGGCGAACTGAACTGGCGCGCTGAAAAGCTTGTCATACGTGATGGGCAAACTGGGGAGCTCTCAAGGAAACTATACGAAACGTTAACAGGTATACAGACTGGAACGATCCCCGATCCGTTTGATTGGATGGTCGAAGTTAGATAACAAGTTCATCCCATGAAGTGAAATTGTCATTAAAGGGACCATCCCTAATGCTGAAACCGGCAGAAGGATGGTCCCTTATATCATTCCAGCTTCAATGATTCCATGGACAATTTCCCCATTTATATATAGTCAGGGATCATTTTGAAAATAATATTTAATTTATTCTATTAATATTTAATAGCATTAATTGGTTTAGAATAATATCTCAGGAGGGAATTGGATGAATGTGCAGGTTGGGCAGGCGTTAGACGTCACTTTAAACAATTGGGATGCCATGTCGGGATCGGAAGGCGATGAAGCAGAAGAAGCCGCGAATGCATTTGAAGCTTCATTTTACATTTTTATTGATACTTTAAGTGATTGGGTACTTGAGTTAGAGCAGCCGCCGCAAACGCTGGAGGAATTTTTAGAATTACCTATGATTCAAAGTATAGTCGAACGGCTGCCAGCCCCGCTCTATTTGAATTTTGAGACTGAAGCTGAACTCATTATCGAGAATAAAACCCGAATCGAAGAAGATAAGTATGATTAAGCCTTACATAAAAAAACGGGAGCCATTAACCACGCTCTCGTTCTTTTTTTTAGCCTATAAGCTGCAATAATTTTTCATTTCGTGCTTCTTGTTCTTCTTTGGAAGCCAGATCATATTTCTTTAAAAGGTGAAATAGCTCGTTTAATGTGTGCTGATCGTGTACATTCTTCAAAAAACGAAGTACATTCTCACCTAAAGGCTGCGGCATAAATTCCTTTTGGCTTTCGAGCTTTTGAATCACATCTTCCTGCGAATGATCGATATTGCAAGTTCCCATATGATATCACCTCTTATTGTTTTATTGTAGGCATTGAAAGCGATACTTCTATTTTACAGTAATCGTTTCGAATTAGACAAGAAAAAGGTTTATACAAGATGTCAACAATTTTTTGCGTGAATATAAATTTGGCGCAGTGAAAACATAACAATAAATATGAATCAGGAGGTGATGAACAACATGGCCAAATCAGGAAAACAAGCATCTAAAGCCGATGTACAAACTACAGAGTTGAACAAAATGCCTGTCTCAGGTGAAGCAGAAACAGAGTTTTCTGCGGAAGAAGCGGCGGAAGCCTTTAAAAACAAACAGTCCAATGTGCGTACATCGGAATGAAGCCGGCACAGCAGTAATGCAATATTACAATAAGAAGATCCTAAACCTAGGTTTAGGATCTAAGCATTTCCTCTCTCTGAATGTCTGTCTCCCTGATGTATGCCAATGCGGTCTGCATTTTATCGATATAAGCGGGATCTCCCCCGGAACACATGAACCTTACTTTCGCGCTTCCTCCGCCTTCCGGTATTCCATAACGATTCAGCAAAGCGGATAACCGTCTGACCGTACCTGCATTTCCGTCGACGATCTGGATGTGCGGCGGTAGTATCTCGCGAAGAATGTCCTTGTAAAAAGGATAATGTGTGCAGCCCAGCACGACGATCCCGTAATCGTTCAGATCGTATCGGGAAAGCTTGTCACGGAAGTATGCGCCCATAATCTGTTTGTCGAACTGCAATGCCTCACAATACACAACAAGCTCAGGCAGCGGCAGCGAGTCCACGATTCCCTGATCATCCACACGGGATACAAGGGCATAATACTTGGGCAGCTGCAGTGTTAATGGAGTAGCGAATACGAGTATTCGCTTCCCTGTCGCACGATTCATTTCCACTGCAGGTTTGACAGCCGGCTCCATCCCAACAATAGGCAGAGAATAAAGCTCTCTTAGTTCTGCTACGGCAATGCTGGTCGCCGTATTGCAAGCCACGACCAAGGCATCTATGCCTTCTCGCATCATTACGCCTACTGTCTCTAGAATGTAGGCTCTCACCTCATCCTTCGATTTGGTACCGTAGGGGACATGGAGCGTATCTGCCATATAGAGATAATCTTTGGCAGGGAGCCGCTGAAGTGATTCCGCTAGAACGGAAAGCCCGCCGATCCCTGAGTCAAAAAAACCGATTGTCATCTGTCATCGATTCCTTACATATGTAGTGTGTAGTAATTAGATATATCCAGCATATCGCGACATGCGCCTTTCGGCAATGTCAGTCTCTTCCAGTTACATTTCTTAGTGTGTATTCGTATAATCTATTAATAACTTGCATAAAATATACTCAAAACTAAATCATAAGTCAGGATGAATTTTTCGACCTTTGAACCCATCGTGCCAATCGTGATAGTGGGTGATGCGCTCTTCCCCTTGCTTCCAGCATAACAGGACGTCCTTCCCGTCTAATACCGCAGGAAAATCAAGCAAACCTGGATTAATCATCTTCAGGAGCACCCCTTTTCGAGTGAAGTTTTCTATTAGTAGATCAGCTTCGACCCGCATAAAATCAAGCTGTCCTTCAGCCTCGAAATACGGATCAGTACCACGATCCGTTGAGTAGACCGACTGCCCCTTCGCTTTTTTCTTCTGCAGCTCCAGATACTGATCCTCAAACTCGCTGATCAATGTCTGCAGCTTTAACAAATCCTCTGTTAATTGAGGCAGCAGTGCATTGGCTTCACTTAGTGTAAATGTTTTATTGTCCATTAGTATATTCACTCCTTACTCCAAAGTGTACTAAAAACCACCTACCATTGCTATCTGCAAAATGAATCAAGCTGTCTATGCTGTTTGCCCTTTGAGACAAAGCAATTGGTCGAAATCGAGTTCATACCTATTAGCTGATGATCGCATGAACGAGCATTTTCATAAGAAGTCAATGATATCGCTCGCGATGAGCGACGCGACGGAATTTCTCGCGGATGCTGCCCGGTCCCCTGTCAGGCCGTGCCAGTAAACGCCGAGTGCAGCAGCTTGAGTCGTCTCCATCCCTTGACCAAGCAGGCTTCCGATTATACCGGCAAGCACATCTCCTGTTCCACCCGTCGACATTCCCGGGTTCCCCGTCGTATTCACGTAGATCTCCCCATCCGGTGAAGCCACTATGCTATGGGCTCCTTTCAGAACAACGACAACATGATGCTGACTTGCATAACTGCTGGCAACGCCGATCCGATCTCGCTGCACTTGCTCGGTAGACATGCCGCACAACCGGGCCATCTCGCCGGGGTGCGGCGTAAGCACGGTGGCTGCGCTGCGGCGCGGCCAAGGGGTCGCAAGTCTGTCCTCGGCCATCATATTAAGCGCATCGGCATCGACTACAACCGGTATCGTGACATTCTCCCAAAGCTCGAGAAGCCACTCCGAATCCCCGTTCCATCTGCCCAAGCCTGGGCCGATAATAACCGCTTTTTTGCCTTCAGCTGCATCTATTAATGCTTTGGCTGTTGTTCCGCTCCACTGTCCATCACCTGCATCCGCGATGCCCCGAATCATGACCTCCGGTATCAATCCCATTAGTTTGACAGCCAATTGTTCGGGTACGGCCCAACTGACAAGACCGCTTCCTCCCCTCAGAGCGGCTTTGGCGCTTAATAAACCGGCGCCGCTCATGGAAGAAGAGCCGGCTGCGACAAGTACATGGCCGTAAGTTCCTTTATGGGTATCCGACTTTCTGTTCAGGGGGAATGAGATTCCAAAACGCCGTGATAACGTTGCTTCATCTAATTGATAGGTCTTAACCCCCATACTCCTTGCTAGATCTGCCGGGATACCGATTGACCGAACGACAATCTCACCTGCAGCTTCGCTGCCCGGATAGATCATTACACCTCGCTTGC
The DNA here is from genome assembly GCF_014640295.1 of Paenibacillus abyssi. Lineage (GTDB taxonomy): Bacteria > Bacillota > Bacilli > Paenibacillales > Paenibacillaceae > Paenibacillus_D > Paenibacillus_D abyssi. The sequence continues at coordinate 155,346 of NZ_BMGR01000011.1, read as the reverse complement.
AATAAGACAGCGCCACTGTGAGCGCTGCCTTGATGCATGTACCGGGAATTTCCCCGGTATCCGCATTTAGACCGCTTGGGATATCCGCCGATACAATTGGCAGATCGCTTGCATTCGCCTGCCGGATGATCGAAGCGTACGGTTCACGCGGCTCGCCTGACGTTCCGGTTCCTAAGAGCGCATCAATGATGCCGTCCCAGCGGCTCCATTGAGGCTCTTGCGCATTCGATTCTTCATTCGAATATAGGCTGGTTGTTATACCTAGCTTTTTTATAATATCGCGTTGTATTGCGGCTTCTCCGCGCAATTGGTCCGGATGCACTGCATACAGGATTTCGACGCCAAATCCCATCTCTGCCAGATGCCTTGCACTGACGAGCCCGTCACCGCCGTTATTTCCTTTACCGACGATAATGAGCCAGCGGAATCCGCGCTCGCTGCCCCTCGTATTACCCCTATGTGAGAACTGCGCCGCCTCTTCCGCGATTGCCCGGCCTGCATTCTCCATCAATACTAATGCCGAAATTCCGATTTCATGAAACATATGCTCTTCCATCGCTCTCATTTCTTGCGCCGTCACAATGTACATATAGACCTCCTGAGATCACATGAAATGTTATTGATCAATGGTTAGATTATACTGAGATTCTCTCTAATAAAATAATACACCATTTCCCAGATTGGAAACCCCATTTACTTTGGCTTTCATTTAAAATATAGTTACGATAACTCAGCAATGGAGGTTTACCATGCGGAAACTGATCTTTTTCATAGGCCCTGCAGCCGCAGGAAAGACAACGCTCGCAAAGGCATTCGCGAAGAAGCACCGAACGGCTTTACTCGATATGGATACATTGTTACGCCCTGCGGCAGAGACGATTATGACACTGTCCGGCCATGACCCGAATGACCGCGACTCGCCCGTTTACAAACAACACTGCCGGGATTTGGGATACCGGATTACGATGGATGCTGCGCTGGAAAACCTGGATCTTCATCTGGATGCTTATGTTGTCGGTCCCTTCACCAAAGAAATTAATGATCCGCAGTGGCTGGAGAATGAACTCGCAAAAATAGGGGCGTCATTAAATGATGTAGATATCAAAGCGGTTTTCGTATATCTTCCTGACGATCAGCACTATCATCAACGCATCACGCTTAGAGGCTCCTTATTGGATGTGTGGAAGCTGGAAAACTGGGACAGCTTCAGCCCGTCTCTGAAACGCCACGAAATAAAATGGAAGCTACCCCGCCATTCCATTCTTTATTTTGATAACTCAGGCCCGCTATCAGAATCGAAGTTATCCATTATTGAGCAGTTTCTAAATGGAAAATTGCAGTAAAAGCACATCAAAAAAACTCCCGAGTTGGTATCCAACTTCGGGAGTTTTTATCAGATGAGAAGCAAGTATCAGGTTCTACGTATATTCCATACCATGTAGAACAATAAGAGAACGCAAACCACAATTGCCGCAACCTTCCACCATGTCCCACTGTCCACGGCTGCTGTTGCCGTTAGTTGTTCCTGGCTTACAACCGGTTCAGCAGATACCGTCTCCGAGCCGTCTGAAACCTCATTTGAAAGCTGTTCAGCATCGTTTGCTGCAGGCTCATCTGAGGGATTCGAATTCTCTTCGGGCTCTTCAGCGGCTGAATAATTGATGTGGTTATTCGTTTCTTCCAGTGCTTGTTCTGTTGCTTGCACGATAAATGAATACGTTCCGTTAATTGCATGCCCGTCTTCACCAATAATTCTCCAGTTCACAGTATAGGTACCGTTCTGGAGGGGTGCTTCTGTTAACCCAACAATCGAATTTTTGCCTGTTTCGATCTTTTTAAGCTGAATCTCTTCCCCATTCCCGTCTTGAACGGTTATCCCGCTGAGCGGCTCTATCTTGGTATTAAACGTCAATTCAATCCGATCCACTTCACTAGTGACAACTTCAGCATTTGCCGGCGATGAGCTCTGTAGCCCCGTATGTGCCCATGCCGTATTGGGAAATAAAAAAATTAAGAACATAACGATAGCCAGCCGTGCTATATATTTATTCATGCGGTCCTCTCCTCTTTGCTAGGAAATTCATTGTGCACGATTATACCAGATTAGTCGGCTGTTGTGATGACGCTTAGGGGCTAGAATTTGTACATTTTAAAAATTATTGAAAGGGATGGCTCTCATGTGTTTACCATAATAATTATTTTTTTATTCAAATACAAGAGCGTCGCACCTGTGAATGCGCCCGCCTTGAAGAACTGCAGCGTAGACGCCAACAGCTCCCTCATTATGCTTAACCGCAGTACGAAGCACGTTTGGATCTTGAGGAAGATCGGCCTGTTCTAGCGTTGTCATGACACAGCGAACGGTAGGCTGCACAATCTGCAGCCTCACTTCGTTACCGAATCGCAAGGTTTTGCCGATCCAATCATTTTCGACAAACCCGTTTCCGTCAGGAACATCGATAACGATATTGGGCCGAAAGCGCCTGGCTTCAATTCGACTCTCAGGTGCCAACGCGCGTAATTGGTTGATTGTGGCTGTAGTCAGTATATGTATATAACCGATATCAAAAAAAGTGCCTTCGGGCGAGGTTCGGGTAAAGACGGTCTCGCGGTTTTGAAGCCCTTCGATATCAGGGATATATCCTTCGAACTGTGATTCTTGAGACAAGTCAGCAGTCAGCTTCACGGGTCTGTTAAAGCTCCCAGAAAGTCTTTCCCCTATATCGCTCTCTAAACTTGTACCGGACGAACCGTCGGGAAATGTGATACGTACTGGCGATTGTCCAGTGGCAACAGAGGCCGGATCAACATATGCAGCGCGATATTCGAACATTCGAGGCCATTTCAAAGGATTCTTTGCATTTGCCAATTTACCGGTCGAGATATCCAACAATGCATAGGTACGATCTCCCAACAATCCCTTAGGAGTGACATCGCACGCATTCATCTCTTCTCCCATCATCGATTTGACCGGATATCTCCACAGTGATACGACTCTCGATTGTTTCATCTTCGCATTCCCCCGCTTTTCTAAATGATAATTTAATATTGCTATATGTTTATATTATCAAACTTACGTGGCTTATGGCGAACCGGTTAAGTTTCAATACTAATTTGTGAACTCGGGCTTTCCATCGCCCACACCGGCAACCTATCGCTCCACACGAAAAAACCGCGATTAATCGCGGTTTTTAGACTGTTTATAAATGATTTATTCTATCGGCACATTCGTATCCCGGAATTTGCTTACTTCTGCCGTAAGCTTGTAATTGTTAGCGGCTACTACATCCATAAATTCTCTTAGTGTACCCAGAAATTCACTCGAATCTGTTTGATTCCACTTCAAGATCGCGGTATAGCCTCTTTTTGCATTTGGACGCATCTCATCATTCGGATAGTCAAACAGAGATGTATTGCTTGTTCCATAGAATGTAATATATTTGTAGTTCGTAAATAATTCGTTCATTTGGGCTGACCGGTTAGATGTTCGATACTGGGTAATGAATCGCTCCTGTGTTATAGCACGATTGAGAAGCTCCTGATACCCGATATAGATCGCAGCATCCTTAAGAGCGGCTTTTCTTGATTCCTCCGCCATAATATCGATATAAGCTTTAATATCGGCTTTTACATACGGCTGGTATTTCTTGAAAATCGAATAATTGATAATCGGGAAATACATCCCTTCTGCCGAGTCGAGCTTATAACCGCTTGCCGATGCCAGATTCATTAATGATTTCAGCGAGCTGTCTTTTGTAAGGTTTCTAATATGCGAAAAGTTATAACCCTCTTTGTATACTTGATAAATACCCGTTTGAACCGATGTTATAAAGAATCGTTCCTCCATCGAGGGGAGCGCCTTTTTAATCGCATTCTCCAAATGCAATACCATTAATGTCGCTTGATGCGTATTGGCTTTCTCAATATTGGCATTCAGATAAACGATGGCTCTTGGGAGATGGCTGGGGTTTTTGAGAAAACTTTGGAATTGGTAATACACCTGGTTGGACGAAGCGGAAGCGACAAACGTAGTTGGAGTCGCAGTTGTCCCCACAGAATTCACTGCCGTTGAAGCGGTACCTGCTTGAGCAGTTAGAGTCAGCGCGACAAGAGCTGCCAAGGTTAAGGACATTGTGTTAAGGATTCGTTTATTCATTTGTTATCACCTTTTCTTTCGTTATGATTGAGTTCATAATCGTCAGAATTACCTTGCTCACCTATAACGATTGTCCTGAAGGTATTTTCCTGAGAGGCCAGCAATCCTGCTCTACCCTACATTTCTTCTTTACTCATCGAAAGAATAAGAAGCTTATCCGGCGTTCCGCTCCCACCCTCCATGACAGGAATAATCTGTACTTTATGACCATTCTCCAGCTCCTTCCATGTGAACGTTTTTCCATCCTCATCCTCAATAATCGTGCTTGGGGTAATTTGTGCAGTAAACTCTGCCCCCCAATCGTTTATGTCTGGACCCTTCATGTCCCGCTTCATCCATTCGGTAATATCAAAAGTGATGGTTTGTTCTTGTTCATTCATATGGCTTATAAAGCCGATCATTTCATCGTCCGAATAGTGACCGTACGGTTTACTCGCACATCCGGCAATGACTAAGCTCAAAGCGATAAAGAAACAGAGAACGATCTTCATGCTTTTCATTCGATCAGCCTCCTCCTTTACTAATGTAAACGAGGGATAGCCGCTAGAAGTTACCGATTATAGAAAATATTCAAGATAATGGTTTCGATGCAAGCAGCAGCAGTTCTTTCTTCTTTCATGTTACAGTAAGAAGGAATAATCGGATTGTTATCGAATGCTCTTTAAGAATAGGAGGTGAAAGCATGTTGGAGAGCTTACAAGGCAAAGAAGTTATAATTACCTTTCTAGACGGAGCACACATAAGTGGGGGGGTCCTGGAGCAGGTGGACGACAAATTCGTTAAATACCGTACGGAATACCAAGAAGTTTATATTCCTATCTCTTCCATCCGAACCTTGGCTATCGATACCAAAGAACGTCAACGTCCCCGCGTAGGATTTGCCATATAAGGATTAGAGAGGGTTAATCACCCCTATGAGGCTGTCCCAAAAGGATCTTCATTGAGATATTGAAACTTGATAGGTGCCACTAAAACGGTAAAAATGGCGTCACAGGTCTCCTATCTGTGGCGCCATTTCTGCTGTTTTCAATTTCGTTTACTTCGATTTTTTCTTTGCTGCGGATCTACCCTGCTTTTTCGGGTCGTTCGACGGCGGTGCAACATGCTGAGAACCGTTGGGCTTTATAGAATCAGACATCTTCGGCGGGTGCTCCTTTCCTTTGGCTTCGTGTTCATTATTTGCCAATCGGAAAAAAACTATTAATCCCGCACACCCTTCATTAACGTCTGGCTAAAATGCCCAGTTGCCCTTCTTAAATACCGGCTCTTCCGTACCGTCCGCTGTCACGCCGTAAATATCCATCTGACCGGAACCGATCATAAAGTCTACATGCGTGATGCTCGTATTGAGGCCTTTCTCTTTCAGCTCATCCTGAGACATCCCTTTTCCTCCTTCAAGGCAGAAAGCATAGGCACTGCCGATTGCCAGATGATTGGAGGCATTCTCATCAAAAAGTGTATTGTAATAAAGAATGTTCGACTCCGAGATTGGTGATTGGTGTGGAACCAGCGCTATTTCTCCCAGATAATGCGAGCCTTCATCCATCTCGATCAAGCCCTTCAGCGTTTCCTCGCCTTGCTCGGCGGAGAAATCGATAATGCGCCCATTCTCAAAGGTCAGCGAGAAGCCGTCAATAATATGGCCTCCATAGCTGAGAGGTTTAGTGCTGGACACTTTACCGTTCACACCTCCTGCCAAAGGAGCGGTGAAAACCTCCTCCGTCGGCATGTTCGCTACAAAAGCAGTACCTTGCTCATTGATGCTGTCGGCTGCCACCCAGATATGGCCTTCTGGAAGTTCAATTGTCAGGTCGGTGCCCGGCGCAACATAATGCAGCTTTTTGTATTTCTTAGCATTAAGGTAATCGGATTTTTGGTTCAGGCTGCTGATATGCTCTTCCCATTTCTTGATCGGATCTGCTTGATCCACGCGCACGCTCTTAAATATTGCATCCCACAGCTTATTCACTTGCTCTTCCTCAGGAAGCTCAGGGAATACTTTCGCCGCCCATTCCTTTGAAGGAGCTGCAACCACACACCAGCTGAATTTATCAGACTGCACATACTGCCGATATTTGGCCATCGCTTTACCGTATGTTTTTTGATGATTAACAATCCGTTCTTTAGCCACGCCCTTGAGCAGGTCCGGATCCGAGGATACGATACTGACGACCGCCGCGCCTTTCTCGACAAGCTCCAGCATTTCTCCGGCGTACCACTTCGGCTCTTCCAAAAAAGCTTCATCGGCCGCTAGATCGTATCGTAAACGGGCGACTGTATCATCGCTCCAATTTACCTTTACCAGATAAGCGCCGGATTCATAAGATTTCTTCACGATTAAGCGAACCAACTCGGCCGAATCAATCGTGCCATTTACGACCAACGTCTGACCTTTTTGAATATTTACACCGACTTTAACGATCAGATCAGCATAACTGCTCAGTTGCTGCTGGAATTCAGGCATCGTCTTCCCTCCAATGGATTCATGGTTTCCATTTTATTGTATAGCAAAATATTCAAATTGCAAAAGCAGTCCTCAGAGTAAAACGCATCTGCTGCTGACACTATGTTATAATGCTAATTATCAAATTGCTGGAGGATTGTTCAAAATGAAACTTTACGTCATTCTCTCGTTCAACGAAGACGGGATGGAAAATGTTTATGTAGGAGAAGACGAAGAAAAGGCATTATCTCTCAAACCATCTGATTTTGAACAATGTGATGCCTTGTTCGTGGAAGTTTGGGAAGACGGGGAGAAAATTGACGATTATCGTCTGGAATAAGACTGGGTATACTCAAACAAAGCCGATCATCCTTGGGTGATCGGCTTGTTTGTTTATGAAAATGAATGAAAATGAAAGGAAAATGATGAAAAACTGGGAATATCAATCATGATGCACGCTTTCATTGATTTTTTATGGAAATGATTTACGTTTTCATGAGTGAATATCGACTTTGTGAATAATTGTCAAAAGTACGATAATAAAGATATAAGATTTAAGGGAGGGCATATAAAATGTTAAAAAAAATTATCGATGGTTTCAATACACTTCTGGATGCTTATGAAATCGCAGAACAAAAAAATAAAGCACGCCTCGTGAAGCATTAATCCAGCTTGTCTGTGCTCCTAATAAAAAACCTGCCGCCCGGCAGGTTTTTTTCTCAATAGAAAAGCAGGTTTAAATTACACCTCTATATTATTGCGAGACAACAGGCCCATGCCAGTTAATCATTCCACCTTCTACATTCACTAACCTTTCATATCCGTTCTCTTTTAACAAGTTAGCCGCTTGCATGCTTCGACTTCCACTGCGGCAAATAAGAACAATCTCTTTGTCTTTCGGCAGTTGAGCGTAAGTTTCATGTAGAGTGCTAAGTGGCATATTTTTCATTCCATTGATGTGGCCCGAATTAAATTCTTCCTCCTCACGGACATCAACAAAGATAACATCATCAGCATTTGAGTTCTTTAGCCGCTCTTCCAGCTCATCATTCGTAATTTGTTGGATTTCCGGTTCCGGCGCTGGCATTAGATTATACCCTAATAAAACTAATCCGATCGCGGCAATGACAATAATGCCCCAGCTTTTCTTGCTCATCTTATACCTCCCTTTCGCCTCTCATAGTTTTTTGCCTTTTCCGCTTATGATTTTCAGTGTGTCGTTCTCGGGCCTGATCGTGTAATCCAAGCTGTAGGAGCTCAATATATAGTCATCATTTTTGTTTTCCCAGGCTTCGATGACGACCTTGACTTCAGCGGAATCTTCAGTTACTGAAGTGACGGATATATTTTTTATGGCAACGCTCGAAGTGTATAGATAACCTTTCCGGAAATGCCCGTAATCCGTTTTAGTCTGCCAATTGCTGCCGAGCAGGCTGTAGGCCGTCACATAATCCCCCGCATTAATGTTTTCGTAGAAATATTCCAGAAGGTACATAGCCCCTTCCGACATCATTTCTTTGGTGTAATGATCTGCGGACAACTCATCATCAGTGCTTGACGTCAAAGCGATCAGCTCCTGATCGGGATTATTACTCCATTCCTCAAGCATTTCCGCTACTTGGTAGAATGGAATGCTGAAGCCGATGCTGCCTTGCTCGCTTCCGGCGGAATTGATGCCGATGACTTTGCCGCTGCTTTCCATGACGAGCGGTCCTCCGCTGTTGCCGTTTGTGATCGGTGCAGAGATTTGATAGACATTCCTATATTTTATATGATCCAGGTCAATATCGCGATCAATCCCGCTAATGATCCCTGTCGTGACCGTATTATCCAATCCGAGCGGACTGCCGAAAGCGACCACCTCATCGCCAATTTCAGCCTTTGTCTCTTTGTCCATAAGCAGCGGCTCTTTGCCGGCCAGAGCGTCTACCCGTATAACCGCTATATCATGCTCCTCATTCATGCCGATCACTATACCTGCGTGCAAGCTGGTATCGCTTGCTTTTACTTTTACCTGAGCAGCTCCGGAGATGACGTGCGCGTTGGTAACCACATCTCCTTTGTCATTGTACAGAAACCCCGAGCCTTGGCCGGAGCCGTCCGGAAACACCGCTTCGATGGACACTACGCGTTTTTGATGCTCACGGATCATTTCCTTTAGATCGGGTGTGGCCTCATCAGGATCGGCGGTGCTTCCGGGTGGGCCGAGTTTTGATTCTGCGGTGACAACAGGATTGTTCCAGATATCATTCAAGTAATAAATCGATACTCCGCCTGCTGCCAAAATACCGGCTGAAATGAGGATCGTCATCCATGTTTTCATAATAAATGCTCCCAGACCTTTCGCTAATTAATTTGCCATTCCATATAGGTTACATTGACCGTGTGCATCGTTTCATCATTGTAATAGTAAGTGTTAAAGCTGCCCGTCTTCCCGACATCCAAGTAGTAGGGCGAAAGATATATGGAACCCTGCTGCACTATATTTCCTGATTCATCTAAAATATCAAAGTAAACCATCACGTAGCTGATTGGCCGTGTTGCTTTGTTTTTTACGGTTCCTTCGATATTAAAGAAGCCATAGTAGTCCGTATAAACATCCAGGGAGAGAAGTTCAACCGCTTCGGTACGATTCAAGATATCTTCGCGTGTCGCCGCTTCGATCGCAAGCTGTATCCGCTGCTGCTCGGCTTCTTCAAACTCTTTCTTCTGCTGTTCGATTGTCGTTTTCAAGGAAACGAGTTTTTCATTACCCTCATCATGCTTCAACACTTCATCTACAGTAAGCAAAGCATCGGAGAAATCTTTATCAGCAAGCTCAGCAGAGGCTTTTTCATAAGCGAGCTCTACCATTCGCTGTTTGATCTGCTGCGTTGTCTTTTTTGCTTCTTCCCCTTCATAATCTTTCAGTGTATTAAGTAGAGGCATTAATTCCGGTATTGTTGTTTTGTTCGGGAAATCGTCGTTAACCTGATTAATGACGATACCTTCCTCTTTCACTCCAGCCAGATCCGAGAGCTGGTTATAGACGGGGCCTGTACGGGTTTTCAGGTCATCCTTAACACCTTTGACCACTTCCATAGCCTCATCAAATTTCTTTTCCTCGATCAGCGAGCTTGTTGCTGATAATTCATCCTGAAGCTCAATCGCGTCTAGAAGAAGCTGCCGGTTATTGACCAGTACCGGATGGTCCGGCCGTTTTTGTAAGGCTATATCGAATTTTCCCAAGCCCGCTGCCAGCTCTCCCTCAAGCGCCAGTGTCTCCCCATCGGCAAGCAACTGGTCTACGTCCTGGTTTATACCCATTTGAACCATATAAAGCACCCCAATAGCTGCTGTTGTAAAAATAAAGCTGCAGAGCGGCAGCAGCCAATGAATTTTACGGTGTTTCGTTTTTCCCCCTTGCATCTCAACAGAGGAATTCGAGACCTCTTCGCGGGCAATCTCGGTCCGCTGCCCACTTTCTTGTTCAATTTCCGTGTCATCGTTATTACGCCCTAATTCATCCTTTTCTTCATCGGACGCGCTGACTACCGGTGCCCCGCAATGATTGCAAAACTTGCTTTCTGACTGAAGCTTAGATCCGCATTGTGAACAAAACATGTTAGTGTCCCCTTTTACTGAACAATCTTAAAAATAGTACTACAGACACTAGAATTTCGACAAGAATCAACGAATCCCTTCAATTTTCCAATCGAGCTATTCCCATAGCAAAAAAAGCCCCGCTAACGGAGCTTTGTCACCGATCTGAACCTGCGCTATGGACGGGTTCTATTTATTATTTTGCGATCTCGCCGAGCACTTGATCCAATTCTTTGATTGATTTGTTTAACGCTTCCTGGTCTAGTGGTTCGATGCCTACGCCTGCTTCGATGGCATGCAGAGGCGTTTCCGCTTTATCATAAAGCTCTTTCGACTGCTCTTTCACATCGTCCTCGAATGATTCCCAAGCCTCTTCCAGTTTGCTCGTTTCTTCTTTGGCTTTTGCGGGATCGCCGGCATCAACGGACGCTTTCACGTCAGCCAGAACGTCTTTCATATTGTTGGCGCCGTCACCGATGTTATTTCCCCCGCCGCATGCCGACAACAAGAGCATTAACATCATCACAACTACTGTCATCCCCATCCACTTTGTCTTCTGTTGCATTTCTGAGACCTCTTTTCTGAATATTATTTATTTATCTCCAATTGCTTTTGCAATTTAAGATCCTTGTATTTATTCCACAACACAATGGCGCAAGCAGCCGCAATTAGCAGCAGCTGAGGGATTAATCCTTCCCATGTTGGATACATGGCCAAAATATCGATCGATTTCATGCCTTCAAATTGTGTGGCCGGGATTAATCCGGCTAATTGAAGGCCATGCACTCCCATCCCCATAAACTTGAAGCATAAATAAAACACCAGTATGCTGGAGATCAAGAAAAATGGCCTGATCGGGATTTTGATTCCTACTCGAAGCACGAGATAAGAGACAGCTAGCAATATAACAAGCGCAATTCCAATTCCGGCCAGCAGATCCGTGATGCGAATGGAGGAAGCCATGCCGATTAAGAACAGGACGGTCTCTGTACCCTCCCGAAACACTGCCAGGAAAGCAAGAATGGCTAACGACCATAAGCTGCCTTTTTGAAGTGCTTTCGTGCTTTGGCTCTTAATATAATAATTCCACTGCGTAATGCTTGCATTGCTGTGAAGCCAGTATGTCATGTAGAGAAGCATTGCCGCCGCAAAAATTCCCGTAAAGCCCGCAATCATAAAATTGTTATTTCCAAAAGCTCCTGACGAGAACAATACTTGAACGGTTACACCAAGTAAAACACTTAGACCGATTCCAGCTACAATGCCGCTCCATATCCACTTTTTCTTTTCTTCGTGACCTGATTTCTTCAAAAAAGCAAGCAGCGCAACGACGACCAGCAGTGCCTCCAACCCTTCTCTGAGCAAAATGGTCGTGGCATCCAGCATATTGTAGCTCGTTTTGCCAGCCAGCGGCTCGAGATATCCGATCATCGTATCAATTGCTTGTTGGGCCTCGATTGTTTTTGGAGGGGTGTTCGATAAGTAAGCATAGGTCAATACCATATCTCTTTCGGCGTCAGCGTAAACGTTTGCCGACTGTGTTAATACAATCCCTTCGATATCAAGCCAAGATTGCCGAAACGCTTCAATTTTCACCTTCGCCTGATCGGTATTATTTTGCTCTAGATCTTGATTAGCCTCTTTCAATAATCTGACTAGCGTTCCTATGTCGCTTGCTTCAGAAGCTATCTCCTCTTTGTCCTTTGTATAATTCCCGTCAATAAACCGCTGGTTAATATTCACCTGCTCGGATAATACTTCCGTTAAACTGGATCGCTTGACCGGATTTTGCAAAAAAGCAAACTCGATTCGCCCCATCGCATCTTCGATTTCTTTATAAGTATCTCTAGATTTTCCCTTTATCCCGTCTTCGATTTCAAACCATTGCGATTTGAAGGCTTCATATTCCTGCTTCGCACCATTGATATCGTTTTTCTTTACCAGCTCAATCGCGTGTAAGATGGATTGATTCGCTTGTTCAAGTTCCATTTCAGCTGTCAAATCTACTGCAAAAACAGAGGGGATATAGATACAGAAGAACAAACAAAAGATCATGCAAAGCTGTTTCGACATTTTAACCACTAAAAGCACCTCTTGAGCAATTTTAATTTTAGAATCAATATAAATAGTGAGAATGATTATCAATTAACTCGAATAGAATCATAACCTACTTATTAAAGCGACGTCAATAGGTAATTTATTACAGTTCTTTCATGCACTAATCGTCACATTTATCCATAAAAAAATCCCGTACTGTATACGGGATGAGCTTGTCGATACTCCCTTAAAATGATGAGTTAGAACAAATCACCGTCACGGAATCGGATACCCCGCCCAAAAAAAGTTCTAATTCTCATCAGGACTTGAATACACTCCAGACGTCTTGTGTCTCTGAACCCAGGTACCATGCTGAAATGCCGCGAAGCCGATACTGCTGGACCAGCGCATACCTCGCTTTAACGCTGTCCTTATCTTCCACCCAGATTTGATGTAACTTACCATTTACCGTGAATTGGACATAGTTTTGAGAAGCGGCCGAATGCCATGTTTTGGACAGGCGCCTGGCTTTAATGACAGCAGCCACCTCAGCCATTGTACAGTCATGACTGGTTATCTTTTGTGTGTCTATATCCGTCACCCACTCTCTTGCAAAAAACGGAATCGCCAGAATAATTTTATGAGAAGGCACTTCCTTCATCAGCTCAACGATCCCGCCCTTTACCCAGGAAAGGGATGCAACGGATCCCGTCTTGCCCCCGCCGGACCAATGCTCCTCATACCCCATCATAACGATGAAATCCGCTGCTTGGCCAAGGCCGGCACGATCGTAGCTTCCTGACCAATAGGGATCCTCGCTTGCTCTTGTCACGTCGACGGATACCAGCAGGCCATGCGGCTTCAGCGAATTTGTCAGCTCCTGTATGAAAACGACAAAATCTTGTTTGTTTTTTGGATTGAGATTTTGAAAATCCACATTGACACCATCGGCATCCGTTCGGATCAGCGATTCGCGAATTTGGAAAACTGCCTTCCTGCGTTTACCAGGGTCTGATAACATGATATCGGTTAATTCGGCATTAAACCGGTTACCCAGCAGCGGCCATACCCGCTTTCCCAGGTTGTGCGCGGTTCGCACAAATTCGGAATTTTCTTTGATTGTTATTACACTGGACTTATCGTTTAGCTCGAACCAACGGGGAGAAACAACATTAAGATTCGGGTTTTTGCTTTGCGTGAGATTCTGATTGACAGTGCCGCCAAAATTCCAGCCCATAATAATCCTATTCACTTTTCTGGATTGAACGAGTGATTTCTTGATCCAGCCCTTCTTTCCTTCCAACAACTGAATTTGGATATAGTAGTCCGGAATTTTCAGCTTTTGTCCGACCTGAATTTGCGTGGAATTCAAACGGTTGATTTGTATGAGTTCCGTTACCGTCACATCGTAAGCAGCGGCGATTTTCTTTAGATGATCTCCATCGGTCACCGTGTGTACCACTGTTTTCTGAGGGATTCTCAGCGTTTGTCCGATTTGGAGATCGGTGTTATGAAGAGTATTCGCTTGCTGCAATTCTTCGACTGTTAACCCGTAATGACTAGCGATTATAGCCAGTGTATCACCAGATACGACCGAATGAACCGCCTGGGATGCCGAATCTCCAGCAGCTGAGGCAATACGGGGATATTCATCCCCTTTATTTAATACAGTCAGTACAGCTGATTTTACATCTGGCGCCATATAGACATTGGCTTTCGCAGCAATGACCTTGGTTACATACAACGTAGTGTTGGCCGCTGCTTTTCCATGACCGCCTACACAAATAAAACTTAACGTGAACATCATCATGAAAAGTGAGAACATTTTCACGAATCCCCCACCCTTCTTTCTGAAGATTGTTCCGGTAGATCCGGGCAATGACGTTATTCTTCCCAAATAAATCAATTTTTATTGTTGACTCTCACGCTGAAAATTAAAGAAATTATCAGCAATCCATCATTCAATCGACAACAACAAGAAGGCCGATAATACCGGCCTCCCCTGCTAGAGTAACTCACCAAACACGGTGCCTTCAATACGCTCCGAGATGGAAAACATGAGATTTCCGAGCCTCCCTTTTCCGAAAGCTCGGTTATTCAATTGAAAACAGACCAAATATCATTCGTTTCAGAACCCAAATACCAAGCCGCTATACCTCTTAGACGATATTGATTAACCAGATCATAGCGCAGCTTCATGGATTGTTTATCCTCTAACCAGATTTCATGTTTGTTTCCATCAGCGGTATAACGAACGAGATTTTGTGAGACGGTTTTTACCCACGATTTTGTAAGTTTTTTTGTTTTTATGATTTGTTCAACCTCAGTCATAGACCGATCATAACTAGAAACCTTGCCAGTAGCAAGATTCGTCACCCATTCTCTCGTGAAAAATGGCACGCCAAGAATAATTTTGTGGGAAGGAACTTCCCTCATGAGTTCTTTGAGCCCCTGCCGCACCCATGGCAAAGAACCCACTGAACCCGGCTTGCCGCTGCCGCCCCAGTGCTCCTCATATCCCATCATGACGATATAATCCGCTGCTTTGCCAAGTTCCGACCGATCCAAACTGCCGGACCAAAATGGATCTTCATTCGTTCTTGTCACATCCACAGAGATGAGTAAACCATGCGGCTTCAGCGCAGCTTTCAATTCCTTAATAAAATCAACGAAATCCTGCTTATTTCTCATCTTTATGTTTTCAAAATCAACATTAATCCCGTCTGCGTCTGTTCTCAGCAATGAATCCCGTAGCAAGCTCACTGCCTGCTGGCGTTTGACCGGGTTTGATAGAAACAAATCCGTGAGTTCAGGATCAAATCGGTTGCCAATTAGGGGCCACACCCGTTTGCCCAGATTATGCGCCGTTTTTACAAAACGGGCATCCTCTTGAACCGTTAGATTATGGTCTGTATTTATATAATACCACCGAGGGGATATGACATTCAGGTTCGGCTTATTACTTTGTTTAAGGTTCGACTGGGTATTTCCGCCATGGTTCCAGCCCATAATAATCCGGTTGAGTTTTCTGGTTTGTAGATTAGATTTTCGAGCCCATCCCTTTTTCCCGTCCAACAACTGAAGCTGCACAAAGGAATCCGGAATTTTCAGTTTTTGGCCAATGGTCAGCTGTGTCGATTTTAAGGCATTGATCTGCATGAGATCTGATGTTGTCATCTTCAATGAAGCAGCAATCTTCCACAATGTGTCCCCTTTTACAACGGTATGTATACCGGTTTTTTGGGGTATACTCAGCTCTTGGCCAATTTCAAGGAAAGATGAGGAAAGTTTATTTCGCTTCTTCAGTTCACTGATGGAGACCTCATATTGACTGGAGATCGACCACAATGATTGGCCTGCAGCTACTTTATGAATGATAAGTGAAGAGTCTCCTGCCTTGGCAGTAATGACAGGATATTCTTCACCTCTACTTAATACAGTTAATACAGCCGAGCCTGAGTTCGGAGTTGTATATACGTTCGCGCTTGTCGTGTTGACTGTAGCGGCGGATAACTCAGATGCTGCCGCATCTCCTATACGCGTAAAAAAAATGAAGCTTAGTGTGTCAACAACAAGAAACATTGCAAACCATTTTCTCAAGGATAACCTCCCGCACTTTCCGACATGTTGATCATTTTACTCCTTTAATCCATTAATGCGACAGCGGGAGTTGTTGGAAACGAGGGATTTTTCCTCCCTTGAATAACAGGAATTCCTTTTTTCTATCGTTATGAAATCGCTTAATAAGGATAAGTAAATGCTCTATTAACACAAAATAGCAGTCTGGCTTTGAGTGCAGACTGCATACAGAGGATTATCCATATCACCGCCCATCTCGATTGCCCTTTTCTGAACAGCTTGGATCGCCTCAAAAATAACAACCTTACCGGACCGATCATACGTTATTCATATTTCGCTCGATGTGCCGAACGGTTCTTTGATCTTCGTATTTAGCCTATTAAAGTTGAAAAGAATGATTCCGCTCACCAATCCCGAGACACCGGCAACGATGAATACCGATTCGAAAGAAATGATATCGATTAAAAAACTGCTTCCCAGCGTCACTACTGCGGATACGATCAAGGTTAGCACGCTGTTCACGCTGACATACATCGCCAATCTTTCATGCTTTACATTTTCGATAATAAGAACTCCGCTGCTCAGAAAGAACCCGCAAAAACCTAATGTACTAAGAGCAAAAGCTGCATACACCGCGAATAGCTCATAGATGCTGACGATTAAAACGCCTGCAGCGACGGCGCAAAGCGACGAGACCAAAAGGACTAAGCGGTGGCTGTATTTGTCCGCGATGATGCCAAACACGATATTGCCGATAATGTTTATCAAACCCGTTATCGCCGTAAACAATACAGCTTGTGATGCGGAGATCTCATAGACGCGCACCGCGTAGAGTGCATAATAGGCCAGGCTCACTTGTGATATCATCATAAAACAAAAACTGATCACGATTGTTTTAAATGTTCGGTTCTCGCGAAAAGTGACAGGAATGGACTTGAAATATTGAAAGAAATTCATATCGATCGGTGTCACCTGATCAGGCTCTTCCTTCATTAGTGCGAAGCACAGCACATCAAACAATAAAATAATGGCTCCGATACCGAAGATGATCGTATAGTTGTAAGGATAAGCCACCTCATTAAGAATGACGCTGGCCGCATAAGCTGATCCGAGCGCCAGCAGATTACCGAGGCCTCCCGAGTACCCTCTTAACCTTCCGCGCTGCTGAACACCGACCATTTTGGCAAACAGGGTCATATAGAACGGGCCGTACGCTCCGACGAAGAAATTGAATAGCGCCCAGAAAACAAAAAATAACAGGATCATCAACTGAGGATTGGATACCGAAAAAACAGGAATCGTAAGCACAAATAGCAAAAATAATGTTCTCTGAATGAAAAGATATTTAACAAATGTATGAAGCTTGTAGGACAGATTCATTACCTTTTGGGCGAAGAAAGGCTGAGAAGCAATGGCTCCAATAGATACAAGGGCATTGGCCAAGCCAATCTCGAACGTAGCGGCTCCCAGTTCATTCAGAAAATAGGTCATGATCGCATTGATCGATAAAAAAGTCATGGCATTATGAAAAAAAATGCCGTCCATAAAAATTAAAAAATAGTTTCTTTTGTGAGAATCCATTCCGTGCGCCTGCTCTCTTCATGATTTCGAATCGTGTCTGCCGCAGCAATCCCCTTTCTTGTATAGACGCTTGCAGTTCATTCGAAAAGTTGTATGATATGGTTATAGAATAAGAATATTCTCGTATAAAATCCATAGTATAAATCACTTTCTACATCAACTATATTGCTATTGGGGTGTCATTTATGGAATCTGAGGTACTGGCATGCGGATATTCTTATCATACAAAACCTTTCACGACCACGACCACGAATACGACGACTTTTATTAACGGTCTGCCTACCTTTCTCTTTCGATTACAAACAGAAGGAAGCTGCCATGTTTTAATCAATGGGAAGATGAGGAAGATCAGTACGGGTGATTTACTCCTCTTGCGACCTGGAGACAATTATGAGCTAAGAATTGGCGGTTCAGAAGAGGACGACAGCATATCGAGCGGGGATTATTTTCTGTTCTGTGATGGGCCATGGGTCAGGCAATGGTGGGAGCGTTCGGCAAAACCTACGTTTACGACAATTAATAGCAATGAAAGAATGCTCTCCCTGTGGAAGCTGCTTTATCTGGAAAAGCAAAATGTAGAGGAAGAAAATACAGAGCTGCTTCATTACTTAATGCGCTCATTATGCCTAACTTTAGAGCGAGGAGTAACGGGAACTCACACGCTGCAAAGCCACCCGAATAAGTATCTAGTCATGACATGCAGTAAAATGAAAAATTATATTGAGGAACATGCAATCATTGGCTTCAAAATTGAAGAAGTGGCCCAACATGTCGGACTTAGCGTCTCCCGTGCAGTGCATTTGTTTAAAGAGGTGTCCGGCTTTACAATGATTCAATATGCGCTTGAGATCAAGCTTTCCAACGCCTTGGAGCTTATCAATTATAGTCATTTGAACCTCGAGCAAATTGCGCAGAACTGCGGATTTGGCACCTACGCATATTTTCATAAAACATTCAAAGCTAAATACCGGATCTCGCCCAAGCAATATCGGCTTCGCACAAAGGAAGAAATCCAACTTTTTGTTTAGAAAGCGTGTTATATTAAGACTCGATAAAATGAAGCTTAATCGTTCCTCAATGATCCGCTACTTGCCAACGATGCCGATATTTCTCAAGCAGGGGATGCAATAATCGTGGCTCCGATGACAGAATAAGCCGGATCTTTACAATCCACTCTTTGAAGGATGTATAGGAAGCGAACTGATTTGCCGTCTCCGGTGTGACATACAAGAAGTGAGGGCCGCTGTACTTTTCAGTCAAATGTCGAAGCGCATAATCCATCGGTGTGTATTTCTTTCGTTTTCCTTCCCAGCTTTCAATGACTGCAATCGAGCGTCCCCGATCCCGCTTCCACTCGTGCAGCCGATCCTCCCGCTTGTAAAATGAACTGACCGGCTCTTTCGACATCCGCTTAACCGTCTGCTCGTGGAGAGGATACAGTACGAGCTTGGCGAACGACAGTGACTCCGCAACCTCCACCGTAAGGTCCAAGTCTTGATCCGTCACCTGTTCAAATGCGTCGTAGAAAATTAACGTACCTTTTTGTTTTTCTTCCGGCGGTTCATAGCCATAGGTTACTTTTTGGATATCCCGGCTCAAGCGTTTCCCTCCTCACCTGCTTTAATAAGGTCTACATGTAGTTTACCCTATCATGGATGAAATTACCTAACGAATCTAACAGTTGTTAGCTTCATTCGTACAGCAAAAATATTTCCACAATCCCGACCTTGATATATAATACGTATGTCCCCAAAAGGCTGCTTTCGTTCAGCGGCCTTATTGCAAATTAGGAGGAATATAATGGAGATTACAGAAATCCCTATACATTTAATCGATGAAGATACCGATCAACCCAGATATCAATTTGATGATGAGCCCCTGCAGGAGCTAATGAATAGTATCGAGGAACTCGGCCTCTTATCTCCGATCAAGGTAAGGACGACGAATGAGGGGCGATACAAAATTATATACGGGAACCGGCGGTATAAAGCAAGCAAAATGCTGGGCCGCCCTACCCTTCCATGTATTGTGTCCACTACTTCGGATGAGAAGGAAATCTATCTGGAGCAAATAGCGGAAAATCTTACGAGAGAAGGTTTTTCCCCTATTGAAGAAGCGGAAGCCTTCAACAAGCTTTTGAATGATCCGAAGTTCAGCAGCTCGATCAAGTATCTCTCCAGTAAGCTCGGCAAGCCGGAAGCTTATATCAAAAATAAATGTGATCTGCTGAAGTTCAGCAATAGCGTTAAAAAGCTGGTCGTTAGCGGTACCGAAATTAAAAAAGACAAGCTGACGGAAGAGCAGCTAATGCCCATTAAGGATCTGCCGATCGAGCATCGCGACTCGTTGGCCTTGATCATCGCCAAAGATGAGCTGCCCGTTAGCGATGTCAAAAAAATCGCTCGCCTATTCAAAGAAAAAGGAATATCTGCCGGCACGAAAGACAAGTTATTATTCAAATCAGGCCGGGAATTGCTCGACACATGGTTTGTCTATCAACAAAACAAAGCCGAAAGAGAAAAGCTTGCGGCTGCGCAGAAAGAGGCTGAGGAAGCAAGCAAGCAACAGGTTGATCTGTCCGGGACTGGAGACGCAAGCAGAGATCAATCCGGTGCTGAGCCTGCGACACCAGCGGCAGCGGCAGCACCCATCGAGGTTAAGCTAAACAAGTTACTGTCATCGGTTCCCGCTTACATACCTTTATCGACAAAAGTGATCAACTCTCTAGATGAGATTAAACCTGCCGATAGCGAAAACTTTTTAGTTGGCGCGGACAAGCTTATTGAGAACCTTGAGAAGCATCTTGAGGAATGGAAAAGGGTCAGAGAACTTGTAAAGCGATCAAATGGAATAGATCAGTAGTTCTTGAAGCATGCCCGGCGCGGTAAATCTGGGTCAACCAGGCCTCGTGAAACTTCACGTATAATCTCAATAGCTCGTCAATCGCGCCCATATCGATTTCTTCGGCATTGCCCCAAAGCTGATAGGCTGCTATTTTGAATACAAAAAAACCGCGTCTCTATACTATAGAGACGCGAGCCGTAAGGAAAGATTAGTTATATTTGATATCCGCGCCAGCCAATCCCGGTTTGTACGCCAACGCCTTGGCCGCTCAGATGACCGCCGGCATGAACACCGACCCCTTTACCGCTAAAATGGCTTCCGGCATGGACCCCTAACCCATGACTGCCGAGATTGCCGCCTGCGTGAACACCGGCACCATGTCCACTGAGATGACCGCCGGCATGAACGCCAAGCCCATAGCCCCCAAAATGACCGTCGGCGTGAACGCCTATTCCATGAACGCCTTGATATCCGCCAGCCGGATATACCCATGGGTAATGCATCGGATAAGGATAGAAATAAGGATAGATGGACTGAGGAAACCGATTGTAACTGTACATGTTAGGATGAATCGCCATACAAAAAACCTCCGTTAGGTTGAATGTGAATGATATAACCTATTCACGATTCATTCAAACGTGATACTTGCCTTGTTGATTTGGCCACGCACTCAATGTATTCTGTTATGCCAGCACCGCTTCAATAAATACCGTTGTTTGCTTAGCCAGATCGATCTCCGTTACATCCAGCTGATCATCGTTCGTGCGTACAACGCGCACAACCGGTCTTCCGGGAAGTCCTCTATGCTGTCGCACGACAACTCCGGTTTCCTTCGTGGAAAGGCGCACAGCCATCCCATTGGGATAAACAGAGATAATTCGTGTGAACTGGACAAGCACCTCATGATCCAATTGCTTCTCCGACATGGCCATCAGTTCTTCACAGGCTTCATGCGGGAGCATGCCTCTATGATCCAATGGATTAATTAAGTTGTCATACGTATTAGCCACCGCTACGATTTTGGCAAAGGTATGTATTTTTTCCGCCTCCAGCCCGCGGGGAATGCCAGTTCCGTCGATCCGTTCATGATGCTGCAAGGCGGTATGAGCGATCAGCAGATTGAATTCGCGCTTGGATTTTATTAACTCAAAGCCGCGCCACGTATGATGCTCCTTCAAATCGACCTGCTGTTCCTCATCGCTTATAGTCATCCCATTCTTGCCTACGTCATGCAGCAATGCACCGATCGCCAAATCCTTCAATTGATTAATATTCAAGCCCATATTTACCCCGATCAGCGTAGAGATAAGACACACATTCATCGCGTGAACATACTGCGCATTGTCTTCCGTACGAATATCTGTCAGCTGGATCAACAGCTCTTTGTTGCTGAGCACATCCTCCATAATCCGGTTGACACTGACCCCGATCTTTTTCGTGCTCCATTCTTTGCCGGAACGAATTGCCTCAAACGTGCCGTTCATTTCATTAATTACGGTCTGTTTGGTAGCTTCGCTGAGGATATCTTCCGTTTCGACATCATCGAAGTCCGGATCTTGTATATACAGCATCGTTACTCCAATGCGGTTAAGTGTATTAATCATGAATACTGTTAATTGGACACCTGCCGACAGCAATGCCGTTCCATTTCCGGAATATACGGTTTTGCCAAGAAATTGTCCCGGCTCGACGCTCTCGATACTTACATATTTCATGAAACTTCCTCCACTATCAACTGACTGACTAACTTGGTAAGGTTATGAAATCATTGTACCACAGAATGGACAAGATGCCCCTATACATAAATTTCCACAAAAAAATCCCGCGATGCTCGCGGAATTCAGTTTAATAATCATGCTTTAAACTCGGTAAAAGAATGATAAATTTAGTACCGATATTCTTCTCACTATGGACCAGCACTTTCCCCTTAAAAGACCGAATAATTTGATAGCTAACCATCATCCCTAGCCCCGTTCCGCTTTCCTTCAAGGAGTAGAATGGCGATCCAAGCCGTTCAATTTGCTCTCTCGTCATGCCAACACCTTGATCCTTGATCATGATTTCAATATATCCATCTTCAGTTGAAGTACATGTGGCATGAATAACTCCACCGGTGGGCATCGATTCGATCGCATTTTTTATAATATTAATCAGACATTGATTTAATTTTTGGGCATTAGCAAGCACCCAACAGTTCTTATCTATGGAAGAGATGATTGTAACATCTTGAAAAGCGGCGTATGTTTCAAGAATTTGGATTACACGCCCTAACTGATGACCTGCATCAACGCCTTGCATGTCGTTAGTAGGCGGCTTACCAAGGGACAATAAATCGTTAATAATATCATTAGCCCGATCCAATTCCTCAATGGAAATATGGATATACTCCCTTTTCTTCTCAGATAAACCAGGTTCATTGAGAAGCTGAAGGAAGCCCCGTGTCACCTGCATCGGATTTCTTATCTCATGGGCGAATACACTGGTCAAATCACTAACAATTCGTTGTTTCTCCGAATTCTGTATCTCGATCCGAAGCTGATGAATCTCTCTTATATTTTCGTTGAGCACGGTAAAGAACCAAGTTATGACGGCGACAAATACGAGATGGATCATTTGTATTTTAAACGTTTCTATTGAAAACCCTCTTAAGATTAATGTCCACACGAGGCCAATTAAAATATAATACGAAACAAGCAGCACAGCGATTTTCACTCGTTTTCTTTTTTTCGCGCTGTCGAATGTTCTCTGGAAATACATGAACACAGGTACACCGCATAATACAGTAAAAATAGTCGTATATAATCCCAGATCGATTCCAATATACATACGATATAAGATCAACACAGCCGAAATAAACAGTGCTGTACTTACTCCTCCATACATTGTCCCAAGCAATAATGGAATAATCCGAATATCGAGGCGATAATCCGGACCAAAGCTCGCCGGGAATGTCATGCACAGCAGAGTCGAGATTCCCCACAAGCCAATCATAATGACTCTTTCATATTTGACATTGATTAAGCGGTCTGTAAAAAACGTATGATAGAAAAACAGGGGAATGGCAACAAACATAAGCTGAAGCACAAAATCTTTTATGACATCCATTTTCAATACCTTTCGTTAATTTACCTTGTTTTTATCCGTAAGAAACGTACTTGTTATCTTTCGCCTCATCCATCTGTCATTCCTTCTTTTTCTTAAAAAAAGGCCATCATCTATCTTATGCAATCAGGCAAACGCTTTCAACTGCTTTTGGCTCGATTCCGAATAAGATACGCATGATCAGAATAAAAGACACTTGCTAAGTGTGAGCGGATAAATCCGCCTGAGATAAATACATAAAAACAAGGGCGTACTCTCGGATTGAGATTACGCCCTCACTGTGTTGGTTATTTAACCCCTTATTCGTATCGTTTTCAGTTCCTTAATCCACTTCACATCCGCGCCCAATGACTCACTAACAAATCGTAAAGGCACCATCGTTTTCCCATTGATCACCACTGGTTCTGTCTGCAGCGATTTTTTCGTTCCATTCACAATTCCTTCTGTATGATCCAACCGCAGTTGGATATGTTCCTTATCCGTTTGCGCAGTTATCGTTCGTGTACTTGCATTCCAAGTTACGTCAGCGCCTAAGGCTTCAAAAATATCTCTCATCGGAACCATTGTCACTCCGTTTATCATTACCGGCTCCTGTTCAAAGCGCTGTTTATTTCCGTTGATGAAAACTTGAATTTCGTCAGGTATTCCAGCTTCTTCCTTCTCTCCTACAGCAATAAGCCCCATAACATGTGACAAAACATACACGACGCCGTCTTCGTCGACCATGATTTCGTTGAAGGAAGGCCCGTATCTATCCCATACCAGAATTAAGAACATTTCATTCCCGTTTTTGTCGATCGCATAGGTGTTCTGTGCATTATCCGAGAAATATACATTTCCATTATGGTCTGTCACTAATTCATAGGTGTAAGTATAATCCCACTTCATTTTGTATTCCCAGAGCACTTCACCGTCCTTGTTTACCTTTTGGACGCCTTTTTCTAATTGTATGTAGTAATTTTGTTCACCGTCATGAGGCAAGTAAGCATCTAAAATCTGCGGATCGGGTTCCTCTAATCGTTGTTTTTCCCCCGTTCTTGTATCAATCGTCGAAACGGTAAATACTTTTTCATACATGATATCATAAAGCGTTTCCCCATCCTTGGACAGGTACAGCTCCCCATTCGATAATGTGCTTTGCCATAAGAGATTCCCGTTCAAATCAAGCGCGTATACTTTATCGTCAAATGTAAGGGCATAAATATGGTTTTGGTCCGTAACAAGCTTGTAGATATTACTGGTTTTATTAATGAATGCATTGGGACTTTTTTCACACAAATAAAAAGTTTCTTGATCCCAGCAGTATTGTTCTTCTCTATATTCCGAGAATTCCCGGTTTGCCCAATTGATCTCGCCGTTGGAATTCACGGAAATGATCCCTTCATTCGATACGGTAATCAGGTTCCCTTCAGCATCTCCGGCAAAAATCGTGAAGTCAGGAAATTGAAGATCCGTCCGTTTGAGCGTTGTTTTCCAAACCAGATCTCCTTGAAGATTGAAAGTATAGATGTCTCCTACGAAATTACCGAAGAGATCCGAATCTTCAAAAGCAAATAACAGTTGATTCGGGCTCATTTCGGTGTACAGCAGCCCTACCGAGTCGTCATATTCATGTTCCCAAGTGATCCCGCCCGTTTTATTGACCTCAAAAAGCTTGTTCGTATCATTTACGATCATTCCGTTATCGTTTCGGTACAGCTCCAATGGGATTGACGAATCAACCTGCCATTTCAATTCATATTGATCCGCACCCCGTAATTCGACATATTTGCCATAACCATTATCAAAGGGTAAATCGATCCCTTGATCTGATGGCAATCTAGTGATCCCCTTTGCTGCAATGTCTGCGTGTGTCTGGAACAACATGATAAAAAATAACAAGATGATCGTTGCTTGTCTAACGAAGCGTGAATAATACATCGGTTTTCCTCCTGAGCTGTTCGGTGTTATTTGTTCAAATACTTCTGTCATTTGTATCCTTTTTAAGATTCTCCTCCCGCTCCGCTTTTACCTTTTTTTTCTTGCGCGGGTAAAATTAAAGGACAGTCGATGCGTCGACTGTCCGATTCATAGGTATTGTTATCTCCTGTTATAAGCTTGCCGATGAAAGGAAGAAATCATTTCGAACAGCTTCTCGCCGGACCTGGGCAGCTTGCTATTCGGTTGAAACCAATAATACATCGCCAGGTAAGGTTCAGGCACCCATATGTATTGATGAATATAATCCGTTCTTGTAAATCCACCCTTTTCCCAATAACGGATTCGTTGTTCGTTCTCCCTGGTAGGTTCCGCTTCGACTTCCACAAGCATTCCTTCCAGCCCAATGACACGGGCCCACTGCTCGATCTTCTGCAGAAATCGCTGTCCAACCCCCTCTCGCCTCCTTTGTGGAGACACAGCTAAATAATCAATCAGCAGCACCTTCCGGCCGGCGACGAGTCCGGATATCGCCATGGCGACCATTCCGTATTCATCGACTCCGACATGGAGATAACATATTCCTCTGTCAAGCATGCTGCGCAGCAGCTTTTCCGGTTTCCTTCCTTCCTCCGCAAAGCCTTGCTTATAAATATCCATCGCGTAAGGCCAGAGCGCTTCATCCAGCTTGTCATACGTCATGAACTCCACTTAAATACCCCCTAATTCATCCTTATTATGTGCTCCCTTTGACTATGTCATCTTGGATAACCCAATCATACTACCTCACGTTACCAAAACAAAAAAGACTCCCTCAGCCATCTGTCTGAGAGAGTCCCTAAGATACACCGTTAGATGATAATCGATATTTGTTCTGCAGCCGAGCGGCCAGGAGCCAGTAACGAAGTTAAAGGATGCTTTCTCCCATTCACATAATCTTTCAACATTTCTGCAGCGATCATGCCGTAGACGGTTCCGTTGCCGCCGCAGCCTAAAGCGTGGAATATTCCAGGCTGCTCCACATCCTCCCCAAGATAAGGAAGTCCATCTTCAGATTCACCGAACGTACCGCACCAAGCATATTCCGCTTCGAATCTCGAATCTGGAAACAGTTTTTGAAGCTCTGTTATCAATAGATCTGTTCTAACCTTTAATTCGTGTTCAGCCGTTACCGGATCCTGCCGCTCTTCATCTAACCCTCCTGCAATCACCCTTCCATCAGGCGTCGTCCGGAAATAAAAGTAAGGGCGGGCTGTCTCCCACATCATGTAATCACCTGGCCAAGACTCGGGTACAGCATTCGCTGCGGTAGTCATAGCATAGGAGCGTTGCAAGATCGGCTTTATTCTTGAAGGATTGTTGATTCCGGGAAGATACCCACTGGCACGGACGATATAATGGGCTGAGATCTCGCCACTTTCAGTATGAATGATGAATGCCCCATTTTTCCTTTGAATCTCCTGCACCCGCGTATGCTCAAATACTCTTACCTGATTCCAGGCCGCTTGTGCGATCAAGCCGTGAGCAAAGCGGACAGGATTGATCTCCGCATCTCCTCTTGTAACCAATGCTGCCTCTTTACGAAAGGGTATGCGACGCGCAAGCGCCTCCGGCAAGTCCCATCCGACAGGGAAAGCATACTTGCTCAGCAGCATATATTCCTTATACAGCTTGGCAGCGTCAATCACGTCATTTGCATAATAGAGGCTCTTGCGCACATGAAATCCGGTATCAAACGGAATGGAGGACGCGAGCTCTGCCAAGGCTTTTAATGCTCTTTGACATTCTTTGTAAAATTGCACGGCCTTCAGCTCGCCGATTTGCTCAGCTAATTCATATAACATGATGTCATTTGAAAATTGAAGAAGGCCGGTATTGGCGGCTGTACTGGCTGATGCGACCTTCCCCCCTTCAACCAGCACGGTAGAAATGCCTGTCTTAGCAAGCACGGCGGCGCATAGCGCACCCGTCATTCCCCCGCCGATAATCGCAACTTGAGTAGAGATCCGTTTATTTAAAGTGGGATAAGAAGGAACTTTCGAAATGGTATGAGGCCAATATAAGCTGCCGCTGTGCAATTGTTTTGATCTGGTTTCCATAGTCGATTCTCCCCTTTGCCGGTTAATGTTGTTATGGATGATTACACCGGCGTAGAGAGGATTGAAACGGAAAAATCCAGGATGCTGCGAAGCAAATTATTCTATGCCAAACATGACGTGATATTAATTCCGCAGCCACGCAATTGCAAGTGCCATCGCCCCACGGGCAGCATTCGTCTCCGCTAAAGCGTTAAGCATCACGAAGTCATGAATTATACCTTGGAATCGAGCGGCAGTAACAGGAACGCCTGCAGTCCGAAGCTTATTCGCATAAGCTTCCCCTTCATCCCGCAGCACGTCGGCTTCAGCTGTAATAATCAATGCAGGTGGAAGACCTTCAAGCTGATCTGTGCTTGCCCGCAGAGGCGAGGCCGTAATCTCCGCCCGCTCCTTCGGATCAGTCGTGTACTGATCCCAGAACCACATCATCGCATCGCGGCGAAGAAAATAGCCTGTAGCAAACTGATGATACGAATCCGTATCAAACGACGCATCGGTAACGGGATAGAATAACAGCTGCTTATGAATATCCGGACCGCCCCGTTGCTTGGCCATAAGGGTGACCGCTGCCGTCATATTGCCCCCGACACTGTCGCCGGCTACGGTGAGCTTATCCGTATCCATCCCATGATTCCGGCCATGCTCAGCCACCCACTTAACGACGGCATATATTTCTTCAATCGCTGTCGGATACTTCGCTTCAGGCGAAAGGCTGTAATTAGGAAATACGACCGCTGCTTGCGCACCGACCGCCAACTCGCGTATAAGGCGGTCATGGGTATGGGCATTGCCAAACACCCAACCGGCTCCATGGATATACACGATAACAGGAAGCTCATTCGGCGTATTTTGCGGCCTTACTATTTTTACGGAAATTTTCCCTCCCGGGCTGACCTCTATCGTCTTGTCCTCCACCCAGACCGGCAATTTATGGACCGGACTTGATTGAACCTCATCAACGGTCTCACGTCCCTTCTCGGGACCGAGATCGAACAAAAACGGCGGATTTGCAGTGTCTTGGGCGAACTTTCGGGCTTCCGGTTCAAGCTTCACTTGATTGGACATTATTCATTCTCCCTTTCTGTTTTGGTGTAATCGTGATCGCATGATTGCGATGACATCCACTCCTACAGCCGATCAGAAAAAAAGTAAGGCTGTTATTCCCCTTTTTACACTTTTTTCCTGACATATAAACATAAGGTCGATCATTCTTATTTGTACATGCCCTGTTACTGCGTTCTAACCAGATACCCGCTCTTTTATTGATGCCGCGCCAATTCTTTCTCAATAACAGATTCCAGCGCTTCTTTACTGCGCACACCTTGTACAACGGTATTTCCAATAATAAACGTCGGAACCGCGGAAATATTGGCTTCGTTATAAGCATGCTCCAGTGCTCTTTCATGGACTTCTTTGTACTTCCTTGTCTTCAGCGCCTCCCGATATTCCATGACATTCAGGCCCACTTTTTCGGCAAGTTTACATAGAACATCAATATTTCCGATATCTAATTCTTCCTGGAAAAAGGCTCTTAACATCCGGTCGTTATATTCATTGCCCTTCCCGTGTTCTTTGGCATATTGATACCCTTCGAAAGCTAAATGTGTATAAGGCTGCGGAGAAACCCTGGGCAGCACGATATGAATGCCCATCTTCTCTGCCATTGGATACACCGATTGCTTCCAAGTGGTCTGCAAATAACTTTCTTCCGGCAGAAGCGTTTTGTTCGGATAGGGGCGAAGCTCATAAGGCATCCATTCTACCTCAACATCCTTTCCCTGAATCGCTTCCTCCAGCGGTTGTTCAGCCAAGAAACAAAACGGACACACATAATCGGAATATACTTTAATCGTTAATGACATACAACTGCCTCCTTCCGCATCTCATGATGACTCACTTTAATCCCACATTATATCGAATACTGCCTAAAATACCAGACTTCAGTGCTGCACCCGTTTTACAGTATATCTTTATAGTCTCTCCCGATAAACTCCTCCAGTATTTTCTTATGGCTCTTTACAATATCCGCAGGCAGTCTGTCCGGATGAAAGTAGTCAAGCTTTAAAGCCTCTGCATGATCGTTGATAAGCTCTCCGGCAGCTTCCTTCGTATAATAAGCGGTTACGACAACATAAAACTGATCACCGTTAGCAGCGACGACAAAATTGTCAGGCCCGGAATATACATTGATTAAGTGGAGATGCCCGATTTTAAGGTTAGTCTCTTCAAATATCTCTCTTCTTGCGGTAATCTCGGTTGATTCTCCCAGCTCCATTAATCCCCCTGGAATCCCCCATTTTCCATAGGGATGCTTTCTTTGCTGCAGTAATATCCTTCCCTCGTTATCTACGATAATGACTACCGCGCCGACCAATATTAAGGGCCTGTGGCCGACAATCGCTCGCAACTCCTCTACATATCCCACTCGTAAACCTCCCGATCAATCGTTTCTTTATCATCCCTTTTAACGATTATACCCGCTAGTCCCTATTATAAAAAACACCTTAATCATAAGTAAACGCCTGCAGCTCAGACATTCACTTACAATATAAGGTGAATTTGATACGAATCTTTTTACTTTACTTCATAATAGGTACGGAGCGCTTCAATGAGGCCGAGCGGATTGCTTCTCAGGTTCTCTGCCCGGAAGAAGATATCCCCTTTTATTTCAGGATGAATCTGGTTATACCTTAGCTGATTAATAATTTCCTGCGAAGATTCCCATCCTGCTTCCTTACCGAGCTTATAAGGGGAGTGGCCGATATACAGATCAACACTTGTTCCCTTCACTTCGTTTGCCCACCAATCCGCAAGCTTGTCATACCGTGCCGGCGAGAAGGTCATGCTCCAATATAGTTGCGGTGCCACATAATCGATCCAGCCATTCCGAATCCAAGTACGGACATCAGCATGCATAGAGTCATAAGCCGTTACGCTTGCTCTCGTATCCGAGCCTGTCGGATCTACCGAGCTGTTGCGCCATACGCCGAATGGGCTGATGCCGTATTCCACATTCGGCTTCGCTTTATGAATCGATTCACCGAGCTGGCGTACGAACTGATTGATATTGTCACGGCGCCATTCATTGCGGTCAAGTACATTTCTGTTGTTGTACAACAGAAATGCCGCATCATCATTGAAAATCATATTCGAAGGATAGAAGTAATCATCCAAGTGGACGCCATCGATGTTGTAATTGTTCACAACCTCCATGATCGTGTCAATAATATGCTGTCTAGCCTCGGGAATACCGGGGTTAATGTAAGGCATCTTCTTTCTTTCCTTGTCTTCTCCCATAACAATCCAATCCGGATGCTGAAGCGCCACATGATTCTCGGCCAGCTTCGACGTATCCGCATTCACTCCCGCCCGGAACGGATTGAACCAGGCATGGAATTCCATCCCGCGGCGATGCGTTTCCTCAATCATAAATGCCAGCGGATCATAGCTTGGCGCTTGTCCCTGCACGCCAGTCAAATAAGCGGACCATGGAACTAATAACGATGGATAGAGCGCATCAGCGGCCGGGCGAATCTGCACAAATACCGCATTGATTCCCATCCCCTGCAAATCATCAAGCAGCCGTTTATAATCCTCTTTCTGCTGTTCTTCATTCCCGTATGATTTCGAAGTCGGCCAATCCAGGTTATAAACCGCGGAGACCCATGCGCCTCTCATCCCGGATACATCCGCATCCGGTACAGTAGGAACGGCTGTTTTCGATTTCAGTGAAATGGATCGTTCTTTCTGATTCCATATGACTTGGAGCCCCAGATGCACACTGACAAAACGAATCGGTACCATAACACGGCCTTGCCTAATTTGAACGCTGTTATCCAGCTTCACGCGGCTGCCGTTTACAACCGCCTCCGTTTGTCCATTTGTCATGGAAATCGTAGAGCCTTTGCCGGAGATCGTCACAGTTCTCGTCGTTTGAGACCAGGTGACGATCGCTCCTAGACCTTCGCTGATAACCCGCAGAGGAACCATTGTCACATTCACTTTAGGGATGATATACGGGGAGACATCGCTGTTAATCCTCTGTCCATCCAATGAAATCATGATGTCCTGGGCGGCATTGGCACGTATTGGCGATAGGATCGATAATAAGCACAGACTCATGATCAATATCGGCAATACCAGCTTCTTGCTGACCTTCATGTTCATTACTTCTCTCCTCTCTCTGATTAAAAACACTCAAGAGGTTAGACGACTTAAAGGATCGGTTTGTTGCGCTATATTTCAACCTTCCTGCATTTTCATCCAATACTTGTGTGGTTAAGGTTGGATACAACAGTGCTACTGCAATGCCATTGAATACCGCGGATACGTAAATGAATGGCCCCACCGCTTGCAGTGCACCCAATAATAATGAAATCTTCTACTTCAGAGAACGCATACAAGCTATTTTCTGAGGTTAAAAGTAAACATACGGTGACGATAGAATACCTTTTAGACGCTTCAACAGAAAAAACCGAACGCAAAGGTTCGGTTTATAATATAAGTGATAATGCCCATTATCTGGTTTCCCGGTGCAGTGTATGCCTTTTAAGCCGCGGGCTGTATTTTCGCATTTCCAACCGGCCGGTCTGCGTTTTTTTGTTCTTCGTCGTCGTATAATTACGATCCCCTGTTTCTGTACATGCCAGGGTAACGATAACTCTCATCTTGTTCACCTCCTTTTCTGCTGTTGTTTGATTAGTTATTCGCGGATTAAAAGTAACTATTACGATTTACTGATATCTTACAGCCGATTAATCGTAATGTCAACTATTAAGGTGACCACCCAAGTAATATAAACGGCCTCAGTCCAATGAAATACAGGGCCAAGGCCAGCTCAGATTCGTCCGGACACACCGGCTGCGGCGTTTTTAGCTGATTAATTCATAAATCCTGCGAGCTGCAGCAGTCTTTTCAAGACTACTACGCCTTCAGCCCGTGTTGTCGAGGCTTGCGGATCGAAGCTGTTGTTCGGGCGTCCTTCCATCAGCCCTGATTCTACGATCAGACTTACCGCCTCTTCGGACCAGGAGGCAATGGTATCACGGTCCCCGAAGCCTTGCAATGCATCATCTAGACTCGTATCAGACGATTCCGCCCCGGCAATATTCATCGCACGGAGCAGCATCACACTGATCTGTTCCCTCGTAATCTCTTCATCCGGCCGGAAATCCCCGTTTCCGAAGCCTTGGATCAGACCCTTGTCAGCCGCTGTACCGACCGCTCCGGCAAACCAATCTCCTGCATTCACATCGTTAAATACCGGAATTTGCGATTGTTCTTTCAATCCGAGCGACCGCACAAGCAGTGCTGCAAATTGTGCACGGGTCAGCGGCTCATTTGGCGCAAATCTGGATTCGCTCATTCCATCCACTAGCCATTTGGATGCGAGCAGCGACACATCATCATTCGCCCAATGCCCGCTCAGATCGGCGAATGTCTTATGGGCGGCTGCAATTATAAACATCCCCCCGTCTGCAAGCATCAATTCAGCCTGGTAACCTTCATCACCTGCTGTAAAGATTGCCGGTACAAAGGCTAGTTCACCGGTATCCGCATCATATGAGAGCGCCGTCGTGCGTGCCGGGTCTACATATAGCGGATTCGGCAGCGTAAATGTCAAATAACCGCCGCTCAGCTGGGCAAGCTCTCTCACCGTTCCGCCGTCCTGCAGCACAAGCCCGATTTCAAACATTTCGCCGATCTTCGAAGCCCCTTCCGCAGATAAGCTGCCGCCTGCCTCATCTTCCTGTTCGGCGTTTGTTTTGGCGATTCTTACTTCCAGTATACTGGCCTCCATATCCTCGGAGATCGCATCCTGCAGCACACGAATCGGGATATCAAGATTTCCCAGTGGCGTCTCGATCACAATCGTACCGTCAGTCAGAAGCTCTGCAGCTTTGCTAATACCGCTGACCGGCAGGTTTAATGTCAGTCCGTCACCAGTATCTTCCACGGAATACGTCAAAACTTTAGTGGAAGCGGCTAACAATTGCTCAATTTCCTCCAGCATCCGATCAAGATCAACGTCAACAACTGTCGATAATCTGCCATCCTCCCCGATCTCCGTACGAATAATTTCCCGCTCAGGTTCTGGAGGCGTAACAGGAGTCACTGGAGGAATATAACCGCCGCTTGACTCTATTCTTGTTATTTCCACCGTCTTGCTGTTCGTTTTCAATCCATCCACAATAACATCGACGGTAACCGTATTCTTGCCCATGGAAAGCGGCACATTAGCCGTAAACACGCCTCTCGCGTCTACCGCTGCCGGCTCCCCGTTCACTAACACACTGGCTTGGCCCGGTCCGAGCACTTCGATCTGTCCTTGCAATGAATAAGAGCCAGAGCTCGTCTCGCGTCCTTCATCGTCGAGTAAACCGCTTAGTACAGCTGCCCGAGCTTGATCTCCGATATTATAGGCATTTGCTACGAGCTGCCGCAAGGTACGGGTACCCGAACGATCCAGCGTGGAAATGACAAAGCCTCCTTGGGGGATGACGCTGTTATTTTCCTCAGGCGCTCCCCAGCTCCAATTGATGGCTTGATTCCGGTTAGCTACTCTCGTTACGTTACCTGCCGCATCCACCACAACCTCAACGCCGAACCGGTTTGTACCCGTGGAGTAGGCGAAGGCATCCGTCATCACGTTAAGATTGTCTTCGACCAGATTGACATTGTAATAATTGCCTTCCAGAAAACTGTCCGGATTGCCCGGCAAGCTCATACCCAGCTGATAATCCTTCACATACAACTCATCCCGCAGCGCCGCTGCTGCGATCGGCCAATTGATCTGGGATGCATCAAACAGCATCAAGCCATTGGTCGTATTCAGGCCTGCCTGGAATACTTCCCGCTGCATCGCCGGGGTCTGCACATTATTTAAAGCAATTCCGGCGTATAACGGTATTTCGCCATTGGTGACGACATTGCCAAGTGTAATATATTTTTCAATTTCCCTGGCCGTCGTCTGATAAGCGCCGATCATCAAGAAATCGAGGTATTCGATATAGCCGGTTTGATAATATCCCGGTGTATAAACGGCTTCATTATTCAGTCCCAATCTTGCGTCATAGCGGAAATTCGTGCTGCCCCAATGCACACCGTTCAAATAATACGTCTCAAACCAAGAGCCCACATAAGAAGAAACTTGAATAATTCTTCCCGTTGACACTTCATAGCTGTCAACAAGCTGTTTTACTTCTCCGAAAAAACTCTTTATCGTCGCAGAACGGAATTCCCACCAATCATTGATGAGCGGACCATCAACGCGTACGTTATTGACATAGCTATAAATGTCCGTGGGCCAATTCTGTAATGTTTTATTTCGGGCCTGGAGGAATGCTTCGAATTTCACCCGGGTCTCATTACTGAAATCAGCGCCTTCATTGTCATACCGTCCCCGGTCATGAATGACCCCATCGACGTTATAGTTTTTGATGATTTCCTCGAAGGTTTTAAGCTGATAATCCCTCACTCCGTCATTGGCAGGGTTCACGAACGCCACTAAGCCCTTTCTAGCGCTCTCACGAAGCCGCTTAATCTCGCCGTTATTCTCTGCATAATAGACTCTCTCTTCCCAATCAAGATGCTGGTCCAGAACGGCAAATTCATTATTGGCGATAGAGCCTTCGGCAAATACATTGATCGCCGCATGGATTTTCATGCCAAGCGCGTGTCCATGTTTGACAAATTCCTCGAGAAGGTCCAGATTCGGATTGGAGCCGGCCCTTGACGGCGTCTTAATCTCACTGATATAAGGTCGTCCGGTTAAATCACTCTTCTTATAGGAAGCAAATCCTTCGACTCCCTTCACGTCAATTGCAATGTCTGTAACTCCGCTGTCCTTCGCTTTCTTCAAGAAATCGTACACCTGTTCACTGGTTTGAAACTTCCTCGCGTTGGCTGCCTGATCGACCCACAGAATGACTTCCTTCTGCGGAGAGAACCCCGGCCTGCTGAAGATGACAAGATGGCGTACATCCTGTTCGATTCCATTCTTGGTCAATTTTACATCGACGTAATTCGTACCGTTCGAGAGTGGATACATATGCGAGAACGTCCCGTCTGCAGCGATTGATACCGCAGTATTATTCAGCGTCAAAGAGAGTGCGTTCAGATCATCAATATTCAAGATCATTCCCGAAATGACAGTCTGGTTGCTCGTGACCGTATAGAATGAATTATTATTCAGGGCAAGCCTCGCGATCAAGCCATTGCCGCTCATTAAGTCCTTAATCGAAACGACTTCATTGTTCTTGCGCAGCTTGATAATGTCGTTCACTTTAAAACTGGTTGCCAAAAACCGTTTAATATTGTTATTGGCATAGCTGGTGTCTTGGGCATAAAGTACGTAACCGCCCTCGGGTATTTCAAGCACCGTCGGTCCCGCCCAGTTAGGTGTTTTTCCGTCAATCGATGGATTAACAACGCTCAGCACCTGATTGTTCGCATCGACTTGAACAGCTACATTGAATTGCGGCACAATAATTGTATTTCCGTAATCTCGCGTAAAGAGTGCAATCACATTGGGGATCCCCGTGACATCTTTATCGATGACATCGATCTTTTGACGGGGGCCGCTGACACCGATGCTGATATCCTTCGGAGCCGCCTCTACCTCGATGTAATCACCGGATTGCCCGGAATTGTCATAGGTCACTGTTATTGCCGTTGTAGCTACCTGCTTATGCCCGATCCAAAGCTCGAGTGTTAATGTATTTGCTCCCGGAGCTAAAAAAACTGTCGGCATAAAGCTTCCGTTTGCCGTTATATTGGCCGCCTGCTGATTGACGGTAAGGCGTAGTCCAATTTCATCCGCGTAATTTGTCACATATCCATTCATCGAAAAAACTGGTGACGTAACCGTAGTTCCCGATGGCGTATTCACTGTCAATCCGGGCTTTGGATTCAAATAATCAACAGCGGTTACCGGCATGCCTCCTTTCTCCAGACTGACAGAATGTCCTTTCTGGTAATGAAGAAATAAAGGTTTCCTGTGAGTGGATGTATCCCATGAGCTGTCCCCCGCGAGCACCACATAACCGCCGGGCGGGATCTTCACATTCTGGTCAACGGCCCATTCTGTCGGCGGATCCGCATCGGGACCATATGCCTCAAGAACATTCCCGTAAGCATCCACTTGGATCGCCACATCATATTGTTTAACCAAGACTTCATCGTTGTACACCGTATTCGTGACATTTGCACCGCTTGTAAATAATGCGGCATAATCTGTAGTTGTAGTATCGATAGCCGTATTAATATAGTTCATTTCAAGCTTTTGCGTGCTGTCCTGTGATACAAGATAAACGCTCTCCGTTACTGTCGACTGCACAGTAGCACCGTTATCTGATACGATATCTTCCGCCGATACTCCCGCAGTAAACGGCGGAAGCAAAGAGACGATCAAGATGAATACAAGAAATGCGGATATGGGTCTCACGAACTGTTTTATCATCACTATAACCACCTTTCATTCCTTCAATTATTAGAAGCTTCAACCTGAGGTTGCTTCTTGCGATAGCAGTTATTCCGGCCATTTCTATTAGATTTTTCCGGCAGCATCACCGCCTTTCATGAAATTAGGGTTCACCATTGTCCATCCGCTAAACCACTTTCAAGCAAACGATTACTAACCTATAAATAAAATTGTAGTGTCAGACTGCTTTTATTAGTAGGCGAGAGTCATTACCATTTATGGTAGTTTGATGCTTGTTTTCTTAAAAACCAATCATTTTATCAAATAAAAAATTCGCCGCCCTGCTTCCGTAAACGGAAGTGGGCGGCGAATCTAACAACAAAGGCAGCTTTAGGAGACCTTAAGATATTAACGGCTTCTTTTGTAATAAGTGAGCGCCAAGGCTAACGCCAGCACGGAGCCTTTCACAATATCCATCGCATAATACGGTACAGACAGCATAATGAGACCATTCTGCAGGATACCGATCAGTACCGCTCCAACAAATGTACCCAGGGCGTTCGGCTTGCCTGCCCCCAATACGGAATAACCGATGAAAGCCGCTGCTACAGCATCCATAAGGTATGGGCTTCCAGCATTTACCTCAGCGCTCATTACGCGCGCGCCGAGAATAATGCCGCCGATTGCGGCGAATAAGGCCGATACCAAATAAGCGATCAACCGGTATCTGCTCACTGCAATTCCTGAAAGCTCTGCCGCTTCCCGGTTACCGCCGATCATATACATGTACCGGCCATGCTTGGTATACGTCAAGAACATATGCACTGCTGCCACAACGAACAGCATAATAAGAATGATCCATGGCACTTGGCCGATTTTCCCGAACAATACCGGAATCTGCCCGGTCGCAAAGCTTCCATCAGGCATGATCATGTTCTGTGAGACGGTAGCTCCTCTCGTATACGTAAGAGCAACGCCCTGAAACACAAACATGGTAGCCAAGGTCATCAGCATATCCTGAATTTTAAAGTTGATAACCAAAAACGCATTGATTAATCCAATGATCAAACAGAATAATACCGTTACAGCAATGCCGACGCCTACGCTCTGCCCATGCCATACAAATAGCGAGATGATGACTGCATTGGCAACGGAGGCGATGGAGCCGACTGATAGATCGAAGCCTCCGACAGTCAGCGAAACCGTGAGCCCGATTGCGATAATCGTGACAATCGAGATGGAACGCAATATATTAATGATATTGGTTGTACTCAGAAA
Source organism: Paenibacillus abyssi (assembly GCF_014640295.1). Taxonomy (GTDB): domain Bacteria; phylum Bacillota; class Bacilli; order Paenibacillales; family Paenibacillaceae; genus Paenibacillus_D; species Paenibacillus_D abyssi. Next base: position 117,307 of record NZ_BMGR01000011.1, on the reverse strand, counting down.
ACTATCTGTAATGGTGCCGAATACGGCGACTAACAGCAGAATCGTGATGATCGTTCCATACTTGTATAAAAAATCGAACAAATTAAAAGCAGCCTTATTCCTAACGGGTCCGGATGCCGTTGTCATGTCAACCCGCCTCCTGTGCTGTACAACAATATCTCCTCCTCATCGGTTTGCCGCGTTTCCAATTCCTTTTTGATCCCTCCGTCGTACATCACATACACTCTGTCCGTAATGCCGATGATCTCCGATAATTCACTGGAGGCGTACAAGATGCATTTCCCTCTACGCGCCAGTTCCGTTACAAGTTCAAAAATATCCCGCTTGGCCCCGACATCGACACCTTTGGTAGGTTCATCGAAGATATATACATCCGCATCCGCCAGGAGCCACTTGCCGATCGCTACTTTTTGCTGGTTTCCGCCTGAGAGATTTTGCACCTTTGTTTTTTCGCTTGGGGTTTTGATTCCTAGACTTCGGATGATGGCTTCGGACGCTTCCTTTTCTTTACGCAAGCTTAGCCAAGAACCCCAGCTGCAGAACCGGGAAAGCACGGCTGCGGTCAGATTAGCGGAAACAGGCTCTTCCACGAAAACGCCCTCCTTACGCCGTTCTTCCGGCACAAGTGCAAGTCCCTGCCGGACAGCTTGGTGCGGTGATCCGACGTGAAGCTTCCGTCCTTGAAGCCATATCTCTCCCGAGGCTGTCGGCGAAGCTCCAAATAACGCTCTGCACAGCTCGGTTTTGCCCGCTCCTACCAGTCCGGCAATTCCGACAATCTCTCCCTGGTGAATATGGAAATCGACATGGTTGACTTTGCCCGGATCATGAATACCGCGCGCCTCGAACCATTTGTCGCCAATTGATCGCTCTGTCTGAGGAAACTGCGCTTCCAGCTTCTCCCCAAGCATATACTCGACAACTTTAGGCTGATCCAATTCTGCGATCTTATCTCTGGTCACAAGCCGACCATCCCGCATAATCGTGATATCATCACAGATCTCAAATAACTCCGGGAGACGATGAGAGATGAAGATAATGCCGACCCCTTCCGATCTCAACGATCTGATCAGGCGGAACAATTGCTCCGTTTCATTGTGGCTTAGCGGGGCCGTCGGTTCGTCGAGCACAAGATAACGGCACTGCTTGGAAACGGCTCTGGCAATGAGTACCATTTGTTTCTCTGCAAGCGATAGCTCGTTAACCAGCTTTTTGGAGGATACCCTGACATTCATCTTATCCAGAATACCTTGTGCCGTTTGATGCAGCTGTTTCCAGCGAATGATATGCTTTCCCCGCATGTCGTGCACTGTTTGCTCAATCATAATGTTTTCCCCGACGGTCAAGCCTGATATAAGCGCTGTATCAACCTCTTGGTAAACAATCTGAATACCGTGATCCTTCGCGTCTTTAGGTGAACGGATGTCAACTTGCTTATCGCCAATCCAGATCTCACCGGTGTAATGGTGATACGCCCCGGACAGCACTTTCATGAGAGTGGACTTTCCTGCCCCGTTCGCGCCGATCAGGGCATGCGTCCTTCCGGGGTCCGTGTAAAAATCGACGTCGGTTAAAGCCTGAACGCCCGGAAAGGCGATCGAGATATTTTTCATATGTAAGCGGTATGCCTCCGAGCCATTCATCAAGTCCGCCATCCCTTCCAAACAGGATACGGCGCCCTTATCTGGATGCGATAAGAGCGCCTGAATTCATTATTTGCTGTTAGCTTCCTTCAAAGCTTTCATCCAATCTTCCTCGAATGCATCTGTTGTTCCCCAGCCAGGGATTACGTTAGCCAGATTAACCATATTCACAGCTTCGCCTGATTTTGCCAAGGTATCGCGGTCGATCAGAGCCGCTTCAAGATTGTAAGTTGCCGGCGTTTCTTCTCCAGCGATTTTTTTCGCAAGCAGCCGCACATTGACAGCGCCGATCATTTTCGGATCAACAGCTGCCGTAGCTACCCATGGGCTGTTCTCTTCTTGCATGATCTGCAAATCGGCATTCGAAACGTCGATACCGTAAATTTTGATTTCATCGCGGCCCGCTTCCTTTACAGCTCTAGCTGCACCGATCGCAAATGCATCCCATGTCGCGAAGATCGCGTCAATCTCACCCTTTGGATGTTTGGTCAGCATAGCGGCAACCGCATTTTGCGTTTGAACGGAGGTATCGCTTGCGGCAACACCGAAACGTTCAATTTCTTTCAGGCCGGGATGCTGCTGCAGCATATCCTGATATACTGCATTACGGCGTACCATTGGCGGAAATCCGTCTACCCATAGATAAATAATGTTTGCTTCTCCGCTCTGTTCCTCGACCAGACGATCCAGCGCAAATTGCGCCAATGCTTCGTCATCCTGGGAAGTAAGCGTCACGCCAGGAATGTTCGCCAATTCCGGAACCGAATCAAAGGCAACGACTGGAATTCCTTTGTCGTTAAGCTTTTGAACATCTTCTACAGTAGCCGGGTCATCACCATGTGAAATGATGAAGCCGTCATAGCCGCTTTCCATCGCTTGAGCAATCGCATCATGGAACTTGGCTGTATCGCCGTCTGCGGAGAACGTGTCCACCTGGAATCCAAGTGCTTCACCCTCCTGCTTAGCGCCGGCTAAAAATTGTGCCGTATGGTCATCGCCGCCGATTTTACGGACGACCATTAATTTGATCTGATCTTTTTCAGCAATCGCTGCAGGCAGCTGATCTACCACTTCAGATGGCAGATTCGCTGTTCCGCCCGCATTACCACCGGTGGAAGCTTGTCCGCATCCGGTAACGATCAGCACGACCGCCATCAGCAGTCCAGCCAGTGCACGCAAGTTTTTGTTACGCATTGTTTTCTCCCCTTTTACACTTCATATAATGATGTTTTTTAATATTAGTAATCCTATAGGATATTAAAAGAACAGTCAATAGAATCAAGGTCGAAAGAAAGAGAAAATTAGCGAGAATCCACATAAATTCGAATTTCTTAACATTATATCATAATATCACCCGATTGCAGCGATTGCAGTCCTATTCAGCAAAAGCTAGTAACGTTTTATGGAAATCGATGGTTTTGGTTTCGCCGATAAATGAGATAAAATATAATGTGTTAGTCAAAAATCACCTTCAGGAGGCCTGCCCAATGATTAAACAAATCGCAACCGTGGCGGTGTATGTTGAAGGGCTGATCTGTCTTGGATAGGAACCGGGAAGCATCACCCACATTCATGCAAGGAATCAAAGATTGCGTCCCCACTCTCTTGGGATACATCAGCATCGGTTTTGCAGCAGGGATTGTCGGTACCTCCGCTCACCTCAGCATATTGGAGATCGGGCTGTTATCTGCTCTGGTATATGCCGGCGCATCCCAGTTTATCATCTGCGCTATGCTGATCTCGGCCAGCCCGGTATCCGCGATCATTGCAACTACATTTATTGTGAATCTACGCCATTTTTTGATGAGTGCGGCGCTTGCGCCCCATTTTTCAGCTTATCCGCTGCTCAAAAACATCGGAATCGGTTCACTGTTAACGGATGAATCGTTCGGAGTTGCTTCCAATCGAATAGCCAGAGGTTTTAAGGTGAACGACCGCTGGATGAACGGACTAAATGTCGCGGCTTATCTGACCTGGATCGTCTCTTGCATGGCGGGAGGCTGGCTTGGGAGCTGGATCACCGATCCAGTCGTTTATGGCTTGGATTTTTCTTTGACGGCCATGTTCGTGGCGCTGCTCCTGCTTCAGATCTCAGCCATGCCTTCCTCCAAGCTGAGGTTCTATTTAACCTTAATTATATATGTCATTATTGCGATGTTCGTACTATCTTTCTTTTTCACTACTTATATGGCTGTACTTCTGTCTACCTTGATCGTGGCCACTATCGGGGTGGTGATGGATAAATGAAAGTCGATCTTTCCATACTGCTGATCATATTGGGCTGCGCGCTCGTTACATTTCTCCCCCGGATTCTGCCCTTTGTGCTTGTCCGGAATGTGAATTTGCCCAAGCCCTTCCTGAAGTGGCTTTCGTTTATCCCTGTTTGCCTGTTAACCGCGCTGATTGTGCAAGGGGTCATCAACAATACCGCATCCACTCCAACGATCGATTGGTTGAATCTTGCGGTGATCGTCCCCACCTTGCTTACTGCCTTACGGACGAAGAGCTTGCTGGCCACAGTGCTTGTGGGCATCGCGGCTGCCGCTCTGCTGCGTTGGATCTTTTAACTGATAAAGCACACTATCCTCTAAAAGGACAGCGTGCTTTTATTGAATGATTATTAATTCATATCAATGCCGAAATAAGTACGTAATGCTTCATTATACTCCTCTTGCGTTTCGGGAGTAAAAACGTTGGACCCTTCCGCTGTAAAAATGCGGAATTCCTTGCCGGCAATCGTGTTACGTCCGTCCTTCGTGCGCAGTGCGACCATGGCATCACGGTTGAAAATAGAGTCAGGCGCGTTCTCACACCAGTAGGTAGCCATTATGTAGTCTTTAGGCAGTTGAGGTTCCTCCGTAAAGGAGTATAATCGCCTCCATTCTCCGTGACTTAGCTCGCACAGCAACCATCCGAAATAAGGATCGCGTTCCATACGATAACACTCATCGCCCTGCCGATGTTCAAGCTTCTCTGCCATTTTAATCGGCCGACGCGGTACGATTCCACCGACACCGACATCACAGAGGTAGAAAATATCGCCCACTTTGACTTTCAGTACATGATGGCGGCGTTTTGGAGGAAGATTCGGTTCATCACGCCAGAAGCGGGCCATATAATCCGAGACGGAATACCCAAGCTCCCGCAGCAGCCATCCGAAAAGCGCATTAAGCTCGAAGCAATAGCCGCCGCGGCGCCGGACGACGATTTTCTCGAGGAGGACATCAATCTCCAGTGACAATGGAATACGCTGCAGGATATCCAGGTTTTCATACGGCACGGTATGGAGATGACACTCTTGCAGCTCGGCAAGGGTCGCGGCACTGCCGTCGATCGGCCCGTCATATCCTATGCGGTCCAAGTAAGCAAGAACTTCCGGTTTCAACTGACTACGATAATGGTTCATCATATCGATCCCTTTCCCATAGAATAACCAACTGGCATGATTAAGATAAGGATTTTAGTCTATTTATTTATATTAATTCGCGAGCTATTATCATTTACCTTTTTTAATCTGCATTACCACCTTTATTAATATTGTTTTTCTTCCGCTAAAGAAGGGTATTAATGTAGTAAGGCAACCTACCATACTATAGAGGAGGAATACACGATGAGAAAAATGCTGTGGACTGCAATTAGCATGGGAGCTGCATATCTAATGAGAAACAAAAAAGCCCGCGACAAATTGTTTACTCAGGTCCGTTCGTTTACTAAATCCAGACAAAGATAACAAGAAGAGAACCTCCATGGCCGGAGGTTCTCTTCTTGTTTCTTTATCCTATTCAGCTTAATCCATATTCCTTCCACTCTTTCATTCCATCTGAAACCAGTAATTTCCTCGCCTCTTCCAGATCCACGTTTGTCAGCAAATCCAAAATAGACAGATTCGCTATAAAATCTCCCTTCCCTTGAGGATAAACCGGGCTTTTCCATTCTTGTACATATATTGACAGTTTCCGGCTCCGGAAGTCTTGTAGATTCAAATAGTTCTGGTACCCTTCCTTTCCGCACACATAGTGCGTTCCTCTCAGCTGAAGCGTAATCTCTGCCATGCGTTCGGATGCCTTGACGCTGCCGGCCAGGCCGGAAGAGCTCATCACAACCCCCTGCCACCCAAACTTTCGCAGCATGTCCAGCGTAAATTGCTCGCAGAACAACCGGAAATCCGCGCCGTTCCAACGATGATGGTTGAAATAGGATGCGGTTAGCGCTCGAATACGTTCAAAATAGGGTCTTTTACCGTATGCATGCTCCATCGTCTTTTGTGCCTTGGCTATCCATTTCAAGTCATACGAGATAACTGCATCCTTGATATTGACTCGATTACCTCCGAATACCGGTACGACAATGGTATGCTTGCGGCCGTTTAGCTTCACTGCAAAGCAGGTTTGTCCGACTCTTCGATTCAACTGGACATCATCCAGCATGACCCATACGTCACTGTTCAAAATCCGGTTAAAGTAGTGAAGCCGCGGAAAAACATTGGGTTGGTAGATACATATTTTTTTCACCAATCGGATCGCTTCCTCTCCCCCACCTCTTATTTTTGAATAAAAATCAGGACGTAACGAACGCCATATTCATCTTCGAAATGTTCATCGAATAGCTGTACGTTCTTTCTGCCCAATCCCTCAAAGAATCGCGACATGAACGCCTTGTCGGCGATCCGGGCACCGAGCAGCCTTGCGAAGGGCATTGATAATCTATGATCTTCTCGAATGATCGCCGTAATCGTTTTATACTGCCGCATATTCTTCCATTCCAGATAAGCCTTAATCATCAGCTTTCTGCCTATTTTCCTTCCAGCGTACAGCGGATGCACCGCAACGCGGTGTACATGATTCATCTCCGGGTACGGAGTAGAGCAGATCAAAAAAGCAATAAGCTTATCCCCTTTAACCACAGCCCAACTTGTCTCGAATTTACCCGGGATATCAAGCAAGAACTGACTCTCATCCCATTTTTCAGTTGAATACAAACGACCTCTCTTCTCATAGACGAGCTGCTCCACTTCAATGAGATCGGATAAATAATAGAGTGTGGCATCCCGATCCAATCGAATAACGGTTAATCCATTTCCTAACATATTAACCTCACCTCCAATCCGTCTTATGATGTTTTCAAAACCTCATGATAGACCTCCAATACTTGCCTCATCATATGATCAAGTGAGAGATATTTCCTTCCCCACTCCTTCGTTTCTCTGCTAAGTCGTTGCTGCAAATCGGGGTGATCCAGCAGTTTCTTTAACTGATTGCAAAGCTCATTGCTGTCACCTGGTGGAAATAGAAGCCCGGTTTTTTCATCCATGACCATCTCTGTAATGCCGCCGACCCGTGAGGCGACAATCGATTTCCCGGCGATCTGCGCTTCTGCCAATGAATACGGATAATTATCCTGAATACTCGGAATGACAAAAATATGAGTTTGCTTCAATAAAGCAGGAATATCTTCGCGCCTACCCAAAAATTTGACCGATTCGCCAAGCTTAAGCTGCTCATGCTGCTTCTTTAGCGCTCTTTCTGTTTTGCCGTTACCTGCAATCCAACATACCCAGCCTTTTCGCTGCTTCTTCAGCTTAGCCAGTGCATCCAACAAACAATGTTGTCCCTTTGATTCTACCAACCGGCCGGTGCAGATGATAATCTTCTCGTTTGACGGACTCTTCAAGTCGGTTTTTTGGTTCATTTGCGCTTGAAAGGATGGGATATCAATGCCATTATGGATCACCTTCATATTTCCCGTCGGTATGCCGCATTTTTTATAAATTTCCAAAAGCCAATTCGACGGGACAATAATCCGGTCACACTGTCTGATGACATCTGATTCAAAGGCGGATATGAGCTTCCAACCCGCCGTTTCGGGGCTTATCAACCCATAATAATAATACTCAGCCGTCACGCAACCGTGCACGGTAATAACAAGCGGAACTAGACTAGGCTTGAAATGCTTTAATACCCTGGCAGAAATAATATCCTGGGCATGAATAACCTCATATTGCTTAAGATCCAACGATTGAATGGCATCCAAAAAATTCATTGTATTTTCCTGCATTTTCTCAATGTGTGCTTGCAGCAGCTTGCTTCCCATTCCATTTGACACGAATGACGACAGACCATTGGTACCTTTTTTTTTAATTTTCATAGGTATACGCCGGTTCTCTCTTGTAATATAGTAATGATCATTGTACCTGCCCAAAATATCCACTTGATGCCCTTGCTGCTTAAGCCCTTTAGCCAGATGTTCCATATAGACGCCTAAACCGCCTCTGGGGGGATAGGAAAAGATGGTAGCAATCAATACTCTCATAATAGTCTCCCTCCTTTTCGATTCAAGAATGTGTTATATCGTATGCTGCAGTTGATAGCTTTGAAAGGTATAAAGAACCCCTCTCTACCAATTTTTAGCTAAAATTTAGCAATACTTTTCTAAGCGATCATATATAATAAATTTATTCAATGAGAGGATGACGACTCGTAAATGAAAGATACAATCGACATGATCATGCTTATTATGCACATCATTTCAGGCTATCTTGCGCTGGGCATAGGAATTGCGGCTATGCTTGCCCCCAAAAAGCGGGGACGGCACACCACATCGGGCAGTATATACTTCTGGCTGGTAACGGTGGTTTGCGCTTCTGCCATTGTCATGTCCATTATGAATTGGGAGGTAAGCAGCTACCTGTTCTATGTGGCAATCTTTAGTTATGTATTTGCACTTTTTGGATACATAGCATATAAGATGAAATGGAAGAATTGGATGGTATCCCACATCGCGGGAATGGGCGGATCATATATTGCTATCGTAACGGGATTTATTGTCGTAAATCAGAGCAACGCTCCCTTTTTGGCTGAAGTCCCTTCGCTGGTATTGTGGCTGCTGCCGACCATTGTCGGCACACCAATTCTTAGAATGGTGGGCAATAAATATGATACAAGAATGAAAAAGAGGCATCCCTAAGTCATTATCGACTTTTGGGATTGCCTCATTATTTGCGATGACCATTATCTATAGAGCCACACCTTTAACAACGAAAACGATTGGTCCGAAAGGATCGGCTTGTCCATCAGCCAACTTATCGATAATCGAAGAAATGCTATGAACGCCATTAGCCATGCCTTTTAGAATCCAGCCCAGAAAAACAAGTCCGACTATCAGGCCGGATGTGATTGATTGACAAACCTAAAGGTCTGCGGGCAACATCCGTTCAACATTATTTCGAATATTTCGATTTTATTTTTTCTAACAAATTCAAAGCACCTACAAATAACACAAACAATATGAACAACGGTACCGTTTTCTCAAAATGAGAAAGGTTCAGAAGCGGTGCTGCAACTGCCACTATCCCGACAATAAGAATTCCGATCAATGAAAATCTCCAGCCCTTAAACATGCACTTCATCCCTTCAAAGTCCAGATTAATTCGATCCTGGATATTTGACTTTTCTTTTCTTAATATAACGGTAAAGTTTTATCATCAGAATTAACCAAACTCCGCTAATCAAATATGCTCCTGCAATGTCACTGGGATAATGTACACCCAAGTAAACCCTGCTAATTCCAATAAGCACAATCATGAGGGAACTGAATCCGAGAAGAAGGCTTTTTGCCCGCTTACTCTGAATACGCCGCCAAAACAAATAGGATACAATACCATAAAAAGTAAATGCGTTCATGGAATGCCCGCTGGGAAAGCTATATCCGGTCTCTGTTATAAGGGTATGAAGATCCGGCCTTTCCCGTTGAAAATATAATTTAAGCAAAATATTTAAAAGGGCCGAACCGATTACGGTAACCAAGAAAAACAGCGCTTCAGTACGGCGCTTATACAGGTTAATCAGGAGAAGCGCTGCAATTCCCGAGAAGACAGTAACGATCTGGCCTGACCCAATAAAAGAAAGCAGCTTCATGAACCCGGTCCAAAACGGAGCTTCTTGCTGTTGGATGCTCTGAATGATCCATCCGTCGATCACACCAACGGCATCCAGCTGGAATGTCATAGCAATTGCACAAAATCCGATAAAGCTAAACAATCCTATCAGCGTAAGCCGTGTTATCCTTCTTTCTTTGTCTATCGGCATTGCTTCTCTAACAGGTACGTTCTGTGCCACTTACATCACCCCTAAACAAAATGAAAATATTCAATTGTTCTTCGTTACCCGATAAAGACATAAAAAAATCAAAAATACTGCCGCCATGACATGGCGACAGTACCCGGATTCCTCTACGCTTCCCAAAAAGCCTGTGCCAGCAATTCATAAGAACGAAGCCGCTTCCGGTAATCCTGGATCATCGTGACAATGATAAATTCATCAACGCCGTATAGAAGCGACAACTGTTCCAGGCGCGACTTTATCTGCTTCGGCGTACCGACAAGAAATTTGCGGTCCGAGAGCTCGGATCGTTCTTCTGCGGCAGCTTCCGAATGAGACAAGTCAGCGCTGGTTGACGCTAGACGCTTGGCCTCTTCTTCGGTGTCTGCACACACCACGCCTATGGCGACGATGACGTGCGGCGATGGGCAAAGTGCCGAGGCATTGAATGCTTCACTGTAAGCGGGCAAAATCTCCTCTGCGCCTACATCACTCATGAATTGCCCGAAAACATAACCTGTCCCAAATTCCGCGGCATACGCCGCGCTTTTGCGATTCGTGCCCAGCATCCAGAGCTGGGGCGTTACAGGGGGAGCTGGCCGGGCGGATACCGGTTCTCCTTCCCATTCATAATTCCCTTGCAGCAATGCGGTTACCCCTCGCAATGATTCCGGCAGCTGCCGGATGTTTTCCAGAAAGTTACCGCTTAGTGCCATGCTCACATGAGCCGAGCCGCCCGGGGCACGGCCAATGCCGAGATCAACGCGCCCCGGATACAGGGTGGCGAGCATATGATACGACTCTACCACCTTAAGCGGTTTATAATGAGGCAGCAAGAGAGCGCCGGAGCCGATCCGGATACGCTGCGTCCGCGCTCCCACATGCGCCAGCAGCACCTCCGGCGATGTGCATGCCAAGCCTGGCATATCATGATGCTCGGCAACCCAATAACGGTTGTAGCCGAGCCGTTCAGCAGTTTGGGCCAGCTCTACAGCATGCCCTAAGGCGATGGTATCCTCCACGCCGTTTATGACAGGAACCAAGTCCAATACGCTTAGTTTCATAGATGGTTCGATCTTGACCCCTCCTGTATAGTCGGCCGCTCTCATATGTCTTAAGACTGACTCCAAGTAATGAGTTAACCATACCAAAAATACGAGCTTTCCTCAAATAGCATAAGGGACAGTATCGAACTGTCCCCCTTTGTTGATCGTCTAGTCTTGTGATACGGCCGCTTTCTTGCGCAGCGGCGGCAGCTGCAAATACGTAACCGTACGCCATGCCCATTCCAGCGGTCCCAGGTTGTAATGGCGAAGCCATAACAGGCTCCACCCGGCCTGCAGCATGAACAGCAGCAGCGCATAGTTGAGGTTGGCCCACAGCGGCCACGAGCCCGCATCATGCCAGACAAGATTAAAGAGCAGCATCGTGATGAGGGTCTGGGTCAAGTAATTGGTGTAAGCCATTTGTCCGCAAGCCGCAAAGCTGTTGAAGCGCAACGCTCCGAACACACGGATAAGCCGCAGCAGCGTACATAAATAGAATATTGCCATTGTCTTACCGGTTAAAAACGTATAATGATATACATATCGGGAATAGTATTCCGAACCGGAAAGGTATTGATTCACCATCGGTATGAACAACAAGATCGATAGGAATATTGAGCCCCACTGCAATCGTCGCAGAATCGTATCCGAAAGACCTTTACTCGTAAACCATCCTCTCTTGCCTGCGTAAAGGCCCAATAGAAATAAGCCTAAAATCTCCGGACCTATCCATAATAAGTTCAAGCTGCTGTAGTTTAATAAGTAGCCGGCACGCTCTTCCCACTCCGGTATACCATGAAAGATCGGTTCATTAAGCGCTTCTGGAGCAACCATAAGCGCAAGCAAACTTGATGTTACAACAATGAGCACGGAAAAACTAAGTAGACTCAAACTCCAGATTAGAATGGCCTTCCCGGTTCTTTTATAGAACAGCAGCAGGAAAAAACCTAATATAGCATATGTGTGAAGAATATCCCCGAACCAAAACAGTACACCATGAGCCACTCCAATAACGAGCAGCAGCAGCAGCAGCAGCCTTCTGCTCATTGCCCGCTTGGCGCTTAAGCCGCGCCGCTCTGCGCTTTGCATAAACAGATAAAAGCTGATCCCGAACAAAAAGGCAAACAACGTATAAAACTTGGTCTGTACGAACATATCATACAGCAGCCGTATGAATGCATCGGAACCGGTAAACACGGACTGAAAAGCAAGGCCTTTGCCAAACATCTCCGGTACATTGACCAAGCAAATGCCCAGTAAGGCAAACCCCCTTAGAATATCTACCTCCCTTATTCGCTCCTTGTGATCCATTTGCAAATCATTCATGTGTGGTTTCCCCTGTCGATTCGTTCCTAAAATAATGAAACATTCCTGTAATTCTTTCGGATTTGAATAATAAATTTTCATGAATTAAGCTTTATTAGCTTGTTTACGATTGGTAATGTAAATACCGGCAAGGATTAAGGCTGCACCTATTACATGATACAAACGGATCGACTCTCCAGTAAAGCTTGTTGCAAAAATAGCACTGAACAGAGGAATCAGATTAAGAAATCCGGCGCAGCGTTGTGGGCCGATTAATTCGATCGCCCGATTCCACGATAGAAATGCGACAATGGATGCAAAAATTCCAATATACATTACACCCAGCACAAGCGGCGGGGTCCAATCCATCTCTGGGGAATCAATGATCAACTCAATCGCAGATAGAGGAAGAAGCAGCAGTAAAGCTACTACTACCTGTACGAGCAAAAATGGACTGGCGGGGAACATCCCTGCCATCCTTTTCATCCCGACTGAATATAAAGACCAACAGAAAATAGCGAGCAGCATCCAAAGATCGCCTTTGTTAAAGGAGAGACTCAATAAGGCATCCAGGCTGCCATTGCCGATAATCCAAAGAACACCTGCCATGGAAACCAAGATGCCTGGAATCGCCGACCAAGCGATGCGTTCTTTGATCATCAGCCAAGTAAGGATAACAACCATAATCGGGGTGGCCGAATTCATCAGCGAGGCATTAATGGAACCTGTATATTGGACGGCAATATATGTTAACGTATTAAAGCCTGCCACGCCCGTTACAGAAAGGAATAGGATCATTTTCCAATGCCGGAGAAAATCAGCCCCCAGACGCCAACCCTCCTTCCCGAAAAAAGGAAGCAGACATACAAAGGCGATGCTCCATCTTAATGCAGCAAGCGTCAACGGCGGTATGTGCGTTACAAGCGCCTTCCCTGCCACAAAATTGCCGCCCCAGATACAAGCGGCTAACACAAGCAATATGTAAGGCGAATTTCGAATCACTGGACAACAAGCTCCTTTTCAACCATTTCATTACCGCATCATCAAACAAAGTATATCCTGTTAAGTAAAGATATTGAACCATTTTGTTTTGAACAGTTAGGTTCGGCTTACTGCAATCGAAAGCCGGTCTTCGCGATGAAGGCCGGCTTTTTCACTGGGGAGATGAGGTATCATGAAGTCTCTGCCATAAATAATTCATATAGATCCTCCACGCGGCACCCGATCGTATCCGCAATGGATATGGCTGTCTTAAGGGGCATGACCCGTTTGTTTTCCATATAATCGGTTAGGCGCTCCGGTTTATAAAATAACAACTTAGCAAGTTCTTCAACGGTCTTGCCGGATTCGAGCAGCCGTTCGTTAAGCAAGCACCTTCCAAGCTCTATTTTCATCCTGTATTAGACCTCCTCATGAGGAATATTGTATGAAATTATAGCAATAATAATCATGTGAATTTATCCCTGTAAAAGGAGTGGACTTATGTCAGATCACAAACCGAAGGGACATGTTGAATTCAGTCAATCTCGTGTGAAGCTTGTCGCAGACATGCCTGGAGATGAGGAGCTGCGGGAAAATTTAGATGAAATGATCCATAGTGACGGATATCCCGGAAGCTGTGCAGTGTTCAATTCTCAAAAAAAGGATGATAAGTAACATCAAGAGGCTGTGCGCAGCTGAAACAAAATCCGTCCGCGTCCGTGGTGCTTCTCGCTCCGCGGCTTCGCCGCGTCAAAAATGCTTTACAAGTGAGCTAACAAGCGGGGTGATTCAGGAAATTAACAAGGATTTGAGGCGCAGACCCAGTTGCTTGAAGCAGGCTCTCCTGGAAAACCTCCGGCTAATTTATCCTTTAAGGCTTCCTGAAGTAGTAGAGATGGAAATCCTCACGCTAAATTTTATCGGTTGAGCTCATCTTATCGCTCAAGCGCCGAATTAGAAGGAGGAATTCCAGTTTGATGGGTCAATTCGTACGTCTGCAAATAAATTTAACGGGAGGAATTCCCGCTAGTTTGACCCCTCACGATTACAAACCATTATAAGGCTCGTCTGCCCATACCTAAATCGGATGAGTCAGCTATTTTCTTTATGAAGACGAAATTCAAGAAAACAAAGCCGTCCTGCGTAGTTAAAAACTACTTTTGGGACGGCCCCATCGTATTATTATTTTCATTTTCCTTACATTGTCAGCTGCAGCTACTTTTTCGAAGCAAGCCAGGCCGCGAGCTCGTGTATCTCTTCGTCCGTGAGCACTGTTTTAAAAGGAGGCATTCCACCGCGTCCGTTCGAAATATAACCTGCTATTTGCTCCTCATTCAACGAACTTCCGATCTTCTGCAGATTTGGACCCCTTTGCCCTTGAAGATCCGCTCCGTGACAGGTCATGCAGTTTTGTTTATAGATTTTTTGTGCTGCGGCAAATTGCCCGGTTTCCACTGCATCCGTTCCGGTCTGCGGCTCAGATTTATCAGTGCTGGCTCCGCATCCTGACAGCAGCATTGCTGCTGTCATCACAATTGCTGCTTTCTGTTTCATATGGTTCAACATAAACACGACACCCCTTTATAAGGTTTGTCTTTATCTTACCCAATTCATTTGTTATTAATATAACAAAATGAATACGATTACGGGCGCCAAGCTTTTTAATTTCATCCCGGATCGCCCGGGTGATCTCTAAAATTCAATACCTAAGACCGCAGGAACGCCTTCATTGTAATAATGCTTAATGACTTGAACTTCAGACACCAAGTCTGCTTTATCCGTGATCTCTTGTTTTGCACCACGCCCGGTTAAAACAAGGTGAAGATGGTTCGGCTTGCGATCGATAACCTCCAGCACTTCATTCAACGGCAAAACATCATCAACAGGGAACTTCTCGATCGCTAAAGCATTATTGATCTCATCCAGGATGACCACATCCCAATCGCCGTTCAATACTTCTTCTTTGGCAATCGCCCAGGCCTCTTGAAGTGCCGTGCGATGCTCTTCAGGCGTTTTTGTCCAGGTGAAGCCAATCCCCAACTGGCGCATCTCGACGCCTAACTTGCGCAGGGCAATCTGCTCGCCATAGGTGCGCTGCGGGGATTTGATAAATTGAAGAATTAATACCTTATAGCCCCTTCCGACCGCCCGTACAGCCAAACCGATGGATGCCGTCGTTTTCCCTTTTCCGTCGCCCGTATATACAAGCGTATAACCCTTCCGGTTCGCTCTTCGATCCTTCTGTTCCACGATCGGCACCTCTTCTCTTCGAATGATTTACTTCTATAACCGGGTGACTAACCGGGTGACTAACCGGGTGACTAATCGTCCGATACTTAAAACTACGAATTTTCTCTAGCAAGACGCACGTTGCGATATTCGCTGCATTTTTCAATCCATCGTGACGCCGATTCCGGGTTGGAGGAGAAGTGTACATGCGTGTATCCGGCCAGTACATTGCCGCTGCAGTAGCCTTCTTTTTTTATGCCGCGCAATCCCTTTGTCTCGTAAGCATAAGGATAGGTATCTTCGTTATCCGCGGTAAGCGACGAATAATGAAACTCATGTCCCCGGATGATAGAATCACTAGGTAACAGCAGGCCATCCCGGATCGCCCTAGCCTCCCGGTACCCAAGAGCTGCAAGCTTCGGTTGCATTTCCACCTTCGCCGGTATGATTCCCGCCATCTCAAATGTCTGTCCGGAACGGTCCTTGATTGAACGGCACAAATACATATAGCCACCGCATTCTGCGTAAACCGGCATCCCTTCCAGAACGAGCGCACGCAGGTCTTCCTTTAAGCGAATGTTATTTGCCAGGGTGGATGCATACTCCTCTGGAAACCCTCCGCCGATATAGATGCCATCGGTACCCGCTGGGACAGTATCCCCGGCCAGCGGGCTGAAGGTTATTATGTTTGCACCTAAACCTTTCAGCAGCTCCAGGTTCTCCTCATAGTAAAAATTGAAAGCCGCATCGCGTGCAACTGCAATCGTAGGTCCCGATAATTCTCTGGAAACAAATAACCGCTCCACCGGTAATGGTGCAGAAGGCGTATCATTTGCGATGGCTAGGATACGGTCCAGATCAACGGTGGCTTCCACGCGCTCAGCGGCATGGTCAAACAACGGGTTCAATTCTCCCCTCTCAATCGCAGGCACAAGCCCAAGATGACGTTCAGGGATCTCCAAAGAATCATCGCGGCCCAGCCATCCGACAACGGGAATGCCGCATTCTTGCTCTATGGCGGATTTTACGATCCGGTAATGGCCTTCACTGCCGCATTTGTTGACGATAACACCTGCGATGCGAACATGTTCATCGAGCTTTTGATAACCTAATACGACAGCAGCGCTGCTGCGGGCCATGCTCTGAACGTTAACGACCAGAATGACGGGACAATCGAGCAGTGTGGCGATATGCGCGGTTGAACCTGCGTTGCTTAGAGGGTCTTTGCCATCATAGAGGCCCATCACCCCTTCGATCACCGATACATCCGCTCCGTCAGAGCCGCGCTGGAATACTTCCAGCATCGCATCGTGGGGCATCATCCACGTATCGAGGTTTCGCGATACCCGTCCTGTGACCGCACTGTGATAAGTTGGATCGATGTAATCCGGGCCGCATTTAAATCCCTGGACGTTCAACCCTCTCTTTCCCATTGCACGCATGATGCCGATCGTGACGGTTGTCTTCCCTGCGCCGCTGCTGGTTCCCGCGATGGCAATACGCGGCCGCTGGTTATTCATACCGCTGCCTCCCCGTCATTTCCGGCATCGTTATCAAACCGAACGCGCGTGACGGATATTGTGCAGTTGCCGCTCTTCTTTTTCTCGAGCAGCCAATCAGCTGCACCGGAGGAGAGCAGCGCTGCCGGCTCGCTTACGCCGTACGCGCCTGTATATCGATAGACCGTCTCTGACGGATTTTTAAGCGGGATGGTATTCAATTGCTCCGGTGTATAGGTTATGAGCTCCCAGCCGTATTTTGTACATACGTCTATCAATCCCTGCTCATCTTTTTTCAGATCAATGGTTGCGATATTGCGTACGCTTTTGACGGATAAACGAAGCTCAGTGAGCGTATCCAAGATGAAGGCTTCAATCTCATCCGCCGCTGTGCCCCGATTGCATCCGATCCCAAGAACAAGGCTTTTGGGGCGGTAGAGCACGCCATTGCGAAGCAGTGCCGCTTCCTCGTCAGCCTCTAATAGCCGATCCGCGATGACGAGTGCAGCGTCATAATCCGTATTCATCGCTTCGGCTGCGGATCCGTATACCTTGATATGCGAAGGAAGAGGCTTGTCATACATCCACCAGTTGGACTCCCCTGTCTCCTGCACGACAGCCACACGCTCCTCATTCACAACCGACGCACTGACCGGCGTCGCTTTTTCAAAGCTCTCAATGACCCAGCCGAATGCGCGGCCGAACATATCCACGGGAATCGTCTGCTGCACATCCGATGCGGTTGTGATAACCGGACGTGCACCGATGGCCGAAGCTACCTCCCGTGTCAATTCATTGGCGCCTCCGAGATGTCCGGACAATACGCTGATGACATGTTCGCCGCGATCATCGATAACAATAACTGCCGGATCTTTCTTTTTATCTTCCAAGATCGGTGCGATCATCCGTACAACGGCCCCTAAGGAAATAAAAAGAATGATGCCTTTGTACGCCTTAAACAGATCCGGCAGTATGAGCTTCACCGAGCCTTCAAAAAGGCGATAATCCTTAACCGCTTCATCCCCGCGCGCGAACTTGCTCATGTAATACAAATCCGCAGCCGGAAAGGTCTCCGCCAGGCTCCGTGCCATCTCCACCCCATGCTTCGTTATGGCTACGGCAGCAAACGGTTTATTCACCGGCCTTCACTCCCTTTCGATACCCGTGTGTGAATGCTTTATCATACAGCTTGGAGCGGTACGCGTCCCGCTGCGTAATCGTCGGATCCAGCGCCCATCCGGTCAAGATCATGGCATGCATCCGGATACCCGCTTTTCGCAAGTCCTCATCCAAATGTTTCAAGGTGGTACGGACGATCTTTTGGTCCGGCCAGGTTGCCCGCTGCACGACGGCAACAGGCGTTTCTTCGGACCACCCGGCTTCGAGAAATTCCCTGACAACCTTTTTAGCTAAAGTTGCACTTAAGAACAGCGCAACCGTACAGTGATGGGATGCCAGATCTTTAAGCTTCTCGCGCTCCGGCACCGGCGTCCGTCCTTCGGCTCGCGTCAGGATCACGGTCTGTGTCAGATCGGGAACGGTTAGCTCCGCGCCAATAACTGCTGCCGCTGCAAATACGGAACTTACACCCGGTATTATTTCATAGGTTACACCGTTTTGTTTCAGCAGAACCAGCTGCTCCAGCACAGCGCCATACATCGCAGGGTCGCCGGTGTGGACTCTCGCAACACTTTTACCAGCCTTAACCGCTTGCACCATGACCTCAACCATCTGTTCCAGATCCATGCCGGAACTCTGCATCACCTGTGTATGCTCTCCCGCTTGGGCGATCAAATCATCATTAACAAGAGAATCGGTATAGAGCACCAGATCCGCTTGTTTCAATATATTTAACCCTTTAACGGTAATCAGCTCGGGATCCCCGGGTCCGGCACCAACGATATAAACTTTCGGTTCCAATACTTTCATTTTCTCACCGCCATCAACGTCAAATATTCAAGCTCTTGGCCCTTTAATGCGCGAACGTCGCGCCAGATCGTCTCATACGGGGAAGTCGCTTTCGTAATGACGGAGGCTTTACCGGCCAGATCAAGCTCTTCTAGCAGATCAACCATCATATCGATTACTTTTGCAACTTTAATGAAAATCACCGTATCATGCTCTTCAATTGCTTTCTTCATCGCCGCGCGATTGTCGGTTGCCGGTATGATCGCAACCTGCTCATCGCCGTCCGCAAGCGTTATGCCAAGCTGTGCGGCCGCTCCGAGTACGGACGAGATGCCTGGTACCGTGCGGACCGGCACTTCAGGATGCAGCTCGTTCATGAGACGGGCCATATGAATAAAGGTGCTGTACAGATTCGGGTCGCCTTCAGTTACGAATGCGATATCCCGGCCCTCTTTCAGGTGCTCCCAGCATAAAGCCACCGTCTTGTTCCATTCTTTCTCCAGTACGGCCGGATCTTTGGTCATCGGAAAGATAAGGCCAAGCATCTCTTTCTCGGCCGGATCCACATAAAGCTCAACGATCTCAAGCGCATACGACTTGCCGCCCATCCGCTTCTTGGGATAAGCGATGACCGGACATTCTTTCATCATGCGAAACGCCCTTACGGTAATCAGCTCGGGATCCCCTGGCCCTACGCCGATGCCGTGCAGCGTTCCTATCTTCACAGTAGTTGTCACTAATTTGTTCTCCTCCCCGGTGCTCTCTCATTTTACAAATAGATATATTGCTAGGCTTTGAAGCCGGTTATAATATAGATTGGGTTCAGCCCTTCGAATCTTGTCATATCCAGGATTGGTTTGCTTCGCGATACTTGAACGAGCGTCACACGCGTCTCGTAGCCTTCTTCCTTCAGGGCACGGCAGCTATCCGAGAGCGTCTCGATCGTCGCCGCGTTGATGACGATGCGGCCTGCAGGCTGCAGCCGCCTGCAGCAGATCCGAATCAGTTCACGAAGCTCTCCGCCGCTTCCTCCGATAAAGACCGCATCCGGGTCAGGCCATTCTTCGAGGCCTTCAGGCGCTTTACCGTGCCTGATCGTGAAATCCGTCCGGAATTTGATGCGGTTCTGCTGTACGTTCTCAAGATCGCCTTCATTTTTCTCGATCGCAAACACTTGTCCGTTCGGGGCGAGCCGGGTACACTCAACGGCCACGGAACCCGAACCCGCGCCAATGTCCCATACAACGCTGCGCGGGTGAAGATTTAATTCGGAGAGACTAAGAACGCGAACCTCTTTCTTCGTAATAAGTCCCTTCTCCGGTTTACGCTGATGGAACTCCTCGTCTTCAAAGCCGAATCCGCTTCGCTTCACATACACTGCCTCTTCACGCTGCCGTAGGATGATCACATTTAAAGGAGAAAAGACGGTATCCGCCATCGCCTCCAAGGAATAAAAACCGCAGCGCTCCTGATCGCTCCCTAAATTCTCCGCCACGAACGCTTCGTATTCTGTCATACCGAATTGCAGCAGGTACGCTGCGATCGCAGAGGGTGTATTCGTATCATCCGTAAGCAGCGCCACCTTCGGCCTGCCGTCAATGCGCTGTGCCAGCCCTTGCAGCGGCCTTCCATGCACACTCTCTAATGCGGCGTCCTGCCAGCTATCGCCCATCCGCGCAAATGCAAGCTGCAATGAGCTCAGGTTAGGATAAATATCGACCGCATCACGGCCAAGCTTTTTGGCGATATAACCAGCGATGCCATAGAACATCGGATCGCCTGATGCAAGCACGACGATACGCTTATCGGCACGCAGCTTTCCTAGCTGTGCTGCCGTTTCCGCTAAACCGCCCTTTATGACAATCAAATCCCCATGGAACTCCGGAAAAAATGCAAGATGCCTCTCTCCCCCGGCCAACACATCCGCATCCTTTACCAAAGCCAAACATGCAGCAGCAAGACCGGCTGCCCCTTCGTCGCCAATACCAATAATAGAAATTCGATTACCCAACGATTTCCGCCCTCCCCAATACGTCGCCTTTCATCGTTACCAATACCGTCTCCACACGAATCCCGCCCCCGACATGGTCGACAGCATGCTGCGATGCGTAACGGCATAATCGTTCAAAATAAGTATGCAATCCGGCTTCAGCCGCCAGATCGGCCGCCTGCGATGCCGTATTTGCTTCCAAGATCGATTGTCTTACCGATTCCGCTCCTCCGGCTTCCTCCGCCACATCGGCTAGAAACTGAAAATCAACCGGCGCACTCTTGGAATGCACCATCATCACGCCTTGCGCCACCTTCGAGAATTTCCCCATCATGCCCACCAGGCTAACCCTCTCAGCGCCCAGCCGTTTTGCATGCTGCAAAGAAAACCCAACAAAATCGCCCATCTGCACGAACGCCTCTTCAGACAGCTCCGGAAGCAGCTTCATCGCGTATTTCTCGCTGCTGCCCCCGGTTGTAAGCACGATATGTTTGCAGCCGGAGGCCTTGGCCACCTGAATCGCTTGAATGACGCTCGCCTTATAGGCTGCCGTAGAGAATGGCACGACAATGCCTCGGGTTCCGAGAATCGAGATGCCGCCTATAATCCCAAGCCGTGAATTGAGTGTTTTCTTGGCGATCTCCTCGCCATCAGGAACTGAAATGACAACACGGACGCCGCGATCCACCGCATATTCGTCTAATACCTCCTGCACCGCACGCAATATCATCCGCCTCGGCACAGGATTGATCGCCGCTTCCCCGACCTGGACGGGCAGTCCGGGCTTGGTTACCCTGCCTACGCCGACTCCTCCGTCCAGATCAATTCCGCTTTCGTCCCTCCAAGTGACCGTTGCAACGATTTTCGCCTTGTGCGTAGCATCAGGATCGTCTCCGCCATCCTTGATCGTCGCACACTGCGCCATATCGCGCGTCAGTTCGCACTCGATCAAATCAAAGGTATGAAAAAAA
Organism: Paenibacillus abyssi; assembly: GCF_014640295.1. Taxonomy (GTDB): domain Bacteria; phylum Bacillota; class Bacilli; order Paenibacillales; family Paenibacillaceae; genus Paenibacillus_D; species Paenibacillus_D abyssi. The sequence continues at coordinate 95,639 of NZ_BMGR01000011.1, read as the reverse complement.
CCGGCAGGAAGCCATATTTCCGAATGCTCAAGCTTTTGCTGCGTGATGAGCATCGTTACGGCAGCCTTGGCCGTTGCAGTTGCACATGCACCGGTGGTATATCCATGGCGAAGCGGTTTGTTTTCCGTATCGACAACGTCGCTCATGCTGTCATCTCCTATTCGTTATTCCTGGTTGGCCGCCATAATGGAAAGTGCGTTGATGGCTGAAACAACGATCGTGCTGCCGCCCTTGCGGCCGATGTTCGTAATAAACGGGATATCCAGCTTTCTCAGCTCATCCTTCGATTCCGCCGCCGACACGAACCCGACAGGCATCCCGATCACGAGACCAGGTTTTGCCTGACCTTCCTTCACAAGACGGATTAACTCAAGCAGTGCAGTCGGTGCGTTACCTATCGCATAAATGCCGCCTTCCACTTCACGAATCGCTTTGCGCATGGAGATAATCGCTCTCGTCGTGTTAAGGCGCTTCGCTTCTTCCATTACATCCGGATCAGAGATATATACCTTGAGGCCGCCGCCGAACCGCTCCAATCTTTCCTTGCTCACGCCGGCTTGAATCATTTGCACATCCGCTACGACGCTTTTCCCTGCACGAATCGCTTTAATGCCCGCCTGAATGGCGTCGGGGTGAAAGACTAAGCTTCGCCCCAGCTCGAAATCGGCGGAAGCATGAATGATCCGCTGTACGATCGGATACTGCTCCGGCGTAAACGGATGCTCCCCCAGCTCTTCGGTAATGATCTCAAAGCTTTTCCCTTCAATTTCTTGCGGTTGTACAGTTAACGGTTTAAATTCTGTTTTGAAATCCATCCATATACCCCTCTCTTAATAAAGAAGCTCTTTGAGCCGGCCCATTACACCGTCAAAATCGGTAAACACATCGCCGAATTCCAGCTCCGGGCGAGAAATGAGAATGACATCGATATCCATCTCCAACGCTGCGTTTACTTTCTCGTCAACGGCGCCGATCTTCCCGCTTTCTTTCGTAATCATCACGGTCGTGCCGAACTGCCGATACAGCGCTTCATTCATCTCGCGCGTAAACGGCCCCTGCAAGGCAATGATGTTCTTTTGTTCTACACCAAGCTGTTCACACAGCTCCATATTATCTTTACGCGGCAGCATTCTTGCGACGAGCCGGGTCGCCGGATCACCGACTAGATGTTTGGCGAAAATAGGCAGCGTCTTGCTTCCTGTCGTCAGCATGACCGAGCCTTTACGTTCCTTGGCTTCAAGTGCGGCTTCCTCATAAGAGGAAACGACTGTCAGCTTCGGATGATCGTCGTACACCAAGGATGCGCGTTCAAACCGTATGTAAGGCAGACCGGCTTCCTGCGCCGCTTTCATGGCATTTTTATGCGCCTCTTCAGCAAAAGGATGGCTTGCGTCAACCACGGCTTTGCAAGACATTTCATGCAGTAATGCCGCCATCTCTTCAGCCGTCAACCGGCCGGTTCGAACTGTGATGTCGGCTTCCTGCAGGCTTTTTGCCGCATTGTCCGTAACGACCGAAGCAAGCAGCGGGTAACCTGACTTTTGCATCCGAACCGCCAGCTCCCGCGCATCGCTTGTCCCGCATAACATAAATATCACAGTTTCACCTCCTGATTTCTCTTCGGGCTGACGTGATCATGGCCGTGATGTTCATGATCATGGTCATGGTCATGGTCATCATGAGTGTGATGCTGCTCAGAATGGTTATGTCCGTGATCATGATGTTCATGGTGATCATGATCGTGATGGTGATGATGGTGGGCATCTGCTGCCTCCAACCGGTATTTACACATATCGCAATTCATCAAAGCACGGCCTTCCAGCGCCTCATCCACACGGTCCAGCAGCAGCTGCACCAGGCTCGGATGAAAACCGAAATAACCGGCCAGCTCCACGTTAATATCCGGATGTGCCTCCGCAAACTCTGCGGTCATGATTTCAATGCGTTTAATTAACACGCCGGTAAATAAAAAATAAGGCAGCACATATATATTTTTCGCGCCAAGCAGCTTGCAGCGCTCCAGCCCTTCTGAATAAGAAGGCTCCGTGACACCGATAAAGCTGCTCTCCACCCATTTGACGGGCAGCTGTTCCCACAAAAGGCGCGCCATTTTAAGAAAATTACTGTTAGCATCCGCATCGCTGCTTCCTCTGCCAAGGAGCAGCACTGCCGTATCAGGATTGCGTTCGCTTGCCTGCATATTATCGCTGTATCCCGCTTCCGTCAAGCGGGATGTTAAAATGTCCAGCACCTTCTGGTGAATGCCAATGGGCTGACCGTAAGCAAAGATGACGTGAGGATATTTTGCCTTGGCGCGATCGATCTCTAGCGGAATATGAATTTTTGAATGGCCTGCCGCAAATAAAATGATCGGAATCAGCACAATACGCGTAGCGCCGGCTTCAACGCAGTGTGCGATTCCTTGCGGGATATTCGGGCTAGCCAACTCCAAAAAGCAGGTCTCCACCCATTTCCCATTCGCATGAGCCTTTACCGACTCCGCAAAACGGAGCATCTCTTCGTTTCCTTCCTGATCCCGGCTGCCATGGCCGATTAACAATATCGCTTCCATACTAACTCCCCCTTTAATCTCCGCATACAGCATCAACAGCTACAGGCGCAATATATTCCTTGTAATTAAAGCCGGCAACATGTCCGACGCGTTTGAAAAATTTATGGAATCGTTCTCCTGGATGTCCTTTTTCAGTGAACTCCTGCAAAACCGCCTCTACTGTCTCCACGATCCGCTCGGCCGGGATTCCCTCCGCTGCGCTCTGGCCCGCATGGGCATTGCGGCCAATTTGTTTTCCACCCAGGAATAGATCATATCCGCCCTTGCGGTACACGATGCCGATGTCCTCCATAACGGCTCCGTAACATGCCATGCCGCAGCCGTTCACACCGACTTTGATTTCTTTAGGCGCTTGTCTTCCGCCAAACATCAGGTTTAACTGCTCGGCTACCGGAATCGCTTCGTCCTTCTCCAAATTGCAAAAATCGCACGCTTTGATCTGCACGGTATCGCCGATCGGAAAGACGAGCAAGCTGTGCTGCTTCAAGCGGGCCACAATCGTCTGCGCATCATCCGTCGGAACGCGCAAAATCACTTGATGATGGGGCGTATATTCCAGCTCTCCCTGCTCGCCAGCCAGCTCGGCTAACAACCCCATTTGCCGCGCTGAAAATTTCTTGTTCGCGATTCCCGGCGATACGCCGATTTCAAATATGGATACGGTTTTGCTGCGCACTGCCGGCTGCTGCGGCAGCGCTTGCTGCGTTGCCGATGCCAGCCCTTTCACGCTCAGCAGCTGCAATGCCTCTGCAGCAAGCTCCGCCGGATTCGTAGCTTGCGCTTCCACTTCTTCGCTTTCAAGCCCTTCCTCCTGGGCATTCAAAGACCATGGCTCCGCTTCGTTTCGCAGCCGCTCATGCGGTTTCAACGCTTGTTCGTCCGTGTGCAGCGTGTATTTGCGCTGGTAACCGCGAGGCGTGATCATTTTCCCGTCATACAGGAAGGTTGTTGAATTGCCGATGATGACAGTTGTCAGCATGCCGATATCATGCTCCAGCATACTTGCAAGCGTTGTTAACACGACATGCTCGCGGTCCCGATAGGCGCTTTTCACTAATCCGACCGGTGTATCCGGTGACCTGTACTTAAGCAAAATACGCTGTGTCTCAACGATTTGCCGAGTACGTCGGCCGCTTCTGGGATTGTACAATGCGATAACAAAATCGGCGGAAGCTGCAGCTTCAACCCGCTTTTCTATCACCGTCCATGGAGTAAGATGATCGCTAAGCGAGATCGTGCAGGCATCATGCATGACAGGTGCTCCGAGCAATGATGCACATGAATTGATTGCGGATATGCCCGGTATGACCTCAATTTCGACGCCCGCTGCTTCGGTCCACCCCTTTTCGATTAATACCTCGTACACAAGGCCTGCCATACCATACACGCCGGCATCACCGCTTGAGATGACCGCGACTTTTTTCCCCAGCTCCGCTTGTCTCACCGCTTCACGCGCCCGGCTTACCTCCTCGGTCATGCCCGTCCGAACGATCTCCTGATTCGTAAGCAGGCCGCGTATCAAGTCTACATAGGTGTTGTAACCGATAATGACGTCGCTCTCCTGTATGGCTTCCCGGGCCCGCTGCGTAATATGTTCAAATGAACCGGGGCCAAAGCCGATCACCAACAGCTTTCCTTTCATGCTCATCGGCGTTTCTCCTCCTTCTCCATTTTGCTTTCTCATTTTTTAACATAAAAAAAGCATTTCCAGCCCAAGAGGCTGGAAATGCTCACGAATGCACATCGATGTCTCTAGAATGCCTTACGCATTCCAGTCTACGTGTGACGCTGGCCTAATTCCAACACTCTCCTATTCCTCGTAGGATTTCGTGTGATATGAAATAGGCAGGTCTCCTGACTAAGGGCTCTTGTTTTCTCGTCTTCCCAGGGTTAACCCAGTGACTACAATAGCTGAAAACAAGGCTAAATGCCCATTACAGTGGCGGGACCGTGTCGGATTTTCACCGAGCTTCCCTTTTTAAGTCTGCTTCTTCTGTTCATCCTCCGAAGCAAACACCCATTTCATCGCTATTTAATTCATCTTCCAGCTTTCACTTGCTCTGCGTACCCCATTCTTCTGTGTAGATCAGTTCCTCTAAGCTCAATCTTTTCCGCCATCCGGATGATTCCAATATCGGCTGCTTAGGAAAATGATCCGTATAGCCGATCGACAGAAGCGCTACGGGATCCACATGAGGCGGGATTTGGAGAATCTGACGGACGTCCTGCTTCTTATAAAAGCTCACCCAGCCAACCGCCAGACCTTCCGCCCGGGCCGCAAGCCAGATGTTCTGGATTGCACAGGAAACGGATGCCAGATCGGTCTCGGGAATCGAATTACGTCCCAAAACATGCAGTCCCCCTCGCGTAGGGTCCAACGTAATGCATAACGTAACCGGCGCCTCCGTCAATGCCTCAATCTTCAGCTTGGAGAACTTCTCCGCTTTCTCTCCTTCATAATGAATCAACAAAGCGCGCCGTTCCTTATCTGCCGCCTGTTTGAGCTGAAGCTTCGTTTCCTCCGAACGGATGACAATGAAGTTCCACGGCTGCATAAAACCAACTGAAGGGGCATGATGACCCGCTCTCAGCAGCCGCATCAAAAGCTCGTCAGGCAGCGGGTCCTTTTTGAATGAACGAATATCCCGGCGCTCCTCGATGGCCCTGTAGACAGCCGCCTTTTCTTCTGCCGTAAAAGCGTGATGGGCAGCGGATTCCGCAGCACTCCCATCGTTCGACGATGCTGCAGAGATGACGGTCGTTCGTTTGTCTGTTAACGCTAAGGAAGGCAGTGTATACGTTTCAAGCTCAGGCGCAGGACTAGGCAATCCCAGCTCTGAGAAGGTTGCCATTTCCCTCGTAAGCCGGAGTGCCGACTCGATCATTGGAAATGCAAGCGCCGCACCGGTCCCTTCACCAAGACGCATGCCCGCATGCAGCAGCGGCGTCAGGCCCAATTCATCCAGGATGAATCGGTGTGCAGGCTCAGCGGATAAATGAGAAGCGATCATATAGTCTCGGCAGCGCGGTTCGATCTGATAAGCAACCAGAGCGGCCGCCCCGGTAATCACGCCATCGATAACAATTGCAACTTTGCGGGAAGCGGCGCCAAGAATGACACCGACTAGGCCGGCTATCTCCATGCCGCCTAATTTGGATAATACATCGACCACATCATTAGGATCCGGCCTGTTCGTCCGTATAGCCTGTTTAATCACTTCAACCTTTTTATCCACTCCATTATGCTCCAGACCGGTTCCTCTGCCCGTCAATTCTTGAACCGGCTTGCTGAGCAATACCGCCGCTATAGCGCTGCTGGCCGTTGTATTTCCAATCCCCATCTCGCCAAGTCCGATGACATGCGTGCCTTCTTCGGCTAGCGAAACGGCTGTTTCGATTCCAATATGGATCGCTTCGACGGCTTCCTGCTTTGTCATGGCCGGACCTTTGGCCATATTATTTGTACCGCTGCGGATTTTCCGATCGATAACCCCTTCGGGTAATTCCTGCAAATAACTTCCGATGTCCACAACAATTACTTTGGCGCCGCACTGCTTGGCCAGTACATTTACGGCAGCACGTCCTCTGGAGAAATTGCCCATCATCAGCCCTGTAACGGCTGATGGATAGGCACTGACTCCTTCCTCGGTCACGCCATGATCGCCGCACATGACAACAATCGCTTTTGCATCTATCTTAGGCTCCGGGACGGCTTGAATGCCTGCCATCCGAACAGCAAGCTCTTCCAGCGCTCCTAAGCTGCCCACCGGTTTGGTCAGATTATGGATACGCTCCTGCATTTTCCGCATGGACACAAGATCAGGCCGGGCAATCCGGTTAATCACTTCCAACAATTTTTCCATTGATGTCTTCCTCTCCACACTTGCGGCTATGGACACGTCCAAAACAAAAAAACATCTCTGAACTGTGTCAGAAATGCTCGCCTCAAAATTAAAGGACAAAACAGTCTGCCTTACAGACCGTTTATATTCTCGCTTTCTAACACCACTCTAATTCCTCGTAGACGCCAGTGTTAATCAAATAGGCAGGTATCCTGACTTGGAGCTTGGCCGCTGCGCCTTCCCGGAAATCTCCAGTGGCATACTGCAGCAGCATGTTCGATCTCTGTATCCATCGAAACTCATTACAGTGGCGGGTCCGTGCCGGCTTTTACCGGGCTTCCCTATTAAGCCGAATGACATGAAATGTTATGCGGCACCTATTTAATGTTATTCAGTTATCAGTAACTATAGCACTCTCTTATAAGAATTGTCTATATAGACAGCCCTAAAGCCCTAAATCACCTCGAACTGGATATCATCCAGCTGCTCGTCAAAGCGGATATGAAGCGCTCTACCATCCAAATACCATAGATTATCTTCTTCCATATAAAAGACAATGCCTTCAACCTCTTGGCTAAGCCCCGGATTTCTTGGCGTTTCTTTCATAACGCCGAGCGAAAACCCGGGCTGTACGCTGCCGCACCCTCCAAGCCGCACAAATACTCTAAGGCTGTCACCATCGGATAACGACATTTCCTGCTTATACCAGCGTGCCGCCGGCTGCTCTACTATGATGTTCATGATCTCAACTCTCCTTTACCTCTCAACCATTGATTGAAAGCCAGCCAACTGCCAGTGTTTTGTCCGTCTTGCATTGCCTTGCACTTATTATATCGCACCATGCAGCAGATTTACACTCACCGGGAAGCACATGTAGAGATACCCATAAAAGAATTACTCCGCTTGCACGGCAGAATGCTCAGCAAAAAAATAGCTAATAACATAGGAGAATGAAAGCCCTAATTCATAGAATATGAAAAGAAACTTTTAATGAAGGCAAAAAGGAAGGTGAATAAAATGAATTCGATTGATTATAACAACCAACGCGTGCTGGTGCTTGCTCCTCATGCCGATGATGAGACATTGGGTTGTGGAGGTGTTCTTCAGAAATATCTTGGCTGCAAAAGCCCGGTTCGAGTCGTAATCGCCTGCTTTACCTTAACTTTCTCCAAACGATACAAAAAAGAGATTGGTGCTTACAGCTCCTATCAAGGGAATAAACGTATAAAAGAATTGCAGAAAGCCATGCAAATTCTGGGCGTGGACGATTACCACATCTTATATCAAGACCAATCTGTCAAACCTCGTTATGATAGCAAATTAGATACTATTTCACGCGCAGAATTGGTAGACCACATTGAAAGGCATATAACAGACTTTTGCCCTACAGTTATCTTCATTCCGTCCATAACAAAACATCAGGACCATGAAGCCCTCCATCAAGCAGCTGTTGCTGCTGCTCGTCCCTATTTTTGGAATGGCTCTGTATACATCTATGAGACAGATGGGGAGCTCTCTTTTACCCCAAACCTATATGTCTCGCTGACCAAAGAGGAAATCACCCGCAAGCTGGATGCGTTAAAGGCGTATGTTACACAATTAGGCTCGAACAAACATCCTGTGAATGAGGAAAGCATCTATTATAAAGCGAAATTTCGGGGCAATCAAATCTATGAGGAATTCGCGGAAGCATTTCAAATTCTTCGTCTTCGCGGCTAATAAGGGACCACGCAATTGGATATCCGAATCCTTTTGCATGGCCCCTTTTGCTCGTAACCTATTACACTAACGCCTAAAAAAATCTGCCCGATGCATAAAGATTTCTTCAATCTGCTTGACAATCGGACCGTTTTCTTCCGACTTTTGTTTCACTTCTTTCCATTCTTTATCTTCCCTGAATAGATCCCACTGGCGGTTTCTTTCCGCGAGATCATTGTATTCCATAATGTAGTACAGCTTAGGTTCATCGTTTGCATCTATCCAAAAATCGTTCACCTTCATCCCTAACCGTTCAAAGATGCCGAGGGTGTGGTTCGAGAACCGTTCATGTATGGCGCTTAATTTTTCCGGATGCATCGTGTAGATCCTAAGTTCGAATAGCATGACAATTCACTCCCGTTACGTTTTTTGGATCTTCCCTCGTTTGTTTGCGAGCGGAGGAAATTTCACCCATGTTATCACAAAAAAAGAACCTCAGCAAGAGCAAATGACCATCCCTACTAATCACAGGATACAAGGTGTGCATTAGCCGGGACGATGGGTTTCCTCTCTACATATCCTAATAGAGTAGATTGGAGGTGCCGGGATTGAAAAGCCTATATTTAACGATTGATGATTTGATATCCATAAGGTACTGGGTTTCAGAAATGCTTAAGTATCGAACACGCTCGGCAGAAAAGAGGGTTAAACGAGCCGTCAAGTCTTTGCAGCTTCCTTATAAATTACTCGGTTCCGGCAAGAGCAGGATTGTCTATGATCTGTTGAACGGGTATGTCCTCAAAATTCCAATAACAAAGGATGGCTTGCAATGCAACCAGATGGAATACGATATTTATGCCCATTGTTCAAGTAAGCTGCGAAAGTATCTTTGTCCGGTCATGGAGCATGGCGATGGATGGATCATCATGAAGAAAATGATTCAAAGGGTGAATCTGACAGAGGATGATGAAGATAAACTGTTAAAGATGAAGAAACGGTTTTCGCAGGAACAAGTCCTTATCTTTAGTCTTAAGGCAAAAAATCTAAGACTTTACAAAGATCGAATCATTATCATCGACTACGGTAACTTTCAGTTGAAACAGAAATGATCAAAACCGTCACAAAAAGGTTGTGGCGGTTTTGATCTATTAGGTTAAACCGTATGTTTAGCCTCCGTAATCACGCCGTCGTAAGCAGACTGATAAATGATCCGGATATCCTCTTTCTCCAGCAATAGAGGACTGCGGGCCAACAGGCGTTTCTGCTTCACACCATCTTCCGTGAGGCTCGCCAGCGCACGCTCAGGAATGTCAAATCCCTTCAGCGTGCTTGGGATGCCGACATCGCATACCAATCTCTCCAACTCCTCAACGCATTTGAGGGAAGCCTCTTCCTCCGACATATAACTCGCATACCCGCCCATCGCTTCCAATATGTCAGCCATTCTCTTCGAACAGCTTCTGCGGATATATCCCATGACATATGGCAGCAGTACGGCATTGGATTCTCCATGCGAGATATGGAACTGGCCGCCAAGCGGATAAGCAAGGGCGTGAACCCCGGCAACGCCGGCATTGAAAAATGCAAAACCAGCAATATTGCTGCCATAGCTCATATCGATGCGCGCTTGCCGGTCCTGACCGTTCTTCACCGCTGTTCGAAGTGCGCGGCTGATCAGGCGAATCGCCTGCAGTGCCAAACCATCAGTGATTGGAGTGGCATTTACAGAGACATAGGCTTCAATCGCATGGGTAAGCGCATCCACCCCGGTTGCAGCGGTGACACGCGGCGGAACGGAAACGGTTAGCTGCGGATCAATGATTGCAACGTCAGCCATAAGATAATCGTGCGTCACCACATCCTTTGTGCTTTCCAATGAAAGCACTGAAATGTTCGTCACTTCCGAGCCGGTCCCGGAAGTGGTTGGGATCATAATTTTGGGCAGCCCTTTATGCTCGAGCTTTTTCGTTCCCGTCAAATTTAAATAATCGGCTACTTTACCCTCATGCGAGGATAATACAGCAGCGAGCTTGGCCAGGTCTAAGGCGCTTCCGCCTCCGACGCCGATGACCAGGTCAAATTTCCCGTCACGAGTGTAGCTAACCAGCTTCTCTCCGATTTCAAGCGGCGGTTCAGGGACAACATCCGTATAAACGACGACCTCGTATCCCTCTTGCTCCAGCTTAGAGGAGATTGGTTTGATCATACCGATTTTCTCAAGTGCCGAATCCGTTACGAGCAATATCCGAGATGGCGCATATTTGGCCACTTCAGGCCACAACTGCTCTAAAGCCCCCCATCCCATATAGTTAAGCGGAGTAAATACGAGTCTTGAAGAAGTCATGAGCTGCACCTTCTTTATTCATAGTAGCCTTCAGTCGATTTGCGGAACTGCTTGAATTGGTTAGAATCATGTCCGAACCATACCTGGGATTCCGTACGCTGTGCAAGTCTTCTTATTTTCTCCACGGTTTTGCCATATCCGATGGAATCATAGATAATGCCCGGAGGTTTGACCGGCGGACCATAGCTTTCAGCCGTATAGATTGCATCGGAAGCCAAGATAATGCCGCCCGTCTCAGGCATCTGGATATGCAGGCCTAACATGCCCCAGGCATGGCCGCTGCCGAAGTTAAGCACTTTTATGCCTTCGGCGAGTTCCAGGTTATCCTCTTCCCTTTTGACAGTACGCCATTGAAGTTGATTTTTGATCCACGCATCAATGTCTCCCCAGATGTAGGCCCCTTCTTTCTGATTGCGGGCATAGGTTTGAAGCGTACCGTTCAATTCATCCTCATGGACGATGATCGTTGCATTGGTGAACATTTCCAGGCAGCCCGCGTGATCAAGGTGGAGATGGGATGCAATGACATATTTAATATCCTCCGGCCTTACCTTCAGCTGTGCCAGCCGGTTGTGCAGATAACATTCCTCGTTGGCTACCCAAGGGAAAGCCTTCTGTGTAGAATCGGCCCAGCGGCCTTCAATGCCCATTGAGTCTGGATTGCAGGACGTATCAAACAGAATTTTTCCTTCGGGATGATCGATTAGAACCGTGTAAATAGGAAATTCCACAAATTGTGTAGGCGCGTTCGGATTGTCAATGGTTGCCGGATTATGCATCGCAATCATCCAGTTTTTATCCATGCTCATACGGCCGTTATCCATTACATAAAGCTTAGGGCGTGCTTTAATAATATTTGACATGTAGAATTCCTCCCTGAAATTAAAATTGAGTTTTTATCGATACAAATTTCAATTCCGTCATCTCTTGCACCGCATATTTGATGCCCTCGCGGCCGTAACCGCTTTCTTTCACGCCGCCATAAGGCATGTGATCCACGCGAAAGGTAGGGATATCATTAATGATGACACCGCCGGATTGAATCTCCCGGGCAGCCTGGAACGCATTAGTAATGTTTTGCGTATAAATTCCCACATTCAAGCCATAGTTCGAGTCATTGGCCATCGAGATCGCTTCATCCAAATTTCTGTAAGGCACGATCGATACAACGGGTGCGAATACCTCCTGGCACGAGACTGCCATATCCTGCTTTACATCAAGCATGACGGTTGGCAAGTAAACCGAATCTTCTCGCCGGCCGCCGCAGCCAATTCTCGCTCCTGCCTCGACCGCCTCTTTCACCCATGTGTCGATGCGCTCAATCTCTCGCGTGTGGATCATGCTGCTTATATCCGTTTGTTCGTCCAGCGGATCGCCGACCCGAAGCTGTTCCGTTCTGCGGATGAATTGCTCCGAAAACGGTTGATAGATCGATTCATGCACATAGATACGCTGTAGAGAGATACAAACTTGTCCGGCGAATGCGAACGCGCCTTCCACGCATCTTGGCACGATTTTCTCGATCGGAACATCCGGCTCCACAATAAGCGCTGAATTGGAACCAAGCTCTAATGTTACTTTGCGCAGCCCGGTTTTTGATTTAATCCGTTTGCCTACCTCCACGCTTCCTGTGAAGGTGACTTTTTTCACGCGGTCATCGCTTACCAGCGCATCGCCAAGCTCACGGCCGCTACCTGTAACGACCTGAAGAGCTCCTGCAGGCAATCCGGCTTGCTGGAACATTTCGGCTATTAATAGTGAACTTAGCGGGGTTTGCTCCGCCGGTTTCAACACGACTGTATTTCCCGCCGCGATAGCAGGTCCGAGCTTGTGGGCAACTAGATTAAATGGAAAGTTAAACGGACTGATTGCAACGACAACGCCAAGCGGTTCCCTCCATGTGAACCCGAGACGGTCTTCTCCGCCGGGTGCAGCATCCATCGGGATTGTTTCCCCGTAGATCCGTTTGGCTTCCTCAGCGGCAAATTCGTACGTGGTAACCGTACGGCCGATCTCCGCTCTCGCCGTGCGGATCGGTTTACCGGCTTCCAGTGATAACAATCGTGCTGCTTCTTCTTTTCTTTCCTTTAACTGCTGTGCTACCTTGAATAAGATCTCAGCACGCTTATGGGCAGGCAGCTTGCGCATCGTTTCATAAGCTTGATGCGCCCCGGCAATCGCCTCCTGTACATCCCCCTCATCCGCTTTGCTTATATGCGCCAGCAGTTGGCCGTCATAGGGAGCGTACAAAGGATAGCCGCGATCTTTTACCTTCCAGCTGCCATTAATAAATAATCCCTTTGTTACCGTTTCCAATTAAGCACCTCCTTCTATTGTTATACTAAATATATAAGCAAAAATCGTGCCAATCTTGAAATACCCGTCCTGCTGTGAAAAAGCACTCCTGCTCTTTGTGCTTGTGGTGATAATAATCACCACTTTTTTCGCTACAATGGCTCGTAAACAACAATGAGACGGTGAATTAATTCACCGTCTCACAGAAAAATTTCACCAATGCTACTTCGATTGTTCCCAACGCTGCATTTTCTTTACTAATGTGGAATGATCGACCCCTAACTGCTCAGCGGCTTTTCTTAAGGAACTGTATTTTTCGACGACTTCGCTGATAATTCTCTGCTCGAATTGCTGAACTTGCTCTTTTAATGAAGAAGGCGATTCAGAATAACTCCGGTCATGGACATGCAAAGGCAGATGAACGGGTTCAATTATATGTGCCGGGACAGAAACCAGCATGTTCTCAATCAGATTGCGCAGTTCCCTGACATTGCCTGGCCAGTGGTACGCCTTCAATATGGCTTTGGTTTCCTGCGACATCTGTTTGTCGATTCGGAACTGGCGGCAAAAGAATGAAAAATAATGATCGATTAATGGAATGATATCCTCTTGGCGTTCGACAAGCGGCGGAATCGAAATTTCAATAACGGCTAACCGGTAGTAGAGATCTTCCCGGAATTTCCCCTCTTTAATCCGTTTTCTTACATCCTGGTTCGTTGCGGATACGATTCGAATATCCAGATTACGGGGTTTTGTGCCTCCTATTCTCAGCATCTGCTTTTCTTGGAGCACACGCAGCAGCTTCACTTGCAGTGCGAGCGGCATTTCTCCGATTTCATCCAGCATGACCGTTCCTTTATCCGCCAGCTCCAATAAACCGATCTTTCCGTTTCGGTTCGCACCGGTAAAGGCTCCGGCCTCATACCCGAACAATTCGGACTCCAGCAGCTGCTCAGGAATCGCGCTGCAGTTAATTTTTATAAACGGTTGTTCTCTTCGGTCGCTTAGATCATGTATCAGATTGGCCATTACTTCTTTTCCTGTACCTGAAGGGCCATTAAGCAATATACTCGTCGGGAAAGGGGCCACTTGTTGAATTTTTTCATATACCTTCTTAATCTGTGAGCTGTATATAATGAAGTTTTGTTCGGATTCTCCACTTTTGATCGCATAACGATTATTTTGGATTGTTGATAAGCGCTGGGCTTTCTCCAATTCTTTTTGCAATTCATTAAGCTGTGTAATATCCTTCACGCTGGTTACAACAAGCTCTAGCTCCCCAAGCTCATTGAATATGGGGTTGCCGGTCACAACCACATCCTTCTTGCCGCCGATTCGTTGAATGATGGAGATGCGTTGTTTTTGCTCCAGCACGAGCACGGAGACGGATTGGTCAAAATAACCCTCCGACATCAAGTCAGTCATGCGTCGGCCCACTAATTCTTCCCGGTGGAACCCGGTAAGCTCCTCATAGGCTGTATTAACCTGTATCGTAATCCCTTCCCGATCAACAACATAAGTGGCGTCCGTTGAAAATTCGATAATCGATTCCATTTGCTTGACTAAATTCCGGTAATGATCCATCTCTGATATATCCTGAATCACACCGATCGCACCGATCATCTCGCCATCTTGATAAAGCGGAGTGCGATTCACCATGCAGACCCGGCCTGAAATGACCATTTTCTGTCCGATTGAGCGCTCTCCCCCATCCAGTATTTCATGCATACGTGAATTTGGGATGAGTGTTTTTATATTTTTGTTCTTCCAGTCCTCATCCTGGATGCCCAGCAGTCGCCGGGCGGATTCATTCATCAGCAGAATCTGGTTATGGACATTAACCACGATGACACTATTATGCATAGAGGAAAAAATATTTTCCCATAGATCGATGGTTACGGATTCATGAAGCATGTTTGAATTCCCCCTTTTGTGTGGCGATTGATGCAGCGAGCTTAAAAACACCTTAATCGAGAAGACGGGATATTCAGCGCCTCTCTATATTTCATCACTGTTCTGCGTGAGATTTGCACTCCTTGGGCATTCAGAATGTCAGTGATCTGCTGATCGGACAAAGGCCTGCTTTTGTTCTCTTCCTCAATCAGCTGTTTGATTTTTGCCTTTACGCTCTGTGATGAAACCGCGGTAGCTTCATGAAGTGAATGGAGTTTGCTCGTAAAGAAAAACTTTAACGGAAAAACCCCGCGCGGTGTTTGGACATACTTATGTTTGATGGCTCGGCTTACAGTCGAGATATCGATCTCCAAATTGTCTGCAATCGTTTTCAAATTTAACGGTTTTAACTGATGAATACCGTGGTTTAAAAAGAGATGCTGTTCGTCGACTATCGATGTAATGACTCTGCTCAGTGTTATTTTTCGTTGTTCGATATGATCCATCATCCATTGAACCGGCCTGGCGTGCTTGCCGACAAAAGTTCTTAGCTGTATGGAATCGCTTTCAGCTCTAAGCTGTAGATAATAGCTGTTTATAGAAACGTTCGGATATACCGCCTCATTCAAGGATACAATATAACGATCTTCTTTTACATGGACAAATGCGTCCGGAACGATATAGGAATCGGTATGATTGTTGTAAGCCAGACCGGGACGCGGGTTCAACGTTTGGATGTATTCCAGCGAAGCCTTTACCTGATCAAGTGAAATATTCAGCTGCTCCGCGATTCGTTTAAACTTTCCTGCTGCAAGCTCATTGATATGCTCATTTACGATACGGAACGCCCATACATCCGCACTCGAATCTCTGGCAATTTGAATGGATAAGCATTCCTGCAGAGATCTTGCGCCGACGCCATGTGGCTCCAACGATTGCAGCACCTCTAATGCGGCTTCTACTTCTTCCAGAGACACTCGAAAATAATCGCATACCTCTTCCAGTGTGATGGCCAAAAAACCGTCGTCATTTAAATTACCTGCTAAAAAAGCAGCGATTTTATAGGTTGTTTCAGCTGCTCTATGAAAGCGCAGTTGATTCACGAGCATCATTTCCAGCGATTCATCCTGCCTGCTGGCTAATTGAAGCAATGGGTCAAAGGATTGATCTTTGTTTGCCGGTGATTTCGAGCTTCTCTCACGCGGCAATTGGGAAGCAAATGATACCTCCATCAATGGATTTTCTGCGGATTGCTGAATAATATAATCAATCAATTCCACAGAGGACATCTGTAAAATCGTCAAAGACTGCATAAGCTTCATATTCAGCTTTAGAGTTTGCGTCTGGAGCAAGGCATGATCTAGCTGCACCCGGAATCACCTACCTCTGATGATAATATTACATCTGCTGTCATGATATCGCATTTCATGACAGGGTTTCAACTCTCCATATTATCCCTTTATCCATAGTTGAAAACAAGCAGGTCGTCGTTTTGCGGCCTGCTTGCTTGTATTGGTCATCATTATACTTTAAGCCGTTTGATTAGTGCTGTCAGCTCACTCGACATGACCCGCAATGATTCTGATGATGCGCTTACTTCATTCACGAAACAATTATGCTTTCGCCATTCAAATTCGCAGGATCAATGACTGGGGTATTTTAATCCTGATCCTGATCCTGATCCTGAGATTGCATTGTTAAATGAAAGATTTGACCCTGTAAAAAGAGAAATTTGACCCTTTTTATCATTATTTCGTCAATTATTCAGAAAAATCCGGATTGCAAGTTCTTAAGAACTTTTGTATTATAGGTTCATTAAAAGATGTGGCATATGATTAGCCACTAAAGGAGCTATGGATGATTGCCCTTAATTTATTTCTCATTGTTGTTCTGATTCTAGGTACCGCCTTATTCGTTGCAACTGAATTTGCGATTGTAAAACTGAGGCCCAGCAGAGTGAATCAGATGGTTTTAGAGGGTAAGAAAAACGCGATTGCCGTTCAAAAAGTAACAAGCAATCTAGATGGATATTTATCAGCCTGTCAGTTAGGGATTACAATTACTGCTCTTGGACTTGGCTGGTTAGGTAAACCTGCTGTTGAGAGCCTGCTCTATCCATTGCTTGAAGACCGGTTGCCGGCAGAGCTCGTTTCTTTCATCTCCTTTATTGTTGCTTTTTCGGTCATTACTTTCTTGCATGTGGTGGTCGGTGAGCTTGCCCCCAAAACGATGGCCATTCAAAAAGCGGAATTAGTCAGTACCATTTGCGCCCCACCCATAATTTTCTTCTATAAAATCATGTATCCTTTTATATGGGTCCTGAACGGTTCAGCAGGTCGGTTGATTCGCTTGTTCGGAATGCGTCCTGCCAAAGAACACGAGGATAGTCACTCGGAAGAAGAGCTGCGTATTATTTTGTCCGAGAGCTATAAAAGCGGCCATATTAATAAATCGGAGTACGGTTATGTAAGTAAAATTTTTGAGTTTGATGAAATTCTTGCCCGTGAAATTATGATTCCACGCACCGATATGGTATGTCTGGAAGTGAATGATTCTCCTGAGAAAAGCTTACGCATAATTAAAGAAGAGCAGTTCACTAGGTTTCCTGTCATGGAGAATGATAAAGATCATATCATTGGATTTATCAATACGAAGAAGTATTTTCTGCAGCGCAGCGTCAATACAGACATAAAGCTTTCCGACATTTTGCAGCCTATTCTCTCTTTCTCTGAAGCAACTCCGGTTAAAGAGCTGTTGACTACAATGCAGAAGCAGCATGTTCATATGGTCATTCTTGTCGATGAATACGGCGGCACTTCCGGATTGATCACGATTGAGGATATCCTTGAAGAAATCGTTGGTGAGATACGAGATGAATTCGACAGCGAGGAAAAACCTGACATCGAAACAATCAATGTCAATCATTTCATTGTAGACGGAAAAATCCCCCTCTCCACTGTAAGAGATCTATTCAATATTGAAATGGAAGATCATGAATTGGAAACGATCGGCGGATGGCTGTACAGCAAAAACGGGGCCCTTAAAAAGGGAGGCCGGCTTGAATTTAACGGTTTGACTTTTATCGTCAGAGAAAAAGATCATACTCGGATCCGGAGAGTAGAAATCATGAAGTCCTCTGCAGAAGAGGTTACTGAAGTAACGCATTAGATTAGAAAAAAAATGAAAATCACCCCATAACGGGGTGACTTGACTGTCAATAAACCTCTTAATCTGTTGAGTTAGAACATATAGGGCTGAGGGGTGTCCGATAAGCATATGATTACGAAGCGAGTTTTCCTTTGGAAAACTTTCAAATAATTCTCAACATTCGGTTTTATCGACAAGCTGAGCACACCGTCATGGGGTGCTCTTTTTTCCTCCTGCGAGATGATAATCTTCCCCCAGTATGGCTAATAGCTCTTCCAGCTTATGAATTTCATAGGTAGATTGTATTCCGGAAGCATTTATTTTTCTATGCGGGTTAAACCAGCAAGTGTCAATGCCATAGTTAATGCCGCCTTGAATATCTGAGCTTAATGAATCGCCTACGATGAGAACGCTGCTCTTATCCTGAATATTTAGTTTATTAAATGCATAATCGAAAATCCCTTTATTCGGTTTCTGAAACCCGGCATCTTCCGATACGATAATCTGCTCGAATGAGTTCGACAGCTCGGATCTATTGATCCTTTCGAATTGAACCACTTTGATTCCATTTGTAATGACAGCAATCCTGTATCCATTAGCCAAAAGATAACTGCATACACTCACTGCGCCATCCAATACAAATGAGCCTTCACCTAAATACTTCAAATAAGTATGGCTGAATTGTTCTGCATCGATTGTTATATCGGGTTGATGAACTGTGAAGAGCCGTCTAAATCTTTCCGTCCTTAGCAGATCCAGTTTAATCAGTCCTGTCTCAAATTCACGCCATAACTGTTGATTAATCACCCTATAGCTTTCTACATAGGCAGAATTACACTCCATGCCCATTTCTATGAATGCATGCTCTAAAGCATGTAATTCTGATTTAGCATAATCAAATAATGTGTCGTCAGCATCGAATAATATGACTTGGTAAGACAATCGATTTGCCCCCTGTACTTCATTTGTTATTCAGTTGATCTTTAATCATTTCATTAATCAAACATGATTTCACTTTTAGAGTCTCTATATAATTCGAATAGCTTATGAATCTGTTTCTTTGTGTTTCGCTCCGTTGATAAGTGCGGTAACTGATCTTCCTCAAAAAATTTAACTGCTAAAGTTTCCATGCCTTCCATCGCCTCGCCTCCAATTATTCCACATAATATAAAAATCTTGTAGACATGGAATGGCGAAGGCGGATGATCATGAAATTTTTTATCTACAATGCCTAATAAGCGGATCGGCTCAACATCATATCCGGATTCTTCTTTAATCTCTTTCACAGCTACTTCTTTAGGAGATAAACCGATATCTGCCCATCCACCGGGTAATGACCAGGCACCATCCTCCTTTTCTTTGACCATTAGAAGCTTCCCATCTTTAAACACGACGCCGCGGATATCGACTTTCGGTGTCGCATAACCGATCTCGCTTGCAAATAAAGATTTTAATTTTTCAGTCTCGACTTCCGTGTATTCATTAAGTATTTCAATACTGAGTGCTCTTAACTGCTCAAATCTCTCCAGATCATAGATATCCTTTGAATAGGCAAGTCCAACTTGACTGATTGCTTGAATCTGCTTAGCCCACTCCAGCCATTTTAGCTGCATGAATACTCATCCTCTTCCGTTCGTTTTTTATACCATTCTGCGCAGTTCCTTTACTGACCCATCTTCGAAACCAACGATCACTTGATCTGCCATATGTATAAAAAGGCCGTTGTCCACAACGCCTGGAATCATGTTGATCTCTTTATGAAGCTCCACTGGTTTTTCTATACTTCCAAATTCACAATCAATGATGTAATTGCCGTTGTCAGTCATAAATGGCTTCTTATCTTTTTCACGTAAAATGGGACGACATCCGAGCTCTGTCAGCTTATGCATAGTCATCTCATATCCAAACTGAACGATCTCCACGGGTAATGGAAATTCACCTAAACGATCAACCAACTTTCGTTCGTCAATAATGATGATAAGCTGTTTGCTCGCGGCCGCAACGATCTTCTCACGCAATAAGGCCCCTCCACCTCCCTTGATTACATTCCATTGTCGGTCTACTTCATCAGCGCCATCAATCGTTACATCAACTGCTTTAATATCTGAAAAGCTCACCAAGCTTATTCCTATTGCCTTTGCCAAGCTTTCAGATTGGTTGGATGTAGCTATTGCTCGAATATCAAGCCCTTCTTTCATCCTCTCCCCTATTTTTTGTATGGCCCAATATGCCGTCGAGCCCGTCCCTAATCCAACAATCATTCCATCCTCTATGTATTCTACAGCACGCTCGGCGGCTATTCTTTTTGACTCCATGTCATCACCTGTTATCATTAGTCTTTACTCTTTCTTCATTTTTTGCTATGTCGGTTCAGTTTCCAGTTTTCGTTTAAAGCGTTATATATTTTTTCAGCGTTCCTGCTGCTGATCACAAGGGATTTTCCATTGCTTATACCGATCTCAACACCTTCATCCCCTTGCATAATTAACCCCTGCTTCTTTCCATTCCAACGAATTCCCCAGCCACCAAACTCTTGAATTGGCTTGATTCCAATTTGTTTGATGTATGTAATGCTCTCTAAAATAATACTTTTCTTATATATAGGCAATATGCTTATGATCATTTCGTGTTTTGTGATGACTATTCGAGCTTTCATACATACGAGTAAGCCCGGTATCAGGAAACCAAACAACAAGGTCATAATAATAACGCCTGTATCAGACATGGGTTGATTCCCTATTTCCCGATCTAATACGATTTGCACATATGCAATCCCCGAAAAGAGAAAAGTCGGCAAAAGGAAGAAAATCCATGTCCACTTTGGGAGCTGTTGTGTTTCTGTATATATGATTTCATGATCAGTAATCATGAGGTTCACCTCTGTCATTGCAAATGATATGCTTAATGATAATGCATGTAAAATAAGTCCTTCCGTTGTATGGCCAATGCCTTGGAAAGGTTCCAGTACAATAAAATATTCAAAATCCGGGGACATACTTCCAAGAATCAAACCAGTTAGACCTATATATTTTGGACTTAATAACTTTAAAGGTACGATATACAATGGATGTGAAAAGTAAAAGGCATATTCGTTTTCTCCTCGATCCGCCTGATTCGTCGGATTTTCACATTGTGCCGCGCATCGTCATCTTGTCATACATTTAATGTATCATGTCATTTATGATTTGGAAATATTAGTATAACGCCTCCCGTGTTGACCCTTTGTTTATTTGTCCATTATGATATGCCCTTGCCCTAATTCGATCTCGAAAAATCCCGCCATGGCCCATGATTGGAAATTAACGGCTTTATTACAACCGATAATAATGAAATTCCGTATGTCAGCCGCATCCTCTCCGGGCAGTGAAAAAGCTTTTGTGTAAGGATACGTTTGTCTCAGCGTAGTATAAATAGCGTTGATTAATTTGTCGTTCTTGATTTTTCCCATAAGATTCAATATCATAGATCCCCTGGCGTCGAGCTTTTCTTTGGTTAATTTGAAGAACTCCATCGTTGATAAATGAAACGGAGTACCCGCTTTGGTGAAGGCGTCCAAAATAATATAATCAAACTTACCGGATTCTTCATTGCTAAGGATCTGCCTCCCATCTCCAACCACAACATTATCCAACTTATAATTAAAAAAATGCCTGCTTAACTCCACTACTTTCTCGTCGATTTCGGCTACTGTAAATTGCTTATCCGGATAGTGGCCAGCGATGGTCCCAATTCCGTGCCCGATCATAAACACTTTTTCAAATGACGGATTGTTGGACTCCATTAAATGTATAATTGCCCTCGGATATTCCAGTACGATCCGCTTCGGATCCTTCAAGTCTATTGCACCTTGAACAGCATGATCTGAAAACTGCAAAAATCGATATTTTCCTTTTTCCCCATATAACTGGGCAGCATCATAGACTGTAATCTCTTGATACAAGCTGAACTCCTTGACTAATTGATGCAAGTGATCGATCTCCTTCGGCCTCCGGTACTTGATTACGCTCCAAAGCAAATAGTATACACATATTTTTAACAAGTTGAGCAAGTTTTTTTGAAGTTGTCTTGACATTCATTTTAATTCACAAATCCTTTTTTAACCTTATCATATCCCTGCATTGTATCCCGTCTTCATAAATTTCTTCTTCATAGTTTCGGATAAAGAAATCAAAATCGATACCATGTACTCTAAATCCACATTTCTGATAAAGTGCAAGTTGTTTTAGACTAGAGTTTCCCGTCCCAATTTCAATCCTGTTTGCATGTAACTTCCTTGCTTCTTCTAGAGCTCTCTCTACAAGTTTTCTTCCTATACCCTTACCTTGAAAATCTTCTTTTACTGCTATATTTACTATTTCAACAGTACGTGGATGAGTATGAATTAAAACAAACACCCCCACTGTCTTATTCTCAATCGTTGCAACGAAACAAAGACCTCTGCTAAGATAGTCATCCACCAGATGTTTTGCCGGATCAGCGAGCAACAAGAGATGATAAGGGATTTCATCTGTAATTTTTAATGGTCTAATTACGATATCCATATGTTTTGCTCCAGTCATAACAAGCATTTTTATAAGTATTATTGATCCAGATTAACGATCTGCAGTCTATCCAAACGGTAATCCTCAATGAATTCAATAGCAGTCTTGTTCTTCAAATATATCTTTGATGGGAATCCACTTTACAGCTGACTGATGAGGATCTGGAAGGAAAACTCTTCATTATTCCGGGTCGCGTTCAATTGTTTTATGCTTGCCGGGGACGGGTGTTACATCCTCGGCCGTATTCTCAATTGCTTGGATGCCAGGCTTCTCATTATAAGACAAGTAGACATCGCAGAGTGGCTTCAACTCCTCGTTCTCCAGAATGTATTCGACTTGTTGGTACACTTGAAGCAGTTCGATCCGTTTTGCACCGAAGTCTGGGTCGCGGGGCTGTAGGTAGCACCGGACTTTATGCGGTTGAAGTTCTTGCGCGGCTAAAAGCCGGGACATGCTGCTCGAGTGTTTTGTCTATACAACGATTGACTTTGGGCATTCCCTGCTCTTCTTCGGTTTAGAGTATACCATAGTCAATCGAAATATAGTTACATTATCTAGGGATCGTTCCACTAGATGTGTATGGTAAATTTTTCGCCTTTTGAATTCAGGAAAAAAATCGCAGCAGGCGAGTTTCGTCTATTCGTGATAACGTTTGAGAAATAAAATGCAACTTTATGCAAATTTCTGGATAAATAACCTGGACTCAGAAATTCGGGTGTTGAACCGTTTTTACTATATGTCTGGACTAATCCCTATCATGCAAAATTACATCTCGGTTTTCCTGTATATGTAAGAAACCTCCGCACGAACGCGGAAGCTTCTCGTAGGAAGGTTAGTCGACACATGGCTTACGCTGGCGGCAAGTGTGCTAGATGTAGATATGCGGTGTTTGTACTGAATTATGATGAACAACACTGGCAATTGTAGAAGCAGTATATGACCTGCACTTCATGAGGCGGGTCTTTTTCGTTCGAGATATTAGTAACAAGACCGCAGAATGATTACAAGCAGAATGTAGAGGACCAAGATAATACCTATACTCGTTGCCAAACCACATCCTGCGCAAGACCCAGCAACTACACCCATTTTCGTTCACCGCCTTTCCATGGAGAATGATACTACACTATATTGTATGGAATTCGATTTCTTTTGATTGGACTCCCTCCCCATCTATGCATATTCATAGCGAGGTCTGTGTATAAAAGATTCTAAAGGTTCATAGGGACAATCATACAAGATTATCTTTAATGGAGTATCCGCGTAAACTCGCTAAATAACTGTGTAGTCCGTGCGTCGAATCAATTGTGGGGAATGGACTTTGTTCCTCTAAGAGGCCGACATGTCCGTTATCAAAAATTGTTACATTTTATGAATTGAAAAGAAGGCCTCAAAGTCGCTCTGACTTTGAAACCTCCCGATGCTTGTGATATCCGATTTAAAACCATCATCTATCCATTCAGCCCACTTGAACGAGCACTTTTACTGCTTTCTCTGCTTTCTCTGCTTTTTCTGCTTTTTCTGCTTTTTTGGCTATTTTCCATTCAAGTGTCTGGTTCATAACATGAACAAAGGCCGGCATCCGCTTTGTCGGAATGACCCAGATCGTTTTATCTTTAATGATGGACCGGGGAAGACGATAAGTGGTTCGCGGTAAGGCCAACTTATCGCGCTGCGAATCAATCTTCGTGCGCAGCAGCAATTGGATCGAACCCTGTACCTTAAAAAGGTTGCTATTCTCCGAAAAGGCTGCGTCCGTCCAATCAATGGATTCTACCTGATCCACCATAAAGGGCTGTCTGACCCCTGATTCATCGATCAGATTCACCTGATCAAGCTGGATACTGCCTTCATTAAGCTGATAATAAGCATACTCAATGGCCTGCAATTTACCAAGGGCAGGCACAAGGTAAGACACGGTGACGTTCAAAGTCGCATAAGCATAGATTTCTCTGTTTTCCATGTGTTTGACAACAATCTCCTTCTTTACACCAAATTTTCAAAGACGCTAATCATTATATGCGTGCCTTTGTTCATTCATGCCAAGAAAAGAACCTATCTAACACTAAATCAGCTGCTTGCACCGCTTATTTTACTGCAGAAAATACCGTCGTCTTATTTCTTCCCTCTGCTTTGGATTGGTAAAGAGCGGTATCCGCCATTGCAATCAATTCCTTTGGTTCAATGACCATATTGTCAGTGGTAGAAATCCCTATGGAGATTGTGATCTGATCACCCGTAGGGCTTATTGAGTTCTCCAGCTTTTCTCTTAATCGCTCTGCAATAAGCAGGGCTGCTTGGAGATCGCAGTTGTTCAATAAAATACCGAACTCTTCTCCCCCATAACGGAAGCATAAATCCTTATCTCTAGAGGAAGTTCGCATAGTCGCAGCCACATACTTCAATACCTCATCGCCGATCAGATGTCCGAATGTATCGTTAATACGTTTAAAATGATCGATATCCAAGAGGATAAGTGAACAAGGCACTTTATTATCCAGCCAATCTTGTATCGCGATGTCAAATGTTTTCCGATTTGCGAGCGCAGTTAAACCATCCATTTGTATTTCTTCACGGATAAGCTTAAAGTGATTATTCACGCCCTGTTGAAGCTGCTTTACTTCATAGATCCGTGAATCGATCTTTGGCGTCTTGGAGGGTACTGCTTTTCTTTGCAGGAGCGCTTCTTCGGAAAATTTGGCAAGCTGGTGAAGGGGCTTGGAAATCCGGTAAGAAACGAACCAGGCTAATAATACAATGACAATTAACAACGGAAAGGCTTGTATAACCGCCCTTATAATCAGGTTTTTGATCGGTTCACTTAGAACCGAGGTAGGTGTCTGTGACACAATTCCCCAACCGCTGTTAGGTTCATACGCATAACCGGCAAAATATTCGATCCCTAATGAGTTAATCAATTTCAACGATCCATTCTCGCCGGATATTACCTTTCGGATCATTGGATTATCTGCTGCAGCTTCATTGAGCCGAGCTTTGTTAGGATGCGAAATAAGATGTCCATTCTTGTCCACTACAAAGACATAGGACCCGTCCCCGTAAAAATGCTCGCCGAGCAGCCTGCTTAATCCATTATCTTCCTCCAGATAAATCGTACCGCCGGCAAATCCGGCATAATCTCCTGTCTCATTAAAAATAGGAGATGAGATTAGCAATATTACTCTTCCCGTTTCGGAAATATAGGGCTCTGAAATAAATGAACGCTTCAGCTCGGCAGCACGGACCGCAATCTCCGAGGTTAACCGGGTTCCCGCTGCCATTCCTGCGTCATCGGGACTGATTGCTTGGATACTGAGACTTGCATCAGCAATGAAAATGGAATTAAAATTTTGCCGATTGGCATGATACCAAATATCTAACTGCTGTTGAGTAAGAGAATGGCTGCCTGTCATGGCGGCAATCGACTCGATATTTTGCTGCATGCCTTTTAATAAATCATTTGCATTTAAAGAAAGCTTCCTTGCATATTGATAATTATTCTCCAGATAGATTGCAGAAAGTGATGTTATATTTGCTTGCACCGCGGTATAACCTGCGGCAAGAGCTGTTATCAGTACGGATACGGTAACTAACATACTTAACATTAATCGAAGTGAAAACCCTTTGCGCCCAACCATCATGTCTAATCTCTCCTGTAGATCTAATCCCGCATCTTACATTTCATCGGAATTGCGGGCTTACTGAGTCGTCCAAAATCCCTAATGTGCTTTACATATTACGATAATTTCCAAGGATTGTAAATGAGAAATTTAACTAAAATGAACGATAAAAATATTAAACCCCTGCAGCATAAAAATCATTGCGTGCAGAGGTTTAAAGAAACCTGTTATTGAATATTAAACCCTCATATCTTTACAATTTGAACGTATTTATCATGGCTTGCAAATCATTTGCCAGTACACTCAACCTTTTCGCGGATACCGCAATTTCTTCCATAGATGCCAGCTGCTGCTCGGAAGCTGATGCTGCATTCTGGGAACTGAAAGAAGCGCTTTTTGCGATTACAGACTGTTCTTCAACGGATGCGGCAACCTGCTCGGAGCTCGCCGAGACCTGCTGGGCAGCAGCCGAAACCTCCTGAATCTGCTCGGCCACTTTTTCAATCGATGCCAGAATTTTAATGAATGTTTCACCGGAATGCTCAGCGAGCGCCAATCCTTGCTCTACTTCCGTTGTCCGATTATTCATGCTCTCTACAGCGATGTTTGTGTCTCTTTGGATTTCTTGGATCAATGCCGTTATCTGTCCGGCCGAGCTTCGGGATTGCTCCGCCAGTTTTTTGACTTCTCCAGCCACCACCGCGAACCCTCTTCCGTGCTCACCCGCACGGGCAGCCTCGATGGCCGCATTGAGCGCCAGCAGATTCGTTTGTTCCGATAAGTCCGTAATGACCGAAACGATCTGGTCAATCTCCCTCGACCGTTCACCCAATTGGGCGATCATGCCGGCAGACTCTCCGACTGACCGATGAATGAGCTGCATTTGGGATACGACTTCATTTACGGATTGCTGCCCTTGCTCTGCCATCGCGGTCGCATCGATTGAGGATTGTGAGACGACGGAGGAAGACTCCGCGATCCGTCCGATGCCCGCCGCGATCTCACCCATTGCTTTGGTGCTCTCTTCGCTGCCTTGTACTTGTCTCTCCGCTCCGGATGCAACCTCCTGCATGTCAGAAGAGATCTGAGTTGTCGCCTGTTTGGTTTCTTCGGCCCCCGTCGCTAACTGTGCGGAAGACGCCGTTACTTGAGCTGCAGTCTCATTGGTCCTGGTAATAATATCGCGCCACTTGCCAACCATGGCATTGATAGCCAAGCCCAGGCGACCCACTTCATCCTGCGAGCCCGTCACAATATCGCTCCCGCGCAGATCGCCGCCGGCTACCATCTCAAGACGGCTCGTCATCTGTGTAATCGGCTTTGCGATTCTCTTTGCAATCAAGTATGTAAGGATAATACATAACACGATCAGTCCTAATGCGATCGAATACAATAAAATCTCACGCTCACGGGCTTGATCTGCAATCTCTTGTTTCGCAAGCGCTACGTCCGGAAACCGGGTCACATATGTACCTACCGTTTTTCCGTCGTACGTGATAAACGGATTAAATTGCATAACATAAGGCTCGCCTTCAATCATAATGGTTTCCGTAAAGGCTTCAGCAGAAGTAACGGATTGCTGGATGAACGGCAGCATATCGGCATATAAGGCATTATTATCGGCTAACTCAGATAATTTGGCAGCCTCAGGACCCAGCTTCTCATGCGAATCTTCAAAGAAACGATTACCAATCTCATCGGTTAAGGAATCCGTCATGACATAGATTTGTTGTTGGTCGGGCGTGAGGAATAAGGTAGCGGATGTATTGGAGGCCTCCGCGATATTTTTCACAAAGCCTTGATAGGTCTGCTGGCCCACGACGATCGCGCCAACCACTTTTTCTTCATCGAAGATCGGTGTCGTTACCTGCAGTTTCCCATCTTCCGCATTCACTTCCCAAGAAGCCACCGTTTCTCCAGAATCCATGGCTTGATTCGTAGAGGTGTAATTCAGTTGATCAAAACCGTCGAAGGCCGGGTTCGAAGGACAAGCAAAAATGGGCGTGAACCCGTCGCTCGTTCGATCTTCAATGCGGGTGAACCAGATCAAGTCAATGTTTGCTTTTTCATTTGCCGTCTGAACGGACTTCTCAAGCGCTTCATGAATGAGTTCCGGTTTATTTTCCTTGAAAGCCTGTATGACCTGGGGATGGTAAGAGAGCTGCTCCGCAAGAAGGATGCTGGCCTCAATGGTACTGTCCACTTTATCCTGCGTGATATTGCTGACAATACCCTCTTTCTCTTCCATTTGCTCTTCTAGTTGGTTCATTGTATACAATGATGATGACGACAAAATCCTTTCTGACAAAATCAAGTTCGTCAAAATTGCTGCTGCGAGCAGGACTCCAAAAGGCAATGTGATTTTCCAGACAATTGTTTTAAGCTGAAACCTTCCCTTTACCAAACGATAACCCTCTTCCATGTCAATTTTGTCGTCATTATTTATGAAATTTCGACATAAATCTATTCTATTAGCAACTGGAAGGTTTTGCAATGATATTTTAGCTAACATCTCAAATCGTCTGAATTGAAGATCAATTGCAAAAAAATAAAAGGGCGTGATATACACGACCTTTCATATAACCCATATATTAACTTATAACCCTGCATACTGTTATTATTTGGTATACCATTTTATATTATTCCAAGTTTGTTGTTGTGTCAGATGATATCGAGTAATCGAAGCTCTTTTTCATCTCTTCCAAATCTTCGGGAGAATCGATATCCTTCCCCCACTCGCTCTTTTCGAATGAAACCAACTTCAGCCGAGCGTAATGGCGTTTAATAATTGCTTTCCCGCCCTCATCCCCCTGAATAGCTTCAAATTCATGAAACAGCTCTTTATCAATTAAGACAGGATGTCCAGGTACGCCGTCATATGCAGGCCGGATAATACGGATTCCTTCCTTCTGACACGCGTTATAATGCTCCATCATTTTTCGTATTACCAGCTCCGGAACAAACGGCTGGTCAGCTAAACAGATGATAGCGGCATCGACACGTCCTGTGATCGCCTTCATGCCTAATCGAAGGGAAGAGGCCATACCGGAAGCGTAATCTCTGTTTTCTATCACTTCAAGCTCAGGCAGATCAACCGTATGATTTCTTAGCTCAGCGGCATGCTTTCCTGCAACCAACACAATCGGAGATAATCCGGCTGTGACTGCGGTATTCACCGCATAACGAAACAGCGGTTTGCCGGCTAGAGGAAGGAGCTGTTTCGGTTGACCCATGCGCGTGGACATGCCGGCTGCTAATATAACTGCGCCGATTGCGTTCATACGGTACCCATTCCTACCCGCTCGCCAAGCGTGCCTAACAATTCAACTTCAACAGGCTCATCTGCTTCAAATCCCTGTCCACCAGGTATTTTAACAAGGCAGTTGCTCTCCAGAAAGCTGGACAATACATTGGATGATTGCTTAGCTGCGATCTTCACTCGTAATTCACCCGTCTGGGAGGTGTACACAAAACCGCGTAAAAAACGGGTATGCGGCATTTGCTTTGCTTCGATTCTTTCGTCACATCGTGCCATTACATGTTTAGACAGCGGGTCCCTCCAGCCGCAAATACGCCGAATGGCGGGCAGCAGATAGAGCCGGGCGTTGACATAGGAAGAAGCCGGATTGCCTGCCAGGGCAAAAATCGGTTTATGATGCCACATGCCGAATAGGACTGGCATTCCAGGCCGGACTAATGTTTTCCAGAAGATGACCTTTGCCCCGATCTTTTCAAATGCCAATCCGAGGTAGTCGTAATCGCCCATCGATACGCCGCCGCTCGTCACCAGAACATCTGCTTTCTGCAGGGCTTTCAGCATTTGCTCCGCCAATAAGTCCGGATCGTCCTTTACGATTCTAAGATACGTTGGATTACCGCCTGCCTCGCGGATTTGTCCGGCAAGCATGACACCGTTGCTATCGCGGTGTTTACCTGGAGACAGAGGTTGATCCGCAGCGACTAATTCGCTTCCCGTGGATAGAATGCTGACTTTCGGCTTTACATGCACCAAGACAGAGGAAACGCCAAATAATGCGAGCAGGCCCACTTCAACAGGCCCTAGTAACGTTCCTTCCGGAAGCAGCATCGTTCCTTTGGCCATGTCCTCTCCCTTGCGGGTTATCGCTTCCCCAGAAGACACTGATTGGTAGATCCAGATATCGCCCGTTCCGTCTTCAGCGATTTTGGATTCCTCTACCTTTACGACCGCAGTGGCTCCCTTCGGGATCGGCGCACCCGTCATGATCCGGCTGGCCGTTCCAGGTAGAATCGTCTTCGTTGGAATTACACCGGCTGGAATCTCTTCCAAGCAGTGCAGCTTAACCGGATTCGACCGGTTTGCCATTCGTACATCCTTCACCTGCAGCGCATAACCATCCACGCTGGAGCGATCGTACTGGGGAACGTCATGGACCGCTGTCAATTTTTCCGCAAGACAATATCCATGCGCTTCGGATATCGGGATCCGAGTAACAGTTAGAGGCTGCACGGCAGACAGGACAAGGCGCTGCGCTTCCTCTAGCGGAATCGGAGCGGAATTGGGGATTTCTAACATGCCATCACCGCCTGTATGGGTTGTTAGGAGCTAGATTCATATATACTATTTAATCATTGATTATCCACCGCTTACCGGCGGAAAGAAAGCGATTTCATCAAGAGGTTGCAAAACAGGGTTGCCCTTCACGTATTCTTGATTGACAGCAACATGACAGATCGACAGCAGCTCCGCGCTGTGCGGAAACGTCTCGATCACCATTTGTTTTACGTCTTCTATCGTTGCTGACGAAGGCAAAGTGGATGCCCAGCGGCTTGTGCCGGTGCGATCCGCCATAGAAGCAAAAAACAATACATTCACTTGCAAAGTCATCGCTCCCTCTCTACAGAGTTTCAACGCTAGTATATCTACCAAGATGCCGATATATACCAATATATGGCGTATTTCAGCCGCCAAGATATTGAGCGTACAATCCTCGAGCTACCGATTCTTCCGATGTGCCATGAACGAGAACGCGCCCGTCTGGAAACACGGAGAGCTGATACGGATCTTTGTCAAAACGCATAAAATACGGACTTAGCCGAACGTTACCAAGCGGCGAAAGCTCCTTCGCCAACAGGACCAGATCCAGCTGCTTCGTTTCCTTCGGCCTTACCTGCACGGTATCGCGCCCACATAGCAAGGTAACCGAGTCTCCTTCATCATCTTCCAGATAAGGAAATCTCCGATCCCCGCATACCCGGCAGGATAGGTTAACCGGCAGCTTGAGCTCGTGCTGAGCATAGGTCCACATCTCGACATGCAGCATGCTTTTCCTCACACTGTCAAAATCATGGATTAATATTTTCATCGCTTCAGCCGCTTGGAAGGCGGCAATCAATTGCACGATCGGCGCGATGATGCCAGCTGTATCACAGGTCGGCAGTTGGCCAATCTGCGGAGAATTCGGATGAAGACAGGCAAAGCATGGTCCTTGCCCCGGAATAAATGTGCAGGTCTTCCCCACATCTCCGACAATGCCGCCGTAAATCCAAGGGATGCCGGTTTTCTGGCTTACTTCATTCATTAAGTAACGCGTTGAGAAATTATCGCTGCCGTCAAGGATCAGGTCGACATCGCCGAGCAATGCTTCAGCGTTATAAGCGTTAACATCCTGAGACAATGCTTCGATAACAATCGTGGAGTTAATCTGCTGGAGATAGGATTTGGCGGCAGCCGTCTTCGGCAGCCCGAGTGCGGCATCTCTTTCATTGTACAGCGTCTGGCGCTGCAGGTTGGAAATATCAACGACATCACGGTCAATAATACGCATAAATCCTACACCAGCGCGGGCTAGATGATTGGCAATCGCGCCGCCCAATGCTCCGATCCCTACAATTGCTACCCGGGATTCGAACAACCGGTTCTGGCCTTGCTCTCCGATTGGCAGATAGCGGATCTGGCGCGCGTAACGTTCCTTGCTGTCCCATTGTGCGTGATGATGGTGCCCGGCAGCAGGATCGTTCTCCATCCAAGCGGTCTCATAGATGTGGCAACCCTCGACCCATTCCACGCCATCCTCATAAATTTCTTTTTTCCAGATCGGCACGGTCCGCTTTAATTCTTCGATCGCATAACGTGAAGCGGCATAGGCCTCGGGCCGGTGAGGCGAAGAAAGTGCGATCGCCACGCTTACATCGCCAATATCCAGCGCCCCTAAGCGGTGGGTAATGGCAATGTCGGTACCTGGCCACTGCGCGGCTACGCCGTCCCCTATCCGCTGAAGCTCTTTAATCGCCATAGGCTCGTATCCTTCGTAGGACAGGGCGGCCGTTCGCTTGCCATGCGTCCAATCGCGGACGGTTCCCGCAAACAGGAGAACTGCGCCTGCCCCGGGACGTTCTACTTTCGCTATAAGCTCCTGCATATTTATCGGATCATTCGTGAGCTGAAACGGATCTTCCACTTGACAGGCAGAATCTCTTTTTCCCATTTATTATCCTCCGATATAGGACATCTCGATCTTCTTCTTTTTATTGGCTAAGTTCGTATTCAAAAGCCGCTCGTCCGAATAGCGGTCATTCCGCTTGCTCCATACCTCCTGAATCAAGTTCGTCAATTCCGCATCTTCTGCCCCGGATTGAAGGACCGAACGCAGATCCGTGCCTTTAACAGCAAACAAGCAGGTATACAAGTGGCCGTTCGCCGACAAGCGGGCACGGGTGCAAGTGGAGCAAAAGGATTCGGTCACGGAAGAAATGACGCCGACTTCGGTGGAAGTGCCGACATAACGGTAACGGGAAGCTACCTCTCCCAAGTAGTCGGAATCGACGGGCTCCAAGGGCAGTTCGGCATGAATCCGGTCGATGATTTCCTTCTTAGAAACGACCTTATCCAGATTCCAGCCGTTGCTGTTCCCTACATCCATAAACTCGATGAACCGCAGCGTATGACCGGTCGGATGAAAATAATGTGCCATAGGTAAAATATCCTGATCATTCAAACCTTTTTGAACGACCATATTCACCTTGACCTGCAATCCGGCCTTCTCCGCCGCTTCAATTCCAGTTAATACCGTCCGGACATCGCAGCGTCCGCCGTTCATTTTGTGAAAGGTATCATCGTTCAGGCTGTCAAGACTTACATTAATACGATGCAGTCCGGCTTCCTTCAGCTCCTTTGCAAATTTGGTCAGCAGCGAGCCGTTTGTCGTTAAAGCGATATCTTTAATGCCTTCTACTGAAGTCAACATGTGGATCAACCTTGGCAGCTCTTTGCGCAGCAGCGGTTCGCCGCCAGTAATCCGAAGTTTTTCAACGCCTAATGATGCAAAAATCCGTGCCATGCGAGTGATTTCTTCAAAGCTTAACAGCTGGTCTTTTGGAAGAAATTCATAATCAGGACCAAAGACTTCCTCGGGCATACAATAACGGCAGCGAAAATTACAACGATCGGTGACGGAGATTCGTAAGTCGCGTAGTGGACGCCGCAGCGAATCGGTCATTTTGTTAGTAGTTGTCACCTTTAACACGCTCCCGTCTTTATTTTTTGTTCCTCACTTTCAGAAGCTCAGCCACGATACTGATACTGATCTCTTCCGGACCCTCCGCTCCGATCTGCAAACCTAATGGAGAATGGATATGATCGGATAGTGGTTCAGGTGCCATCAAACGTTCCGTCCTGCGTCTTGGGCCCAATACGCCCAAATAACGGAGCGGCGTTTGCGCCAGCGTGCGCAGTATATGCTGATCCCTCTGAAAGCTGTGCGTCATAATCAGCACATAACTTTTATCGGAAAATTTTTTTTTTGTCAAATAAGAATCCGGATGTTCGACGATTAATTGATCGGCCGTTGGGAATAAACGCTCATTGCAATGGCTGCTCCTTGGATCTATGATCGTAACGAAGAAATCCAAGTCGGACGCCAGCCGGGCTAAAGGCTCCACATCAGGCCCCGCTCCGAAGATATACAACTGTTCCCTTGGCTCGTACAGTTCGAACAAGAAATCATCGGCGTAATCCTGCACCTCTACAACCTCGATCTTTTTCTCTCCATTTATAAATCGCTGTAGCTCAGGCAGCAGCTTCTCTTTTATGTCTTTATCCGCATCACCAAGAACGGTGCCCTTTTCCGTATATAAAAGATGGACTCTATTCTTATTATTATCACTCACACTTCGCGCACTTGCAACCTTGTTCCCCGATTCTAATTCAGCCTCCACCCGGGGCCAGACCGGTTCATCATGTTTATCCGGCTGATACCCCCATTCGTAAGGCTCCACATACACCTTCACGCTTCCGTTGCAGCCCGCTCCCTGCCCCCACGTCAAATCATCCTCGGATCTCAGATCGTATACGAACGTATTCGGTTCTTTGATTGTCATCACCTCTTGGGCGTGATAAGACAAATCATCCTCCAGACATCCCGCGCTGATCGTTCCATATCCGCTTCCATCCTCTGAAAACAACATTTTCGCACCAGGATGCCGATAAGCGGAACCATCCACATTGATAATCGTCGCCATGGCGAATCCGCTGTTACCCTTCTCTTTCATCTTCTTCAGAACTCTATAGAAATCATTCATCGCCATTTTCACCTCTTTTGATTGAGTGCAAAAGATAAAAAATCTATTTCAATCCGAATGCAGCTTGCCATAGGAATATATTTTCAAAGTCACTTTTTTGCTCGTTCCATCCCAAGCGCCATCAGGCATCTCTGGATATTCGGCGGCAAAACCCGCGTTGCGTAAGCATTATTTCTTAAAGCGAGAAAATTGTTCTTGGACATCAGACCTTCGATGCCTGAATATTGAACAGCGCCTTCCGTGATCTCCTGAATCAATTGATCAGAAGCTGCTTTGGCGCGCCGCAAGCACACGCCCGATTGTTCATCGTTATGGGGTCTGGAGAGAATCGCTTCATTCAGCAGTAACTCCGCACTCCGGCAATAAACATCCATCCGCCCCAACCATCGTACCACTTCATGGTTGCTCGCGGTTTTGTGATTGAGCTTTCTTTCATGTTCAATAAATTGATCTGCCGCATACTCCGCCATGCCCAGATTAATCGCGCAAAACCCTAACGTAAGCAGGTCCGGGTTGATGAGATGGGACATCGATCCGGGTTCACCGATCAGATCCACAGGCGACAACTCATACTCGGTAAAACGCACGCTGTATGTTGAGGAAGCAGCCATGGCCTCCAATCCGTTGGTCTTCATCACTTCCACTGCGCGGTGCTTGGCATCGGCTACACATACCTGCAGTGAGTCCATACTGGGAGCTGAATCCGTTGTTTGTGCGAACACCACATAATAATCCGCTAAGCCTGCGAGGGTACAAAAGTCTTTTTGTCCGCTTAATAACAAAGCTTTCTCCACGCGGACAATCCGGGTTGCAAAATCATACCGGTAATCCCGCCCGTGCTCTGACCGGGCTAATGAGACCATACTACCCTGATCCAGCCAAGCGTTTAACCGCTGCCTAAATTGTTCATTTCCCAATTCGTTTAAAATGTAAACTGCAAAATTATGGACATGGACGGCAAGCGCAATCGCTCCGTCTCCATAGGCGAGCTGCCTTATAGCGCTAATGTATTCCCTTAATTCAAGCCCCTTGCCGCCATACCGGGAATCAATCAGCATACGGTGAAAACCGTTTTTTGCAAGAAGCGGCCACATCGCGGATAGCGCCGGTTCATTCGGTTGGATGTGGCCTGAGCGAATCACATGGACGATATCGTTTATGAGTTCAGTTACGTTTTTGTTTACATCGTTTTGCAGTATCACACGCTCTCCCCGCTTCCGCGTTAGCCTATGAATAGGTCTTTTGATAAACGAATGCCTCCCGGCTTTGATCCCATGCGCGGGATTAACCGGGAGAGCAAAATTGTGTTCCTAACTGGCATTCTTCGCCTTGCTGGCTTCTTTCCTCATCGCGGTGAAAAATTGTCCCATCAGCATGCTTGCCACACCGGACATCATGCGTTGGCCAATTCCAGCAACAACGCCGCCGACCGACGCTTCCCCTTCGCAATGCACTTTTGTCTGCTGATCCGAAGTCTGTTCCAGCTGTACGAACATATTCATCTCCACAAATCCCAATGGACCTTGTCCGTTCATGACCAGCCTGAACTGTTCGCCTGCGATCTCATCCTCCAGCTTGACGGTGCCTTTATAACGTCCTTTTACAACGGAGATGCCCACTTCAAGCTCAGCTTCATAGTGATTATCTCCGATGGACTTCAATGATTTCAAGCCTGGCATGGTCCGGACCAAAACATCGGGATCAGTAAGCAATTCATAGGTCGTGATGGCGTTTGCCGGAATATCATAGGTTCCATTCACTTTCATCTCTACCGCACTCCTTTGAAGTCTCTTTGAATTATATGATGATACCAGGTCATTAAATCGGAGCGGGGGTGCCTGCTATCGCTGTTTCCCCCGCGTCCTTCGCTGTTCATCTCATCAAGTCGGCACTTTAGCTTCGTTTATCGAACGCCAGATGCTTTCAGGTGTTATCGGTAAATTGAGAATTTTAAACCCTGGAATATTCAACGCATCCGTTATTGCGCTCGCCAATGTGGCCGGCACCGGTCCGGGAATGCCCTCTCCCTTTCCTTTTGAACCGAGAGGCGTATAAGGTGTCGGCACGTTGTACTCAATCACTTCGATATCGGGCACATCAGCCGCTGAAGGCATATGATATTCCATCAAGGTGGTGGATAATGGCTGCCCCGCTTCATCGAACGCATATTTTTCAAATCGCGCATTTCCCATGCCCATAACGACTCCGCCATGTACCTGTCCGCGCACAATCATCGGGTTGATCGGAACACCGCAGTCATCTACGACAACATAACGCAGAATTTTAAAATCCCCGGTATCCGGATTCACCTCTACGACAGCGCCGTGAACGCCGATGCTTAACATGCCGGCAATATCCGCCTCGAAATAGGCTGTCGCTTCCAAGCCGGCTTCCATGCCGCGCGGAAGCTTTGTCGGTCCCAGTATCGCCGCATCGGCAATATCCCGGAGCGCGATTTTCTTGCTTGGATCTTTCTTCCACACGATTTCTTTATTGGCAAACGTAAAGTCATTGCCATCCGATTCCACACCTAAAAGATGGGCTGCGATTTGCTGAATTTTCGGTCTTAATTTCCTGCAGGCTAATACCGCAGCGCTAAACGTGTACGACGCGCCCCGGTTGCCAAGCGTCCCGGAAGCAAAGGGGGTAACGAACGTATCGCCGTAGCTAATGTAGATATCGTCCATCGTCACGCCAAGCTCATCGGCGACAACCTGGGACAGCGTCGTTTCATGGCCTTGTCCTTGAGGGGAGTCGCCTTCGAACACTTGAATCATGCCATGCGTATCAATCTTGACCGTGGCCGCACCGTAACCCGGCTGATTTTCCATCGGGACGAAGATTTGCGAGCCTAAGCCGGACATTTCCGCTCCCATCGCAAAGCCGACGCCAATCAAGCGGCCGTTCTTGCGCGCCTCCGCCTGCTCTTGTCTGACACGGTCATAGTCCAGCGCTTCGATCAAGGTTCTGAAAGCCCCTTCATAATCGCCGCTGTCATGTGTAATTCCCGTTGCGGTCACATGCGGGAATTGTTTGATGATATTTTTCTCGAATACATCTCTGGGATCCAGCTTCAATTCTCTTGCTACCAAGTGCATCGCGTAATCCATCGCGAAGCGGCCGGGGAATTCTCCGAACGCCCTGCTCGGTGTCAATGACGGCTTGTTCGTCACTACGCAGGAAACGTCGATCTGAACATTGGGAATATCGTATGCATTGGACAGATATGCCGCGCCTAACCATGGCATAACGAAGCCGAGGTATACGCCGATTCTTCCATCGCCGGAATCGGCGATCAGACGGTCTCTAAGGCCTATTATTTTGCCTTCCTTCGTTACGGCAAGCTCAAGGTAGTGGATCTGGTCGCGCTCCTGACCGATCGTCATCAGGCTTTCCATCCGGTTCTCCACCCATTTGACCGGGCGTCTTAATTTCATTGCGATATAACTGATGAGCAGTTCTTCCCTGTAGATCGGCGCTTTTGTGCCGAAGGCCCCGCCGACATCCTTAGGCGCGATGACCCGCACCTTGTCGTACGGCATGCTCATAATTTGCGAGATCGCCATCCGCAAAATATGCGGCCGCTGCGTATTCACATGAATCGTCAGCCCGGTAAATTCATCATATGACGCGACAGCTCCGCGCGTCTCCATCGGAGCCGCTCCGGTACGGTGCCCATAGAACCTTTCGGAGAGTACATAATCGGCTTCTTTAAACGCCTTATCCACATCACCGCTGGCGAGTTGGCCTTTCCACAACATATTATCTTTCCAGTTGTCGTAGATCTTCGGAGCATCCGGCTTCATCGCCTCCTCCGGATCGGTCAGAACCGGCAGCTTTTCATACTCGATCTCGACAAGCTGCGCCGCATCCTCTGCAATATACTTGCTCTCGGCAATGATCGCGACGATCGGATCCCCTACCCACTGCACCTTATCGATTGCCAAAGGGTATACCGTCGGAATCTGCAGCTCTCCGCCCAGATTCGGGATAATCGAGGATACGAGCATCGGTTTCATTGCATCCGCAACCTCTTGCCCGGTAATGACGGCTACTACGCCGGGGTAGTCTTCCGCCTTGCTGATATCGATATTCAGTATTCTTGCATGCCCGTGAGTGCTTCGCACCACATGAAGGTAAGCCATGCCCGGTATAGAATAATCGGCGATATATTTACCCGCTCCGACTAACAAACGAGGGTCTTCGCGCCGGCGTATCGATCTGCCAACCCATTTCGATTCCGTTACACTAGTCATACAATCAATCCTCTCCTTGGATAACTATTAATTGCTGATCCTAGTAAGAAAATATTTCGTCGCGTTCCTCTTTTGACATCGCAGCCACCTGATCCGCCGCATACTGAACCGCTTGAATGATATGCTCATAACCGGTGCATCGGCACAAATTGCCGACCAACGCGTCTCTGATCTCATCAATCGAAGGATGCCGGGTCGTTTTTAACAGGTTATAAACGGACATCATCATTCCCGGCGTGCAAAAACCGCATTGCAAGCCGTGCTTTTCCCAGAAACCCTGCTGAATCGGGTGGAGCTTATCGGTCGTTCCAAGGCCTTCCACAGTCATGATATCGGCTCCATCCGCTTGAACGGCTAACATCAGGCAGGACTTGACGGCATCTCCGTTTAACACAATCGTACAAGCCCCGCATCTACCTTCCACGGAGCAGCCCACATGCGTACCGGTCAAAGCCAGCTCTTCTCTGATAAAGTCCACGAGCAGCATTCTGATCGGCACTTCTTTTTTTGCGATTTTACCATTGACGCGGACTTGAATTGTCTTCATGCCATTACCGACGGTTTGCTGAGCTTCTTGTATGGGTTGCATTAGATGTTGTCCTCCTTCGCTCTTTTAATCGCTTTGGATAACACTTTGAAACCATGCTCTTTCAGCAGTATTCTGCGGTACTCGGCAGTTGCCCGCATATCAGTTTCCACCGGAATCTCATCCGCCAAAATATCGGCTGCCTGCTGCAGGATGTCATCGGTGATTGCTTTTCCTTGCAGGAACGCTTCCGTCTGAACCGCCCTTTGCGGACTCGGATATACCCCGCCCACATAAATACGCGAGGAGTCGCAGCTGTCATCCGTCATCGTTACGCTCGCTCCGACGCTTATAATGGCGAAGTCCCCATAGACGGCACAGCATTTGTAATAAGCGGCACCTGTTCCCGGCAATGGCGCAGGAATATCGATGTTCACAAGGATTTCATTTTGTTCCACAACCGTCATCATGATCCCGAGGAAAAAATCATCCGCTGAAACGGTGCGTTCCCCTTCCCTGGATACAATCCGCAATGTGCTGTCCAGCACCAGAATGGGAACCGGCAGGTCTGCAGCCGGATCGGCATGGACGAGGCTGCCGCCGATTGTGCCCCTGTTCCGTACCTGTACATCACCTATAAATTTGGCTGCATCCGAGAGAATCGGATATTTCGATACGACTAACGGATGCGTCGCCAATGTCTTATGTTTAGT
Source organism: Paenibacillus abyssi (assembly GCF_014640295.1). Classification (GTDB taxonomy): domain Bacteria; phylum Bacillota; class Bacilli; order Paenibacillales; family Paenibacillaceae; genus Paenibacillus_D; species Paenibacillus_D abyssi. The sequence continues at coordinate 55,639 of NZ_BMGR01000011.1, read as the reverse complement.
TAGTGCGCCAAGCCGCAGGATACGCTTTTGCGATATGTTTTTCTCACCGAATTCCTGTAACTCAATAATCCGGTTAATATCGATGACAATCGAGGTATCCGTCATTCTAAGCTTTAACAAAGGAACGAAACTTTGGCCGCCGGCGATTAGCTTCGCTTGGCTTCCATGCTGTTCTAACAACTGTATGCATTCATCTAAGGTTGTTGGAGCCATATAATCCGTTATCGTTGCCGGATACATATACTTTCCACCTCTTTTTCGATGTATTTACTTACGTTTGCTGTTCAAGCTTTGCTTGGGCTTGCCAGGCCAGTTGTTCTTTTTCTAACACCCCCTTTACGCGTATTATGAATACCCTAAATATTGCGAAGCCTTCTTAGCTGTTGTACACACTTTTTCCAGGTAATCGTCGCGGTTCTCTCTGTATCTTTCATAAGGCATCGTTACGCTATAAGCGGAGACCGGCACCTTGCTAGCATCAAATACAGGGGCTGCAATGCAGCAAATGCCCTTCGTAAAGCCTTGCTCGTCAATGCTGTAACCATGCTCTCTTATCTGGTGTAACTCCACCATCAATTCTTCTATATTTGCAGGGGTCGATTCAGTTAACCGCTCGAACGTTTGTCCTGCAAAGTATTGATGGATTTGGGATTCCGGCCAGAAAGCCATGATCGACTTGGGCAGTGCTCTCGCATAAGGGTAGTCCTTATAACCGATATAAAGCGTTTTCACTTTTATCGCTTGCGGACAATCAATGATCCGCTGCAGGATGACATCATTATCCTGTACCATGCCCAGATAGGCAGTTTCCAGTGTAATATTGGAGAGCTCCTGCAAAAACTGATTCAAGATCGTATCGGGAGCCATCGATTGCAGAAAAGCGTTGTTCAAGTACGGAATTCGGTACCCCAGCGTGTACATATCCTCTTTGGTCTTATTCACATACCCGAGCTCCAACATTGTATTAATGAGGTGATACGTGGTGCTGATGTTCAATTTCAGTTCAATGCTAATCTCTTTGACAAGCAGTCCGTTTGGATGTTGTCCAAGTAAATCCAGAATTTGAAGCGCTTTCAATACTGACTTGATCGTTGTTTTATTTTTATCCATTCTCTTCACCTGAACCCAATATATCAAGATAGGTATTGAGCGTCAATGAAACATATTTCATAATATGAAAGAAAAAAATGTCGTTTTTTCTGCGCTCAATGCAGCGAATGTATTCCCTGTCCAAGGCCGTTTTCCGCAGCTTCCATGATCATCTCCCCAAGCGTTGGATGAGCATGAATCGTCAGGGCAATGTCCTCGAACGACGCACCCATTTCAATCGCTAACGTTATTTCAGCGATCAGATTCGACGCCTCAGGCCCGGCGATCTGCGCGCCCAGCACGGCACCTGTTTTCTTATCGCCTACCAAGGTCACCATGCCTGCCGCGGCGTTCAACGTCAAAGCTCTGCCGTTCGCACCGTAGGAAAAATTCCCGACCATCGCGTCATACCCGCTCTTATGCGCCGCTTGCTCTGTCAAACCGACCGCCGCAAGCTCCGGATCAGAGAACACAACTGCAGGAATGCAGCGATAATCGACATACCGCCGCTCGCCGGCGATCGCTTCAGCCGCCACCTTCCCTTCATAAGCAGCCTTGTGGGCCAAGGCAGGGCCGGGAACGATGTCGCCGATTGCATAGATATGAGATACATTCGTCCTGCATTGACGATCCACTTCAATATAACCTTTGCCGTTCGCCTCCACTCCAGCAGCCTCCAGGCCCAATTGATCCGTGTTCGGCATACGGCCTACCGATACGAGTACATAATCGGCGGTAATTTGCTTCTCCTCCCCGGAATGATCAAACATGACGATCACTTCCCCGTCGGCCGTTGTTATGCGCTTCACATTCGCGCCGGTATATATATCCGCGTGCGCCTTTTTCATATTCCGGCTCACCATGTTTGCCATCCGTTTGTCGAATCCGGGAAGGATCGTTGCTCCGGCTTCAAGCGTGGTCACCTTGGTGCCTAACTTGGCAAAGGCCTGGCCCAGCTCAATGCCAATATAACCTCCACCGACAACGATCAATCGCTCGGGCAGCTTATCCAAGCTCAGCGCATCAGTCGATGAGAGCACCTTGTCCCCGAACGGAAGCCCCGGCAGCTCTGCCGGACGGGAGCCAGCGGCGATAATGCAATGGTTAAACCGGTAGCTTGTCGAATACTCGCCATTGCAAACGATTAATTCTTTGCTGCCGATAAACCTCGCTTCTCCATGGACAACCTGGACTTGATAACCTTTCAGCAAGCTGCCGACACCGCTTGTCAATGTTTGGATGACATTATGCTTGCGTTTCAGCAATTTGGAGAAATTGAAGGATACCTGTTCCGCTTCGACTCCCATCTCATCCGAATGGGATAATAACTCGAATCTTTCCGCTGCCGTAATGAGGATCTTGGAAGGGATGCAGCCTACATTCAAGCATACGCCGCCCAAGCTGCCCTTCTCGATCACAAGTACCTTCCTTCCTAGCTGCGCTGCGCGGATTGCGGCTGTGTAGCCGCCTGGCCCCGCACCGATCACGACAACATCGATTTCTACAACAGCATTACCTGCATCCATCGCTCACAACTCCATTCCTATAAAACGAGCGAACGTTCCACTCTTCCAGCACGCAATCAGAGCATTAAGCCTGGCGTCTCAAGATATTCAGCCACAGACTTCATAAATTGCGCTGCCGGATAACCGTCCACCGCTTGGTGGTCCCATGTCAACGACAAGGACACGATAGATCGGATCTCCAAGTTATCTTGAAACACCCAAGATCGTTTAAGGATTCTTCCCACGCCGAGGATGCCGATTTGTCCCGGATACAAGATTGGCGTAAATGTATCCACACCGCTCGCTCCAAGGTTCGTAACGGTGAAGTTGCCGGTTGCATAATCATCCGCCTCCAGCTTGCCGCCCCTGGCTTTGTCCACGATCCGGGCAAGCGCCTCGGATACAGACAGCAGCGATTTGCTCTGCAGCTCTCGAATGACAGGCACCAGCAGTCCCTGCTCCGTTGCGACGGCAACATTAAGGTCGACATTCTCTCCGATGATAATTTCCCCGTTTTTCAATTTACCGTTAAAGCGCTTGTGAACCTGCAGTGCCTTGCACACGGCCAAAAGGACAACGGCTGTAAAGGTGATCCTGGCCTGCTTCGCACTTTTCAGCGAATCCAGCAGAGCCAGCGTCCCGGTCACATCCACATCTCTGCTGAGCGTCAGCTGTGCCGTTGATTGAAGGCTTTGCAGCATACGCTCACCGCTCAATTTTTCGATACGGGTGAGCCGATACGATTCAGCTTGCTCCCGTTGGACGGAAGGCTCTGCAAGCACTGTCGGATCCGGTGTATTACCGGAAACCTGGGCTTGCTCCGGCAGTTGGCCAGCCGCTTCTTTCTTCTCGCCCGCCGCTTGCTCCGAATTGGCGTAACGCATAATATCCTCGCTTACAATCCGCCCTCGCGGTCCGGTGCCTTTCACTACAGAAAGGTCGATGCCCATTTTATGCGCTAATTTCCTTGCGGATGGCGAGGCTGCAAGCTTGGCGTCCTGTTCTGGCGCTGCGGCCTTATTCGGCTTAGCCGGATCAGGTGATTGCTGAGCAGCCGACCCGATCTCGGCGATCACCGCCCCTACCGGCACATCATCGTCTTCTTTAAAATACTGCTTCACTACTATTCCGTCCTCTGGAGCTTCAATCTCCATGGTTACCTTATCCGTTGAAATTTCCGCGACCGCATTGTTTTTCTCAACCGGCTCGCCCTCTGCTACCAACCATTTGGTTAGCACTGCACTATCCATGTTTGCGCCTAATTTGGGCAATATAATCTTCATCACGTACCTCCAAACCCGGGTTCAGCCATCAAACCATAGACAGAACGGCTTGCTCTATTTTCTCCGGCGACGGAATCGCCGCATCCTCCAGTGGTTTGCTGTATGGAATCGGGACATTCTCCGTTCCGATCAGCTTTGGCGGAGAATCCAGGTAATTAAAAGCCTGCTCTACAACCTCATGGATGATGGATGCCCCGATAGAGCCCCATCTGTGAGACTCTTCCACCACAATTAACCGCCCGGTTTTTTGAACGGATTTTGCCACGGTCTCCAGATCAAACGGAACAAGTGTGCGCGGATCAATGATTTCGCAAGAGATGCCCTGTTGTGCCAGTTTTTCGGCTGCTTCCTTTGCAAACTGCACCATTCTGGATACCGCGACGATCGTGACATCCTCCCCGCTTCTGACGATATTTGCTTGGCCGAAAGGAATCGGTTCCCGGCCGACTTCAACCTCGTCCCTTATCCCGTAAAGAAGCTTATGTTCGAGAAAGATAACCGGCTTGTTATTTCTTACCGCGGTTTTGAATAAACCATACGCATCGTTAGGACTCGAGGGCAGTACGACCTGGATACCCGGCATGTTGCAGAATAAGGATTCGAAGCTTTGCGAGTGCTGTGCCCCGTTCCCTCGTCCGGCCCCTTGCTGTCCGCGAAAGACAACGGGAACAGGAAACTGGCCGCCTGACATATAGGTCAGCTTATTGGCTTGATTGATCAGCTGATCCATCGCCACCGCACAAAAGTCCATATACAGAATTTCAACGACCGGCCTTAATCCGGTGAGCGCCGCGCCAATCGCCATGCCGAAAAATCCCGTTTCCGAAATCGGCGTATCCAGAACGCGGTCCGAGCCGAATTGCTCCCACAGCCCCTTCGTCACTTGAAAAGCTCCGCCGGGCTTGCCGATATCCTCGCCGAACAACACGATCCGGTCATCCCGTTCCATCTCTTCTTTTATTGACAAATTGAGCGCTTGCGTATAGGTCATCTTCTGAGCCATTCGACGTTACCTCCTATTCTCCGAAATATACGCCTTCATACAACCGGCTCGGATCCGGCCAAGCGCTTTCTTTCGCAAAGCTCACGGCATCTTCGATATCCCTTTCTACCGATGCATTGATCCCGTTGATATCCACCCCCATCGCTGCCAGCTTGTCAGCCGTTGTGCTGAGCGGGTCTCTGACCTTCCAGGATTCTACTTCTTCTCTTGACCGGTAGATTTCTTGGTCGCCATACATATGGCCTACGAGCCTGTACGTTTTCATCTCCAGAAATACAGGGCCTTTCCCGGAACGTATATCCTCAATCGACTTTTTTACAGCTCCGTAAACTTCCTCAACATCGTAGCCATCGACGATAAACGACGGAATCCGGTAGGCTTCCGCACGTTCTGCCATGTTGTCGACCGGCACGATTTCTTCGATCGGCGTCATCTCCGAATAAAGATTGTTCTCGCATACAAACAGCACGGGAAGCTGATAGACCGCGGCCAGATTCAGCGCTTCATGAAAAGCCCCCTGGTTCGTTGCGCCATCGCCGAATATCGTGACCGTTACAAAATCCTCCTTAAGGTACTTCGCGCTGTAGGCTGCTCCAACCGCATGAGGTATCCCCGCCGCGACGATCGCGTTAGCGCCGAGCACGCCCCGGCTCACATCGGTAAAATGCATCGAACCGCCGCGCCCTTTATTGATTCCCGTCTCCCTGCCCAGCATTTCGGCCATTAAAAATCGGATGGGCGTTTTTCTGGCGATAACATGACCATGACCGCGGTAAGTCGTTGTCAGCTTATCCTGAGGCGCCATTGCCAGCCCTACGCCGGCTGCTACAGCCTCCTGACCGATCGACAAATGGATCGAACCCCGGATAAAATTTTCCGCATACAGGTCATTCAACGTTTCTTCGAATCTCCGGATTGTTCTCATTACAGTATAAGCTTCAATTAATCGTTCTTTATCCATAGTACCTCCCACCTTCTAGAATTTGGATCATTCCGTAAGGTACCGATTTCGCTTCAGAACCATCCGTGAATCAAGCATTCCGATGATTGTTCGTATCCGTCACATTGGAGAGATTTTCCTTTTTATCAAAAGCGGCTCCCTCGGCTTCCGCGCTGGAGTGCAGCACCAGCAAGCGCCCTGTTCCTGCCCCAACGTTGTTGAACCCTCTTAACACCCCGGGCGGAACCGTGATCACGTCCAAAGGTCCCAGAGTCGCTCTCTCTTCACCGTTCGGCCCCCAGAAAAATTCCCACATGCCTTCAAGCGGCATGAAAATCTCTTCGATCTCATGATCGTGCAGCCTGGCTTGAGGACCGGGGCCCGCTTCGATAATACCTAACGAAATGTCGCTTTCCATTAAAACCGGGGGAATCTTTGTCTCCGTGGATGCCATCGTTCCGATATACCGGTAAGTCGCTTTCTTAAAATCCGGAAATGCATCCCAATTGGCTGGTACATCCTGTCTGCGAATGACACGTTTGTGGATATCCTTCAGATTCATAGTACATTCCTCCAATGGTTGTTTTTTGAACGACATAACCGATGTTTGACCTTCTGTAATACCATTTGTTCCAGAGCTTTTATCCCCCCTTTAAGTAGTCAATGGGTGAAACTTTCTAAAAAAGTGCATTTCGAAAAAGCTGAGAGCTGGTTCACTTTTTTAAAATCCCTCAATCCATTTTCTGAATATTAAGTTTATAAGCGCTTACATATTAAATCTGGCTGTAATTCGGAAATAGAATGGGAAGTTAGCGTGAGGTCTGCTGAAATCAGAATAGTAGTAATGGGTCGATCAACGGGTCACTTAACAAATTAGAGTATTTCACTTGAAAAGCGTGATGCGATCGTGTGGTGTGTGGATTGGATCTTCTGAAAAAAGTATAACAACCCCTCCATTTGATTTCAATGAAATTGATTTCATATTATGAAACACGTGAATGCATCGGTTTAACAACCCCCTTGCCGCATCGATATATGTTCGCCGAGACAAGACCTCTCCCCGCTGCATAAGCTGTTAGTAATCGATTAGTTGGGGGTGACAGGTTGGCTAAAACGGTGAAAAGCAAGTATCTGTCCGAAAACGAGCAGAAGACGATTCGGCGGTGGATACCCATTATGATCAAACAGAAATCGCGGACAGAAGAACAAAAAGAAAATCGGGCCAAAACGTTCTTGAAGCTGCGCTACAAAATACTTGGCTCCGGAAAAACAAGAATCGTTTATGATCTTAAGAACGGTTATGTGCTCAAAATCGCAATATCAAGAAGAGGCTTACGAAGCAATCAAAGGGAATATGACATCTACACCCGCTGTTCAAGAAGAATGCGAAGATACTTATGCCCGGTAATGGAGCATGGACATGGGTGGATCATTATGAAAAAGTTAAAACGGAGGGCGGTATTGTCGGACAAGGATGAAATGACGCTATCTAAAATCAGAAATCGTTTCTTGAAGGAGAAGATCGTCGCGCGCAGCCTTCGCGAGAAAAACCTGGCGCGTTACAAAAAACGCTTCGTCGTCATTGATTACGGAAGCTTCCGGTTTATCAATCAATATGCTGAAGAGGCATAACCGCTGATACGGATATGCCTCTTCATTCATTAGGATAAGCTTAGGCGCTGATGTACCATAGCAGCCAGTTCATCCGTCGTCTCCCATACTAATGGACGAATGAGCTCCGAGTGAACAGGCAAGCGGTTCGCCTCGCCGTGCGGCAGGGTCCATATCACCGTCTTGTTCATCCCGAGCGCTAAACCGGCCGCAAAATAAACCTCCGGAGAATGTCCGGTCAAATCAGCGATCACCAGCTTACACTTGGACAGGAGCTGTTCCATGTGATCGCCCGTTTGACCGGCTTCCGCCTTTTCGATCACATGAGGGAGATAACCGCACTGCTCGATCGTCGGAAGCACATTTACCGACCATTCCGGGCGCTGCTTGTCCACATCGGGCAGCAGCACAACACAAGGCTTGTACGACCTGCCTCTGCCGCTGGCTACCGCTTCCCTCCACCCTTTCTCCGTAAGCTTGAAGGTCGAGCCTTCCCGCTCAAGCGATTTCTCGTCCATCAGTTTGGTAATAATATATACGAGTTCCTGCAAATTAGGAGAATAAGTCAGGTTGAAGCTTTTGGAAAGCTGCCTGATTACGACAGGCTCGCCCGGCTTGCTGGTATGTCTGTGCAAATATTGAAGCAGGCGATACCCCTTATCCTCGATGGTAACCGGCCTGCGCGGATCGGTCTCAATCGCGTTCAGATCCTCCCCGGCAAGAGCTACCGTTTCACCGCAATCCGTCTGCTCCCGTATATGAGCGGAAATGATCGGGAACATCTGTCGTTTCGTCTCATAGGAAAGCGATTGGTAAAACTCAAAGCTATGATTATGGAGTCCATAAGATCCGTCAGGAGAACAGCAGCAGCTAATGTACCAGTCGCAATCGTCTATCGTTTCTACTTCTACGGTTTCATTACAAAATAAACAACGTTTCTTTTCCAAGAACGATCACCCCTTCCCTAATACATTCGCACATTTTACAGGATTATAGGGTGATAAGGTCATTAATATTTTCTAATTGGGAAATGTTGCATCGGTTACATACCGTCAAATAAAGACTGTTCGGCTTTATTCGGCCAGTCTGCTCCTCTCTCCCAACGCAGCGTGAAAGCTTCGTGCCGCCTGTTTTCCGGACATGCGTTAAGGTCGCCAAAATACCGCTCGATCGCGAAGATCTGGGATTGGTGTGCGCGCAGCGCCTCAGCCTTCACGTTCCATTGCGGATTTGTATCCACTGTTATAGCCGGCTGTCCCTGAATCGCATCGATGTCTTCACGGATTCCAGCATAGTACAGCTTCTCTACGGAAGGGCATCTTCCACTCAATACGGCTGAAGTTGTAATCTGAGAGATCGCGATATGATCGGGATGATAGTTCCCTCCGTTTTCAGGAAATGTCACGATGACCTTCGGGCGATGTTCGTTGAGAAATCGGACAACCTGATCCACGAACATCTGCTCATCTACCGTGTTCAGCTTGCCATCAAGGTAATTCAAATACGTAATATTCGAAATGCCCAAAATGTCTGCCGCTTTCTCCATCTCCTTCTCCCTCATCACCGCCAGCTCTTCATTTGAAAGATGCGCGGCACGACCATTCTTTTTGCCTGCATCGCCTTTGGTTGCAAGCAGAAGGACCGGTATATGGCCCTCATCCGCCAATTGCCTTATCAAGCACCCGCTAAGAAAGGTTTCGTCGTCGGGATGTGCATAGAGAAATGCTACCGTTTGCTTCATTGCTGCCCTGCCTCCTTGTGTTCATTATTCATGTTTGAAAAAACACCACCTGTCCCGACTGTATAAGGTACAGAAGGTGCAGATGGTGTTCTATGCCTCTTCTACTCCTGCTCTGGAGTAACAGCGGTTTTACTGTTTAACGATCTTTTCTTCAGGAGCAGCCAGATTTGGCTGGCAATAAAAATCGACGAGTACATCCCGAAGATCAATCCCAGCGTCATGGCCAGCGAGAACAGCTTGATCGATTCACCGCCCATAATAAAGAGGATAAGCGAAGCGGCCAATACGGTCAAGCCGGTATTGATCGAACGCGCCAATGTCTGCGAGATGCTCGTATTCACAAGATGTGAAAGGTCTTCAAAGGTTTTAACTTTGGCAAATCGAAGATTTTCACGAATCCGGTCAAATATTACGATCGTATCATTGATGGAATAACCAATGATCGTAAGAACGGCGGCGACAAAAGGCAGATTAACCTCAAGCCGGAAGATCGAAAATACGCTGACAACCATGAACGCGTCATGCAGCAGCGCAACGATCCCCGCCAGTGCAAAACGCCATTCGAAACGTAAGCTGACCAGAATGATGATGCCCAGGCTGGCCACAGCCACAGCGATGATCGCTTTGACCCCCAGCTCCTGCGCGATCCCTGGATCGACCGTATTCTCCTCAACCGAAACTTTTTCGCCATAAACCTTCTTGAACTGCTGAATAATGCGGTCCACATCACCTTTATCCGAGCTTAATACCTGTTCGAAACGGGCCGAAATGCGGCTGTTGTTATCGCCGCCGATCGTCACCGACGCTGGTGTAATGCCTGCGTCAGTAATGAGCTTCTCCGCTTCGTCGTGCGTGATCGACTGCCCGATGGAGATGTCCAAGCTTGTGCCGGCTTTGAAATCCACGCCATAATTCAAGTTGAACAGCAGCAAGGTCACAATGCCTAGTACTGTGATCAGCGAAGAGAGCGCGAAAAAGAAATTACGGCGTTTCACAAAGTCATACAGCTTGTAATACGGCTTCTCATCAGCTTTGTTTTTGGACAGCGGCCTGACGTCCGCTTGCTTCACCCCGAAATATTCCGGTTTGCGGATGAGTTCGCTGCGGACCAGTAAATGAAGCAGAAGCTGTGAAAACGACACGTTCGTCACCATACTAAGCACATTACTCAAAATCAGGGTTAACGCAAACCCTTGGATGGCACCTGTGCCGACATAATATAGAACAGCAGCCGCCACGATGGTCGTAAGATTCGCATCCAAAATGGTACGGAACGAATTTTTAGATCCCGCCCGCAGTGACGACAACAGGCTTTTGCCGCTTCTCAGCTCTTCCCGTATTCGTTCTGCAGTAATGATATTGGCATCTACCGCCATCCCGATTCCGAGCACAAAGGCTGCAATTCCAGGCAGCGTGAGTGTCGCCTGCATCCAATAAAACAGCAGCAGCAGGCCCCAGCTGTAGACGATCAAGGTTATGCTGGCAATCAGGCCCGGTACGCGATATACGACAATCATGAATAACAGAATGAAAATGGACGCTATGGTTCCCGCTAACAGCGTTTGCTGCAGCGACAGCTGGCCTAGCGTAGCCCCTACGGATTGGGTGTACTTTTCCGTCAGCTTTAGCGGCAGTGCGCCAAGATTGATCACATCCGCCAAATTCCGCGCTTCCTCATGGGTGTAATCGCCCTCGATAATCGCCTGGTCGCTGTTGATTTCCTGATTTACAGCAGGCGCTGAAAGCTGTGTATCATCCAGATAAATGGCGAGTTTATTGTTGGGTACATTCTTCGCAATCTCTCTTGTAACCTCAGCGAATTTTTGGGCATCCTTCAACGAGATCGTGATCGTCCATCTGCCTAATTGATCCTGATAGATGTCCGCCCCGCCCTCTACGAAATCACTGCCCCGCAGTTCTACTTTGCAGAACTCTGCTCCTTCCTTACAGCCTCTCATACTGCGAAATGTAAGCTCCGCAGGTTTTTTCATAATTTCCCGAACCGTTTTTTCATCCGAAACACCGGCAATTCTCGCTCTGATCCGGTTGCTTCCCTCAGGAGTTACCTCGGGTTCGGCAACGCCGAAGGCATTCGCCCTTTTTTCCAGGCTTTTGGCTGTCTCCCTTAACGCTTCTTTCGTAATGGTGCCGCCTTCTACAACTGGCTGCGCTTCATACAAAATTTCAAAGCCGCCTTTCAAATCAAGGCCCAATTTGATGCCGTTAATAATCGTTGGCATCGTCGTAATGACGATTGCAGATGTGAGGATAATCGTTAACACAAAAGCCAGTATTCTTTTCATATTCATGTTGTTTGTTTCCCTTCTTCATTAAATATCGCTTAGCTGTGCGTTATGAAATGGAGCGGAAGAAGAAAACAACATAATTCGATGTAAATTTCACAGGATCCAGCATTAAATGCTTTAACCGCAAGGCAATCGAATTGTTCAGATGCTTCGCGGAAATCACATACAATAAAACGAATTGAAGCATCAAAATCGCATATTGATAAAATCCGGAGGAAATGAATTTTTGTCCCCCATGCTGCCTGGTTATCGTTTCGAATTGGCCTTCGTGGACTGCGGAAATAATCGGGGAATCGGGCAAGTACACTTTATCCCCGTCAGCAGCAAAAGGCACAAGGGTTGAATAAGCAAGGAGGAAGATAACAAAGAATATCCCTAGGGTCCGTTTATCGATCTGGTTCCAATAATTCATCGTTATCCTCCTTTGCACTGGTCTTCGAATATAAACACAAAAAAAAGCACTGGTAACCCAATGCTTGTAGGCCGTGAGTCCTGTTCAGTAAAGCCTGCGAGGTGAGCAAAGTAAACTTATGGTTCCCCCGTTTTCCAAGAAGATTCAGCTCTTATGTCATTCAATGAATACGATTATACCCCTTTTTTCTTTAAAAGAAAACCCGTTTTACGGCGCCCACCAATTCCATCTTCCAAGCAGTCTCATTAGGGAGGGAACCAAGATCATCCTGATGATGGTTGCATCGATAAAGATGGCCGACGCGATGCCAATTCCAAGCTGCTTAACGCCCGCAACGTCTCCAAATGCGAAGGGAATGGTTACCGCGATCATGATCGCAGCAGCGGAGGTGATCATCCTGCCCGTTGTGGCCAGTCCCATCCATACTGCTTGGTCATTATCCTGTGTTTCCCGGTATACCTCATAAATTCGCGAGATCAGGAACACGCCGTAATCCATACTGATGCCAAATACCAAGCCGAAAATAAACACGGGGATCATAATGGCGATGCTGCCAGACTCCATTCCCAGGTGCCCGCCTTCAACAATCCACGCTAATATACCAAACGAAGCCCCCAAGCTCAGGAGATTCATGGCCATTATTTTAATTGGAATCAGTACGGAACGGAAAGCGATGAACAACACAATAAAATTGGAAATCAACACAAATAAAAGGACATCCTTTACATGTTTAAAAATCGCATCAAAAACTTCCTGCTGGTACTTTGCCTCTCCTCCGATTAGAAAACGGATGGCTCCCGTCTCCCCTTGACGCTCCCAAGCGCTGATCCAATCCTTCGCTTGCTTTGATGACGGTGCACCCGCTATCGTCACATGAACAAGCATTCGGTTTCCATGAACAAATCGCTGCAGCACCGGTTCATATTTTCGTTTCAAGTCCGGCCTTTGCAATAAGAAATGAAGCTGCTCGGGCGGCATTTGCATATTGCTGAATACAGAATCCACGCGTTGTACATCCGGATCGCGATTTAACCTTGCTATGAGAGCAGCCGTTTTGATCCAATCGGCTTTGGTAAAGGAATAAGCGCTGCCCTGAACAATGAGATGAACTTGCGAGACAGAAGCTGAGACGAAATAAGACTGATATGCCTCATCAGCCCTGCGGGATTCATAACCATGCGGTAAGGAAGCGGCATCGGGAATACCTAGTGTCATCCGGCCCAAAGGCAGCAAACAAGCGATTAACAGCAAAGAAGCCAGCAGGCCCATTCGAACAGGCCTTCTCATCACATACCGGTAGAAAGAATGCCGCCTAACCTTGTGCCGACCGGCGGCGAGCGGTTTGCTCTCTGCTTGAATGGCAGGCCAGATCATCGACAGAAGCGCCGGAAGCAGAGTCAACGTCAACAGTAATGAAACCGTTAATACCGCCATCGCCCCTAGAGCTACAGTAGTAAAGATCGGCAGCGGAATAAACAAAATCCCAGTCAAGCCTAGAAATACGCAGGCCGCTGATAATACAACGGCTCTTCCGGCAGTCTTCATTGTCACAGCTAATGCCGGTTCAACAGCGCTTTTTGTTAATTCCTCCCTAAACCTGCTGACCACGATCAAAGCAAAATCCAGCGTTAGCGCAAGCCCCACCATGGGAATGACATTCAATACAAAGTTAGACAGCTCTACCTTTGTCCCCAGCCCATACATTAGTCCCATCGTTCCGGTAACCCCGATGATCCCCATGACAATGGGGATCAAAGCGGACACAATCCCTCCGAACGCCCACCATAGGATAAGAAAGGCAGCCGGGATCCCGATCAGTTCCGCCTGCCTCATGTCATGGCGGCTGGCCTGGTTCACATCCGCCTGTACGACGGATTTTCCCGACATTTTCACGGTGATATCCCCAGATCCAGGCAGCCGCCTCCGAATCTCCTCCAGCACGGGTTCGATCTCATAGGAGGGCTGCTTAAAAACAAGCAGCGCATAAGCGGCATTCTCTTTCAGCATCCCCTCGATCTCGAGCGGAGAGGCCGCTTGCGGCAGGCCCTCGATTCCGTGGAGCTGCTGCAGCGCTGTTTGTATAAACCGGCGGAATTGCTCCTGGGAAACGTGATCCTCTTTCTCAAACAGAAGCAGGACCGGGTCCTCCGGAATATGAAAATCGGAAACAAGAATCTGCTGAACCTCCCCATAAGCGCCATCGGGGGTCAAGCCATGATCCTTCAGCACATCGGGCAGTTTAGGGGCGTAATAACCGAAACAGACGAAGAACAACGCCCACAGCAATATAATGGGCTTTGCATATCGCACGGAGATGAGGGCAAGCAGATGATATCCCATATCGTTGCTCCTCTGTAATCATCTAATCGCTGTCTTTTAGACGTGTCGCGCGTATCAAGCCTGCCGCCAGCCCTGGCGAAAGCCGCGCTAAGCTTAAAAGCAGACGGGGCAGGACAGGGACGCCCGACAGTCTTTGGAGGAGGCTTCCCCACCGCAGGGGGGCGCTGAATTCCCGCACGATCGATCTGCTGTATCCTTGCTTCCACTGAGAAAGCGAGATCTGACCGCGCAGGTAGCTGTCTGCGTATGCGGCGCATAATTGGGAGGAGCGCAGCGCCATCGACATGCCATCTCCGCAGAGCGGAGGAATCATTAACGCCGCATCCCCGACATGGGGGAGTAAGCCCCATGCAGCCGGCTTGCGGCTTAGATTAACCGGGGCTGTGGCTGCTTGAGTCCCGGGGATTGGAACGGCTTGCGCCAGCCTGTCGTAAAGTTTCGGGTTTCTGCGCGCCGCGCCGTCGATCATGCTCAGAATCGTTTTCCCTGAATTCTTAAATGCTTGTTGTTTTAACAGTGCCGCGACATTGAAATGTCCGCCTTCAACCGGGGAGATACCTAGGTACCCGCCGGAAAAAAAATAAAGCTCCACAGCCGGCTGCATATCAATGCCGCTAAAGTGCGATTTGACGCCCATATACGCATTCCGTGCGGAATGACGGCGATCATCCCGGAAGCCCGAACGAGGATTGGCTCCCCAGGCGGCAATAACCGCTCGTGCTTTAAAGGTCTGAATACCACTGTGCCGTTTCGTCACTATATGATATCCCTCATCGCCTGAGGACACCGAAGTGACCGTTGTGCCTGCAAGCAGCTGTACCCCTGAACTTACAGCCGCATTGTGCAACATGGGATCCAAAACATAACGGCTTACCCCCAGCGCTGTGCCGGGCAAAGGAATTTCCAAGTCCTCCCCCTCGCTGAAGCGCAGCCTCACATAGTTAATACTGCTCGGAAGCAGCGCTTCCACCGGATCACGCAAGCCGAATCCGTTCAACATCCCCTGTGCTTCCGGGGAGATAAATTCTCCGCAGACTTTATGCCGCGGGAACGCTTGCCGGTCGATTAGTAAGGTTCCCCATCCCTTATCCGCCAAAGCTTTGGCCAAGCTGCCGCCAGCGATTCCCGCTCCGATCACCACCGCATCCAGGTTATGGTTCATACCAATCCACTCCGTTGATTAATATTGACCCTGTTATTCCGGATGACGGCGGCATACCGGAATAACGGTCGCCAGGCAACAGACATCTCCGGTCCGCCAAGTTCATCTCTAAGCTGCTGCCAATCAGCCAAGCGAAATCCTTTTGCAACGGACAGCGGCCCGTCATGTCGAATATACCGATTCGTTGAGATCATCCGTACCGCAAGCCATACTGCAGACCAGGCGATCCAATGCCGGTGGATATCATTAATGACTACGCCTAACCGGGATCGGCGCAGCATGTTAGCTACCACGCCACAAAGCTCATGCGATGCGAAATGGTGGATAAATTGCGTCCCGGTAATGATGTCCGCACAAGCTTCCGGCAGCATAAACAGATCACATCTCATCACCTGAACCCGGCGTTCGTGATGAAAGATCCGCCTTGCCTCTTCGCAAGCCTCTTCAGTCCGATCGACTAATGTAATCGTAAGGTCTATGTCCTGCCTATCCGCCCAGCGCAAAAGCTCCCGGTTCACTTCTCCGGATCCCGCTCCGATATCCATGACGGACAAATGCCGCGGTTTTTCCGCTTCGCCCCACAATCGCTGTACACCGTAAAGCGTAGGTGCCGCAGCACCGAAAATCCGGTTAAGCCGTCGAAGATGGGCAAAGGCTTCGCTCAGCTCCGGACCGCCCTGCGAGAAATCATCCATCAATTCGGGCTGCTTGGCCCGCTGCTCAAGTCCTCTACACACAGGCACTGCCGCCTAACAGCGGCTCTGGTATCTTTACCGGAGCAAGATAAGTGAACTTGAGCAGTTCGGCGGTAAGGCCGGGCCCGAATGCCAAAGCGATCCCGTTCGCCGCTTCGGTGCCCAGCTCCTTCAACTCGCGTCTCATCTCGTTAAGCACGAATAAGATCGTAGCAGAGGACATATTTCCGTAATTGCGAAGCACGCAGCGGCTTGACCGGCTTTGTTCATCGGTCAACCCGAACATGTCCTGCAAAATATCGACGATCCCTTTGCCTCCAGGATGAATTGCCCATAGCTCAGGTTTGTCATCTCCATCTATTAATCGTTCCACCTCTGCAGGAATGAATCTCCCGATCAGCTTTGGAATGTTAGGGGAAAGATATAGATCAAACCCATGATCGCCTACCTCCCATACCATCTCATCGCTCGAATCCGGCAGCAGAACGGAATGATCTGTCCCGAGCTTAAAGATGCCGTTATGGCTCGATCCTGCCCGTCCGACCACGCAAGCCGAGGCACCGTCGCCGAACAGCGCAGCCGCGAACAAAGCCTTCCGCCCTCCGCCCGGCTGCATGTGAAGCGTGCATAACTCCACACAGACGATTAATACTTTAGCAGACGGGTTGCCTAATACGAGGTGCCGCGACAAGCATACCGCCTTTAAACCGGCAGCGCATCCTATAAATTGAAGCATAATCCGGTTCACATCAGCAGCTAACCCAAGCTGTACGGCCAATGCAGCATCTATGCCCGGAAGGAATTGCCCGGTGCAGCTAACTGTAATCAGATGTGTAATGTCAGAAGCATCCGCCTTTGCATCCAAAAGCGCTTTTCTCGCCGCATCCAGCCCAAGCGGAACCGACTCCCTCTTGTAGGTTTTCATTCGTTCGGAGGTTGTCGGAACCCCTCTTAATGAAGTATGCGAAAAATACCGGCAATCAGGAGTGGATTCAAGCAAATTAGGCTCACAGGTATAGCGGGACTCTACAGCACACTGCTTGAAAATTTTTTTTGCCCAACGTGAGGAGCTTGGATCTTCCCTTAATGCGTCTGCTACGCGTTCCGCTGTTTCGGCCTGATCGATCCGAAAGGCCGGCAGCGCCGTACCAATGCCCAAGATCGCTATGCTTGAAGACATATGTTCCATCCTCCATCCATCCCCTCTTGTTCTATTTTAAAATCCAAGTACTGGGTACTTGAAGCTCGGACAAGGCTGTTGCTTTAAACATGTCTATTCATCGATTTATCTCATTATGACGACAGCCCATAGCCGCAATGCAAAAAAACAGCCCTTTATTAAGAGCTGCTGTGTACGAAACGAATCCCTGGTGAATGACAAGCTTATAAGGGTTCTGTTGTATAAATGTGTGCGAAGGTGATGTTTTTTAAAGGCTTAGCGGCCGGCCCTTCCAGCACTTCTCCGTCGAAGGAGAATCTTGAACCGTGGCAAGGACAATCCCATGTCCGTTCTCCATCATTCCACTCCACCTCACATCCCATGTGTGTGCAGGTTGTATCTACGATATGTAATTGGCCTTGTTGATCCCGGTATGCGCCGGCTCTCTTTCCATTTACTTTAACAACCGCCCCTTCATCGTCCTTCAGCTCTTCCGGCTTTTTGTAGGTCATTCCCAGTTTGCCTGTAATGTAATGTTTGGCCACATTTGCATTTTGGACGATGAAGGTTTTCAGGCCCGGATCGGCATGAAATTTTCTCGAAGGATTGAACAGCTCCTGATAGGGGCTGTCTGCGCCGGTGATGAGCTTCTCCAGCAGCAGCGCCGCTGCCGTGCCTGTGGTCATCCCCCATTTTTTGTAACCTGTAGCAATATAGATATTTGGAGTTCCTGAAGTCGACTGCCCGATATAAGGAAGCTTGTCTAAAGTGATTAAATCTTGCGCAGACCAACGGTAACGGATCTCTTTCAACCCGAAATGCTCTTCTCCGAACCGCTTCAACGCTTCGTAATGCTTGATTGTGCATATGCCCTGACCCGTTTTATGGCTTTCCCCGCCGATCAGCAGCATGTTCTCTCCGTCAATCGACGTTGCCCGAAGGGAACGTTTGGGCTCGTCTGCGCTCAGGTACATTCCTCCGGGAAAAGCCTTGTTCGTCTTCACTCCGAGCACATAAGACCGTTCCGTATGCATTCTCGTGAAGTATAAGCCGCCGCCTTCATAAAAAGGAAAATGGGATCCCATAACAACGCGGCTGCATGTGATCACATACCCTCCGTTGGTGATGACAGAAAAACGTTGATTTTTGGTGATATCCACAGCTGTGGTATGCTCGTAAATCCGGCCTTCCCGCTTGATTATCTGCAACACTAGATGGAACAAGTATGCGACCGGGTTGAATCTCGCCTGTCCTTTCATCACAACGGCCGCTTTTGTCTGAAAGGGCAGCGGTGTCCGGTCAACATAAGCACCGGGTATGCCCAGCGTTTCATAGGCTTTATATTCGTTCGTGATTTTTTGGATGGATTTATCGGCATTCGTGTACACATAAGCATCTTCCATATGGAAGTCACAATCGATCTGGTGCGTTTCGATCTCATTCCTGATGAATTGCAATGCTTCCACATTAGCCTGATAATAATGCTGAGCCTGTTCGATGCCAAAGTGAGCCATCAATTCATCATAGATCAGGTCATGCTGAGCCGTGATCTTGGCTGTCGTGTGTCCTGTCGTTCCGTTCAGGATTTGTCCAGCCTCAATCAGGGCGACCTTGATTCCTTGTTTTGAAAGCAAATAAGCAGTCGTTATGCCGGTGATTCCTGCTCCGATGATGGCCACATCCACCTTGATATCATCTGAGAGCTTGGGGAAGTCCGGGAGGCTTGCAGAAGCCAGCCAGTGGGACTTTGGATACTGCGGCAGGTCTGCTTGCCGGTCATGGCGTTTGTCCATTCTGTCATCCCTTTCTCTTGATCTGTTTGCATGTGATCCGGTCATCGCTGCAGATGATATGGAACCGTCGCGATCACTACGTCTTTTTGATTGAATAAGTAAGCTCTGAGAAGCAAGCTGGTCTGATTGTGCAGGATATAATGCCACCAGTGCTTG
This sequence comes from Paenibacillus abyssi, assembly GCF_014640295.1. GTDB lineage: Bacteria > Bacillota > Bacilli > Paenibacillales > Paenibacillaceae > Paenibacillus_D > Paenibacillus_D abyssi. The sequence continues at coordinate 36,444 of NZ_BMGR01000011.1, read as the reverse complement.
GTGATGAATTGCGGAATCAATACGGTGATATGATCGGTTTCCGCTGTTTTCCACTCGACCGTTTCGATAAATTTCATGATAGGCCGAATAATGCTCCGGTAGCTTGAGCGCAGTGTGATTAACCGCACCCCCGGATTCCATTCCTCCCATTTTTTCTCCATGCGCTCGATGTCATCATCGTCAAAGCCTACGTATACGGCAACCACATTCTCCGTAAGCGACTTCGCATAGCTTAGTGAATTCATCACCACCCGGGTAATGCCGGCGACGGGAACGACAATCGTGCTGCCTTTAATGACCGGCTTGTCTTGCTGCATATTAATTCTTAGCTCACTTGCTATATTCATGTAATGACGGTGAATCTGGAAAAAGAGAAGGATGACAATCGGTAAAAAAACAAACACTGTCCATACTTGATTAAATTTAGTGAAAATGAAAATGAGCGTGATTGCCAGCGTGGTTAACATCCCGATCGTGTTAATGGCAAAACGGAACACCCAACCTGACGTCTTCAGCTTAAGCCAACGAACCATCATGCCAAGCTGGGATAAGGTAAAAGGAATGAACACCCCTACCGCGTAAAGCGGGATCAAATTTTCCGTATGACCATCAAATGCAGTGACAAGGATCGCTGAGAATATGCCCAGAAAAATAATGCCGTTGGAAAAACCCAAGCGGTCACCCCGTATCATGAAAGCATTAGGCATATATTTGTCCTTAGCCAGCATGAAAGCAAGCAGAGGAAAAGCCGAGTATGCCGTATTGGCAGCGAGAAACAATATTAATGCAGTAACGCCTTGCACGGCGTAATAGAGGATGCCGCGGCCAAAGGTCGCCGCTGCGATCTGGGATACCACTGTATTTTCCGGATCCGGCTTAATCCCATACCAGTAGGCAAGCAGGCTGATGCCGATAAACATGGTCCCGAGTATCGTACCCATCATCACCAGTGTTGCTGCTGCATTGCGTTCGGCAGGCGGCCGGAAGTTAGGAATTGCATTGGATACCGCTTCAACCCCGGTTAATGCGGAACATCCGGAACTGAATGCCTTGAGAAGCAAGAACAAGCTAACGTTCGATACCGCCGTCCCGATCTCCGGCACTTCGGCATGAATGCCGCCGGTTATATATTTGAACACTCCGGAGACGATAAGCACAAAAATGGCTATGACAAAAAGATATACGGGAATAGCAAGAACGGATGCAGACTCGGTAATGCCGCGAAGATTCATGATTGTCAGAAACAGAATCATAGTCAGCGCAATAAGCACGCGATCATCATGCAATGCCGGAAAGGCCGAAGTAATGGCGTCGGTTCCCGCAGAGGAGCTCACCGCCACAGTCAATATGTAATCAACAAGCAGCGAACCGCCTGCGAGCAGCCCGGTCGAAACACCCAGATTATCTTTCGCTACAATATAAGCTCCGCCGCCTGCCGGGTAAGAGAAGATCGTTTGGCGATACGACAAAATTAAGATCAGCAACAGACCCAGAACTGCGAGGGAGATCGGAATGGAATACCAAATCGCTGCAAATCCTGCCGTCACCAGTACAATCAGAATTTGCTCGGTACCGTAAGCGACCGAAGACAGGGCATCCGATGATAAGACGGCTAGAGCCTTAAGCTTACTGAGCTTTTCAAGCTCAAGTTCAGTACTTTTCATTGGACGTCCGATCAACAAACGTTTTAACCTGCTGGGCATCGCGTATCACCTCTTCCTCATCATTTACTCGTCACGTTGTGTAGGGTTTCCTGTTTCAGGGCCCATTATGTTATGACGCTGCTGAGGTTAGCTGACGTATTCTGCCAGCAGTGCAGTGATGGAAATCTCCTCGGGAAGCCTATGCCCTGAAATGCCGGGTATCTCCCTCGGCTTATATTCGATCAGATCGGAGGAATAGATGGACACAAACATTCTTCCTCCAGCCGCATAAGCCCGTATCAATATGGGTTGGTTGTAGTGGTTTTGAAATACAAAATCCGGCCCATACCAGCTTACTGTGGCATCGCGTCCGGGAAGCACGTACGGAACATTCCTGCTGTGCGAATATCGTTGTACAATTTTCAATCCTGCACGGTCCGTGGCATTAAACAGCGTGGAGGAAACCTGGCAGATTCCCCCGCCGATCCCTTCGGACAATTCCCCTCGTACGATAACCGGCGCTTGCAAATATCCCTTCTCCTTGGTGCGCTTGCCGACAACCTGATTAAATGAAAAAGTCTCCCCGGGAAAAACAACCACATTATTAATGGCCTTGGCTGCAAGCGTAATATTGTGAGAACGGTTTTTGTTCCTCATATTAAAATAAGTTACATATTGGCCGATTGGCTTTTCCCTAATTTGCGCAAGCAATTCCTGATCCACTTTTGGATATATTGTTTCCCGGGGAACAGCGATCACAGAAAATCCTTCACCGAAGTAATAGTTGAAAAACCGCTGTGTAAACCGCTTGCGGTCCAACCGCTGCCCAAGCTGCTCGGGTATGATTTGCCCTTGGCCGTTGATATGGGCGTTTTGCGGTTCTTGATAGATGCGCTTATCCAGCAGGTTTAACAATGAATCGAGTTTTTCCAGGTCAATCATCGATGTTCCGGGTAAAGTAAATTCATCGCGGTCAACGGTAATGGCAGCCTGACCTTGAAAGGTAATGATGAGCTGGTCAGGCCCATTTCCCGAAGGGAGCAGCAGCAATAATCCGGCCAACCATAGCAATTTCAATCACCGCACCTCGCATATCATTCATTTCATTGCCTTGGACTATTATGGGCAATGTTGTCGTTATTATGCCCCATAAAAAAAAGAGCTGCTATGAAAGCAAGCTCTTAATGGTTAGTAGAATATATCCGGTCAAACTCTGCAGCTGCAGTAAAATCAAGCTCAGTCAATCCGCCGGCATTCCATGAAGTAAGCCGAAGCGTGATCAGCTTATAATCGATGGATATAAACGGATGATGATTGATCCTCTCAGACGCTTTCGCCACTTGATTCACGAATTCGATGCCATCCAAATAACTGCGAAACCGGTATTTCTTGACGATCCACTTCACGTCCTCCAGACGCCATCCTTCGGCTGCTGCAAGCCTTTCATCCACTTGATAGCCAGACAATTTCATTCCGTTCCCTCCCTGTTTCTAATCTCTCGATTTACTTAGGAACGATGTACGTCACTTGAAATTCAATCCGGAGCATTTCCGTATTACGCTGGGTATTCCTGTCCGCCCTCTGCTGTGCCTCCATAATATCAAAATACTTAAAGTACAGCTCTGCATCCTCAAGATTTGGGGTAATAAACGGTGATTCTTCGATATAATACGTGCCGTCCTCAAACTTAAGCACGTGTCCGGTTCTGATTTTTGCCATGAATTGCATCCCCTCGTCTCTTCACTCGTATTTGTTGTCATTTTATCATTATTTCTGTGTAAGGAACTGTTTTTTTTCGAGTAAAGCCAGCCTGCCCGGCGTCCGGTTCACAAAATAGATGCTGACCAGAATTAATACCAAACCTGTTAACAGTGAAAAGGTAAACGGTTCGTTCAAAAAGAGGGTACCAATCAGAATGGCTACAAGCGGAATAAGAAAAGTAAAAGATGCCACCTTGCTTGCCTCTCCCGAATCAATGAGCTTGTAGAATACAAGCCAACCGATTGCAATGACAAATACCGATATAAACAATAGGCAAAGAACAAAGGGCAGGGTCCAGTTGATATCGGACCAGCTCTCCATGCTGGAACCTGCAGCAGTCATAAACAGGCCGCCTGCAGTCAGTTGAAGCGACACAAGCCAGATCGGATCTACAGAAGGCCCCTTTTTCTTTACATATACGGTTCCCAGTGCCCACGTTAACGCCGAGCCCAGAGCAAGCAAGATGCCTGCAATGGATATATGGCCGGACAATCCTCCAATGCTGATAATGCCAACACCGGAAAAGCCAACAATAAGTCCCAGTATTTTTAAGCCGTACATGGCCTCCCCGAGCCACATCCATGAAAATAAGCCAACCATGACCGGCTGCAGGAACACGATGGCCGAGAACAAACCGGCCGGCAGGTAATTTAACCCGATCGTTTGCAGACCGTAATACAGCACGACATTAAACAAAGCGGATATCAGATAGATGCCCCATGTTTCTTTGAAATGCAGCCGCTTGTATCTGGGAACCGCGATAAATAACAAAAGAAAACCACCCAACAATGTTCTCAAACCCGAGAAAAGTACCGGTGGCGTGTAAGACAGTGCAATTTTTGATAAGGGCCAATTGATTCCCCATACGGCAACTAAAAAAGCGATCAGCAGCACTGTTTGCGGCCGAGTAAGTTTTTCCATGAATGTTCTCTCCTTGTTGTCTCTATCCACTTTATTATATCAACTCACTATAAAAAAGAAAGAGAACAACAATTAAAAACCGTTTAATATAATGGCATTCGCACCAGAAAAAGCTTAATGGACGAAATTAAGAATCGCGATGCCGATGGCGCAAACAACGAGCACATATAAGCCGTTATCGCGGAGCCCGACCTCCAGACTTGATTTTTTTAATAGCGTACTGACCAGGAGATTGATCGGATTAACCGGACTCAGTATAGAAGAGGCTGACCATGCGAGCATGATCACCATTGCCAAGATCTCTTTCGAGGTCCCGATCATGACCGGGTCCATCTGCGTGGCAAGCACGGTAACGACAACCACCTGATGGATGCCTACAAAGGTAACGCACACCATCGTGACAAGAATAAATAAAGCAAATAATAGGAATGAGGTTTGCGCCACATTCGCCATAAAGACATTGATACCTTCGCCAAAGGTGGTGCCTCTAAGTGATTGCCCGAAAAATCCGGCACTGATATACATGATGATCTCATTGTTCATAATGGGCACTGCTTTGTCTTTATATTCCACGAGATGATGTTTAAAGGGACCCCACTGCCTGGAGTACAGCATCCATACAGCCGGAAATAGAAGCGATAGAAGACTTACCAAAACAAGCATGGACCAATTGGTTATATACTCAGCAGTAATGGTGACGGCCATTAACGTAAGAATAATGAAAGGAAGCGCCTTGAGTTTTTGGCGGTGAACGGCGGTAACCTCTTCGACTTGATAATCTTCCGCTTCAAGCTGCTGCTTCTTCGACCAAATGCCGAACATGACAATGCCTACCAGCAAAAATAACACAGCTAATCCGATGCCGTATGACATATAGTCTACGACAGACACCTGCAGATACAATAAAGTAATCCCCACTGCCGCATAATAAGGCGACCAGAGGATCGTCGTAGAGAAACCTACAAGGTACGCTTTGGATAAAAACGTTGCCTTCAAACGCAGGTCCTTGATTAAGTCATGAATGACACGAATGGAGCCCAAATTCAAGATCGGGCCTAGAAAAAAGAGAACCGATGTAATCCCCGTGAACAATTTTATCGGGCTATTATGTAATCTTCTAAGGTAAACTAGTATGGAATCAAAAAAACCGCCCATTTTAAAAGGGATCGACAGCAATGGGACAAGCACGATTAACGTAAGCAAGGGCAGATTGGATGTGATGCCTTGAGCGGCTGCCTCCAATCCTTCTCCTTTTAGCCATGTTAACACGATGCCCGCTGCAAACATGATAAGGCTAAAAATCCGAGGCGTCGTCCTGGCCAGTGTAATGCTTCCAAAAAACGCAACGGCAGCAAAAACCGCCAAAAGAAATAACAGCCAATCCGATGGAACAAAATATTGAATTAAAAACAAAAGACACATGAGTAAAATAAAATAACTTCTCATTCCGAGCACCCCTATCGCTATCCAAAAGTTGATTTTTATATGCTTGGTATATTGTATACCTTAATTTGTCAGGGTTGTCTGCATGGAATTCAAGTTTCATAGGACTTATCGGCGTTAGATTAGTTACCACTTCATGTTTGGTATACCAAAATTCTCAATCTTAATACTATAGAATATCCACAAAATCGTCAATACCAAGAAAATTGAAAAAGAAGCCTTGCACGTTCAACCGCAAGACTTCTTCTTCAAACCGTCTTAATGAGCAGCTGCCGCGGTTTCCTTGGTTTTTGACTCATGGTACAATGTCGCGACGGATTTTGCCGTGAAGCCGGCTTCTACAGTTTGTTCCTGACTATTTCAGCACGATTACTACGCGTTACAAATTGTTATAATGACTTTGCCCGTACCAAGTCATCAGCGTTGGAAGGATAAGGGTACAACACGCAAGCACAGTCATGCCGATCGCCCCCCTGTAGTTTTTTTGCTGCCAAAGCTTAGGAATTAAACTCCCTGTGTAGACGGTTCCCCATATGGAACCCAATATAACAAACCCATAATTTGTTATTGTCTGAATCAATGCATTTTATCCCCCTCTATGGCAGGACCTACTTGTCCGCCGTGCCCTCGTAACTTGAAGCTGGTTTCCACCTCATAATGAACATCCTTTATTCGATCCTTCCACCTGAAAGCTTCCCATTCCTTCCATGTGGAGAACGTTGACTTTACGTGGTTATTAATTCGATAGCAATCCGTCCCCCACTGACGAAGTGTTTTATTAAGGAGTTCAACCGACTGGTTCTCTAATTGGCTTTGGATGGATTGCTCCAGTTTTTCGATACTTTCCGGCAGTGTGTAGTCCACCGGTGTCTGGACACTGATCAACTCTCCTTCCATTGCTGCATGAAAGCTGACGGTTACTTCATCGCCGCTGCGCGTTACTTTGATCTGACACTGCTTTTCGGCTCTCATATTGACGCTCAGCATTAACTTTTCATTGGACGGATCGCGAAAATCCCAACTCGATCTAATAAATTCACCGCGAAGCATGTTAAGAACACGAGTTTCTGAACCGCTGAGGAACCCTTCCAGAACAGCGCTCTTATAAACCGCCGTCCCAAAAAACTCCACAGGCACTTCCCCTTTTCTACGCAGGCGCCCTGCATATACCTTGCTGACATCCGGCTGACTTGCTTCTGCATCGGATTCATCATTTTCAGAAGACAGCTTTACGCTGCCCTTTTTTATGTCCGGCCGTGGCGCTGACAGAATCGTAATCGCGCCGGCCCCCATATTTTCAATATCGACAATAAACTCATGAAATCGGGCTCTGTTCGGTATGATGTCCCCAATATTATTAGGGTCCAATTCCAGCTCGAACCATAAACTTATATCCTGCTCTGTCGTTGGAAGGATATTTTGGATGTAGGTCTCCGCCTTGCCTCTCGTCGTAATAATATTTACGGTTCTCCGAAATTCGCGATTACGCACCGCTTCGCTCAGCAGCGGCATAACGCCCTTGCGTCCCATATCTTCGCCTAGTATAAAAGCTTTCGAATGAATAAGGGTTAGCCTGCGCGCAATAAAGCTCTGGCTTACCCGCAAGGCCGATGCGATATTAGAGCCTTCCACAGTATGTACCGCAATCGTTTTCTTCGGGCCCCCATCAGAGCTTTGTCCTCCGCCGCTGGAGCCGCCGCTTGGCGTTTTTGGTACGGCAAGGGCAAATGTGAACAAGTAATCGTTTTGTGGTCCGGGATCAACGCCAATCGCGATGACAAAAGCCATATTTTCCGGATCCAGACGATCCCAGCAGCCTGTAAGCAGAGGCAGCGACACTAGGATAATTAACCCTATATGAAACACTTGCTTATATCGTCTCATAGCTGCCTCCATTTGTTCCGGACAATACCTGCTAGCCATGTCATTAATGGCAAACCTATGGAAAAGATGGAACCATAAGTTCTAAGAAGATCACGATCCCACATTACCGCAGTCATCACACTGGGCGGCAGCATTGCAAAGCTATATATGGAGATGGCCAGCGGAAAGACAAGCGGCTGATGTTTGGGCAGGCGCATCATTTGCGATAATGTAGCAGCCGTACAATAAAGCGCTACAGAAAGCTTTATCACAATACTAATAAGCCAGACAACTAGAAATATGCTTTCTACTCTTTGGATCCAACGCCCTAAAATAATGATCCGGCTGATTTCAAGAAGTGGAACGTTAATTCTCGTAGCGCTTGGATACGGAAAGATGTAAAGGTAAACTATGGTTGTACAAAATAAAATCACGGAAGAAACCGCGATACACCACCATGCTGCTTTCCCCCACTCCTTTGCTTTTCGCATTCTTGGCATAAGAAATCCAAAGACAAGCAGCTCTGAAAACAGGGAGCTTTTCACAACTCCCATCGTCAGCACACGAGACTTGCCCGTCCCCCAAAAAGGGGATAAGGCATGCGGTTCCGTATGGGTCATTAATCCGCCGATAAGCATAATGACCACACTTGCCACAATTAATCCGACCGTTAACCAGCATATGCGCCCCAATGTCTCGATTCCGGAATGAGCAATTGCCGCAACGGGGATAAGAAGCGTTAACAAGATGATTCTCAGCGGGGTTCTGGGCAAAATATCTGTCACTAAAATTTCCGAGAATTCCCGAAGAACGATAAATGTGATCATAAAGAAAAAACCAAAGTAAGCAAAATTGACCACGCTGCCCAGGAAGGTACCTAATATCTCTTCAGTTGCAGTGATTAAAGTCGAGCCTTTGGAGCCGTTCTTGATCACGCCGCGAATTGCCCACCAGCACAATGGGCAGAACAAGACAGCGATAAGCACAATTATCCAGCCGGCTGTTCCCCCAATTTCTGCCATCGATCGCTGAAACGGAAGGAATATTTTCGTAATCACAAAAATAATCCCTATGGCCGCCGCCTCGCGAGCTCCGATGTGATGTATCCTCACTTCTTCGCTCCCCCTTGATCCTTGGTTGGGTTTTCCGATCCACCTTCGATGTCGGATACTTTTCGTATCTGTTTGGGACGAATTGTAATCGGGCGGTATTTTTGTTTCTTAATTGATCCCCTAATAATCGTGTCGTTGCTGGGCTTGTGAGGCGTGATCGGAGAGAGATTCGGCACGCCGAACGAATTGCTTGCCGCCCGAAAGGACCACAGAATAATCGATACCATGACAATTCCGATCAAACCGAGAAACGAAGCAGAGAGCAAATATATAAAACGAAGTATCCTTGTTGCAAACTGCATGTTATAATTCGGGATCGTATAGGATGCCAAAGCTGTCGTCGAAGTAATAATGACCACGATGGGACTTACGATGTTGGCCTGAACTGCCGCTTGGCCGAGAATTAGCGCTCCCACAATGCCGATCGTTGGACCAATGACGCTTGGAATTCGGACACCGGCCTCACGAATCAATTCAAACATCGACTCCAGCATGAAAGCTTCCGCTGCTACAGGAATCGGCACGCTCTCTCGGGTACCGGCAATGGCTAGAATCAATGTTGTGGGCATCATCTCCTGATGATAATTGGCTATTGCGACATAGACAGCGGGCAGATACAACGAAATAAAAAAACCGATCGTCCGAACGATGCGAAGAAACGTGCTGTAAGGCCAGCGAAGATAAGCATCCTCCGCAGTTTGCAGGAAAAGCGGAAAATGACCGGGAACAATCAAAGCAAAGGGTGAATTGTCAACAATGATCCCCACAAATCCTTCGGCAATTTGTGCTGACACCCTGTCAGGCCGCTCCGTACTCATTATGCTTGGATAGAATGAGTTGTTATTTTCCTCGATCAGCTGTTCGATCGTTCCGCTATCGCCGATGTAATCATATTGAATGGCAGCGATGCGTTGACGTACATTTTCAACAAGCTCGGCATTTGCAATCGATTTTATATATACAACAGCGATCTCTGTCCGCGAGAGTGTGCCTACATAACCCATTTCAACAAGGAGATCGGGCGTACGCAGCCTGCGCCGGATCATCGACAAATTCGTTTGAATATCTTCCGTAAAGCCTTCATGGGGTCCGCGAACGACGATTTCGGTTTTCGGATTATCAATCGCCTTTTTCTCCCAGCCTTTGACTTCTACGATAATCGCAGCGTTCAAACCGTCCACGAGTAAGACTGCGGAACCCTTCAAAATATCGTTTGCGATTTGCCGAAGTTGGCTGCTTTCAGATACCTGTCCTTCCGTGACAAATTGTTGAATGAGCATACTGGCATCCGGTTGAAAATCCTCCTGTACGTCCATTGTCATCAAAGGGACCAGAACGCTTCGGTTTAAATGCGCCCAATCCACCAGACCTTCGAGGAAGATGACGGCCGCTTGAAAAGACGTATGGCCGATTACTACCCGGCGAACGACGAGCCCGCGGTTTTGGGGATAGGAAAAATGCAGCTTGAACCAATCCACGCTGGCTGTGAGATTCGAAGGAAGCGTGCCAAGATCCTCGATCAAACTGTCGATCTGAGGCAAGCGTTCAGTCTTTACATCCGCTTCTCCCTTTTGTGTTCCATCCCTAGGCTTATCTTCCCAATGTCCGAGCGAAAAAGATGGCTGCTTCTCGGATAGATCCGTAATGATGTATTTTTTGAATGTTTTCCAATTTATCATTTCGCTCATTCTCCTGTATCTCTTGCTGCGGGTTATGCTGTTTAACATTACCAGTTGTTAGGGCTGCTATACAGTTGAATAAGTGTTAACGCAATACCGACAAGAAATCAGCCACATAATCAAAAGCATTTCTACGGCCTCCTGAGTGACTGGCTAGTTCATTTGAAATAATTGGGTTCATTATTTCCTATTTTCACGTACATTATGAATGGTTTACCCAAGTGAAGAATCTTTATTGAGAATAAGAAATAGCCCGTTGAGATTTCTCAACAGGCAATGCGCGTGTTAGTAGAACCTTATTCTAATAAATATGCGGCGTTTGCCCTGTCTCCAGCTCTTGATCAAACGTCTTTAGGAATAACTCCATAAACTGATGCCTTTCCTCTGCAAGCAGGCGGGCGGTCTCTGTGTTCATCAATGCTTTGAGCTTGAGCAGCTTTTCATAAAAATGATTGATAGCTGTCGTTTGCCCATTGCGGTACTGCTCCTTGGATAGCTGATTTCTGGGCTGCAGCCCGGGATCGTAAATCAGTTGACCCTTCCATCCGGAATAAGCAAATGTCCGGGCGATGCCGATCGCACCGATCGCATCCAGCCGATCCGCATCCTGAACAATCTGTCCTTCACGCGTGGCCATCGGTTGTTTATTGCCGCCTCCAAAGGACATTGTAGATATAATCTCCATAATATGCGTCTGATCGGATGCTTCTAAGCCAGCTGACTCGAGCCAGTCGGCAACCTTTCTCAGGCCCGCTTCCTTGCTCTCGTTCAATTTCTCATCGGCAATATCATGCAGCAGCGCTGCAAGCTCGCAGATATAAACATCTGCCTGTTCTACCTCTGCGAGCAGCTTTGCGGTACGCGTAACCCGTACGATGTGCCACCAGTCATGTCCGCTGCTATCATGCTCCATCCGGCTTTTCACATAAGACCTTGCCAGTTCAAGCGTTTTTATACGATCAGGCAACTCGCTTCATCTCCTCATCCGGCATGACATTGCTTTGCTCATGAATTTATAATCAGAATGCTAATTCACTTCAATGCGTTACCGGGCCCATACATCATGATATTCCTTGCGTCTTCTGAACTGCGCATCTGCATATGTGCAAGCCGGCACGATTTTTTTGCCTGCTTCCCTTGCATAATCGACAACCCGTTTTACCAAGTCTTCCGCGATTTTCTGTCCGCGCAGCGCCGGATCGACGTAGGTATGGTCAATCTTTAACGTGTGCTCGTCAAGTATTACGTAGGTTATCTCACCGATTACTTGCCCGTCTTCAATAACGTGAAAGCCATTGCCTTCCTGAATCGTTTCTCTCATCTTTACCGCCTCCTTATTTATTCTTATACCCGTTTTAAGACGTTAATATAGGTTTTCATTGCCAATTTATCAGGAATACGCTGGAGCCAGACGTTATATGGATTGTTTATCTCTGAACCTTTTTATGCTGTAATAACCAATGATATAATTCCGGATGATTATACACTTCGTTCATAATACTATGTTTAAGCCGTGGAAATGTCGTCATTCTAACATGGCCGCCCATACTTTCCAGGGCTGCTACCATTTCTTCCGTTCTTTGAACCGGAATCACATCGTCTGCTTCACCATGAAAGGCCCATACCGGAATATGCTTTAATAACTCCGTTTTTTCGGCTACTAACCAACCGGCAATCGGAACAACAGCTGCAAAAAGTTGAGGGGCATTGACGGCTAGATCCAAAACACCGTTGCCCCCCATACTAAAGCCGGTTAAATAAATTCTTTCCGTATCAACCCGTTCGTTTGTTACAATTTCATTCACTAGAGCAATGACGGCATCACGTTCCATTGGCCAGGTTGAGAAAAAAGGGCATTGAGGTGTAATAACAAGGAATTCAAAGTCTTTTTTGCTCTTAACAAACTCATTCAACCCGTATACGTCCAGACTGTGAATATCATCCCCGCGTTTATTCATACCGTGCAAAAACAAGATGACCGGCCACTTTTTGTCCGTCCTTGCCTCATACGCCGAAGGCTTAAACAATTGATAATGAATGCTCACCTTCTTCATGACGACTGTTTCTAATTTGTGATGTTCTACAGGCATTGGATGAACCCCTTTTCTTTATTCAATATAAAGAGTCTGCCGCCTTCCAAATCCATTGCGGGTCGATATTTTATTACAATTCATCAATGATACTGGACTTCCAAAAAACAATACCCTGACTTTTTACTGTCAGAGCAAGGATATTCTTTATTGAAGTTTTTTCTTTTTTTGGCGCTTCTTCCTATGAATTGATTTTAGTATACCCTATTATTCTGTGATTCTCCAATAAAGAAGCTGAACAGGCCTCTTTCAACGTTAAGCTGAGAGAGGCCTGTGATAACATGTCATAGATTTCCATCGCAAACATAAAATGAAATGTGGACAAGAATGCTAAAGGAGCAGACGCCGTGTTGTATGTCATCATTCTTACAGTTACCTTCATTTGGGGCATTAACGGACTGATCGACCGCCAAGCGCTTACAACCGGACATCCGCTGGAAGTGAACTTTATTACGACCGTTACCATGCTTGTAGTGGCATTTATTTATTTGCTCTCAGCTAAGCTGGCGGGAATACCGTTTCATTTTCATAAAAACACGGTCATTTTTGCGATGACTAACGGCATACTGGTGCCAACGGCGTATGTCGTTTTTTTGTACGCTCTTTCCCGGGGCGCATTAACGACCGTCGTGACGATAACCGCCACATACCCCTTAATTACTTTTATACTGGCAGTCATCTTCATGAACGAAGCCATCTCGATAAATAAATTGACGGGAATGGCCTTAATCGTTATCGGACTCTATGTATTTGTGAAGCAGGGCTGATCTGTTGTTTTTGAAACGACCGGCTGCGATACATTCACTTTATTTAATGTGCTTAAACTTGCTTCAGCATACTAACAAAACATATAATATTGACATATGTTTCTAGCGAACGGAGGAAAGCAGTTGAATCGGACCCATCGGCAGCGCTTAGTTCGAACCCTGATTGTCATTACAGTTGCAATTGGATTATTTACACTTTTTTATTTTGTTATCCCTCTCATCTACCCTTTCTTGCTAGCCTGGCTTCTTGCCTATTTGATGAACCCCCTTGTGCGATTTCTTCAAAAAAAAGCCCGTCTCCCCAGGTGGCTGGCCGTTACATTAACCTTGCTGCTTTTTCTTGGCTCTATAATCGCAGTTGTCACGGCTCTCATTACAAAGGTTGTAACTGAAATCATGGCGTTATCACAATCAATGGATGGCATAATTCGATTCTGGCAAGAAAGATACGAGCAATTCATTCAATCCGCTGAAGTACAAGGCGTTATTAATTGGATCAGCACCATTTATGATGAAAACCCGGATTATCAGCAGACGATCAATACACGATTGAACGAAAGCGCCGATACTGTAGCACAAATAAGCTCCGATGTGCTTGCCACATTCTTTAACGGAATTATTAGCTTTATCGCTGCGTTACCAAGCTTTGCCACGATTCTGATCGTTATCCTGCTTGGCGCCTTCTTCATCAGTAAGGATTGGAGCCGCCACAAGGAAAGGTTCAGCAGCTTGCTCCCCGAGGGAATCCGCAAGACGACAGGCATCGTCTGGAAAGATCTAATACAGGCTTTATTCGGTTATTTGCAGGCCCAATTCATTATGATCTCCATTACGGCAGTAGTTGTCATTATTGGATTATTCGTCTTAGGCGTTAACTATGCGATCACAATTGGCCTCTTGATCGGGCTTGTCGATCTGCTCCCTTATCTGGGCGTTGGGGCTGTCATGGTTCCATGGATTGTTTATCAATTTATATATGGTGATCTTTATTTGGCCATTGGCTTAACGATCTTGTATGCTGTTATTTTCATCGTGCGTTCCTTGATTGAGCCTAAAGTACTCGCCAGCAGCATCGGATTGGATGCATTATATACCCTTATCGCCATGTTTGTTGGACTCAAATTATTCGGTGTACTGGGACTCATTATCGGTCCGGTATCGCTTGTTATTCTCATTACGTTAAATCGTGCTAATGTGTTCAAAGATATTAAACGATATATAAAAGGGAGCCCTTCGGCTCCCTGATTGTATGTATACTTTGTATTGGTAAAACTTCATTTATATGCAAGAGGTGATGTAATGGTTAGATATTTAAGGCTTCTTGTCGGACTATTTCTGTTTGCCGGCCTCATTTACTTTTCGATCTCGCTCGGAATTAAAATTTTTAACGAAGTTCCGTCACATGAAGAAGATTTCTATACCCCTCTGCTTGGAACGATCATCTTTGCATTTACATTCCTGTTCTTTATTCTATGGAATCGCATGAATAAGCTATAGCTGTTGCGGTTCCTTCTCATCCTCTTCCTGGACCAGCTTCTCGTCATGCTTGATAATTTCGATCTTACGAATCCGATTTTTATCCCTTTCACGTACGATGAAGGTGAATGAGTCATAATGCCACTCTTCCCCTTTTTTCAATTCGGGTTGTTTACTGTACAGCCAGCCGCCGATCGAGTCGACATCTTCATGCTCCAGGTTTGTTCCCAACATATCATTAAGTTCATCAATCAGCAGGATCCCATCTACCAGGTAGTGGTTTTCTCCGATCGTTTCGAACTCTTTCTTCTCATCCTGGTCAAACTCATCGCGAATTTCGCCTACAATTTCTTCTAAAATATCTTCGATTGTGATAAGGCCTGACGTTCCGCCGTACTCATCCAGGAGCAGTGCGATATGGACTTGCTCCAGCTGCATCTTTTTGAGCAGCGACTTAACCGGCATGACCTCAGGCACCGTCATAACGGGTTGAAGCAGCGATTTAAAATCGAAATCCGGATTGTTATCATAACGCAGAAAAAATTGCTTCGTATTCACAGTACCAATGATATTATCTTTGTTCTCCATTGCAACGGGAAACCGGGTGAACTGCTCTCTTTTGATGATAGCGAGATTTTCAGCAAGTGACTTGTTCGCATAAAGACACGACATATCCGTACGAGGCACCATAATTTCACGTGCTAACAGCTCATCAAAGGTAAAAATCCGGCTTACATAACCGAACTCCGTCTTATTGATCTTACCGCTTTGGTAGCTTTCCGACAAAATAATGCGGATCTCTTCCTCGGAGTGCGCTTCTTCATGCTCGCTTGCAGGACCCATACCGAACAACCGTACCAGTTTGTTCGCCGATCCATTTAATATCCAGATGAAAGGGTACATAATTTTATAAAAGAAAATAATAAGCGGCGCAGTAATTACAGAGATCAATTCCGCCTTTTGAATCGCCACTGTTTTCGGTGCGAGCTCACCAAGCACAACGTGCAAATATGTAATGGAGGCAAAAGCAATACCAAAGGACAAAAGAGAGGTTACATTTTCTCCAAGGCTCATTGCTGCGAACAACGGATGGAGAAGCTTCTCCACTGTCGGTTCACCAAGCCAACCAAGTCCCAGGGCCGTAATTGTAATCCCAAGCTGGCAGGCTGATAAATATCCATCCAGATTCGTTGTAACCTTCTGTACAGCAATCGCGTTCTTGCGCCCCTCTAACACCATCTGATCCACCCGGCTCGGGCGAAGCTTAACTATGGCGAATTCCGTTGCGACAAAAAATGCAGTTAGTACAATTAAAATCGCAACCAAAACCAAATTGAAAACCATGGCTACCTTCCTTCATACATAATTTTTGTGAGATCTTAATTGCCAGTTCTTGTGAACTTATACCTATTGTAAATGTAACGGAATACATACACAATGTGCTGTGTCGTTCATTTTCGGTTGTTTTTGACGTTAATAACGTTGTTTCAAGTTAAAACAAGGCAAGATCTTTCATTATTGGGCTTTGACATGTGCTCAGCATCATTTTATGATAAGTTCATAAGAACTTTTTCCTGAATAGAGGCGTAAAGATGGAAACATTAACATTCACCCGAAAAGAGATGGCCAGTCTCCTCCTTTCTTTAAATGGAACGTCACCTAAGTCACCGCTTGGAATGATTCAAGACATATGGAGACTAAGACATCAACATGATTTGAATCAAGGAACGCCTATGACGGCTTTTATCTCGATGGATCTCCCTCCAGTGTTGGAACGCATGATTAAATCCGCTGTGACTCCGGCCTTTTCACTTCATGAAATCGTGTCATTGGGAGCTCAGATCGAATATACACATTTCTCCGCTACATCCATCCAAAACTGGGTAAAGCGGGATTTCAAAGATTACATCGGCCTTGCTGAAGAAGGGAAGAAGTATTCCTTGCAGCAAGTCGCTTTGATCTTTATTATTGAGGATCTTCGTTCTGCGCTGGACTATGAATCCATTCGCAAGTTCTTTGACATTGTGTTTCATGTTTGCGATAAAAAACGTGACGCATTAATTCAACCTCTGGACTTCTACGCGACTTACTCCGATTTGTTCGAGGATTTGGATGCCCGCTTCAACATCTTGTTTAATGAACGGAATGATACGATTAATAAATGGGATCATTTGATCAATGAAGTGGCCAAGGAATACGTCGCATTACGAACCGAGTTAACAAATGACAACCAAAAGGCTACCTTGCAAAACGCTATCCATATTGCCATGATTTCGGTACACACGTCCAGTTTTCACTCACTGGCTCGCCGGTATGTCAATGGAATGGTCTTTTTACATGATTTACACTAGGGAGGTTTTATAGAAACATGGATGAGGTTTGGTTATTGGTTAAATTTGCATTACTGGGACTATTGCAGGGCTTTACGGAACCGATACCGGTCTCCTCCAGCGGACATGTTGTCATTGCGCAAACGTTATTTGGAATGGAAATTCAAGGTTTAGGCTTCGAAGTACTGGTTAACTTCGCTTCTTTACTGGCAGTCTTGCTCATCTACAGAGCAGATTTGATTCGGTTGACACGAAATGGCTGGTCATACGCGCTTCATCGGGATGAAGCCTCAAAAGCTGATTTCCGTTTTATTGTCTATTTAGTCATTGCGACAATTCCCGCCGGCCTGATCGGTTTTCTATTCAGTGACGTGATCTCCGATACATTCAAAGGATTGACAACGATTGGCGTCACCCTTCTGATTACGGGAGCAGCTTTATGGTTGATCAGAAATATGCGGGGCAAAAAAAATGATGCGGAATTAAAGCTGAGGGATGCCTTTATTATTGGTTTGGCCCAAGCAATCGCATTGATTCCGGGCATTAGCCGCTCCGGAGCAACAATCGTCGCAGCGATGGGACTCGGATTGAAACAATCCACCGCTTTAAGGTTCTCATTTCTTATGTTTATCCCGGTTAGCATCGGCGGCATGATTCTGGAAGGAGCGGACTTGATTCGCGATCCGGAGCTTTCAACCTTAGCTCTACCCTACGCAGTATCTTTTATCTGTTCCTTATTCGCATCATACTGCGCTTTGCGATGGTTCATGGGAATTATGGAGCGAGGCAATCTCAAATATTTCTCGTACTATTGCTTTGCCGCCGGTGCAGCAATCCTATTGTTCCTGGCGTGAGGAAAAGAAGCAGCCTGTCACGGTCTGAGCCGCGCAGGCTGCTTCTTTATTAATCCATTCTAAAACCGCCGTCAGAGTGAATGATCTGGCCCATCATCCCCTGCGCTTCATCACAAGAACCGATAATCGAATCGCTGCTCGACATTCATTATGAAAGAGCCATTTCAATCTGCTCAGCCGGCATATTCGGAAGGTCATCCGTGAATAGCGACCAGTCCAACTTCATCTCTTCCTCCGTTAGCAAGCATGCATCAAGCTCAGTAACGATGTGCTCGCGATCCATATCAATGCCGATAAATACAATCTTGTTTATCCGGTCGCCGACCTTCGCATCCCACTGCTTCTGCAGCTCCTCGTCCTCCCCCAGCAGCTGGGCCTGCTCCTCTTCCGGGAGCGCAGCGATCCAATAGCCGGCTGGCCCGAATTGTATGGAGGGCCCAGCCTGGCTTATATTTTGCGCCATTTGATTGCGGGTTGCCAGCCACATCATACCTTTGGCTCTGACAACCTCAGCCGGCCAATCACTCAACCAGTCCAATAATCTTCCTGGATGGAAAGGCCTAATACGTTCATATACGAAGGAAGTAATCCCGTACTCTTCTGTTTCCGGGATATGATGGGATTGCTGCATTTCCTTCATCCATCCCGCTGAAGCACTTGCCTCCTCGAAATTGAACAGCCCCGTATTCAATATTTCATGCGGCTCTATCATCCCACGGGCCGTCCGGATAAGCTTTGCACGGGGCTGCAGCTTTCGCATGACCTGCTCCAGCTCCTGCAATGCAGACTCTTCTACAAGATCGGTTTTGTTCAGAATCAGCACATCGCAGAATTCGATCTGATCGATAAGAAGATCGACAACATCACGCGTATCCTCTTCTCCGACGGCTTGATTTCGCTCCAGCAGGCTCTCTCCGGACGAATAGTCATGCCAGAAACGATAAGCGTCAACAACAGTAACCATCGTGTCCAATCGGCAAAAACGGGACAAATCGATGCCGTGCTCCTCATCGATGTATGTAAAGGTTTGTGCGACAGGAATCGGTTCACCCACGCCTGTCGATTCGATCAGGATGTAGTCAAATCGATTCTCCTTCGCCAGACGTTCCACCTCCCGCAGCAGATCCTCCCGCAAGGTACAGCAGATGCAGCCGTTTGACATTTCGACCAATTGTTCATTCGTACGGGATAAACCGCCGCCGTCTTTGATGAGTCCGGCGTCTATGTTCACTTCGCTCAGATCGTTGACGATTACAGCCGCCCGCAAGCCTCCGCGATTATTCAGCACATGATTAAGTATCGTTGTTTTACCTGCACCAAGATATCCGCTTAGTACGGTTACCGGAATTTTCTGTTGTGACATTGAAAGCCCTCCATTTGTTTACATTCTCGACTCCTTTATACGTAATCATTACGCTTTTATGAAAAAGAAAAAACCGAGAAGTTTCGGCTTTAATAGTAATAATTACGCTTTGCTTAGTTTATCAAGGATACTAGCTTACGTCAATCTTATTTTTATCTTAATAGCCTACTTCAACTGCCGCCACGACAACATAGATCAGATCATTTTTATCCTCTTTATCCGGCAGCACCACACCGCTAGTTGTCAGCATACCGCCATCAATCACTTCTATCGTTACTTGGCCGTAAGGAAGCGCCGCTTTGACCTGTTCCATATCCAGCAGCTCCCGATCGCAAGGGACAGCCAATTTGACATGGACCTTCATGTTATCCAAGCTGTTCCCTGGAAGTATGGAGCGCAAGCCCGGCATTGAATTATGATGAATCGCATTTTGAACGGCACGCACGGACGCTTTCGTCACGTTCTGTCCATGAAGATCTGTTCCCATTCCGATTTCAACAAACATTAATTTTTCCATATCATTCCCTCTTTTCATTCGATTATTTTAACATGCCGTACACATGGTCAACCGAGCGCAGCGCATATTCGAAATGCATTGGTACCCCATCCTGCAAAATGACTAGACACGGCACGCTTGTTATCTTCCAATCATCGCGAAGCAAAGGCGCGTAGTTGATATTGACTTTATGAATAACGGTAGAAATGGAGGTCGATTGGATGATTTCAAGCATTTTTTCCGCCAACTTGCACGTTCCGCAAAACGGCGTAAAGAAAAATACAGCAGCTTTGCCTGTCTGTTCGTTTATAACCTTCTTTAACTCCCGTTCGCTTATTTCCTCAATCGCCATCTGCTCAGCCCCTTTCACCAATCATTCATGACTTCGTTATTGTGAACCGAATTTAATATCGTTATAATGAACGCAGTTTACTAATTAAAAGGAGAATCGCAATGAGCCGCAAAGATATAGAAGAACAGATTATCCGCGATTATGAGCGCGACGAGCATATGATGATTCTCGTATTTGCACAGTGGTGTGTCAATCATGACCTCGATCCGCACGAGGTTTATCTGCGGGCCTATCCGCAGCAAGCCGCCAATCCTGCCCTGCAGCAAGCAATAACATTAACCGTATCTAAAGATGAGTCTGACGAGATTCTCGATGATACCCTGCTTGGCGTCCTGTCGCTGTTCGGAAACGAAGAGCTCGCATTTGTCGTCACAGAAGAGATGCAGAATCGAAAGAAGAATTAACCTCGAACAGAATGGGGCTGCCGCCGTTTTTGGCAGGCAGCCCTTTATTATGCCGGGATGCTCAGGCAATCGTCTCTTTCAGCTTCACTCCCTGAGGCAAAATTGCTGTAACCTGATCACGCACCGTTTGCACTTCATGAAGCTCTGAGCTGAGAATCGCTACGATTCCCCGGTCCTCACGCGAGCGGATTAACCGTCCGATTCCTTGCCTAAGGCGCAGCAGCATATAAGGCATGTCTACCTCATCAAACGGGGATTTCACGATTAACCGCTTTGCCATAAACACTGGATCCTGGGGCGGGAACGGAAGCGACCATACGATAACGTTTGTCAAAGCTGGTCCGGGAACATCAAGCCCCTCCCATAAGCTAACCGCGCAAAGGATGCTCGCTTCGTCGTGTTGGAAGGTATGGATAAGGTGGCTGATTTCCTGATCCCCCTCATATAAGAAACGCATCTCCGCGCATTCCGGATATTGCGAGATGTCCTGCTTGAAACGCTGTAAATCATCTTCTGCCGGGAACAAGAGCAGGGCGCTGCCTTTCGTTCGCACAAGCAGCTGCACGGCTGCCTCCATCTTCTCTTCAAATGTGCCGCCTGAGGCCCAATTGGGCGCCGTGACCTCCATCTGCTGTTCATAATCATAAGGGGATGCCACGGAAAATGACAAATACTGCTCAATTCCCAGACTATCGGCTACATATTGAAAAGAACCATCTGCCGATAAAGTCGCCGAAGAGAAAATGACGGGCATCTTCAAGCTGAATACCTGTTCTCTTAACACTTCTTTAACCGTCCTGGGCATGATAGCCAGTGACAGTCCTTCTTCGCTTTCAGTCACCCAACAGATCAACGTATCCGATTGATGGAATAAACCCAGCGCCTTTTGCATCATTTCGATATGTTCTTCGACAATCCTCAGCTGATAATCATTTAATGTATAAAGCCCGCTCTCGAACACCAGCTCTTCTTCAATCGCTGAAAGGACATTTTGAAACGTACGCACTTCGTAAAGAAGCCGTTCATTTATAATCACTTGCTTTCGTTCAGAACCGGAAATCGTCATGCTCTGCCTGCCAAGGATCTCAAACATCAGCTCGCTTTGTGTGATTGCCTCATCCACAAGCACGGCCAACGATTCACGGATTTCGCCCTGCAGCAGCCTTGTAATCAGCTCTTCGAATACAGCATGCTTAAGCTTATAGGTCAATGCTTTCTGAGCAGCCGATTCGAGCAGATGCCCTTCATCAAAAATAACCGCGCAGTGCTCCGGAAGCAGCGGCAGTTGGCCTTCCCGCTTTCTTCCCTCATACGTCCATACATGCTCCATATAAAAATCATGCGAGCAAATGATTAAATCACCTGAACGGCGATAATGATCGCGGGATAAGGTTTGTCCACAGCGGTGGCGTTTATCGCACACAAAACAATCCTGGAACGCATCCCAATTGATCTTGTTCCACTGCGAATCATTTAAATGCGGATATAACTTGCGATCTCCGTATGCATAGAACGATTGCATGCCGCCAGGAGAACGAACGAAATCAGGCAGCTCTTCATATATCCCTTCAAACAGCTCAGCTTCCTCGTCCTTCACTCTCGCTTCGTCAAGCTTAACGAGGCAAACGTATTGATCGGGAGATTTGCCAAGCCGCGCATCAATCGCCAGGCTAAGATGCTCGGCCAGCTTTGCCAGATCGCCTTCCGGCTTAACCAGTTGCTCGATCAACGATTCATCCGCGCAGGCGATAATCGCAGGTTTTCTAGTATAGCGGGCATAACAGATCGCGTATAACAAGTAGACGAGTGTTTTCCCGGTCCCCACGCCTGCTTCCGCGAACATCGTCCTTTTCTCGGCAAATGCCTTCTCAAGTTGAAATGCCATATAGATCTGTTCATCACGCACTTCAAAGCCGGCCTCCGGCAAAATATCATAAAACACATCCGCAACCCATTCGCCAACTTGCTGTAAAAAGGGCTGCGAAGGATTGTATTCAAAAGGATAACGATCCACTGAAATAAAAGCCTCCATACACTCGAATTCAAAAGTTTATTATCTCATGATTTGCGGTGGAAGTATAGCTATACCTGACCAGCAGCAGCAAAAAACGGCTGGCTTCTCGCACCAACCGTCACTTTTGCTTTATATGGCTTTACGAATTTTCACGCGCTGCAGGCGCAAAGCGTTCAAAACGACCGATACCGAGCTTAATGCCATTGCCGCCCCTGCTACCCAAGGCGCCAGCAAACCGATAGCCGCTACCGGTATGCCAAGCGAATTGTAGGCGAGCGCCCAGAACAAATTCTGCCTGATATTGCCCATAGTCCTCCGGCTCATATAGATTGCGTCGGGAATGCTCGCCAGGTCGCCGCGCATCAGTGTTACGTCTGCCGCTTCCATCGCTATGTCGGTACCTGTGCCGATCGCCATTCCGATGTCGGCCGTTGCCAGAGCCGGCGCGTCATTAATGCCGTCACCGACCATGGCTACTTTCTTGCCCTGATCCTGCAGTTTTTTCACTTCTTCCGCTTTGCCTTCAGGCAGCACTTCTGCTAACACGCGATCAATGCCAACCTGTGAGGCAATTGCCTTTGCAGTGCGTGTGTTGTCGCCCGTAATCATGATCACTTCGATTCCCATATCCTTAAGGCGTTTGACTGCTGCGGCAGAGGTTTCTTTGATCGTATCGGCTACAGCTACCATACCGGCATACTCATTATTCACAGCAACCAGCATCGCTGTTTTGCCCGCCTCTTCAAGCAAGGACATCGTGTCATAAATTTCCTTCACATCGATGTCATACTTCTCCATTAACCGGCGCGTACCGATAAGCAGTTCATGGCCTTCTACCGCAGCACGGATACCATAACCCGGGAGGGCTTCAAATTCTTCCGCATTTCCCAGGGAGATATCTTTACTCTGAATCCCTTTTACGATGGCTTCAGCCAGCGGGTGCTCCGAATTTTTCTCCGCACTGCCGACTAGCCGCAGAAACTGCAGCTCATCCCCTACTGCAATCACATCGGTCAGCTCCGGCTTCCCTTTTGTGACGGTACCCGTTTTATCGAGAACAATCGTATCGATCTTATGGGTAAGCTCTAAGTGCTCTCCCCCTTTGAACAAAATGCCAAGCTCTGCCGCCCGGCCCGAGCCTGCCATTATGGAGGTCGGTGTTGCTAAGCCAAGGGCGCATGGGCATGCGATAACAAGAATCGCAATGGCGATTTCGAGCGATCCGGCAAAGTCACCCGGCGTGATAAAGAAATACCACACCGCAAAAGCAGCGATCGCAACGCCTACAACAATCGGGACGAATATCCCCGAGATGACATCGGCTACCCGTTGGATCGGCGCCTTCGAGCCTTGTGCTTCTTCGACGACTTTAATAATCTGCGCAAGAGCCGTTTCTTTTCCCACCTTCGACGCTTGAATCTTCAGCACGCCATTCTTATTAATCGTAGCCCCGATTACATGGTCTCCCTGACGCTTCTCAAGCGGAATACTCTCCCCGGTTAGCATCGATTCATCAACCGCAGAAGTGCCTTCCAGTACGACACCGTCCACCGGCACCTTCTCACCCGGACGCACAAGCACGATATCCCCTACGATCACTTCCTCAACCGGCAGTACCGTTTCCTGTCCATCCCGGATGACAAGTGCCGTTTTGGCTTGCAGTCCCATCAGCGATTTGATTGCTTCCGATGTACGTCCTTTAGCAAGCGTCTCGAACAATTTTCCCATAACGACAAGCGTAATTAAGACGGCACTGGTTTCATAATACAACGCAGGGCCATGATGGGCTGAAGCTCCATCCAGATACCACACGATTGACAAATACAAACTGTAGAAATAAGCGGCGGATGTACCTAACGCGATGAGAACATCCATATTTGCGCTCCTATTGCGAAGAGCTTTATAGGCACCAACATAAAACTGCTTGCCGATATAGAATTGCACAGGCGTGGCGAGAATGAGCTGGAACCAGGGGTTCATAAAAATTTCCGGCATATAGATCCATGATGTGAAGGAGAAATGACCGACCATCGCCCATAACAACGGTAATGAAAGGATTCCGGATAAAAGCAATTTTTGTTTCTGTTTTTTCAATTCAAGCCCGCGGCGGTTCTGAGCGCCGCTCTCTTCTTGTTTCGGCGTCGCTTTGTATCCCAGGTTATGTACCTTTGCTTGAATATCGGCAACAGAGACATCTCCTGGCGAATATTCAACATGAGCCGTTTCCATCGCGAGATTAACGGTTGCATTCGAGATGCCAGGAAGTTTGTTCAACCCTTTCTCGATCCTTGTAGCGCAAGCGGCACATGTCATTCCCTCGATGTTGAAATCAACTGCCTCTTTCACGGTTCCGTAACCTAACTTTTCAATGCTGCTTTGCAATATGGGCAGATCCACTTTAGCGGGATCATACGAAACACTGGCCTTCTCAAGTGCAAAGTTAACATTAGCCGAGCTCACGCCATCAAGCTTGCCTAGTCCTTTCTCAATTCGATTCGCACAAGCGGCGCAGGTCATGCCTGTAATTTGCAAGGTGGTTTGTTTCTCATCCTGTCTCTTGTTCGTATCCATCATTCCCAACTCCTTACTAGGGGTCAACGCTGTTAAATTATTTCTTAACTTGATCCCAGTATACCCCCCTCCCCTATTTTAGTCAAGTATTTTTACTATACCCCCCTTATGTATGTTGAAAAGAGGTGCTGCCCATTCCTTCTCACACCTGCTTTAGGCCACATCGACAAGCACAACATTTGATATCCGGTGTTATTGTTGACGGGGCAGGCTATCGCTGTGCCGCCATCAGTAATAGCTCATACAATGGATCTATGCGATGCCTCTATAATTTCTTATGAAAATAATGATCTAAAAGAAAGGAAATCAGCCCTTGAACAGAAAAACTTCCCTCCAATGGCTGGCCAGCAAGTGGCATAAAACACAGCTATTGTGCAAGAACCCGTTATTTAATTCCTATATCCCGACAACAAAAAAATTTAATTCTAAAACGCTGTACTCATTACTGAACACATATGGCATGGTTTACGTTAAGCCTAATCGGGGAAGCTTCGGCCAAGGCGTGATGAGGATCGAGAAAACCGGCACCGGATTTCGTTACCAGCACAGGGAGCGGCTCAACGTTTTTAACACGTACGATGCCATGTATCATTCGATCGCCAAGGAAATCGGCAAACGCGAATATCTGATCCAGAAAGGTATCTCCCTTTTAAAGTATAAGGGCAGACGATTCGATATCCGTGTTATGGTCCAGCGAAATCCTTTCGGGGAATGGGAAACGACAGGCATCATCGGCCGTCTTGGACACCCCAAAAAAATCGTAACCAATTATCACAGCGGCGGTACCCCTATGTCTGTTGATATCTTACTAAAACCCCATTTGAATCCTACACAGATCAAGCAGTTTAAAACGCGATTAAACAAATTAGGACTGCAGGTTGCCGAGCAATTCCAGCGAAAGTACAGCGGCATCAAAGAAATCGGTATCGATATCGGCATTGACCGCAGTGTATTTCCGCAAATCCTGGAAGTCAATACAAGGCCTGATCCGTATATTTTCAATCAACTGCCTAATAAAAGCATGTATCGTAAAGTGATCCGTTATGCACGAGCCTACGGAAGAATTAAATAATTCGGCCTAGTCTACTGGGGGGGAGATAAATGTATGTAAAAAAGTATCGCAGCAATTCGTTGAAAGGAAAACTCCGGGTGTGCCGATACTTATTAGACAATCCGGATACGAAGCGGCTTGTCCCAAATACCGTTTCCTTCTCCAATAAAAATCTGACAAAAATGTCTGAAAAATATAAATCGCTCTACATTAAACCGGATATCGGCTCCCAAGGCATTGGCATTTTCAAATTGATACGCGTTTCCACTGGTTATGACTTATTTTCAATTCAAAAAAAAGAACAGAAACGGCAGCATTTTTCAAATTTGCCGTCCCTGTTTCAGTATTTAGCCGCGCATATACAGAAAAAAATGATCATACAGCAAGGCATTTCTCTGGCTAAAACAAATGGCCGTCCGTACGATATCAGGGTCATGGTCCAACGTAAACCGAAAGGCGCTTGGACATGTACCGGATTATTGGTTAAGGTCGGAAGGCCAAAGAAAATCGTAACGAACCATTATCAAGGCGGCAAAGTGATTACCATGGACACGCTTTTGAAACAAATGGGCTTATCTTTAGATCGTCGCAAAGCCCGGATCCGCCATCTATCCGATAAAGGAGTAACGGTTTCACGAGTGCTGAGCGCAAAAAAAAGCGGCATGTATGAAATGGGCATCGATTTTGCTTATGATAACCACCATCGAATCTGGATTCTTGAGGTCAACTCCAATCATCCGCAATTTTTTCCGTTAAAAAAGGTAGACCTCTCCGCCTATAAGCGAATCCGTTCCTTCGCACGCAGCTACGGCAGGTTTGATGATTAAGTAACCGCTCGTTAAAAAGTCGTAAACCCGAGTATATTCTGAATTGTGTATACTGTCTGTTTTAAGAAAGGAAGCTTTTCAGCTTTTGTCTCATACGGCAGCGTATATTCTCCATCCTGATTCGACCACAATCGTTCAAAATAACTTTTCACCTCTTCGATGAACATCGAATCCGTCGGCGCTGATACCATTAGATTCGTCTCCAAATTCAGATCATCAACATTGCGGCGGGTAAAGTTTGCTGAGCCTCCAATAACAACGCTGTTCTTCTCGCCTTCTAACAGCAGCAGCTTCGTATGATACTGGTCCTGATCCGCATTGAACCAACGAATGTCAATCGACTCGCCGGAACGCTGTTTTAACTCCGCGGCAACCGGTTTATTAGGCAAGCCGCTCTTTTGTTGACCAAAGGCATTATCATTAGGGTCGAGAATAAGCCTGACATCTGTTCCGCGCTCCGAGGCTTCCAGCAGCGCTCTGACGATACTGCGATCCGCCAGGTAGAACATGCCAATCCATAGCCTGTTCGTCGGCTCAGCTTGCTCGATTGCCTCAATCACCCTTTGTCCAATGCGTCCTTCTGTCAATACGCGCACGGCAGCCTCGTCATTCGTATCAGACTGTTTCGCCTCAATAGAAAACTCATTTTCATCGATTGAAAGCTCGGTCCCGCCCGACATCCGAATGACAGCCTGCTCGGCACGCCATACTTCACGAAGTATATCACCGCTGAATCGGAAAGCGATATTGCTGTGATAGGCACTTGCATCATGCACGTTCGCGGAAGCGATGATACCGGTTTTCTCCGTTATTAGAACCTTTCGATGGTTTGCCTTGACATTCAGAAGCTTCAGATAGGATCGTACTGTCACCTTCGGTGCCATATCGGAAAAAGGATTTTTTATCCAACCGGGCCCCTTCTGCCCAAACCATTGGAAGAACATCCTCCACATCCCTGAATAGAGCGGATTAGAATCTCTGAGCTTGTCCAAATCAGACATCACGATCTGCGCGCCGGCTTGCTTCAAGCGTTCCAGCTCAGGCGAAGGATGTGAGCCATAGGTTGTATTGATCTCATCCGTAATAAGGATCACCTTGAGCTGCGGATACCTTTCCATCTGGCTGATTAATCGGTTTACAATCTGCTCGCTAAGAGCAGGAAAGCTCTGTCCCTGGTTGTGAAAGGTTGTAAACATAAACATATCGAATACGATGAAGCGTTCTGCCTCTTCGATCGCTTGATACCAGGCTTGATAGATCTGATCTTCGAATTCGCGTTTTCCATCGTTATCGTATGAAATATTGTACAAAAATTCGAGGTTTTGGGCCGGATACCAATCACTTTCGTACGAAATTCCTTCGGGAAGCTTTTTGTTCGTATGGAACAGGATCGTTGACAGAAACAGCATAAGCACCAAGCCAACGATGATCCATTTTCTATAGCGGATCCATTTTTTTTTAGGCATAACCGGAACTGGATTCGGCATGCAGCATCCCCCTTCATTCATCTTATCGTCTCTACCGATGCTGTCACTTTATTACCCTGCCGGGTATACCCTTGAACCACGCAAAAAGACACTGCGTCGAAGCCGGCACAGTGTCTTTAAATAGATAAGAATCTATTGAATTAATGTTTGATGATCCCTATTATTTCTTTGATCTTCTGAATCGTTGCAATGTGATCTGAATTTTGTACGCGATGCTCACATTCACGTTTAAAATGGACCTCTTCCGTGAAATGATCGAGGTATTCCTGAATCACATCATACGGCGTCAGCTCCTGCTGCATTCGGACGATGACATCTTCTTTGGTGGAATAAATGAAAATACGAACGGCACGATCGCCGAAGTGCCGCTTAAACATTAAGGAGCCTTCACGGTTGACGACGACAATAGCAGCCTGCTTAGCTTGTATAGCTCCCATCAAATCAGATGATGCGATGCCATATTTCCCCCGCTCCAGCTGTACCGATTGAAAAAATTGGCCGTTCTTCTGCATTCCATCAAATTGCTCTTCAGTCACAAAATGATAATGGATGCCTGTTCTCTCATTCGGACGGATTACTCTTGTCGTATAAGGCCTGATGTAGGGAATGTCGGTTTCTCTACTAAGCTGATAGGCGAGCTTTTTCCGTCCGGACCCGCTGGAACCGGTGATGACGATGACTGCCGCTTCCTTTTCCGCCTGGTTTGCAGGGAACGCCGGTTGATGTACAGGTACTGGTGTTTCGCGGCGCTTGCTTGACCAACTCCACATGCGAATCAACCTCCCATGTCGTATCTGCAAGATGTCATTTTGATACTTTTAGTATATCAGACAAAATAGAGACTGAAAACGCCTACAATGGCGCATCTTCACCTCCTTCATCAGAAATAAGTGAAACCTTCAATTCCGAACTAACGTTTATACCTGTATAGTAAACTGGGAGGTGGCTTTTTGTTTACAGATATGAATGAGCGGATAGCACAATTGAAACTAAATATACGGTATAAGTCAAACTGGGAGCAGCGGCTAGAAAATTTGAAGAACGAATTAGAACGTGAAAAGCATAATCGGGAGCAATGGCAGCAGCAGTTAGCTATGGAAGAGCGGGATGTCGAAAGGCTTAGCAGACTTACATTAGGTGCTTTATTTTATAACATGATCGGAAAAAAAGAGGAAAAAATCTCACAGGAAGCCGAAGAAGTGCTTCTGGTTAAGCTGAAGCTTGAAGAAGCTGAGGAAACGGTTCAGGATCTGGAATCGGAAATCGAAGATCTGGAATATATGCTCGCTGGAATCCGTTCTTCGGAAAGTGATTTGGAGCAGCTGCTGGTTGAGAAAAAGCAGCTTATTCATGAACGGCATCCCGAACTCGCCGGAAAATTAAATGAGCTGACCGATCGCGAGACAGAGATTCAGACGAATAATAAGGAATTAATCGAGGCCATTCGTGCAGGACAGTCTGTCGTCATTGACCTGGAGCATGCCCGAGAGCAACTTGGCTCGGCGCAAGACTGGGGCACCTGGGATATGCTGGGCGGAGGCATGATTTCTACAGCAATTAAACACGGACGCATCGATGATGCGCGCTCCGCCATCCATTCCGCCCAACGAAGCTTACGACGCTTTGAAAAAGAGTTAACGGATGTGCAGCGGGATCTCTCTATTCAAATCGATATCGGAGGATTCCTTACATTTGCCGACTTCTTCTTTGATGGGCTTATATCAGATTGGATCGTACAAGGGCGCATTTCCGAATCACTGGAACAAGTGAACAGCAAGCTTGAACAAGTCCGCAGGATCGTAGCGGAGCTGAATACCCAGCAGCGCAAAGCGGAATCTGAGCTGTATGAAGTTCTCAGAATATCCAGCTCACTCATAGAAACCGCATAAAAAAGAGGGGATTTTCTTCCCCTCCCGGCTGTGGATAAACCCAAATGATGAGAATTAAAACTTGGCAGAATCCCATAAACTTCCCGTCCACAGCAGATCGTCGCCTTGGTTGACTCCAGCTGCAATTTTGTCGCCCGGAATTTCCATCCTCTTTCCTTCTACGTCGATAATCGCTTTATTGTGATCCAATCGGATAAAAATAGCCTGACGTCGGATTGTGCATTTCGCCTTCTTTTGATGCTCTTCCTGCTTGCTCATTTACATAACCCCATCACATCAGCTAATTGTCATACGGCCTATATTTATTGTCGCTCGAAGAATGATGTTTCGTTTCCGTTTTTCTTCTTTCTTCCTCAGCCTCAAGCTTCAAATCTTCCATCGGAATTTGATCAACATGCCGCTCGCTTAGATAACGGTCGGACATGCTTTCCTTATCTGAGGGGTATTGTTCAGGATTGTCCCGCTTTCCTGTTTGTTCAACCTTATCCGGCGTTTTCTCCCATTCATTCATAACGTCCACCTCTCCTCGGTTAGGTTATACGTTATTAATCCTCAGAAGATAAGACTAAACATTTTCTTATGGCTGAGGCTTCACCATGGCTTCGATATCCTCTATGTCAGCCATGGCCGGAATGGTTATTTGAATTTTCGCCAATCCATTTTGCTGTTCTCAAGAAGGTGGGAGAAATCCTGCTCAAGTCTCTTCTCCTCTGCTTTGCGGGCGTGCTCCGCCTGTTTTCGCTCTTCTTCCTTGCGTTTTGCTTCATCGGTTTTAAGCTGTTCCGATTGTTCCTTCAGTTTATTCAAAATTTCAGGATTCAACAAATCCTTCAATGTTGCCGGCTTGTCCTGGTTAGGCCCACCCGAAGGTTGCACAGGTCTTTTCTTCTTTGGCATCCTTGTGTCACCTCAGTTCGTACTCTTTTCATACCTACCTTCCATTATATCTTGACTCCGTGCTGTTGTCAGTAAAGGGAGTTATGTTACAATGAATCTCTAACCCTGAATACTAAGGAGTACAATAATGGCACATAACCGCAAATTAATAACAGACCAAGATTTTAATGAAGCTATGGAAGCCCAATCTCGCATACGTGTCTTCAAAGATGACCAAATCGTCGATTCAGGCGGAACGATTACGCGTTTTAACGACACGACGATTGTGACCCAATCCGGTGTCAGCGATATCAACTATCATGAAAGAGAATCGTGTGAGTTTTTTGCTATGAAAAAAAAGTAGATACATCTCACCATTCGAATGAGCACAGCTAGATTATTTATTCCGGTTTCGTTCGTCTAATGGGCATAACCATCATATCATACGCGGCTGCTGTGAACGGAAAGATTGATTTCGCTTCATCAACCAGCGGCGGGAGGTCTTCTGCACTGTATCTGGTGCTGAAATGTGTCAGAATGAGCTGCTTTGCCCCTGCCCTTTGTGCGGTCTCCGCTGCATGAAGCGTTGTGGAATGCCCGTATTCCAACGCTTTCTCTGGAAGCGAAGCATTAAAGGTCGCTTCATGAACAAGTATATCCGCATCTCGCGAGATGAGCAGGGCATTGTCACAAGGACTTGTATCGCCGAGAATTGTTACGACACGCCCGGGAACTGCTGGCTCGGTAACCTCCGCCGCTTTGACCGTTCTCCCATCCGGAAGCACGATATCCTCGCCATTCTTTAGCTTTCCGCACATCGGGCCCGATACGACTCCCATGGCGCTTAATAGTTCTGCTTTTAATCGTCCGACCCTAGGCTTTTCCGTCACCCGATAGCCGAAGCTCTCGATTCGATGATTTAACTTAGCCGCTTCTACGGCATAATATTCATTCTCAAATATAACGCCCTCTTCTATTTCCTGGATATGAATGTCATAGGTTATGCGCGTAGCAGTCAGCTTCAATGCTGTCTCCACCCACTCACGAATCCCTTGCGGACCGAATAGTTGCAGTGGTTCTTCTCCCCCAAGAAATGCACGACTGCTTAGAAGTCCGGGAAGCCCGAATGTGTGATCGCCATGCATATGCGTGATAAACACGTTGTCAAGCCTGCTTAATTTATATGCTGTGCGCATAAGCTGATGCTGCGTACCCTCTCCGCAATCAAACAGCCAGAAATTTCGGGATTGCGAAATCTGAAGGGCAATCGCCGAAACATTTCGCTCCTTGACAGGCCTACCCGCCCCTGTGCCTAGAAAGATTAACTCCATGGTAAGCCTCCTCTTTTTCATCGTTGTTAAGTCATACAAAGATTATTATCCGATCAAGAGCAGGATAAACCTCTTAAGCATGAAATAAAAGCTGCAAGCTGGCTCGGTCTAGACCAGACTCACCTGCGTACCGCCTTTAACTTCTCGAACCGCTCCATCCACTTCCAACCATACGGAAGCAAAGGAAGGATTGTAGACGAATGCCATCGAAGCGGAAAACTGCAGTCGCCCAAAGGCATTTATATAATGAATGATTTCAATATTTGTCGCGAACCAGATATCTTCCCGCATCCCTATCAACTCACAAAAACGCTCCATGAGCTCCCAATTATGATCAAGATCAAACTCATAGCTATGACCCCAGACATACATCATATAGAGATATTGTTTCTTATGAAGCCGGATAAAATCCTCAGCAAGCTTTAACAGATTGGATTTATGATGGCAGGTTGGTCTCCATTCCATGTAATCGTCAGGCATCATAAAGCTTCCATGGCTTTCCACCGATCTAGCGTATTCAATGCCCAGATGAGGCAGCATTTCTTTAATCTGTTTGTTAAATGAACCATTCGGATAAGATAACCCCTTTACCGGATAGCCGACGATTCGCTCCAAATTTGTTCTGTCCTCCACGATTTCAAAAACAATTTGCTCATTAGGGCAGCGTGCAATTGTCGGATGAGTCAATGTATGTGCAGATACCTCGTGTCCCCGGTAGAGCGCTTCCAATTCTTCGCTTGGAATCCGGTCACCCTCGCCGAGCATGCCTGAATTAATATGGAATGTTGCTTTTATCCCATACTTATTGAATAGATCAACCAGCCTTCTATCGGCTGCCCTCCCATCATCATAACTCATCGTAAGCACCTTATGTTTCCCTTCCGGGAATGTCATCGTTACTTTAGGCAATGTATCACACCTCCGGGTATATAAGCATTCTTTAACATCATATCGCTAACTTCCATTATAATACAACTTTAAGCCGCTGCTCGGCGGCATCATTTTTTTGAGATAACTCCTTGTTTAGCTGCATACAATGGACATGACTACATAATTTGGAGAGTTGGAATGAAACCAATATCACGAAAAATCGTTTCTGTATGCGGCGGAAGTATACTTATCGCATCCGCAGTTCATTTCTTTATATTGCCTTATCAAATTATTGAAGGCGGCATGATCGGCATAGGCTTGCTCACCAGCTATGTATCGTCCATCCCCTCAGGGGTAGCCATATTTTTGTTAAGTATACCGATCTATACCTTTACGTGGTTCGTCAACAAGTCACTTATCTGGTATAACCTCACTGGCATCATCATCATCACAAGCTTACTAAACGTCCTCGATGTGCTCCCTAATCAGCCGTTATTTTCCCCTTTAAACAGCGCATTGATCGGCGGCCTGCTGATTGGAGTTGGGGTTGGCATATTGTTAAATTGCAACATTACAACGGACGGGATCGATTTATTGGCGAACTTGTTCAGCCACAAAACCAAGATTAATGTAGGCATTCTTATCTTTGCCCTGGATATCATAATCCTGTGTGGGGGCATGTTTGTTCTCAATCGAGATGAGATCATATTATCCGGAATAACCGTTACCGCAGTAGGCTTTGTTACCACACTGCTCACAATGAACAATCATAAGGTCAACCACACTCATAACATACCATCATAGAAAACCCAACCGCCATGGCGATTGGGTTCACATTACTAAACACAGCATTAGCTGAATCTTCAAAATCCTTACACCCGGAACAATCCATGTCCTTCAAGCGACACGATTGGCTCCATATCCGCTATTAAACCTGGATCCTGAGATTGAAGTGCAACATGAACTAACCATTTGGTAAAGCTCGCTACGTTCATGGTCTCCATCTCCTGTAAACTGAAAAACCCGGCATCATCCACTTCAAAGCCGTCCGGTTTTGGTTCGCCGCCAACATATTCCATAGAAAAAGCGATATACACATTATGGATGGATCTTGGCAGATCCCTTACAGCAACAATGCTTTTTACATCCGCATCAATTCCGGCTTCCTCGAGCACTTCTCTGCGGACCGTTTCGTGAATCATCTCAAGCTGTTCAATATATCCCCCGGGATTGGTCCAATAACCTTTCCCAGGCTCTTGAGCTCTGCGAACGAGCAATACTTTATTATCCCTTAGAACGAGTGCGCCAACACCTACGCTGTAATTGCCCCAGTGCACATAACTGCATTGCGGACATGCCTTCCTAGGAAAACCGTCCACCTCTCTGACCGCCAATTTCGAACCGCACGAAATGCAAAATAATGCTTCCACTTATACGTCACCCTGTCTGTATGTAATGTCAAAGCTAAGATAATTAATTATATTTCATCAAAACCTATTTCGATAACCTGCGTTTAAATTCCTTTATCTCACCTGGATCAAGCTGAAACCATTATTTTCAAGCCATTTCACCTTGAATAATCTTCCTTGGCAAGTGGAAATCTAAAACATGCTTACTTAAACTGTATCACAGGAGGCCGCTTATGGATACCAAGGCATTTGTTAATAAAGTGAAGGACACGCAAATGAAGGACCAAAAAAATCGCGAACATCAAGGCAAGGGGACGCCATCCGCCAAGCTTCCAACGAAGCAGCACAGCAACAATCCTTAATCGTTAAAAGGCTGCCGCCGGCAGCCTTTTAAAAATTCTAATCGAAGTCTATACAAACACTCTTAACGCATTGGACCAATTTCAACCATTTCCTTAAATAGCATGCAAAAATCCACTGAGCCAATTCAGTGGATTTCAGTGAAGATTGTCAGTGCAAAAACTGGGTTAAACCAATGCGCCTGCATCACGTACAATTTGCATAGCCTGTTCAAAATCTTTTTCCTCAACGACAACAGTGAGGAGAATATCTTTTCCTGTGGTTTCGTTGTCAGAACCGCCTGAGCTCATTCCACTGGCACTCACACTAGCTGCAGCGAGAATACCTTCATCGCGGTCAGGAAAATCGCCGCCCAGCGTAAGATACCCTAAACCCTGAAAATTACCCGTAATCGGATTTTGAATATGGTCGCTCCCTTCGCCGGGGTACCCATCAAATCGATCGATAGAGCTGTCTACCAAACTTAGATTTTTCATTATGGATAAGGCCTGTTCCGCTTGCTCCGGGCTGTTAAAGAAAGCCAGAATATTTTTTTCAGCCATAATGCACCCCACTTACAAGTTTTCGTCTTCCCCAATACTCTGCACTTTTTATGCTTGTTTATTTTCTTCATGATCAAGCTTGATTTTTCGATTGCCGAGCTGTTGTACACCATCACTTGTACCCGCCATGTATACATCTGCGAGTTGCACTTGAATTAACTCATTGCCTTTTACATGACGATCCCTCGCAGCGTTTTTCTTATTCTTGTTTCTCACCACACACTTATATATAAGTTCTTTACCTGTCGGCAATTCGTATTTAAATGATTTACAAAACAACATCGACTTATACTCTTTGCGTCATGCTAACTGTTACCATGATGAACAACAAAAATCATCGTATTTGGCAACGCACAAAGTACAATAGAAGCAGCCTTGTCATTCCTCTGGATTCTGTTGCACGAACTGTAATAGTATCAGCATGCGAAAAACTTCACGGCATTTCACTGTGGGAAAGTTTTCATGAAGTTCGCAGTGACCCTTGATACTCTAGAACATTAAAAAAACCTGCTGAGGGTTCCTCAACAGGTTAAAGCTGCAGCCTATCAGCTGAAAGCTTTATAAATAAAATAACTTACACCTTAAAAACCGGATGCGAAATTCATGAATTACCTTAGCTGTCTTGCTGTTGTTTAGGATAAGCCCTCGACCGATTAGTATTCG
>NZ_BMGR01000010.1 GCF_014640295.1 Paenibacillus abyssi | reverse complement strand
CTACTCCAATAGTGACATTTTCTCGGACGAGTTAGGGTGACATTTTCTCAGACAATTGACAGAGGATACGGAGGAAGCGGGACGATTGCCTATCATTCATGAGGTGATAACTGCGTGATTGGAAGTGAAAAGTGTACGATGGCAATGCAGGTTCGCGGGTAAGGAACCGGGGTTTTATCGGATAATATTCCTAAAGCAAGAAGGATAAGATAATACCGCGGCCAAGGTGCCTGAGGAACGTGCATGCGAATACAAAACATGGTAGGATGAAGTAGAAATGTAACAGGGAGGCTGCGATGATGAGAGATCCACGATTGCAAAAGCTGGCGGAAAATTTGGTCGGTTATTCGATTGACGTTCAGCCCGGCGAAAATATTTTGATTGATATGATTGGATCGGAACGCGAACTGGCGAAATGCCTGATTGAAGAAGTAGCGAAGCGCGGAGGCCGTCCGTTCGTTGAGACGAGCGACAGGTCTGTACTGCGATCCATGCTTAAACACGCGACAAAAGAGCAAATGGAGCTTTGGGCTGAATTCGACCTTAACCGTATGAAATCGATGCAAGGTTATATCGCGGTACGGGCAGGAGAGAACGTGAACGAATTAGCGGATGTGCCGGATGACAGAATGCGATTATACGAGCAGATCTACCGCCACCCTGTCCATTTGGAACAGCGTGTGAAGAAAACAAAGTGGGTCGTGCTGCGTTATCCGAATGCTTCGATGGCCCAATTGGCCAATATGAGTACAGAAGCTTTCGAGGATTTTTATTTTAACGTGTGTAATTTGGATTATGCCAAGATGGATGCAGCGATGGATCCGCTCGAAGCTCTGATGAACCGGACGGACAACGTGAGGATTGTTGCTCCCGGGACCGACCTGACCTTCTCAATCAAAGGCATTGGCGCAAAGAAATGCTCCGGCCACCGAAATATTCCGGATGGCGAGGTATTCACCGCTCCTGTTCGCGATTCTGTTGAAGGGACGATTAGCTACAATACGCCAAGCGTATATTCGGGCGTCACGTTCGAGAACATCGTCTTTCAGTTCGAGAAGGGTAAGATTGTCAATGCGACAAGCAATGATACGAAACGGATAAATGAGATTTTGGATATGGATGAAGGGGCTCGGTATATCGGCGAGTTCAGTATCGGTTTTAACCCCTATATTATGCATCCGATGAAAGATATTTTATTTGACGAGAAGATTGCGGGCAGCATGCATTTTACTCCAGGCCAAGCCTACGAAGAAACCGATAACGGCAACCGCTCTTCTGTTCATTGGGATCTTGTGCTGATCCAGCGTCCGGAATATGGCGGCGGGGAGATCTATTTTGACGATGTTTTGATTCGAAAAAACGGGCGATTTGTCGTGCCTGAGCTGGAGCCGCTTAATCCTGAAAATTTGAAATAATATCTAAATTTTTTTGTGAACTTTGCCCTTGAATGTGTTGGGAAATCAAGGTATGATGTAGAAAAGATTTTACAGAACACAATCATTTTGGAGGGGATTCGCATGTCCAATAACGCAGCAATCGTAGACATTTCCCAAATAGCTAGCCGATTCCGGTCTTCCATCGTTCTCCAAGCGGAAAACAAGTATATCGATGTTAAAAGTATACTCGGTTTGTTCACGACTTTGGTAAGCGGACATTCCTATGAGCTTCATGTTCATGGCCCGGATGCCGATGAAGCAAAAGCGGCAATGGCAGAAGTGTTTGCCAAGCACAATCTGGCAATTTCCATTGTAGCCGACTAATTGAACGATATTACTTAGATAAAGCATCCTCCGGTTTTGCACGGATTGGGTGCTTTTCTGTTTTGTCCTTGTGTATTGAGGCAATTTCGACTAATATAAAAGGTATAGAAGACGGCGACGAACGCGCACAGGGGGGAGTACATTGTCTTCATCGGATGTTATGGTGCATATGCATCAAAAAGCGCTTCATCTTCTCCAGGAAGATGCAAATAAAATTGAAAAGTTGATCGAGGTTCAGATGGAAAATCTGGCCACTCGTAAATGTCCACTATACGAGGAAGTTCTCGATACGCAGATGTATGGTTTCTCTCGTGAGGTTGATTTTGCGGTACGTGCCGGATTAATCCCCGAATCGGCAGGCAAGCAGATTTTGGTCAAGCTGGAAAGAAACTTAGCGCAGCTGTATGAAGCGTTAAACCCAAGCGAGTAGTCTCTGCATTCGGAGACTACTTTTTTTGTTTACACAAGATAGAACGCGATACCTAATATGAGATACACCATAATGAGAAGAGCGCCTTCATACCAGTTGGTTCTGGCGTCCCTTGAAACCGATTGAGCGATAAAGACGGCTACTGCGATTGCCGTCAGTTCAATTGGCGTGAATAAAATATCCATCGTTTGACCGAACAAAGTGCTGACAAATATAAGCACCGGAGCAACAAACAAAGCGATTTGCAGGCTGCTTCCGATAGCGATCTCGACGGCTGCGCCGATCTTGTTCTTCATGGCCAGCATAACGGCTGCGCTGTGTTCTGCGGCGTTGCCGACAATGGCGATGACGAAGGCGCCTATGAACAGCTCGGAGAGCCCGAATCTGGCGGAGAATGTATCCAATGTACCGACCAGCCATTCACTGACGAGAGCGACCATGACCGTTGCAGTGATGAGATACAAAACGGAGGTCCGCTTGGACCATGCAGGCTCCTCTCCATGATCAGGCGGGGCTTGTTCATCGGCGAGAATATCCTTATGGGTAATCATGGAGAAAATTAGCCAGAGTAAATAAGACAGGATAAGAATGCCGGCAACGGACAAGCTTAGAATCTCATCCTTGCGAACTGAAAAATTTTCCGATGTGACAAAAACTGCCGGAACGAACAGCCCGATGACCGCCATAATCATCAGTGTCGCATTGTGGCCTGCAGCTTCGACATTGTAATGCTGCTGTTTGAATTTAATGCCGCCGAGCAGCATGCTGAGGCCAAGCACCAGAAGCAGGTTGCCGATGATCGCTCCTGTCAAGCTGGCTTTAACCATATCGAACAAGCCCTCTCTCACAAGAAAGATGGCGATAATCAATTCCGCTGCGTTGCCGAACGTAGCGTTCAGAAAGCCGCCTAGCCGCTGTCCGGCATAATGAGCTACGCTTTCCGTGGCTTTGCCTAGAAAACCGGCTACAAACAAGATGGCGATTGCGGAAAACGCAAATTGCGCGATCATGTCCCAATGGGCATAATGGGCAATACCGCTCAGCGCAAAAGTTACGATGAGCATGATAAAGAATGCATTTTTCTTCATTTCATAACACCCCATTCACTGCCGTTAGTATATACGGATGTTAATCTTTTAATTAGCCGTGATGCCTTCTTGCTTCGTTTGGGCGCTTCCAGTACAATGAGAACATATGGAAGATGAGGAGTGAAGAATATGACCGAAGACCTTCAAACCGGTATGATTCGAATTTCTGACGATGTTGTCTCCACTATTGCCGGCCTCGCAGCGCTGGAAACACCAGGGATTGCAGCAATGTCGGGCGGGATATCCGAGGGTTTGGCGAAACGTCTGAGCGGCAAAAATGTTCAAAAGGGCGTCTCGGTCGAAGTGGGCCAACTCGAAGCGGCAATTGACCTGAGGGTAATTGTTAAATATGGCATTCCGATTCAGGAAGTATGCAGAGTGCTGCAGGATAATGTTCGTGAAGCGGTTGAGAACATGACTGGATTAAACGTAGTGGAAGTGAATGTAAAGGTAGAGGGTGTGGCCTTGAAGGAAGATGAGCTTGAAGAGGTACACCAATTTCGCGTGAAATGAGACACAGCTTATAAAAAACAGCCCGCTATCGTGACCATTAGCGGGCTGTTTTTTTGTATCTATCGTTTGATCGTTCCGGGTTGTTATACTCTCTTGAAATACTGAGCAGGATGCCGATACTGGCAAGTGTAACAAGCATGGACGATCCGCCATAACTTATAAAGGGGAGCGTGACCCCGGTAATCGGCATGAGTCCCGTCACCCCGCCAATATTTATAATCGCCTGTACAGCAATTAATCCTACGATGCCAACTCCGACCACCGTTCCATAAACGTCGGGGCAGCGCAGGGCGATAATGATTCCGCGCCATAAAAAAAACAAATAAACAAGCAGAAAAATCATGCTTCCGATAAACCCTAACTCTTCTCCAATGACGGCAAAGATGAAGTCATTATAAGCATAGGGGAGATAGTGAAGCTTTTGGACACCATGCCCGAAGCCGGCCCCCGTAAATCCACCGTGTCCAAGCGCAAAGAGCGAATGCGCTAAATGGTAACCGCTGCCGAGCTGATCCTCAAGCGGATTCATAAAAGATGTAAATCGATTAATCCGATATTGCCATGCCCCCGGGTTAGATGCCATCGAAATGCTGACCATCAATGAGACGATTACGGATATGATGGCTCCCGAGTAGAGAACGTGCTTTAAATTCGATCCGCCGGCAACGATCATAATCGCTGCGCAAGCGGCGAGAATGAGACATGATCCGAGATCGGGCTGCAGCATGATCAAGCCGCAAATGAAACCGACTACGATCATGACAGGAAGCAGCCCTTTTTTGAAATCACGAAATGTCTCTCCTTTTTTGGAGATCAGTCGTCCCAAATACAAGATAAGAGCCAATTTTGCAAACTCGGTGGGCTGAATCCCTAAGGAGCCTACGCCGAACCAGCTTCGTGCGCCGTTGACCTCCTTACCTACGAATGGCACCAGCATTAGAAGCACTAGTACCGGCAGGAAGTAAATAATAAACCACTTCTTGAATATCTCGTAGGGGATATTCATCAGCGTGAGCATGGCGATTGAGCCAAGCCCGACCCACAATAACTGACGCTTCGTGAAATAAAGCGGATCACGATTGTATAAATCACTTGCAACGGCAATATTGGAGCTAGCGCTGAGAACCATGACCAGACCAAAACCGACAAGAAGGAGCGTGAAAATTAAAAGCAGAAAATCCGGCCTGCCCCGGAGGCCGTTCTGCGGTTTTTTCATAATGAGCTCCCCGCTTTACGCAAGCAGTTTCTTAAGATCTTGTAAACGCTGTGTAGCGGTGTTTAAGATCGGCTGAGGCACCGGAGATTCATATTCCAAGCCGTGCGGGAACGTTGCCCGGCCGATATAAACCGATTCAATAGCGAGTACCGCATGGGCTTGTTCAAGCTTGCCTTCAACTGCGCGGGTATTAATGCGAAGGAAGTACTCCGTTTTGCTTGCGCGGTCTTCCAGCTTCAAATCGTATGTAGCGCGGTAATATTCCCACTGCCAACGAACAAAACCAAGTTTCCCTGCGGACTCATCAAGGTATGCCAATTCGCTAGTCATGCCATTAAGGCCTGTATTTTCGATAATCACGGAAAAATCCCCTTTCATAGTGCCTTACCTTATTCTTTATTCATGATAGTATGTTTCCCCTGCTTGTGCAAGCCTTAGTCGCCCTCCTCCAACTTGGGAAAAGTGACATTTTTACGAAATATGAAGGGAATATAATAGGAGGCGCTCTTCCGTTTCTCACCGTTGATCTGTTAAAATGAAACATATAATGAAGGGAATTAAATTCATGCTTAAAGGAGGATTTGCCTAATGTGCGCGAACAGAAAAGCTGCGGAAGCGCTGCAAAGCCTCTTTCCCGACATGGTAGGATGGCGTAGATATTTGCATCAATATCCGGAATTATCCTTTCACGAAAAAAAGACCTCCAGATATATTGCCGAGCAGTTAGCTGAATTAGGCTGTGAGGTGAAGAGCGGTGTCGGTGGCTACGGCATTGTGGCAACGATAAAGGGCGGCGAGCCGGGCCCTACCGTTGCATTGCGGGCGGATATCGATGCTTTGCCAATCCATGATGAAAAAACAACGGAATACGCATCCAAGGTGCCGGGTGTCATGCATGCCTGTGGACATGACGCACATACGGCTACACTGCTTGGCGTGGCTAAATATTATAATGAACAGCGGGCATCGCTGAAGGGAAACCGCAGGCTGATTTTCCAGCCTGCTGAAGAGGTTTCTCCAGGCGGTGCGCTTCCGATGATTAAAGAGGGCGTCTTGGATGGAGTGGATGCGATCTACGGCGTGCATCTATGGACACCGGTTCCGTATGGAAAAGTAGCTTCCAGACCCGGTGCGTTTATGGCGGCCGCAGATGAGTTCTCGATTGAGGTGATTGGCAAAGGTGGCCATGGGGGCCTGCCGCACCAAACGGTTGATGCGATTATTGTGGGGAGCGCGCTCGTACAAGCGCTTCAAACCATCGTCAGCCGCAACGTGAATCCGCTTGAGCCAGCTGTCGTATCGATCGGTTCGTTCCATGCCGGCAATACGGCGAATGTCATTGCTGAACGGGTGGAGCTGCAAGGTACGGTACGTACATTCAATACGGAGACGAGAGATTTTATCAGACAGCGGATAATGGACATGGTGCAACAGACTTGCTCGCTGTTCGGAGCTGAGGGCCGTCTCAATTACCGTGAAGGCTATCCGCCGGTGCTTAACCATAAGCAGGAGGCGGAACGCTTTTTCCGGATCGGACGGGAGATTGTTGGTGAGCAGCAGACGCTTTACTCGGAGCTAATCATGGCCGGAGAAGATTTTTCCTATTATCTGCATGAAAAGCCTGGCTGTTTTATGTTTGTAGGCGCAGGCAAAGAATCGTTACATGCAATCTATCCGCATCATCATCCGAAGTTTGATCTGGATGAGAGGGCTATGGTTGTTTCCGGAAGCTTGCTGATCGGTATGGCAGAGGATTATGTAAACGGTTCGGCGCCCTGCTGAAACATTTGGAAGAAGGCCTCGTTCATCGTTATGCATGGCTTCATGAAGCCTAGGAAACCCTATTCGTTGGACGATCGTTCGACTTTTTGAATGCTGAAGCAGGAGGGTCAACATCGCTCTAGCCTACCGATGGAGGGAATACGATGAAAACCGTAAAGGATATTATGTCCAAGGACTGTGTTACTGCTACTATGAAAGACAATATTTATGAGCTGGCGGTATTAATGAAAAATAATGATATCGGTTTTGTCCCGATCGTAGAAGGGAGAAAGCTGATCGGCGTTGTAACCGACCGCGATTTGGTTGTTCGTGGATATGCGCAGAAGCACTCTGGTTCAACAGGGGTGTCCGAGGTCATTACAAAGGATATCAAAACGATCTCCTCTTCGACCTCAGTAGATGATGCTGCCCGGTTGATGGCCAATAATCAAATTCGTCGTCTTCCTGTCGTAGATAACGGGGAATTAATAGGGATCGTCGCAATCGGAGACTTAGCGGTTCGGGAAATTTTCGTTAATGAAGCAGGAGAGGCGCTCAGCAGCATTTCCGAGCAGGAGCACCGGGAATCCGCAGCTTTTCATTAAGCGAGATCATTTCAATCATGAAATCCCCCTATGCGTATCACTGCGATTAGGGGGATTTTTCTGTGTACAAAAGAGGAGCGAAAAGG
Source organism: Paenibacillus abyssi (assembly GCF_014640295.1). Taxonomy (GTDB): domain Bacteria; phylum Bacillota; class Bacilli; order Paenibacillales; family Paenibacillaceae; genus Paenibacillus_D; species Paenibacillus_D abyssi. The sequence goes on along the minus strand of NZ_BMGR01000010.1, from coordinate 227,599 downwards.
GGAAAGCAATGAATACGCGTATTTTAATTCATATCGTCGTCATATTAACAGCAATAACAACTCTGGCGGCATGCGGGCAACAATCGGGAAACGATGCTTATTATAGTGAGATCATCAAAAGTTATCCGGACCTGAAGAGCCGTCCTATGGAGACCGGATTTGCAGAACGCGTCATTGACGGGGATACTTTTGTCCTTCAAGGCGGTGACAGAGTGAGGCTTGTCGGTGTAAATGCGCCTGAAATATCCGGGCAGGGAGAAGCGTATGGACAGGATGCCAAAGCATTTGCTGCCGAGCGGCTAATGAATAAAAAGCTTTATCTTTTTAGCGATGTGGGCAGCACGGACCGGTATGGCAGGCTGCTTCGTTATGTGTTTATAGAAGGGGAGCCGGAAATGTTCAACGATCAACTGCTGGGTGGCGGTTACGCTTCCATCATGACCGTCCCGCCTAATGTCATGTATGCGGAGCATTTCTTGAAATTGGAGCGCCAAGCAAGAGAAGCGGGAAAGGGGCTGTGGGGAATAAACGAACAAAATACGTCTGATACCCCTGATACTCCAGCCCAGAGCTGCGCGGATCCGCAAATCAAAGGAAATATCAATTCCCGCAATGAAAGGATCTATCACGTTCCCGGGAGCCGGTCTTACGAACAGACGATAGCGGAGATGATGTTTTGTACGGAAAAGGAAGCGGAGCAAGCGGGCTTTAGAGCGCCCAAAAGATAATATTCAGATAAACCTCAGATCGTCGCGGCCCCCGCCGTCTTTCTCTGAGGAGAACAGCTCGCCGAAAATGGCATAAAACAGTCCAATCTTCTTCATACTGAACTAATAAGAAAACGGTTTGGAAAAGAAGGGGATGTTTATGCGCAAGGATGGCTCACTTATTATTCAATCAGACAACACAGTTTTACTGGATGGACGGCATCTTACAAGTAAAGAAGCGGCCGAGCGGCTTGCCCGATTCGCTGATTTAGTGAAAAGGCCTGGCGATTTGCATACGTATCGTTTTACACCCTTGTCGGTGTGGAATGCTTGTGCTGCAGGGGGAACAGCACAGCAGATGATTGATACGCTGCAGGCCTTTAGCAAATACGAGGTCCCCATGACAGCAGCTTCAAACATCAGGGAATGGGCAGACCGCTATGGCAAACTGTGCTTGCGGCATCAGCATGGCTCCATGACGTTGACCGTGGATTGCGAAGCCGCCCGATCGCTGCTTATGGATAAGAAAGCCGTAGGGGATGCGCTGCTGCGCCAGCTCTCGGATAACGTCTGGGAAGTGAAACCGTCTGAACGCGGAAGGCTCAAGCAGGAGCTGCTGCGACAGGGTTATCCGGTGTTGGATCTGGCGGGATACCATGCCGGCGAATCGCTGAAGGTCGCGTTATTGCAGGAGACCAAGAGCGGCAGAAGCTTCAGGCTGCGCGATTATCAAGAACAGGCGGCCGACTTGTTCTACAGCGAGGGAAACGTGCATGGAGGCAGCGGCGTACTCGTGCTCCCATGTGGAGCGGGCAAAACGGTGGTCGGGATCGCGGCACTGTCCAGATTGAATTGCGCGACGCTTATTCTAACCTCTAATGTGACCTCGGTAAAGCAATGGAAGAATGAATTACTGGACAAAACGACATTAACGCCGGCCGAGGTAGGGGAATATGCCGGTCCGCTCAAGCAGGTACGCCCGGTAACGATTGCGACCTATCAGATTATGACGCACCGTTCTTCCAAACAGCATGAATATACCCATATGAAACTATTCAGAGAACGGGATTGGGGCCTCATCATTTATGATGAGGTGCATTTGCTGCCGGCGCCCGTATTTAGGATGACGGCGGAGATTCAAGCGACACGCCGGCTCGGCTTGACCGCTACGCTAGTCCGGGAGGACGGGTGTGAGGGCGATGTGTTCTCCTTGATCGGTCCCAAGCGTTTTGATATGCCTTGGAAGCAGCTCGAACAGCAAGGCTGGATTGCCTCCGTAAGCTGTACGGAATTTCGGGTTCCGCTAACAGGAACGTATGCCGAGTGTTATTATCAGGCAGCGCCTAAAGGGAAGCTAAGATTGGCGAGCGAGAATCCGAATAAAGCAGATGTTGTGCAGTCGTTATTAGACCTTCATGAGGATAAGCAGATGCTTATTATCGGCCAATATCTTACACAGCTTCGTCAGCTTGCGGATCGGTTCAAGCTTCCCCTGTTGACGGGCAGTACGCCGCATCATGAGCGGGAGATGTGGTTCAACCGTTTTAAAGCGGGCGACGTCCGGGCGCTTATCGTATCCAAAGTTGCCAATTTTGCGATTGATCTACCCGATGCCGCAGTGGCCGTTCAGGTGTCAGGAAGCTTTGGCTCCAGACAAGAGGAAGCGCAGCGGATCGGCAGGATTCTTCGTCCGAAGCCGAATGCTAATGAAGCTTGGTTCTACAGTGTGGTTACAACCGGAACTAAAGAAACGGAGTTCGCTTTAAAGCGGCAGCTTTTCATGACTGAGCAGGGTTATCAATACCAACTGGTGAATTGGTCGGAAAGCATGGAAATTAACGGTGAGCAGGCGCAGGAGGTGGCGAAATGAATGTCCACGAGCTTGCGGCGCGATTATCGTATGACAAAGTACAGCAAATCAATATGAGCGCTGTCTGGTCGGCAGCGGAACGATTTCATCTAAGCTGGCCTGATGCACAGCTGCATGCCGGAGCAGTTGCAACTGCGAGATCCGCGCTACCCGGTTATGCGACCGGAGCGCTGGAGCTCATAATCAGACGATTCGGTCCGCAGCCGTTTGATGAGGAACGATTGCTGCGCGCGGCTGCCCAGGGAGCATTAGCCGGCGCGGAAATTCGCCAAGGCTTACAGGAGCTGCGCCGCTGCGGCATCGTATTCACGATAAGCAAAACATGGGGCGATGAGCTTCATTTCATTCCTAGAGACGCTTTTTACTTTTGGCTTATGGAGTATTTTGCTCCCCGTTTTCGTCCCGTTATGGAGTCCGAACTGCTGCCGCATACCCGTTCAGGAACGGAGCGTTTGCCGTTGAGCTATCAAATGCTCGGTGCGCTCTGCTCACTTAACCGCCATGGGCTTCATTGGACGGCCAAGGGATTTCTGCCTAAAAAGACCATTGCAAAAATGATGAACCGGTTAACGATGTCAGCGAAGCAAGTGGAGGACTGGGGACTTTCATTCGCTTATCGTAACGACTATCCTGCAAGCTTATCGGTCGTGCTTGATCTTGCTTTAACGATCGGATTGCTTAAAGAGGGCGAGAATGCATACGAATGGAATAATCCGATCAGGGAGGCGTGGTTAAATCTAACTTACGATCGGAGAGAATCCTTGTTGATCGAAACGGTAACGAACCGTTATGCCGTATCCGATCCTGTTACAGCTTATCCGGCTGCAGGGATAAGAAGCTTACATGCCGGCCAATGGTACCGCTGGCGGGATCTTTATCAATGGATGACTGACTGTAAATTGGGTAACGAAGGGCCTCACTTGGTTAATCGCGTTAAAGTACTGCTCAATGCATATACGGAATTCGGTTGGATGGAGCAAGGACAAGCAGCAGACGGCGAGCAATTATTCCGCTGGCTGGTAGAGCCTATTATAGGCGAACAAGAGACAGGATCAGGAATAACTTGCGAAGAGCTTCGCATTCAACCAAGCGGTGAGATCATCGTATCCAGAGAAGTAAGCTTTCAAACCGTCTGGAAACTTGCCGAGCTTGCAGAGCTCGTTGCTGAAGACAGGCTTGCCGTTTATCAGCTGCGGCCTGCATCGATTGCAGCAGCCATAGAGAAGGGCTGGACGCTGGAAAGCATGATCGGTTTTTTAGAGTCCGCCGGTGCCGCGCCGATTCCCGTTACAGTCACCGCAGCATTGGCCGAATGGTCGGAGCGTGCCGGAAAGCTGCAGTTCATGGAGGTTACACTGCTGCGGTGCGCATCGCAAGAGTGCGGCGACCGGATCGCATCAGAGCCTACTGTCGCACCGCTGCTGCTGCAGCGGATCGGCTCATCCGACTTCATCGTTGAGGCCGGCCAGGTTAAGGAGCTGCGCAAACGATTGGAGCAGCTTGGCTTGTTTCCGCTTAAACAAACCGCACATGATCAGTCTTCTCAGGCGGCAGCTTCACAGCTGCAATCGGCCTCTTCAAAAAACGGTTTGTTCTACGATCCTGTGTCGCTGGAACATTACAAGACACTTGTAGAGCCGCGTAAAGAAGAATTGTATCCCGGGCTCCATCGCATTCCTTCATCATGGTTCCGGCAAATGCGCGCTTATCACCCTTCTACGAAAAAAGAAATCATCGAGCAGGCATTGTCATGGCATGCCCCGATTGAACTGCGCAAGGGCAGGGAGACCGTGACATTTCTGCCTTCCCGCCTTGAAGAGAACCACGAAGGGTGGGCGGTGTCAGGTCGAATTCGTTCACAAGCCTGCAGTGAAGTTATGGAGATGAAGCTGATCCCGGATATGTGGCAGGAGATGAGACTCCTTCTTCCAGGCCAGCCGGCTGAATAAAGCTCTACTTTTACTATTGATTCGTGGTATGATAGTAGAGTATTCAATAAATCGAATGCGATAATTTAAGAGAAGAGGTGGATGAATGCCAACTACCGAAGAATTGAATGCGACTCCGGATGCGACATTCGCCTTCGCGGGCGAGACGACCTCGCTTGATATGGCTGGACTGCTGCTTCATGCTTACGAGCTGGGGGACATGATTAACAATTCGGCTGATGTTGCCGATTACTTATATTGGAAGGCTGCTGTTGAAAAAGACGCCGAGGTTCAGGCGCTGATCGTGAAATTTCGTAAAGCCAAAGATTTTTTTACGGAATGCGAGCGATTCGGAAGGTTTCATCCCGACTTCCATGCCGCCAAGGATAAAGTCAAGGAATTGGAGCGGGAGCTGGATACCTTTGAAAGTGTAAAAAATTACAAGGCCGCAGAGCGTGCAGTTGACCAGCTGCTGTATGATGTCTCACATACCATTGCTTCTTCCGTATCCGAAACGATTAAAGTGCCCGGCAACGAAGCGTTATCCGGAGGCGGCTGTGGAAGCGGCGGATCATGCAGTTGCGGCAGCGGCGGTTGTGGATAACCGGTTGCCGGAGGGCGTGGCTGTAAATAAATTAGAGGAACGGAGGGAAGCGATGTTTTTAGAACGAATAGGTTTTATAATATGGGTAAGTGACTTGAAAGCGGCCCGTTCGCTGGAAAAATACGGCTCGATTCATTATATGTCACGCAAGATGCACTACGTTGTTATCTATATGAATGCGGAACGGGCTGATGATACCGTACGCAACATTCAGCGTCTTCCTTTCGTTAAGAGAATAGAGCGGTCTTACCGCAACGAGATCAAAACAGAGTACAATTCCAATGTCGAGGACAAAACGCGATTTTATAGTTTATAGCCTCGCTGAGAGGGCTTCCTTACCGGCATTTTTATAAGGAGGCCCTTTTTTTAAAAAATCGAATATTTACATAGGGTTCAACGATAAAACGAGCTTATTTTTAGGTTGAAATATCGGGCAAGCATGGTAGAATATATAGGTAAATATACACAGTTAGCATGATAGATCCTGCTTCTTAGGGAGGGGTGGATTCGAGATGAAAGACAAGACGACGGAGAGATGGAATACATACGAGTCGTTTCATGTCATTTTGGGAGATAAGAAAGTTGCAGATGTCGTCATCACGAACCATGCCAAAATCCGATGGGCGGATCGCGTGGAAAGCGAGAAGACCGGGTTTGAGGATATTGCTGATTTTATATGGCAATCGCTCAAGCAAGGGCGTGTGGAGCCATACTACAGGAACGAAGAGGACGTTTATCTGATCGATGAGGATCTGGTCTTTGTCGCGGAGTTTACGAGCCTTGAAGGAGAAACGGACCTGCTGGGCAACTCGCTTCACAAGATGATCGTCGTCACCTTTCTTGGCAGAATGTCGGAAACGATAGAGCTGCGAGATCTGAAATCGTATTATTCGTGGCTGCGCCATTCGAGAAGAATGACGCTGATCAAAAACAGCCGCAAACGGAAATGAAGAACTGTTATAAGAGAAGCTAAACACGTACTCTAGAGTACGTGTTTTTTGTCGCATCTTTGTCAAACGTTTGTTATAATAAAAAAAGAAGAAAGGATGATATCGGGATGGCACTTAACTTTCACCAGCTGCACATTTTTTATACGGTTGCGGAGAGAGGCAGCTTCTCCGCAGCCGCACAAGCGCTCCATATGACTCAACCTGCCGTTACCATGCAGGTGCAATCGTTAGAGGATTATTTCGGCACGAAGCTGCTGCTTCGCTCAACCAAACGGATTGATCTGACAGAAGCGGGAGCAGCACTAATGCCTTTTGCGCAGCGCAGCATCGAGCTGATCCGCGAAACCGATTCCACGATGTCCAAATTCACACGCCAATTAAAAGGGCGGCTGCAGTTGGGTGCAAGCTTGACGATCGGAGAATACATTCTTCCGCGTTTGCTTGGTCCTTTCGGTCAAGAATACCCTCATATTACGATAAGCATGAAGGTCATGAATACAGCTCAGATAATGGAAGAAATTCTTAATCACCAGCTCAACTTTGGACTGATTGAAGCGCCTGTTAATCATCCTGATATGCATATGGAGGCAGTGATGAGCGATGAGCTCCAGCTGATCGTACCGTCTGCCCATCCGCTAGCCGATGCGGGCGAGGTTACGATCGACCAGGTGCTTCAATACCCGGTCGTTCTGCGAGAGCAGGGCTCGGGAACAAGGCTGGTCATGGAGGATGAGCTGCGCGGTAAAAATATTGACCCCCGTTCGCTGAACATTGTGATGGAGCTTGGCAGTACCGGAGCGGTTAAATCCGCCGTGGAAGCTGGACTCGGCGTTTCATTCGTATCGGCTTCTTCGGTCAAGCATGAGGTTGCTCTCGGACTGATCCGTACGATCCGGATTTCGGATATCCGATTTAAAAGGCAGTTCTACTCCATTTATTTAAAATCCGCGCTGCTGCCGATATCAGCGGTTACTTTTTTATCCTTTTTACAAGAGAGGGATTTGCAGCAATGGCTATAAAAAGAGCGGATCTTCACACCCATACGACCGCCTCGGACGGAACGCGGTCGCCAGCAGATGTTGTGCGGCTTGCCGCTTCGTCTGGACTGGCGGCCGTTGCGATAACGGATCACGATACGATGGCTGGCGTGGCGGAGGCGATAGAGGAAGGGTCTCGCATCGGCATTCAAGTCGTGCCTGGCGTTGAGATCAGCGCATCTGCCAATGGCAAAGATATTCATGTGCTGGGCTATTATCCGGATTGGCACAATGAGGTTTGGCTGGAGCGCCTACAGCAGCTTCGGCAGGGCAGAGCGCTTCGCAACGAGCGCATTATAGGCAAGCTAAGCCAGCTCGGGATAACCATCACACTGGAAGAAGTGTATGCAGCAGCTGGAAAAACAGGAAGTGACGATGAAACGGTTGGCCGGCCGCATATTGCGGCGGTGCTTGTGGATAAAGGGATCGCATTGTCCGTCAGCGAAGCGTTTGATACATTATTAGGCAGCGGGAAACCGGGCTTCGTATCTGTCCCGAGAATTACGCCGTTTGAAGCGGTTGACTGGATACGGGAGGCCGGCGGGACAAGCATCATCGCCCACCCGGGGCTTTATGGCGAAGATGAATTGGTTGAAGAGCTGATCCGGTACGGCATCGGCGGTGTGGAGGTGTATCACTCCGATCATTCCAAGCAGGAGGAAGAGCGCTACTTGAAGCTGGCGCGCCGTTATCAAGTCATTGAAACGGGCGGCTCCGATTATCATGGCGAGCGGGGCGGCGTCGTATACCATGGCGGAATAGGCAGCCGCTCGGTCCATGCCGGCGTGCTCATGCAACTCAACCCGGTTTGGAGGAAGAAGGAATGACGCAGCGGCTTTTTACGATTAAAGAAGTGGCGATGCAGACCGGCTTGTCCACGCAATTAATTCGTAAATGGGAAGAAAGGTATCGGGCTGTCGCACCCGAGCGGATGGCGAACGGCTATCGGGGGTACAGCAAACAAGACATCGACATCCTGCGGTGGTTAAAAAAGCGGGTTGATGCCGGCGTTCCGATCGGAATGGCCGTCTTAGAGCAGCAGAACCCGGAAGGAGAAGCCCATGCAGGAGCGGAATCGCAGCGGCCGATGTGGACAATCAGCCCGGATGAAAAACCTGCTGCCTTGGAATGGCAGGAGCCGATCGAGCAATTGCTGGATTACTTCGAGAAACTGGATCTAAACGGAGCCCAGCGGTTATATGAACAGCTGGTATCCATTCATCATATGGAGCATATCCTGATGGAGATTCTGGAACCTGCATTAATTGAGCTCGGGGAACGGTGGGCAAGGCATGAAATTTCCGAATATCAGGAGCATTTCGGCAGTCATTTTATCCGGGATAAGCTGCTTGCACTGCGTAATCTTTTCCGTCCTAGTCCAGACAGTCCGCTGTTGGTCACTGCTTGCGGGCCCGGCGAGCGGCATGAGCTCGGCATTCTTTTTATCGGTTTCTTCGCCCTGCAGCTAGGCTACCGGGTCATCTATCTAGGGGCATCGCCTTCGGAAAAAGGCATCTTTGATTGCTTAGCGGAAATGAAGCCCGATGCGTTCACATTCAGCTTTGCGACCACGCCTCCGCTTGAAGCCGCATTGCCTTTTCTTAAGGAACTGGACCGGAAAATAGCGGAGGTTTCTCCGCATACGATGGTCTTTATCGGGGGCAGAGCCATCGGAGAGGAAGGTTTACTGCCAGGTACGCAGCGGGTTTACCGTATCCGCGGGAATGCGCGCCTATCTGTGGAGATGATAAAATCACGGCTTACGGAGAAGTAAGCCGTGATTTTTGCGGGTGAAAAAATGCCGATACTCGGGTCTGGATGGCGAACCCGCAATATCGGCAAGTGAGTTATGACTTGATTTGATAGGGTAGTGATTTGATGCGCTGTTCATCCGGAGTGATGAACAGCGTTTTTTGGTGATCGTAGATGACGAACCCGGGCTTGGCGCCGTTTGGCTTGCGGACGTGGCGGATCAGTGTGTAGTCCACCGGCACCTGGCTGGACGATCTTGCCTGGCTGTAATGCGCTGCAAGCATGGCCGCTTCCTCCAAGGTCGGATCTCCGAATTGTCCCCCGCGAATGACGACGTGCGAGCCTGGGATATCCTTTGTATGCAGCCAGGTGTCCGAAGGCGCTGCCAGCCTGTTGGTCAGGTATTCGTTTTGTGTATTGTTTTTGCCGACAATGATTGTGACATTCTCGGATGAAGTATAGAAGAGCAGGGAAGGTTTGGCCTGTTTCTTCTTCTTTTGCCCTTTGCGGTGCCGGGCTTTCAAGTAGCCCTGTTCCACCAGCTCGTCCCGAATTTCTTCCACATCGTTAAGGGCCGCCGATTCTAACTGCTGCAGGAGTGATTCGAGATATCGGATCTCATCGTGAGTCATCGCAATCTGTTCGGTGACGGCGGCAAGGCTGTTTTTGGACTTGGCATACCGCTTGAAAAACCGCTGCGCATTCTCAGACGGGGTCAGCTGGGGATCAAGCGGGATAGTGACGGACTGCTGCTCTTCATCGTAGTAATTGATGACCTCTATGTTATCCGCACCCTTTTCGATTTGGTGCATGTAAGCGGTCAGAAGCTCACCCAGTACACGATATTTCTCCGCGTCCTTTGCTTCCTCGATCGTCTCTGCCAGTTTATCCAGCTTTTTGGCGTTTTTGTTCTTCTCGTTCTGTAGAAAGCGCAGCAGGTCCGATACGCGCTGCTTGACGGTGTCCCGTTCGGCTTTTTCCCCGTAAAACGATTCCAAGCACTCGCTGATCGTATCGAAGGGCTCCTGCTCTTCGCTGATATGGGTAAGCGGAGTAACCGAGAAAAAGGCTTTACCGTCCTTATTCAGCGCGATGACAGGTTGATACCGGGCCTGCCGCACATCGGTCATCAGGCGATCGAAAGAAGGCCATATCGCGTCGGCTCCATCCGACCTATTGTCTTGGCTGTGACTGCGAAATACAAGCTCTCTGGCTATCAGAGGACTTAACCCGCTAAAAGCTTCGACCAGCCGTTTATCCATTGGAGCATCCGAATCCGTATTGGACAATATGCTGTTGAACGTTTCTATTGAGGTGACGGATAACGGATCGGCCTTCGCTTGATCGGGCGGTGACACATAACGGCTGCCGGGCATGACGACGCGATAGCTGCTTATCGATGGGGTCACATGATGGATGCCGTCGTGAATCGTCTGTGTCTCCGGATCGAGAAGGATAATGTTGCTGTGACGGCCCATCAGCTCGACGATGATTGTGCGCAGCGAGACGTCTCCAAGCTCGTCGCGGCGCCGGATATTGAGATGAAGAATGCGTTCTCGGCCGACCTGTTTTACCTCTTCAATGACGCCTCCCTCGCAATATTTGCGCAGCAGCATGCAGAACATCGGCGCTTCGAGCGGATTGACAAAGCTCTGCTGTGTCCAATGTACGCGCGGATAGGTAGGGTTGGCTGAGATGAGCAGCTTTCCTTGTACACCATTGCCACGAATTTGCAGAACCAAATCATGGGGGCTGGGTTGATGAATTTTATGAATGCGAGCGCCGGTACAGGCTTGCAGTTCCTGTGCGATTGCGCCGGTTACGATACCATCTAAGGCCATGATGTTCAGTTCTCCTTTATATGAATGCTTATCGCTCTTCCTTATCATGCCATAGTTGTGACAAAAACTTAAGTCCTTTGACTGGGATATTTTACGGTTTGTCCGAATACATTTAGGCTAGAAAGGCTGTCCGGTCGGTTTGTGACCGATTAGCCGGAGCGCTGACCAGAGCGGGAGGGAGACGGAAAATGGAACACAAAAGTTGGCACCAGATGGAGAAGGAAGAGCTTGCGCAGGCGCTAGGCTCGGCTCCGGATCGCGGCCTCACTTCGGAGGAAGCGGGAGAGCGGCTGCAGCGGTATGGGCGGAACGAATTGTCCGAGGGCAAAAAAATTTCGCCGATCACCTTGTTTTTGAATCAATTCAAAGACTTCATGGTCCTTGTGCTCGTAGGGGCTACGTTAATTTCCGGTTTGCTGGGAGAATATTTGGACGCCCTTACGATCGTAGCCATTATCGTGCTGAACGGCATTCTTGGATTTATACAGGAGTTCCGGGCGGAGCGGTCGCTTCGCGCATTGAAAGAGCTGTCGGCTCCAAACGCGAACGTTATGCGGAACGGTGAGGTCGTTGTCGTGCCTGCGAGCGAGCTGGTTCCGGGTGACATCGTGCTGCTCGAATCTGGTGACCGGGTGCCGGCGGATATCCGGCTCATCGAAACAAACAGCTTCTACGCGGAGGAATCGGCATTAACGGGCGAATCCGTACCGGTCGGCAAACATGCTTCCCCGATCTGGGAGCACGATCTGCCGCTGGGAGATCAACGGAATCTCGGCTTCATGGGTACGATGGTCACGAGAGGCACGGCAAAAGGGCTCGTCATCCGGACCGGGATGAATACCGAAATGGGTAAAATCGCCGATCTGATCCAGCAAACCGAAGCGATGGAAACGCCGCTGCAGCACCGTTTGGAGCAGCTGGGTAAAATATTGATCGTCGTCGCGGTCGGATTGACAGTGATGGTTGTTATTGCAGGCATTCTGCATGGCCAACCGACCTATGGCATGTTTCTCGCCGGCGTAAGCCTTGCTGTTGCGGCAATCCCGGAGGGGCTGCCAGCCATTGTGACGATCGCGCTGGCGCTCGGCGTGCAGCGGATGATAAAGCGGAAGGCGATTGTCCGCAAGCTTCCTTCAGTGGAGACGCTCGGCTGCGCTTCGGTTATCTGCTCGGACAAAACCGGCACCTTGACGCAGAATAAAATGACAGTAACAAGGCTGTGGCTAGGCGGCAGGCGGCTCGAGGTTTCCGGCGAGGGCTACGAGCCTGTAGGCGGAATTACCGAAGGGGAAGCCGCCGTCGATCTGAAAAGCGATCAGCCGCTGCGCCGGCTGCTGCAAATTGCTGCGCTGTGCAATAATGCCTCGCTCTATAAACGGCCGATCGAGGAGGAGAACAAGAAGCGTAAGATTAAAGAAGCCCGAGCCGAAGAGTGGGCGCTCAAAGGCGATCCGACAGAAGGCGCGCTGGCGGTATTGGGGGCCAAGCTGGGTGTTTCGGCAAAATCGCTTGAAGGCATCTATAACCGGATTAAAGAATTCCCGTTCGATTCCGAACGAAAGCGCATGTCGGTGCTTGTTACCCATCAAGGGGGAAGGCTGATTTGCGCGAAAGGGGCGCCGGACCTGCTGCTGGAGCAGTGCAGCTACATTCTTTGGGACGGAAATATCGTTCCGCTTACGCCAAGCCTGAAGCAGAAGGTTTCCCAAGCTGCGGAGGAAATGGCGGGATCGGCGCTCCGTGTGCTTGGCATGGCCTATCGTGATCTGCGCCCTCAGGATGCCTGCGAAACCGAACAGGAAGTGGAATGCCAGCTTGTCTTTGTCGGATTGACAGGCATGATCGATCCGCCGCGCCGCGAGGTTCGCGAGGCGATCGCAACCTGCAGGCGCGCGGGAATCAAAACGGTCATGATTACGGGCGACCATCAACTGACGGCAGAAGCGATTGCAGGCCAGCTCGGCATTATGCCGCGCGGCGGCATGGCGGTCAACGGGCGGCAGCTGGCCGCGATGAGCGATGAACAGCTGGACAAGATCGTGAATAACATTTATGTCTACGCCCGTGTCTCGCCGGAACATAAGCTAAGAATCGTGAAATCATTGCAGCGCCAGGGCCATGTCGTGGCGATGACCGGGGATGGGGTCAATGACGCGCCGGCGATCAAAGCGGCGGATATCGGAATTGCCATGGGCATTACCGGGACGGATGTATCGAAGGAAGCCTCAGCGCTCGTGCTCAGCGATGACAACTTTGCGACCATCGTTTCGGCGATTGAGGAAGGGCGCGGGATCTATGAGAATATCCGCAAATTCATTCGTTATTTGCTTGCTTCTAACGTCGGGGAAATTTTGACGATGTTCCTGGCGATGATGGTCGGACTGCCGCTCCCGCTTGTCCCGATTCAGATTCTCTGGGTCAATCTGGTGACCGATGGCTTGCCGGCGATGGCGCTTGGCGTGGACCAGGCGGAGAAGGACCTGATGCAGCATAAACCAAGGTCAGCCAAGGAAAATATATTTGCGAGAAGGCTCGGTTGGAAGATTATCAGCCGGGGCATTCTGATCGGCCTCTGTACGTTAGGGGCATTCTGGATCACCTTGCGGTCCGGCACGAGCCTGGTTGAGGCGCAAACCGTCGCCTTTGCCACTTTAGTCATGGCGCAGCTTATCCATGTGTTCGATTGCCGAAGCTCCAGATCGATCTTTCACCGTAATCCGCTGCAGAACCGTTACTTGGTATTGGCTGTATTGTCGTCGCTGGTCCTCATGTTATGTGTGCTCTATATAGAGGCGCTCCAGCCGATTTTCAAGACGGTTCCGCTTGATTTCCGTTCCTGGTGCCTGGTATTTGTCGCTGCGGGCATCCCGACCTTTGTGATGGGCATCGGCAGTGTGCTCGGTACACCCGGCAACAAGAAGACCAGAACGCGAATTCCGTTTGACGGTTCAAAGCCGATCGCTAGATAAGCGGAAATACCTTTATTTTAATAGGTGAAATAGTGCAAAGAATGATGTAAAATATGAATAGCCTTTGTTCTCTGTTTACGTTATGCTATTAGGAAAATTATTGGCTTATCCGATATAGTGAACGAAAAAGGAGTGCAAGTAGAATGAATTTTACAAAAATGCATGGCTTGGGAAATGATTTTATCGTCGTCGCGGGTGAACGCGAGCTTCCGGCAAATGTATCCGAGCTGGCCGAGCAGCTGTGCAACCGTTACTTCGGCATTGGGGCTGATGGGCTTGTCTACATTCTGCCGTCGGAGATCGCGGATTTCCGGATGCGGATTATTAACTCCGACGGTTCGGAAGCGGAGCAGTGCGGCAACGCCATCCGCTGCGTAGCCAAATATGTCTATGATAACGGCCTGACGGACAAAGAGGAAATTACGATCGAGACGCTCGGGGCAGGCGCGCAAAAGGTGCAGCTTAACGTGGAGGATGGCAAGGTGGCAACGGTTCGCGTTGACATGGGAGAGCCGATCCTGCAGGGACTGCAGGTGCCTACGACGGTCGATGCGGATGTCGTTATTGACCACCCGATCGAAGTGGAAGGCCGTGAGTTCAGGTTTACCGCTGTCTCGATGGGCAATCCCCACTGCGTCATCTATGTAGACGATGCGGCAGGCTTTGATCTTCAGGCCTGGGGGCCGAAGCTGGAGACGCATCCGATGTTTCCGCGCAAAATTAATGTCGAGTTTGTGACGGTTAATTCACGCACCCATACCGATATGCGCGTCTGGGAACGCGGCGCAGGACCGACGCTAGCCTGCGGTACAGGAGCTTGCGCCACCGTTGTCGCTTCGGTATTGAACGGGATGACTGACCGTACGGCAACCGTATCGCTCAAGGGCGGCGATCTGCTGATCGAATGGAACGAACAAGACAAACATGTGTATATGACAGGACCAGCAGCAGTTGTATACAGCGGCGCGATATAATAAGATAGATAAGATGCATTTAACCAGGCACCGGAAAAGTAGCTCTTCATTTGCGTAGAGCCTGCTTTTCCGTTTTGAATTTTATCGCGGGGGTGGAACAAGGGAATGAAACTTGATTTGCGGCAAGCTTTGCATTCAACGTTGATCACCGGAGACGGTGCGATGGGCACCTATCTCTATCAGAAAGGCTTTCCTGTCGGTGTATCCTACGAGGAATTCAACACGCTTCGCCCGGATGTGATCGAAAGCGTCCACCGTTTGTATTATGAAGCGGGGGCCCGATTAATAGAGACGAATACATTCTCTGCGAACTATGAGAAGCTGTCGAAGTACGGATTAGAGAACGACGTCGAACGGATTAACCGTGCCGGTGTCCGGATTGCCAGATCAGCCGTCGGCGATGATGCCTATGTCGTCGGAGCGGTCGGATCGATCAGAGCCGGGAAACGAAAAAATATCCGGACCGCGCAGGTTCGGCAAGCATTCCAACAGCAGATCCTTGCTTTGCTGGATGAAGGCGTGGATGGAATCCTGCTTGAAACGTTCTATGATCTGGAGGAAATGCTCATCGCGCTGCGCCTGGTTCGCAAAGCGGGCGACCTTCCGGTGATTTGCCAGTTCTCAGTCGAGGATGTGGGCAGGACGCAGGATGGCTTTAGTCTGAAGGAAGCATACGATCGGCTGCAGGCGGAGGGAGCCGATATGGTCGGCCTGAACTGCCGCAGCGGTCCAAATGGCATTCTGCGTGCACTGGATACGATCGACGGTGAGGTTGGACTTCCGCTCTCTGTGTTTCCAAATGCGGGAATTCCCGACTATGTAGACGGAAAGTACACATACACGGCAACGCCGGAATACTTTGCCGATACGGCTCGCCGTTTTGCCGATCGGGGTGCGAGACTGATCGGCGGCTGCTGCGGCACGACACCGGAGCACATCGCAGCGATCGCGGCATCTTTGAGCGGATATCAGCCTCAGCGGGACAACCGGAATAACGCGGTGACCGCAGCTGTAGACGGCACGCTTAAAGAGGGCTCCGCGCCCGGGCAATCCCAGATCACGGTTCAAGAAACCGCTCAGCCCAAACAGGCCGAGCCTTCGATTGTCGATCTGGTGAAGCGGCGCCACACGGTGATCGTCGAGCTGGATCCGCCGCGCGACTTGGATATCCGCAAGTTTATGAAGGGAGCGGAGGCGCTGAAGGAAGCTCGTGCAGATGCCGTGACGATGGCTGATAATTCCTTGGCTGTCACGCGGATGAGCAATATTGCGCTTGCCTCGCTCGTTCAGGAACGTATCGGACTGCGGCCGCTTGTCCATATCGCTTGCCGGGACCGTAATTTGATCGGCACCCAATCGCATATGATGGGATTGGATGCACTCGGCATCGACCATGTGCTGGCAGTTACCGGTGACCCTGCGCGCTTCGGCGATTTACCAGGTTCAAGCTCAGTGTACGATCTGACCTCCTTCGAGATGATCCGGATGATTAAGCAGCTTAATGACGGCGTGGCGTTCTCGGGCAAGCCGCTCAAGCAAAAGGCGGATTTTGTTGTTGGTGCAGCCTTTAACCCGAATGTCAAATATTTAGATAAAGCGATTCAACGTTTGGAGAGAAAGATTGATTCGGGCGCTGATTATATTATGACCCAGCCTGTCTACGACCCTAAGCTCATCGAGCAGATCGCGGAGGCGACGAAGCATTTATCCGTTCCGGTGTTTATCGGCATCATGCCGCTGGCCAGCGGACGAAACGCCGAATATTTGCATAATGAAGTGCCCGGCATTCAGCTCTCGGATGAGGTTCGCAAGCGGATGTCAGGCCTTGAGGGAGAAGAGGGGCGCGCGGAAGGCGTGCGAATCGCCGAAGAGCTGCTGGATACGGCTTTGAACCATTTTAACGGCATTTATCTTATTACCCCTTTTATGTTCTATGAGATGTCTGTCCGTCTGACCGAATATGTGTGGAGCAAAACGCGCCATATTCAATCTATAACCTAGGAGAATCGTTGATTTTCTTAAGAAAACTCTTTTTCTCTTGTTCCCATGTGCAAAATGGATTAAAATAAGGTAATGGATGTGTTTGCCATCTCTTTAGAAATTTGTCCTTGCAGGACAGGCATGCCAGAGGCAGAAGAAGGGTCAGGCGCAGTAACCAAAGAACGTATGCCCCGGGCTTTTTTCGTCAAGAATAGTGCAATCTGCTTAGCAATATCCAGCCATATTTCTTGCGTTGATCATACAATTTTGTTCTATCGGGCGAAGGCACGAGGAGACCGGAGGGGAAACCTGTCATGGCTATCAAACTAATTAATATCGGATTTGGGAACATTGTTTCCGCTAATCGCATCATTTCGATCGTTAGTCCGGAATCGGCGCCGATCAAAAGGATCATTCAGGAAGCGCGCGACCGCCACATGCTTATTGACGCTACCTATGGACGACGCACACGAGCTGTTATCATCACGGACAGCGACCATGTCATTCTGTCGGCGGTACAGCCGGAAACGGTGGCTCATCGCCTGTCGACGAAGGATGACGACCACGATGAATAGATGGGGAGTATCATGAGAAGAGGACTTTTAATTGTGTTGTCCGGCCCATCAGGCGTCGGCAAAGGAACTGTATGCTCTGTATTGCGTCAAAAGATGCCAGAGCTCATTTATTCCGTTTCGGCGACGACGCGTCAGCCCCGGCAAGGGGAGATGGACGGGATCAACTACTTTTTTAAGAGCAAAGAGCAGTTCAAGGATATGATTGCCCGCGACGCGCTCTTGGAGTATGCTGAGTACGTAGGCAATTTTTACGGAACGCCGCGGGATTTTGTCGAGCGGACACTCGCTTCCGGCAAGGATATCATCCTTGAGATTGAAGTGCAGGGCGCGCTGAAGGTGAAGGAGAAATTCCCTGAAGGCGTATTTATATTCCTGCTCCCGCCATCGCTGGATGAGCTGAAGCAGCGGATTACAGGCAGAGGAACCGAGACCGAGGACCTGATCGCGAACCGGATGACGGTAGCTGCCGAAGAGATGAATCTGATCCGTCATTATGATTACGCGGTACTTAACGACGAGATCGACAACGCCTGCCGACGCATTCAGAGTATCGTCGAGGCGGAGCATTGCAGAAGTGAACGATATATGAGCGAGTTTGCGCAGCACATGCAGGCCGCATCGGAGAAAGCTTGAGGTGAATGACAGTGTTATATCCATCAATTGATGAAATGGTAAAGAAGGTTGACAGCAAGTATTCCTTGGTTGTTGCAGCGTCGAGAAGAGCGCGCATGCTGCGTGACGGCGACAAATCGGAGCTTAGAAATCCGAAATCGCATAAATTCGTCGGCGTGGCTCTGGAAGAAATTTATCATGAGCATATCGTAGTAGAGTCAAACCCAGACATAAAATCATAAATGATCCATAAAGTGACAACCCCTGCGGTTGTTATTTTTTTAACGGCTGCTGCCTCGTATAAGACGGCAGCAGCCGTTTCTACTGGGGAAAGGAGTGCAGCCGATGTTGAAAGGAAAAACGATCCTGCTGGGCATTACAGGCGGTATAGCGGCATATAAGGCCGCGGCCCTTTGCAGCAAGCTGGTGCAGGCCGGTGCTGATGTCCGGGTGATCATGACCGAATCCGCGACCAAATTTGTGGCGCCTTTAACGCTGCAGACGTTATCACGTCACCCTGTATATACGGATACCTTCGATGAGAAGGACCCGTCTGTTGTCTCCCACATTGATTTGGCCGACAGCGCGGATCTGGTTGTGATCGCCCCGGCAACGGCCAACATCATCGCAAAGCTGGCCTATGGGCTGGC
Organism: Paenibacillus abyssi; assembly: GCF_014640295.1. Classification (GTDB taxonomy): domain Bacteria; phylum Bacillota; class Bacilli; order Paenibacillales; family Paenibacillaceae; genus Paenibacillus_D; species Paenibacillus_D abyssi. The sequence goes on along the minus strand of NZ_BMGR01000010.1, from coordinate 209,150 downwards.
AGACGATATGCTGAGCACGACCCTCCTTGCGACGACGGCGCCGATCCTTGTCGCACCGGCGATGAATGTGCATATGTATGAGCATCCGGCTGTTATTCATAATATGAAGCTGATCGCATCGCGGGGCGTTCGATTCGTGGAACCCGGAACAGGACAGCTTGCGTGCGGTTATGTGGGCAAAGGCAGGCTGGCGGAACCGGAAGAGATTGTGGTCGCGATCGAGCATTTTTTTGCGCAGCGGAAGGTTATGGCTGGAAAAAAAGTGCTCGTCACAGCTGGAGGAACGGTCGAGCGGGTTGATCCGGTCCGGTATTTGACGAATGATTCGTCTGGTAAAATGGGCTTCGCGATTGCGGAAGCGGCACGGGATATGGGAGCGCAGGTTACGGTTATCGCCGCACGGGCCTTTGCCCTGCCCCCGTCAGGCGTAACGGTGGTGCGTGTCGAGTCCGCCGAAGAGATGCTGCAGGCGGTGACGGATCGGTTCGAGTCGTCCGATGTTGTCATTAAATCGGCCGCTGTAGCCGATTACCGACCGGTTATCAAGCTGGATCAGAAGCTGAAAAAAACCGGGGACAAGCTTGTCCTCGAATTGGAGAAAACAACCGATATTTTGGAATCTTTGGGGCGGGTAAAGAGCACACAGTTTCTCGTCGGATTTGCCGCGGAAACGCAGCAGGTGGAGTATTATGCAATGGATAAATTACGCCGTAAAAACTGCGACCTGATTGTCGCCAACGACGTCGCTCAGGAAGGGGCGGGATTTCACGGCGACACGAATATCGTGCAGATATTCGATCAGAACGGGCTGGCAGCCTCATGGCCGCTCCTGTCCAAAAATGAGGTCGCCGTTCGGTTGATGTCGTTGATCGCGGAGCGGCTGGAAACTAGGCCGGAAGTGGAGCGGCAATGATCGCCCGCGTCATCGTTGATGTTCCGACCAAGCAGACCGACAGACCATTCGACTATAAGGTGCCGGAAGCGATGTCAGGGTGGATTGAGGTGGGCAGCCGGGTAGGCGTGCCATTCGGAGGCCGGACGTTACAGGGCTTCGTTGTTGAGCTTGCGGAGCAAAGCGAGGTGGATCTCTCGCGGTTGAAGGCAATCGCCGAGCTGCTCGATCCGAGCGCCCCGCTTTCTCCCGATCTCATTGAACTGGCGTTATGGATTAGCGATAAGTATTGCTGCACGTGGACGGCAGCTCTGCAGGCGATGATTCCTTCCGCATTGAAAGGGAAAGCGGAACGTTATATTTCGCTTCAGGAATCGAATCTACATGCGGAGGCGGGGCTTCCGCAACCCGTATTGGAGCATATCCGCAAATATGCGCCGGTGAAGCTGGATACGCTGCAGCAGCGCTTTCCGGATTCGTCTGCGGCAATCAAAGCGGGACTGCGTTCGGGCGTGTTGTCCGAGACGGTTGCCGTGAAGGATCGTCTGGCCATCCGAACAGTGCTGACGGTCTTCCCGGCTGCAGATTCAATTACGGAGGAAGAAGCGCTGGCCCAAATTCCCGCCCGGGCGGCTAAACAGCGTGAGCTGCTCTCTTATTTATTTACCCGCAATGAACCGATTCCGCTGCAGGCCTTGCTAGCGGAGACAGGGTCCTCTGCTGCGAGTGTGCGCGCACTGGAAGATAAAGGGCTCGTCGAAGTGCGTGAGGTGCAGCAGAACAGGGATCCTTACGCGGGCCGAACCTTCGCTCCATCGCAGCCGCTGGAATTGACGGAAGGACAGCAGGCCGTTTTCGAATCGATCACGGCGGCGGTTCTTGCCGGGGACCCGAAAGTGTTTCTGCTGCAGGGCGTTACCGGCAGCGGCAAAACAGAGGTCTATCTGCAGTCGATTGATTGCTGCATCGCACAAGACCGCCAAGCAATTGTGCTGGTGCCTGAGATTTCGCTGACACCGCAGATGGTGGAGCGGTTCAAGGGCCGGTTCGGCGATGCGGTGGCGGTGCTGCACAGCCGGTTATCGAATGGGGAGCGCTATGATGAATGGCGCAAAATTAAAGAGAAGCGCGTCAAGGTTGCGATCGGGGCGAGATCTGCGATCTTTGCGCCGTTCGAGCGGATCGGGCTGATCATTATTGATGAAGAACACGAATCTTCTTACAAACAGGAGGAAAGCCCGAAATATCATGCGCGCGACGTTGCGGTAAAACGGGCGAAGCAGCATGGCGCCACGGTTGTGCTCGGCTCGGCAACGCCTTCTCTGGAAAGCTATGCCGCAGCTCGCCGCGCTTCCCTGCAAGGAGACGGCCAGTCGGATGCACTGCTGCCGCTGCCTGAGCGTGTAGGCGGCCGTCCGCTGCCGCCTGTCGAAATCGTGGATATGCGGGAAGAGCTGAAGGCGGGCAACCGCTCGATGTTCAGCCGCCGCCTGCATCAAGCGCTGGGGGAGCGCCTGGAGCGGGGGGAGCAATCCGTGCTGTTGCTCAACCGCCGGGGTTATTCCACCTTCGTCATGTGCCGCTCCTGCGGTTATACGGCGGGCTGCCCGCACTGTGATATTTCACTCACCTATCATCAGAAGTCGCGGATGCTGCGCTGCCATTATTGCGGTTATGCGGAGCATTCGACGCTGGTCTGTCCGGAGTGCCAAAGCGAACATATCCGTTTTTTCGGTACGGGGACCCAACGGGTCGAGGAGGAGCTTGCGAAGCTGTTTCCCGGCATTCGCGTCATCCGTATGGATGTGGATACCACGACAGAGAAGGGTTCTCATGAGAAGTGGCTGACGATGTTCGGAGAGCGGAAGGCCGATGTGCTGCTTGGCACACAAATGGTTGCCAAAGGCTTGGATTTTCCGTTTGTCACTCTGGTAGGGGTCATAGCGGCGGATTCCTCGCTCAATTTGCCGGATTTCCGCGCGGCGGAGAAAACGTTTCAGCTGCTTACGCAGGTAGCTGGCCGGGCTGGGCGGCATCACTTGCCCGGTGAGGTCGTTGTGCAGACATATACGCCGGATCATTACTCCGTGCGCACAGCACAGCGGCACGATTATGACGCCTTTCTCGAGGAGGAGCTTCGCCACCGGCGCATGATGTCGTATCCGCCTTTTTGCCGGCTCATTCTTGTAACGATGACGCATGAGCAGCTGCCTTTGCTCGTCGAGCAGGGGGAGCGGTTTGCCGCAGCATTGAGGGAGAGGGCTGCCCGGGCAGGCGTTCTGGCGCCGCTGGCTACCGCTCAGGAGCGGGCAATGGATATTTTAGGCCCTGTGGCGTCTCCGATTCCAAGGTTAAAAGATCGCTACCGGTTTCAATGTATGATAAAATATCGGGGAAACGTCGATGCGACGGAGCTTCTCCGCAGCGTGCTGGCTTCTTTTACGGAGGGGCAGCAGCAGGGAAAGGTTTTGTTCAGCGTGGATGTTGACCCTCAGGTTATTATGTAACAAATTATACAGGTAAAGGAAGGGAAGGCCATGGCCATCCGAATTATCGTGAAGGATCCGGATCCCGTATTGCGGGAAAGAGCAAAGGAAGTTACGAAATTTAACGCGAATTTACAAAAGCTGCTAGGCGATATGGCAGACACGATGTATGATGCTGAAGGCGTCGGCTTGGCTGCGCCTCAAATCGGCATCCTTAAACGCGTCATCGTTGTAGATGTAGGTGACGAGCACGGTTTGATCGAAATGGTTAATCCGGAAATTATCGAGCAAGACGGGGAACAATTGGGCCCTGAGGGCTGCTTGAGCATCCCGGGCATTAACGGGGACGTCAAGCGTGCCCAGCGGATCAAGGTCAAAGGCCAGGATCGCAACGGAGCTGAATTCATTGTGGAAGCGACGGATTTTCTGGCCCGCGCGTTCCAGCATGAGGTAGATCATCTAAACGGCGTGTTGTTTACCGATTTGGCGGAAAACGTCTACGATATTACAACGAAGCCACGAGCAAATGGAGAGTGAAAGAATGCGTATTGTGTTCATGGGAACGCCTGATTTTGCCGTTCCATCGTTGAACTTATTATTGGATAACGGGTATGAGGTGGTAGCTGTCGTGACGCAACCCGACCGCCCCAAAGGAAGAAAACGCACATTGACTCCACCACCGGTTAAAGAGGCTGCGCTGCTGCGCGGCCTTCCTGTTCTACAGCCGGGACGCATGCGCGACCCGGAGGCGATCCGGCAAGTCGCGGCATTCGAACCGGATTTGATCGTCACAGCGGCGTATGGGCAAATCTTGCCGAAGGCAGTGCTCGAGCTGCCGCGGCTGGGCTGTATTAACGTGCACGGCTCGTTACTGCCCCAATATCGGGGAGGTGCGCCGATTCAGCGTGCTATTATGAATGGCGAGACGGTAACAGGCGTAACGATCATGTATATGGCCGAAGGTCTGGATACGGGCGATATGATCAGCCGGGTTGAAGTGCCGATCGCCGAAGGGGATACCTCCGGCACGATGTTCACGAAGCTAAGCCTGGCGGGAGCGGAGCTGCTGGGCGCAACACTGCCTTCTATCATTAGTGGAACGGTAACGCCGGAGCCGCAAAATGATGCCGAGGCGACCTATGCCCCGAACCTGTCCAGGGAGGACGAGCGAATCGACTGGACCCGACCGGCTGGAGAGATCTTTAATCAGGTGCGAGGCCTGGCTCCAATGGCAGGCGCATTTACTTATTTGCACGGTGAAGTTTTCAAGGTTTGGGCGTGCCGGATCGCCCGTGCAGGGCAAGCCGCCGGACAAGCCGCACCGGGACAGGTGCTTGAAACAAGCGCGGACGGGATTCTTGTGCAGACTGGGGAAGGGGTGCTCGAGCTAACGTTCATTCAACCCGCAGGCAAGAAAGCAATGCCGGCCGCAGATTGGCTGAAAGGATCCCGCATCCCGGGTGGAACGACGCTTGGCGGTGAAGGATCATGACCCGCCAAGCGAAAGGAACGGCAGGGAAGCGTCCGCTTACCGCACGCGAGCTGGCTCTTGATACGTTACATAGAGTGGAACGCGATCAGGCATACAGCAATTTGCAATTGAACCGTGCACTTCAGGAGGCGGAATTATCGCGCGCCGATGCCGGACTGGCCACGGAATTGGTCTACGGTACGATTCAGCGGCAGGGTACGCTTGATTATTGGCTGGCCAAGTTCGTCGCCAAAGGATTGGATAAGCTGGAGCCGTGGGTGCGCCAGCTGCTTCGCATGAGCGCCTACCAGCTCGTCTACCTGGATCGTATTCCTCCGCATGCCGCGGTTCATGAAGCGGTGCAAATCGCCAAGCGGCGCGGGCATGCGGGAATCGCCGGCATGGTAAACGGTGTGCTGCGCAGTATGCTGCGCAGCCGTGGCGAGCTGACGATTCCTGAGAGCGCAGATGCGGCTGAGCGCATTTCACTGCAGCATTCCCACCCGCTTTGGCTGGTGAAACGGTGGATCCAAGCTTACGGGGAACAGGCCGCTGAAGCGATGTGTGCTGCCGACAATCAGCCTCCTAAGGGAAGCATTCGCATTAACCCGCTGCGCATTTCTCGCGAAGAGGCGCTGCAGCAGCTGCGCGAGAACGGCAGTGAAGCGGAGATCTCCGAGCTGGCGCCGGCGGGCATCGTCGTCACACGGGGCGGAAATATGGCCGATACGATCGGATATCGGGATGGACGATGGACTGTTCAAGACGAGAGCTCGATGCTCGTTGCCGAGGTCGCAGATCCGAAGCCCGGCATGCAGGTGCTGGATTGCTGTGCGGCACCAGGCGGCAAAACGACGCATCTGGCTGAGAAGATGAGCAATGAAGGCACAGTATGGGCCAATGATCTGCATCCGCATAAGCAAAAGCTGATCCAGGCGCAGGCGGACCGGCTCGGTTTGTCCTGTATCCGGACGGTGAGCAGTGACGCTGCGGTATTGAAGGAGCGTTTTGCGCCCGCATCGATGGATGTGGTGCTGCTGGACGCGCCGTGCTCAGGGCTTGGCGTGATCCGCCGCAAGCCGGAGGTGAAATGGACGAAGTCGCCGGAGGATATAACGGCGGTCGCGCAGGTTCAGCAGCGCTTGCTGGATGCGGTTGCCGGGCTTGTCAAGCCGGGCGGCGTATTGGTGTACAGCACGTGCACCGTAGAGAGGTCGGAGAATGAAGAGCAGGTGCTGCGATTTTTGCGCGAGCATCCCGGATATGAGCTCGACCCGAATTGGCCGGAGCCGATTATGGCGTCCCTTCGCCAAAAAGGTATAATTACAGCGGAGTTTAACGGGATGGTACAGCTTCTGCCGCATCAAGCGGATAGTGACGGTTTTTTCATCACCCGGCTTCGCAAACGCGGCCTGAATGCGGACCGGTAGTCTGTACATGGCGTTTGTGGTAAAATAAAGCGATGGTCCCGGGCATTTCCGCGGCTATACTTAAAAAGCGAAACAGGTGTGATGAGATGAAACCATTTATATATGATTATACGCTGGAGCAGCTCCAGCAGTGGATGAAAGAGAACGGGGAGCCGTCTTTTCGGGGCGCCCAGCTCTTTGATTGGCTTTATGTAAAACGGGCCAAAGGGTTTAAGGACATGACCAACCTGCCCAAAGCGCTGCGTGAGAAGCTGGATGAGCAGTTCGCATTCGTCACGCTGCAGGAAATCACGAAATTTGAATCCAAGGACGGAACCGTGAAGTTCTTGTTCGGCCTGCATGATAACCATGCGATTGAAACGGTCATTATGCGGCATAATTACGGAAACAGCATCTGTGTGACGACGCAGGTGGGCTGCCGCATCGGCTGCACGTTCTGCGCATCGACGCTCGGCGGGTTGAAGCGCAATCTGACCGCCGGTGAGATTGTCGCCCAGGTGGTAACCGCCCAGCAAATGCTGGACGCAACTGGCGAACGCGTCTCCAGTATCGTCATCATGGGTTCCGGCGAACCTTTTGAGAACTACGACGCGACCATGGCTTTTCTCCGGATTATGATTCACGAGAAAGGGCTGAATATCGGCCAGCGCCATATTACCGTGTCAACAAGCGGCATCGTGCCCAGCATCTATAAATTCGCGGAAGAGAATACGCAGATCAATCTGGCGATTTCCATACATGCGCCCAATGATGCGCTGCGCTCCAAGCTGATGCCGGTCAACCGGCGTTTCCCGTTCGAAGAGGTCATGGAAGCCTGCCGGTACTACATTGCGAAGACCGGACGAAGGATTACCTTTGAATACGCATTGATCGGCAGTGTCAATGACCGGCCCGAGCATGCGGAGGAGCTCGCCGATGTGCTGAAGGATATGATGTGCCATGTCAATTTGATCCCGGTCAATCATGTGCCGGAGCGTGATTATGTGCGGACGCCCCGCGAGGATATCTTTGAATTCCAGCGCATTCTGGAACGGAAAAAAATCAATGCCACCATCCGCAGGGAGCAAGGCCATGACATTGCGGCGGCTTGCGGTCAATTACGAGCGAAACATATGGAGTCCCAGACGAGGTGAAGACAGGTTGAACACGGCAAATCGAAGTGATATCGGTCGCATTCGTATGGTAAATGAAGACCGTTCCTGGGTCGGCTTTCTCGATCATGGCGTCACGCTGGCGATTGTCGCGGACGGCATGGGAGGCCACCAAGCAGGCGATGTGGCCAGTCAATTGGCCGTAGACGCATTCAGGGACGCGCTGACGGAACTGCCGGCAGATCTAAGCACAGAGCAGGCTAAGCTGCTTATTCGACAAGCGATTCTGCAAGCTAACGAGGTCGTGTATGATGTAGCCTCGCAGAATGAACAGTACCACAATATGGGAACGACCGTGGTCGCCGTCCTTCTGCAGGAGAAATGCGTTGTTATCGGGCATATCGGAGACAGCCGGGCATACAAAATAAGAGACGGGCTGATATCGCAGCTGACCGAAGATCATACGCTTGTTAATGAGCTTGCAAAGAACGGTCAGATCAGCCCCGAAGAAGCGGCTACCCACCCTCGGCGCAACGTGCTGACACGGGCGCTTGGAACCGATCCGCAAGTAGAGGTCGATGTCCGAGCGCTCCCATGGAAATCCGGAGACATGCTTCTGCTTTGCAGTGACGGGCTCAGCAACATGATCAGCGAAGAAGAAATGCTCGGGACGCTGCAATCCGAGGATTTGAATCTTGACGGTAAAGCGGACCGTCTCGTCGAGTTGGCTTTGCAAGCGGGAGGCGACGATAATATAACCGTCGTACTGCTGCAGGACGATTCCGAGGCGGAGCAAGAGGGGTGAGAAATAACATGATCGGACACGAACTAGGCGGTCGATATGAAATCATAGAGCGGGTTGGCGGCGGCGGTATGGCGCTTGTGTATAAAGCGCACGACATTCTGCTTAACCGGAATGTTGCGGTTAAAGTGCTGCGGCAGCAATTTGTGCATGATGAAGAATTTATTCGCCGTTTCAGGCGCGAGGCGCAATCTGCGGCATCGTTGTCGCATCCGAACGTGGTCAGCATTTACGATGTGGGTCAAGAGGACGAAACGCATTATATTGTTATGGAATATGTGGAAGGCAGCAATCTTAATGAGGTCATTCTGGAGCGTGCTCCTCTTCAGGCGGACGAAGCGGTGCGCATTGCCCTGCAGATCTGCGACGCGCTCGAGCACGCCCATCATAATCAAATCATTCATCGCGATATTAAACCTCATAATATTCTTATCGGCAAGAACGGCCGGGTCAAGGTGACGGATTTCGGCATCGCCCGTGCAGTGACTTCTTCCACAATCACACAAACAGGTTCGGTTGTCGGTTCTGTGCATTACTTCTCTCCAGAGCACGCCAAAGGGGTAAGCACAGGGGAAAAATCAGACTTATACTCGCTTGGGATCGTGCTGTATCAGATGCTGACGGGCCGGCTGCCATTTCTCGGGGAAAGCCCCATCAGCGTGGCGCTCAAGCATCTTCAGGAAGATTTTGAAGAGCCACGGGCGGTCAACCCGCATATCCCGCAAAGCGTGGAGAACATCATTCTCCGCTCTATGCGCAAAAACCCGGCCGAACGTTATGTATCGGCTGATGAAATGCAGCAGGATCTGGAAACCTGCTTGCTGCCTGAACGTCTGAACGAGCCGAAAATCGAATTTGGCGATGAGGATCCTGAAGCGACACGGGTCATGCCGGCGATCAAGGGCAGCGGCGAAGTGAGTCCTGCGGTATCGGGCCTGGCAGCATCAGCGGCCAATATTTCCGGCGGCGACACGGATGATCGCTGGAATTCAACAGGCTTGGCGGAGCCGGGCAAACGGAAGTGGGTCAAGCCTGTCGTCACCGTCGTGGTTACCCTGCTTATCCTTGCCCTGCTGTTCTTGGGCTTCCGGTTATTTCTGGATTACATCGATACGGATGAAGTGGATGTGCCTTACGTTGTCGGCATGACGGAGCAGGAAGCGCGCGGCAAGCTGGAGGAAGCGGGCCTGAAAGTAGAAGAGCCGATTATTCGTGAAATTAGAGACGATGTTCCAATCGATGTCGTGTTTGACCAAACGAAGCAGAATATGACCGTTAAAGCGGGTTCATTCGTTAAATTGTATGTCAGCCTCGGACCTCAGATGGAGCAGATGGGCAATTATGTGGGCCAGAGCTATACTGATGTTAGAAACAGCTTGATAACGCTTGGCGTAAGCGAGGATAGCATTACGAAGGAAGATGTATTCTCCGAGCAGCCGTCCGGGACAATCATCTCGCAAACGCCGGCTAATAACGAGGAATTCGATCCGAAGACAGTGGAAATTCACTTTACGGTAAGTAAGGGGCTTGAAACGTTCGAGATGCCCAATTTGGTTGGCTTGACGGAGAAGGAAGCGATACAGAAAATTATCGACAGCCAGCTTACGCTTGGACCGGGCAATGGCATCGTGAAGGAACCGGGTTATTCTCCGACAGGCCAGGTCACGGAGCAGTTTCCTTATAAAGCCGGGGATCCTGTAGCGAAAGGCGCTGAGGTTTCGATTACAGTTAGCTCCGGCTTGCCTGAAGAAGCACTGAGGTATACGTTCAATATTTCGATATCTCCCGCAGTAGCAGGCAAATCAAGCGAGATCCGGATTGTTTATTCCGATGCCCGCGGCGAGAATGTTGAATGCTGCAAACGAACGATCAGCGATACGCAATCTTTCCCGGTCGATGTTGTGCTCGCTCCGAATACGGAAGCCAGAGTCACCGTCTATCGCGATAATGAGTGGGTCGATATGTTCTCGAAAACGTATGACGAGGTTAGGTCGGGGGATGCCGGTTCATCGGAGACGATCCCAGGTACGCAGCCGCAGCCGCCGGCGGAACAACCGGTTCAAGCCGAGGAACCGCCAAACGGCCCCAACGGTGATGAACCTGTAGATCATAATCCTAGTAGTAATAACGGGGGTAACAATGACGAGCAGCAGTGAAGTTACGACCGGCCGGATTGTAAAAGCGCTCAGTGGATATTATTACGTAATGCCTGAGGATGCTGACGCATCCTCAGGCACTATTCAATGCCGCGCACGCGGCATTTTTAAGAAAAAAGGCTTGTCTCCGCTTGTTGGGGACCGCGTCGTATTCAGCCGGACGGAGAACGGCGAAGGGATGGTAGACGAAATACTGCCCCGCCGTTCCGAGCTCATCCGTCCTCCCGTCGCTAATGTGGAACTGGCCGTGCTCGTATTCTCCGTATCTGAACCCGCGCTTAACCTGCAGCTGTTGGACAAGTTTCTTGTTCATATCGAACATGCGGGCATTGATGCGGTATTATGCCTTAGCAAGCAGGATCTGACGGGCGGTTCGGAGCCTTCGGATGATGAAGGCGCACAGGGCGAGGCAGCGGCATCCGCAGAAGCGGTGGAGCGTATCTACCGGCCGATCGGATATGAGATTTATCACACGAGTTCGCGTCTTGGTGAAGGCATGGATGCGCTAAACCAGCGGCTTGCCGGCCATCTCAGCGTGTTCGCCGGGCAATCCGGCGTCGGGAAGTCCTCCTTGCTGAATGCGATTGTCCCGGGCTTATCGCTGGAAACGAATGAGATCAGCAGCAGACTGGGACGAGGAAAGCATACGACGCGCCATGTAGAGCTGATCGAGATCGGGGGCGGCGGCTTAGTGGCGGATACACCGGGCTTCAGCCAGCTTGATTTCACGGAGCTGGGGGTCGAGGAGCTTAGCAGCAGCTTCCGGGAATTCCGGCCGTATGCTGAAGCCTGCAAATTCCGCGGTTGCACGCATGTGCATGAGCCCGGCTGCAAGGTGCTCGAAGCGTATCATGAAGGCGCAATCGAGGCCAGCCGATATGACCATTATGTATTGTTCCTTACAGAGATGAAAGAAAAAAAGCGGAGGTATTAATTCATGTCCATTATTGCGCCATCGATCCTCTCAGCGGATTTCGCAAAGCTAGCAGAGGACATAAAGGATGCGGAGCGGGGGGGTGCAGACTGGATTCACGTTGACGTGATGGACGGGCATTTCGTGCCGAATCTTTCATTCGGCCCGCTGGTTGTTGGCGCTGCTCGCCCTCATACGAAGCTGCCGTTCGATGTGCATCTGATGATCGAGCAGCCGGAGAAGTACATTGCCGAGTTCGTGGAGGCCGGTGCCGACCGGATAACGGTGCACGCTGAAGCATGCGTCCATTTACATCGCGTGGTGCATTTGATCCGCGAGCACGGACTCCCAGCCGGCGTAGCGCTGAATCCGGCAACGCCGCTTTCGGCGGTACAGCATGTGCTGGATGATATCGATATGGTATTGATCATGACCGTGAATCCCGGCTTCGGAGGCCAGCAGTTTATTCCTCAGGCGCTTCCCAAGCTAAGAGAGCTGCGTCAGCTGCTTACAGCGCACGGCCGGGAGGAAGTGCTGATTGAAGTGGATGGAGGCATTAATGCCGACACCGCGCCGCTTGTAAGGGAGGCCGGGGCGGATGTGCTTGTGGCGGGCAATGCCGTGTTTGGTGTTGCAGACCGCGCGGCTGCCATCGCTGCGCTGCGCCCTGGAGGCAAACGATGAATGATGTGAACGAAATGCATGAACCGTCAAGGCTTAAGACCTCGTTATGGGTCTTGCTGTACAGTCTGGTTTGCGGTGCGCTTTTATCCGTATTTTCAATCGTTACGGAGCTCGGCCTTTTTCGATATGTTTTCTCGCTTGCAGCCCTTTTCTTAGGGATCCGATTTTTTAGGAATTATGACAAGATATCGACGCGTGTTATCTTTATTGTGCTCTCCATCGTTTTTTATTTTATGACAACGATCATTGCCACGGTGATTCTGATTGCTAACGGGCAGATCGAACTGCCTGCCGAATAAGCGCAGTGCATTACATACCGTTTGCGGGACGTCATTTTGCGCTTGGAATAGGACAGACCGGCATCGCATAGGATGGTTACATGAGGAATTGATTCTCGTGTAACCATTTTTGGTATGTATTGAATACAATAAAGTGAATTCGATGAGCGTGGCTGAGGAGGGATGGAGCATGAAGTTTTACACGATCAAGTTGCCGAAATTTCTGGGCGGTTTCGTGAAGGCAATCCTGAACACCTTCCAAAAAAACTAGTTCCGAAGCACTCGCTGTCGAATGATCGTGAATAGTAAGTGCAGGGTGGGCGATTCGCGATGATCGTATAGCTTGGTTGAATGGCTTCTTTGTCAGATAAGGAAAAATATTCCTTAGTCTGCAGTAAAAAAAGCACCTGATTTTACAGGTGCTTTTTGTCTATGGCGGATGATGCCATTATACGCGGGTTACTTTGCCGGATTTCAGCGCGCGCGTGCTGACATAAACGCGTTTTGGTTTGCCGTCAACAAGAATGCGAACCTTTTGCACGTTGGCGCCCCAAGTGCGTCGGTTTTTGTTGTTCGCGTGGGAAACGTGGTTGCCTGTTCCCGGGCCTTTGCCTGTAATGAAACATTTGCGAGACATGAAATACACCTCCTTTTATAATGCAAGTGCTAATTACAGTTCTGTGTAATTCACTTGCATTGATGCTGCAAGTGCTAATTACACAGATTTGCGCAATTCAATCGGCATTAACACTGCAGTGCTGATTACAAATTCGAAAGTCATTCACTTGGCAGCAACACTGCAAGTGCTAATTGTATATGTAAACAATCCACTTGTCAGAAATCACTGTCTGAACAAACACTAAAATATCATATCATAAACACTTTTTGAAATCTACCCCCGATGCGCGTCAAATTGCCTGTCATTGGTTATGTTATACAGTAGATTTACGCTTTTTGCGCAGTGCCTCCCGAAAATAGGAACATCAGCTAATATTGTTTCAAAAATCAATAAAATATGGCGTGAGAAGCAGAAAATACGCGATAATTACAGAAGATCGATGTCAAAGGCTTCTATATCGCTTTTTTTTATAGTACAATGTTGATTAGTCCATAATACATACAAAAAAGGAAGTGAGTTTTCATGCCATTACAATTAAGTACGGATCTTGGTAAAGTGTTCATTACCGACGAAGTCATTTCCATTATCGCCGGTTCTGCGGCCATGGAGTGTTATGGACTGGTAGGCATGGCATCTCGCAAACAACTCAAAGACGGCATCGCCGAGCTGCTTGGACGGGAGAATCTGTCCCGAGGTGTTGAGGTTCGCCGGGAAAATGAATTTTTGCACATTGACTTGTACATCATCGTAAGCTACGGTACAAAAATATCGGAAGTGGCGCATAACATTCAGTCTAAAGTCAAGTACGTGCTGAATGATGTGGTTGGACTTCAGGTCGATCATGTCCATATTTTTGTCCAAGGCGTACGCGTATCTCGGTAGGGAGGGGTCTCCGGTGAGTAAGCGCTTTATTAATGGAGCAGATTTTGCAAATATGGTTTTTAGAGGTGCGGACTGTCTGCAGCGGCATGTGGATCACGTCAACGCACTCAATGTGTTTCCTGTACCAGACGGTGACACGGGAACGAATATGAATTTAACAATGAGCGCGGGAGCGCAGGAGCTCCGCGGCAAGCCTTCGGATTCGATTGGCAAAGCTTCGGAGGTGCTGTCGAAGGGGCTTCTCATGGGAGCGCGCGGCAATTCCGGGGTCATTCTGTCCCAATTGTTCCGGGGCTTTGCGCGCAGCATTGCAGGCATCGATCAGGTGAGTCCGGCGCAGTTCGCTACAGCTCTGCAGCACGGTGTAGATACCGCTTATAAAGCGGTTGTGAAGCCGGTTGAAGGTACGATTCTTACGGTTGCCAAGGAAGCGGCCAAGCATGCCGTTTACTATGCAAGACGCACGACGGACATCGTGGATTTAATGAACGAAGTACATAATAAAGCGCTTGAGGCGCTTGCGCGGACACCGGATCTGCTGCCTGTGTTAAAACAGGTAGGAGTGGTTGACTCGGGCGGCCAAGGTCTTGTTTATATTTATGAAGGGTTTTTACAGAGCTTGACAGCCTCGGAGACGGACGATCCGTCGCAAGGCTTGTTCTCACAAGGGGCGACAGCCGGCGCAGCGCCGGTCAAGACGGTGCCGTCGCTTCCTATCTCTGCGCAAGCTCGCTTGGCAACCGATCAGATTGAATTTCTGTATGACATGGAGTTTTTTATCAACCGCAACCAGGGGGCTGCTCCAGGAGTCCGGTTTGATGAGGAAGCCTTTAAAAAATCGCTCGCCAAGGATGGGGATTCGATCCTCGTCATTGCCGAAGAGGATATCATTAAAGTGCACGTTCATTCGCGCAGGCCCGGGGATGTGCTTAATCTTGCGCTCCCATACGGAGAGTTGACAGAGATGCACATTCTGAATATGCGGGATCAGCATCGCGATTTGCTGCATGACGGCACCGTGTACGATGAGCGAAGCGAGGAGCAGGAAGCGGCGAGAGGGCCGTACACTGAAGCCGGGCAAGATTTGGCGGCTGCGGTGCCCACAGTGCTGACAGGAGCGCCGGTGCAAAGCGAACCTCCGGCCGAGGTGTACGAATTGGCGCCTTATGGTATTGTCGCTGTGGCGATGGGTGAAGGGATTTCGACTATTTTCCTGGACAACAATGTTGACATTGTTCTTTCTGGCGGGCAAACGATGAATCCGAGCACAGAAGATTTTGTGCAGGCGATTGCTTCTCTGCCTGCTGAGCACATCTTCTTGCTTCCGAATAATTCCAATATCATATTGGCGGCCCAGCAAGCGGCGGAGCTTAGCGAACGAAGCGTTACCGTCATTCCGACGAAGACGATTCCGCAAGGCTTGGCTTCACTGCTGGCATTCAAGGATCACGAGACGCCGGAACGTAATGCCTCGTTCATGCAGCAGGCGGCTGAGCAGGTGCAGTCGGGACAAGTGACCTATGCGGTCCGCGACACGGTGCTCGATGAGTTGACGATATCGGAAGGCGATTTTATCGGGATTCAAGAGAAAACAATCGTCGCCGCTTCCCCGGAATTGCAGCAAACATGCAGGGAGCTTCTCTCGCGCATGATCAGCCAAGGCGGCGAGCTGGTTACGGTGCTGACCGGTGAAGGGGCAGCCGAGGAAGAGACGGCGGCATTGTCCGATTGGATCAGGACGGAATTCCCGGACGTCGAGCTGGAAGTGCACAGCGGCGGCCAGCCGTTATATCCGTACCTTTTTGCGGTCGAATAAATCGAATAGAAAGAGGAGGCGGAACGAATGAGCTCAAAGATCAGAATTGTAACGGACAGCACATCGGACATCCCATCCGATGTGCGGGAGCGCTTGGGCATTGAGATGGTACCGCTCAAGGTTCATTTTGGCGTCGATGTATTTATGGACGGGGTAACGATTGAATCGGATGAATTCTACACGAAGCTGGCTGCTTCCGAGAAGCTGCCCACTACCTCGCAGCCGTCTCCGGCTGATTTCATGGAGGTTTATCAGCGGATACTGCAGGAAGAGCCGGGCGTGCAGATTATTTCGATCCATCTCTCCTCTGCGCTCAGCGGCACGTATCAATCCGCCGTACTGGCGAACTCGCTGATCGAGGAAGAAGCGGATATTACGGTGATCGACTCGAAATCCGCATCCTATGGCTTCGGCAAGATCGTGGTGGCGGCGGCGCAGATGGTACAAGCAGGCAGCACGAAGGAAGAAATATTAGCCGAAGTGCAGCGTCTGCGAAATGGGCTGGGGCTGTATTTTCTGGTCGATACGCTTGAATTTTTGCAAAAAGGCGGTCGAATCGGCAAGGCGGCGGCATTATTCGGCACGATTCTCAATATTAAGCCGATTCTGACCGTTGACGATGAGGGGACAGTCGCCCCTGTTGACAAGGTACGCGGGAAGAAAAAGGCCATGCAGCGTATTGTCGATCTGTTGAAAGAGGACTTCGGCAATGATCCGGTTCATATCACACTGGCCTATTCCAAGTATGAAGCAGGAGCGCAGGAATTGCACGAGCTGGCGAAGGTTCATTTTAATATACAAGAGACGAATTATACGAAAATAGGCGCAGTTATCGGTACGCATGTCGGACCGGGAGCGGCTGCGATCTTTATGTTTAGGGCGTGAGAACAACATGATGGCGCTGGATTTGAATCAGCTATCCGTCAGACAAATTAAAGGCGTGAGCGCTCCGAAGGAAAAAGAGCTTCACGCCTTTGGCGTTCATACGGTGGCAGATATGCTCGAATATTTTCCGTTCCGCTATGAGGATTATCGGATCCGCGATTTGGCTGAGGTGAAGGATGGCGAGAAAATTACCATTCAAGGCAAAATCATGGGGATGCCGGTGCTGCAGCGCTACGGCCGGAGCAAATCAAGGTTATCCTGCAAGGTCGCCGTTGACCGTTGGCTGGTGACTGCGGTGTGGTTCAACCGTCATTTCCTGCAGGATCAGCTTGTGCCGGGAAGAGAGATTGTGCTGACCGGCAAATGGGATCAGCGGCGGCTGCAGCTGACGGCTGCGGATTCGGAATTTCCGGATAAGGGAACCGCCAAATCGGGAACGCTTCAGCCGGTCTATTCTGTAGGCGGATCGATTACGCAGACATGGATGCGCAAAACGATGTCGCAGGCGCTCGTCCAGTACGGGTCCATGATTGAGGAAGTGCTGCCGCGTGAATTGATCGACAAGCACCGGTTAATGCCGCGGCGGGACGCGATTGCCCGCATCCACCGGCCGGAGGACACGAAGGAAGGGCAGGATGCGCGGCGGCGGATGGTATATGAGGAACTGTTTTTGTTCCAACTTAAGCTGCATGCCTTCCGTACACTCACACGCAATCGGATGGACGGCGTTGCGCATGCAATCGATAATGAGGCGATCCTGTCGTTTGTAAAGGCGCTGCCCTTTGATTTGACGGAATCGCAGAAGAAAGTGACCAATGAGATTTTGCATGACATGAGGCAGCCCTATTGCATGAACCGGCTGCTGCAGGGGGATGTCGGCGCCGGCAAAACGATCGTCGCGGCGATTGCGCTCTATGCGGCCATAAAAGCGGGACATCAGGGCGCATTGATGGTGCCGACCGAAATATTAGCGGAACAGCATCTGCGCTCCCTGCAGAAGCTGTTTGCCGAGTACGGGGTGCAGGTCGGCCTGCTGACCGGCAGCATGACCGAACGGCAGCGGCGGGATGTGCTTGGCGGTATGCAGATGGGACTGATCGATATCGCAGTCGGCACGCATGCGCTCATTCAAGAAAATGTGCTGTTCCGCAGCCTTGGTCTGGTCGTTACAGATGAGCAGCACCGGTTCGGCGTGAATCAGCGCAGCATTCTCAGGCGCAAAGGGATGAATCCCGACGTGCTGACGATGACGGCCACCCCAATTCCGAGGACGCTTGCGATTACCGCCTTCGGCGATATGGACGTCTCTACGCTGCGCGAACGCCCGCAGGGGCGTAAAGCGATAAAAACGTACTGGGTCAAACACGATATGATGGATCGGGTGCTTGGATTCATAAGGCGGGAAGCTGGGGCCGGGCGTCAGGCCTACATCATCTGCCCGCTGATTGAGGAGTCAGAGAAGCTGGATGTCCAGAACGCCATCGATCTGCACATCCAAATGCAGCAGGCGTTTCCGGATTTACGTGTCGGGCTGCTGCATGGAAGGATGCCGGCGGCGGATAAGGATGAAACGATGCGGGCGTTCAGCCAAAACGAGGTGCAGGTGCTCGTCTCGACGACAGTGATCGAGGTGGGCGTCGACGTGCCGAATGCAACGCTCATGATCATCATGGATGCGGAGCGCTTCGGGCTGTCCCAGCTGCATCAACTGCGGGGACGCGTCGGACGCGGCGAGCACCAATCGTTCTGCGTGCTCATCGCCGATCCGAAATCGGAAACCGGGCAGGAGCGAATGAAGGTGATGACCGAGACGGATGACGGCTTTGAGGTGGCGCGCCGCGATCTGGACCTGCGCGGCCCCGGGGATTTCTTCGGGACGAAGCAGAGCGGGCTGCCGGATTTCCGCATCGCGGATATGGTGAGTGATTTTGCGGTGCTGGAGACGGCCCGGGATGATGCGGCCGAGCTTGTGGCCAGGCCGGAATTTTGGCAGCAGCCTGAATATGCCGGGCTTCGGGAGCGGCTGCAGCGCGAGCAAATTTTCCAAGGAGATTTGCTCGACTAGTCAACTTCCCGCTTCCAAGGACATATAGTAAAGAGATGTCCCGTCTTTAGACCTTTTGGAGGTGTCCTTGGATGAGTTATCAAAATTACGGAATTCGGCCTGAGCTGGTCGAGCGGGTCAAGTATAAAATGAAACATCCCGCTACCAAGGAACGGATCAAAAAGCTGCTCAACGGTGTAACCAAATATGATTTAATGGACCGTGAAAAGGTGCGGAAGCTCGTCCGCTCGGCTGCTCATGCGCTGCAGGAATCACTGACGAATACCCAAGAAGAGCAGATTATCGCGTTTATAGTGGCGCAGAAGATTGATCCGAGCAATACCTTTCATCTGATTAAACTGTGGAGCATGTTTCGCTGACCTGATGGTCGGCGATTTTTTTTGCCCGTTACAGGGGTTCAATGCACATCGGATCATCGTTCTTGACGCTGCCTACCGCTGCCGCCACCGGGTAAGCCTCGAGCGCTTCGCTTGGGAATGGCAGGAGCAGCTGCTGCAGCAGGGAAGGTTCCTGGTTGCAGCGATCGAGCCATGCCGCTTCATCCTCCGGCCTTAGAATGACGGGCATCCGGTCATGGATCGGAGCCATCAGCTCATTGGGCTGCGTGGTCAGAATGGTGCAGCTGCTGATTTTGCGCCCGTCCGGGGCGACCCATGTATCGTACAGCCCTGCCATGCTAAAGATGGCGCGGTCCTTGCGCACGACCCGCATCGGTTGTTTGCCGGTTTCGGTTTTTTGCCACTCGTAAAAGCCGTCTGCCGGTATGAGGCATCTTTTGCGGAGAAACGGCTGTTTGTAGGCAGGCTTGCTGGCGACCGTCTCCGATCTGGCGTTGAGCATCCGGCTGCCGATTTTCTCATCCTCCGCCCAGCTCGGAATAAGTCCCCAGCGCAATTCGCCGATCCGGTTCTTTGTTCCGTCGTGGATGACGGCCAGCACCATTTGTCCTGGGGCCACATTATATTTAGGCCGGTGATAAGGCACCGCCGTATCGCCGATCATATATCTCAGCATCAATTCTTCCAGTGTCACGGTAATGGTATAACGTCCGCACATCGGGTCTTTGCACTCCTTTGGCGATTCGATTCGTATGGATCTGCTGCCCTCATTATAACGTGTTATAAACGGCATTCCTACTCTGTTTGCCCCAAGTTTGGCCGCTTTCCGAATGAAAAGCCCGTGAAAAGGCGGATAATGCTAGGACAGAATCCTGATAAGGGGGAGCGACATGAACAAACCATCCAAGCGCAGCGGAAAAGTGAAGCATTGGTTCGGGCGTATTGCCGCCTGGCCGGGAGCGGCGGTACATTATTTTGTAAATAAATGGCGCGGGCGCGCCGTTTCCAAGAAGCTTGCGCAGTCATCCGAAAGACTGCTTCTGAGCCCGGTGTCGCTCCAGGAGCTTTCCGACGCTTGGAAGCCGCTGGCCATGGCAGCCGTTCCGCCAGCGGGGACAGCCGAGATGGAGGCTTCACAGTCACTCGGGTCGATAGACAGCTCCTTCGCTTCCGCAGCAAGCTTCCAGGAGGAGGAACGAGCGGTCGTTGCCCGGATCCGCGAACAGACGAAACGCTGCAACCGCAATAACGTGACGCGCACCGCAGCCTACTTGGCGTTCTACCGCCGGCATCCCGAGGTGCACTGGGCTTTTCTGGCGCACATGGTATCGCGTAACGGGGGGTGGAACATGACCGATCTGCAGGGGGAACTCCTGCCCAGGCTGCTGCACCGCGCCCAGCGCGAGGCGACGTTCGGATTTTTGGAACGGGCCAATGCGCTTATTTTCGGCGATGCTTACCCGCAATTGCTGTTGTATGAAGCTGGGATGCAAGCCGGACGGGAGCTGACCCACCTGCTGCCGGCGTTTGGCGTATCCCGCTTCATGGCGCCGGTATGGTCGCAATTCTGGCGGCGCCGCGATCCGGCCATCCTGACGGTCGCTTTGATTGTGAATGAGCAGAACTTCATTGAACAGCGGATTGTCCGCCACCCTTATTACCGGAAGCATGTGCTGGATGCCGCATTTTTCGGCATGCAGTCGCTGCTGCAGCTGAATCAGATTTTGTTCCCCTATGAGCTTGGTAAAGGAAGTGTGAAGCTGGGCGGCATTATTCTGGAAGATTTCAAAGATCTTCATGAACGGATTGAATTCGGAAAGCGTCTTTATGCGATGCTGTTCAGTGTGCCCTTAATTTACGAGGGGGCGTATTCTTTCGCGTGTGCGGTGAGGCATACCGGATCGCGTACGGATTATGCCCCGCATCTGTTCTCGATGGTGCGCCACCGGCCGCGCCAGCGCAAATACCGTGAGCGGCTTGAGGGCTGCCGCCTGCGTCCCGGCGCTGAGCCGCTCTACAGCCCTGCGCTGGCCGCCGCATGGCCGGATGTCCCGTTAGAGCCGGCCGAGCCGGGTGACTGGTTCAAAGAGACGGCGAGCGCTGCCGGTTATTTCCGTGAGCTTGCGCTTCCGCGTTCCTTTGAAATTACGAATGAGTATGGTTTTGCGCTGCAGAAAGTGGAGATCGCCATTCTCGCCGCACAGCAGTTCGGCACATTTGCTCCGAAATGAACGTTTTTGCCCGATTTTCCGGAGTTTCCTGCCGCCGGGAATAAGCGGGCTATTTTTCCTCTTGCATACCGAACATACATTCGGTATATAATATAAACACGAACATATATTCTTGTATTATGATTTGGGGATGATTTAAGTGGAACGCGTCATCATGCTCGCGGATTGTCAATCGTTTTACGCATCGGTCGAGAAAGCGGCGCATCCTGAATATGAGAGCCGCCCTGTCGTGGTGGCGGGCGATCCGGCACGTAGGTCTGGCATTATTCTGGCCGCCTGCCCGCTTGCTAAGTCTTACGGCGTTACGACGGCGGAACGGCTCGGCGAAGCGCTCAGCAAATGTCCGGACCTGGTCGTCATTCGGCCGCGTATGCAAACGTATATCGACGTTTCATTGATGATCACGGAAATTTTTGAATCGTTTACGGATTTGGTGGAGCCTTTTTCAATTGATGAACAGTTTCTGGATGTGACCGGATCCATTGCTTATTTCGGAGAGCCGGAGGAGATTGCCCGCCAAATCCAAAACCGGATCCAGCTTTATACCGGGGTATGGGCGCGCGTGGGCATCAGCTCGACGAAAATGCTGGCGAAGATGGCGACGGATATTTGGGCCAAAAAAAACGAGAACGGCATTTTTACGCTGCATGAATCCAAGGTCGAGGAGCTGCTGTGGCAGCAGCCCGTCGGCCAAATGTTCGGCGTCGGCTCGCGCATGACCGCGCATTTCGGGCGGATGGGCCTGCATACGATTGGAGATATTGCAAGGCTGCCGCTTGCGGAATTGAAGAGCCGGATGCGCCTGCGCTTCGGCAAAAACAGCGATATTCAGGCGGAGCTTTATTGGCAGACGGCGCGCGGCATCGATCCGAGCCCGGTGAAGCTGGGAACGCATGACCGGCAGAAGGCGGTCGGGCACCAAATGACGCTGCCGAGGGACTACGGACTAAAGGATGAGATCAATGTCATTCTACTGGAGTTAAGCGAAGAGGTCTGCCGTCGCTCCCGTGCCAAAGGGTATATGGGGCGTGTTGTGTCCGCCGGTGCGCAGGGGGCCGATTTTGACCGGCCGACAGGTTTTTTTCGGCAAATGACGCTCACTGATCCGACCAATATTGCAGATGAGGTTTACGAAGCGGCCCGGACTGTGTTCTATGCGCATTGGGACGGTATGCCCGTGCGCAAAATCGGCGTCGTGCTGTCCGGTCTGACGGATGACGGGCAATACCAGCTTACGCTATTTGGCGACCGGGAGAGGAAGCGCAGCCTGGGGCGCGCAGCGGATGAGATCAGATCCCGGTACGGAAGCACGGCGCTGCTGCGGGCATCCTCGCTGCTGGAGGCCGCGCAGGCACATGAGAGAAATGTGAAGATCGGGGGCCACTATAGATGAGCAAAAAGCTGGAAGGGAACGGGCGGTGGGAATCGAGCCGGATGATGCTGCCCGAGCACCGGGAGCAGTATTTGGAGCGCCGGCGGCGGCCGCAGGAGGGAGAGCAGGGCAAGGCGCAGATTCCGACAAGGGAGGAGCTCGAGATGATCCGCGATGTTGTCCTGCTGCCGATGATGCTGAGCATTGTGGAGAAGAACTGCCGCGAGGTGGAGTCCTCCACTTATTCGTTAAAACGGCTGTACGTGACCGCTTCGAACGTCTTGATGAACCGGATCCACGCCGATTTGGCGCGCGTAAGGAAGGAGCTTAAACAGCGGAATATTAAAGTGTTCGAGGATGAGCGGATCGACAGCGCGGTGCACTATCATTTTGTATGCCGCGGTTACGAGGATAAATTTGCGATGCTGCGGGATGTGGTGCGTGCGGAGATGAGCGTCCGCATTGCCAAATATGTGAGGGAGATCTTCCGCTTGTCCTGATCAGCTGGTGAATGGAATAAAAGGTAGATTTTTGCCATGCGTTTGCTATAATAAGGGTAACGACAACAAAATGAAACCACGGGGAGCTGGAAAAGCCGGCTGAGAGGGTATTCCGTTGATGATACCGACCCATGACCTGATCTGGATAATGCCAGCGTAGGAACTTGTGGTGCAGCCGCTTTACGGGGTGAATTCAAGCGAATATGCAGCGTCTTCCTGATCGGGGGACGTTTTTTTGTTGCCGAAATAATGAGATAGGCTTGTAGGAAGGGGAAAGGCATCGTGCAAAACAGAAGTTGGATCCGTCAAAAATGGGGGATCGCAGCGTTGGCGCTTCTGCTGTTTGTAGCAGGCTGCGGCGGCGGAAATACCGCAACGAATACGGACACGAATACGAATGCAAATACAAATTCGAATTCGAATTCGAATATGACTACGGGGGATAACGGGACTGCAGGCGCTTCGGAGGAGCCGCTTAAGAAAGTAACCGTCGTGCTGGATTGGACGCCGAATACGAACCACACAGGATTGTATGTGGCCAGAGATAAAGGATTTTTCAAGGAGCAAGGGCTGGACGTTGAGATTATCGGGCCGGGTGAAGCAGGCGCCGACATGATGGTGGCGACAGGCGACGCCGAGTTCGGAGTCAGCTATCAGGAAGGCGTCACACAGGCGCGGATTCAGGATGTGCCGCTCGTGTCGATCGCCGCGGTCATTCAGCACAACACCTCCGGCTTCGCTTCGCCGGTCGAGAAGAACATTGTATCGCCCGCCGATTTTGAAGGCAAAACGTATGGCGGATGGGGTTCTCCGGTGGAGGAAGCAGTCATTGATTCGTTAATGCAAAATGCCGGAGCGGATGTCAGCAAGGTCAATATCGTCAGCATCGGTGACGCCGACTATTTCACTGCCGTGAAGCGGGATATTGATTTTGCCTGGATCTACTATGCCTGGACAGGCATTGAAGCCGAGCTGCGCGGTGAAAAGATGAATATGCTGTATTTGACCGATTACAGCGATAAGCTGGATTATTACACGCCGGTGCTTGTGACAAATGAGGACAATATCGCGAACAATCCCGACCTGGTGAAAGCATTTGTAGCGGGAGCGGCGCAGGGTTATCAGTTCGCAATCGACAATCCGGAGGAAGCGGCCGAGGTGTTAATTGCCGCGGAGCCGGATTTGAACGCTGAGCTTGTCCGTGCGAGCCAGAAGTGGCTAAGCCCGCGCTATCAGGATGATGCGCCGCGTTGGGGCGAGCAAAAGCGCGAGGTATGGGTGAACTATGCAGAGTGGATGCTGGAGCATAAGCTGCTGGAGAAAGAGCTGGATGCGGACCAAGCGTTCACGAACGAATTTTTGCCTGAATAAGTGAAGTAGCTGGACATAAGAAAGGAGATCCAAAACAATGGCTAACGCGCTGCTCAGCATTCAAATTATACCGCGTACGCCGGGAGGGGAGAATGTCATCCCTTATGTGGACCGTGCGATTGAAATCATCAAAGCGTCTGGTTTGCCGTACCGGGTTGCGCCGCTGGAGACGACGATGGAGGGCGAGCTGAACCACTTGCTGGAGGTCGTCAAACAGATGAACGAGGCAATGACGGAGATGGGCTGCCCTTCCGTCATCTCACAAATCAAGATTTACTATAACCCGCAGGATGGCGCCTCCATGGACGTGCTGCTGGAGAAATATCCCGATGGGCAGTAAGTGGGCGAAAGTATGGCCCCCGCTCATGGCAATGATCGCGTTCCTGCTCGTGTGGCAGGGCGCGGTCTTCTTTTTCAGGCTGGAGAAATGGTTCCTGCCCGGTCCGGCAGCAGTCGTGCAGGAGGCAATCTCCATATGGCCGCGCTTGTGGGAGCACACCGCCGCGACGATCCGTTTAACGCTGCTTGGGTTTTCGCTCGGGGCTTTGACAGGCATCATCGTCGGCGGCCTCCTTCATCTTGTTAAGCGCGTTAAGCTAAGTGTCTATCCGCTGCTCGTATTGTCGCAGAATATTCCGATCATTGCGCTTGGGCCGCTGCTGGTCATGTGGTTTGGCTTCGGGCTGCTGCCCAAGGTGCTGCTGATCATCCTGGTTTGCTTTTTCCCGATATCGGTAGCCATGATGATCGGGCTGGCCAACAGCGATCCGCGGCTGATGAATTATATGCAAATGATCGGCGCGAACAAGTGGCATATCTTTCGGAGGCTCGAGCTTCCCCATGCGCTGCCGTATCTGTTCTCCGGCTTGAAAATTGCTGCGGCTTACAGTGTAACAAGCGCCATCGTCGCGGAATGGCTCGGCTCGAGCAAGGGTCTCGGTTACTTTATGCAGCTGTCGTCCAAGGGGTTTATGGCGCCGCGGGTATTCGCGGCCGTGCTGATCACGATTACGCTAAGCATGAGCCTGTTCGGCATCATTGCGCTGGCGGAGCGCTGGATCATTCGCTGGCAGCCGCGCAAGGAAGGGGGATAAAACGTGACATCTGCATTGGAAGTAAGAGAAGTGCATAAACGGTTTGGACGGGGCGGCGCGGCGGTGGATGTGCTTGGCGGGGTGTCGTTTGCGGTGGAGGAAGGCGAGTTTGTATCGTTGATCGGTCCAAGCGGCAGCGGCAAAAGCACCTTGTTTCAATTGATTGGCGGCCTGGAGCAACCGCATAAGGGAGAAATCCGCATTGGCGGCCAGGTGACGACCGGACAGCGAGGACACATTGCCTACATGCCGCAGCAAGCTTCCCTGCTGCCTTGGCTCACGGTGGCGGGCAATGTAGAGCTGGCGCTTGAAGTGGCCGGGACAGCAAGGGAAGAGGCGCGTGAGCTGACCGGCAGCTGGCTGGCGCGCGTCGGATTGGAAAGCTATGCGGGCGAATATCCGCATGTATTGTCAGGCGGGATGCAGCAGCGCGTGTCGTTTCTGCGAGCGCTGCTGACGCCGCGGAGCTTAATGTGCCTGGATGAGCCCTTCGGCGCACTTGATGCGCTGACGCGCATGCAGATGCAGCAGTGGCTGTTAAAGCTGTGGGAGGCGAATCGGCGTTCCGTATTGTTTGTGACGCACAGTATCGAAGAGGCACTGCTGCTGTCCGACCGGATTGTCGTGTTGTCTGCATCGCCGGCTGTCGTCATCCGCGAGCTGCGGGTGCCGTTCGAACGTCCGCGCAGCGAGACGCTGTGGACGGATCCGGAGTTCAACCGGCTCAAGCAGGAAATCTACGCGCAGCTAAGCCAGGGAGAGCCGGCAGCCCGGTAGAGAATCAGGTTAAATGTGAGGAGGGGCCCAGCTATGATCGATGCTCATATTCATATAGACTTATACCCGGAGCCTGAACGCGGGGCGATGCTGGATGAAGCATTTACGTCAGGCCTTCAAGCGGTTATAGCGGTGTCTATGCATCTGGAATCCTGCAAAGTGAACCGCGAGCTGAAGCAGCGCTACGGCGGCCGGGTAATAACGGCATACGGATATCATCCGGAGCAGCCGCTTCCTGACGAAGCTGAACTGGATTCGTTGTATAACTGGATTCGAGAGCGGCACGGGGAAGGCGAACGGTTTGCGATCGGCGAGGTAGGCCTGCCTTATTATTCGCGGACAGAGGCGGAAGCGGCCGGCAGGCTGTTCGATGAAGCGCCTTATGAGGCGCTGCTGGAGCGCTTCGTTGCGCTGGCCGCAGAGCTGGATCTTGCGGTGGTGCTGCATGCGGTCTACGAGGATGCGGATAAAGCGTGTGCGCTGCTGGAGAAATATGAGGTGCAGCGCGCGCATTTCCACTGGTTCAAGGGCGCGCCGGAAACGGTGGAACGGATGATCGCCCGCGGCTACCGGATTTCAGTTACGCCGGATGTCGCATACGAGCCGGAGATTCAAGCGATTGTGCGCCGGTATCCGCTGGAGCTTATGATGGCGGAGACCGACGGGCCGTGGCCGTTTGAAGGCCCGTATGAGGGAAAGCGGACGCATCCGCTGATGGTCAAGGATGTTGTCGCGAAGATCGCGGAGCTTAAAGGGGTGGCTTTTCCGGCAGCGGCAGAGCAGATACGCAGCAATACGGAATTGTTGTATAAGATTTGAATGTCGAGCAAAGATTGCGGTCCGTCTCTTGAAAAGAGAAGGCCGTATTTTTTGTTCAGGGACGTATCGTCACGCGGGTGCCAACCGGGACGAGCTCTGACAGCGCGAGCACATCTTGATTGTACATTCGGATGCATCCGTGCGATACGAGCTTGCCGATCGAGGAAGGATCATTGGTGCCGTGGATGCCATAATGCGGTTTGGACAATCCCATCCAGAGCGCGCCGAAAGGCCCGCCTGGATTCCGTTGTTTATTGATAATCGTATACTCGCCCGTTGGGGTTTGCGTAACCATTTTACCGACCCCTACGGGAAAAGCGCGGACAACGGCGCTGTCATCAAGCAAGTAGAGCTTGCGTTCGGACAGGTCGATGATGATGCGATAGCTTGGCATTTTCACCACTCCTTTTACAACAGGTTATGAGCGGTGTGGCCGGAAAGGTTCTTTTCTTTTAGGGCATGATTTGCAGCAGCGGGATATAAAAAAATCGAGGCTCCCTTTCGGGAGCCTCTTTCATGGGAGAGGAGAAACCGGACGAAGAGCTTATGGGGAAACGTAAGTCTTCTCCGCGGTTGTCTACGACATCTCTCGATGCCGATAATTAAAGGATTGCCGATTTCGGCACAATTATACATCAGGGGATAAACAATTATTCCGCAGCCCCCTGTTTTGAGGAACCGCTGCAGTCAGGAAAAGCTCCTTTTTTTCAAGCGGGGAAAATTGTGGTACGATAGCAGAAGAAATTTTTGACGAAGGGAGCGGGCAGTATTGAGAGTGATCGCGGGTGAGGCGAAGGGCAGGCCGCTTAAAGCGGTTCCCGGAAATCATACACGGCCGACAACGGACAAGGTGAAGGAAGCGATGTTCAGCATGATCGGTCCGTTTTTTGACGGCGGCATCGCGCTCGACCTGTTCGCAGGCACGGGCGGCTTGGGCATCGAGGCGCTTAGCCGCGGCGTAGAACGGGCTGTGTTCATCGATCTTGACCGGCACAGCATTGAAGTGATAAGGCGCAATGTGGAAGCGGCCGGCATGACCGGACGTGCGGAAATATACAAGAACGAAGCGGAGCGGGCGATCAAGCTTTTGCAGAAGCGGGAGCTCAGCTTCAGCCTTGTTTTCTTAGATCCGCCCTATAAGCTGAAAAATGCCGACGCGCTCATGCTTGAGCTTGCGCAGCGGGGAATGCTTGAGGAAGATGCGATCATTGTCGTCGAGCATGAGTCCGGGCACCGGTATGCGGAGCAGTTTGGCGGTTTTGAACAGTATAAGCAGTCTCAATATGGAGAAACGACTGTATCCGTATACGCTTACAGGCCGGAGCATAATGAAACAGGAGGAACGTCCCATGTCATCCTTTGAACGAATTGAGAGAGTTGCTGTCTATCCGGGCAGCTTTGATCCTGTAACGCTAGGCCATCTGGATATCATCCATCGGGCGGCGAAGCAGTTTGACCGGCTGGTCGTTGCGGTGCTGAACAATATGAGCAAGCAGCCGTTATTTACAGTGGAGGAGAGGAAGGAGCTGCTCCGCCAGGTGACAAGCGACCTGCCTAATGTGGAGGTTGACAGCTTCCGCGACCTGCTTGTCCGGTATATGCGTTCCAAGAACGCGCAGGTCATCGTTCGCGGCATACGGTCTGTGACGGATTTTGAATACGAGCTGCAGCTGGCTTCCACGAATCATCATTTGGATGGCGGCATTGAGACGATCTTTATGATGACGAATCCGAGATATTCTTATTTAAGCTCCAGCATTGTCAAGGAAATCGCGAAATTTAACGGCGATGTGTATGAATTGGTTCCGCCTGAAGTGGGGCGGGCGTTAACCGGGAAATACAGCCGGAGCTAGGCGGCTTGGCGGCGGTCAAAAAGCCATACGCAGCAGGACAGGACAACCAGTATAAATGTAATGGCGCCCAGCAGGGCGACCGAGTAAGGAAGCAGTTGCCATAATGAAGGAAGCTCGGCCAACCGGATCGGAGACTGCGCATAGAGCGCACTGCCGCTGGCGAGGTTTTGATGGAATGCGTAGGTGTCCGCAGATGAGCCGTTCGTGTAAAGCCATGCCTGAAACGGTTTCCACAGCAGCATCGCCATGCCGAAGGCAATCACCGCATGCAAGGCACGCGCAAGCACAAAGGGAATAAACCTCAGGTCGGTTCCCGCAATCACGCTGTTTGCTTGGAGCAGGCTGCTCCAGCCGCCCCAGCTTAATACGGCGGCGATCGCCGCAAGAGCCAGCGGTGTTCCTAAAGGCAGGCTGAGCAAGCTGGCCGAGTAGGCCCCGAGATGGCTCTCGTACAGTCCGGAGAAGGCAAGGAAGGACAAGTGATCCGGAAGCGAAAGCTGCAGCAGGCGCACGAGCAGGGAGCAGACAATCATTAAGCCGCCGATCGTCATCAGCTTCTGTACACCGGAGGTTACGGCATCGCCCAGCACTTTGCCGAAACTTCGCCCGTCTTCCCTGCGCCCGGCCATCATTGCTCTGCCTGCCCGTTTGAACAAGCTTTCAGAACGATTGTCAATCATAAAAGACGAAGCGGATCGCGCAGGTCTTGGAAGGAGCAGCATTAATGCGCCGCCAAGCATTGCGGATATCCAAACCGTAATCGCGATAAAAGCCCCGAGCGGCGGATGATGCAAGAACCCCGCTCCAATCACAACCAGCATGAACATCGGGCTGGGCATATGGGAGAGGGCCAGCAGCCATTGTCCTTCACTGCGGCTGACGGCCTGCCTTTTTCTTAATAAAGCGACAGCTTCCGCTCCGGCCGTATTGCCGGCTGTCCATCCAAGCGCAATCGCCCATGCCGCAGCGCCCGGCAGCCCCAGCATACGCCGCATGATCGGGTCCAGTAGCGCGCTGAGTGCGTGGATGGCGCCGAAGGCAAGCATAAGCTCCGCGAGTACGAGGAAGGGCAGCAAACCGGGAAACACAATATTCCACCAGACAGATAGCCCTTGTAATGCGGCATGAAACGCTTCGTCGGGTTGTTGAACAATGGAGGCAACGAGCCACAGAGATATCATGCCAAGAATCACGGTTCGCACCATTATGCTCCAACCTCCTCTTGATTTGGAATTTGGACAGACATTACAATGTACGCAAACGCTGCAAGCGTTAGACCAGCGTTTGAAATTGAAGGAGGATAAAGATGCCTGCCGGAAAACAGAGCTTTATGAGCAGCATCTGGCGTCCTGCGCTGTCTGCGGCGCTGTTGATGATATTTTTGCTCTATATTCCTACGCCCTTCGTTGTGTATGAGCCGGGCATCGTAGAGCCTGTTACGCCGATGATAAAGGTTGCGTCGGGAGACCCGCCGGGAGAGGGTAAGTTTATGTTAACAACCGTTCATATGTCCTTTGCTAATTTCTGGACGGTTGCCCGAACCGCTTGGGAGGATGATATGCTGCTGCTTCGGAAGAAAGATGTATTGGGCGGCAAGACCAGAGAGGAATATGTGGAACGGCTGGTGGTCGTCATGCAGAACTCGCAAAGCGATGCCGTGGAGGCGGCTTATCGGTTTGCGGGCGTCAAGTATGCCATTCAACCTGAGAAGCTCGTTGTTACGGATGTCAGCTCACAGGCTGAAGATGGCTTCCATGCAGGCGATGTATTGCTCAGCGTGAACAGCAGCGAAATTAAGGATGCGGATTCGTTAGCAAAGCTTCTCGCTGCAGGCGGGACGGGGGAAACACTGGTATGGTCTGTGCTTCGGCAAGGACAGGCTGTAGAGCTGAAAACGACGCTTCAGATGATTCCAGGCGAGCCTGCCGCCAGCGATTTGCCGAAGATGCTGGGCGGTGTTCTGCTGACGGAAATAAGAAATATCGTTCCGGAAGATAAGAGCAAGGCGATACAGATCGCCGCCGGAGAGATTGGCGGTCCTTCCGCAGGATTAATGTTTGCGCTGCAGATGGTGGATTATTTGACGGCAGGCGATTTATCCGGCGGGCTGCTTGTTGCCGGCACCGGAACAATAACGCCGGAAAGCACGGTCGGGCCGATCGGCGGCATAGCGTTGAAAGTAACGGCGGCCCACCGCAAAGGCGCGCAGCTCTTCCTCGCGCCAAAGGAAAATGTGCAGGAAGCCAAGGCGCAGGCGGAGAAGATCGGCTCGTCCATGCGCGTTGAGGCTGCGGGTTCGCTGCAGGAGGCTGTTGAAGTATTGGCTAAGATAGAAAAACCGCCGGTCAGATCATGACCGGCGGTCTGTAGTAATCGCGAAACATCGATTTGGATGATACACCGGCCTGAGCGAGCGAGTAGACGGATGCAGCCTGGATATCCAGCTCCAAATACCGCAGTCCATCAGGTGAGCGGGCGGCGGTGAGCAGAACCGGAAGCCTCGCTGTCTTTTTCATCCGCTTTAGCAAAGTCCTGCCCTTGTCCGTAAAGCCAAGCACGCGGATGTAATCTACGCCGCCCTGCAGCCGGTCGGGATGCAACATAGCCTTGCGATGGCCGAGCAGCACGGCCAACAGCGCCCGCTGCAGCTTGGTGCGTGTATAACGCCGGGTCTTGAGCGATTGGAGCAGCGCATCAAAATCGAGGCTGTCCAGTTGAGTGAGTGTCTGCCGCAGTCGAAACTCCAGTCCTTCGTTCATCTCATGGAACGAGGACAGCTGTTGTGCGTTTTGGGAAGCGAGCAGGTGGAGCAGTGCAGGGAAGAAATGATCCCAGGTGACCGGTCCTTGGCTGCTGTTCCATTCACGTTCCAGTATGTCAAGGGTGGAGCCAGGCACATAAGAGGAGATCGCTCCCAGAGTACGATCCTCCGTAAGCATCCGCCGGATGGCCGTTGCGCTTGCGATTTGCCGGTCCGTGATCTCGGTTTGGTGGTAACCGGCTTTTTCCCTTATAATCGTATAAGGCTCAATCCGGCTGTTGATTCTCTCAAGCGCGATTAAATAATGCAGGCCAAGTGTGTTATTGGGTTTACCCAGCGGATAATTAGCGGCTTGCGTTTCGCCGCGTTCTTGCATATAACGCTTGACCGCGCTGCTGTAAGCGGATGGATAGCTGGCGCCGGTTTTTAACGTTTCCCTAAGAAGCGTTTGAAACGCCTCCGGCTCGCTCGCTAATGTCCGTGCAATGAGGCGCAGACTGCGCAGATCGCCGCTTTCGCTGCCAAAGCAGATCGAATCGACGATTCCCGTCGCATCAAGCAGCGATACGGCGCCGAACGCGAACCATTCCGCCGCTTGTGCAGCGTAGGCAACGGGCAGTTCAATGACAAGATCGCATCCGCCGCGCAGCGCCATCTCGGCACGGGACCATTTATCCACAATGGCCGGTTCGCCCCGCTGCAGAAATGGTCCGCTCATGACGGCAACGACGGCATCAGCCTGCGTTATTTTGACGGATTGCTGTAAATGATACAAATGTCCGTTGTGAAATGGGTTATACTCAACAATGATACCGACGGTCCGCATAGCTTTCCTCCGAAACGATTAGGTCCTCCCAATATAACACGGTTTGGCCTAAATCGCCTATTCGACATTTTATTTGGCATTTCTATACGTGAAAATGTTGACAAAACAGCTGGCTGGTCGATATAATAATCTTTGTTTGTTTGGAGTGATCTTAATGTTGATACGCATACAAGAAATGTTGTCCAAAGGGACAAGGGTTCCGATTCATACGACAATGAACGTTGATGAACTGCTTAAGAACAACAAGGATGTTCTGAAAGCAGGGCCGCTTGATATCCGGCTTGAGGCAAGTGCCGAAGAGAAGGTCGTCAAAGTGGAGGGTGAGCTGGCCATCGATCTCGAACTCGCTTGTTCACGTTGTTTGGAGCCCACGCATGAACATGTGGATATTCCTTTCTTTGAACGCTTCCAGACGCTTAAAGCGGCGGACGGCGAAGAAGAGGATGAGGATATTATTAAGGTGAAGGAAGACAAGGTCGACCTGACGCCTTATGTTGAAGAATCGTTGCTGCTTCATGTACCATTCATACCGCTCTGTCAGGAGAACTGCCAAGGCTTATGTCCGCAGTGCGGAACCAATTTGAATGAACATCAATGCGGCTGCGCGCGCGAGGGCGTTGATCCGAGATTCGCGGCGCTGAAAGATTTATTCAAGCCATAATGAACGAACAGTAAAACGCTGTGTTATTCTGTGAAGGAGGTGGGAAAAATGGCAGTACCACAAAGAAGAACATCCAAAACTCGTCGCGACAAACGCCGCACGCACTTCAAACTGATGGTGCCGGGTATGGTCAAATGCGAGCAATGCGGAGAGTTGAAGCTGGCTCACCACGTGTGCAAAGTGTGCGGAACCTATAAATCGAGAGAAATTATCAAGCAATAACAGTTTTTACAAGTAGTACTTCATCCTTGGTGAGGTGCTATTTTTTTGCCTGAATACGGCAGGCGGCTATTCGCAGCAATATCGTAACAGCCGTTGCTTCCTGCCGTATTTTTCTTTATACTGAAATTAGTACCTGGTGATAATATCTGACGTTGAAGCCGAGTATACTATAATGATACAAAGGTGGTGCGGACCATCGAACGTCTGCCCAAACGCCAGCGGCAGCAGCAGTTATCCAAGCTGATTGAAGAGAATCCGTTTATTGCGGATCGCGAATTGAACCGGCTGCTCAAGGTGAGCATCCAGACGATCCGGCTTGACCGGATGGAGCTTGGCATACCGGAGCTCCGGGAACGCGTGAAGCTGATGGCCGAGCGCTCCTACGATGCGGTGCGGTCGCTGCCGCTGCATGAAGTCATTGGTGATATTATTGATTTACAGTTGGATAAGAGCGGAATCTCGATTTTTGATATTCGTGAAGAACATGTATTTTCCAGAACCGGAATCGCGCGGGGCCATCATGTCTTTGCCCAAGCGAACTCGCTGGCCGTTGCCGTTATTAATGAGGAAATCGCCCTGACCGCTTCGGCGGACATCCGGTTTATCCGTTCAGTTAAGCTGGGGGAAAAATGTATCGCTAAGGCGTATGTAAGATCGAACTCCGGAGGCAGCAGCAAAGCAAAAGTGGAAGTGTTCACGTATGTAGGCGAAGAAATGGTTTTTCAAGGGCATTTTATCATTTATCGATCCGCTGGTGGCGCGAACATCGAAGGGGGAGACGAAAATGCGGATCGCAATTGATGTTATGGGCGGCGACAATGCGCCAGCGGCAATCGTGCAGGGAGCGCTGGACGCGGCGGCTGAATGGCGGGATACCCAGCTCGTTCTGGTGGGTGATACGAAGCGGATTGAGCCGCTGCTGAAGGGACAGGCTCCCGGCAATGTGGAGCTTCGGCATGCTTCCGAGGTGGTGGAGCCGGACGAGGAGCCCGTCAAAGCGATTCGGCGCAAGAAGGACTCCTCAATGGTTATAGCCGGCAGGCTTGTCCGCGAAGGGGAAGCCGATGCGATGATCTCCGCAGGCAACACAGGCGCCTTGATGACGGCCGGGCTGCTGGTGGTCGGGCGCATCGAAGGCATAGAGCGCCCAGCGCTTGCGCCGATGGTGCCGACGCTGGATAACATCGGTGTACTCGCGCTTGATCTGGGCGCGAACATGGATGCCAAGCCGGAGCATTTACTGCAGTATGCGCTGATGGGAAGCATTTATCGTGAAAAGGTTCATAAGATGGCAAGGCCGCGGGTCGGCTTGCTTAATGTCGGCACAGAAGCGAAAAAAGGCAATGAGCTGACGAAAGCCGCATTCGACCTGCTTGAGTCGGCGCCGATTCATTTTGTCGGGAATGTGGAGGCACGGGATGTATTGGCCCGCAATTGCGATGTTTTGGTGTGCGACGGCTTTGTCGGGAATATTATGCTTAAGGCGATGGAAGGGACGGCAAGTACGGTCTTCTCTGTCCTGAAAGAGGAATTTACGCGTTCGTGGCTTACAAAGCTGGCTGCGGCGATCATGCTGCCCAAGCTTCGCGGCTTCAAACAGAAGATGGACTATAAAGAACACGGCGCTGCCCCGCTGCTCGGCGTGAACGGCTTAGTGATGAAAAGCCATGGCTCTTCCGATTCCGTAGCCGTCAAGAATGCCGTGCGGCAGGCGCGGATCGCGCTGCAGAGTAATTTAATTCAATCCATCACAACGGAAATTAGCGGGAAGTGAGTGTGACCCTATGAATTTGCATCCGGTCGGAATTATTGGAACGGGAAAATATGTTCCCGATCGCATATTGACCAATCAAGAATTGGAACAAATGGTGGATACGAATGACGAATGGATCGTTACCCGCACAGGCATTCGTGAGCGCCGGATGGCTGCTCCGGAGCAGGCCACATCCGATCTTGCTTATGAAGCGTCGAAGCAAGCGCTGGCTGCGGCAGGCATAACGGCGGAAGAACTGGACCTCATTATTGTAGCGACAGTTACGCCGGATATGTTTTTCCCGTCTACGGCCTGCCTGCTGCAGGATAAGCTCGGCGCGCGCAAGGCAGCGGCCTTCGATCTGTCGGCGGCGTGTTCCGGATTTATCTATGGTTTGGCGACAGCCTCGAGCATGATCGCATCGGGGATGTACAAGCATGCGCTTGTCGTTGGCGCGGAATGCTTGTCCCGCATTACGGATTATACGGATCGCAATACATGCATTCTGTTCGGCGACGGTGCAGGAGCGGTCGTTCTCGGACATGTGCCGGAAGGGCGGGGATTCCGTTCGTTCGAGCTGGGCGCCGACGGTGCCGGCGGCGAATTGTTGAAGGTATGCGGCGGCGGTTCGCGTGTTCCTGCGTCTGCAGGGAGCGTAGATGATCGGCAGCATTTCATTCAAATGGCCGGCAGCGAAGTATTCAAATTCGCCGTGCGGATTATGGGAAGCGCGGCTGAAGATGCGTTACATAAAGCCGGAATGACAACATCGGATATCGATCTGCTGATTCCTCACCAAGCCAACATCCGGATTATCCAATCCGCATTGAATCGACTGAATCTGCCTGAAGAAAAGTGCATGATCAATTTGCATAAGTACGGCAATGTTTCGGCCGGCTCCATTCCGATTGCACTGGCTGAAGCTGCCGAGGAAGGCCGGATTAAGGAAGGCGATAAGCTTGTTTTTGTCGGTTTTGGCGGCGGATTGACTTGGGGAGCATCGGTACTTATTTGGTAATAGGCAGGAGGTCTTTGGATTCATGGGCAAAATTGCATTTGTATTCCCCGGCCAAGGGGCGCAAGCCGTCGGCATGGGGAAAGATGTATATGATTCGATTGCAGCATCGCGCAGCGTCATTGACCGTGCGGATGAAGCGCTTGGCTTTAAGCTCAGTGATATTATCTTTGACGGACCTGACGAGCTCTTGAAGCAGACGGCGAATACGCAGCCGGCATTGCTCGCCGTCAGCGTGGCGCTGCTCGAGGCGTTCCGCGAGCGCGGAATGACACCGGATTATGTTGCCGGCCACAGTCTTGGCGAATACAGCGCGCTTGTTGCGGCCGGTGTACTGAGCTTTGAGGATGCGGTGCGGACGGTTCGCGCCCGCGGTGAGTTTATGGAGCAGGCGGTTCCGGGCGGGCAAGGAGCAATGGCTGCCGTTCTGGGCGCCGAGCGCGAAGCGCTGGCCCAGCTGTGTAGTGCGGTCAGCGCTGAAGCCGGTGCGGTGGAGCTCGCTAACGTCAACTGCCCGGGGCAGATTGTGGTGTCGGGCTCGGCAAGCGGTGTGGCAGCTGTCGTGGAACGCGGCAAGGAAGCCGGAGCCAAGCGGGTCATCCCGCTTGAGGTTAGCGGCCCGTTCCATTCCTCGCTCATGCAGCCGGCAGCGGGGCGTTTGCAGGCGGTACTGGAGAGCTTGACGCTTCAGGATGCTGGCATTCCGGTCATCGCGAACGTTACAGCGCTGCCTGTCCAGGATGCGGAGTCGATCCGCAAGCTGCTGGTGGATCAGGTCGTATCTCCCGTATTATGGGAAGATAGTGTCCGTTATATGATCGAGCAGGGCGTTGATACCTTTGTTGAGATCGGTTCCGGTACGGTGCTGGCCGGCTTGATCAAGAAAATTGACAAAAGCGTAACCATCCTGTCCATCAACAGCCTGACTGCGCTCGAAGCGGCGGTATCCGCCGGTTCATAAGGGAACGCGAAGTATATATCAAGTTGGGAGGGGTTACAATGTTTGGAGATTTATCAGGCAAAAGAGCGCTTGTGACGGGTGCGTCAAGGGGGATCGGCCGGGCCATCGCATTGGCGCTTGCCGAAGGCGGCGCGGATGTGGCCATCAATTATTCCGGCAGTGAAGCCGCAGCCACCGAAACGGCGAAAGCTGTAGAAGCGCTCGGGCGCCGTGCGCTGATCGTTCAAGCGAATGTGGGCAAGCCCGATGAGTTCGACCGGATGGTAAGTCAAGTAATTGAATCGTTCGGTGCAATCGATATTCTTGTGAACAATGCCGGCATTACAAGAGATAATCTCATCATGCGGATGAAAGAGGAAGAGTTCGATCAAGTCATCGAAACGAATCTGAAGGGTGTATTTAACGGGATCAAAGCCGTTACCCGTCCGATGATGAAACAACGCTCAGGCCGCATTATCAATATTTCGTCTGTTGTGGGTGCGCTTGGCAACCCGGGACAAGCGAATTATGTTGCGGCCAAAGCTGGCGTGATCGGGCTGACAAAGGCCACGGCACGCGAGCTGGCATCGCGCGGCATCACGGTTAATTGCGTAGCGCCTGGTTTCATTGAAACGGATATGACCGACAAGCTTCCAGCCGAGATGCGGGAGCAGCTGTCCGGCCAAATTCCGCTGGCCAGACTCGGCCAGCCGCAGGACATTGCGTCGGCCGTGCGATTCCTGGCTTCCGATTCGGCTGCCTATATGACGGGCCAGACGATACACGTTGACGGCGGCATGTATATGGGATAAAATACGCAAAGCCGGCGTCTGGAATCGGTATGAAACAAGGGGACAAAGCAGTCCGTGAAGGATTGTGAATGCCGTATGGCAATTTGTCCACAATTCTCGTATAATACCAAAGAGGAGGTGAACCGGATGTCCGACGTATTTGATCGCGTAAAACGCATCGTCGTTGACCGCCTTGGCGTTGACGAAGCTGAAGTCTCGCTGGAAGCATCTTTTAAGGATGACCTTGGCGCTGATTCTCTCGATGTCGTTGAATTGGTCATGGAACTAGAAGACGAGTTCGACTTGGAGATCTCTGATGAAGATGCAGAGAAAATCACCAGTGTGGGAGAAGTAGTGAATTACATACAATCTCATACGTAAGGTTTACAGAGTCCCGTTAAGCCAACGGGACTTCTCTCCATTTCGAATGTTCAAGTTTTATCTAACATGAAGATGAAAGCGGAAGCTTTTACATAAAAATAATGCTGGCATAATGTACTCCATTTTGCTGTCCGTAGAGGTGATTGGGTATGAAGCAAAGAGTTGTAGTTACCGGCATGGGGGTCATGACCTCGCTCGGCCATGATTTAGAAGAATTCTGGGGCAACTTGTTGGCAGGGAAATCTGGCGTTTCGTTGATTGAAGCGTTTGACGTATCGGAATATCCGACGCGCATTGCAGCGGAGATTAAAAATTTCGATCTTGAACAGTTTGGCGTGGATAAGAAAGAAGCGCGCCGTATGGACCGGTTCGTGCAGTTTGCCGTCGCTGCGAGCC
This sequence comes from Paenibacillus abyssi, assembly GCF_014640295.1. Classification (GTDB taxonomy): domain Bacteria; phylum Bacillota; class Bacilli; order Paenibacillales; family Paenibacillaceae; genus Paenibacillus_D; species Paenibacillus_D abyssi. The sequence goes on along the minus strand of NZ_BMGR01000010.1, from coordinate 170,579 downwards.
AAATGGCGATTAAGGATGCGAACCTGAAGATCGGCGAGGATGCCGATCCGGAACGCGTCGGCGTCATGATCGGCTCGGGAATCGGGGGCCTTGGCACTTGGGAAGACCAGCATAACCTGCTGCTCGAGAAAGGGCCAAAACGCGTGAGCCCGTTCTTTATCCCGATGATGATCGCGAACATGGCTTCCGGCCAAGTCTCGATGTCGACCGGAGCGAAGGGGCCTAATAGTACCGCAGTTACCGCATGTGCGACCGGTACGCATTCCATCGGCGACTCTTTCAAGATGATTCAGCGCGGCGATGCGGACGCCATGATCTGCGGCGGTGCGGAAGCGACGATTCGTCCGACCGGCATGGCCGGCTTTTGCGCGATGCGCGCAATGTCGACCCGCAATGACGAGCCTGCAAAAGCAAGCCGTCCGTTCGATACCGGCCGCGATGGCTTCGTCATGGGCGAAGGCTCAGGCGTTCTTATCTTGGAATCGCTCGAACACGCGCAAAAGCGCGGCGCGCGCATCTATGCTGAAGTCATCGGTTATGGCATGAGCGGTGACGCGCATCATATGACGGAACCGGATCCGGATGGAGCTGCCCGCTGTATGACCCATGCGCTGCGTGACGCCGGGTTGCAACCGGAGGAAGTGGATTACATTAACGCGCACGGAACTTCGACGCCGGTAGGTGACCGGTCCGAAACCTCCGCAGTCAAGAAAGCGTTCGGCGAGCATGCATACAAGCTGGCTGTTAGCTCGACAAAGTCGATGACTGGCCACTTGCTCGGTGCAGCCGGCGGCGTGGAAGCGGTCATTCTTGGCTTAACCCTTCAAAATGGCGTGATTGCTCCGACGATTAATTTGGAAAATCAAGATCCTGAATGCGATTTGGATTACGTGCCGAATACCCCGCGCGAAGCGGATGTGAAGACAGCGATGTCTAACTCCTTTGGGTTTGGCGGGCATAATGCAACTATCGTGATGAGGAAGTATGAAGGCTAATCGATTTAATGAGCTCCAGCAGCGGCTGGAGCTGCGTTTCCGGCGCGGCGCGCTTTTGAAGCAAGCTTTCACGCATACCTCCTATGTGAACGAACATCGGCACGGCTCGGTGGAGGACAATGAGCGCCTGGAATTTCTCGGAGACGCGGTGCTGCAGCTGCTGGTTTCCGAGCATTTATACGTATCTTATCCGCAGCGGCCCGAAGGTGAATTAACGAGGATGCGTGCATCGATCGTCTGCGAGCCTTCGCTGGCCCGGTTTGCCGAGCTGCTGGATTTCGGGTCCTACGTGCTGCTCGGTCGCGGCGAGGAACAGCTTGGCGGCCGGCAGCGACCTGCGCTGCTGGCGGATTTATTCGAGTCGTTTATCGGTGCATTGTATTTGGATCAAGGCTTGGAGCAGGTCAAATCGTTTCTCGCTGAGCGGGTATTCCCGCATATTGAGAATGATGGGCCTATGCTGGTCAAGGATTACAAATCCAAGCTGCAGGAACGCGCGCAGCACAGCTCGCTCGGCCCTGTGGAATATCGGGTTGTCGAAGAACGCGGACCTGCGCATGACCGGGAGTTTGTCGTTGAGGTCAATCTTGGCGACGAGCGCTTTGGCAGCGGGATTGGCCGCACGAAGAAAGAAGCCGAGCAGCAGGCAGCTTCAGAAGCATGGCGCCGTCTGCTTAGCAACGGAGAATAGGCACAGGTCCCGGCGGAAGCCGGGGCCTGTTATTGTTTTGCGGCGACAGCCGTTTCAGCTCATTAAGGGCTTTTACTTATTTTTGCTCTACGTTTTGGTTAGGCTTATGGTACAATAATCGTTGAGGTGAAGGTGCAAAAATGTTCCTGAAACGAATCGAACTATCCGGATTTAAATCGTTTGCCGATCGGACCGAGCTGGAATTCGTGCGCGGCATTACAGCGGTCGTAGGGCCGAACGGCAGCGGCAAGAGCAATATCTCAGACAGCATCCGTTGGGTGCTGGGGGAGCAGAGCGCGAAAAGCTTGCGCGGCGGAAAGATGGAAGACATCATATTTGCCGGCAGCGATGCGCGCAAAGCGGTTAACTATGGAGAAGTGTCCTTAACGCTGGACAATACGGAGCAGACGCTGCCGCTCGATTTCAATGAAGTGACCGTCACAAGGCGGGTGCATCGAAGCGGTGAGAGCGAGTATTTGATTAATAAGCAGTCCTGTCGGTTGAAGGATATTACGGAGCTGTTCATGGATACCGGGATCGGAAAGGAAGCTTATTCGATTATCGGGCAAGGGCGGATCGAAGAAATTTTGAGCACACGCTCAGAGGACCGCCGCGGAATTTTTGAGGAAGCGTCAGGTATCGTCAAATATAAATCACGGAAACGCGAAGCGCAGAAAAAGCTGGATGAGACCGAGCAAAATTTGCTGCGGATCCACGACCTTGTCTCCGAGCTGGAAGACCAAGTCGAGCCGCTGCGCGAGCAATCCGAAAAGGCGATTCATTATAAAGAGCTAAGAGAGCAGCTGAAGACAAAAGAAATATCGATGTATGTTCATCAGATCGAACAGGTACATAGTTCTTGGACGGATTCTACCGCCAAGCTGGCCAAGCTGCAGGAAGAACAGCTTCTTTTGGCATCTGTCGTCAGCAAGCATGATGCGCATTTGGAAAAGGATCGCATGTTGCTTCGCGATCTGGAGGCGGCGCTTGATCAGCTCCATGAGTCGATGCTGCAGTACAGCGAGGAATATGAGAAGTGTGAGGGCTACGGCGAGGTACTGAAGGAGCGCAAGCGCAATCTGGAGCAGAATCACAAGCAGCTGGAGGAAACGATAACCGCTCAAAATGAGCGCATAGCCGGCCTTGCTTCCGAGGAAGCGGAGTTTCGCGGCAAAGCGGTTGTGCTTGAGGCCGACTTGGCCGCGCTGCAAGCGCGTTTGTCAGAAGAACAAGCGAACCTTCTGGGCGTAGCTGGTGAGATGGGCAGCGATTCGGAGGAGTCACTGAAGGGTGAATTGCTCGATGTGCTCAGCAGTATGGCGCAAGCCCGCAACGAAATCCGCTATGCAGAGCAGCAGCAGGAATCCGTGCAGCGGAGAATGGAACGGCTCGGTGATGAAGAGTCGAAGTGGCGAGAGCAGTTAGGCAAGCTTGAGGCACGCCGCGGTACGCTGCAGAAGAAGCTCAATGAGACGCTGTCCGATCTGGAAAAGGTGCGCACCAGTTATATAGAGGAGAACGAAAAGACGCTGGCGCTGCAAAAATTGCTCGAGGAAGCGTCAACTACTTCCCGTAAATGGGAGCAGAAGCAGGACGCGCTTGTGTCACGCCGCGATACGATGAAGGAAATGCAAAACGATCTGGACGGTTTCATGCAGGGCGTAAGAGAAGTGCTCAAAGCGTCCAGACGGCAGAGCGGAGGGCTTTCCGGAGTTCATGGTGCGGTTGCCGAGCTGATGCGGGTGCCTGAAAAGATTGAGGTCGCTGTGGAAACAGCGCTCGGGGGCGCGCTGCAGCATGTCGTTATGGGAGATGAACGTTCCGCGCGTGAAGCGATAGCGTTCTTGAAGCAGCGCCAGCTTGGGCGTGCGACCTTCCTGCCGCTCGACGTTATTAAAGGGAGATACATTCCGGAAAGTGACAAACGGACGATTCAAGAATTGGACGGATTTGTCGGTGTGGCGGCGGAATTGGTGTCCTGTGATGAAACCTATAAGGCCATTATTAATAATCTTTTGGGCAACGTGCTGATCGCTTCAACATTGGAACAAGCGAACCGCATCGCCTCCAGATGCCAATACCGCTACCGGGTCGTCACGCTTGAAGGGGACGTCGTTAACGCGGGCGGCTCGATGACAGGCGGCAGCCTGCAGAAGAAAGGCGCAAACCTGCTCGGACGGACCCGTCAAATCGAGCAGTTGGACCAAGAGATCAAAGAAACGGCACAGCAGCTTGTGAAGCTGAAGGATCGAATCGACGATGTCCGCAAGGAACTGTCCATCCGCAACCAGAACATCGAAGAGTTAAGAGAGCGCAGTGAGCGCCTGCGCATTGAAGAACAGCAGGTGCGGGCGGAGCTGCAGCAGATGGAGCATGAGAGCCGGAATCTCGAGGAACAGCGCCAGCTGTTCGAGGAGGATCGCAGCGGCCATTCGGCCGAGCAGCGCGATCTGGCCGCAGCAGCTGCCGCAGCAGAAGCAAGGCTGGTTCAACTGACCGAGCAGGAAGCGAGACTGCAGTCGGCGATCAAGCTTGCGGAGGATCGCCGGAAGGCAAGCGAATCCGCGAAGGAGGAACTGCAAGGGCAGCTCACGGACCTGAAAATCATGGTCGCGAAGACAGAACAGGAAAAGCATTCCTACGAGGATCAAGCTGCCAGAGTCCGTTCCGACATCAACCGTGCCAAGCAGGAGCTTGCAGGGATGCGCACGCTGCTTACGCAGCAGGAAGAAGAAATAAAAGGTCATGGCGAGGAGAGCGTCAAACAGGTAGAAGATTTGAACCACTACCGTTTGAAGAAGCAGAAATGTGCGGAGCAGACCGACTTCAAACGCTCGGAGCGGGCGGAGATGATCCGTCAGCTTGAGCTGGGAGAAAGCGAGACGAAAGAGCAGCGGGCACAGCTTCGCCAGGTGGAGGAGCAGATGCGGCAGACCGAAATCGCCGTGAACCGCCTTGATGTCGAACTGGACAATGTGCTGCGTAAGCTAAGCGAGGAATATGAGCTCAGCTTTGAATTGGCCAAAGAGCGCTATCCGGTTCCCGAGGATGTCGCCGGCACCCAGAATGAAGTGCGTGATTTGAAGCGCCGAATTACGATGCTTGGCGATGTTAATCTGGGGGCAATTGAGGAATACGAGCGTGTCAAGGAACGATATGAGTTTTTGAGTGAGCAAAAAAATGATCTTATCGAAGCTAAGACTACGCTTTATCAGGTGATACGGGAAATGGACGATGAGATGTCCAAACGTTTCAAAACAACGTTCGATGCCATCCGCAGCCATTTTGTCGTCGTGTTCGCCAAGCTGTTCGGCGGCGGGCGTGCCGACCTGATTATGGTCGAGCCGGACCGGGTATTGGATACAGGGATCGATATTGTCGCCCAGCCTCCAGGCAAAAAACTGCAAAATCTTCAACTGCTGTCCGGCGGCGAACGGGCGCTGACAGCGATTGCGCTGCTGTTCGCGATTCTGCAGGTGAAGCCTGTGCCATTCTGTGTGCTCGATGAAGTCGAGGCCGCACTGGATGAAGCCAATGTAGCGCGGTTCGCGCAATATTTGCGCGAGTTCTCTGAATTAACGCAGTTCATCGTGGTTACGCACCGTAAAGGCACGATGGAGGAAGCGGACGTACTGTACGGCGTCACGATGGAAGAGGGCGGCGTATCCAAGCTCGTATCGGTTCGCCTCGAGGACGAGGAAGCAGTATCGGCCTAACGGCGGCTTGCGGGACTGATGGGGTAACTTTAGTGCTTTTATAAAGGAAGGAAGATAATCACGATGAGTTTTTTTAAACGCTTGAAGGAGAGCATCGCCACCAAAACGGAAGCCGTCACAACGGTCTTTAAGGAAGGATTGACAAAGACCCGAACGGCATTTGTGGAGCGGGTCGAGGAGCTCATCACCCGCCGTAAAAAAATCGACGAGGAGTTCTATGAGGAGCTGGAGGAAATATTGATCGGCGCCGACGTTGGTGTCAGCACGGTCATGCAGCTCATTGAAGAATTGCGGGTTGAAGTGAAGAAACGGAAAATCGAGGATGCGTCGGATTTGCAGCCTGTACTCTCTGAGAAGCTCGTCGAGCTGCTGAAGGGCGATGAAAATCCGGGATTGCAAATGGCTGACAGCGGCATGACAGTCATCCTATTTGTGGGCGTTAACGGAGTGGGTAAGACGACAACGATCGGCAAGCTGGCACACCGTTTTAAGAGCGAGGGCAAAAGCGTCATGCTTGCAGCAGGGGATACCTTCCGCGCGGGCGCAATTGAACAGCTGGAGGTATGGGGCCAGCGTGTAGGTGTTGAAGTCATAAAACAGCAAGCGGGTTCCGACCCTGCGGCCGTCATGTACGATGCCGTCCAAGCGGCGAAGCAGCGGGGCATAGATGTGCTGCTGTGCGACACGGCCGGCAGGCTGCAGAACAAAACGAACCTGATGGAAGAGCTGAATAAAATTTTCCGGGTAATCAAGCGCGAAGTGCCGAGCGCGCCGCACGAGGTGCTGCTTGTGCTCGATGCGACGACCGGCCAGAATGCGCTTAGCCAGGCTAAGCTGTTCGGGGAAAAAAGCGGTGTGACCGGTTTGGTGCTTACCAAGCTTGACGGCACGGCAAAGGGCGGTATCGTCATTGCGATCCGCAACGAGCTCAATCTGCCTGTAAAATTCGTCGGTCTGGGTGAGAAAATGGGTGATCTGCAGGAGTTTGATTCGGAGCAGTTCGTGCATGCTTTGTTTGCGGGTCTGATACAGAAGGAAGAGCAGCAGGGCGAAGCTTGATCAAGGAAAATAAACTGACAAGGTATTTTACTTGACAGGCGCTTGCGCTTGGGATAAGATAAGAAGCGTTGAAGTGCTGTAAAGGTGTTTTGCTTGACGGGAGGAGGGGCTAGCGGTGACAACGATAGAACCGGGTGCCCTCGGAAAGACAAACCGTATCAATTTACTATTTGATTTTTATGAGCCGCTGCTCACTGAAAAGCAGCGTACGTTTCTTAAATATTATTTTCACGATGATTATACACTTGGAGAGATTGCGGCTGAGTTTGAGATCAGCAGACAAGCCATTTACGAACATATTAAACGTGCAGAGCAGGCGCTTGAAGGGTATGAAGAAAAGCTGGGGCTGCTGTCCCGCCACGAAACGGTTCGGAGCTTGATCTATGAGCTGGAGACAGCCGTAACACGGATGACCGGGCAAGGCGATGACAAAGAACGTTTGCTTGGTCTTGTGAAAGCCTTGAAACAGGCGGAAGGTTCAGAATAAAGGTTCATTCGTTATTCAGGAGGTGACGGTTCATGGCTTTTGAAGGATTGGCGAGTCGTCTTCAGAATGTGTTCGGCAAGCTGAAAGGCAAAGGGAAGGTTTCGGAGGAAGATGTCTCGGAAGCGATGCGCGAGGTACGACTGGCGCTGCTGGAGGCAGACGTTAACTTTAAGGTTGTCAAAGAATTCATCGCTAAAGTAAAAGAACGTGCGATCGGCCAAGATGTGATGAAAAGCTTTACCCCAGGCATGGTCATCATCGATATCGTTAATAAAGAGCTGACGGAATTGATGGGCGGTACGCAGAGCAAGCTCGCCAAAGCGAACAAGCCGCCGACGGTCATTATGATGGCCGGTCTCCAGGGTGCCGGTAAGACGACGACCTCCGGCAAGCTGGCGAAGCTGCTGCAGAAGGGCAACCATAAGCCGCTGCTTGTAGCCTGCGACATCTATCGTCCTGCCGCAATCAAACAGCTGCAAATACTGGGAGAGCAGATTGGTGCTCCGGTTTTTTCGATGGGAGACCAGACGAATCCGGTTGAGATTGCGCGCGCTGCGATTCAGCATGCGAAGGAGAACAACAACGATTATGTGATCGTGGATACGGCGGGCCGTCTGCACATTGATGAAGCGCTGATGGAGGAATTGAAGCAGATCCATGCGACAGTGAAGCCGGATGAGGTGCTGCTTGTTATCGATGCAATGACCGGCCAAGATGCTGTCAATGTAGCGGAAAGCTTCCACAGCCAGCTGGCGCTTAGCGGCGTTGTGCTGACGAAGCTGGACGGCGATACAAGAGGCGGCGCGGCCTTATCGGTTAAAGCGGTAACGGGCTGCCCGATCAAATTCGCCGCGATGGGCGAGAAGATCGACTCCTTGGAGCCGTTCCATCCCGATCGAATGGCGTCGCGGATTCTCGGCATGGGCGATATGCTCTCGCTGATCGAGAAAGCGCAGTCGAATATCGATGCCGAAAAAGCGGCGGAGATGGAACGCAAGATGCGCAATGCGGAATTCACGTTTGATGATTTTCTGGAGCAAATGGCACAGGTGCGCAAGATGGGGCCGATCGACCAACTGCTTGAAATGATGCCCGGCATGAACAAGATGAAGGGCCTGAAGGATATCAAGGTCGATGAGCGTCAGATCGCGCGCGTCGAAGCGATCGTGAAGTCAATGACGAAGGAAGAAAAGGGCAAGCCTGATCTTCTGAACCACAGCCGCCGCAAGAGAATTGCGGCAGGCAGCGGCACGACAGTCGCTGATGTTAACCGCTTGATCAAGCAGTTCGACGATATGCGCAAGATGATGAAGCAGTTCTCGTCGATGATGGGCGGGCCCAATGGCCCTAAGGGCGGCAAAAAAGGCATGAAGGGTATGAAAGGTCTGCTCGGCAAAGGGATGAAGTTCCCGTTCGGATAATAAGCAAGACAGCTATCGATTCTTTGAAGGAGGTGAATTTCCATGGCAGTTCGTATTCGTTTGAAACGTATCGGTGCGCACAAAGCACCTTTTTACCGCGTTGTTGTTTCCGATTCCCGTTCGCCTCGCGACGGTCGTTTTATCGAGGAGATCGGAACATACAACCCGATCGCTCAACCGGCACAAGTAAACATTGATGAAGAGAAAGCGTTGAAATGGTTGCAAACAGGAGCGCAAGCTTCTGATACCGTACGCAATCTTCTGAGCAAAGCTGGTGTCCTTGCAAAGTTCCATGAGCAGAAGCAACAGAAATAAGTGCTTGCGTTGCGGAGGGCCTTGAGATGGAAGAATTGATTCTTGTCATGGCAAGGGCTTTGGTGGATAATCCGGATGATGTGCGCGTCGAGGTCAAGGAAGATGATCGCGGCATCGTGTACGCACTTTCCGTGCATCCTGAGGATGTCGGTAAAGTAATCGGCAAGCAAGGCCGGATTGCCAAAGCGCTTCGAACGGTAGTCGCATCGGCTGCCGTCAAATCACAGAGGCGCGTCATCGTTGACATTATCTCGTAATAGCGCACATACGAAGCGGGGTTAGGAGCTTATTATTCCTAACCTTTTTTCGTATCCTAATACATAGATGGTTTGGACAAGCTTAGAATAGAAAGGTGGGATAGAATATGGCGCAGCAATGGTTAAATGTGGGCAAGCTTGTTAATACGCATGGACTGCGTGGCGAAGTAAAAGTGCTGCCTCAGACGGACTTCCCTGATGTACGTTTTGCTTCCGGCAGTAAGCTTATACTGCTCGATCCGGACGAGAAACAGTCTTTGCAGGTGGTGGTGCAGAGCGCACGTGAGCAGAAAGGGATGTTTATCGTTAAGCTGAAGGGCTTCGACGATATTAATCAGGCGGAGAAGTATAAGGGTTGGAGCATTAAAGTGTCCGATCAGGATTCCGTTGAGCTGGAAGAGGGCGAATATTACTATTATGAAATTATCGGTTGCCGTGTTGTAACCGATGAGGGTGAAGAGCTCGGCGTTATCAATGAAATACTGCGGCCGGGGGCCAATGATGTTTGGGTTGTGGAACGGTCCAAAGGCAAGCCGGTACTGCTGCCTGTCATCGATGATGTGGTGCTGGATGTGAATGTGGACGACAAATTGGTGACGGTCCGTCTCATGGAAGGATTGATTTGACGGATGAAAATCGATGTGTTGACGTTGTTTCCGGAAATGCTGGAAGGCGTATTCGGCGCGAGCATATTGGGCAAGGCAAAGGAGAAAGGCATTGTTTCTCTGAACGCGGTGAACTTTCGCGATTATGCAAACAATAAACATAACACAGTGGATGATTATCCATACGGCGGGGGCGGGGGAATGGTATTGAAGCCGGACCCGATCTTCGCTGCAGTGGAAGATCTGCTGCCTGAGAATGGAGCAAAGCCCCGCATTGTACTGATGTGTCCGCAGGGTGAAACGTTCACGCAGCGTAAGGCGGAAGAACTGTCAGGCGAGCAGCATTTAATTTTTATTTGCGGTCATTATGAGGGCTACGATGAACGCATTCGCCAGCATTTGGTTACCGATGAGCTGTCGATTGGCGATTATGTATTAACCGGCGGAGAATTGCCCGCCATGGTTGTCATCGATAGCGTGGTACGTCTGCTGCCGGGCGTACTGGGCAATGAATCATCGGCCGTCACAGATTCCTTCAGTACGGGCTTGCTTGAATATCCGCACTATACACGTCCTGTATCGTTCCGTGGCTGGGATGTGCCGGAGGTGCTTGTATCCGGGCATCATGCGAAGATCGAGGCTTGGCGGCGCGAGCAGTCGCTGCTGCGCACGCTCGAGCGAAGGCCGGAGCTGCTTGAACTTGTGGAGCTGACGGCCAAAGAGAAAGTCTGGCTGGAGGCCGAACGGAAAAGGCGCAGTGAACAAAAGGCATCGGAGTAGAAGTGTGCACAACGAATATCGGCGTAGAATAGGTACAGAATCGGCTGCAGCTCGATGAAGGATATTGTTGTTGTTTTTTCGTCAGGATTATGGTAAAATTTCAAATGTTGTTTGTAATAGTCGGACGGTCCGCTATCGGCCATGACCCGTTTCCAAGGGGAACGGCGAGCTTATATGAACGTCTGTTGTGGAAGGAGGCCATCAAATATGAATATTGTACAAGCGATTACGCAAGAACAGCTTCGCAAAGATATTCCCAGCTTTCGTCCAGGCGACACGCTGAAGGTATACGTTAAAGTAATCGAGGGATCCCGCGAACGGATTCAGTTGTTCGAAGGTGTTGTTATCAAACGCCGCGGCGGCGGAATCAGCGAAACGTTCACGGTCCGCAAAATCTCCTACGGAGTTGGCGTGGAAAGAACATTCCCGATTAATACGCCTAAGATCGATAAAATCGAAGTGGCTCGCCGCGGTAAAGTACGCCGTGCGAAATTGTACTACCTTCGCAATCTGCGTGGTAAAGCAGCGAGAATTAAAGAGATTCGTTAAGAAACGACATGGGGGGCTTGCGCAAACAAGTGCCCCTTTTCGTTGTTTTTAGAATTTGAGAATTAAATTTTTATGGACGGCTTGACCGCCTGTTAGTCAATAAATGTGAGCGCGGGTTGCCATACTATAGTCGAGATAGTATAAGTATCTAGATGCCTATCCGCATCCTATCCATTCATGCATAAGCGAAAGTAGGCGTACATTATGGATCAGAAATCACGTGACGGCTATATAACTCCTAATGCGGATTCCCGCGTGAAACCGGAACATGTTAATCATAACGAGGAACACCGTAACGAAGAAACAGCGCCTGAACCAGTACCACCTCAGGGAAGCGGCGCAAAAAAAGAGATCGTGGAGTGGATCAAAGCTCTGGTCATCGCGGCAGTGCTTGTGTTTATCATTAGAACCTTCCTGTTTTCGCCATTTATTGTGGACGGGCCCTCGATGCAGCCGAATTTTGAAACCGGAGAACGGGTTATCGTGAATAAGATCATTTATGATATTCGTGCTCCACAGCGCGGGGAAGTCGTTGTATTTCATGTTCCTGAAGAGGGACGCGATTTTATCAAACGGGTAATTGGTGTGCCGGGGGATAAAGTCAAGCTTGAAGACGACAGGCTTTATATTAATGGAACATTAGTTGAAGAGCCGTATTTGAAAGAGGCAATCGAGCAAGCGCATAGCCGTGGCGAGCTTTATAATACCAGCGAGAATTTTCCGAATATGAATGTGCAAAACGATATTGTTCCAGATAACATGATTTTGGCCTTCGGCGATAACCGGGGCAACAGCAAGGACAGCCGTTCAATCGGTTATGTGTCGATGGACGAGCTTGTTGGCCGGGCGGACGTCATTTTTTGGCCGGTTAATCAAATTAAATTTATTAAACAAGGATGAGGATGAGGTGATGACATGACGATACAATGGTTTCCGGGTCATATGACAAGAGCCCGGCGGCAGATTCAAGACAAATTAAAACTGATTGATATTGTCATTGAACTGCTGGATGCCCGTGTCCCGATGTCGAGCCGCAACCCGATGATCGATGAAATCCTGCAAGGAAAACCACGCTTAATCGTGATGAACAAGGCTGATTTGGCCGATCCACGGGCGACAGACCGGTGGATTTCTTTTTTTTCGGATCAAGGTCACGCATGTATGGCGGTCGATTCTTCTACAGGCACTAAGGTCATGGAAATACCGGATCGCGTAAAAGAGCTGCTGCACGATAAAATTTCCCGAATGATCGGAAAAGGGATGAATCCCCGCGCCATGCGCGCTTTAATTGTAGGCATTCCGAATGTCGGCAAGTCCACGCTCATTAACCGGTTAGCGGGAAGGAACATCGCGGCGACAGGAGACCGTCCCGGGGTAACGAAGGGCCAGCAATGGATCAAGGTCGGGACGGAGATGGAGCTGCTCGACACGCCAGGGATATTATGGCCCAAGTTCGAGGACGAATTAGTCGGATACAGGCTCGCGATGACAGGAGCGATTAAAGAGCAGATCTTGAATATCGAGGATATCGCTTTTTTTGCGGTTCGCGTATTGGCTCAGCGATATTGGCCTGCGCTTGCAGAGCGGTTCGGGCTGGATACACCGCCAAAGGATCCGGAGGATGCGGATGAAATTGTCCGGGTCATGGAGGATATTGGACGAAAGCGCGGTTGTTTGTTAAGCGGAGGTCGCGTCAATCTGGAGAAGGCATCGGGCATCATTTTGCGGGAGCTGCGTGCCGGCAAATTCGGGCGTATTACACTGGAGGAGCCTGAGCGAATCAACTAGGGCTGAAAGCAGAAAAAGCGTTGACGAGGGGGGAACGTCATGCTGGATTATGAGCAGTCGGTATGGGAGCAAGGTTACAGCCGGATTGCTGGAGTAGATGAGGTAGGGCGCGGCTGTTTGTTCGGCGATGTTGTGGCAGCGGCCGTCGTGCTGCCGCCCGGGCTTGTTCTGGAGGGCATAGATGATTCGAAAAAGCTGTCGGAAAAAAAGCGGGAGCTGCTCTATGATGTCATAATGGAGCATGCGGACGCTTGGGCAGTAGCTCATGTCAGTGCGCAAATCATCGATGAAATGAACATCAAGCAGGCATCGCGCCTGGCCATGAAAAATGCGGTGCTCTCCCTTCAGACGGCTGCCGATTATTTGCTCGTCGATGCGGAAAAGGTGGATATCGGACTGCCGCAGCTGGCGATTATTCACGGAGACGCGTGCAGCCAATCGATAGCGGCTGCATCGATTGTTGCTAAGGTGACAAGAGATCGCTTATGTATTGGTGAATGGGATGCGCTCTATCCGGAATATGGCATTGCAATACATAAAGGGTATGCGACAAAGCATCACCGGGAGCGGCTGCTTGAGTTTGGGCCGAGCCCGATGCACCGCCGTTCCTTTCTGACAAAATTGTTTGCAGAGCAGCAGGTGCTGTTCTGATCTACCCGCTGCTGAAAGAAGGGGTCCAGCTTGGACGCCGCCTCTCAGCAGCTTTTTATTTCTATACATATTATTTGTATAAGTATAGATGGGATTAGCAAAAAGAGAGCTCGGACGATAGCTTGGTGCACAAATACGAGCATTGATGAAATGGGGATAAAGGTTAGGGTTGCTCTGACCGATATAAAAAGAAAGAATATGGATAGAGCTGCTCTGGTATAAAGGGCATTTCATAGAGGACGGGGTGGCAGTATGAATATCGGACAACTGATGCGCGGTTTGCTCAGGGAACCTCAGCCAAGCGAGAGCCGCTCATTGGAATTGAAGGTTGGACAAATTGTCAGTGGTGTCATATTGGAAGTGATGGAAGGGCAGGACGCGCTTGTACAGATCAATGGCACACAAGTACGGGCCAAGCTTGAAATTCCATTGCTGCCGGGCCAGACGACGATGCTGCAGGTGCAGCCGGAATCGGCGGGCGGTACGCCGCTGCTCAAGCCTGTTGATCTGTCAGCGGCGAATGTTCGGGATGAGACGCTCCGGGATCTGGCGAAAAATCTCGGGATGCCGGACAAAAAATGGGCGTTGGAGCTGGTGCGGGACATGCGTCGTGAAGGCTTCCAGCTGAACCGGGAGCTTGGCCAGGCAATGGGACAAGCGCAGTCGGCTATGCCTGCGAATGCCGATGCAGAGCAATGGATGCATGCGGCTGCAACAGCGTTCAAACGCGGCCTTCCGGTCACGGGGACGACAATCGCCGCTTTGCAGCAGGCGATGTTCGGACAGCCGTCGCATGAACTGATGGAGGGTGTTCAGACGCAGCTTAAAGCATTGATAGGTGGGACTAACGAAACGGCACCCGCGTTAAAGGATGTCAATGTCCGCAATGCGGCCCTGCGCTTGCAAGCATTGCTGGATGAAGGGGCGGTGCTGCTCCGCACGCTTGAACAAGCAGCGGAGCAGCCGGCAGCAGCGAAAGCGGGAGCTTCATCTGCGCCAGAAGCGGGGGGGCGTGTCATAACGCCTGCTCAGCTGCAGCAGGCTGCACAGCCGCCAGTACAAACGGCAGCGCAGCCTAATGCGGGCCAAGCGAGCGCCGGCCAGGGAGCGGCTGCCGGCGCTGCAGGCGCTGCAGCCGCCGGATCAGCGGCGGGAACGGATAGCGGTGCGGTAAGCACCAGCGCAAGCGGCCCTGCCGCAGCAGGAACTTCCAAGGCCGGAGCCAATGGCTGGGCCTTGGAGGTACTGAAGTGGCTGGGCGTCGATCACGAGCGCCAACTGACGCGTTCTGCGGCGCCGGGCGGCATAGCCGGCGCCGCTGAAGCGGCCAAAGCCGGGGAAAGTGATTCCCCGGCTGGCCGCACCGCCTCCGGCGCGGAGGGGCAGGCGCACAGCGCGCCCCGTCCCGCCGATGCGCCGCAGCAGCCGCTGGCGGAACGCGCGGCTGTGGCGGCGGAGCGCGCGCCCGGGCAGGGGCTGCCCGTCCCGGGCGGCGCGCCGGAGGCGCAAGCGGCCGATGCCGGACGGCCGGCCGCGGCGCAGGAGTCGCTGAAGAGCGTGCTGCTGACGCTCGCTGCTTCCGACGAAGTGCCGCCTGCTTTGCGCGAAGCCGCGCAGCAGCTCGTGCAGAACATTACCGGCCAGCAGCTGCTGCTGACGCCGGAGCGCAATGGCGCGATGCTGTCGCATGTCACCATGTTCATTCCGTTTCATGGACCGGACGGCAGCCAAACGGCATCCGTCCATATCCAATCGCGCCGTGGGCGAAAGGGCGAATTGGATGCGGAAAATTGCCGGCTGCTCTTCGATCTAAAGATGAAACAGCTAGGCGATACGTTAGTCGATGTACAGGTGGTCGATAAGATCGTCAGCCTCAATGTATGGAACGACCATCCATTCATCAGCTCGCTCATCGAATCGTCGCGGCAGGACATAACGGAGGCTATGGGCCGCGCTGGATACCAATTGCTGGCGCTGCGCACCACTCCGCTGCCTGAACCGGCAGAGCAGACGACTTCACCCAGCAGCCAGCAAGGTCAATCGGCAGTTCAACCGCCTGATCGAAGCTCGTTTTCTTCCAGACCGTATAAAGGAGTGGATGTACGCGTATGAAAGAACCATCCGCTTCTCACACACCAATAAGAAAAGCAGTAGCTGTCAAATATGAACCGGAACAGCGCAGCGCGCCGGTCATCGTAGCAAAAGGCAAGGGCCAGCTTGCAGATGCGATATTGGAAAAAGCCGCAGAGCATGGAGTTCCTGTGCAGGAGGACGCTTCGCTTGTGGAGGTGTTATCCAAGCTTGACATTGATCAGGAAATTCCTCCTGAACTCTATACATTGGTGGCCGAGATTTTGAGTTTCATATACCGTTCCGATCAGAGAGCGAGGGATTGGAATCGTGAATAAGGAAAATGATCGTAAATATGCCGATGCCAATCAACCGGCCGCTGGTATTTCGAGGGCAAACCGTCAAGCGATCGGGCAGCTTGGAGAAGCCGCAGGGGCTGAATATTTGCTATCGCTCGGATGGACATTAGTTGAACGGAATTGGAGATGCCGATCGGGCGAGATCGATCTAATCGGGCATCCACCCGGAGAAAATAACCGTTTGGTGTTTATTGAGGTTCGAACCCGCCGCTCAGGCGGGCGCTACGGCACCCCGGCCGAGTCGGTCGACTATCGCAAGCAGGCCCGAGTGAGATCAATCGCCCAGTTCTATATGAATTATTACCGGGTGGCGGAGCGAAAGGTGCGATTCGATGTTATTGCCGTCACATTGGACGCCCGGTTAAATATTACAGATCTAAAGCATATCGAGGGGGCATTTTAATCAAGCTGCCCTCTCCCTAAATCCTCATAATCGACACCCTTTGAATGAAGCCGCTTATATTGAATCATTTCACTGAAAAGAAGCCCGGTAATATAGCCGTTGCTAAATGGGTATATTTGTTATACCCTAATACATAGATAAACGATGCATTATATATCTATGTATTGGCGAGAGGAGGAAGATGGAAGTAATGAAAGTCAGCAAAGAGCTCTTGAAAGGCAGCACTGTGATTCTTATTCTGTCCATGCTGGAGCAGAAGGATATGTACGGTTATGAATTAACCAAAGAAATTGAGAAGCGGTCGGAAGGCATTTTTGCATTAAAAGAAGGCACCTTGTATCCGATTCTGCACACGCTGGAGACCGATCAATGGGTGGACGCCTACTGGCAAGAGCAGGACGGGCGTAAGCGCAAATATTACCGCATCACAGCGGCCGGGAAAACCCGGCTGGGGGAAAAAAAGCAGGAGTGGAACGTATACCGCAATGCTGTGGAGCGCGTAATCGGGGAGGGATATGCATGAAATACATTTCATCCAATCCGGAAGCTGGCAAATTTTTACATAACGTAGGTAAGCATATCAAATCCAAGGAAGCCCGGTTAGCGGTAAAGGCGGAATTGGAATCCCATATTGCAGAGCTTGCCGATGAGCTCGTCGAGGAAGGGGTAGAAGAACAAGAAGCGGTACGCCAGGCAGTCCGGCGTATGGGGGAACCATCCGGGATCGGAAAAGAAATGCAGAAAATATATCGACCCGTAATAGATTTGGGACTTTTCACGATTCTTTTTATTCTGCTGGGGATCGGATTATTCGCGATGTATGTGATCGGGACTGTACTGTCGGAGCAAATGCAGACGAATATGGGCTTGTTCAATAAACAGCTTTTTTTTGCCGCGAGCGGCTGTTTGGCGGCAGCGGTTTTATGGCGGCTGGATTACCGGAAGTTTAAGTGGTTCTCTTCTTTGCTGTTTGGAGCGGGAATCGGGCTGATGCTGTTCACCCATATATTTGGCTTGCAAATCAATGGCAGCAAACAATACCTGGCCCTTGGAGGATTTGCGATTAACGGCATGATCGTCGCTATGTTCATGCTGCTGATTGGCGCTGCAGGGATGAAACCTCTCAAAGAGTGGGGATTGACAGAAGGAGTCAAACGATACGCCCTGCAATTTTGTCTCCCCATGTTTTTATTTTTATGGGCTCATGCGTATGTAACAAGTTTTTACTTCGTACTCGGTTTTTTTACCTTATTATGGTTGGGAAGCAGCAGCCTAAAGCAATTTGCCGCCATCGTATCGACGACGATTGTCTCGGCAGTTGTGTTGCTCTATTTCATGCTGGGTACAAGCGCGAACCTGTCATATGTCTTCCATCGCGCAACTATATTTTTACGCTTCTATGATGACCCGGCCGGTACAGGATATGCCACTTACAACGCCTTGGAAGCGATCCGTACCGCAGGCTGGTGGGGACATGGATCTGCTGCTTCAACGGATCAGCTTCCGTTTGCCTACAATGATTCTTTATTTGCTTATATGATCTCCAGCTATGGCTGGTCGATGGGCATATTAATTGCCTCTGCCTCGTTAGCGTTTCTTGGCATCATCGGATTCATTGCCTCGAACGTACGTGATGAGTATGGAAAGCGGATCGTAAGCGTTCTGCTTGTCGTGCTCGGTATACAGTTTGTTTGGGCCATCTTCATGTGCCTGGGGTGGGCGCCTTTTGTGGGCGTATCGATCCCGTTCATAAGTTATGGAAATACGATGTTATTCATTCACCTGGCCGTATTCGGACTCATCATAAGTGTTGGCAGGCGCAGACGGCTGCCGCACAGAAAAACAATACCCACCGGTTGACCGGTGGGAAGAAACAATCCATATCAATCATATAAGCTCTAATTTGCGGTCCAAGCTCCGGTATTGAATCGCCTCAGCGACATGCTCGGCTTCAATCGTATTGCTGTCCTGCAGATCGGAGATTGTGCGCGCCAGCTTCAGCACGCGGTCATGCGCCCGCAGGCTGAGGCCAAGCGACTTATAGGCCTGCTGCAGCAGCAGCTCCGCGTCTGCTTTCAGCCGCGCGCTTTGATGCAGCGCCCTGCCCTGCAATTCACTGTTCCAGCTCACGCCCGCCGTAGTACGGCGGGCGATTTGCCGTTCTCTGGCGAGCATGACAAGATCCCGCATTTGCGAGGAAGACAAGCCTGCGGTAGCGCTCAGAAAGGTTGATGGACGCGGGACCTCTACCTGCAGATCGATGCGATCGAGCAGCGGTCCGGAAATTTTCGTGCGGTAAGCGGCGATTTTGTGGGGAGAGCAGCCGCAGCGCTGCCGATCCGAATCATCTCCGAAATAGCCGCACGGACACGGATTCATTGATGCTGCAAGCATAAAATGAGACGGGTAGCGAAAAACAGCTCTCGTACGGGCGATGGTGACGCTGCGGTCCTCGAGCGGCTGCCGCAGCACCTCAAGCACATTTCTTGAGAATTCAGGAAGCTCATCCAGAAATAAAATGCCGCGATGGGCCAGCGTTACCTCCCCCGGTTTGGGAATGGATCCTCCGCCGATGAGCCCGCCGGGAGAAATCGTATGATGGGGAGAACGGAAAGGGCGCTCTCGTACCAAGGAGACAGCGCCTTGGGTAAGCTTTCCGGCAACACTGTATATTTTCGTGACCTCAAGCGCTTCTTCATCCTCCAGAGGGGGAAGGATGCCCGGAAGTCTACGGATCAGCATCGTCTTGCCCGTCCCCGGGGGACCGGAGAGCAGAATATTATGCCGACCGGCTGCAGCTGTCAATAAAGCCCGCTTGGCATGATGCTGACCGATGACTTCAATATAATCATAGTGGTTGTTCTCTTGATCACTGTGTCGGGGGATTTCTTTATCGTCATCTGTTGATGAAGATCGCCCTTCATTGTCAGATTGAAATACCTTAGCAAAGGTGACGTGCCTGTCATTCACATCAACATGGGGTGATCCGGCTTCTTCGTCTCCTAATTCCCGCAAGTGAGCGATGACGGTCAAATCCAAGCCGCCGATAAGTGAAGCCTCCGCCGCGTTTCCCGGAGCGACAAAGGCACGGGATATGCCTTGTTTCTTTGCCTCCTCGACCATTGGCAGTACGCCGGGAACGGGACGGATCGTACCGTCGAGCGAAAGCTCGCCGATGATGAGCGTATCCCGGAAGCGTTCTGTTTGAAGCTGACCGCTTGCCGTGAGAACGCCGACAGCGATTGCCAGATCATAGGCTGTACCCTCTTTGCGCAGGTCGGCAGGGGCTAAGTTCACAGTGATCCTCTCCAAAGGAAACACATAACCGCAGTTTTTGACAGCTGATCTTACACGTTCCACGGATTCCCGTATAGCAGGATCAGGAAGCCCGACGATATTGACCTGGGGCAAACCGTTTGCGATATCGACTTCCACTTCGATAATTCGTCCATCAACGCCGTGGACACTGGCACTGTTATGTTTTGTATACATACAAAAAGGCACCTCCAACGAATAATCGGCGAAGGTGCTTCCTTACAATCCCATATAATGTATAATCCTATCGCAATGGGGAGTGTCATGTCAACAAAACAACGTGGAAGTACGGACCTGATTAAGGAGAATATATACAATAATTGTTGATGAAATGGTCATACTATATGGGTGGTTAAGCCTGATCCGGCAAGATATATGCAGTCTTTGTCGATTTTCGTTCTCGAAACGAGATGAAAACCATATCAAAAAGTATATATTTTTTAATGATATAAATAAGGTAAGCCACAGAAAAAAGTGGTACAATGAGTAGGGTTTTGTTTACATATTTTGAGGATGAAACTGCGGATAGGAGGATTTCGTGAATGAATATCCATGAGTATCAAGGCAAAGAAGTCCTGAAGCAATACGGTGTTGTCGTTCCAGAGGGAAAGGTGGCATTTACCGTCGATGAAGCGGTAGAAGCGGCCAAGGCTCTCGGCACGCCTGTTGTTGTGGTCAAGGCGCAAATCCATGCGGGCGGCCGCGGTAAAGCCGGCGGTGTAAAGGTAGCCAAGGGATTAGACGAAGTACGCACGTATGCAAGCGAAATTTTAGGTAAGGTGCTTGTTACACATCAAACCGGTCCTGAGGGCAAAGAAGTAAAGCGCCTTCTGATCGAACAGGGCTGTGACATTAAGAAGGAATACTATATCGGGGTTGTTGTCGACCGCGGTACAGGCAGCGTTGTTATGATGGCTTCGGAAGAAGGCGGCACGGAAATTGAAGAAGTGGCTGCTCATTCGCCGGAGAAAATTTTCAAAGAGGCTGTTGATCCGGCCGTTGGTTTGCAAGCGTTTCAAGCTCGCAAATTGGCCTATGCCATCAACATTCCAAATGAGCTGGTCAACAAAGCGGTTAAGTTCATGCTGGCTTTGTACAAAGCGTTCGTGGAAAAAGACTGCTCGATCGCTGAGATTAACCCGCTTGTTGTTACCGGTGACGGTAATGTAATGGCGCTTGACGCCAAGCTGAATTTTGACTCCAATGCGCTGTATCGTCACAAGGATATCGTGGCTCTGCGCGATTTGGAAGAGGAAGACGAGAAAGAAATCGAAGCATCCAAATTCGACCTGAGCTATATTGCGCTCGATGGCAACATCGGCTGTATGGTTAATGGCGCCGGACTGGCTATGGCGACGATGGATATCATCAAATATTACGGCGGCGACCCGGCTAACTTCCTTGATGTTGGGGGCGGTGCGACGACTGAGAAGGTTACCGAAGCATTCAAAATCATCCTTTCCGATGCAAAGGTAAAGGGTATTTTCGTCAATATTTTCGGTGGCATTATGCGCTGCGACGTTATTGCTAACGGGGTAGTGGAAGCCGCGAAGCAGATCGGTCTCGACCGTCCGCTTGTGGTCCGTTTGGAAGGAACAAACGTAGAGCTTGGCAAGAAAATTCTGAATGAATCCGGCCTGAACATCGTTGCGGCGGATTCCATGGCAGACGGCGCTCAGAAAATTGTTGCCCTCGTCAAGTAATTTGACCTTCAGCACACGAAATTTTTCAGGGGATGTGAGCCTTCGATGAGCATTTTGGTAGGTAAAGATACGAAAGTCATTACGCAAGGCATTACCGGCGCAACCGGCCTTTTCCATGCGAAGGGTGCGCTTGAATATGGTACACAGATGGTCGGCGGCGTAACACCGGGCAAAGGTGGCACAAATGTCGACATCACGCTTGACAATGGACAAGTTGTTTCACTTCCTGTATTTAATACCGTTGCGGAAGCAAAAGCAGCCACTGGCGCTACAGCTTCTGTTATCTATGTTCCTCCGGCTTTCGCAGCTGATGCGATCATGGAGGCGGTTGATGCGGAATTAGATCTTGCCATTTGTATTACAGAAGGCATTCCGGTTCTTGATATGGTTAACGTTAAACGTTACATGGAAGGACGCAAAACACGTCTGATCGGACCGAACTGCCCGGGTGTCATTACTCCGGAAGAATGTAAAATCGGCATCATGCCGGGTTATATTCATTTGAAAGGCCATGTAGGCGTTGTATCGCGAAGCGGTACGTTGACTTACGAGGCTGTTCATCAGCTTTCCACACGCGGAATCGGCCAGTCCTCCGCAGTAGGAATCGGCGGCGACCCGGTTAAAGGTTCGGAGTTCATCGATATCCTGCATTTGTTTAATGAGGATCCGGATACACACGCTGTCATCATGATCGGTGAGATTGGCGGTACAGCGGAAGAAGAAGCGGCAGAGTGGATCAAAGCGAACATGAAAAAGCCGGTAGTCGGCTTTATCGGCGGCGCGACAGCTCCTCCAGGAAAACGTATGGGTCATGCGGGCGCGATCATCTCAGGCGGCAAAGGAACAGCTGCGGAGAAAATCGCAACATTGGAAGCGTGCGGCATCAAAGTGGCGCCGACGCCTTCGGACATGGGCTCGACGCTTGTCAGCGTACTCGAAGAACGCGGCATGCTGGAGCAGTGCACAACACGCAAAGCTTAAGGAAGCTTAAGCTTTAGGAGAGGTTGTCCTCTCGCATTATAGGTTGAAGACAAGCAGTCTTCCGATTCCCTTCAGAGGGAATGGAAGACTGCTTTTTTGTTATTGTTTCATAATTTAACGTTGGCCGCTTGCATTCTTCGATCATGTCAAGCAAAATAGGTAAAGAATGCTTGCGGTCCCGAAAGGGATGGAATAAATGAAATTTGATTCCGGTTGGAATGAGCGGTTAGTCATGCTGGCGCTCCACGAAACACAGGGTATCGGATGGCGCAGCATAGATAAAGTTCACAAGCATGCTTCTCTTATGGACTGTGTCCATTATAGTGACAAAGAATGGGCAGAGCTGGGACTGCGCGGCGATCAGGTGAAAGCCGTAAAGCAAGGCTTGCAGCTTGAACGGATACAGTCGATTAACGAACGTTATGAACGGCTCGGCGTTCAAATCATCACAGCCTTGGATGATCATTATCCCCCGCTGCTCAGACAGATGTTCGACCCGCCTTGGGTTATATATGTATTAGGCGATGAGCGGCTATTGCATGCACCTTCGATCGCGATGGTCGGCACCAGAGTGCCTACGGCATATGGCAGACAAACAGCGCTTAAGCTGGCGGAGCAGCTATCGGGCGCCGGCCTGACAGTAGTCAGCGGGCTGGCGAGGGGAATTGACCGATTTGCCCATGAGGGCGCGCTGCGCGGCATTGGATCGACTGTCGCTGTGCTGGGTACGCCGATTGATGTTGTTTACCCGCCTGATAACCGGACGCTGTACCGGTCCATTGCCGAGAGCGGCTTACTTTTATCAGAATATCCGATCGGTATGCGATCTCATCCTGGCTTGTTCCCTCAGCGCAATCGCATCATTGCCGGACTGTCTCTCGGTACGATAGTAGTGGAGGCCGCATTGCGCAGCGGTTCGTTGATTACTGCGGATCAAGCGCTTGACATGTCCAGAGAGGTCTATGCGGTCCCCGGTCCGATCAGCTCGCCTAAGAGTGAGGGAGCCAACAAATTAATCAAGCAAGGCTCCGCCAAGATGGTGACAGAGCTTAAGGATGTCCTTGAGGATTTTATCTACCGTTCGGATCTCCGGAATGCTTTGATGATGGCAGAGAAGCCTGCGGGAAAAACGGCCGCGGATCTAACGGATGAGGAACGGCGAATCCTTCAGCTGCTGCAGGATAAACCGGGTTCAGCGGATGAACTGCATGAGCAAACAGGCATACCGTTTGGACATTTGCACGCAGTTCTGATAAATTTAACTATAAAACATAAGATTGAACAGCATCCCGGTTTTATATACAGTGTCTTATAAAGGTAAGCAATAGGAGAGAGGAGGACGCTTAATGGCGGATTCACTTGTCATTGTCGAATCACCGGCAAAAGCCAAAACAATCGGCAAATATCTTGGCAGCAAATACATCGTCAAAGCATCCATGGGTCATATCCGCGATTTGCCGAAAAGCCAGATTGGCGTCGAGGTGGAAAACGACTTCAACCCCAAATATATTACGATTCGCGGTAAAGGCAGCGTGCTTAAGGAATTAAAGGATGCCAGAAAGAAAGTGAAAAAAGTGTATCTCGCAGCTGACCCCGACCGCGAAGGAGAAGCGATTGCTTGGCACTTGGCACATTATCTCGAATTAGATGAGACGGAAGATTGCCGTGTCGTATTTAATGAAATAACGAAGCAAGCGGTGAAGGATGCATTCAAAACGCCACGTAAGATCAACAAAGATCTTGTTAATGCGCAGCAGGCAAGAAGAATTCTGGATCGGCTCGTAGGCTACAAGATCAGTCCGCTGCTCTGGAAGAAAGTGAAGAAAGGATTGTCTGCCGGCCGGGTTCAATCCGTTGCCGTGAAGCTGATCATCGACCGGGAGAATGAGATCGATGCTTTTATCCCGGAAGAATATTGGTCGATCACCGCAAAGCTGGCACATGAGAAGTCGGTTTTTGAGGCGAAGTTTCACTCCGTGAACGGAGAGAAGCGTGAATTAGGCAGCGAGAATGATGTCAATGAAGTGTTGGCGGCAATGGGGAACTCGGAATTCCTAGTTGACGAGGTCCGTGAAAAGGAACGGCAGCGTCATCCGGCGCCTCCCTTCATTACAAGCTCGCTGCAGCAGGAAGCTGCGCGTAAGCTGGGTTTCCGAGCGGCCAAGACGATGTCGGTTGCACAGCAGCTGTATGAAGGGGTCGATCTGGGAAAAGAAGGCACGGTAGGTTTAATTACTTACATGCGTACCGATTCGACGCGGATTTCTCCAATTGCCCAAGAAGAGGCGAAAAGCTACATCTTGGATAAATTCGGCTCTGAATACGCACCGGAAGAACCGCGCGTGTATACAAAGAAGAACGCGAGTACACAGGATGCCCACGAAGCGATACGTCCAACTTCAGCGCTGCGCGAACCGGAGACGATGAAGCCTTTCCTCAGCCGTGATCAATTGCGCTTGTATAAGCTTGTTTGGGAGCGGTACATTGCGAGCCAAATGTCTTCGGCCGTGCTCGATACGATGACCGTAGACTTAAAGGTTGGTCCAGTGACATTCCGGGCGACCGGCTCAAAGCTGAAATTCCCGGGCTTCATGAAGGTTTATGTGGAAGGTAACGATGATGGAACAACAGAAGAAGACAAGTTTCTGCCGCCGCTTGCCAAAGGCGATGTAACCCAAAAGCAGGACATCGAGCCCAAACAGCATTTTACACAGCCTCCGCCGCGTTACACCGAAGCAAGGCTTGTGCGCACGTTGGAGGAACTGGGCATCGGTCGGCCAAGTACATATGCCCCTACCCTCGAAACGATCCAGAAGCGCGGTTACGTTGCGATCGAAGAGAAGAAGTTCGTGCCGACAGAGCTCGGCGATTTGGTCATTGAATTGATGGAAGAGTTTTTCCCGGAAATTCTGGATGCCGAATTTACCGCTCATATGGAAGGCGACCTTGACCATGTCGAAGAAGGAACTCAGGATTGGGTCAAGGTGCTGGCCTCGTTCTACGAATCCTTTGAGAAGCGTCTTGAAGTTGCCGAGGAAGAAATGAAGGAAGTGGAGATTCAAGATGAAGTGTCCGATGAGATTTGCGAGAAGTGCGGGAAGCACCTCGTATACAAAATGGGACGCTTTGGCAAATTTTTAGCTTGTTCCGGTTTCCCGGATTGCCGTAATACGAAGCCGATTGTAAAAGATATCGGTGTAACCTGTCCGAAATGCGGAGAAGGGAAAATCATTGAACGCCGCAGTAAAAAAGGACGTATCTTTTATGGCTGCGACCAATACCCCGGCTGCGAATTCGTCTCATGGGATAAGCCGATTGACAAGCCTTGTCCGAAATGCGGCTCGTATATGGTGGAGAAGCGTAACCGCAGCGGCGGCAAAATCCAATGTACTTCATGCGAACACACCGAAGAATTACCGGAAGAACAGGATCAAGCCGATGTGTAAGCGGCAGACTGTTTGATAGAAAGGCAGGATATAACATTGACTTCAACAAATAAAGTAACTGTAATTGGCGCTGGCCTTGCAGGCAGCGAGGCCGCATGGCAAATCGCCGCGCAGGGCGTGCCTGTCACCTTATATGAAATGCGGCCGGTGACCCGTACGCCCGCGCATCATACAGATAAATTCGCCGAGCTGGTATGCAGCAACAGCCTGCGTGCCAATGGCTTGACGAATGCGGTAGGGGTACTCAAGGAAGAAATGCGGCTGCTTGGATCGCTGATCTTGAACAGTGCGGACAAACACGCCGTACCTGCAGGAGGAGCCCTAGCCGTTGATCGTGAAGGCTTCTCGGGGGAAGTGACGTCCTCGCTCCGCAACCATCCTCTAGTGGATGTCAGAACGGAAGAGATGACGGAAATTCCGGAGGATGGCATCGTCGTCATCGCTACCGGGCCGTTAACCTCTCCGCAGCTCTCTCAGCAGATCAAAGATTTGATGGGCGAGGAGTATTTTTATTTCTATGATGCGGCGGCGCCGATTGTTGAGAAAGATTCGATCGATATGAGCAAAGTTTATCTGGCATCCCGTTATGACAAGGGAGAAGCCGCTTATCTAAACTGCCCGATGACGGAAGAGGAGTTTGAGACGTTTTATGACGCGCTCATCACGGCCGAGAAGGCGGAGTTGAAAGAGTTTGAGAAAGAGATCTATTTTGAAGGCTGCATGCCGGTTGAGGTCATTGCCAGCCGGGGCAAGCAAACGCTCCTTTTCGGACCGATGAAGCCGGTTGGCCTTGTTAATCCGCATACGGGCAAGCTGCCGCATGCTGTTGTTCAGCTCAGGCAGGATAATGCAGCGGGCACGCTGTATAATTTGGTCGGCTTTCAAACCCATCTCAAATGGGGAGAGCAAAAAAGAGTGCTTTCGCTTATTCCTGGTTTAGAACAGGCTGAATTCGTAAGATTCGGCGTTATGCATCGTAACACATTTATTAACTCGCCCAAGCAGCTTAGGCCGACCTACCAATTCAAGGGAAGAGACCGCTTAATGTTCGCAGGCCAAATGACCGGCGTTGAAGGTTATGTTGAATCGGCAGCTTCAGGTTTGATTGCCGGCATCAACGCAGGCCGGATGGCGCGCGGCCTTGAGCCGCTGGTCCTTCCAGCAGAAACGGCACTGGGAAGCATGGCTGAATATATTACGACGGCAGATTTCAAGCACTTCCAACCAATGAATGCAAATTTCGGATTATTCCCGCCGCTGGATAAACGAATTAAAAATAAAAAAGAAAAATATGAAGCCATTGCAAATCGCGCACTTGAGAAGCTCATACAATTTAAAGAAGAGCACATTGTAGAGAACAGTAAAGCAAAATAGAAGCTGAAGTGAATGCGATGCAGGCTTTGCTCCGCAAAACCTGGGATTATGCTTACGATGCAGGTTTTGCTCCGCAAAACCTTTAGGAGGCAACAATATGGAAATGCAATTTCATGCAACGACGATCTGTGCGATCCGCCATGAAGGAAAAGGCGCTATCGCAGGTGATGGACAGGTGACCTTCGGCAACAGCATGGTAATGAAGCATCATGCGAAAAAAGTGCGCAGGCTGTACCGCGGCCAGGTTATCGCAGGATTTGCCGGTTCGGTAGCTGATGCAATCACTTTATTCGAGAAATTTGAGGGCAAGCTGGAGGAGCATCACGGCAATTTGCAGCGTGCGGCAGTTGAATTGGCTAAGGATTGGCGCTCAGACCGGGTGCTGAGAAGATTGGAAGCGATGATGATTGTGATGGATGCAGGAGGGATGCTGCTCGTCTCGGGTAACGGTGAGATTATCGAGCCGGATGACGGCGTTCTGGCAATCGGTTCGGGCGGCAGCTTCGCGATGTCCGCCGCACGCGCATTGAAGCGGCATGCAACCGGGCTGGATGCGAGGGAAATGGCGAAATCCTCACTTGAAATTGCGGCGGATATTTGTGTGTTTACGAACCGGAATATTATTGTTGAAGAGGTTTGATCTCGGATACGCAACGGTAATGCCACTTTCGAAAACGGAGGGATGCAAGGTGAGTAACGAAGCGTTGACGCCGCGCCAGATTGTCGCGGAACTGGATAAATATATCGTCGGACAGAAGCTTGCCAAACGTTCGGTTGCAGTCGCACTTCGCAACCGCTATCGCCGCAGCCGTCTGGATGAAGCGATTCG
Source organism: Paenibacillus abyssi (assembly GCF_014640295.1). GTDB lineage: Bacteria > Bacillota > Bacilli > Paenibacillales > Paenibacillaceae > Paenibacillus_D > Paenibacillus_D abyssi. The sequence goes on along the minus strand of NZ_BMGR01000010.1, from coordinate 142,785 downwards.
GGATGAGATTGTTCCCAAGAACATATTAATGATCGGACCTACAGGCGTTGGGAAAACGGAGATTGCGAGAAGGCTGGCAAAGCTGGTTAACGCTCCATTTGTAAAAATCGAGGCGACTAAATTTACTGAGGTCGGTTATGTCGGGCGCGATGTTGAATCGATGGTCCGGGACTTGGTCGAGACCTCGATCCGCATGGTCAAGGCGGAAAAGACGGAGAAGGTAAAAGATAAAGCGGAAAAGCTTGCTACTGACAGGCTCGTCTCTTTACTCGTTCCTTCAGCAAAAAAATCGAAACCTCAGAAAAATCCGTTCGAGATGCTCTTCGGCAACCAGCAGACGCAAGAACAGGAAGAGCCGGAGACGGACACCTCCGTCATTGAGCGGCGCCATCAAGTAAGGGAACAGCTGGCTGCAGGTAAACTTGAACAAGAAATGGTCGAAATTGAGGTCGAGGATGCATCGCCTAACATGCTGGATATGTTATCCGGTCAAGGCAACGAAGGCATGGGCATGAATATGCAGGAGATGTTCGGCCAGTTCATGCCCAAGCGTTATAAGAAACGCAAGCTATCTGTGAACGAAGCGCGTAAAGTGCTGACGCAAGAGGAAGCCAACAAATTAATTGATATGGATGATGTCATTCAAGAATCGATCAAACGGGCTGAGCAATCCGGGATGATCTTCATTGATGAAATCGATAAAATCGCCAGTCCTTCACGCGGCACAGGCCCCGATGTATCAAGAGAAGGGGTGCAGCGGGATATTTTGCCGATCGTCGAAGGCTCTACGGTTATGACAAAATACGGACCGGTCAAAACAGACTTTGTCTTGTTTATCGCTGCAGGCGCCTTTCATATTGCGAAGCCTGCTGATTTGATTCCCGAGCTGCAGGGCCGATTCCCGATTCGGGTGGAGCTTAGCAATCTAAGCCTGGATGACTTTGTGAAAATATTGACCGAACCGAAAAATGCATTAACAAAGCAGTACTCTGCCCTACTGGAAACCGAAGGCATCCAGATTGTTTTCTCCGATGAAGCGATTCGTGAAATCGCGGCAATCGCTGCCGATGTGAACCGCAATACCGAGAATATCGGGGCACGGAGATTACATACCATTCTGGAGAAGCTGCTGGAGGATTTATCCTTTGAAGCGCCGGATTTAACATTGGAGCAAATGACCATCACGCCGGAATATGTCCGCGATAAAGTAGGGGATATTGCACAAAATCGTGATTTGAGTCAATATATATTGTAGTTGGACAGATTTTGGGAGGCCTATGCATGACGTTACTTGCAAAAACAAGAGCGCTGAACCGGCTGCTGCAGCGTGCGGCCGGTAAGGCGTTAAATTTTAGAGAGATGGCTGAAGTTCTATGCTCGACTATACAAGCCGATATCTTTGTCGTAAGCCGAAAGGGCAAGATTCTTGGCTGTGCGGCGGTAGGAGTATGGGAGCATGAGCGATTGCGCGCATCGACTGCCGATGAGCTTCGTTTTCCCAACGATTGCAATGAACGATTCCTTCGCATTGAAGAAACGGTAACTAACGTCGTACCGGATAGCGGTATTTCCGAAACCTTTCCCGATATGTCGGGACAAGAGATCATGACAGTGGTACCGATTCAGGGCGGTGGAGATCGTCTAGGCACATTGGTGCTGACGCGAAATATCGGGGCATTTGATGATGATGATTTGATTCTTGCAGAATATGGATCAACAATCGTAGGCATGGAGATTTTGCGTGAACGAGCAGAAGAGATTGAGATTGAAGCGCGCAGCCGCGCAGTTGTGTCTGTAGCGGTCAATTCGCTGTCGTTCAGCGAACTGGAAGCAGTGGAGCATATTTTTGAAGAATTAAGCGGTAAAGAAGGATTGTTAGTTGCATCTAAAGTAGCAGATCGGGTAGGAATTACCCGTTCGGTTATTGTAAATGCACTTCGCAAACTTGAAAGCGCCGGGGTGATTGAGACCCGCTCTTTAGGAATGAAGGGGACTTACATTAAAATTTTAAATTCCCAGCTTATTCAAGAGTTAGCGAAGATAAAAACTTAAAATTAGGTCTTAATTCCTTTAAAAGCTCTATCTTACACCAAAGATAGGGCTTTTTGCTTATTGTATAAGAAATGGAATTTATGGAACATTATCATGTCGGTAATGATCGACAAAGTTTCCTCATTTTTTTAATAAACTTTTGTCGAAGAAAGAAGGAAAGAAGCTAAATCTGTTGAATTAATAAAAGACTAATAAAAGACTAAAGCTGAGAAAGCGGGAGATTTCCGTGAAATTATTGAATGGCTCCGCGTTCCGAAGACTCGAAGGTGCGCTGCATGCTGCCGAACTGCGTCAAGAAGTAATTTCTAATAATATTGCTAATGCGGACACGCCATACTTCAAAAGATCCGAAGTCGTTTTTGAAAATATCTTGGATCAGGCAATGAACAAGGGGGAACCGGGCACGCAGCTGCCGATGAAAAGGACCCATCCCAAACATATGGGGCTTGCACATTCTGCCGAGGCGCCGCAAGCTCATATTGTTACGGACCAACTATCAGTGATGAATAACAACGTGAACAATGTCGATATTGATCGCGAAATGTCGTTATTAGCCAAAAATCAGCTGCGGTACAATTTGTTTGTGCAACAGGTCAGTCATGAGGCTCGAATGCTGCGAACAGGCATAAATGGGAGTGGTCAAGGGTGAAATTAAACAACGGATTTGATGCAAGTGCGTCAGCCTTAACGGCACAGCGCCTTAGAATGGATGTCATATCTTCGAATATTGCCAATGCTGAAACGACGAGGGGGAAGTTAGTAAACGGACAGTTTGAACCATACATACGAAAATTAACGGTCATGGAGCCGATTAAACCTAAGTTTTCTGATGTTCTGAACCGAGAAATGTCACACGGACAAGCGTCCGGGGGCGTTAAAGTGACTCAGATCATGAATGACCGAACGCCTTCAAAGCTGGTGTACAATCCAAGTCATCCGGATGCGGACGCTGCTGGCTATGTGAAGATGCCCAACGTTGACGTGCTCAAGGAAATGGTCGATATGATATCCGCCACACGTTCGTATGAAGCGAATGTGACGGCGTTGAATGCTACCAAATCCATGTTTGTCAAAGCGTTGGAAATCGGTAAATAACGAATGGAGGGATTACAATGATTACAAATGTGACGGTTGGAGCAGGACAGCCATCGCGGCTTATTGAATCGGCAGCCGGCCAAGCGGTTACCCCATCTGAGGTCACGAAAAGCTTTGGAGAGTTTCTTAAAACTGCGATAGATGGGGTAAACGAGCAAGAGCACGCTGTAAGTAAGGTAACCGATCGTTTCATTCTCGGTCAGGCGGATGTTTCCGAAGTTATGATTACTGCCGAGCAAGCTCAGCTAAGTTTGCAGCTCACTTCCCAAGTCCGCAACAAGGTGATTGAAGCTTATCATGAGATTATGCGGATGCAGCTATAATTGTACGAGCAAAGCATTGGGTGAGGTGGAATCGTGAACGAAAAAATCGCCCAATATCGGGTGAGGGCAGCTCAATATTGGATGCAACTAAGTAAGACACAAAAAATGTTATTCGGCGCAACAATCGGTATCTTAATCCTATCTACTATCTTTCTTACCATGATTTTTTCAAAAACGGAGTATGAGTTAGCGTTTCAAAACTTAGACGCGACTGATGCTGCAGCGATTATAAATCATCTGGAGTCAAGTGGTATCCCTTATCAATTAGGTCCTGACGGGACGACCATTTCCGTGCCAAGCGCGCAGGCATCCAAGGTTAGAGTGGATGTAGGGTCGCAAGGACTGGTGCAGAACGGTTCGATTGGCTTTGATGTTTTCGGTCAGAGCTCATCCGCATTCGGCAGAACCGACAACGAATTCAATGTCATGTACCGCAATGCGTTGAACGGCGAGATTCAAAGGTTGTTAAATGGGATGAACGGCATTCAAAGGACGAATGTGCTGGTGAATCTTCCCGAAGAAACGGTCTTTATGAATCCCGATCAGGTCGAACAGGCATCCGCATCGATCATGATGACCTTCAAACCGGGTTACCGGCCTACGCAAGCGGAAGTCGACGGATATTTCAATCTTGTCAAAACGGCGATTCCTAATTTGGCGGTTGAGGATATTACGATTACAAGTCAAGAAGGCGGCGAGTTGTTTCCTTCGTCGAAGCTTACCGGCAATGGGGTAGGCGCTTCGCAGCCGATTGATGTGCAATTTCAAATTCAACGTAAATTCGAAAATGAGATCAGACGGAATATTCAGCAGTTTTTAGGTGCCATGTATGGTGCTGAAGGTTTAGTTATCAGCGTTGCGAGCAGCTTGAATTTTGATCAAAAAAGCACGACGGAAATGCTTGTGCGTCCATTGGAAGATAACAATAACAATGGAATTATTATCAGTCAGTCCGAGACCAACAGCACATCTACCGGTACGGAAGGACAAGTTGGCGGTGTGACAGGTACGGGCGAAACGGATGTTCCTGGTTATCAAGCGACTGACGGACAGGGCACATCGAGTTCTGAAGATATGTCCCGCACCACAAATTATGATGTAAACCGAATTACCAATGAAATTGTTTCAGGTCCTTTTGTCGTGAAAGATCTTTCCATAAGTGTTGGTCTTGAAGCAGCTGAATTGTCCGATGACCGCAGAAATGAAATTACAAATTACCTAACCGCTCTTGTCCGCGCTCAACTTGCGGATTCAGGACAAAATGTTGATGATGATCTGCTGATGGGAAAAAAAGTGTCTGTTATTGCCCAGCAGTTTGCAGGCAACACGGGTGATACTTCCAATACCGGTCTTTCCTTGCCTTGGGCAATCGGGATTGGTGTCGTAGCACTGGCACTTATCGGCGGCCTTGCATTTATGTTGATCCGCCGGCGTAAACAAGCGGTTATTGAAGAAGAAGAGCTTCTCCAGCCTGCCAAAGTGGAATATCCGACGATCGATCTGGAAAACGTCACGAATGACAGTCAAGTACGGAAGCAATTGGAGCAATTGGCAAAACGCAAGCCCGAAGACTTTGTTAATTTGCTTCGCACATGGCTTGTGGATGAATAGAGGTGAGTCTAATGGCTAAAACAATGCAAGGGCTAACAGGACGACAAAAAGCGGCCATTTTGCTCATAACACTTGGCCCTGAAGTGTCGGCACAAATCTTTAAACATTTGCGGGATGAAGAAATCGAACAATTAACACTGGAAATTGCAAATGTTCGTAAGGTCGACAGCATAGAAAAGGACACGATTCTTGCAGAATTTCATCAGATATGTATGGCGCAGGAATATATTACACAGGGCGGCATCGCCTATGCAAAAACGATTCTAGAGAAGGCGCTCGGCGAGCAAAAAGCGCTTGATGTTATCAATCGTCTCACTGCAACATTGCAGGTAAGGCCGTTTGATTTCGCACGTAAAGCGGATCCGGGACAGATCTTGAACTTTATTCAAAATGAAAATTCTCAGACCATTGCTTTGGTATTATCCTATCTGCAGTCCGATCAGTCTGCGGCGATTCTATCGTCCTTGCCTCAAGAAAAGCAAGCGGATGTTGCAAGAAGAATCGCTTTGATGGACAGCACTTCCCCAGAAGTGATATCTCAGGTAGAGCGAGTCTTGGAACAGAAGCTTTCTGCTACCGTTACACAAGATTACACCATTGCAGGGGGTATTGAATCAATTGTTCAAATATTAAATGGTGTTGATCGTGGAACAGAGCGTACAATTCTCGATTCACTTGAGATTCAGGACCCTGAGCTGGCGGAAGAAATTAAGAAACGGATGTTTGTATTTGAAGATATAGTCAACATCGATAACCGTTCGATTCAACGGATTATCCGGGATATCGAAAATGCTGATCTTCAGCTGGCGCTCAAAGTTGCTAGTGAAGAGGTGCGTGATGCGATTTTCCGCAATATGTCCAAGCGCATGTCGGAAACATTCAAAGAAGAGATGGAATTCATGGGACCGGTCAGACTGCGTGACGTTGAAGAGGCCCAGACACGTATCGTAGCGACAATTCGCAGGCTTGAGGAAGCCGGTGAGGTCATTATCGCCCGTGGTGGAGGAGATGATATCGTTGTCTAATTTGTTCAAATCCTCGCATGTCATTGCGATTGAAGATTTGAAACATCTCCAATGGGAAAACAGATATGTGCCAGCTCCTGTCATTGAGAATGAGATTGTAGTGGAGCAGGAACCGCCTGGCCCTGATGACGAAACCATTTCAATGAGAGATCAGATTTTACAGGATGCCGAAGCATTCGCGGAAGAAAGGATCAAACAGGCAGCCGAGCAATCGGAGATCATGTTAAATGATGCCCGCGCCCAAATTGATGCATGGTGGCTTCAAAAGCGCGCTGAAGATGAGAAAACGGTCGAGGCCGTCCGTCAATCCGCTTACGAGCAAGGATATCAAGAGGGCTTCCGGCATGCTGAGGCCGAGAACAGCAGGAAATGGGAGGATACAATCAGTGAATCCAGCCAGCTGCTGCAGCAAGCCTATCTGATGAAAGAGCAAATCATTCAAGAAGCGGAGCCGTTTTTGGTTGAACTTAGCTGTGCAATTGCTGAAAAGGTACTTGGCAAGCAGTTGACCATCTCACCTGATATGGCTTTGGAATTGATTCGAAAATGTCTTTCAAGGAAGCGGGAGCAGGGCGTGATCACATTATGCGTCGCACCTAAATATTTATCCTTCGTTCAGGCAGCCCGGGAGGAATTGGCTTTGGCGATTGATTCGCAAGCTGAGCTGCAAATTTTGCCGGATGCAACAGTTAAGGATCATGGCTGTGTCATTCGATCTGCATTCGGCAGCATTGATGCGAGAATAGACACTCAGCTGGAGGAAATCAAACGCGAGCTTATACAACTGGCGCTGCAAAGCGAAGAGCGGAGGCTATCCGATGAACATGCCCAAGCTTGATGTAAATCGCTTTATCGAACATTTACGTCCATTGGATCCCGTCAGAGTCAATGGTAAGGTGACACAGGTAATCGGACTTACGGTAGAGTCTGAAGGACCCGATGCAAGTGTTGGCGATGTATGTTATATCTATCCGACCAAATCGGCAAAGCCTTTGAAAGCGGAGGTCGTCGGCTTTCGCAACAATAAAGTCATACTGATGCCGCTTGGTGATCTGCAATCGATTGGTCCCGGATGTGATGTCGTAGGAACTGGAAAGCCGCTTACCGTACAGGTCGGGTCGGAATTGCTAGGCAAAGTGCTTGATGGGTTAGGCCAGCCGCTTGACGGATCATTCATTTCAAGCCGCATGCCTCATTATTCGACTTATAACACACCCAGCAACCCGCTGCTTAGACCCCGGGTCGTACAACCGCTAAGTATAGGTGTCCGGGCAATAGACGGACTTTTGACCGTAGGCCAAGGCCAGCGGGTCGGTATTTTTGCCGGTTCAGGTGTTGGCAAAAGCACACTGCTGGGCATGATTGCGCGGAACACTTCGGCGGATGTCAACGTGATCGCGCTTATTGGCGAACGTGGCAGGGAAGTGCTTGAATTTATTGAGAAGGATCTAGGTCCTGAAGGACTTGCGAGGTCCGTTGTTATCGTTGCAACATCCGACCAGCCGGCATTAATCCGAATGAAAGGCGCGCTAATCGCGACCACGATTGCCGAGTATTTTAGAGATCGCGGATTAAACGTCATGTTGATGATGGATTCAGTCACCCGATATGCAATGGCGCTGCGTGAGGTTGGATTGGCGATTGGCGAGCCGCCTGCAACACGCGGTTATACGCCTTCTGTATTTGCTGAACTGCCAAAGCTGTTGGAACGTGCAGGTACCGGACCGAGCGGATCTATTACTGCTTTCTACACCGTGCTTGTCGATGGTGACGATATGAATGAACCGATCGCCGATGCCGTTCGTGGTATCCTTGACGGCCATATCGTTCTAAGCAGGGGGCTGGCGCATAAAGGACATTTCCCGGCAATCGATGTCCTCGCATCAGTCAGCCGTGTAATGAAAGACATCGTGCCGGAAGACCAACAGGATGCAGCGAATGAATTAAAACGACTGCTGTCTATATATAGAGATTCGGAAGATCTCATAAATATTGGGGCGTACCAGATCGGTTCAAATGCAGAGATTGATCGAGCCATCCAATATCATGATATGATTCGCGGTTTTACGCAGCAAAAAACAAGTGAAAAAGTCAGCTATGAAGAAGCTAAACAAAGGTTAATTATCGACTTCTACAGGAGATGAAGAATGGAATGGCCCGATATCACTATCCTTACCAGAAAATCGTCGATCTGAAGAAGAGTGAAAAAACGCAGGCGGAATGGATGCTTTCAACGGCGTTGGGTAAGCTTCAGTCGGAGGAGCAAAAGCTGGACCAGTTATTGCTCGATCGAGCGGCTTGGCAGGAAAAATTGCATAACGCATCCATGCAAATCGTTACTCTTTCTGAATTGACGCTTCTTCAAAGCTACTTAGACCATATCGATGAATGTATAGCCAAAAAATACAATGACGTACATACAGCGAAATCAGAAGTGGAGCTCGAGCAATCCAGATTATCAGTAAAAATGAAAGATGAGAAGGTATGGCTGAAAGCAAAGGAACAGGCTTTTCATCGCTTCTCACATACCATGCAGTTAAAAGAACAGAATGAACTGGATGAAATGGCAACCGCCCGTTACATGATTCCGGCTCAATAGTGAAGTAATGATCTAGCCTTGGGCAACGAGGAGGGAATAAATTGGCGGACTTAGAAGAGGAAAGAAGCTACAGCAGATTTGAGCGTTTTATGTTTTTTGTGACGCCAATTCTTTTTACGCTCGTTTTGCTCGGTGTGCTGTTGATCCTGTTTAATGTAGATCTTCGAAACAAAGCGCTCGAGATCGGCAATCAAATCCCGATCATAGGCAGCATGCTGCCGGATGCGCCGGGAGCGCAGAACGAGCTGTCAGAAGAAGCGCTTAGATCAACAAATACATCGAAGAGAATCACCGAGCTTGAAGCGCTGCTGGCATCTAAAGAAGCTGAACTCAGTCAAGCTACTGCCGATTCTACCAAACAAGATCAATTGATCGCTGATTTAGAAGGCCAAGTGGAGCAGCTCCAACGGATTAATGATGAGAAGCTTCTGGACGACGAAGAATACACCAGCCATATCCAAAACTTAGCTGCAATGTATGCGCAAATTACGCCAAGCAAAGCAGCTCCGATTATGCAAAGCATGGAAATGGAAGAGATGGTACTTATTCTAAATGCGATGAGACCGGAGAACCGGGTACGAATTTTGGAGCGGATGAATCCGAAAACGGCGGCAGATGCAACGATTTTAATGAAAGATATCACTTCGGCAAAAGATCAACAGATTGCGGCATTACAAGCCAGAGTGAATCGAATGCAATCGGCCACAGCGGTTGAAGCGGCTGTCCTGGATGAAGCCCAGTTAAATGCAACTTTTTCATCCATGCCTGCAGCAAGCGCAGCAGACCTGCTGTTAAAAATGGCTGAAGTTAGTCAAAGTAAGGTTTTGCGTATCCTGAATGCAGTTGATAGTGCTCCGCGCTCACAGATCCTCGCGGAAATGTCGGCCCAGAATGAAGATTTGACTGCTCGCTTGGTTTCTAACTTAATGAATTAATTTTCAAAGGCAAATTTCACGAAAGGAGGTGAAAAAATGCAAATGGCAGCAGGTCAAATTTTAGCGGCATCGGCAGTGACAGCATCGGCTACCTCACAGACTGGAGCTGTTAAAGCGGGCGCAGCCGAGGGTACCGCCGCAGCTGGCGGCTTTACGGATATGCTGGTTCATTTTATATCTGGCACTCCCGGGGCGCCACAGCCTACAGCTTCAACTACTCCGGGTCCTGTAATGCTCGCAAGCGCACTGACAGGCGACATAATGCCGCTTCTATCGGAAACGAAACAGACGGATTGGACAGCGTTAATTGATGAGCTGAAACAGATGATTGCCAATGCTGACACAGGACAAGAGGCGGATAGCGAGGATGTAGAACAGCTTGAAGCGATGTTTGAACAGTTGAACGCTCTATTGGTCTCAATGGGCCTGACCATCACGCACAAAACGGCTGATACAGATATCCCATCAGAGCAGGTAAACATGGTCCATGCGCTGCAGGGTGATAAACATTCCGAAACATCACTCAGATCAGGCATACATGAAGTATTAAGCCAATTGCAAGCATTGTTTAAGCAAGGAATGGGCAAGCAAACGGAACAAACCTTTGCTCCGATGATCGAACAACAGCTGCAAGCTTTAAAACAGCTTCTTGTCGGGAAAGCGGAACAAAACCAAACGGTGGTAAAAAGCGAACAAGACATGCTTGACCTGAAGGGCGGATCCGTTCAAGTCACTAACGCTGCTGAAGGGTCAAATTCGCAATTGCACCGATTGAGCCATTCCGTGTTCAATCCAATCTTGCTGGCGAAAGTAAACAGTGAAACGGCAAACCAATCCTCGGCTACAGAAGCAACCGCAGTTGAAGCTGACTCCAATCCTTTACTGGTCCATACAGCGACGGGTTCCCATGATGCAAGCAGAGTCCTGCATGCAGCGCCAAAGATGGAGGTGCAGCCGATACCGGTTCAGCAGTTTGCCGATAAAATGGGCAGCTTTATGGTCAAACAATTAAGCCTGACGAGCGCAACTGGTTTCTCTGAAGCTAAGATTTCCCTCTTTCCTGAGCAGCTCGGACAAGTGGATATTCGAATTACCATCCAGAACGGCCAGTTAACCGCCCATTTTATGACGGAGAACGGATTGGCGAAGGACATGATCGAGAATCAGCTTTCCCAGCTTCGAACCGCTTTGCAGCTTCAAGGATTGCAAGTGGACAAACTGGAGGTCACACAGAGCAGCAATGCTTTCCAAAGCCAGTTATTTCAGGATGGACGCCAATCCAATTCCGGGCAGCAGCATACATCGGAACAGCATAAATCAAAGGGTGAACGCTTTGAGGACGGTTTTGAACCCGAATTGGTCGAACAAGCCGTGATTCATGACTTGGGATATGGCAGAGGAATCAATGTAACAGCATAATCAGCAGTCGTGAATGAACGGACTGAATGGAGGTGAAGGCACGGATGGCGGGTGATATGATCTCAACCAAAAGTGTATGGCCTAACTATAATCAAAGCAATGTACAGGCGGCGGCTAAGCCGAAGGACAATACGCTTGGTAAAGATGATTTTCTTAAGATTTTGGTCACGCAATTAAGGCATCAGGATCCGATGCAGCCGCTTCAAGACCGCGAATTTATTGCACAGATGGCCCAGTTCTCTTCCGTTGAACAGCTTATGAATATGGCCAGTGAGATTACGTTGATGCGTCATAATCTTGGAACGGCATCCAATATGATTGGCAAAACAATCGAATGGATGGATGTGAACGGGGCAGGCCAAAACGTATTAAACTCCGGAACAGTAGACGCGATAGTCGTCACTGATGGTGTTCAATATGCGAGCGTAGGAGAAAAAACGATACCGGTAGATAAGATTCTCTCCATATCCGTAAAGGGTGGTGAGGAAGCGACATGAGTGATCGCATTAGTATCGGTCAGTTGTATCCCGCACATACTGCACCACTTAGTGTGCGCAAGCCTCCGGTTTCAACTGGGGCCGATTCCGGCACAAAGGGATTCCGGGATCTGCTGGATGAGAAGGTATTGAAATTTAGCCATCATGCGGAAGTTCGTATGCAGCAAAGAGGCATTTCATTCAAGCCTGAGCAGATCAATAGAATCGCAACCGCGATTGATCAAGCCGAAGCGAAAGGCGCAAAGGATTCTCTCGTGCTTTTCCGTGATATTGCAATGATCGTCAATGTTCCAAGCCGAACCGTCGTCACTGCTATGGAAGGGAAAACGATGCTTGGCAATGTTTTTACGCAAATTGATAGTGCCGTGGTCATTACTTAAGGGCTGGACCGAATAGGAAGCCCCGGGCTGCTGATCGATTGAAGCAGTCCAGTTCATTACGACAAACAGATAATCGGGAGGACGATTCCGCTATGTTAAGATCAATGTATTCCGGTGTATCCGGCATGCGCGGTTTTCAGACCAAGCTTGACGTGATCGGCAATAATATTTCAAATGTTAATACCGTTGGTTTTAAAGCTGGCCGAGTTATGTTCAAGGATATTTTAAGCCAGACAGTGTCCGGTGTGACAGCGCCTGAAGAGGGGGCTGTTGGCGGGGTAAATGCCAAGCAAATCGGACTTGGGGTCGCGATCGCCGCAATCGATACGGTACATACCCCTGGCAGCGCAATGACTACAAACGTTGCAACTGATTTGCGGATTGACGGAGATGGATTTTTTGCTGTAACCGCATCTCCGGATCAAGAGGTTCCTTACTTGACCCGTGCAGGCAATTTCACGCTTGACGCCAATCGCCAGCTTGTTACCGGTGACGGCTATTTCGTCAATACAGTAGGTGGCGGCTTGATCACGCTGGGCGAAGAAGTGACGGCTTTCTCGATCGCTCAGGATGGGACGATTATAGCGGTTAATGCGGACGGCACCAGTGAACCGACTGATTTTCAGGTCGGTGTCGTAAGGGTTGTGAATCCTAACGGCTTGGAGAAAATCGGCGGTAATATGTATCGTGTGACTCCAAATGCCAGCCCTGATGGTGTTGAGGTGGTTGCAGCCAATGATGCGGAAGCCGGTACAGGAGCAATCGTCTCCGGTCAGCTTGAGATGTCTAACGTTGATTTGACTTCTGAGTTCACCGAAATGATTATTGCCCAACGTGGCTTCCAAGCCAATTCCCGAATTATCACGACCTCGGATGAAGTGCTTCAAGAAGTTGTGAATTTGAAACGATAATCTTAGCGCCGGCGGAGAGGCGCTAGCCGCCTCTCCAGGGCTTTAGGAGGAAAACCATGATAGCTGTGACGCGATTGAACGGTACAACAGTGATTGTTAACGCGCTGCTGATCGAAACCATCGAAGAGGTTCCAGATACGCTGATCACCTTAACAACCGGAAAGAAATATTTGGCGCGGGAAAGCTCGGCAGAGCTGATCGCCTTGATCAAGGATTACCTTCGTACGATAGGTGTGTATGCAGCTAGTATGAGGATGGAACAAACGGAGGGACCTTAGAAATGAAAAAGATGCTGCCTTGGCTCATCACCATATTGCTTGCGATCACGTTGATTGCTGTTGTAGCGGTTTTCCTGTTCAATCAGTTTTTCAATAATCCTGAGCCGGGAAATGCAACTCAGGAAGCGCAGAGCAGTGTAGAAAATGTAGAACCTAAAAAAATCAGCGCTGAGAAGCGTGTTGAGCTGACATCCGAAATTTTGGATGTTCGGACAAATCTAGCGGATACCGACTACCTTGTCGTGATCAGCCTGGCGTTTCAATTAGATGCTAAAAAGACAAAAGAAGATTTCGAACAAATTAAAGATATTCAAATTAAACCGATTATTATTCGAACGTTATCTGACCTTACGCCTGAAGAATTACGGGGCTCCAAAGGAAAGGATGCGTTGTCCGCAAAATTGATTAATTTGATCAATCCCGTTCTGGAACCGGAAGGCAAGCTCACTAACGTTGAAATCACTAACTTTATAATAACCAGTCTGTAAGTTATGCCTTATATATATTTTTATTCCTTTGAGAGGGGGGAGAGGATTGGTAGATGTATTATCGCAGAATGAGATCGATGCGTTGCTTGCGGCGCTTTCTTCCGGCGAAATGGATGCTGAGGAACTAAAAAAGGAAGAAACGCAGAAAAAAGTGCGTGCCTATGATTTCAAGCGTGCAGTCCGCTTCTCGAAAGATCACATTCGAAGCTTAACGAGGATTCATGAGAATTTCGCCCGGTTTTTGACAACTTATTTCTCAGCACAGCTTCGCACCTTTGTCCAAATCAATGTTGTTCAGGTGGAGCAATTGCCTTACGACGAATTTATTCGTTCGATTCCGAAGATGACGATCCTGAACATTTTTGAAGCGGAACCTCTGGAAGGAAGAATGGTGCTTGAGGTACATCCGAATGTAGCCTATGCCATGTTGGATCGGCTGCTCGGTGGGCAAGGCTCCGCGCCTTCTAAAATCAATGCTTTGACAGAGATCGAAACCATTGTGATGGAAAGGATCTTCAGCAGGGCTTTCGATAGTTTGCAGGAGGCTTGGAAAACGGTTATAGATTTGTCGCCTAGGCTGGAGGCGCTGGAAACGAATCCGCAGTTTATGCAAATCGTATCGCCTAATGAAACGATTGCGCTAATATCGCTAAGCACTAAAATCGGTGAAACAACCGGTATGATCAACCTGTGTATTCCTCATGTTGTCATTGAGCCGATTATGTCACGTTTGTCTGTCCATCACTGGTTCGTCTCACAGAAGAAATCCCGTGCACCGGAAGAAGTCGAGGTTCTCGAACAACGGGTCTCCAAAGCAAAGCTGGCGATTGTAGCGGAGCTTGGAAGTTCAACCATATCGGTTCGTGAGTTTCTCGGATTGGCACTAGGAGATGTTATCGCTTTGAACAAAAATGTAGGTGAGGGATTACATATTAAAGTGGGCGAAAAACTGAAGTTTATCGGCAGTCCGGGCTCTGTAAAGGATCGGTTGGCTGTGCAGATCGATGAGATTGTCAGTGAAGGAGTTGAAGAACATGACGAGTAAGGATTATTTATCGCAAGAAGAGATTGATGCATTGCTGCGGCAATCTTCGGGTGAAGCGGAAGCTTCGGATAGCGGAGGCTCTCAGGATTTTAAGCCCGAGGACTACATTAGCTTTATCGAACAGGATGCGCTCGGTGAAATAGGGAATATCACCTTTGGCAGTGCAGCAACGGCTTTATCCACACTGCTCGGAAGAAAAGTTGATATTACTACACCTAAGGTAACGGTTATCAGGCGTGAGGACCTGGAAGCTGAATTCCCTAAGCCGCATGTTGCGGTGCATGTCCAGTATGTGGACGGTTTTCAAGGCATAAATTCCCTTGTCATCAAGACGCGTGACGCACAGGTTATCGCGGACTTAATGTTGGGCGGGGAGGGACAAGTTGATGAAGACCAGGAATTGAATGAGATTCATGTCAGTGCGGTTCAGGAAGCCATGAATCAAATGATGGGGTCCTCCGCAACTTCAATGTCCACGATCTTCAACCGGTTTGTTAACATATCACCGCCGGGAATCAATATTCTGGATCTCAACAGCGGAGAGGGCGTCAGCAATCTTCCTCCTGTTGATGTCTTTATCAAAATATCATTCAGTCTCAAAATCGGCACTTTAATCGATTCAACAATTATGCAATTGCTTCCGGTCACATTTGCCAAAGAGTTGGTATCCACGTTGATGGGAGGGGCAGTCTCAGAACCGGAACAGTCCTTCGATTCGGCTCCGAGCCCGGCTCCATCAGCGCCAATGGCACCACCTGCACCGCCTATGATGCCGCAAGCTGTGCATCCGGAACCATCGTATATGCCGCCTCCGCCTGTTCAACATCCGTACTCACAGGAAGCGCCGATGATGAGTCCTCAGGCTCCGAATACGTATGGCAGCATTCCTAACCGGAATATCAATGTACAACCGGTACAGTTTGCTAATTTTCAAGGCGCGCCTTATATACAGGCGGATGATACGAACCTGAATTTATTGCTCGACATTCCGCTTAGAGTAACTGTAGAATTAGGAAGGACGCAAAAGCAGATTAAAGAGATTCTGGAATTATCGCAAGGAGCGATCATTGAGCTTGATAAACTGGCGGGTGAACCGGTTGATATCCTTGTCAACAATAAGCTGATAGCCAAAGGCGAGGTTGTGGTCATTGATGAAAACTTTGGTGTCAGGGTAACTGACATTGTTAGCCAGTGGGACAGAATCCAAAAACTACAATAATTATTTCCCGGGAGGAACAAGAACGATGGCAAACCGCATTTTAGTCGTAGACGACGCAGCTTTTATGAGAATGATGATCCGAGATATATTGACCAAGAACGGCTACGAGGTCGTCGGAGAAGCCCAAGACGGCGCACAAGCAGTCGAAAAGTATAAAGAGTTGAAGCCTGACCTGATCACAATGGATATTACGATGCCCGAGATGGATGGCATCGCTGCCCTGAAAGAAATCAAAAAAATGGATGGCAACGCAAAAGTCATTATGTGCTCTGCTATGGGCCAGCAAGCGATGGTTATCGATGCGATCCAAGCCGGAGCGAAAGACTTTATCGTAAAGCCGTTTCAAGCGGACCGGGTTATTGAAGCCATTAAGAAAACGCTTGGTTAAGGCAGTATCGGAATGCGAACCCTTAGCATGATCCTATTCATCATTGGAGCCGAATTTTTTTTATGGACAAGCTCGTTGTCTGCGGCAGCCGCCAACGAGGGGATTAGCAACATGGACGTCCCGCCACAAATGAAGACAGACGATAATCTGCTTGGCAGCCTGGCATGGGTAATTATCGCTCTTTTATTAATTATCGGAATGATCATCGTTTTTGTTAAGTTTTTGTCCCAGCGAAGCCGGAGCTTTGGCATGAACCGCTCCATCCGGACGCTCGGGGGCGTCCCGCTGGGACAGAACAAATCACTTCAGGTTGTTGAGGTAGCAGGTAGAATATATGTTGTAGGTGTCGGCGAAGACGTAACGCTTCTGGATAAAATTATTGAACCGGAGGACGCCGAGGCGATTATTGCTTCTATGGAGCAGCAATCGGGAAGAGGGTTAAATGTATCGAGTGTAACGGAGCTGATTCAAAAGCTCCGTAACCGATCAAAGAGCGAGGAAACAGATATGGAGCTGTGGAATCCGCCATCTTCATTCCAAGACATATTACAAGACAAATTGAATCGCCAAGCGCAGCAGAAGCAGAAAGTCGAAGCAGCGCTCAAAGATTCAAAACATACGGATCGGTTGATGGATGAATGAAAAAAAAATTAGTGTTATCGATTTTTCTGCTGATGTTGTTAACTGCTGGTTTCCATACGCAAGCTTTTGCTGAGCCTTTGCCCAATATTAATATCGAAATCGGTAATGGAGAAGAGCAGCCGGCGACATCGGCATTATCGATCCTGCTGCTTATCACCGTCCTTAGCATTGCGCCTGCGATTCTCGTGCTGATGACAAGTTTTACGAGGATAGTAATCGTACTTGGTTTTGTTCGAACATCTTTAGGAACGCAGCAGATGCCGCCTAACCAGGTCCTGATCGGACTTGCACTGTTTCTTACCTTTTTCATCATGGCTCCGACCATATCGCAAGTGAATGAGGTTGCCCTGCAGCCCTATTTAAAAGGAGAAATTACTCAGACGGAGGCATTCTCTGAAGCAGCTGTGCCAATGAAAGAGTTTATGATCTCCCACACGAGAGAAAAAGATTTGCTGCTTTTCATGAACTATACACAAATGGAAAGACCGGCTCAACTCGAAGATATTCCGATTACGGTATTAGTACCGGCCTTTGTTATAAGTGAATTGAAAACCGCTTTTCAGATGGGTTTTATGATCTTTATTCCTTTTCTGATCATCGACATGGTTGTGGCAAGCGTATTGATGGCAATGGGGATGATGATGCTTCCGCCGATCATGATCTCATTACCGTTTAAGATCTTATTGTTCGTGCTGGTTGATGGATGGTACCTCGTTGTTCAGTCATTACTTCTTAGTTTTAACACCTAAGTCCGACAGGAAGGGGACAGACCATGAGTTCGGATTTCATCATCGGATTAGCAGGACAAGCTGTCTGGACGGTACTCAAAGCGAGTGCGCCGATGCTGATTCTTGGATTGCTTGTTGGTTTGATCGTCAGTATTTTTCAGGCGACCACCCAAATTCAGGAGCAAACATTAGCGTTCGTACCCAAAATTGTTGCTGTTTTACTTGCCGTTTTGTTGTTTGGGCCGTGGGTACTGAACACATTAGTCGATTTTACCTATAACCTACTAAATAATTTGTACAAATATATCGGATAGGCTGTGGATCGATGGATTTGTTTCTGCAGGCGGTTCCTATTTTTTTGCTAATCTTTTGTCGAATCACATCGTTTTTCGTCGTAGCGCCGATCTTCTCTAATCGCGGTGTGCCGGCAATGTTTAAAATAGGCCTTGGTTTCTTTGTCACTGTTCTTGTGTACCTGGTGTATGGAATTAACCAGACCGTTAATCTCGATGCAGGTTATATATTGTTTGTTATCCGGGAGATTTTAGCCGGTGTGCTGCTTGGATTTGTTGCGTATCTTTTTTTTACAGTCGTTCAGACGGCCGGCGCGTTTATCGATTTGCAGATGGGCTTTGGTATGGCCAATGTTATCGATCCAATGACAGGTACCTCTGCTCCGCTGCTGGGTAACTTTAAGTTTATGATCGTTGTACTGCTGTTTCTTACTATGAACGGTCACCATTATCTGCTGATGGCGCTTATGAAGAGTTACGATTGGCTGCCAATCTCAAATGAATTGTTTACGCGAATCTATGAGGGAAGCGTAAGCGAGTTTTTGGCCAGAACGTTTACACATACTTTCATGCTGTCACTGCAAATGTCTGCACCGCTTGTCGTCTCCATGTTTCTTACGGATGTCGGGCTTGGCTTCTTGGCTAGAACGGCTCCACAATACAATGTTTTTGTCATCGGCATCCCATTGAAGATTCTTGTTGGATTTGCCATGTTAATTCTACTGCTGCCTGGATTTGCTTCTTTGATTGGCCAACTGTTTGATCAAATGTTTATGGCAATGGAGAATCTGCTTAATATCGTGGATGCGGATACGAGTTCTTAGGGGGAATTTATGATGCGGGCCTATCGCTGGTCGCTTGATCTTCAGCTATTCTCCCAGGAAAAGACCGAAAAGGCGACTCCCAAGAAAAAGCAGGAGTCGAGACAAAAAGGGCAGGTTGCCAAAAGTATGGATGTGCCTGCAGCATTCATTCTCTTGTTTTCATTCCTCTCGCTGCTTATGATGGGAGATTATTACAAGGAAAGACTGCTCGGCATGTTCGGCAATATGTTCGAAGATATGCTCACAATGGAATTAACGACTGGCAACGTGGTGGATTTATTCGCTGATCTAATCGTGCAGGGGTTAATTTTATTGGCACCAATATTCATTATCGTGTTTGTGATTGCCTTAATCGGCAACTACATACAAGTCGGCTTTTTGTTAACTGGCGATCCCTTAATGATGAAATTTTCCAAGATCAATCCGATACAAGGCTTCAAAAATATTTTTTCAATGCGATCTGTTGTGGAATTTTTCAAAAGCATTTTGAAACTGACAATAATCGGTATCGTCGTTGCGATGACATTGTGGAATGAGCGGGAACATATTATGGCGCTTTCGCATGTTCCGATTGAATCCATTTTCAGCTTCACCGCATCGATAACCTTAACCTTAGGCTTGCAAATCGGGGCATTGCTTATTGTATTAGCTATTTTCGACTATCTTTTTCAACGTTACGATTACGAGAAAAGCTTGCGAATGTCAAAGCAGGATGTCAAGGACGAGTATAAAAAGACGGAAGGGAATCCCCTTATCAAGGGGCGGATCCGCGAACGCCAGAGACGAATGGCAATGCAGCGGATGATGCAGGAGGTTCCGAAAGCGGACGTGATCATTACGAATCCAACGCATTTTGCGATCGCCTTACAATATGATTCTGCAAAGATGGAAGCTCCGGTCATCATTGCAAAAGGGATGGATTATGTTGCCCTTCGCATCAAGGAGATTGCAAAAGAAAATGGTGTCATAACGATGGAAAACAAGCCGCTTGCCCGAGCTTTGTACGAGAGGACGGAAATCGGCGATGCCGTGCCGGCCGATTTGTTTCAAGCTGTGGCGGAAGTTTTGGCATATGTATATAAAATGAAACGCCGTGTGAACTAATCGGGAGATGAAGGGGGAAGGGCCATGAGAATCAAGGATTTATCTATCTTAGTCGGAATCATCGGAATCGTTCTCATGATGGTCATTCCTATTCCGATTGCGTTGTTAGATGTATTGCTCATTGTTAATATATCCGCAGCATTAATGATTTTGTTGATTGCAATGAACACACAAGAGCCGTTAGAGTTTTCTATATTCCCGGCTGTTCTGTTAATTACCACCTTATTTCGTTTGGGGCTCAATGTTTCCTCTACGAGAATTATTTTATCAGAGGCAGAAGGCGGTAGAGTTATTGAAACATTCGGCCAGTTTGTGGCCGGAGGTGAAATCGCGATTGGTTTCATCGTGTTCCTTATCTTGATTGTCGTTCAGTTTATTGTCATTACAAAAGGCTCTGAGCGTGTAGCTGAGGTAGCTGCCCGGTTCACCTTGGACGCTATGCCGGGTAAACAGATGAGTATCGATGCCGATTTGAATGCCGGACTTATTAACGAAACCCAAGCTCGCGAACGCAGAACAAAGATTGAACGCGAAGCTGATTTCTATGGTGCGATGGATGGTGCCAGTAAATTCGTTAAAGGTGATGCGATTGCATCGATCATTATGTTGTTCATCAACCTGCTAGGCGGATTTGTCATTGGTATGACGATTCATGGTATGGCGTTTGGGGAAGCTTTGGGCACCTATTCAATTTTGACCATTGGCGATGGACTGGTCAGCCAGATTCCGGCACTTTTGATTTCGACAGCAGCAGGTTTAATCGTTACCCGCGCATCGTCGGAAGGAAACCTTGCGTATGATTTAACAAGCCAGGTCACTCGTTTTCCAAAGTTGTTATATATCGTGGCAGGAACGCTTGCAATGCTTGGTATATTTACGCCAATCGGTCCCCTTGCTACGTTGCCATTTGCAGGACTTCTCGTTTTTGCCGGTTGGAAAATGTCGAATACCCTTGCACAGAAGCAGCTCGAAGTGGACCAACTCGAGGAAGAACAGCAAATTGAAGAAGTGCGCAGTCCGGAAAGCGTGATCAGCCTGCTTCAAGTGGACCCGATCGAATTCGAGTTCGGATATGGATTGATTCCGTTAGCCGATACACAGCAGGGCGGTGACCTGCTGGACCGAATCATCATGATTCGCAGGCAGTGTGCGCTTGAATTAGGCCTTGTCGTTCCAGTGATCCGAATTCGGGATAATATCCAGCTTAAGCCTAATGAATATGTCATTAAAATCAAAGGCAACACCATTTCAAAGGGTGATTTGTTATTAAATCATTATTTGGCTATGAGTCCTGGATTTGATGATGAGTCTATTATCGGTATTGAAACAAAGGAGCCTGCTTTCGGACTCACGGCGTTATGGATTGACGAGGCGACCAAAGAAAGAGCGGAGCTTTCCGGTTACACGGTCGTCGATCCTCCATCCGTCGTTGCCACGCATCTTACTGAGGTTATCAAGAAGCATGCCCATGAGCTGATCGGCAGACAAGAGACGAAAGCCCTAATCGAGAACGTCAAAGAAAATTATCCTGCATTGGTGGATGAGCTTATCCCGTCGATACTATCAATAGGTGATGTGCAAAAGGTGCTGGTGAAGCTGCTGCGCGAGAAAATATCGATTCGCGATATGGTTACGATCTTTGAAACCTTAGCGGATCACGGTAACTATACGAAGGATCCGGACATTCTCACAGAATATGTAAGGCAAGCGTTGTCGAGGCAAATTACGCATCAATTTTCAACAAGCGGAGATCCTCTTCGCGTCATTACGGTAGGACCGACGATTGAGAAGAAGATTGCTGAGTCCGTTCAACAATCCGATCAGGGGAGCTACCTGGCGCTTGATCCGGCATCGACACAGCAAATCTACCAGAAACTTAACGAACAGATTACTCGCCTGATTCAATCCGGACAGCAGCCGATCGTTCTTGCATCGCCAACAATTCGCATGTATTTGCGGCAAATTGTAGAACGCACGATGCAGGATATTCCGGTTTTGTCATACAGCGAGTTGGAGCCTAGTGTTGAAGTTCAGAGTGTAGGGGTGGTGAACATATGAGAGTAAAACGTTATGTCGTTAACACTGTGCCTGATGCGCTTCCAATGATTCGAAGCGAGCTTGGTAAAGATGCTGTCATTCTGAACACAAAAGAAATTCGTGTCGGCGGGTTTCTGGGGATGTTCCGAAAGAAGAAAATGGAGGTTATCGCCGCCGTTGAATCAGGAACACAGACTGATCATGGCGTTTCTCCGAAACCGCCAAGCCCAGTAAGGCAAGTGGCAAATCAAACAGCGGCCAACGCTTATTCAGCCGGAAGCGGACGGCCCTCAGCTGCAGCAAAGGCTGTGACAGCGATAGAGGAGCTGCCGCTCATTCCGCAGAACGAGACGCTGGAAAGTCCAAGTGTGCCTCCGCCTCCTGCGTTTGCAGCCCAGTCTGTGATGTCTGAGAACAAAAAAGAGCAGAATCAGCAGGATACGCTTATGGCAGAAATTAAACAAATGAAAGAAATGATGGTACAGCTTTCAAAAAAGCAGAATCACATTGAACTGCCAGCGCATTTTCAAATGCTGCATGAGCGTCTCAGTGCCCAGGAAGTGAACGGGCAATGGATTGATAAACTGCTCGAAGCGGTTCAAGCCGATGAGTTTTATCATCCTGAAATCGAGTTGACTGAATTATGGTCGATAGCGTCCCGGATCTTAAAGGAGTGGCTGGAGCCTTTGCAAGACAGCGGCATCAGCAGTTCGGTCCGTGTCATTCATTTTGTCGGGCCTACCGGGGTAGGCAAGACGACCACGATTGCTAAGCTCGCTGCGGAACAAACATTAAAGCACAAACGAAAAGTCGGGTTTATTACAGCGGATACCTATCGAATTGCAGCCGTGGATCAACTGAGGACCTATGCTAATATTTTGAATGTGCCGCTTGAAGTCGTTTTCTCGCCTTCCGAGCTTACAAGAGCTTTCAAACAGCTGGAAGACTGTGAACTGATCTTTATGGATACAGCAGGCCGAAATTTCCGCAATGAGCTGTACGTCTCTGAAGTAAACAGCTTGCTGCAGGTTAAGGATAACAGTGAAACTTATCTGGTTCTCAGCCTAACAGGGAAATCAAAAGACATGTATGTTGTAGCGGAGCAATTTGCCAGATTTGGCGTGAACAAAGTCTTGTTTACGAAGATGGACGAGACAGAGACGTTAGGCGCGATTATGAATGTAATGCTGGAGCATCATTACAAACCGGCTTATGTTGCTTGCGGTCAAACCGTGCCGGATGATATTGTGCCCTTTAAAATAGACAGCTATGTGCAGCAACTGATGGGGGCGGCTTCCTATGACTGATCAAGCGCAAGCGCTTCGCAAACTTGTTAGCGTATCAGAGCAGAAGGACGATGAAAGAGCGACAAGAATTGTTACCGTAACAAGCGGCAAAGGCGGAGTTGGAAAATCTAATTTCAGTCTCAATTTTGCTTTGACCTTGCAAAGGCAAGGACATCGGGTTCTTATCTTCGATGCTGATATCGGAATGGCTAACATCGATGTGTTGATGGGATTTTCTGCGCCATACAATTTATATCATTTATTGAAAAGAGAAAAGAACATCTGGGAGATCATCCAGCAGGGACCGCATGGATTGCATTTTATTGCCGGTGGTTCAGGATTTACGGATCTGCTCGATTTATCGAGCTCAGAGCTGGATTACTTCGCTGAACAGATAGGCAAGCTCCACGGCCATTACGACCTGATCCTATTTGATACAGGCGCGGGACTCTCCAAAGAGACCGTCAGATTCATCGTATCCGCACAAGAAACGGTAGTCGTTACAACACCTGAACCAACGTCGATAACAGATGCTTATGCACTGATCAAAATGGTTACCGCCATGAATCATAATGTGGATTTTAAATTAGTTGTCAATCGCGCTGCAGATGCAAGAGAAGGCAAGCAGACCGCTGACAAGATCCGTTTGGTGGCAAAGCAATTTTTGGAGCTTGAAATTCCGGTTCTCGGAATTGTATTGGATGATGCCAATGTAACTAAGGCAGTCAAAAAGCAAGTTCCATTCTCGTTAGCTTACCCCGGAGGCGATGCGGCCAAAGGGATCGATGAGATTGCACGCAGGTTCATGGACGGCTCAAGCGCGGTTACCGATACGGAGAGCGGTATAAAAGGATTCATACATCGAATGTTCAGGCTGAAGAAATAATCCTTTGAAAGAGAGGGGGAGTTCCCGTGTCTCCATATCGAGTGCTTGTCGTTGATGATTCAGCCTTTATGCGCAAGATGATCAGCGATTTGATTATGCAAAATCCAGAGTTCACTATTGTCGCAACCGCAAATACCGGAGCGGAAGCATTACATGCACTGGAAAAATGGAAGCCTGATGTGATTACAATGGATTTGGAAATGCCGGAGATGAATGGACTGGAAGCGTTAAAACGCATTATGGAATCGCAGCCTACTCCGGTTATCATGCTTTCCGGCATTAGTGACGACGGAACGAGGGAAACCATTGCGGCGTTGCAGCTTGGTGCATTTGACTTTATCTTAAAGCCTTCCAAATCGACCAGCGTAGAGCAGGTGGGGCAGCAGCTTCAGGAAAAGCTTAAAATTGCGGTTCAGACTTTGCGCAAACCGGCGGTATGGAACCAGCCTGAACAGCCTCAGGTGAAGCCGGAAAACAAACCGGCCGGTCGATTGCCGGTGGAGCGCAAACCGGATCCGTCCCCATTGCAGCAAAAAGGGAAGCCGGCACCAAGCACAAATGCTCCGCAAGTAAAGCCGGAACAAAAGCTTCCTAAGGCGACTGGCAAGCGTGAAGCGGATGAGCGATTTGGAAAGGCAAATGAAAAAGCAAATGAAAAAACGAAGGTTATCACAAAAGCCCATAGCGCATCTTTGGAAAAACCGCCTACAGCTGAAGCTTCAGTACGATCACGAACATTTCGGGATTTGGTCGCTGTCGGAACCTCTACAGGCGGTCCGCGGGCTTTACATCAACTGATCACCTCTTTACCGGAAGCATTCCCGGCTCCAGTGCTGGTCGTTCAGCACATGCCGCCAAAGTTTACCCATTCGCTGGCCCAAAGGCTGGATTCTTTCAGCAAAGTTCATGTGACCGAAGCGAAGCAAGGGGAGAAGGTGAAAGTAGGCACAGTGTATATTGCACCAGGCGGTTTTCATATGGAATTGGCTAAGGGAGAGCAAGGATACTACATACGATTAAGCGAAACGCCGCCTCGGCAAGGCCATCGTCCTTCCGTAGATGTGCTTTTTGAATCGCTGCTCCCGTTCCAGGAACTGAGAAGGCATGTTGTCATCATGACAGGGATGGGCAGCGATGGGGCAAAAGGAATTAAGGCTTTGGCGAATCAAGGTATTCCTACTGCGATAGCAGAAGCAGAAGAAACTTGCGTAGTATACGGCATGCCCCGTTCGGCGATCGAGGGGGGCGGCATTACGACGGTATTACCGCTGCATGAGATAGCATCGCATGTAGTGAAGGCTGTAATTAAATAACGCGGTAGTAACAGAGATTTATATTACATACAGGAGGTGTATGAGAATGGATATGAATGCGTATCTGTCGATGTTTATCGACGAGTCCAACGATCACCTGCAATCCCTAAATGAAAATCTGCTTCGCTTGGAAAGCGAGCCAGAAGATCTAAGCATTGTGCAAGTCATTTTCCGTTCTGCGCACACCTTGAAGGGCATGTCCGCAACAATGGGCTTTGAGGACCTCGCTTCATTGACGCATGAGATGGAAAATGTACTGGATCTTGTCCGCAACAACAAATTGAAAATGGACAGTTTTATTTTCGATACGTTGTTCAAAGGTCTCGACGCACTGGAGTCCATGGTGCAGGATATCGTTGGTGGAGGAACAGGTAAAGCAGACGTTTCGCCTATAGTCACCTCGCTTCAGTCGATTGTAAAAGGCGATTACAAAACGACAGTACCAGCGGCCGGAGCTTCTACTCATGCAAAGGATTCAAATGTTTCAAGAGATGCAAACGAAAATATGGCGCTTGATGAATTTCAAATCTCAGTGCTGAAACATTCGATGGAGAGCGGCCACAATGTTTACCACATTCAGGTTGCAGTGAAAGAAGATTGCGTCCTTAAAGCCGCTCGCGCTTATATGGTGTTCGACATCCTTGAACGCAACGGCGAGGTCATCAAATCCGATCCTTCCGTACAGGAACTGGAGCAAGAAAAATTTGATCGTTTCTTTTCTGTATATTACATTTCCCAACTTCCAGAGCAGACATTGAAAGAGCAAATCGAGAGTGTTTCTGAGATCGAATCAGCCTCTGTAACGATTCTTGATCAGGAGTCCATGTCTTTATTATCTCGTCCTTCCACAGCCGAAGCAACTGCTGTTAGTGCCGCAGACTCTTCCGCACCAAGTGAACCGGCTGCTGCGGAGTCCGGTTCTACAGGCCGTACGGCTAATGCTAAACCTGCTGCTCAAACATCTGCAGGCGCACCGACTCGCACGATCCGCGTGGATATTGAACGACTGGATACATTGATGAACTTGTTTAGCGAATTGCTGATCGACCGCGTAAGGCTGGAACAGTTATCCAGTGAAATTCGGCGTTCTGATCTGACTGAAACAGTCGAGCACATGACAAGAGTCAGCGGTGATTTGCAAAATATCGTATTGAAGCTGCGGATGGTGCCTGTTGATTCTGTATTTAACCGTTTTCCGCGTATGGTGCGCGATCTCGCCAAGTCATTGGATAAAAAGGTTGATCTGGTTATCTCCGGTGCTGAAACGGAGCTGGATCGTACCGTAATCGACGAAATCGGCGATCCGCTCGTTCATTTGCTCCGCAATTCGATCGATCATGGCGTAGAATCCATTGATGAGCGAATCGCTGCAGGCAAAAAGGATACCGGTACCGTTAACCTTCGCGCATTTCATAGCGGCAATCATGTATTTATTGAAATTGAAGATGATGGAAAAGGGATTAATCGCGATAAAGTGCTCAGTATTGCAATCAAGAATGAGGTTATCTCTGCGGAGCAGGCCAATAGCTTGAGCGATGAAGAAGTATATATGCTCTTGTTTGCTCCCGGCTTTAGCACCGCGGATAAAATATCGGACATTTCCGGCAGGGGCGTCGGACTCGATGTGGTGAAATCCAAAATAACATCGCTCGGGGGACATGTAAGTGTCACATCCACATTAGGAAAAGGCACGAAGTTTTCCATCCAGCTGCCGCTTACGCTTTCGATTATTTGGGCGATGTTAATCAAGCTCGGTTCGGAAAAATATGCGATTCCGCTATCTTCGATTGTCGAGACCGCGATTATCAAACGTGAGCAGGTCCGTCATATCCATGGCAATCGAATGATCGAATTCCGAAATGCAATTATCCCTATACTTTCGCTCAGCCGCATTCTTGAATCACCTGATTTCGATGAGGAGCAGGAGACGGACACAGAAATCGTCGTCATCCGCAAAGGGGATAAATGGGCAGCAGTGATGGTGGATGAATTTATCGGACAGAGTGAGATTGTCCTGAAGCCGCTCGGCAAATATCTGACCAATATTGAAGCCGTATCCGGCGCTACGATATTGGGTGACGGCCAGGTTGCATTAATTATAGATCCGAATGCATTAATCAAATAGAGGAGGGTTACCCGTGGGAGAAGAATTAAAAGTCATCGTGTTTGCGCTAGCTAATGAGGAATACGGGATTGAGGTTGATAAAGTTCGAACGATTGAAAGAATGACACCGATTACCCGAGTTCCCAAAACGCCCGCGTTTATAAAAGGCGTTATTAATCTTCGTGGAGTCGTCGTTCCAGTTCTTGATTTGCGGGGCCGTTTTGGACTAAGCGAGTCGGAGCCAACTGATAATTCACGTATCATCATCGTTGCGGTCAATGATCTGGAAGTCGGATTTATCGTCGATTCCGCTAACGATGTCATTGATATTGATACGGATTCGATCGATTCGCCACCTGAGGTGATTGGCGGAATCAAAGCCAAGTATCTGCGCGGTGTGGCAAAACTGGGTGAAAATCGACTGCTGATTATGCTTAACCTGGCCGAGGTTTTGAATAAAAATGAAATCATCCAACTAGAGCAGCTAGAGGACTAATCTGTGAGTATGTTTAATCATTTCGCAGAATTTAAAATGGATGTACTCAAAGAAGTGGGAAACATTGGGGCTGGAAATGCGGCCACTGCCCTGTCCCGCTTGATCGATAAACCTGTTGATATGGCCGTTCCTACGGTAAGCATGGTTCCATTCGAAGAAATTGCTGAACGGGTAGGCGGCTCAGAACAAGTTGTCGTTGCTGTATTTTTGCGTGTTGAAGGTGATGCGCCAGGCAATATGTTTTTTATTATCGAAACCAATTCTGCGAAGAAACTGCTTCATAATTTACTTTCAATCGAGGTTGAAAATGAAAATGAATATTCGGAAATGGAGTTTTCAGCTTTAGGTGAAATCGGCAATATATTGGCAGGCTCCTATCTGTCTTCATTGGCAGATTTTACGAAGCTGTCAATGGCACCGACAGTTCCGTCCATTGCCATCGATATGGCTGGTGCGATTCTAAGCTACGGCCTTCTCCAATTTGGACAAATGGGAGATGACGCACTGTTAATTGACACCACTTTTCTGGAGGATAAAGAAGCAATTGAAGGGCACTTCTTTTTGATTCCGGACCCGGAATCGTTCGAGAAAATATTCCGTGCTTTGGGAGTACCCTTCGAATGATACAGCAAAATCTTATCAAAATAGGGATGGCTGATCTTAATGTGGCAACGGACGGTGCGATGATTAAGACAACCGGACTCGGTTCATGTGTCGGAGTAACCTTATTTGATCCGAAAGTGAAAGTAGCCGGGATGGCACATGTCATGCTTCCCTTATCAAGCATCGCCCGAGAAAGCACATTTAATATTGCAAAATATGCGGATACGGCCTTGCCGGAGCTGTTAAGAAGACTAGCTGCAGCGGGGGCGAGGCGGGAACGTTTAATTGCTAAGCTTGCAGGAGGCGCCCAAATGTTCGCATTCTCCGGCCAATCGGATACGATGCGGATCGGCCCGCGCAATGTGGAAGCCTGCAAAATGATGCTTTCCCAGTATTCGATTCCTGTTATGGGCGAGGATACTGGCGGCAATTACGGGCGAACGATTGAACTCGACAGCAGCACAGGGGTATTGGTCATCAAAAGTGTCCAATATGGTGTAAAGGAGCTTTAATATGCTGGGTTCCATACGTTGGAATATCTTTTTTGGTTTGTTTGGCTTTTTTCTGATCTTCTTCTTCTCAATAAGTAGTAACGGTATCGCTGTCACTTTGCTAAAGAGCGTTTACGCTTTTGTCTCTTTTTTTGCAATAGCGTATGCGCTTCGCTTGGTATTGTACTTGATAGCTCCTCCCAACCATAGTCAACAGCCGGGGGTTGAAGAAGAGAATAAAGGTGCCGCGCTGGATATTGTCACTCCGGATGATAACGACGATTTGAACCGGATGTTAAAAGAGCAGATGGATGGTGGAAGCCAGCAAGAGATGCCTAAAGAAGCATTTGAGCCGCTAACGCCTCCAAAGCTTGTATCAACGCAAGACAAGTCGCCGGAACAATTGGCGCAGGCAGTGCGTCATCTTAGTGAACAATAATGGTTTATACAGGCGGAGCAGAAGGCTTTAGGAGGGTGAGACGATGATTGAACCGAAAACGCCTCATTTGTCCAACATCGAGATGTGGAGAAAATGGAAAGAAGATAGAGATATCGAAGCAAAAAAACAGCTTATCGAGCAGTATCTTCCGTTAGTGGAATATGTCACGAACCGGATGGCGATCGGCTTGCCCAAGAATGTCTCTAAGGATGATCTCGCCAGCAATGGGGTAATGGGACTAATCGATGCCGTTGAGAAATTCGATTACCGGCGGGGGCTTCAATTTGAAACTTACGCTTCCTGGCGTATTCGCGGTGCTATGATTGACGGCCTGCGTCAAGGGGACTGGGTGCCCCGTTCGATCAGGGAAAAGGCTAAAAAAATAGAGGATGCTTATCAGCAGCTAGAACATAAATATTTGCGTTCCGTCAGCGATGCGGAAATGAGCACATATCTTAATGTAAGTGAAAAAGATTTCGTACAGATGCTGCAGGATATTGCGGTTACGACAGTGTGTTCTTTAGAAGATCCGATTCGGGAAGAAGAGTCTGAAACCCGATTGTCCCTGTTGGTTGATGAAAAAGCTAAAAATCCGGATCATAAGGCCCATGAGTTTTACATGAAGGAAACACTTGTGAAAGGAATTGAACGTTTGACAGAGAAGGAAAGAATCGTGATATCTCTTTTTTATTACGAGGAGCTTTCGTTGAGTGAAATTGCGGAAGTCATGTCATTATCCCCTTCTCGAATTTCACAACTGCATTCCAAAGCGATATTACGCCTGCGCGGTGCCTTAGCTAAGCATAAGAACCAACTCATGGAACATTAATGGTGAATGGAGGGTTATTATGAAAGAAGAAAGGGCGTTGGAGGCCTATATCGGGATCGATATTTCGCAGGACAAGCTGAATGCGTCGCTCTTTTTCCTTCGCGCTGAGGATAGTTTTACGACGACCACCGCAGAACTGGAGCAATGGATTGCCTCAAACGGCATCGTTTTCGGGATCGATATCGCGGTCCTTGATCAAATTGCAAAAAATCCGAAACCGTTCTTTTATAATAAGACCGTTATTGCTAAGGGGCAGTCTCCTCAGGACGGCAGCAACGGGTCCATTAAATATATTTATGATATGGATGACCATCAATTAAAGCCGGCTGAGCTTGAAGATGGCAAGGTGGATTTAAAAGAAGTCATCCAGCTTCGAAATGTCAGGCGCGGACAGCTGATTGCAGAGAAGATTCCTGCTGAAGCCGCCCGGCATGGCAACGCTGTAACCGGTGAGGTGCTGTTTGGAAAAGATGGGAAGGAAGCCCGGTTCAAGGTAGGGAAAAATGTTGTGGTCGGACCGGATGAAACCTCACTATATGCAGCGATTGACGGGATGATTACAAAAACAGACCGTGACAAAATTAATGTATTTCCCGTTTATGAAGTAAACGGCGATGTGGATTACAATACGGGTAACATTGATTTTGTAGGAACGGTTGTTGTACGCGGTAATGTGTTGACCGGTTTTCGCATTAAAGCCTCCGGCGACATTCGGATTATTGGCGGTGTAGAAGGAGCGGAGCTGGAGAGCGAAGGTTCTATCGAAATAACCGGAGGCATTCTTGCCGGGCACAAAGGGCACATCTTAGCGGGCAAAAACATCAAGAGCTCTTTTATTCAGGAAGGGAATGTGTTCGCTGCAGAAGATATCATCGTATCCCAAAGCATTATGCATTCCAATGTACGCGCGGGGCACAACGTGCTTTGTGCGGGCGCAAAAGGCCTATTGGTAGGCGGTACGGTGCAGGCCGGTGAAAAAGTGTCAGCGAGAACGATCGGCAATACAATGTCAACCGCTACAACAATCGAGGTTGGTGTAAAGCCGGAACTGCGGGCCCAATTGAATGAATTAAGATCGCATCTCAAAACCTTGACTGAAAATCTTGATAAAACAGAGAAAGCGCTGGTGTTATTGGACCAGCTGGCGGCTGCAGGACAGTTATCTTCTGACAAGCTTGCCATGAGGATAAAGCTGACGGCAACCAAAAGACAAGCAGCTGATGAGCAAACTTCAGTCAAGGAACAAATTTTTGCGATTGAAAGAACATTAGATGATACTGACAGAGCGAGAGTCGATGCAGTCAATACGGTATACGGCGGTACAAAAATCGTCATTGGGCGTTATACGCGTTTTGTCAAAGAAACAGTACAGCGCGTATCTTTTCGTTACTCAGAGGGTGACATTGTAATGACTCCATATTATTGATCCGAAATCAAGATTACGGGTGGGGGGAATAACCAATGACCTTTAAATCGATTGATCTGCAAATTTCCATACCACGTACGCCTGAAGCAAGTAACCTGCAAAGCCATTTGATGCATAAACCGTTAGTTGAACAGAATAAACTTGCCGACGATGCGGCAAAACAAACGGAAATGCAACGGCACAAAAATACTAATATTGAAGAAACGGTTGGACTAAACGTCCATGATCAATCCAGCGGTTCCCAAGAAAAGCAGGAACAAAAAAAACGCAAGCCCCAGAAGGCTGCGCCGGATCATGGAGAAGTTTCCAGTTCACACCCTTACAAAGGCAAACACATCGACATTTCACTATAAATTAAGAACTGCAGGTGAGCGGTATGGATGAACCTTGGATATATATCGTATTACTAGGTGCCTTTGCAGTCGTCTGCGCACTGGCGCTTCCAAGGAAAGCAAAGACGTCTGACGGCAATCAAACCATCCAAAATATAGAAGTGGCTTTAGAGCAATTTATGGGGCAAATGGAAGCAGACAATCAGGATCTCGTTAAAACGGTATCCAAAACCCAAAAGGAATGGCGGGAGGATGCCGCCAAACAAGAGGGACGGATTCTTCAGCTTGAACGGCGATGCGCACAGCTTGAACAGCTTATTGAAGTGCAGGACCGAAAGTACGATGCCCTGCTGCAGCGGCTTCATGAAGATATCCGGTCGATTGCGTCGATGAGTCAGCCCAAAGGAATTACTGCAGTGGAATCCGATGCCGGGCAGGAAACCTCCGCACACCAAGCTATCGGCCGATCTATGGACAGCTTGGAAGATGAGATTACTTCTGGCACGCCGCTCATTCGCGATCGGTATGAGGAGCTGTTCCAAATGCATGAACAAGGCAAATCCATTGACTTCATTGCCAAAAAATCAGGCTTAAATAAAGGTGAAGTTCAACTCATCCTTCAGTTATCGAGGCAGGAGGAACGGCACCGTGTATAGAAAACGATCATTTGTCATCGGTCTGGGCATGGGATTGATCTTAGGTGCGCTGCTGCTTCAGCTTATGATTACTGCAAAGCAGCAAGAGTCGGATCTGATGCAGGCAGAACAGAATAGTACGGGTGTAACTGACAAGCTCTACTCTCAAGAGGAAGTCGATCAAATGATCGCTCAAGAGAGGGGGCGTCTTGCTGCTTTGGAACCGGAACATGCGGATGCGGAGCAAGCGGAAAAGGCAGCCGCAAATGAGCCGGATGAAAAGTCTTTGATTCGAATCGTACGAATTACGAGCGGGTCAAACTTGAATGATACGGCTCAAATGCTGGAGGATTACGGACTGATTGAAGATAAGTACCAGTTTATTTCTTCTATGCGTGATCGCAGCCGCAAGATCCGCAGCGGAACCTTTTATTTTGAGGGAATGCCAAGCGAGGAACAGGTTAAAGAAACCATCACTCAAGACCCGATTCTTTCTTTTCCGATTGAGTAGAGTAGATGGACAATGGCGATTTTTTGTCTGGAACATAATCTAGGTTGCATAGCATATACAGTTATGGTATAGTAATTGACGGTGTTAAAAACACACGCCAATCAATTTCGTCAGGGGTGCTTGCGGCCAGGTCGCGAGTCTTGCCGAAAGATGCGATAGGCGGAGGCAAAATTAAAAACCATTTACAGGAGGTGTTGTGGAGATGGCGGTAATTTCCATGAAACAGCTATTAGAAGCTGGGGTACATTTCGGTCACCAAACTCGTCGTTGGAACCCTAAGATGGATCGTTATATCTTCACCGAAAGAAACGGCATTTACATTATTGACCTGCAAAAAACGGTCAAAAAAGTGGAAGAGGCATACAACTTTGTACGCTCTGTAGCGGAAGAAGGCGGCACAGTGCTTTTTGTAGGCACGAAGAAGCAAGCTCAAGATTCCGTTAAAGAAGAAGCAGAACGTTGCGGAAACTTCTACATTAACCAACGTTGGCTCGGCGGCACGCTGACTAACTTCCAAACGATTCAAAAACGGATCGACCGTTTGCGTCAATTGGAAAAATGGGCTGAGGACGGAACATTTGAAGTTCTGCCTAAGAAAGAAGTTATCATTCTTAATAAAGAAAAAGATCGTTTGGAGAAATTCCTCGGCGGCATTAAAGGCATGAGAGGTTTGCCAAGCGCATTGTTTATCATCGATCCTCGCAAAGAGCGCATTGCTGTTGCAGAAGCTCGCAAATTGGGTATTCCAATCGTAGGTATCGTTGATACTAACTGTGATCCGGACGAGATCGACTACGTTATTCCGGGTAACGATGATGCTATTCGTGCCGTTAAATTGCTTACTTCCAAAATGGCTGATGCGATCGTGGAAGCTAACCAAGGCGAACAAACGACAGCATAATTGTATTGCTTGAACAAGAAGGGTGGTCAGAAGGTGTATAACCTCTCACCGCCCTTTTTTTAGAATAGTTAACAGTTAATCTGTTACATAATTTCATTGAGATGATCAGGAGGGTTAATCATGGCAGTTAGTGCAAGTGCGGTTAAAGAATTGCGCGAAAAAACAGGCGCTGGAATGTTGGATTGTAAGAAAGCTCTTGATGAAGCTAATGGTGATATCCAAAAAGCAACAGACATTCTTCGCGAGAAAGGTCTGGCAGCTGCGGCTAACAAAGCTGGCCGTATTGCAACTGAAGGTGTCGTTGAGTCTTATATTCATGCTGGTGGCCGAATTGGCGTATTGGTAGAAGTTAACTGCGAAACTGACTTCGTTGCCAAAACAGATCAATTCCGCGAATTTGCCAGAGATATTGCGATGCAAATCGCTGCAGCGAATCCAAAATATGTTCGCCGCGAAGAAGTGCCAGCAGAAGAGCTTGATAAAGAGCGTGAGATTTTGAAAGCTCAAGCTTTGAATGAAGGCAAGCCTGCTCATATCGTCGACAAAATGGTAGAAGGCCGCATCGGTAAATACTATGAAGAGTTCTGTCTCTTGGAGCAGTCCTTCATCAAAGATCCAGACAAAACCATCTCGACGCTTCTTAATGAGAAAGTAAGCACGATCGGTGAAAACATTTCGATCCGTCGCTTTGTTCGTTACGAACTGGGCGAAGGCTTGGAGAAAAAACAAGACAACTTCGTTGAAGAAGTTATGTCGCAAGCAAAACTTTAATCCGAACGCAAATGGCGGGGCGGCTCGTCCGCCCCGCTTCATTATTATATAAATGATCAACCTCGCTGAGGTGCAAGATGGAGGTAAATACGTTGGAGACTCCCGTGTTTAAACGCATTGTATTGAAGGTGAGCGGTGAATCGTTGTCCGGGCAAAATGGCTATGGCATTGATGCCGCAATGATCTCTTCAATTGCCGAACAAGTCAAGGAAGTTGTCGAGTTAAATGTAGAAGTCGCTATTGTCGTAGGAGGCGGCAACATTTGGCGAGGCATCGCTGGAAGTGCCAAAGGAATTGACCGGGCAACAGCAGACTACATGGGAATGTTAGCCACTGTGATGAATTCGCTCGCTTTACAAGATGCATTAGAGCAAATTGATGTACCAACCCGTGTGCAAACATCCATAGCGATGCAGCAAATCGCTGAGCCGTATATTCGCCGGCGTGCAATTCGTCATTTGGAGAAGGGTCGCGTAGTCATCTTTGCTGCAGGGACGGGCAATCCGTTCTTCTCAACGGATACGACCGCTGCGCTTCGGGCGGCGGAGATTGAAGCTGAAGTCATCTTGATGGCGAAGAATAAAGTGGACGGCGTATATTCTGCTGATCCGTTCAAGGATGAAACGGCAGAAAAGTTTGAGCAGCTGACATATCTTGAGGTTCTCAATCGCAATCTGGGCGTGATGGATTCTACAGCTTCATCGCTTTGTATGGATAATAATATACCGCTGGTCGTCTTCTCTATTACCGAGAGCGGCAATATTAAGCGGGTTGTGCTTGGTGAGAAAATCGGTACGATTGTGAAAGGAAGTGTCGACTAGTGCCGCAATCGATTAAGAAAAACACCGAAGAAAGAATGGATAAAGCCATTGCCGCATTAAAACGGGATTTGGCAACACTTCGTGCTGGGCGAGCAGTGCCGGCATTGCTGGACCGTGTGCAGGTGGAGTATTATGGCGCGATGACGCCTGTTAACCAGTTAGCCAATATTACGACGCCGGATTCAAGGACGCTGATGATCCAGCCTTGGGACAAAACGTCGCTTTCTTCCATCGAAAAAGCAATCCTTAAATCGGATTTGGGCCTTACGCCTTCAAATGATGGCAATATGATCCGCATTGGCATTCCTGCCCTTACCGAAGAAAGACGTGCTGAGCTTGTCAAAGCAACGAAGAAATTTGGCGAGGAAGCAAAAGTAGCTATCCGTAACATTCGCCGCGATGCGAATGATGATATTAAAAAACTCGAGAAAACGGACATTTCCGAAGACGAGTCACGCAGACATCAAGATGATATCCAGAAAACAACAGACCGTTTTATCGGTGAAGTCGACAAAGTGATGGCGGCAAAAGAGAAAGAGATTATGGAAGTTTAAAATGAACACCGGCCCCTCCGATAGGTGGGGTTTGTTGTATAATACAGTAAAAATAGATTTCACGCTTCAAGTCCCAACGGGGAGGAAATGGTATGATCGAGCGGTTGAAGAAATGGTTTGCCAAACCGTTGAGCAATACAGGGGAAGCATTGGATCCTGATAATATCCCTACGCATGTGGCTATTATTATGGACGGTAACGGCAGATGGGCCAAGAGTCGGGGATTGCCGAGAATGGCTGGTCATCATTCAGGTATGAAGACGGTCAAACGGATTACGATGGCCGCAGACCGGCTTGGTGTCAAATATTTAACGTTGTATGCCTTCTCAACAGAGAATTGGAAGCGGCCTAAGGCGGAAGTCGATTTCTTAATGAAGCTGCCCCAAGAGTTTCTCTCCATTGAGCTTGATGACCTAATGCGGAATAATGTTCAAGTGCGAATGATGGGGTACAAGGAGAATCTTCCGGATTATACGTTGGAAGCAGTTGAAGAAGCGATTCGCAAAACAGCAAATAATACGGGTCTCGTACTGAATTTTGCCCTAAACTATGGCAGTCGCAAAGAAATGATTGATGCTGTACGATGCATTGGGAATGAAGTCAAGCAGGGAAGGCTCGATCCTGATCACATCGCAGAGCGGCATATGGA
Source organism: Paenibacillus abyssi (assembly GCF_014640295.1). GTDB lineage: Bacteria > Bacillota > Bacilli > Paenibacillales > Paenibacillaceae > Paenibacillus_D > Paenibacillus_D abyssi. The sequence goes on along the minus strand of NZ_BMGR01000010.1, from coordinate 105,845 downwards.
GTCCTTTCTGCTATCGACAGGACTGCCTGATCCTGACCTGCTCATACGTACTAGCGGTGAGCTTCGAATCAGTAATTTTATGCTCTGGCAGCTGGCTTATAGTGAACTCTGGTTTACCGATGTGTACTGGCCGGAGTTTCAGGATGAGCATTTCTACGAAGCGATTCGTGAATACCAGCGGCGGGCTCGCCGTTATGGCGGGTTATAGCCCAATTGGAGCGTGCTGAACGTTGAAACAACGAATCATAACCGGAATTATAGCCGGATCGGGTTTTATTGGCATGGCCATACTTGGGGGCTGGCCATACATAGGTATGCTGCTTCTGCTTTCTTTAATCGGTTATGCTGAGTTTGTGCGCATGAACAGTTTAAAGTGGCATCAACCGGCAGCCCTGCTTGGTTTTGCTGGACTGCTTTTTTTGGTATTTCCTTGGAGCGAGCTCCAGCTTACAAGGCCATCCTCTGAGCTTATTCTATGGATGCTGATGTTTTTACTTCTCAGCATTACTGTCCTGTCCAAAAATAAAATCACGATCGATCACGCTGCCAGCCTGCTGATAGGTGCCGTTTATATTGGCTTTGGCTTTTCGGCGATGATGACAGTGCGTGCTCTTGATCCATATGGCCTGCTGTCCACTTTTTTGGCATTTGGATGTATCTGGGCTTCCGATATCGGTGCTTATTTCAGCGGACGGGCCTTTGGCAAAAACAAGCTTTGGCCATCGATCAGTCCAAACAAAACGGTAGAAGGTGCAATAGGGGGCGTATTATTATCGCTTGTTGTCGCTTTGGCGTTTGCTTTGTTAACCCCTGATTGGATAGGACTAGGCCAAGCGCTTATCATTGGCGTGGTTTGTGCTGTCGCAGGGCAATTAGGAGATCTTATTCAATCCGCCTACAAACGAGTTCGCGGCATTAAAGATACCGGGACCCTTCTTCCTGGTCATGGCGGCGTACTTGATCGCTGCGACAGTTGGCTGATTGTTTTCCCGATCCTTACTTTGACAGGCTTGCTTTGAGAGTGATGGTTTTTCTCACGAAGTTGTTTTTGCTTCGCAAAACCTGTAGGAGGAGTAATTGTTGAAAAAAATATCCATATTGGGCTCGACTGGATCGATCGGTACGCAAACGCTCGATGTCATCGCCTATCATCCGGAACAATATGAGGTTGTCGGATTGTCGGGTGGCACAAATGTCCCGCTTCTTGTGGAGCAGGTCCTTCAATTTCGCCCTCAGACGGTTTCGCTTTCTACAAAGGAGGCCGCTGAGCAGGCGGCATCTCTTCTTCCATCTGATATAAAGGTATTGCATGGGGAAGAAGGACTTATCGAGACAGCAGCGGGAACCGGGGCGGATTGTGTCGTTACGGCGCTTGTCGGCAGCCGGGGATTGCGATCCACATTAGCGGCTATCGATGCCGGAATTACGATTGGCCTGGCCAACAAGGAGACATTGGTTACTGCAGGACACCTGGTAATGAATCGTGCACGGGAAAAAGGTGTCTCCATTTTGCCGATTGACAGCGAACACTCTGCGATCTTTCAATGTTTAAACGGCGAGGACAGGGGAGCTGTCCAAAAGATCATTCTAACAGCCTCTGGCGGCTCATTTCGGGATAAAACCCGCGAGGAGCTGGATGGCGTAACGGTCGAGCAAGCACTGAATCATCCCAATTGGTCGATGGGTGCAAAAATAACGATTGATTCTGCTACAATGGTTAATAAAGGGCTGGAAGTCATCGAGGCGCATTGGTTATTTGATGTCTCTTATGATCAGATTGAAGTACTCATTCATCCCGAAAGCATTATCCACTCTTACGTGGAATTTGTCGATAACAGCAGTATTGCACAGCTTGGCTGGCCGGATATGCGGGTGCCCATACAATATGCTTTGACATATCCGCAGCGTTTCGTTACCCCTACGAAGCCGTTTCGGCTTGCTGAGGTAGGCAAGCTTCAATTTAGGGAAATGGATTATGAACGTTATCCTTGCCTGCGAATGGCATTTGAATGCGGCCGTAAGGGCGGTTCTGCCACAACGGTGTTTAATGCTGCGAATGAGGTAGCCGTTGCCCGCTTTCTAAGAGGAGAGATCACTTTTTTGGAAATCGAACGGATCCTGGAGAAGGTGCTCGAACGACATCAGCCTATAGTACTGCCTGATTTGCAAGCCATTGAAGAAACAGATACATGGGCAAGGGCGGTAGCAGAAAGCATCTAGTTGGCGGTTCTCTTGTAACGGCGGGGAGAATAATGATAATCTAGGTACAGGCCGTTACGAACAGGAGGCTGAACAAGTGGAATTGGTTCAGAACATCTTATTGACAGTTCTTGTCTTTTTTGTGATCGTATCCATTCATGAATGGGGGCATTTTTATTTTGCCAAACGGGCGGGTATACTCGTTCGGGAATTTGCGATCGGATTTGGTCCAAAGTTGTTTTCGCTTAAAAAGGGTGAAACAAGGTATACGCTGCGATTAATTCCGGCGGGTGGTTTCGTTCGAATGGCCGGAGAAGACCCCGAGCTTGTGGAGGTACAGCCTGGACAGACAATTGCTGTTCGATTGGAAGGCAATCAGGTTACAAAAATTTATTTGGACCGGTTGGATGAACGCAGTAATGTCATTCGCGGTGAAGTGGAAGCCATCGATCTGGAGAAAACGTTAAAGCTTTCTTTAAATATTGAAGGTGACCAGGATCATTATGACGTGCATCCGCAAGCTATGATGATTACCAAAGGTAAGGAAGTTCAAATTGCCCCGCTGGATCGGCAGTTTGGAAGCAAGACGGTCGGACAGCGTGCACTGGCGATTTTTGCCGGTCCGATGATGAATTTCGTATTGGCATTTGTGTTGTTTGCGGCTTATATCCAAATGGCCGGCGTTCCGATTGACCCGCCGCAAAAGGTCATGGTTGGCGAGATTATCCCGGATCGTCCGGCATCAAAGGCGAATTTAAAAGTCGATGATGAGATCAAGACGATTAATGGGGTTGAAATTGGCGGCGACTATAACAAAATGATCGAATTGATCAGCAGTTCGCCAAATGTGTTGATGAAATGGACGGTTGTGCGCGAAGGCCAGTTGATTAATTTGGAGATTACTCCGATCCCGGATCCTGATTCCGATTCAGGTGACGGCAAAGTCGGAATCGCACCCAAGTTCCCGACGCGCTCCGCTTCATTTACCGAAACATTCAAATTTGCCGGTCAAGCTATGAAGAATATGACGATTAACATTTTCGAAGGTTTTAAAATGCTCATTTTCGGTCAGTTCGCCCTTGATGATCTTGGCGGACCGGTGAGAACAGCGGAAATGACGAGTGAAATCGCCAGCAGAGGGATTGCGCAATTAACTTCGTGGACCGCAATTCTCAGTCTGTATCTTGGCATCTTTAATTTGCTCCCGTTCCCGGCATTGGATGGAAGCCGTCTTATCTTTCTTGGGGTGGAGGCGCTTCGCGGCAGACCGGTTGATCCGAATCGAGAGAGTATGGTTCATTTCATCGGTTTTGCAATGCTGATGCTGTTGATGATCGCAGTAACATATAATGATATTTTGCGCTTGGTAAGGGGTTAACGCCGATATTGTTTTGAAAGAATCCCGGCGGGTATACAACCACTTATCTACGTTTCTGGGAGGCCCTTATGTCGAAGGAAAAGCAGTTTGTCACGGAAATCACGCCTCAGAGTGAAGATTTTTCACGCTGGTATATTGATGTTATTAAGAAAGCGGAGTTAATGGACTACTCCCCTGTACGCGGCTGTATTGTTTTCCGGCCGGAGGGGTATGAGTTGTGGGAAAATATTCAGCGTGACCTGGACCGCCGTTTCAAGGAAACCGGACATCGCAACGCCTACTTCCCTTTATTTATTCCGGAGAGCTTCTTCCAGAAAGAAAAAGAGCACGTGGAAGGCTTTAATCCAGAATTGCCTTGGGTAACCGAGGCAGCTGGAGAGAAGCTTGAAGAGCGTCTTGCGATCCGTCCTACTTCTGAAACGATGATCGGACATATGTATGCAAAATGGATTCAATCCTATCGCGATCTTCCGGTGCTGATCAATCAATGGGCAAACGTGGTTCGTTGGGAAAAGCGGACGCTTCCTTTCCTACGTACGAGCGAATTTTTGTGGCAGGAAGGCCACACGGCACATGAGACGGAAGAGGAAGCGCGCAAGGAAACGATGCAGATGCTCGAGATCTACCGGGATTTCGTGGAAGACTTTTTGGCGATTCCGGTTATCGTTGGCCAGAAGACACCTTCGGAGAAATTCGCAGGAGCGGTCGATACCTTCTCGATCGAAGCGATGATGAAGGATGGACGCGCTGTACAAGCGGGAACCTCCCATTATCTGGGCACGAATTTTGCCATTGCTTTTGATATCAAATTCCTTGATCGGGAAAACACGCTGCAATTTGCGCATACGACTTCATGGGGTGTCAGCACGCGCCTGATCGGTGCGATGATCATGGTGCACGGTGATGATCGCGGTCTTGCTTTGCCGCCGAAAGTGGCGCCTACGCAGGTCATTATGATTCCGATTGGGCCGCCGAAATCCCGCGAACAGGTTATAGGACGAGTGGACGAGCTGTATGCCGAGCTGAAAAAAGCCGGTGTGCGTGTGCGTGTTGATGACCGGTCCGATGTAAGTCCGGGCTGGAAGTTCAATGAGTATGAGATGCGCGGCGTGCCGCTTCGTCTTGAGCTGGGACCGCGTGATATGGAAAACGGAGTGGTTGTGCTCGTATCCCGGATTAGCGGTGAGAAGCGTGTTGTCGCACAGGACAACCTGGTCGAAGAAGTCGAACGTATGCTGCAAGAGATTCATCAAGATATGTTTGAGAAAGCAAAAGCTTTCCGTGAAGATAACTTCCGGTCATTGGATACGCTGGATGAGATGAAAGCATTCGTAGAGGAAAAACGCGGATTTGTCGAAGCCGGTTGGTGTGGTTCCGATGCCTGTGAAAAGCAAGTGAAAGAAGAAACCGGCGCTACGAGCCGAAATATTCCATTTGAGGCATCAAGCAAGAAAGAAAAGTGTCTAGTATGCGGAGACCCTGCAGCACATACGGTTGTGTTTGCACGCGCTTATTAATACGCGTCGCAGCACCGCAGTAGGATTGGGAGGGAATCATGGACAAACCAGGGGATAAAAGGCATCGATTTGAATTATTGATGAAGCAAGCGGAGCTGCCGCAGGAGTTCATCGATACCTACTATAAGGACGGTCTGATCGAGAAAGTTCTGGTCAGTTCCACCAATCGGGAATGGACGTTTTGCATCCGCAAAACGTCCTTGGTGCCTTTACAGGCCCATATCCGATTTACGCAAACGATAAAAGATAAATTTGCTCATATCGCGTCGGTTCAATTCGTTACGGAATATGATCCGGATGTACAGACTGCAGAGCTTATCACAGCCTACTGGCCGCTGTTCGTAGAATGGGCGCAATCGGAGATGGCCTCGGTTAATGGCTGGCTTGGCAAAGCCAGATTAGAGATCGAAGGCGATCTGCTGTCATTGACGCTTCAGGATGAGACGGTTGTGGAGCTGGCAAAAAAGAAGAAGATTGATGAAGCGGCATCCCAGTTTTTTGAGCGAGGTTTTCGGCGCACGCTCCGAATGAAGCTTCTGGCAGGTGAATCCCGAGCGGAGGAGCTAGAGAAGTTTAACCAAAGGCAGGCGCAGGAGGAACGGGAAATCATCGAAGCGATGATGGCAAGCAGCGTAAGCGATGTGCCGGATGTCGATGAGGGCGATCTGAGGCTTGTGGTCGGTTATGATATTCGTGAAGAACCAACTCCGATTATGCAGATTTTGGAGGAGGAAAAAAAGGTCACAGTACAAGGAACGGTATTTGGCCTGGATGTGAAAGAGCTTCGTAACGGAAGTACGCTGTTTACATTTAATGTGACGGACTTCTCCGACTCGATCGCGATGAAGATGTTTGCCAAAACAAAGGAAGATGTAAAAATACTCAGCCTGCTGTCTAACGGGAAATGGATTAAAGCGCGCGGCAGAGTGGAATATGACCGGTTCATGCAGGAACCGGAGCTGGTTATGATGCCCAATGATCTTCATGAGGTCAAAGCGCCGGCGGAACGTAAGGATGACGCGGAAGAAAAGCGGGTAGAATTCCATTTGCACACAACGATGAGCACGATGGATGCCGTAACGCCAATAGATGCTTATATCAAGACAGCGGCGAAGTGGGGGCATAAGGCAATCGCTGTTACCGACCATAGCAACGTGCAGTGTTATCCTGACGCCTACAAAGCAGCTAAAAAGAATGGTATCCAAGTGCTGTTTGGCGTTGAGGCGAATGTCGTCAATGATGCCGTCCCGATGGTGCTTCTCCCGCGTGAAGAACCGCTGCAAACAGCAGTATATGTGGTATTTGATATCGAGACGACCGGTTTGTCGGTCATTAACAACAAAATTATTGAATTGGCCGGCGTCAAAATGAAAGAAGGCAAGGAGATCGACCGGTTCTCGACCTTCATTAACCCGCATGAGAAAATTCCTTATCATATTCAGCAGCTTACCAGCATTACGGATGATATGGTCGTTGACGCACCGGAGCTGGAACCGAAGCTGAGAGAGTTCGTTGATTTTATCGGGGATGCTGTGCTCGTTGCGCATAATGCGCGATTTGATATCGGTTTTATTCAGGCGGCCTGCAAAGCAAACGGTATGCCTGAGCTCATGAATCCTGTACTGGATACGCTGGAATTGGCTCGTTTTCTGCATCCGACTTTAAAAAATCACCGGTTGAATACATTGGCTGATAAATACAAAATCAGCCTGGAAAACCATCACCGCGCAATCGATGACTCGATCGCACTGGGCGGTATCCTATTTGGCCTCATACAGGATGCGGCAGCGCGCAATATTACCGGACTTCATCAGCTTAATGATTATGTAGGGCTGGATTTATCCAATATTCGTCCATTTCATTGCAATATTTATGCCATTAACGCTACAGGCAAAAAAAATCTGTTCAAATTAATTTCCATGTCGCATACTAAGCATTTCAAACGGGTTGCCTGTATTCCTAAAAGCAAGCTAGTTGAACTTCGGGAAGGGCTCATCGTCATCTCGGGCTGTGAGAAAGGCGAATTCTTCGAGACGGTATTAAACAAATCGCTTGAAGAAGCGGAAGAAACCGCGCGATTCTATGATGTGCTTGAGATTCAACCCGTTGGTTTCTATATGCATCTGGTCGACAAGGGATTGGTCGGTAGCCGTGCGGAGATCGAACAGGCACTTCGCAGAGTCGTCCAAATCGGCGAGAAGCTTGGCAAGCCGGTCATTGCTACGGGAAATGTCCATTATTTGAACCCGAGAGATAAAATTTATCGCGATATTACGATACATGGCATTACCGGATTCAGCCCGTTAAAGGACATGCGCAAGCCGGATGCGCACTTCCGTACGACCAATGAAATGCTCGAGGAATTTGAATTTTTGGGCAAGGAAATGGCGTATGAGGTTGTCGTTCGTAACACAGTGGATCTTGCGGCTCGTTTTGAGCCGTTCGAGATGTTTCCGGATAAGCTGTTTACCCCGATTATTGAGGGAGCAGACGACGAAATCCGGGAGAAATGTTACGAGACGGCCAAAGCAATGTATGGTGAGCCTGTGCCGGACGTGGTTGTACAGCGGCTCGAGAAGGAATTGGTACCGATTATCAAGTACGGCTTTTCGGCTAACTATTTAATATCTGAGCGTCTTGTAAAAAAGTCGAACGAAGATGGATATCTGGTTGGTTCCCGCGGTTCCGTAGGATCTTCCGTCGTTGCAACATTTCTTGGCATTTCCGAAGTAAACCCGCTGCCTGCCCATTATTTGTGCAAAAACCCGGAATGCAGGCATAGCGAATGGTTCTTGGATGGCAGTGTGCCGAGCGGCTTTGACCTGCCGGACAAAAACTGTCCGAACTGCGGCAAACCGATGAAGGGTGAAGGGCAGGATATTCCGTTTGAGACGTTCCTTGGATTTAAAGGGGATAAGGTTCCCGATATCGACTTGAACTTTTCCGGGGAATATCAGCCGCATGCGCACAACTACACAAAGGTGCTGTTCGGCGAGAAAAGCGTGTTCCGTGCGGGAACGATCGGCACGGTGGCCGAGAAGACGGCCTTTGGTTTTGCCAAAAAGTATGAAGAGGACCAAGCCAAGAAATGGCGAGGCGCCGAATTAAGCCGCCTTGCTAACGGATGTACCGGCGTGAAACGCAGCACCGGCCAGCATCCGGGCGGTATCGTCGTGGTACCGGATTATATGGAAGTAGAGGATATAACGCCTGTTCAGTTTCCTGCTGACGATACGAGCGCGGAGTGGAAAACAACGCACTTTGATTATCATGCTTTTGATGCCAACCTGCTTAAGCTTGATATTCTTGGGCACGATGATCCGACGATGATGCGTATGCTGCAGGATTTGACGGGAGTCGATCCGACAACCATCCCGATGAATGATCCGAAGGTCATGAGTTTATTTAATTCTACGGAAGCCTTGGGCGTATCCTCGGAACAGATCCGCACGCCGGTTGCAACCTATGGGGTTCCGGAGATGGGCACCAAATTCGTGCGCCAGATGCTGCAGGAAACACAGCCTTCCTCGTTTGCGGATTTACTGCAAATCTCAGGGCTTTCACATGGAACCGGAGTGTGGCTTGGCAACGCTCAGGAACTAATTAAAAACAATACATGTAACATCAAGACTGTTATCGGCTGTCGGGATGACATTATGTTGTTCTTGATTTATAAAGCGGGAATGGATGCCGGATTGGCGTTCAAAATAACCGAGAGTGTTCGTAAAGGGAAAGGCTTGACTCCCGAATGGATCGACGAAATGAAAAACTGTAAAGTGCCGCAGTGGTATATTGATTCCTGCTTGAAGATTGAGTATATGTTTCCGAAGGCGCATGCCGCAGCTTATGTTATTTCGGCTGTAAGAACGGCCTTTTTCAAGCTGTATTATCCAATAGAGTTTTATGCGACTTATTTTACGGTCCGGGCGGAGGATTTTGATCTTGAGCTTTTGTGCCAAGGTTATGATGCGATTAAGCGGAAATTGATTGAGATTGACGCCAAGGGGTTCCAAGCTACGCCGAAGGAAAAAGCTATGGTATCGATTCTGGAGATGGCGCTGGAGATGACGGCGCGGGGCTTCTCATTCAAGCCTATCGATCTGTTCAAATCGGATGCGCTGCGTTTCACAGTTGAAGGAGACTCGCTGATCCCTCCGTTCGCCGCGATTGCCGGCATCGGCGACAACGCCGCCCGCAATATCGCCGCAGCGAAGGAGCAGGGCGATTTCCTCTCCATCGAAGACTTCCAGCAAAAATCGAAGGCGAGTAAAACCGTCATCGAAGTATTAAACAGTATGGGCTGCTTCCGAGGCCTGCCGGAGTCCAATCAGTTATCGTTGTTCTAAAATGCCTTGCGAGAAGGATTAGAGGTTAGATCCGGTTATTGAAGTGGTTATGGTTTTTCTAGCGAACCATTGTTTTAATTTAGGTGTCGTATTGGGTTTGTATTTGTTGGTTTGTATTTGAGTGTGCAATAGCATTAGCATTTTGTTATTGCACATACTTCTTCTTTCCTGCTTGGTTTTTGGTTTTGCATTTGGGGTTGACGGTGCGGCAAAAGCCGCAGCGAAGCGCAAATGGAAGCTGCCGGAGAGTTTACGTGCCGCCTTTGAAGCCTTGTTGCATCCATAGGATATAATTCTGGGAACAAGGCTTCAACCGCGGCCGGAGGCAGCTCCATTTGCGCGAAGCGGAGGCGACTGCCGCACCACCCCGGTTGTGAAAACAAAAACCAGCATTTTCATAATCATCTTGTCACTCCCACTTGATTATGGTATAATTTTTCTGGTAATCCTGATGATAAAGTATTTCCTGTAGAAGAGTGGGGCAACCCACTCTTTAGCTTTTGTCAACCCAATTTCGCATTTACGATCGGGAGGTCAAGACGTTTGACTACAAACACAATTAAAACCGCCGTCGAAGATATGGTTCGTCCGTACCTGGATAGCCACGGCTTTGAATTGGTCGATATCGAATACGTCAAGGAGGGAAGTAATTGGTTTCTCCGCGTCTTTGTAGATAAGGAAGGCGGCATTGATATTGACGAGTGCGGCCGGATCAGCGAGTTTTTAAGCGAACAGTTGGATCAGAATGATCCGATCTCTGTCGCTTATTTTCTGGAGGTATCTTCCCCGGGAGCGGAGCGTCCGCTTAAGAAGCCTGATGATCTTCGCAAAGCAGTCGGCAAATACGTATTTATATCTACTTATGAGCCGATTGACGGCTTGAAAGAATTTGAAGGCACACTGCTTTCCTTTGACGGTGAGCAAGCAACAGTTGAGATTGGCAAGAAACAACATACGATTCCATACGCGAAAGTCGCCAGCGCGCGGTTGGCTATTGTTTTCTAATTGCCCACGAGGAGGAACTCATTTCAAATGAGCATGGATTTTATTGAAGCACTGTCGGAAATCGAACGGGATAAGGGAATCAGCAAAGACGTTTTAATTGAGGCGATCGAAGCTGCTCTGATCTCCAGCTACAAGCGTAATTTTAACACCGCCCAGAATGTTCGTGTGGACATCAATCGCTTTACCGGTGTAATTAAAGTTTACGCGCGCAAAAACGTTGTTGAAGAGGTGTTGGATCCGCGGCTGGAAATTTCAGTTGAAGCAGCACGCGAGGTCAACCCGCACTACCACCTGGAAGATATCGCCGAGATCGAAGTCACGCCAAGGGATTTTGGCCGGATTGCAGCGCAGACAGCCAAACAGGTTGTAACGCAGCGCATTAGGGAAGCTGAACGCGGGCTAATCTACAATGCGTTTATCGACAAGGAAGAGGATATCGTTAACGGGATCGTGCAGCGGCAAGATACGCGCAATCTGTTCGTCGATCTGGGGAAAGTGGAAGCGGTGCTGCCATTGACGGAATTGATGCCGACGGACAAATTTAAACACGGCGACCGTGTGAAATCCTTCATTACGAAGGTAGAGAATACGACAAAGGGACCGCAGATTATTTTGTCCCGCACACATCCTGGTTTGCTCAAACGTTTGTTCGAGCTGGAAGTTCCGGAAATTTATGACGGTGTAGTGGAGATTCGTTCGGTAGCCCGGGAAGCCGGTTTCCGTTCTAAGATTGCAGTACACTCCCGCAATGAAGAAGTAGATCCGGTTGGATCCTGCGTCGGTCCTAAGGGAATGCGGGTACAGACGATCGTCACTGAGCTTAAAGGCGAGAAAATCGATATCGTGCGTTGGTCCGAAAACGTGGATGAATATGTGGCGAATGCGCTTAGCCCTTCCAAAGTTTTGGAGGTTATCGTATTCGAACAAGAGAAAATGGCCAGAGTGATCGTACCGGATTATCAGCTGTCGCTGGCAATTGGGATCAAAGGCCAAAATGCGCGCCTTGCGGCAAAGCTGACAGGCTGGAAGATCGACATTAAAAGCGAGACCCAAGCGGAGCAGGAATACGGCCGTCCGCGTACGGAAGAGGGCACCATGCATCAGGATTCTGTCTCCATCGATTGATTCTGCTGGTGTACCCTGGCAGATCAAGGAAACGGAGGGAGCAAGCATGAAGCCGAGAAAAATACCGCTTCGCAAATGCGTGGCATGTCAAGAAATGATGCCCAAGAAAGAACTCATTCGTATCGTACGCACCCCGTCCGAAGAAACGTTAATCGACCTGACGGGGAAGAAAGCCGGCCGCGGCGCATACCTTTGTGGAAAAGTGAGCTGCTTTAAGCTAGCCAAAAAAAGCAAGGCGTTGGATCGTGCTCTAAAGGTTACCGTCCAACCGGAAATCTATGACCAATTGGAACAGGATTTCATTGAGGTACAGGATGAGTTTCTTGCCGGTAAGGAGTCGTCCAATGACAACGGCGAATAAAGCGTTATCCGCGCTGGGTATGGCAATGCGGGCGGGCAAGCTCGTAACAGGCGATGAAACTGTGCTTAAGGCCGTCCGGCAAGGAAAGGCACATCTGGTGATTGTTGCCGGAGACGCTTCGGAAAACACGAAAAAGAAATTTCGTGATAAATGCGATTCTTACGGGGTTACTATGATGGAAGCTTTTGACCGGGAAACTATCGGCAATGCAATCGGAAAAGCGGAGAGAGTGCTCATAGCTGTAACTGACCACGGTTTCGCATCGATGATACGAAAGCATTTGAGTCATCTTACGGAGGTGGAGAATATTGAGTAAACAAGACAACAAGGATAAATTACGCGTATATGAATATGCAAAATCGCTCAATATGAGCAGTAAAGAAATTATTACAATCCTGAAACGTCTGAACCTTCCTGTAAATAACCATATGAGCGTCATGGAAAATGAGATGGTGAACAAGGTGGAAGGTTTTTTTCGGGACATTAAAGCCAATGCAGCTGCAAAGCGGGCTCAGGACAGCAACGTGACCGTATCTGCTGCGGCAGCGGCTTCGAACAGTGCAAAAACGCAAGAGGCCAGGAGCCCGCAGGCTGGGCAGCCATCACAACCAAGCCAAACCCAACTTCAAGGAAACAAAAATAACCAGAATCGACAGGAGCCTATGAATTCAACAGAACAAAGATCTAATACCCAAAACAATCAGCAACAACGACCTGCACAAAACGCATCAGGCGAAGGGCAGAGAAGACATAATCCACAAGGTCAAAGCCAAGGCGCAGGACGCACGAATCAACAGCAGCGTCCTGCCCAAAACGGTTCCGGGCGTCCAGCACCAGGAGGCCAAGGCGCAGGACGTAACAATGGAACAGGACGTCCAGCTCCAAGCGGACAGGGCGGTCAAGGCGGTCAAGGCGGCCAGCGTACCGGCCAGCAGCGTCCTGGTGGTCAAAGCTCCCCCGGCGGTCAAGGCGGAGGACAGCGTTTTGACAACAATCGTCCTTCTCAGCCGAACCGACCAGCTGCCGCACCGGCAGGAGGCCGTTCTACTGATTCCGATGCTTCACGCGCTGGAGGAAACGCAGGAAGAAACAATAGAAAAACAAATCAAAACCCGAGCCAGAAACGCTTTGAAGATTCCCGTGGCGGCAATTTCAGAGGCGGCAACAACCGTGGCGGCAAAAATAACCGTCGTGGCGGCAATAACCAAAATCAACCGCCGCGCGAGAAGATTGACAATACACCAAAGAAAATTATCGTCCGCGGCAATATGACCGTTGGCGAGCTTGCTAAGCTTCTGCATAAAGATGCTTCTGAGGTCATCAAGAAGTTAATGTTCTTAGGCGTGATGGCTACCATCAACCAAGAGCTCGATTTGGACGCTGTTCAGCTTGTAGCTAATGAATATTCCGTGGAAGTCGAACTTAAAATTCCGGTTGAAGAAGATGCTTTCGAAACCTTCGAAGAAAATGATGATGAAGCAGATCTGGTGGCTCGTCCTGCAGTCGTTACCATTATGGGTCACGTTGACCATGGTAAAACCACATTGCTTGACGCGATTCGCCATACGAACGTAACGGGTGGAGAAGCTGGCGGGATTACACAGCACATCGGCGCTTATCAAGTTGAGGTTAACCATAAGAAAATCACATTCCTCGATACGCCGGGTCACGAAGCGTTCACAACAATGCGTGCGCGCGGAGCTCAGGTAACGGATATTACAATTCTTGTTGTAGCGGCGGATGACGGCGTTATGCCGCAAACCGTTGAAGCCATTAACCATGCGAAGGCAGCGGGCGTGCCGATTATTGTCGCTGTGAACAAAATCGATAAACCGGATGCAAACCCGGATAAAATCAAACAAGAATTGACGGAATATGAGCTGGTACCGGAAGAGTGGGGCGGCGATACCATTTTCGTTAACCTTTCCGCAAAACAGCGCATTGGCCTGGAGGATCTGCTTGAGATGATCCTGCTTGTCGCTGAAGTGAATGACTACAAAGCGAATCCGAACAAGCGCGCCCGTGCTACCGTCCTTGAGGCTGAGCTTGATAAAGGTAAAGGACCGGTTGCGCGTATCCTCGTTCAACACGGTACGTTAAAAATTGGCGATGCTTTCGTAGCAGGCAATTGCTTTGGACGCGTCCGCGCAATGGTCAATGATAAAGGCCGTAAAATGAAGGAAGCTGGACCGTCCACACCGGTTGAAATTACCGGATTAACGGAAGTTCCTTTAGCTGGGGATCCATTCCTTGCTTTCGAAGATGAGCGCAAAGCACGTGCCATCGCGGAGCGCCGTGCGATTAAACATCGTCAATCCGAGCTCGGCTCGCACACACGCGTTACGTTGGACGATCTGTACCAGCACATCAAAGAAGGCGAGATCAAAGACCTTTACGTCATTATCAAAGCCGATGTGCAGGGTTCTTTCGAGGCGCTGAAGGGCTCATTGGAAAAAATCGAAATCGAAGGCGTACGCGTAAAAATCATTCACAGCGGCGTAGGTGCGATTACAGAATCCGATATTATTTTGGCCTCTGCATCCAACGCCATCGTTATCGGCTTCAACGTCCGTCCAGAACCGCAAGCGAAGCAAACCGCCGAGCAGGAGAAGGTTGATATCCGTCTCCATCGTGTCATCTATAATGTCATCGATGAAATCGAGCAAGCGATGAAAGGTATGCTTGATCCTGTATTCAAGGAGAGCGTTATTGGGCACGCTGAAGTAAGAAACCTCTTCAAAGTAAGCAAGGTGGGAACGATTGCGGGATGTATGGTAACATCCGGTAAGATTACCCGCTCTGCAGAAGCTCGTGTAATCCGTAACGGAATCGTCGTTTTCGAAGGCAAAATCGAATCATTGAAACGATTTAAAGACGATGCGAAAGAAGTTGCGCAAGGATATGAATGCGGGATTACCCTTGATCGTTATAACGATTTGAAGGAAGGGGATACCATCGAAGCCTTCGTTATGGAAACTGTAGAGAGGTGAGTCAAGCATGGCGAAAATTCGGGTAGGCCGAGTTGGAGAGCAGATAAAAAAAGAATTAAGCCAAATTATACAAACAGAACTCAAGGATCCGAGAATCGGGTTTATAACGGTAACCGGCGTCGAGGTAACCAGCGATCTCTCGCAAGCTAAAGTGTTTCTAAGTGTGCTTGGCAGTGACGAGCAAAAAGAAGAAACATTGAAGGCTTTAGGGAAAGGATCAGGTTTCATTCGGTCAGAGCTTGGTAAAAGAGTTCGTTTGCGCCATACACCAGAGCTTATATTCAAGTTTGACAGCAGCATTGAATATGGCAGCCGTATCGAATCGCTGCTGGAACAAATCAATGGGAAAGAATCCGTATGATGGAATCGCAGGCTGATTATAAGCAGCGGCTCACAGACGCAATAGACTTTATCAAAACGGGAGACGACTATTTGGTCGTCTCCCATGTTCAGCCGGACGGCGATGCGATCAGCTCTACCGTTGTCGTAGCTTGGCTGCTTGCCAAGTTAGGCAAGAAAGCAGTCCTTATTAATGAGGGCGCAGTGCCCTCCCGTCTTCATTATCTTACTTTGGCCGACCAGATCGGCAACTTGTCAAAAGCTCCGCTTGAACGGAAGTTTTCAAGAGTAATCAGCGTTGATTGTGCGGATTTCAAACGCATTGGACTCGTAAGCGAATGGTTCAGCCCGGATGTCCAATTGCTTAATATTGACCATCACCCCACGAACGACGGATTCGGCTCGACGAATTTGATTCGTACCGATGCCGCAGCGACCGTGGAAATTTTATATGATCTTGTCGAGTATATGGAGCTCGAGCTTGATGTCGAAGCTGCGACTGCTATTTATACGGGATTGCTGACAGATACAGGCGGTTTCCGTTATTCGAACACAAGTCCTCATGTCATGGAAGTGGCATCGAAGCTTCTTATGAAGGGCGTCAACGGCAATGAGCTCGCCGACCATCTGCTCGAAAAGATGTCGATGCCGCAGCTGCGCCTCCTGCAAAGAGGGCTTTCGCGATTAACGTTTACAGAGGATGGGAAAATCGGTTGGCTGTACATTGAACCGTCGGATCTTGTTGAAACGGGAGCGGTCGGCGAGGATTTGGAAGGGCTGGTCAATTACGCACGCAACATTGACGGTGTTGAAGTCGGCATTCTGTTTAAAAGTACGGAGGAAGGCCAGATCAAAGTCAGCCTTCGTTCGGCCGGCGTTGTGGATGTCGCAGCAATTGCCCAAATGTTCGGCGGCGGCGGCCATGTCCGGGCCGCAGGTTGCCGTCTTGACGCTACGCTGACTGATGCAAGCACTCAGGTTGTGAATGCAATCAGGAGGGTACTGATTTAGATGAATGGAATTTTGGCAGTATGGAAGCCGGCCGGCTGGACGTCGCACGATGTTGTCGCCAAAGCTAGAAGACTGCTTCGCACAAAACGCATAGGCCATGCGGGCACATTAGATCCTGAGGTAACCGGCGTATTGCCGCTGTGCATCGGAAGGGCGACTCGAGTGGTAGAATACATGCAGGAGCTTCCGAAAGCTTATGAAGCGGTGCTTCAATTCGGCGTAAGCACGGATACGGAGGATCTTACCGGTACAGTGACTGAGACTGCCCTGAATGTCAGCCTAACTGAGGAGCAGGTGCGTAATGCGCTCGATTCCTTTGTTGGTGAGATTGAGCAGGTTCCGCCAATGTACTCGGCTGTTCGTGTCGACGGAAAGCGTCTGTACGAGCTCGCTCGTGAAGGTAAGGTCGTTGAACGCAAGAAGCGGAAGGCAACAATTCATGAGATTCAATTATTATCACTTGATTTGGAGGCTGCTCACCCGCGTATCACATTCCATGTGACTTGTTCTAAAGGTACTTATATCCGTACACTCTGTGTTGATATCGGCAAGGCGCTTGGTGTGCCTGCTGCGATGGCGTCGTTAAAACGAACGCTTTCTGCGGGCTTGACCGAAGCGGACTGTTTAACGCTTGAGCAGATTGAGCAGCTGCAGGGCCAGAATGCGATGATTCCGCGCTTGCTGCCTGTCGATGCCGTATTGAACCATATGGACAAGCTTACCGTTAATCACGAAACAGCAGTGCTTGCGCTGCAGGGAAAAAAACTGGCTTTTGATGACGTGACGCCTAAACCAAGCGGTACCGGACTAACAAGGCTTTATAATGAAGATCAAACTTTTCTAGGTATCTATGAGAAGGACTTCAATAGTGGACTTATTCGGCCTGTTAAAGTATTTTCTCCGGTTGAATCTTAGTTCATGAAAAAGAAATGCAGGTGTAACAGCAGTGGAAATCATCTCGTTGAGTTATCCTTTGTCCGATGACGACCGGTTGGCTTACGGTGTACCCCAGACCATGGCGATCGGCCATTTCGACGGTGTTCATAAAGGACATCAAAAGGTTATATCCCGGGCCGTTCAAGCTGCACGGGCTGAAGGAATTCGGGCTTCAGTTATGACTTTTTCCCCACATCCCAAGGAAGTGCTTGGGCAAGGAGATCGATATATGACGAGCTTGACTCCTCTCGAAGATAAAATGGCTCGATTCGCTGACTTGGGTGTAGACACGGCTTATGTGTTCCGGTTTGATCAAACATTTGCCAAAGTAACACCGGAGCAATTTGTAAGAGAAGTGCTTCAAGCCCTTCAGGTCAAGCGTGCTGTGGTTGGATTTGATTTCACTTTCGGCCACCGTGGAGCAGGCGATCCTGCGATGCTCGAATCATTAGGCGCGCCGTTAATGCAGGTCGATGTAGCTGAACCCTTTCATCTCGATAATAAAAAGGTAAGCAGTACATCGATTAGGGAACGTCTTTTGGAGGGCAATGTAGAGGAAGCTGCACGTTTATTGGGGCGGCCGTATCAGATATCAGGCGTTGTGTCGCATGGCGACGGGCGCGGTCGTACGATCGGCTATCCAACAGCAAACATAAGTCTGTCCGGCAGATATGCACTGCCTCGATTAGGTGTGTACGCGGTCATCCTGCGTGTCGGTGATCGGAGCTGCCCGGGTGTAATGAACATCGGGGTCAAACCGACATTTGGTTCGAATGAAGCGCAGCCTACACCTGAGGTTCATCTTTTTGATTTTAACGGGGATTTGTACGGCCAGTTGGTTCATGTCGATATCCAATCCTTTATTCGAGCGGAACAGAGGTTTAATTCGGTTGAGCAGCTGATTGATCAGATCAATAAAGATGCTTTAATAGCCAGGCAACTGCTGCAGAACATGAATAATATTTCGAGTTTTTAATGCATGAGAGAGAAACATTTACTTTGCTCTTCTCTTTATGTTATAATTGACAACGTTGTGGACACTGCTCTGCAGCACATGAACCATGGCTTGGTCGTTCGCTCTCACCATCGGCGGCGAGGCCATCGGCGATTATAATCAAGGAGGTGAAAAGGATGGCAATTACCCAAGAACGTAAGAATGAATTGATCGAACAGCACAAAACTCACGCAAGTGATACCGGTTCACCGGAAGTGCAAGTCGCTATCCTGACAGAAAACATCGTCAATTTGACGCAGCATCTTCGGGAGCACAAGAAAGATCATCATTCCCGTCGCGGTTTGCTCAAGATGGTAGGTCAGCGCCGTAAGCTGCTGGCATACTTGAAGAACAAAGACGTAAGACGTTATAGCGCGTTGATCGAGAAGCTCGGCCTTCGCCGATAAACAATTGCGGGGAAAAAAGCAACCTGGTTGTTCAGTCGTCCGGTGTTCCGGCGGGGCTGTTCATCGGGTTGCTTTTTGTAAATAACGGCAGCACTTTTGCTTACATAAGCTTTCAAAGCAGGAAATGCCATGAAAGCTGTCGAATGGAAATATTGACAGGAGGGATACCATGTTACAACAAGTTGAAATGCAGCTAGGCGGACGCAAGCTCGTACTGGAAACAGGACGATTAGCCAAACAAGCGAACGCATCTGTTACAGTGAAGTATGGTGACACCGTTGTATTGTGTACCGTTACTGCATCGTCTGCACCTAAAGACCTGGATTTCTTTCCGCTAACCGTTAACTATGAAGAACGGTTATATGCGGTTGGTAAAATTCCTGGCGGATTTATTAAAAGAGAAGGCCGTCCCAGCGAGAAGGCGATTCTTGCAAGCCGGCTGACAGATCGTCCGATTCGTCCGCTTTTCCCGGAAGGCTTCCGCAATGACGTCCAGATTCTTGATCTGGTTATGAGCGTGGATCAGGATTGTTCCCCGCAGATTGCTGCAATGATCGGTACATCCGCAGCGCTCTCAATCTCGGATGTGCCGTTTGACGGCCCTGTCGGAGGCGTGATTGTCGGTCGTGTAGATGGACAGTTCATTATTAATCCAACGATCGAACAAGAAGAGAAAAGCGATATCTACGTTGTCGTAGCCGGCACTAAAGACGCCATCATGATGGTTGAAGCCGAAGCGAATGAAATCTCTGAGGATATCATGCTCGAGGCCATCATGTTCGGTCACGATGAAATTCGCAAGATCGTAGATGTACAGGAAGAGCTTGTTCGCATTGCAGGCAAGCCTAAGATGGAAGTACAGCTGCACGCTGTGAATGCAGACGTGAATCAAGCGGTTCGCGATTATGCGCAGGCTCGACTGGTCGATGCGATTCGCATTCATGAAAAGCATGCCAGACAAGACGCGATCGATGCGATTGAAAACGAAACAGTAGAGCATTTCCAATCCGTATATGCAGAAACGCCTGATTTGATGGATGATGTCAAAGAAGTTCTTCACGACATCGTGAAAGAAGAAGTTCGCAGGTTGATTACTGTAGATAAAATTCGTCCGGACGGACGAGCATTGAATGAAATTCGTCCAATCGAATGTGATGTTGCCCTGCTGCCGCGCACGCATGGCTCTGGCTTGTTCACACGCGGACAGACGCAAGCGCTTAGTATTTGTACACTTGGCGCACTTGGCGATGTTCAAATTTTGGACGGCATCAGCCTTGAGGATACTAAACGTTTCATGCATCATTACAACTTCCCTCCGTTCAGCGTTGGGGAAGCCAGGCCGCTGCGGGCCCCGGGAAGACGCGAAATCGGACACGGAGCGCTTGGCGAGCGCGCATTGTCGAAGGTTATACCGCCGGAAAATGAATTCCCTTATACCATTCGCCTGGTATCTGAGGTTCTTGAATCCAATGGTTCCTCGTCGCAAGCAAGCATTTGCGCAAGCACACTTGCCATGATGGATGCCGGCGTGCCGATTAAAGCACCGGTGGCCGGAGTTGCAATGGGATTGATCAAGGAAGGCGAGCATTTCTCCATTCTGACGGATATTCAAGGGCTGGAAGATCATCTTGGCGATATGGACTTCAAGGTAGCGGGAACTGCAGAAGGCGTGACGGCCATCCAAATGGACATCAAAATTGCCGGTATCGACCGCGCTATTTTGTCCCAAGCACTTGAGCAAGCCCGTGAAGGACGGATGTTCATCCTTGGCAAAATGACTGAGATCATGCAGCAGCCTCGTCCTAGCTTGTCGCAATACGCGCCCAAAATTCTTATTCTTCATATTAATCCGGATAAAATCCGCGATGTTATCGGAGCAGGCGGTAAAATTATCAACAAGATTATTGAAGAAACCGGCGTGAAAATCGACATCGAGCAGGATGGTACGGTGTTTATCGCTTCATCTAACGAAGAGATGAACCAGAAAGCGAAGCAAATCATCGAAGGCATCGTCAAAGAAGTCGTAGTTGGCGAAATCTATGATGGTACGGTTAAACGTGTTGAGAAGTTTGGCGCATTTGTAGAGATTTTACCGGGCAAGGAAGGTCTCGTACACATTTCCCAGCTTGCCGCAGAGCGCGTTGCCAAGACGGAAGATGTTGTCCAAGTCGGAGACAAGATCATGGTAAAAGTAACAGAGATCGATGGACAAGGACGTGTCAACCTCTCCCGCAAAGCAGTATTAGCGGCACAGGTGCCTGCTGAATAATCAGCGCTGTTTAAAGCTTATATAACATAACGACAAAGAGTCAGATTCCCTCTGTCTCTTTTTTGTTTTGCCTGCTGTTTTCGTTTCATATTCTCGTCCCACTCTTCATAGGATGAAGGGAGTGAGAGGAGTTGGGACGATGTTCAGCAAAAAAATAACGCTTATCACCGTCAGTTTAGCAGCAATGCTGGTATTGTTCGGCATGAATGACAGTCTGAATGAATATGTTAGAAATGTTAAGCAGGCCGGCATAACGGTTTCCGCTTTTTTTGACGGGGAAGAAAAGCTGAATGGACCCCTTTATGAGCAAATATTGCAGGAAGCGGCTAAGAGACGGATCCCGCCGGTGGATGCGAAGGTAGATCGCGTATGGAAAGCGATACCTGGTTATAACGGATTAGAAGTGGATGTCGAAAAAACGTACCGAATTGCCAAGTCCGCTCCTTTGCATGAGCCGATTCGTTACATCTATCGTGAGGTTCCGCCTGCAGTAAGCTTGGAAGATTTGGGACCCCATCCGATCTACAAAGGCAACCCGGATAAAAAGATGGCAGCGCTGATGATAAATGTCGCATGGGGAAACGAGTATCTGGAGCCGATGCTGAACGTACTGGATCAGGAGCGTGTTAAAGCCACCTTCTTTTTTGACGGCAGCTGGCTAAAAAGAAATGTCGAAACGGCCAAGCTGATCCAGAGCCGCGGACATGAGATGTCCAATCATGCCTATTCCCATCCGGATATGAGTAAGCTTAGCAGGTCATCGGCCTATCAACAGATTGCAAAGACAGAGGCGCTGTTACAAGAATCATTAAAGGTGAATAATCAGTGGTTCGCTCCTCCTTCAGGAGATTTTAATCAAATGACGGTCGAGGTTGCAGCAGAGCAAGGGCTAAAAACCGTACTGTGGACGCTGGATACCGTAGATTGGCAGAAGCCTTCGCCGGAATGGATCATTCGCAAAATCAGGCTCCGCATTGAACCGGGCGCGTTAATTCTCATGCATCCTACTTCATCTGCCAGTCAGGCGCTGCCAGGCATCATCAGGGAAATTAAAAACAAAGGCTTGGCACTAGGGACGGTAAGCGAGACGTTATCCGAGACACGCGTGCCTGCGGTTGAGCCGGAGCCGTAATTCTGATATAGTGAAATCATTGATTTACAAGGAGGGGACCCGGTGAATAATTATACATTAAAGAACGGACTGCGCGTTGTGATGGAGAACATTCCGACATGCAGGTCGGTTTCCTTCGGCATTTGGGTGAAGACAGGATCCCGGAACGAAACGCCAGATAATAACGGGATATCGCATTTTATCGAACATATGCTTTTTAAAGGAACCAAACAGCGCAGCGCAAAAGATATTGCGGATCTGTTTGACGGCATCGGCGGTAATGTAAATGCTTTTACGTCAAAGGAATATACGTGTTATTTCGCGAAGGTACTCGATCAGCACCTGCCGATTGCAGTGGAAGCGCTGGCCGATATGTTCTTCGAATCCCAGTTTGATCCGGCGGAACTGGCTAAAGAGAAAAACGTCATTTTGGAAGAAATCTCAATGTATGAAGATACACCGGATGACAAGGTGCATGATGAAGCGTCGAGAGCCGCTTTCGGCGACCATCCGCTCGCATATTCAATTCTTGGTTTGGAAGACCGCCTCCAGGCGATGGATTCCGATACCCTGAAGCAGTTTATGCAATCCCATTACCGGATCGACAATACGGTGATTAGCATTGCCGGCAATGTGGACGAAAAGGCGGTATTGGAGCTCCTCGAGAAGTATTTCTCAGCTTTCAGCAACCGTGGAGAGAGCAGTGGCATTGTCGAGCCGAGCTTTAGAGGCGATTATTTGTTCCACAAGAAGAAAACCGAACAGAATCATATCTGCTTGTCTTTTCCAGGCTGCTCGATTTCTGATTCAAAACTATATGCGATGATTCTTCTGAATAATGCAATCGGAGGCGGAATGAGCTCCCGCTTATTCCAGGAAATCAGGGAGAAGCGGGGACTCGCGTACTCGGTATATTCTTACCATACCTCCTATGCGGATAGCGGACTTTTCACCATCTATGCAGGTACGGCTCCCAAGCAAACGAAAGAAGTGTTAGATTTAACCGTTGAGATGATGGGCGAGCTTTTAACGGATGGATTGTCTGATTCTGAGCTGCATCGCGGTAAGGAGCAGCTTAAAGGCAGCCTCATTCTAAGTCTGGAAAGCACCAGCAGCCGAATGAACCGAATCGGCAAAAATGAATTGATGCTGGGAAGGCACTACACGTTGGACGAAATGCTTGAACGTATCGATAACGTAACAATCGAGGATATACAGGATATTACCAAACGTATGCTCTCCGTTCCTTTTGCCGTTTCGATGGTAGGATCAAGCGATAAAGCAGCAGCCGCATTAGGGAGGAATAGTCTTGTATCCAGTTCAATTTAAACGACTGCCGGGTAATGAGGACGTCACGCTTCCTCAGAAAATGTCTGAGTGGGCCAGCGGATTCGATCTTCATGCAGCGGTCACAGAAGAAGTCATTCTGGCACCGGGTGAGCGTAAGCTCATTCCGACCGGATTTGCGATGGCCATGCCGCAGGAGCTTGAGGCCCAGATCCGTCCCCGCAGCGGCCTTGCATACAAACATGGAATCACGTGCCTGAACACGCCGGGAACGATCGATGCGGATTACCGCGGTGAAGTCAAAGTGCTGTTGATCAACCTTGGCCAAGAGCCATTCTCGATTACCCGCGGCGAGCGAATCGCACAGATGGTATTTCAAGTCGTGCCTCAAGTAACGGTTGAGGAAGTCAGTGAGCTCTCCGATACCGTCCGTGGTGCCGGCGGTTTCGGCCACACCGGCAAGTAAAGTATATAGGGTTTCAAAAAAGCCTTGCGAGTTTTTCGCAATGGCTTTTTTTGTTTTTCACCCCCTTCTGGGCGCAAGCATAAGATGATGTATATCCAAGTGCGCAGAAAGGAGTGAGCCAAGATGCTGACAGGGACGCAGGTGTTGGTGCTCGGTGGTGATGCGAGGCAGCTTGAAGTAATCCGCAAGCTCAGCGAATTGGATGCGAGCGTGATGCTAAGCGGGTTCGATGGACTGCTTACCCCGCTTGAAGGAGCGATTCATGTTGAACTGCGCGATGATGTGCTCGAACGGATTGATGTTTTGATCCTGCCTGTTGTAGGAACGGATGATGATGGGGAAGTAACCGCTGTGTTCAGTGATCGCGCGCTAAAGCTGCTGGATGAGCATGTTTCAAAGCTTCAGAAACATTGCAAAGTGTATACGGGCATGGCAAAACCTTATTTGCGGCACCTATGCGAGAATCACGGCATCCGGTTGATTGAATTGCTTGACCGTGACGATGTGGCGATCTACAACTCTATTCCGACGGCGGAAGGGGCTGTCATGATGGCGATTCAAAACACGGACATCACGATTCACGGTTCCGTGTGCATAGTGCTGGGATTAGGCAGAACCGGATATACACTTGCGCGAACATTGCAAGGCCTAGGGGCAAAAGTGAAGATGGGAGTGAGGCGGGAAGAGCATTATGCCAGGGCGTTTGAGATGGGCTTTAAACCCTTCTATATCAAGGATTTAATGCATGAAAGCGGCAATATTGACTTGCTTTTTAATACAATTCCGACTATGATAGTCACAGCGCAAATTATTGCGAAAATGCCTGCCCGCGCCGTTATTATCGACCTGGCTTCCAAGCCTGGCGGTACGGATTTCCGTTTTGCAGAAAAGCGTGGAATCAAGGCGTTGCTAGCTCCCGGACTTCCCGGTATCGTCGCACCGAAAACAGCTGGACGTATCTTAGCGGATTGCTTAAGTCGGTTGATTTCGGATGATATACGACAACGGGGGGATGGACAATGAATTGGCAGGGCAAAACGGTCGGTTATGCTTTATCAGGCTCTCATTGCACTTTTGAGGAAGTCATGCCACAGATCAAACGATTTGTCGATGCAGGCGCAAGCGTTGTACCGATCGTAACGCAGACAATTATGACGACGGACACCAGATTCGGTACTTCTGCAGAATGGCAGCGTCAGCTGAAGGATATAACAGGCAATGAGCTTATTTCAACGATTGTTCAAGCGGAACCGCTGGGACCATCTAAGCTGCTCGATGTTTTGGTGATCGCCCCATGTACGGGGAACACGACGAGCAAGCTGGCCAACGCTATGACTGACAGCGCTGTGCTAATGGCCGCGAAGGCGCAGATGCGTAACCAACGACCAGTTGTACTGGCCGTGTCGACAAATGACGGATTAGGTCTCAATGCATCCAATATCGCAAAGCTCCTGGTAGCTAAACACATTTACTTTGTCCCATTCGGCCAGGATAATCCTCTGCAAAAGCCGAATTCGCTCGTCGCCAGGATGGATTTGATCCTTGAGGCTTGCGAAGCCGCTCTGGAGGGAAAGCAACTGCAGCCAATGCTCATTGAACGATATAGTTATTAACAGGAATGAAGCGATTCATTTTTTAATGTAATGTTTGGAAAGTGGGGAGAGCACTAAATGACGAACCAAAAAATGTTTAACGTTGCCGTGGTTGGGGCGACAGGTGCGGTAGGGGAACAAATTCTTAAACTACTTGAAGAGCGTAACTTCCCGATCAACCAACTGAAGCTTTTATCATCTGCGCGCTCCGCAGGAACCAAAATTACGTTTAAAGGTCAAGAGCTTATCGTAGAGGAAGCAACGCCGGACAGCTTCAAAGGGATTGAGATCGCACTGTTTAGTGCAGGCGGCGACGTCAGTAAAGCACTTGCCTCGCACGCGGTTGCCCATGGCGCTGTATGTATTGATAATACGAATGCATTCCGCATGGATCCGGAAACGCCTCTTATCGTTCCAGAGGTCAATATAGATAAAGTTAGCGAACATAAAGGAATTATTGCAAATCCTAATTGTTCGACAATTCAAATGGTCGCAGCACTGAAACCATTAAGCGACCGTTATGGAATCTCTCGTATCATTGTTTCCACTTATCAAGCCGTTTCCGGGGCAGGAAGCCGGGCGATTGATGAAATGCTGCGCCAAACGAAGGAAGCGCTGGATGGCAATGATATCAATCCTGATATTTTGCCTGTAGGCTCCTTGCCGGTAAAACATCAAATCGCCTTCAATGTAATCCCGCAAATTGATAAGTTCCAAGATAATGGTTATACGCTGGAAGAAATGAAGATGGTACGGGAAACAAAAAAAATTATGGGCGACGAATCCATCGCCGTCACTGCAACCTGTGTACGTGTTCCAGTCGTATATGGTCATTCGGAATCGGTATATGTCGAATTCAAGAATGAGTATGATCTGGAAGACGTAAAACGCATTTTGTCCGAAGCGCCGGGAATTACGCTTGTAGACGATCCAGCTAATCAGCAGTATCCGCTCGCAACCGATTCAGCAGGTAAACCAGACGTCTTTGTTGGCCGATTGCGCCGTGATTTAGGGAGCCCGCTTGGCTTGAATATGTGGATCGTATCAGACAATCTGCTTAAGGGCGCGGCATGGAATGCGGTTCAAATTGCCGAGTACATTGCGATCGGACAAAAATAAATAACACGGGTTTCATTTAACGGAGTTCGGATGTTGCTTCTGTCCGTTACGGAGGATTAGCATCATGCGAATATTGGTTCAAAAGTTTGGAGGCACTTCCCTTTCTACCGAACGAGCCAGAGAACATGTTATCCGTCATATCGAGAGAGAACTGAAACAAGATTACCAACTAGTCATCGTTGTTTCGGCCATGGGCCGAAACGGCGATCCTTATGCGACAGATACATTGTTATCCTTAATTGGAGCTCAGAATAGCACATTGCCTGCAAGGGAGCGGGATTTGCTTCTTTGCTGCGGGGAGATCATTTCTGCAGTTACGCTTTGCGGTCTGCTGCGGGAAAGGCAGATTCCTGCGGTTGTTTTAACAGGCGGCCAAGCCGGTATCATAACGGACGGGCAATATGGCAATGCACGGATTCTGGAGATAAAGCCCGAGCGGATTCAACATCATCTGGATCAGCAATCTCTTGTTATTGTTGCCGGTTTTCAAGGAAGATCCGATTCCGGGGAGCTGACGACACTGGGACGAGGCGGCAGCGACACTTCAGCGACAGCGCTTGGCGCGGCTCTGAAGGCGGAACGGGTGGACATCTATACGGATGTCAACGGCATTTTAACGGCTGATCCGCGAATTGTTGAAAATGCTAAACCTTTAACAAATGTCAGCTATGCCGAAATTTGCAACATGGCCAGGCAAGGAGCGAAGGTGATTCATCCTAGAGCTGTAGAAATCGCCCAGGCGGCGAGTCTGCCGCTGCGGGTTCGTTCA
Organism: Paenibacillus abyssi; assembly: GCF_014640295.1. Classification (GTDB taxonomy): domain Bacteria; phylum Bacillota; class Bacilli; order Paenibacillales; family Paenibacillaceae; genus Paenibacillus_D; species Paenibacillus_D abyssi. The sequence goes on along the minus strand of NZ_BMGR01000010.1, from coordinate 78,624 downwards.
ACGTTTTCAGAGGATGAGGGTACGTTAGTCACCCATCTGGGCCCCAAAACGTCCGGATCGGCAGTCAATGACCGCCACGTGACTGGTATTGCCCATGTATCAGGGGTGACGCAAATCTCTGTTACATCTAAGGACAATCAGAGCGATCTTCAGCTGCAGGTGTTTCAAGCGATGGCAATCCATCGAATCAGCGTCGATTTTATCAACGTAACGCCAGGGGCTGCCGTATACACTGTATTTGACGATGACGCTCCCAAAGCGGTCTCCGTTCTACAGCAGAGCGGCTTTGCTCCGCATACATTATCAGGCTGCGCAAAGGTGTCTGTCATAGGCGGCGGAATGAACGGCGTTCCAGGCATAATGGCCCGGATTGTTGAAGCGCTGACAGAGCAAGACATTCAAATCCTCCAATCAGCCGACTCGAACAGTACGATATGGGTACTTGTGAGACAGCAAGATATGGCGGGGGCATTACGCGCACTTCACAGTAAATTCTCGCTGCATCTTTAACAGCGATTTAATTACTAATTAGATAGGATTCTCATAAAACTTAGTGTATGATTACGAAGTTAGTTTGGTTTCGTAAAACTTTTAGGAGGAGTCAACATGGATTTTGGAAGATTAGTGACCGCAATGGTAACCCCTTTTGATGCGGATGGTCAAATTGACTGGGATACGACCGGCCGGTTAATCGACTATTTAATAAACGAGCAGCAGAGCGACAGCCTCGTCGTTGCAGGAACGACCGGAGAATCGCCTACGCTTTCTGACGAGGAGAAGCTGGAGCTGTTTCGCTTTACTGTCAAACATGTTGGGGGAAGGTGCAAGGTCATTGCGGGAACGGGCAGCAATAATACGGCTCATTCCATCCATTTGACTCAAGCGGCAGAAGAAGCGGGGGTTGATGGCATCTTACTTGTCGCGCCATATTATAATCGGCCGAGCCAAGAAGGGATGTACCAGCATTTTTATGCGATTGCACAATCGACGAAGCTGCCTGTCGTCCTTTATAACGTGCCCGGCCGTACTGGTGTCAATATCAGTGTGGAGACAACGCTTCGCTTAGCAGAGGTTGATAACATCGTTGGAACGAAGGACTGCGCGCCATTGGATCAGCTTACGCAGATTATTAGCGGTGCTCCGGAAGGATTCCTCGTATACAGCGGTGACGACAGCGCGACGCTGCCTCTGCTTGCAATCGGGGGCCACGGCATCATTAGCGTAGCCAGCCATATTATCGGCAAAGAAATGAAGTTATTGATTCATTCCTATCTGAAGGGCGATGTGCAGCAGGCTGCAGCGCTTTATCGCCAATACCATCCTATCTTTAAAGGGCTGTTTGAATGCCCGCATCCGGTTCCAAATCCTGTAGCCGTTAAGTACGCACTTGGCTTGCGCGGTTTTCCTGTAGGTGGGGTTAGACTGCCGCTTGTGGGCGTAACAGAAGCGGAAGCGGAATTTTTACGCAAACTTGTTTGATACCCGGGAAGATGGTGAAATGACGGTAAACCGGTGCGTCCAGCATCGGTTTTTCTGTTTTTGGAGAACCTAATGAGAACATAATGACACAAACAAGAAATTAGACTTACTTGTATTTTGTTAAAATAATCATGTATAATGATTTCAAGTGACTGGGTGCGGCAAATATTAGAAAATTTGAAAATTGAATAACGTTTTTATTGACGTTGAACAAATTTAGGAGGAAAGATACACTTGTCAAAGAAGAACAACCAAGATAAATTACTGATCTTTGCACTGGGCGGCGTCGGTGAGATCGGGAAGAATATGTATGTCATCCAACATGGATCTGACATCGTTGTTGTGGATGCGGGCCTCAAGTTTCCGGAAGAGGATATGCTCGGAATTGATATCGTAATTCCGGATATTACGTATTTAACGGAGAATCGTGACAAAGTCAGAGCCATTCTGATCACGCACGGACATGAGGATCATATTGGCGGATTGCCTTATGTGCTCAAACATTTGAATGTACCTGTATACGGTACAAAGCTTACATTGGGACTTATCGAAGGAAAGCTAAAAGAAGCGGGACTGCTGGGGGAAACGAAACGGATCTTGATCAACGCCGATTCCGAAGTGCAGCTTGGTTCAATCAAAGCCACTTTCTTCAGAACAAATCACAGTATACCGGATTCGGTTGGCGTATGTTTGGACACGCCTGAAGGTACAGTCGTACACACAGGAGACTTCAAATTTGATCATACACCAGTTAATGATCAATATGCCGACTTACAGCGTATGGCTGAAATCGGCAGCCGTGGAGTGCTCGCGCTTCTGTCTGACAGCACGAACGCTGAACGTCCGGGATTCACGCCGTCTGAGAGCATGATTGGCGTGGAATTCGAAGATATTTTCCGAAAAGCAACCCAACGGGTAATTGTTGCAACATTTGCATCGAATGTGCACCGGATTCAACAGGTCATCAATGCCGCGATGGCCACCAAACGCAAAATTGCCGTTATTGGACGGAGTATGGTAAACGTTGTAAATATCGCCTCTGAGCTAGGATATTTAAACATTCCGGAAGGAATGCTGATTGAGCCCGACGAAGTGAACAAGATGGCCGCCGATCGTGTGGTCGTGCTTTCAACAGGAAGTCAGGGAGAACCGATGTCGGCTTTGACGAGAATGGCTCGTTCCACTCACCGTAAAGTTGATATCTTACCAGGAGATACGGTGATCATTGCCGCGACACCAATTCCTGGAAATGAGAAGTATGTCGGCCGTACGGTCGATGAGTTGTTCCGTTTAGGCGCCAACGTGATATACGGTCCGGGATCTGTATCCGGCGTTCACGTTTCCGGTCATGGCAGCCAAGAGGAACTTAAATTAATGCTTAATTTGATCAAACCGAAATATTTCATTCCAATTCACGGTGAATATCGCATGCTGCGTCAACATGCTCTGCTTGGTGAAGCAATCGGCATTGAGAAAGAAAACATTTTCTTGCTTGATAACGGCGATACGGTTGAACTGCAGGGCGGAAATGCACGTAAAGGCAATAAAGTTCCTGCGGGTAATGTATTGATCGATGGACTTGGCGTTGGCGATGTAGGCAATATCGTTCTGCGTGACCGCAAGCTGCTTTCGCAAGACGGAATTCTTGTTGTCGTCGTAACGCTCAGCAAGCAGGATGGTACCATTCTCTCCGGGCCTGACATCATTTCACGGGGATTCGTATATGTTCGTGAGTCAGAAGGGCTGCTTGAGGAAGCCAACCGCATCGTAACATCCACGCTCAATAAATTGATGAATGACAAAGTCAATGAATGGGCATCACTCAAAACAAATGTAAAAGATGCATTAGGCCGTTTCTTGTATGAACAAACGCGCCGCCGTCCGATGATTTTGCCGATCATTATGGAAGTATAATTCGACATGATAACAAGCTCAATGTTTCCCGCAAAGGGAACGTTGAGCTTGTTTTTTTATTGTTTTCATTTGTATAAATCGCCGTATACAACTCATACTATGACGAGCTTTGGTCATGTAAAAATAAGCAGTAACAAAACAAGATAAAAGGGGGACATAAAATGTGGCAGGAATTCCCTGTACTAAATCAAGAGCAACCCGTGCCCGGTGCAGATGAGCAAAGAAAGGCGCCAAATGTCGTTGATACCATTCATCAGCTCGGCCAAACAACAACACCGGCTTTGGAATCGAATATTTATTGCATGACAATCATCGGTCAAGTGGAAGGCCATCTCGTGCTGCCGCCCCAAAACAAGACGACCAAATACGAACATCTGATTCCGCAATTAGTGGCAGCAGAACAAAATTCCAAAATAGAGGGGGTCTTGATCGTTCTCAATACGGTCGGCGGTGATGTTGAAGCAGGTCTTGCCATTGCCGAAATGATCTCCTCGATCTCAAAGCCTACCGTCACGCTTGTGCTTGGAGGAGGCCATTCAATCGGCGTGCCGATAGCCGTAGCAGGCAATAAATCGTTTATTGCGGAAACCGCGACAATGACGATTCATCCGATCCGACTGAACGGATTAGTTATCGGTGTACCGCAAACCTTTGAATATTTGGATAAAATGCAGGAGCGGGTCGTACGTTTTGTTACGTCGCATTCCAATGTTACCGAATACACATTCAAGGAATTGATGTTCAAGACGGGTGAGCTGACACGGGATATTGGAACGACAGTTATTGGACCGGATGCGGTCCGTCACGGATTGATCGATGCAGTTGGCGGCATAGGTGATGCGATTCGCGAATTAAACCGCAGAATAGAAGAGAATCGTATGCATATGACGGGAGGTGCGATTCAGTGACATTATATACAAACATGCCGCTCGAATTAGTGCTGGAAGGCATGCAGCAGGAAAGGCCGCCTTTGATTGAAACAATCGTTGACGGTGTACGGCTTCAGCTAGAGCCTGTTACGCCTGGAGTTGGGAAAATTGTGCGTTTGCTCCACGGTTCACTGAATGATTATTTAAGGCCGGAGCTGATGCCTGGCCAGTTATTGGCCTATGGTAACTTCACGGATAACGCGACGAACCGCTCATAGGAACATCTGTCCACCTATGGTATAATGTTATACCAAGAGGTGACTGAATTTGGCAAAGCGTAAACGCAAAAAGAAATCAATCGGTGTAAACTTAAAATATGAAGTATATGGCATTCTGTTAATTACAATTTCGGTAATCGCATTATCAGGCGAGGCCACGGTAGGCCGCTCATTGTCCAAGCTGTTCGGACTTGCGTTGGGCAAATTTTACTTTGTGCTCGCGCTGGTAGGTATTTATATCGGGTTATCAGTCATGGTGAAGCGGGCCTGGCCAAGCGGCTGGTCAAATCTCAAATCCGGTCTCGTATTGTTCGTCCTTGCGCTGACGCTTATGAGTGCAATCGCGGAAATCGATTTGAAGCTGGGACCTACAGGCGGTGAAATTACTGCGGGCGTGATTCTATCCCAGCTGGGCAGCGATATACGGGGCGAGCTGTTAAGCACGAGTACGAGTGGTATAGAAGAGACGCCTATGATGTTTAAAGCGATCAGCGGCGGTTATGCAGGGGCAATCCAATATTCAATTCTGTATATGCTGTTTGGAAGTATCGGCTCCAAATTCGTTATGGTTGTGATGTTTGCGATTTCGATCATGCTGATAACCGGTAGATCATATGTAGACCTTATCAAAACATTAAATACTAAAGGCGGAAGGCTGTTTAAACTGCTAAGGCACAAGTTTGCCGGCTCGATGCGAAGCAATATGAAGCCGGCGCCTTCCTCCTCCTCAGCTGCAGCGCAGTCAGCTAATGTTCCTGTGATGGTGCTTGATGATGACGAAGAGATGGATTTCGAATATGAAGAAGCTCAACCGCGTCCTGAAAAAAAGAAAAAGTCACTCTTCTTCTCCTGGTTGAATGAATCCCCGGATAAGAAACCAAAAGCGGGCGAACCGGAGTGGGAAGAGCATGAAGGTCATCCAATATCTCCGCTTGAAAATCCGGAATGGGTGGAGCAAGAGCGCAGCACGAATCGGCTTGATGATGATCATTGGCACGAGCCGAACCCGCCTGAGGTTGAACATCATCAGGCGGATTGGCCTGAAGCGTTATCTCCTGCTGCAGCAACGGATGTCGAAGACTATGCTGATATAGAGGATACGGTCCTTGACATGGGTGCTGAGACGCCGAATGAAGAATTAGATTCCAGCAGCGGGCTTGTCGAGAAACCGGTTCCTACAGCCGGGGCTGGACAGAAGCCTTCCCATTCGACCGAAAAGCCTTATCAGCTGCCTTCATTAGCGCTTCTATCAAGGCCGCAGGCGGGCAAATCGGGACCATCCGACACGTCGGATTCAAAGCGTAAGCTGGAAGCCACGCTGGAGAGCTTCGGCGTTCGCGCGAATGTTCTGGATGTCGTACGCGGACCTGCGGTTACCCGCTATGAGGTACAGCCAGCTTCCGGCGTTAAAGTTAGCCGGATTGTCGGACTAACGGATGATATCGCGTTAGCGCTCGCTGCCAAAGACATCCGGATGGAAGCGCCAATCCCGGGCAAGTCAGCGATCGGTATCGAAGTGCCGAATACCGAGGTATCGGTCGTGACGATGCGTGAAGTGATGGAGACGACAGCCTTCCAGCATGCGCCTTCCAAATTATCGATTGCGTTCGGGCGTGACATTTCCGGACAACCAATTGTCGGCAATTTGGCACGCATGCCGCATCTTCTCGTCGCCGGTGCGACCGGATCCGGGAAATCGGTTTGTATCAACGGAATTATAACGAGCATTTTATACAAAGCGACACCGGAAGAAGTGCGGTTTTTGATGATTGACCCAAAAATGGTCGAGTTGAATGTGTATAACGGAATACCGCATTTGCTCGCTCCGGTCGTTACAGATCCGCGGCGCGCATCGCTGGCGCTTAAAAAGATCGTTGTCGAGATGGAGAAGCGTTATGAATTGTTCTCCAAATCGGGAACCAGAAACATTGAAGGTTATAATACGTTGATGGTGGAGAATCCAGCGGCCGCGCTTCCACTAATCGTCGTCATTGTAGACGAGCTGGCGGATCTGATGATGGTCGCTGCCAATGATGTGGAGGATGCGATCACCCGTCTGGCACAAATGGCGCGTGCGGCAGGCATTCATCTTATTATCGCCACGCAAAGACCTTCGGTAGATGTCATTACCGGAGTTATCAAAGCAAACATTCCTTCCCGCATTGCGTTTGGCGTATCCTCCCAGATCGATTCCAGAACGATTCTGGATATGGCTGGAGCGGAGAAGCTGCTTGGACGGGGCGATATGCTGTTTCTTCCGGTTGGCATGTCAAAACCGATTCGTGTGCAGGGGGCATTTCTTTCGGATCAAGAGGTCGAGGCTGTCGTTAATTACGCCCGCGGTCAAGCGGAGGCGGAATATAAAGAAGATCTGGTGCCGGAAGTGGAAGAGAGCGCAGTGGATGGGAATGGCGATTTGGACGAGCTGTATGACCAAGCCGTTCAAATTGTGCTGGAGGCAAAACAAGCTTCCGTTTCGCTGCTGCAGCGCAGGATGCGAATCGGCTATACAAGAGCAGCGAGATTGATTGATCAAATGGAAGCCAGAAGCATCGTGGGCCCTTATGAGGGAAGCAAGCCGCGGGAAGTTCTTCTGTCTATGGATCAGTATCAAGCCAGTAAAATTACCTCCTAATGCTGCATAGAAGAAGAGCCAGTTTCTCATACTAGGTACAGCAACGTTCGCTTATGCGAAATAACTATGTATGAGAAAGGCAGAGTTCACAGCATGAGAAACCGATTGATAATCGTAACTGCAGTAATCGTCTTCTTGTTGTTTGGCGCTTTTGCGCTTAAACAATTCGATAGCGGCCCGTCTGCTGAAACGTTCGGCAATGCCACACTTACCCTTGGCACGTCCGGCAAAGACGTATATGAGCTGCAAGGACGGCTTAAGTTTCTGGGATTCTACGATGGCAAGGTGGATGGAGATTTCGGTCAGAAAACGAAGGATGCCGTAACATGGTTTCAATGGGAATTTGGAATGAAGTCAGATGGTGTTGTCGGTGCGAAGACAAAGCTCAAGCTTTGGGAGGCTACGAAGAGCTGGAAACCGAGCGCCGACGAGCTGCCTAAAGGAACAACAGCGGGTGGCGGACAAGCCGGAGCCGGTGGAGCCGGGCAACAAGGCGGGGGCGCTTCCGATGATGGGAATCTGGCACAATCCAATCGATTAGGATTATCTGAAAACGATTTGAAGCTGATGTCAAATGCGGTATATGGTGAAGCGCGCGGCGAGCCCTATGAGGGACAGGTTGCAGTCGCAGCCGTCATACTCAACCGATTAAAATCGGAGAGCTTTCCTAACTCTATTTCGGGGGTTATCTTTGAACCGTTAGCATTTACCGCTGTAGCAGACGGACAGATCTGGCTTGAACCGAATGAACGGGCACGCAAAGCGGTTCAGGATGCCATTAACGGATGGGATCCGACTGGAGGGTGTACGTATTACTTCAATCCAGAGACGGCCACTTCCAAATGGATATGGACGCGGCCCCAAGTAAAAACGATAGGAAAACATATATTCTGCATGTAATCATGCCTTTAAGAAGTAACCCGTCAGCATTGTGAATGCGGGTTGCTTCTTCCATTTCTGATGGGTTAGAATGGTATAGAAACAAATAAATTGGAATAGATTGACTTTGTATGATGCGACGGAAGGAGCTATCTCAAAGTGACAGTGACACCTTTTGAAAGAGGTTTATTGAACAGAATAAGGCTGCATGTGCTGCCGACCAAACGTTTCAAAACATTTGCAATATCGTTATATGCCGGGATTCCGCTTGATGAACATACGGTTACGAACACCGCGTTGATCCCTTTCGTATTAAGAAGAGGAACGTCGTCCACTCCCGAAACGATTGCGTTTCGCGAACGACTGGACGATATGTACGGAGCAGGTTTCGGATTTGACGTTTACAAACGGGGTGATGCGCAAATCGTCCAATTTCGCCTCGATGTCATTCACGATCAATTCGTTGCATCTTCGGCTTCACTGCTGGCTTCGGCATTGAAATTGTTAGGAGAAGTAGTTACTGAGCCTGCGTTAGACGAACAAGGCGTTTTTCTCGCGAAATATGTGGAAGCGGAAAAAATGACGCTGCAAAAAAGATTGCAATCGATCATTAATGATAAAATTCGGTATGCCGCTGAACGATGCTTGGAAGAAATGTGTGCTGATGGGCCGTACCGGCTTCATCCGTTGGGGCGGCTTGATGATATTGCCGCAATAACGCCGGCCTCTTTGCACAATGCCTTTCAGGATTGGCTGAAGCATGCCGCTTTCGATCTGTACGTCGTTGGCGACACAACATTGGAAGAAGTCCAGGCAGTCGCAGCAGAAGCTTTTCAGACGGGAGTAGGGCAGCCTTCCGTATACAGCAAACCTGAAGTGAGCAACAAGATTTCGGAAGTAAAAACGATCGTCGAGCGGATGGATGTAAGCCAAGGAAAACTCAACATGGGCCTGCGCACCAATGTCGGATATGCGGATGATGATTATCCTGCATTACTGATGTATAACGGGATTCTTGGCGGGTATCCGCACTCCAAGTTATTTTTGAATGTCAGGGAGAAGGCTTCACTTGCTTACTATGCCGCGTCCAGGCTGGATGGGCATAAAGGCATCTGTACGATTCAATCCGGAATTGAAATCGGTAACTATGAGCGTGCCGCATCGATTATTAAAGAGCAGCTGCAAAGCATGAGAAACGGACAGCTCACCGAACTGGAAATGAACCAGACAAAAGCGATGATCTCCAATCAGCTCAGAGAAATGCAGGATTCGGCGTTTGAGATGATTGGGTTTGATTTTAATGCGGTATTGTCCGGTCGAATCCGTACGGGTGAACAATTATTGAATGCCGTTAATGCGGTTACAGTCGAAGATATCGTAAAAATAGCTCATAAGGTCGAATTGGATACGATCTATTTTCTGCGTGATGGGAAGGAGGCATAAGGTATGGAAGTACTCGATTACCCTGGAGTTAAGGAAAAACTGTATCACGAGAAGCTGCCTAATGGGCTGGAAGTGTATATTTTACCTAAGGAAGGCTTTCAGAAAACGTACGCAACCTTCTCAACCCGTTTCGGTTCGGTTGATAATTGTTTTGCTGTCGGGGATCGGTCTTATGTTCGCGTTCCGGATGGAATTGCGCATTTTCTTGAGCATAAGATGTTTGAAGAGCCAACAGGCGATATCTTTGCCACGTTTGCTTCGCAAGGCGCCTCTGCCAATGCCTTCACAAGCTTTGACCGGACAGTATATCTCTTTTCTGCAACTGAACAAATTCAAGCCAATTTAGAAACCCTGCTTAATTTTGTTCAGCATCCTTACTTCACCGATGAAAATGTCGAAAAGGAAAAGGGGATTATTGAGCAGGAAATCAATATGTACAAAGACAATCCCGATTGGCGTGTATATACAGGTCTAATCGATGCGCTGTATCATAAACATCCTGTGCATATCGATATCGCCGGATCTGTAGAGTCCATTCGAAGCATTGATAAAGAAAGCTTGTATACCTGTTACGAGACATTTTATCATCCTTCCAATATGATGCTGTTTGTGGTTGGAGGGGTTCGCGCGGAAGAAATCATGGAGCTTGTGAGAGCGAATCAATCCGGAAAATCATTTGAGCAGCTTGATTCGATCAAGCGCCAATTCGAGGATGAGCCTGTAAACGTTAAAATTCCGAAAAAAACGGCTGTTCTTCCTGTTTCGCTGCCAAAATGCTTATTCGGATTCAAAGAGAAACAACTGGTGCATGAAAGTGCTGAACTTCAAAGACGGGACATCACTACCAAATTGATGCTGGATGTGTTGTTAGGCCAAAGCTCGCAGTTGTATCAATCGCTCTATGATGATAATTTGATTTCCGATTCGTTCGGTTATGAATATAATTCCAGCTATGACTATGCATTCTCGATTATCGGAGGGGAAACGCGCGACCCGGACGAGTTTCTGCGCCGGATCCGTTCTTCGATTGAAGAGGCGTTGAAGGCAGGTTTGCAGGAAGAAGCATTTGAGAGGACTCGCCGCAAACGGATTGGCGGCTACCTGAGAATGTTGAATTCACCTGAAGCGATAGCAAATGAATTTACCCGCCATAAGTTCAGGGGAGGCGATTTGTTCCAGCTTCTCCCGCTGTTTGAACAAATTACGTTAGAAGAAATAAATGAGCGAATGCGGGAGCATTTTGACTTTGATCAAATGGCCGTTTCCATTGTAAGCAAGGAGAATGTATGAAGCCTTTAAGCGAAATGACGGTTCTTATTACCGGAGCCAGCCGCGGAATTGGCGCTGCGATTGCGCAGCGCTTCGCGGCTGAGGGAATGAACCTTGTCATCCACTATTTGAATTCCCATGAAGCGGCAAATGAAACGGCAAGGATCTGCATGCGAAGAGGTTCGAATGTCATGACGGTCAGCTCGGATTTGCGCTCGCGCGACCAGCTGAACAGAATGCATGAAAAATTAGAGACGCATGGGATGCTTCCCGATATATTGGTAAACAATGCAGGCATCTCACATTACGGGCTGCTTTCTGATGTGACCGACGAGGTTTGGGATGATGTGATGTCGGTTAATTTAAAGGGGATGTTTCTTTGTACGCAAACCTTTATGCCGGCGATGGTCAAGAGTAAATACGGCCGGATCATCAATGTCTCCTCTGTATGGGGAATATCCGGGGCATCCTGCGAAGTGTTGTATTCCACCACTAAAGGAGGAATGAACGCTTTTACGAAAGCATTGGCCAAGGAGTTGGCCCCTTCGGGAATTACCGTTAACGCAGTCGCTCCAGGCGCAGTCGATACGATGATGAACAACAATTTGGACGAGCAGGAGAAGGCTGCTTTATCGGAAGAAATTCCGGTCGGGCGATTTGCTCAGCCCGATGAGATTGCTTCCCTCGTATATTTTCTTGCTCTGCCGGAATCCAGTTATATTACAGGCCAGATTATAAGTCCTAACGGCGGTTGGGTCACCTGAGGGCTGAAACATTTTTCCGGAGCAATTTATCGCATAATATCATCCCGTCAAGCTAACAATAGGACTGTTGATAATTCCTTTCTCAACGATAAAAAGGAGGCGAAAAGGCGTGTCAACTGTCCTAACAGATTTTGATACCTGGAAGCAATTTTTGGCTGACCGAGTGCAACAAGCAAAGAAGATCGGGTTAAGCGAAGAAACGATCTCCAACCTCGCTTACGAGATCGGCACATTTCTCGATGAGAAAGTGGATCCCAAAAATGACGAGCAGCGTGCGCTCAAGGAACTATGGGATGTAGGCGATGCAGAAGAGCGTAAGACAATCGCTCGTCTTATGATGAAGCTTGTAGATCACTCGAAATAGTCGCTTTGCAGGAAAGCCTCCCGTCAAGGGGGCTTTTCTGCAATGTTTCTTAAATGTTTTGCAGGAGTTTGACGAAAATTGTAGAATTATGTGTTGTAACGTAAATTAAAGGTTTTTCAATTATCAGGCAGAGGTGTTGTATGGAATTTAAGCAATGGTACATGGAGTATAAAATACATAAGAACAGGCCCGGGTTGCTTGGCGATATCGCCTCCTTGCTCGGTATGCTGGAAGTGAACATCATAACCATCAATGGCGTAGAAGACCGGACACGGGGAATGCTGCTGCAAACGGATGACGATGAAAAGATTGAATTGCTTGGCAAAATGCTTAAAAAAGTCGACAATATTACATTGAATGCGCTTCGTCCACCGAAGCTTGTTGATATACTCGCGGTCCGTCATGGCCGTTACATCGAGCGCGACTCAGATGATAAGAAAACGTTCCGTTTTACAAGGGACGAGCTGGGCCTGCTTGTTGACTTTCTGGGAGAGGTGTTTAAGCGGGAAGGGAATCAAGTCGTTGGATTGCGCGGTATGCCGAGGGTAGGGAAGACTGAATCGATCATTGCAGGCAGCGTATGCTCCAACAAACGATGGACCTTTGTGTCTTCAACACTGCTGCGTCAGACGGTCCGCAGCCAGCTCTCGGAAGAGGAAATGAATGAGAATAATATTTTCATCATTGACGGGATTGTCAGCACGATCCGCTCGAATGAGAAGCATCATGCCCTGTTGCAGGAGCTTATGGCGATGCCCTCAACCAAGGTAATTGAGCATCCGGATATCTTCATTAAGGAATCTCATTATGATTACAGCCATTTTGATTGTATTATAGAGCTCCGCAACACCCCGGATGAAGAAATAACGTATGAAACATTTACCGGCTACAATGATTTCGAATGAAGGAGGTGAGGGCATGTCGGAATTGGGCGAACTGCTGAAAAAGGCCAGGAACGAGAGAGGGCTTTCGCTTGAAAATATAGAAGAAATGACAAAAATTCGAAAACGGTATTTGGAAGCTATTGAAGAAGGGGATTATAAGGTACTTCCCGGGAATTTTTACGTTCGCGCATTTGTGAAGAACTATGCGGAGACCGTCGGTTTGGATGCTGAAGAAGTGCTGCGACTGTACAATAACGAGATCCCTTCTGTACCGAACGAAGCGAAACTTGAGCCGATGATGAAGCCTCGCCGCTCCTCCGCCCGAACATCAGACCGATGGAGCAAATGGGGATTTACCTTGTTGATGTGGTCGTTTCTCATCCTAATCGGTGTTATTATCTATACATTTGCCATCAATAGACCAGATGACGGCAACAATAATGTAAAAACTGATGACAGCACCCAAATATCTACGGACAGCCAACCGCCTGCCGCAAACAATGATACAGCGGGCGAGAATGGTTCAGATCAGCCGGTAGAGCCTGAACCGGAGCCGAGTCCTGAACCGGAACCGGAGCCAGAGCCAGAGCCGACCACAGCATTGACGCTGGTGAGAGAAAGTGCCAGTACCGATTATTATGAAATCAGCCCTGCAGGCGTTCACACCTATGAGCTTAAAGTATCGGGTAGCGGTTCTTGGAACGAGATCAGACTCGGAAACAACAGAGGGGAAGTTCAGCACTCGGGAACGGATACGGATGGAACCGTTCTAACCTTTGAACTGGAAGGCAGCGTATACGTGAATGTCGGAAGAGCCGACAATATCGAGCTGAGAGTAGACGGAATTCTGATTGACGATAAAAACAGACCGAGCTCCAAAAAGTTACAGTTCGATCCTGTTGACGAACCGGCGGTTGGGGAATAACGGCAATCGGTCGTCGATGACAAGCTTATACCTTGAAAGGCATCCCTGCCTGGTACTGGGATGTCTTTTCTTGTCAGCTTGAATCGGGTATAATTTTGGTAGTAATAAGGTACATAAGAGGAGTTGAAGCTACTATGAGTTCAGAAAGCTCATTTGATATCGTATCGAAGGTTGATATGCAGGAATTGAGCAATGCCATTCAACAAGCGGAGCGGGAAATCGAGACCCGTTTTGATTTTAAAGGAAGCAAAAGCAGCATCGGGCTTGAGAAAGAGGATTTGATTGTGGCCTCGGACGACGAGTACAAATTAAAAAGTGTAATCGATATTCTTCAGTCCAAAATGATCAAACGCGGCGTGCCGATCAAAAACCTGGAATACGGAAAAATCGAACCGGCCTCAAGCGGGACTGTGAGACAGCGCATCAAATTAAAACAAGGCATCGAACAGGACATTTCCAAGAAAATTAATATTTTGATCCGTGATTCCAAACTAAAGGTGAAAAGCCAGGTTCAGGGCGATCAAATTCGCGTAACCGGTAAAAGCCGCGATGATCTGCAAGCGGTAATGGCGCTGCTTCGCGGGGCTGATCTTGCGATCGACCTTCAGTTCACCAACTACCGATAGCGGCATCTTTATGTCCCTTTCGTCGTTAATTATAGGCGGCCAAAGGGATTTTTGCATTTTGACACATGATTGAGACATGTATTATACTTGATGGGATAGTTTTACGGAAGAGATCTGGAGGAGTTCTTAAAAATGACGGAACGTGTAAAAGTGGTTACACTGGGTTGCGAGAAGAACCTGGTCGATTCGGAGATTATGGCTGGTTTGATTCATGGACGGGGATATGAGTTGGTTGAAGAGCCGGAACAAGCAACCGTTATTATTGTGAATACATGCGGATTTATTGACGCTGCCAAAGAAGAATCGGTGAACACAATTATTGACTTGGCCGAGCTGAAGGATACAGCGCGATTGAAAGCGTTAATCGTGTCAGGCTGTTTAACCCAGCGATACAAACAGCAGTTAATGGAAGAGATGCCTGAGATTGACGGAATCGTCGGAACAGGGGATTTTCACCATATAAATGAGATCGTTGACGAGGCACTGCGGGGCAAAAAACCGGTTAAGGTCGGCAATCCGGTATTTGACTATGAGCAAGCGCTGCCGCGTATCGTGACGTCACCGCGTTACACAGCGCATGTTAAAATTGCTGAAGGCTGTGATAATGCTTGTACCTTTTGCAGCATCCCGATTATGCGCGGCAAATTCCGCAGCAGATCGATGGAATCGATTATTACGGAAGTGCAGCAGCTCGCTTCGCAAGGTGTCAAGGAGATCAGTCTTATCGCACAGGATTCCACAAATTACGGCACCGATTTATATGATGGATTTATGCTGCCGGAGCTGATGAACCGGGTTAGCGCAGTGCCAGGAATCGCATGGGTACGGCTTCATTATGCTTATCCTGGATTTTTCACGGATGAACTGCTTGAAACGATTGCGACGAATCCTAAAATTTGCAAATATATCGATATGCCATTGCAGCACAGCGAGGATGCCATTTTAAAACGGATGCGCCGTCCGGGAAGACAGCGCGATGCGAGAGAGTTGATCGCTAAGATTAGAGCCCGTATACCGGAGGCGGCGCTTCGAACATCTATCATTGTTGGATTCCCAGGTGAAACGGAAGAGGATTTCGAGCGTTTATGCGATTTTGTAAGAGAGATGAAGTTTGACCGTCTTGGTGTATTCACTTATTCAAGTGAAGAGGATACGCCGGCCGTTCGCCTTCCGGATCATGTGGACGATGAAGTGAAGCAATGGCGCGCGAATACGTTGATGGAGATCCAGCGCGAGGTAGCTAAAGATAACGGAAGCAAATATATCGGCCGGGAAATCGAAGTGCTGGTCGAGCGTTATGATGGCCGCAGCGACGTGTATATCGGCCGTTCGCAATACGATGCCCCTGAAATCGACGGTGAGGTTTACATCTCAAAATGTTCCGTTAATATCGGTGAGATACAAAAAATCAGAGTGACCCACGCCTATGAGTTTGATCTTTCCGGGGAGGGAATTGCATGAATCTGGCCAATCGAATTACATTGGCGAGAATATTTCTGGTACCGATCATCATGTTTCTTCTTCTTGTGAATTGGGACCAGTGGCTGAAATTGGATTTGAATCCGATCTTGGTCGGAGACTTTTCCATTACATACAATCAAATTGTAGCCACGCTCATTTTTATTATTGCGGCAAGCACCGATGGTTTGGACGGGTATATCGCCCGGAAGAACAAAATCGTGACAAACCTTGGCAAGCTGCTTGATCCGCTTGCGGACAAGCTGTTAGTCGCTGCGGTTCTGATCTCGCTTGTGGAGATGGATAAGCTTGATGCATGGATCGCCATCGTTATTATTAGCCGTGAATTTGCAGTGACCGGCCTGCGCCAGGTTGCTTTGTTAGAGGGTTCTGTGCTCGCGGCCAGCAAATGGGGAAAATGGAAAACGGCTGTACAGATTACAATGATTATCGCACTGCTGCTTAACAATTTTCCATTTGCATTCATCGATATCCGATTTGATATCATCTCTACTTGGGCAGCGGCACTCATTACGGTATACTCCGGTATTGATTATTTTGTGAAGAATAAGAACATTATTCCGGCGGAGTAAAATTGAATTCGTTAGGTTATAAAACATCATTCCCGACCGGAATGGTGTTTTTCATCTTATTTTTGCAGGGAGCGGATGGCATGAAAGCTGAAATCATTGCAGTTGGCACGGAATTGCTGCTAGGGCAAATCGTCAATACAAATGCGCAGTTTTTGTCACAGGGCTTGGCTGAGCTGGGGATTGACGTTTATTTTCAGACGGTAGTGGGAGATAATGCAGGCAGGCTGCAGGAAGCGATTAAAATTGCCAGAGGGCGTGCGGATCTTATTTTGTTTACCGGCGGGTTAGGTCCGACGCAGGATGATCTGACAAAGGATGCCCTCGCTGACGAGCTAGGCAGGCGTCTTGTACTGCATGAACCGTCAATGGCAAAGATAGAAGCGCTGTTCGCTTCGCGCGGTGCCCATATGGTAGAGAGCAACCGGAGGCAGGCGCTCATGATCGAAGGAAGCCATCCGCTGGACAACGAGACGGGACTGGCGGTTGGCAATGCGCTTACGGTGGGACAGACCCATTACATGCTGCTGCCCGGGCCGCCACGAGAGATGAAACCGATGTTTGAAGGGCCTGCAAAAGTTTGGCTGCGGTCTTTGATGGGGGATGAGAAGCCTCTCTATTCGAGATTGCTCCGATTTGCCGGAATCGGCGAGTCGAATCTCGAAGCCGCGCTGCTTGATCTTATCGACAAACAGACGGACCCGACGATCGCTCCTTACGCCAAAGAAGGGGAGGTAGCGCTTCGGATCTCAACAAAAGCAAGCAATGAAGCGGAGGCGCTAATCCGAATTGACGCAACGGTCGAGGCGATCAGCCAGCGTGTGGGACAATTCATTTATGCGCAGGATGATATCGCGATCGAAGAAGCGGTTGTGCGGCTGCTGCGCAGCTCCATGCGGACGCTGGCGTCGGCGGAAAGCTGCAGCGGTGGACTGCTTGCCGAATTGATAACGAGCGTTCCAGGCAGCAGCAGTGAATTTTTGGGCGGTGTGGTGACGTATACAAATAAGATGAAAAATCAGCTGCTGGGCATACCGCTCTCCCAACTGGAGGGGCCGGGGGCGCCTGGAGCGATCAGCGAATCGACAGCGGCAATGATGGCCGAGCGAGTCCAGGCGTTAGCGAGCAGCGATTTTGGCGTTTCCCTTACAGGGGTTGCCGGTCCTTCGGAAAGTGAAGGCAAAGCCGTGGGCCTGGTGTATCTTGGCATTGCTCAGCTGGGAAAACCCACGGAAGTGCACGAGCTTAAGCTGATGGGGAATCGAAGTACGATTCGACTGCGGGCGGTAAAGGCGGCGTTATATCGGCTATGGCAAGCTTTAAAATAACCGACTGCATCCCTGATAAAATGCTTGCCAATATTACGGATCTGGACTATACTGGCTTTAGTTGACGGAAGAACCGTAGCGAAGAACACTTTGCTGCGGTTTTTTATGTGTTCATATTGTCACGTGTTCTCAAAAAAAACGAATGTATGTTCGAAAAAAAGCTTGGCAAAGGGTTGGAAACAAGGTATCATGAGACTATAACTTGTGAAGGATGTGAGTTTGTTGTCAGATCGCAAAGCTGCACTTGAGATGGCACTTCGCCAAATAGAGAAACAATTCGGTAAAGGCTCCATAATGAAATTGGGAGAGAATGCTGGCATGCAGGTCGAGACCGTTCCAAGCGGTTCGCTTGCTTTAGATATTGCTTTAGGAATCGGCGGGCTGCCAAGAGGTAGAGTTATCGAGGTATACGGGCCGGAGTCTTCCGGTAAGACGACTGTAGCGCTTCATGCGATTGCAGAGGTTCAAAAAATTGGCGGACAAGCCGCGTTTATCGATGCGGAGCACGCTCTTGATCCACTGTATGCGAGCAAGCTGGGCGTTAATATCGACGAACTGCTGCTCTCGCAGCCGGACACGGGAGAACAAGCGCTGGAGATTGCAGAGGCGCTTGTCCGAAGCGGTGCGGTCGATATTATTGTCATTGACTCTGTTGCGGCTTTGGTGCCTAAGGCGGAGATCGAAGGCGATATGGGAGATTCGCACGTAGGGCTTCAAGCTCGTTTGATGTCGCAAGCGCTGCGGAAGCTGTCCGGTGCGATCAGTAAATCCAAGACGATTGCGATATTCATTAACCAGCTTCGCGAGAAGGTCGGCGTTATGTTCGGTAATCCTGAGACAACCCCGGGCGGCCGCGCTTTGAAGTTCTACTCGAGCGTTCGCCTGGAAGTTCGCAGAGTCGAGACAATCAAGCAAGGCAATGATATGGTCGGTAACCGTACACGTATCAAAGTTGTCAAGAACAAAGTCGCGCCTCCTTTTAAGCAGGCGGAGATCGATATTATGTATGGCGAAGGGATCTCCAGAGAAGGCAGCTTGGTCGATATCGGAACGGAGATGGATATCGTTCAAAAGAGCGGGGCCTGGTTCTCATATAATGGTGAACGGCTTGGGCAAGGACGCGAGAATGCTAAGCAGTTCTTGAAGGATCATCCTGAAATTGCGCTAGTGATTGAGAAGGAAGTGCGTAATGCCAGCAACCTGTCAGCCGCTGCCGTGCCTGCTGAATCTCTCTCCACTGACGAGGACGAGGAAGATTTTGAAGAAGTAGAACTACTATAATACACCCAAAGCACCTTTTCGAAGGTGCTTTCTTCATTGAAAGGAGCTGCTGGCGTTGAACTTCGGGAAAGAAGAACGTGAAGATGCGTTCCGAATCACTTCCGTCGAGCGTGACCTTAAGAAGCGGGACCGCTATTTCATTTATGCTGATCATTCCGAAGAACCGATTCTGTCCGTACATGAAGATATATTGATCGAATACACGCTGCTGAAGGGGCACTCCGTGTCCGTTTCCGACCTGCCGGGTATCTTGGAAGCGGACCAGAAACAAAACGCTTATACGCTTGCGCTAGCCTATCTAGGCATGAAGCCTAGAACCCGCAAAGAAATTGAACGCTATTTAATCCGCAAGGAGATTGCTCCCGAGGTAATCGAACAAGTGGCTAACCGCTTGGAAGCAGAGCATACCATCGATGATGGTGATTACGCGAAGCGGTTTGCGGAACAGCGGCTAAGAAATCATTTAAAAGGCAGGCTGTCCATCAAACAAGAGCTGTTGCAGCGGGGCGTATCGAAATCGCAGGCCGCTGAGGCGATTTCAGAGCTGGATGAAGATTTCGAGCTGGAAGCAGCTGTACGGGCCGGCGGGAAAAAATGGCCCTTCATTAAAGGCGAGACAAGGGACCGGATACGGAAATTAACGATGTTTTTAATGCGCAGAGGATACCCTGGCGGTGTTGTCAGAGAAGCGGTTAAACAGGTAATGAACGACAAACGTGGGGATGAATAGGGCTAATGCTTGACAATTGATTTTACCAAAAGATAAAATGAGTTTGTATTCCTTCCTAATTTGAATCAGTTTTCCTTCCAAAAATTGATTCGAATCGATTATTTTCGTCAATACTTTGTGTCGATGAACGGTATGGAAACCGGCTTGAAAACCTAATATCATCCCAAGCGTTTGCCTTGGTGAATGCAACGAGGAGGTGAGAAAGATGGATACTTGGATCTGGATTCTGATCACTCTCGTTGTTGGCGCGATATTCTTAGGTATTGGTTATTTTATTCGAAAGTCGATTGCCGAGGCCAAGATTTCAAGCGCTGAGCAAGCTGCCGTTCAGATTGTTGAGAACGCGAAGAAAGAAGCGGAAGCGCTAAAGAAAGAAACGGTGCTCGAAGCAAAAGACGAAGTCCACAAACTCCGTTCGGAAGCAGAAAAAGACATTCGTGAGCGTCGTAATGAAATACAACGTTTAGAAAGACGTTTGCTGCAGAAAGAGGAGTCACTGGATAAGAAAATAGAGCAGCTGGAACGCAAAGAAGAAAATGTGGCCAACAAAGAGAAACGGATCGAGGAAACCCAGGAACAAATTGACTCGATTTACAAGCAGCAAATCACGGAACTAGAGCGTATTTCCAGCCTCACGATGGAGGATGCCAAACAGCTTATTCTCTCGAATGTCGAGCAGGAGGTACGTCACGAAACCGCGCAAATGATCAAAGAAATCGAACAACAAGCAAAAGAAGAAGCCGACAAAAAAGCACGTGATATTATTTCGTTGGCCATTCAACGTTGTGCGGCGGATCATGTGGCGGAAACGACAGTTTCTGTTGTTTCATTGCCGAATGAAGAAATGAAGGGCCGCATTATCGGCCGTGAAGGCCGCAATATCCGAGCGCTGGAAACATTGACCGGTATCGATCTGATCATTGACGATACGCCGGAAGCGGTCATCTTGTCCGGTTTTGACCCGATTCGCCGCGAGATTGCCCGCACTTCTCTTGAAAAGCTTGTAGCTGATGGACGAATCCATCCGGCACGCATCGAGGAAATGGTCGAAAAATCCCGTAAAGAAGTGGATGAACGCATCCGTGAATACGGGGAGCAAGCGACCTTTGAAGTGGGTGTGCATGGCCTGCATCCTGACTTGATCAAAATTCTCGGACGATTGAAATATCGGACAAGTTACGGTCAGAATGTGCTGAAACACTCCATGGAAGTGGCATACTTATCGGGCCTTATGGCTGCAGAGCTTGGTGAAGATATAACACTCGCCAAACGAGCGGGGTTACTGCACGATATCGGTAAAGCGTTGGATCATGAGGTTGAAGGCTCCCATGTTGAAATTGGTGTTGAGTTAGCCAAGAAATACAAGGAGCATCCAGTTGTCATTAACAGTATTGCATCCCATCATGGTGATTGCGAAGCAACATCTGTTATTGCAATGCTGGTCGGAGCTGCAGACGCTTTGTCGGCTGCCCGCCCTGGCGCACGCAGAGAAACACTGGAAACGTATATCAAACGTTTGGAAAAGCTCGAAGAGATTTCCGAATCATTCGAGGGCGTGGAGAAATCCTACGCAATTCAAGCGGGCCGCGAGGTTCGTGTTATGGTTCAACCAGAAAAGATCGACGATGCCGAAGCGTTCCGATTAGCGCGTGATATCACGAAGAAAATTGAGGGCGAGCTCGATTATCCGGGTCATATCAAGGTTACCGTTATACGTGAGACAAGAGCGGTCGAATACGCTAAATAATGACGCCTGTTAATGGGCATACTAAAAAGTGGCTGCTAGTCAGCCACTTTTTATGTTACCATACCAGAAAGTAAATGGGCTCCGCCGGGAGTTTGATACATAGAAGCGAGGGAATGTAATGAAAGTAATGTTTATCGGTGATATCGTAGGGAATGTAGGGCGCGGCGCATTAAAGCAGGTGCTGCCCGCTTTGCGGACGAAATACATTCCCCACATCATTATTGCCAATGGAGAGAACGCAGCTGCCGGGCGCGGGATTACGGCGTCGATTGCGAGAGAGTTTTTTGAATGGGGTGTCCATGGCATCACAATGGGCAATCATACATGGGATAACAAAGATATCTTCGATTGGATCGATGAAGAGGATCGTCTCGTCAGACCCGCCAATTATGTCGCGGAAGCGCCCGGGCAAGGCGCAGCGGTGATTAAGGCCAACGGCAAAGAACTTGGTATATTGAATCTGCAGGGAAGAACATTTTTGCCGCCGATTGATTGCCCTTTTCGCAAAGCGGATGAACTGCTTGAAGAGCTAAAAAAGAAGACCAAATGTGTATTGGTCGATTTTCACGCGGAAGCGACATCGGAGAAAATCGCGATGGGCTGGTATTTGGACGGACGGGCATCCATCGTTGTTGGGACCCATACGCACGTGCAGACCAATGATGATACGATTTTACCGCAAGGGACGGCATATTTAACCGATGTAGGTATGGTAGGCTCCAAAGAAGGCGTTCTGGGCATGGAGCGTAAGGCAGTAGAATATCGCTTTTTGACGCAGATGCCTGTAAGGTTTGTAGTTGATGAGGGCAAATGGCAGTTTCATGCCGTTGTTGTTGATTTGGATGAGAGCACGGGAAGCGCACGTTCCATAACAAAAATTAGATGGACTGAAGAGGACTGGCTATTAACGTAACGTTAATAGTCTTTTCTTAAACATATAATCTTTGAAAATTCGCGCAATTTCGAAGAGTTTGCAAAGTGATGCCAAGAAAAGAAGGAATTTTTTGACCTTTCTCGAATAGTTATTAAATAGTGGAATTCACTCATCATTCCCGAGGAGGTACTTTTCATGGAAGTATTAAAAGTTTCAGCAAAGTCCAATCCAAATTCTGTTGCTGGTGCGCTGGCTGGAGTTTTGCGTGAACGCGGCGCTGCCGAACTGCAGGCTATCGGGGCTGGTGCATTGAATCAAGCGATCAAGGCAGTGGCAATTGCCCGCGGCTTTGTAGCACCAAGCGGAGTTGATTTAATCTGTATCCCGGCATTCACGGACATTGTAATCGATGGAGAAGACCGCACAGCAATCAAACTCATCGTGGAACCTAGATAAGTCGTCTGAATCGTTGGTGATATTGACTAACCTGTTTACTTTGTAAACAGGTTTTTTTGTATGGGCGCGCCCGGAGGCACGCATCTTCTAACTTAAATCGTTTTTGTAATCTGGATGCACATGAATGACGAACATCAGAAAACCGTATGAGGGTAAACCTCACGTACGGTTTGATGAGAAGGGTCAGATTTGTCTGCCCTTTACTCTAGACGCATACGTATAGGGTAGTTAAGACAATGGAGGGATGAGCCGTGACGTATAAAATAGCGGATTTTCATTGTGATGTGCTGAGCAAAATGCTGGTTGATGATTCGATTGATTTCGGACAAGCGGATTCGGACCGGCTCGATGTAACCTATGCTCGGCTAATTAAGGCTCAAGCGGTACTTCAAACCTTCGCGATCTATATTCCTGAACAAATGGAGCTTGGTATGAGACCGATCTTGCGCAGTATCGATTTATTCTACCGTAAAGTGCTTAATTATCCGCGCATGAAGCTGGTCCGCAGTGCAGGTGATCTGGAACTATCGCTGCAGCACGGTCAGATTGGCGCATTATTGTCATTGGAAGGGGTGGGGGGACTGATGGAGGACCTCACTAACCTCAGGATACTTTTTTATCTCGGTGTAAGGGCGCTCGGATTGACCTGGAATCATGCCAACTGGGCAGCTGATGGCGTTATGGAGCCGAGGCAGGGCGGCTTAACAAGAAAAGGCCGCAGCCTCGTTAGAAATTGTAATGAAATGGGCATACTGTTAGATGTATCTCACCTGACGGATCGCGGCTTTTGGGAGCTCGTGGATGAAAGCGAGGCACCGTTCATCGCCTCTCATTCAAATGCCAGATCAATCTGCGATCATCCTCGTAATTTGACCGATGAACAAATTCGCGCGATCATTGCGATGGATGGACGGATTGGCATCACATTTGTACCATGGTTCGTCAACAAACCGCAGCCCGCGGTTATCGATGATGTTCTGCGCCATGTGGAACATGTGTGTGCATTGGGCGGCGAACAGCAGCTCATGCTTGGTTCCGACTATGATGGAATTGACCGCCATGT
Source organism: Paenibacillus abyssi (assembly GCF_014640295.1). Classification (GTDB taxonomy): domain Bacteria; phylum Bacillota; class Bacilli; order Paenibacillales; family Paenibacillaceae; genus Paenibacillus_D; species Paenibacillus_D abyssi. Next base: position 54,768 of record NZ_BMGR01000010.1, on the reverse strand, counting down.
GGTAGGATTATCCCATCCGGGAGAAAACGTTAATCTGATAGAAGCGCTTCAAAAACATTATAATGAAACGCTTGTCGCTTCTTTTACGTATCAGAATGCAGTAAGGTTTCTGAAAACTAATCTGCCGAGATGAAAGTCTAAAAGCATTCTATCTCGTTTCGATATGAATTCAATCGAAAAGAACTATCTGATTATTTGGATGAAATACCTTGCAATTTGGTATAGAGAATCATAAAATTTATTTGACTGTTGAAAAGATTTTTTTATTATGTAAGCTGTTGTCGAAATAATGAATGTTGACCAAAAAGAGGAGTTGGACATTTTGATTAGTCAATTGTCTTGGAAGATCGGTGGACAACAAGGTGAGGGCGTAGAAAGTACAGACCGTATCTTCTCGACTGCGCTTAACCGGTTGGGGTATTATCTTTACGGCTATCGTCATTTTTCTTCACGTATTAAAGGCGGGCATACCAACAATAAAATCCGGATCAGCACCAAGCCGATGCGGGCAATTTCAGATGATCTTGATATTTTGGTTGCTTTTGACCAAGAAACGATTGATCTGAACGCTTATGAGCTTCGTACAGGCGGCGTTGTCGTAGCGGACGCCAAATTTAACCCGACGCTTCCGGAGGGTATTGATGCCAGATTGTTCCCGGTGCCGATCACTTCAATTGCGGAAGACCTTGGAACTTCCCTTATGAAGAACATGGTTGCTTCAGGCGCTTCATGGGCTTTGCTCGGATTGCCGCTTGAAGTATTCAATAAAGCCGTGGAAGAAGAGTTCGGGCGTAAAGGTCCGGCGATTGTGGAGAAAAACGTTGAAGCGGTAAAACGCGGGGCAGACTTCGTACTTGAGCTTGCAGGCGGACCGCTCGAAGACTTCCGCTTGGAAGAAGCAGACGGCAAGCAAAAGCTGTTCACGATTGGTAACGAAAATATCGGACTTGGCTGCGTAGCCGCAGGCGCTCGTTTGATGGCCGCTTACCCGATTACACCGGCTTCCGAGATTATGGAATATCTGATCAAGAAACTGCCGAAGTTCGGCGGTACGGTAGTACAAACTGAGGATGAGATTGCTGCCGTTACAATGGCGATCGGCGCAAACTACGCAGGCGTGCGTACGTTGACTGCTTCCGCAGGTCCTGGTCTTGCTTTGATGATGGAAGCGATTGGCCTTGCAGGCATGACGGAAACTCCGCTTGTCATCGTTGATACGCAGCGCGGCGGTCCTTCGACAGGTTTGCCAACGAAGCAGGAACAATCCGACTTGAATGCAATGGTATACGGTACACATGGTGAGATTCCGAAAGTCGTTATCGCACCGGCATCGATTGAAGATTGCTTTTACGATACGATCGAAGCGTTCAACGTTGCTGAACAATACCAAGTTCCGGTTATCATCATGACAGATCTGCAATTATCGCTTGGTAAGCAGTCTTGCGAAGCGCTTGATTATGACCAAATTAAGATTGAACGCGGTAAGCTTGTAAAAGATGCGCCGCCTCTTGAAGATAACAAACTGTTCAAACGTTATGAATTTACTGAAGACGGTATCTCCCCACGCGTGCTGCCAGGCGAGAAATATGGCCTGCATCATGTAACAGGTGTAGAGCACGACCAGGAAGGCCGCCCTTCAGAGAATTCGGTTAACCGTCTGAAAATGATGGATAAACGCCTTAACAAATTAAACAACCTGTACATCCGTGATGGCCTGCGCATCGATGCACCGCATGAAACACCGGATCTGCTGATCGTTGGCATGGGTTCGACAGGCGGTACGATCGATGAAGCAAGATTGCGTCTGGAGAAAGATGGATTATCGACGAATCACATCACAGTGCGTCAGATTCATCCGTTCCCGACTGAGCAGCTTACACCTTACTTGGAAAAAGCGAAGCAAGTGCTTGTAATCGAGAATAACGCGACTGCACAGCTTGCATCCCAGATCAAAATGCATGCAGGATACGGAGAGAAAATTCGCAACCTGCTGAAATACGATGGTAATCCATTCCTGCCTTCGGATGTATATAAAGCTTGTAAGGAGCTGAACTAAGATGGCTACATTTAAAGACTTTAGAAATAACGTAAAACCTAACTGGTGTCCTGGTTGCGGTGACTTCTCCATTCAAGCCGCGATTCAACGTGCTGCCGCAAATGTAGGGCTTGAGCCAGAAAGCCTGGCTGTCATTTCAGGTATCGGTTGTTCCGGACGGATCTCCGGTTACATTAACGCATACGGCCTGCACGGTATTCATGGCCGCGCACTGCCAATCGCACAAGGGGTTAAACTCGCTAACCGCGAGCTGACAGTTATCGCTTCCGGCGGTGACGGCGACGGCTTTGCAATCGGTATGGGCCATACGGTTCATGCGATCCGCCGTAACCTGGATATCACATACATCGTTATGGATAACCAGATTTACGGATTGACCAAAGGTCAAACTTCCCCGCGCAGCGCGGAAGGCTTCAAGACCAAATCAACGCCGGAAGGTTCTATCGAGTCAACGCTTTCTCCGCTGGAGATTGCGATGTCTGCAGGCGCTACCTTTGTTGCCCAGTCGTTCTCAAGCGATTTGAAACAGCTGACGAGCTTGATCGAAGCTGGCCTGAATCACAAAGGCTTCTCTTTGATCAACGTATTCAGCCCTTGCGTAACGTTCAACAAAGTGAACACTTATGATTGGTTTAAAGAAAACATCGTCAATCTGGAGCAATTCCCGGATTATGATTCTTCCAACCGCGTAGCGGCCATGAACAAAATCATGGAAACTAACGGCTTGCTAACCGGCCTGATCTATCAGAACAAAGAACGCAAGCCATATGAAGAGCTTGTATCCGGCTTCCGTCCGGAGGGCTTGGCGAATCAGGATATTCAGCTTTCCAGAGAAGATTTCGAAAAACTGGTTGCTGAATTCAAATAAGATTGAACAACGATTGAACAATGATAAAAGGCATACGGCATTCGCTGCCGTATGCCTTTTATTTTATTCGGATATAACATTATAATAGAAAGAGAGAAAAAGGGAGAGTGAAGACAATGAAAACCGTACCAGTGGGCGTATCCGCCCGTCATATTCATTTATCGCAGGAACATGTTGAATTATTATTCGGAGCAGGGTACCAGCTTACCGAGTTCAAGCCGTTATCCCAGCCTGGCCAATATGCAGCAAATGAACAGGTAGCCGTAATCGGACCGAAGGGAAGCTTTGGCAAAGTTAGAATTCTAGGTCCGGCGCGTAAACGTACACAACTGGAAGTATCCCGTACGGATGCTTTTTCACTCGGCATCAATCCTCCGGTGCGTGAATCCGGCAATATTGAGGGAACGCCGGGCATTACTATCCAAGGTCCAGCAGGCGAGGTTGTCATAGAGGAAGGTGTCATCGTTGCGGCCAGACACATCCATTTTCATACCAGCGATGCGGAGCGCTTCGGAATTAAAGACAAGCAGCTGTTAAAGGTAAAGCTTGAGGGTGAACGCGGTCTGATTCTGGATAATGTGATCGCAAGAGTATCAGAGGATTTTGCATTGGATATGCACATTGATACCGACGAAGCGAATGCCGCAGGGGCAAAAACAGGCGATACGGCGACTATTATCGACTAGTTCCAGCGGTAGCACCTCTGGTCAAAACATGATATAATTTGAAGGATATGACTAGAGGGAAGTGAATACAAGGTGGCGAAAGAAACGAAAGATTACAGCAAATATTTCGATTTTTCCGGGGCCAAAATCATTTCCGAGGACGAGTATGGCAAAAAGATCCGGATCGGCGGACGCGATGTGCATATCGTTTCTGAGCCGAACTACCGCCAAGAGAAGCAGCGCGGCAAGGAAGAAATCAAAGTGCTGTACGATCTGGCAATGCCGGAAGAGCTTCGTACCCTTGGAGTTGGAAAATACTATTTAATCTATACGTACGGTTGTCAAATGAACGAGCATGACACAGAAGTGATGAAGGGTTTATTTGAGCAAATGGGCTATACGGCCACGGAAGACCGTAATCAGGCGGATGTTATATTGTTCAATACATGTGCGATCCGCGAGAATGCAGAGGATAAAGTATTCGGAGAACTCGGTCATTTGAAAGCGCTGAAAGCCGAAAAGCCGGATCTTCTGCTTGGAGTATGCGGCTGCATGTCCCAGGAGGAATCCGTTGTCAACCGCATTTTGAATAAACATTCCTTCGTTGATATGATCTTTGGTACACATAATATTCACCGGCTGCCGCAGTTGATCAGAGATGCGCTGTTCAGCAAGGAAATGGTCGTTGAGGTTTGGTCCAAGGAAGGCGACATTATCGAGAATTTGCCTAAGAAACGCGAAGGCATGCGGGCTTGGGTGAACATTATGTATGGCTGCGATAAATTTTGCACGTACTGTATCGTTCCTTATACGCGAGGTAAGGAGCGCAGCCGCCGGCCGGAGGACGTAATTGCCGAGGTACGCGATTTGGCAAGGCAGGGTTTTAAGGAAATTACTTTGCTCGGACAAAACGTCAATGCGTACGGCAAAGACTTCGAAGATATCGAATACCGCTTTGGCGATCTAATGTCGGACATTTCCAAGATTGATATCCCGAGAATTCGCTTTACCACCTCGCATCCGCGGGATTTTGACGATCATTTGATCGAGGTGTTAGCGCAAAGAGGGAATCTGGTCGAGCATATTCATCTGCCTGTGCAATCGGGAAGCACGGAGATATTGAAGCGCATGAGCCGCAAATACAGCCGTGAACATTATCTGGAGCTTGTACAGAAGATTAAGACGGCGATTCCTGACGTGGTGCTGTCCACCGATATCATCGTTGGTTTCCCAGGTGAAACGGAAGAGCAGTTTGAAGATACGTTGTCGCTTGTTCGTGAAGTTGGGTTCGACTTTGCATACACGTTCATCTACTCTCCAAGAGCGGGTACGCCGGCTGCGGAGATGGAGGATAACGTGCCGATGGCAGTGAAGAAAGCACGTTTGCAGCGGTTGAACGATCTGATGTCCGAGCTGGCTCGTGAGAGCAATGAGCGGCTGAAAGGCCAAACGCTCGAGGTGCTTGTAGAAAGCGAAAGCAAGAACAATGCAGAAGTGCTTTCCGGACGGACGCGTACGAATAAGCTTGTCCATTTTGAGGGGTCGAAGTCACTGATCGGCCAATTTGTACAAGTGAAGGTTACGGTACCGCAAACATGGTATATCAAAGCGGAGCTAATTAATCAGGAGACTGCAGAAGCGGTTTCGTAAGCCGGCGAGGAGAGAAGAAGGATGGCAAATCAGGAAACAGCACAGACACATGACCATCACGGGCATGACCATGATCATGGCAGTGGATGCGCGATACCGAAGTTCAACACCCGGGATTTACTTGTAAGGCAGGATATTATGGATAAGGCCAAGGAATTGGCTGAGATGATCTATACCTCGGAGGAGGTTAAGCATTTCCAGCGTGCCGAGAAGCAAATTCAAGGCAATGAACGGATTCAAGCGTTGATCGCACAAATGAAAAAGAAACAAAAAGAAATCGTGGCGTTTCAATCCTTTGAAAACACGAAGATGGTGGCAAAAATCGAAGGAGAGATCGAAACGCTGCAGGACGAGCTGGATGGTATTCCAATCGTAGCGGAGTTCCAACAAAGCCAAACGGATATCAATTATTTGCTGCAGCTGGTCATCTCGATTATCCGGGATACAGTTGCGGAGAAGATTACGGTTGAAGCCGCAGAGGCGGAAGAGCCGGCAGAATGCATAGATTAATACCGGAAGAGGGCGTGTCTAAACGGGCACGCTTTTTTCAATTTTAGGCCTGTATAAGATTTATACTCATATAAGGCTGGAATTCACTGTGGACGGATGTCCCGGCAAGCTGGAACCATACGAAAAGCCGCATCCATAGTGGAGCGGCCTTCCTGCAGGTGTACCTTATAAGTAATTATAGGTTTGACTTTATTACTTATCTGCCGACTGAAGTCGAGCCGCTCGCGCTGCTGCTTGTCAGCTTCGGAATGTATGCTTGGAGGGCGGTGACGACACCTGCGGCGACAAGCGCTTTGATGGCATCGCCAGGGAGGTAAGGATACATGCCTACTGCGAGCGCTTTGTTCATCGTCATGTTGGCGGCATGCGCTAACCAAGGCACGCCTGAAACGTAAGAGATCAGAGAACCGAAAATCATAAACACGACAGACAGCGCTATGAACAAGAAAACCGGTTTTTTTGCAAGAGAACGATAAATCCGCCCGGAGAAATAACCGACGGTCAGCGCACAGACGGGAAACATCCAGATAAAACCTCCGGTAGGCCCCAAGATTTTTGCAAGGCCGCCTTCGCCGCCCAATAATGGCAGGCCGATTGCTGTGAGCAAGCACACTGAAAAAATGCTTAAAAATCCATAACGCGCGCCTAGAAAAGCGCCGGCTAACATGATTGCAAAATTTTGCAGCGTAATCGGAACCGGCGAGAAACCGAGCGGGATCCGGATTGCACTCATTACGATAAACAATGCCGCGAAGAGAGCGGTAAATACGATACTGCGAATTGGACTGGACATGGAAACATCTTCTCCTTTATGCTTTTGTTAACTTGTTGTAATCTGTTGGTTAACAAATGGAATTTTATCATAGGATGATCGTTTGTGGAAGAGGTTGGTGAAATTTTGTTGTCAACTGATGATTTGCGAGTGGAACAGGCATCGGTCATTGCGGTTGAGCCGTTGTCGGGTAAGGAAATCACATTGTTAAACGGTGTTACGTTTCATATAGCACCTGGCGATTGGGTCCAGGTCGTCGGTGCTAACGGAAGCGGTAAAAGCACATTAATAAAGCTGTTAACCGGCCATCTAGGGATGACGTGCCGATTGGAAGGTACTGTCCACCGGGGATTTGTGGGGGAGGGGCCAATTCCTTATGTCATGCAGCACCCGGAAGCTGCAATTGTCGGTGCTACGCCCTGGGAAGACGTGCTGATCGGATTGGAGCAGCAGGGTGTACAGGAGGCGCTGATTGGGGCCCGTTTAGAAAAGGCGCTCCAACTGGCCCGGCTGGAGCATATCCAGCACCGCCAGGTAACCTCGCTCTCCGGCGGTCAAAAGCAGCTAACGGCGTTAGCGGGTTGTATCGCTGCGGAGGCGCCGCTGCTCATACTCGATGAAGCCACATCAATGCTGGATCCTGAATCGCGCGAGTTGGTGCTGAAAGCCGTGCGGCATTTGAATCAGCTTGGCAGGGCGGTTATATGGGTAACCCACCGGCTCGAGGAATGGGAAGCGGAAGATCGGATTGTAGTACTGGATGAGGGAGAAATCATTTATGACGGTCATGTAGATGGCTTCTATGAGCAGCCAAACGAAAAAGATAAAAGCATCTGTGAGCGGTTAGGCTGGCAGCCGCCTTACGTAGTGGAAACCGCGCTTCATTTGCGCGCATTGGGCTATGCACTCACTCCGCTGCCTTTGACAACAGAGGAGCTGGCCAGGGCGGTGAGCGCATGGCGGTAACGGAGGGCTGGAAGCTTGAGTCCGTTGTCATCGGCTCCGAAAATGCTGCTATTTCAGGCCATACGGAACATCGAAATGAAGACGAATATGGAACTATAGGGCGGACCGGGAAGCTTGGAGCGGTGTATCGTGAGGAGAGTGGATCAGGCAGTTCGGAAGAAACGAGAACGGAGAGGACAGAGAAGGGGCCAAGCAGTACGGAAGCGAAGAGAACAAAAAAGGCGGAGAATGCAAGTTCAGGAAGTGAGCGAGGATCAGATCAGATAGGAACGGTTCTCCATATAGAGTCGCTTGTCTTTGAGCCTGGTGAACTGACGCTGGTTATTGGACCTAACGGCGCGGGGAAAACGACGCTGTTAGAGACGATGGCCGGACTAAGAAAACTGCAGCGCGGCCGTGTTACTTTGGCCGGCAAACCGCTTTGGTGCAGACGAAAGCTTAATCGTGATGTGCTGCTTCAATTTGCAATCTCACAACAGCATAGTGAATCACAATGGTTTGCCAAATCGGTTAAGGATGAGCTGCTGTATTCTTTGCGTCCCTATCGGCTCCCTGAGCAGGCCATGCAGGAGAGAATCAACGATGCATTGCTGCAGGCAGGGCTGCCGATCACGCTGCTGGATCGCGATCCTTGGACGCTCAGCGGCGGACAACAGCGGCGATTGGCGTATGCTTGCCTGCTGGTATGCCACCCTGCATGGCTGCTGCTGGATGAGCCTACTGCAGGGCTTGATGCAGAGGGCGTGCGGCTGTTGTGCGCCAATCTTGCGGCGCATAAAGCGGCGGGACATGGTGCGGTCATTGTGACGCACGATGTGCAGGCGTTATGGGCGATCACGGACCGCATTGTCGTGATCGAGAATGGCGCGGTCGGCGGCGTATATACCGCCGACCAATGGCAGGCGGAGCGGGAGGCCGGCTGGCCCTCCGCTCCCCCTAGCGCCGCAGCGCAGCCGCCAAGCGCAGCGGCGGCTGCTGCGGCAGCGCTCCGCGCGGCCGGCTTCGCCCTGCCGCGCGATCCACTGGCGCCGGCAGAGCTTGCCGGCGCCATAGCGGCGCAGCTGGCGGCGTCCGCCGCAGCGCGGGCAGCGCATGCTGCGCCTGCCCGCAGCGGCGGCATCGCCGCCGGCGCCGCTGCCGCAGGCGATCCGGAGGCACCGGATCGCCGTGCGGCGACCGGCCGGCCCGGCCCCGGGGAGGCTTCCCCGGGCCGGGAACCGGCCGCCGCGCTTGCAGCGCCCGCGCAGCGCGCGCCATTGGCGCCTGCGCCAGTGCATGGATGGGCGCGCCGCGATCCGCGCGCCCTGTGGGCGGCCTACCTGCTCATAGCGGCCGGCATCTTGATGCAGCAGCATTGGATCGGCGTCGGTGCGGCGGCGGTTTTAACGCTGCTGCTGTTGTGGGATTTGCGCAAGCTGCTGCGTCCGTGGTACGGCGCGATTAAAGCATATATTTTCTTTATATTATTTTTTATAGGGTTTTCAGGCTTGAGCTTTCAACCATTGGCTGTCGATTTTCAGACGGCCGGGGAAACGGCGCTGAGGCTTTCCAAGCTGCTGTTAGTGATGCTGTTGGGGTTGTCGCTGCCCTCACTCATTTCTCCGCTGCGTTTGCAGCGTGCGATCGAGCAGGGACTGCACAGGCTGCAGGCGATTAAGCTTCCGGTAAGCGAAATGGCATTGACCGTAGCGCTGATCTTCCGGTTTATACCTTTGTTAACAGGGGAATGGGGGCGATTTGCCCGAATTGTACATGCACGAGGCAAAGCTGTAAGCGTCCCGGGCGCTGTTCCGCTGAGGGATTTGCACCGCGTTGTGCTTCCTTTTCTCGTTTCGCTGCTTCGATTAGCGGACCAAATGTCCACCGCATTGGAAATTAGAGGATTTGGAAGAAAAAGAGGCAAGATTACGAGCGGATACAAGCTTCGTTTCAATGCGGTAGATGGCATGTTTGTCGCAGCAGCTGCAGTCGGGTTGGTGCTGCTAACGTTAGCAAGTCACATTCAGCTTCCCTAAAGTGCCGGCTGATCCGATACGGTTGGGACGAGCCCTTAGTAAACTGTTGCGTATTGATTATGAGAGCTGATTTAAGAGTAGACCTTTCATACCCGCTGAATGCACCTCGAAACCGAAAGCTAGATGTCGTCGATCGAGGTGCATATCAACACTTGGCTGGACCAGCACTGCTGCTATTCGCGGCTCCAGCTGCGAATCTGCATTATAATTTGGTGCCTTAACTATTGCCGAGAACGCTCTCTTGCGGCTTTTTCCATAATGTAATGAGCAGAACCGCGGCGAAAGCGACGCTCGCTCCGTAATAAAACCCGCTTTGTAACCCCCAGACTTCATTTAGCCAGCCGGCGAGAAACGGTCCCATGAACATGCCTACCGAATAAATCGCTTGATAGAATCCCATCGCAGTTGCACGCTTGGAAGGCTCGAAGTCTTTGATCGCCATTCCCAGCAGCAGGGGGAAGATTAATCCCAAAGCAAAGCCGTTTAATGCCTGTGTGAGCATGAGCCATCCCAACGTAGGCGAGAATGCAATGGAGGCGGTGAAGATACCGCCCAACAGGAATCCGATTCTCGCAAGCCTCCACTCGCCCAAACGCGGGGCGAACCATTTCCCGCTGAACAGCGAGGTGAGCGCATGCGGGATCATGAACGCAATCACGACATAGCTCAGCTCCAATTTGCTCGCACCAAGCGAGGTTGCCTGCAGCGGCGTAAACCCAAACATCGTGATGAACAGAATGCTGTGAGCAAAAATGGAAAGAATGGAAACCCGGATCAGAATTGGCGAGCGTACGACTTCTACAAGAGCGGAGAGGGACATAGGAGTGCGTTGAATCCCTTCACTCGGCTCTTTTATTAGAAAAGTAAGTGCCAATCCGGTTAGACCGATGCAAATCCCGGCCAAAAAAGCAGCATTCCAGCTGAATGCTTCCGCCAGCCAGCCGCTAAGCGTCATGCCGATCAACTGTCCGGATACCGTCATAAAGCTGATTGTGCCCATGGCGCGTGTAGCGCTGGAAGCGGAGAAATAGCTTGCGTACAACACGGTGAATGCCACCCATGTCGATGCGCTCACGCCTGACAGGATCCGGCCGGTCAACGGCCACAACCATGAACCGGGGATGATATAAAATAAACAGCTGATTACAGCGGTCAACAATCCGAGCATAATAAACGGTTTGCGTCTGTGAAGCTTATCTGAAGCGATGCCTAACGGAAACCGTACGATTAATTGGGTGAGCCCATAGCTCCCCAGGACCAGGCCGATCAGTTGCAGAGAAAGGCCGCGAAATTCCAAATACGGGGTGAGAATGGGTACATAGACGAATAAGGCCGACCAATAGAGGATCGTTACGATGATAAATACGGCATGATCCAGCACCGTCGTTTCGATAGGGGGCTGGTCTTTGAGTATAGCGGTTTTTTGCTGCATAACGGGCTCCTTTTAAATAGTGTATTCGCTTACAGGATGATAATCATGCCCATAATGTAACTCAGAAGTGCAAGGTTGTCTATCACCGAATGACTTTTCTAAAGAAATGTTCAAGTAAGAAACCTTTCAATCCTCCTGACGTAGATGTAAAAAAAACATTGTGAAAAAGGTATCCCAGTGAATGGGACAAACCTGCATAAAAGCTGTATTTTTATGATTTTTCAGCCCGGATAACTTGAAGGATGTGATATTAAGTTAATAACATTAAATATTAATTGCATAAATTAAATAGTATAAAGCGATGGCGAATTAAGAAAGATTTAATATCCCGTTTTTTTTTCGTTTATAAATAATCGTTATGATATTACTAGAACTAACAAAGGCGTGATGAATATGTCGATCCGCGTCAAGCTGAAGTTAACCTTATTGGCCATGGTCATCGTGCCTCAGCTTCTTCTTATCATTGTTGCGCTGCTCGTGACTCCGATTTTTCAGGGCAAGGTTCATGTATTTAAAACGTATGAGGTCAATCAGGAACTGCTGCTTCACTTGTCGGAAGTAACAGGTGAAGTCAAATATGTAGCAAGCCATGATCCTGACCGGTTTAAAGAGCCGGAGTATGTGCAGTCTGTCATGAACCGTTTTGAGCAGTGGAATTCCGGATTTATATTAACCGAAGGAGGGGAGGTCACCGCGTCACCGAATTGGCTGGCAGATACTGCAAAACAGACGGAATCAACCGTCAGCAAAGCCCAATCCGCAGACAATATTAAGATCGGTGCGGAGAACTATTCCATACATAAGGAGACGTTCACGTATTCGGACGGCAGCGCCGGAGAGTACACGCTGTTATACAATTACGAACCGATTCCGGTTTATATGCGGCCGTTGATTTTTATTGCTTTGCTGATCTCCATCGGCGTGACGCATTTTGTGCTCAGCTATCTCGTATCCCGAAGCTTGATCCGGCCGTTGGATGAATTAAAAGGTGCGGTGGAGCAAATCAAGGACGGCAATCTTAATTTTGTCGTCAAACCGACATCCAATGATGAAATCGGCCAGTTGGGCACTGCATTTGAGGATATGCGCTCCCGGCTGAAAACCTCGATTGATCAAAGCTTACAGTACGAGGAGAACAGGAAAGAGCTCATCTCGAACATTTCCCACGACTTAAAAACGCCGATCACGGCCATTAAGGGTTATGTCGAAGGCATCCTGGACGGGGTGGCCAATACGGAGGAGAAGCGGGAGAAATACATCCGGACGATTTACAGTAAAGCATCGGAGATGGATAAATTGATTGACGAGCTGTTTCTATTCTCCAAGCTGGATCTAAACAAGGAGACTTATGATTTTCAGAGCTTCGATCTGCATCGTTACTTAAGCGATTATATGGAGGAACGCCAGTTTGATATGGAGAAATCAGGCGTGATATTGGAGTTTGTGCCTGCCGCTAATGTACCGGTGCATGTAACAGCGGATCGTGAAAAGCTGAGCAGGGTGCTCTCGAATATAATCGACAACAGCTTAAAGTATATGAAAGTGCTGCCTGCCGGCCGGGAAAAACGAGTGACGGTCAGCTTGAAGGAGAAGGAAGATTGCGTCAAGGTGGAAATTCAGGATACGGGCCCGGGCATTAATAAACAGGCGCTTCCGCATATTTTTGACCGGTTCTACCGGGCGGAGCAATCCCGCAGCTCTGCGAATGGAGGAAGCGGGCTCGGCTTGGCTATCGTGAAGCATATTGTTGAAGGCCACGGGGGCACCGCGGAAGCAGCGAGTATTGAGGGACAAGGAAGCAAGATCGCTTTTACGCTTCCCAAATCCATGTCGAAGGAAGCGACGGTGAAAAAAGTTGAAGAAAATTTTGATCATTGAGGATGAAACGTCGATCGCCGAGCTGGAGAGGGATTATTTGGAAAGTCATGGCTTTTCTGTAGATTTGGTGAGCAGCGGAGAGGTTGGATTACGGCAAGCGCTGCAAAACGACTATGACCTGCTCATTCTCGATTTGATGCTGCCCGAGGTGGACGGTTTCGAGATCTGCAGACAGCTTCGGCAAACGAAGGATATCCCGATTCTGATGGTATCGGCCAAGAAAGAGGAAATCGACAAAATCAGAGGCCTTGGGCTAGGGGCAGACGATTACATGACAAAGCCGTTCAGTCCGGGTGAGCTCGTAGCCAGAGTAAAGGCTCATCTAGCCAGGTATGAACGGCTCATGGGAGCAAGGGAAGGCAAAAGCGACCAGATTCGAATCCGCGGCCTGATCATTGACAAGCCTTCGCGAAGAATATTTATCAATGAACAGGAGGCTGTTCTAACCTCCAAGGAATATGATCTGTTAATGTTTATGGCCCAGCACCCAAACCGCGTATTTAATAAAGAGGAACTGTTCGAGCGGATTTGGGGACTGGATTCTACAGGCGACCTGACAACGGTAACGGTTCATATTCGCAGAATACGGGAGAAGATCGAGCTCAATCCGTCGAATCCCCAGTATATCGAGACAATTTGGGGCGTCGGCTACCGTTTTAAAATATAGATCTGCTATTACCTAGACACTAGAAGGAGTGGAAGTTGTTGAAAAGCACGATTCGTTTCTCGTTAAATAACAAATTTGCCATTTGGATTATGACCATTATTGTCACGGTGGCAGGCTTGTATTCCGGCTTCAATATGAAAATGGAAACTATGCCCGATATTACAATTCCTATCGTCAGTGTGACGACAGTGTATCCTGGCGCAACGCCGGACGAGGTGATGGAAAATTTATCAAAGCCGATTGAACAGCGCACCCGTAATTTGGATGGGGTAAATACCATCTCATCCACATCGATGGAGAATGTATCTTCGGTCGTCATTGAATATAATTATGAAAAAGATATGGATGAGGCTGTTGCCGAAGTGAATGAAGCATTATCCAGCATGCGCCTTCCTGATGGAGCGCAGGATAGCAGCGTTTCCCGGATGTCCTTCAATGCGTTCCCCGTGATCTCGCTGAGCGTCTCCGATCAAACCAGAGATCTTCCTGAGCTGACAAAGCTGGTTGAAGAAACCGTTCTGCCGACTGTTCAAGGAATAGAGGGCGTTGCTTCCGTGCAGATCTCCGGACAGCATGTAGAGGAAGTTGAACTGAAGTTCAATGACGAGAAAATGGCTGCTTTAGGATTGAATCAAGAAACAGTCAAAGGCATCATTCAAGGCTCGGCAATTACGATGCCGCTTGGCATTTTCGAGTTTGAGAATACAGAGAAAGCCGTACTGGTCGACGGGAACATCATTGGCCTGGATGACCTGAAGAACTTGACCATTCCTGTCATTCCTTCAGCAGCTTCTGCACCAAGTCAGGGGATGCCGCAGCAAGCGCCAACCGCTCAAGGCCTGCAAGCGCCTGGCACAGGGCAGCAGCCGCAAGCGGGAGCACCTAATCAGCAAGCGGAGACGAACGTCCCAGCTGTTATGCCGGGTCTTCCAACCGTTACATTAGGCGAGATCGCCGACATTAACGTGATCGGTAAAGCGGAATCGATCTCCCGCACGAACGGACAGGATTCAATCGGCTTATCAATTGTGAAAGCAGCTGACGCGAACACCGTTGATGTTGTTAACGACGTCAAGGCTGAAATGGAACGGCTGGGCAGTGAGACAGAGGGTTTGATCATCGAGACTTCGTTTGACCAAGGAGCTCCGATTGAAGAATCCGTGCACACCATGCTGAACAAAGCATTAATGGGATCCTTGTTTGCAGTTATCATTATCCTGCTTTTCCTGCGTGATATTCGCTCCACAATCATTGCGGTAGTATCGATTCCACTGTCCATTCTGATCGCACTGCTTGTATTAAATCAGATGGATGTCACGCTTAATATTATGACGCTTGGCGCAATGACTGTAGCCATCGGGAGGGTCATCGATGACTCGATTGTCGTTATCGAGAACATCTACCGAAGGATGTCGATGAAATCAGAGAAGCTTAAAGGCAAAGAGCTTGTGCTGTCGGCGACAAAGGAGATGTTCGTGCCGATTGCGGCTTCGACGATTGTAACGATCGCTGTATTCCTTCCGCTTGGTTTGGTTGAAGGGGCGATTGGCGAGATTTTCCTGCCGTTTGCACTGACTGTAGTATTCGCGCTTCTGGCATCTCTGCTTGTTGCCGTAACTGTCGTGCCGATGCTGGCGCATATGCTGTTTAGAAAAATGCTCGTGGAGGGAACAAAGAAACAGCATGACGAGAAGCCTGACATGATGTCTAACGGTTACAAACGTATTCTGAATTGGTCGCTTAATCATAAATGGATCACGTTTGGTATCGCCACACTCGTGCTGTTTGCCAGTCTGCTGCTTGCACCGGTGGTCGGCTTCAGCTTCCTTCCGTCTGACGAGCAAAAAATGATGGTTGTAACCTACAACCCTGCACCAGGCGAAACATTGGAACAAGTGGAGGACCTGGCTCTCAAAGCGGAAAAAGCATTCATGGAGCGCGAAGGGATTGACATGCTTCAGTACTCGATTGGCGGTCAGAACCCAATGAGTCCAGGCGCTTCCAAGCAGGCTTTGTTCAATTTGAACTACGATCCTGATTTTGAAAACTTCACTGAGGAGAAACAGGATGTTGTTCAGTTCCTGGAAGGCCTTGGCGGAGAAGGGGAGTGGAGAGAGCAGGATTTCACAGGCGGCGGTTTAGGCGGAAGCGGAGTGTCCCTGCAGGTCTTTGGACCGGATATGGAGACCCTGCAGCCTGTTGTTGGCCAAATCATGGACTTGATGAGAGAAAATCCGGATCTGTCGAATGTCGACTCAAGCATGTCCGAAACCTATGAGCAATACGTGCTCGTTGCCAATCATGAAAAGCTGGCGCAATATGGATTGGTCGCCGGTCAAGTGGCGATGGAATTAAGTCCTGCCCGCCAGCGTCCAGTGCTTACGACGATTGAGAACGACGGTAAAGATATGAATGTTTACATTCACGTTGAAGAGAAAGGCTTCTCAAGCAAGGAAGAGCTGGAAAATGTTACACTTCGCTCTCCGCTTGGCATGGAGGTTGCCCTTAAAGATGTGATGGACATTCAAGACGGCGAATCCCCAAATACGATTACAAGACGGGATGACCGTACCTATGCGGAAGTAAGTGCGGACGCGACTGCAGCCAATGTAGCTGCTGTTTCGAACACCCTTCAGCAAGAGATCGACAAGCTAGAACTGCCTGCGAATGTTGAAGTCAGCTTTGGCGGGGTTACACAGCAGATGAATGAAGCCTTTACTCAGCTCGGTCTGGCAATTCTGGCTGCGATCGCGGTCGTTTACCTCGTCCTTGTCATCACGTTTGGAGGCGGCTTAACACCGCTCACGATATTGTTCTCGATTCCGTTTACGGTGATCGGCGCACTGGTTGGACTGTGGCTTGCCGGTGAAACCATTAGTGTCACCGCCTTGATCGGCGCACTGATGCTGATCGGGATCGTCGTTACCAATGCAATTGTATTGATCGACCGTGTCATACAGAAGCAGAAGGAAGGTCTCACCGTGCGTGAAGCGCTGCTTGAAGCAGCAGGAACAAGGCTGCGCCCGATTTTGATGACTGCACTCGCAACTGTCGGCGCATTGCTGCCGCTCGCTTTTGGATATGAATCCGGCGGATTGATCTCCAAAGGGCTGGGCGTCACGGTTATCGGCGGTTTGATCAGCTCCACGCTGCTCACGCTTCTGATCGTTCCGATTGTATATGAATTTATGGCTAAATTCCGCAAAGCTCCTGCGAATGCGGAAATCGAATAAGTTTGATTAAACAGAGGTTTATTCCGCAGCGGCCCGTCCGATGCAGGATAAATCTCTTTCTTTTTCCTGTAATCAACGGGTCGTGATGAGGGGACACTATTGGCAACAAAACCGTGGAGAGAAGGATGGCTTTTATGCTATTATTAAACCTGTTTCTTGTTGCTGTCTTGATCTTATTTACGGCCTTTTTTGTGGCAACGGAATTTGCTATCATTCGATTACGGCCAAGCCGCGTGGATCAGCTGGTTCAGGAAGAGCGAAAAAATGCGCAAAAAGTCCATAAAGTAACCAACAATTTGGACGGTTATTTGTCAGCGTGCCAGCTAGGTATTACGATCACCGCACTCGGACTGGGCTGGCTGGGCGAACCAACCGTTGAAAAGCTCCTTCACCCCTTATTTCATTACGCGGGTATTGGCGAGCCTTACATAAGCGTTCTGTCCTTTGTCATTGCCTTTGCCGCGGTCACCTATCTACACGTGGTATTAGGTGAGCTTGCGCCAAAGACATTGGCCATTCAAATGGCGGAGCAGATCAGCTTATTGACCGCCGGTCCGATTATTTTCTTTTATAAAATGATGTATCCTTTTATTTGGGTGCTGAATGGATCAGCTAACGCATTGGTCAAAATGCTGGGGTTTAAACCGGTGAAGGAACAGGAGTATGCCCATTCTGAAGAGGAAATCCGGATTATTTTGTCCGACAGCTATGAGAGCGGAAAAATTAACAAAACCGAGCTTGGTTACGTGAGCCGTATTTTCACCTTCGACAATTTGCTGGCAAGGGAAATTATGGTGCCACGGACCGATATGGTCTGCTTATATACGAATAAATCATTAGAAGAAAATTTAAAGATCATCAAGCGCGAACAGTACACACGATTCCCGGTTGCCAAGGAGAATAAGGATAATATTGTCGGTTTTATCAACACGAAGCAGTTCTTCCTGCGTTATGACAATAATCCGGATTTTGATTTCAAATCGCTGCTGCTTCCGCCTATGACAGTGCCGGAGGTAATGCCGGTCAAATTGCTGCTCAAAAAAATGCAGGCAGAGCAGTGTCATATCGCGCTTTTGCTTGATGAATACGGGGGTACGTCTGGCATTATTACGATTGAAGATATTCTGGAGGAAATTGTCGGCGAGATCCGTGATGAATTTGACAAGGATGAAAAGAAGGCCGTCGAAATGATTGCGCCGGACCATTATATGTTCGACGGGAAAGTGCTCCTGTCCGAGGTTAGCGTGGTCGTTGGGCTGGAATTTGATAATCATGAGGTCGATACGATCGGGGGATGGGTCTACAGCCAGAACCCTGAGATTAAAAACGGTGAATCGATCCACCTTGATGATGTAACATTTACCGTACGGGAAAAAGAGCGGAACCGCATCCGCAAAGTAGAAATTAAGCGATAGCACAGGCTTTCCATAGAGGCATATCGCTGTTATCCTTATAACGGAAACCATGGGAAAAATTACAATTTAATAATGAAGGAGAAGCTTTAATCTAAGGCGAACTATTAACATATAGAGAAGAGAACAAACAGTTGATAGGAGTGTTTCATTTTGAACGACATTATTAATGCGATTATTCTAGGGATTGTGGAAGGCTTAACTGAGTTTTTGCCTGTTTCTTCAACCGGCCATTTAATTCTTACGTCACATTTGCTCGGATTTGAAGGAGAGAGCGCCAAAACGTTTGAAATTGTCATTCAGTTTGGAGCCGTATTGGCTGTTCTGGTCATTTATTGGAAACGATTTGCAGGACTGTTCAAGGATTTGTTCACATTTAATTTTGCTCATCGAAATAGCGTTAGCATCATCCATATCGCATTGGCGATGCTGCCTGCGGTAATTGCCGCTTTTACAGTGCACAGCCTGATCAAGCAATATTTGTTCGGGCCCGAAACGGTGCTGATCGGTTTGGTCTTAGGCGGTATACTTATGATCGTGGCCGAGAATACGAAACGTACGATTACAGCTGAAAATGTGGATGATATCTCGTATAAACAAGCGTTTTACATTGGATTATTTCAATTATTAGCGTTGTGGCCCGGGTTTTCCCGCTCCGGCTCAACAATCTCCGGCGGATTGCTTGTCGGGACTAGCCAGAAGGCAGCTGCGGAATTCACTTTTATCGTCTCTGTTCCGGTTATGTTCGGCGCTTCATTGTATGATCTGTATAAAAGCAGAGAGTATTTGTCCGTCGACGACCTACCGGTATTTCTGGTCGGACTTGGCGCAGCGTTTATTGTGGCGATGATCGCCGTTGTCACGTTCCTTAATCTGATTAAGAAGCTGCGGTTGACCTGGTTTGCGATATACCGTTTTGCGCTCGCGGCGATCTTCTTTATTTTTGTTATCTTATAGGAGTGCGCTGATGCCTTATTCTCCATTGCTGGTATTGAATAAGGCATTCGCATGTGGAAACAATACGCCTACTGTATAAACGAAGAGATCTTAATGAAAATTTAATGCAGCCGGATGAATCCTATAAAGCGGTTATGACGTATAATTGTGGAAGGTTATCATAATGGAGGAATGCGAAATGATTATCACGACAACACCAACCATTGAAGGTCGTCCGATTGTAGATTATGTAGGCATTGTGAATGGCGAAGCTATTATGGGCGCCAATATCGTGCGGGATTTTTTCGCATCGATTACGGATGTGGTTGGCGGACGCTCCGGCGCCTATGAAAGCAAATTGAAGGAAGCACGCGATATTGCCATTAATGAAATGAAGGATCAAGCACACCGTATGGGCGCTAATGCAATTGTAGGCATTGATATTGACTATGAAGTTGTCCGTGAAGGTATGCTGATGGTTGCCGTTAGCGGAACGGCTGTCCGATTATAAAGCGCTGATGGATATTTTTTCGCGGATTGCTGAGGACAGAATTAATGAAGCGATAGCCCGCGGGGAATTAAAGAATTACAGAATTTCGTAAGTAGGAAACCAAGTTAGTCGAAAAAGGATTGGGAGATGAGTTGTAATGTATCCGGAGTGGAGTCCAGAGGAAGTAGCAGAAAAATTAACACGCGGCGAAAAATTGAATTTGGTTGATGTTAGAGAACGCGATGAATGGCAGCAGGGGCATATCGCCCAGGCGCGGTTAATTCCGTTATCCGAGCTGACTAATCGCCTTGATGAATTAAAGCAGGGCAACGAGCCGATCATCATGGTATGCCGCAGCGGCGGACGCAGCGGCAAAGCTTGCGATTATCTGGCGAGCCTAGGCTATTCGGTTATCAATATGAAGGGCGGAATGTTAGCCTGGACCGATGATGTTGTAACAGGCGACTAGCACTCTTTGCCTAATATGTCTAACACCCCCTCACGGTTTTTTTTTTGACTTGCTAGAATTATAAAATTCCGGGGTGGGAGTTTGTGCAGCCGGTCCGCTCATCTGGACAAGTTTAGGCCGAAATGTTATAGTAACTCTTGCATAATTGAATAGTTTTAGTAGATACAGGTGTCGCACGGAATCGATCGTCACACGATTCGATCGTTCGGCTTAATAGGGAAGTCCGGTGAAATTCCGGCACGGGCCCGCCACTGTAAGAAGTAATCACCGCAGTTTGAGCCAGGTGATAACCGTTTCTTCATCATGTCACTGGGAAGCTTTCCCGGGAAGACGCTGGGACGGTTGCTTCGAGTCAGGAGACCTGCCTGTTTTACATAACGCTTTATCCTACGTGGACATAGGAAGGTGTTGGAGATTGGCTTGTTCATCTTATCTGTGGAGCGCATCCCCGGAACATGGATGTATAGCCTGGCAGGTGTTCTATGGAACATAAAGCATTTCTGACACGATGATGTCGGGAATGCTTTTTTTTGATGGAGGTTTCAGCTATTTTTTAATGTGCAATGGATATTTTGGGAGGATGATGAAGCATTATGAAAGAAAAAACGATTTTGAAATGGAACGGATTAAAGAAATCTGCGCTAGCCGTCTTATTAATTGTCATGATGATACTGGCAGCCTGCGGCAGCAATGAACCCGCTGCTAATAATTCCGCTTTGAACGATCCGGCAAGCGCCGTTAATGAGACGAATGCCGACAACGCGAATGCCGAAGGTACAGCGGAAGCTGCCGGCCAAACCGAATATCCGCTGACGATGGTGGACGTTACAGGCACTGAAATCGTATTTGAACAAGCGCCGACTATGGTCGTTACCCTGGTTCCTAGTGCAACGGAAACGCTGTTTGCCGTTGGAGCGGGCGAAGAGGTAATCGGTGTTGACGAATGGAGCAACTACCCGGAGGAAGCAGCAGCAAAACCAAAGATCGGCGACCTGACCACCAATATTGAATCCGTCTCAGCGATGAATCCGGATCTGGTCGTCGCTTCGGCCTCGATGAATGCACAGGCGATCGAACAGCTCCGGGCATTGGGCGTTACGGTATTCGCTTCGAATCCGAAAACGCTTGATGAGACAATCGCGCATATCGAGGAAATCGGCGTGATCATGAATAAACAGGAGCAGGCCTCAGCGGTTGCTGAAGAAATGCGTGCTGTGAAGCAGCAGGTTGTAGAAGCAGTGAAAGATGCACCGAAAAAGAGAGTATATCTGGAATTTTCGCCGGGTTATTCTGTCGGGAAAGGCGAATTCCTGGACGAGCTGCTGACGCTTGCTGGCGGCGAGAATATTGCCGGAGATCAAGAGGGCTGGTTTCAGATCGATGCCGAGACTGTACTGCAAAGCAATCCTGAAGTGATCATTTATCCGGATATGGGAGAAGACAAGACGATACTGGAATTGATTCAGAGCCGCCCGGGCTGGGATCAAATCGATGCGGTGAAAAACGATCAAGTGTTTGCCGTTGCCAATGATCCGCTTGTTCGAGTAGGTCCGCGTTTGACGGACGGGCTGCTGGAGATGGCCAAAGCCATCCATCCGGATCTTGTCAAATAAAGAACGATGCGAATAAAACTTTTCGGTTATGGAGGAGCAGCGATGCTCCTCCTTGCCGCATCCATTGTGCTTGCTTTATCCATCGGCTCTGCCGGTTTTCCGTTCATGAAGGTGTGGAGCATCCTGCTGCATCAGCTTCCGTGGATGGCAGATAGGCCTGTAGCGTGGACGAAGTTGGAAGAAGCAATTATTGTTCAGGTCAGATTGTCGCGCGTCATGCTCGCTATACTTGTGGGAGCCTGTTTGGCATTGGCGGGAGCAGGATTTCAAGGGGTGTTGCGCAATCCGCTTGCTGATCCATACACGCTTGGCGTTGCCTCGGGCAGCTCGATTGGAGCGGCGTTTTTGATCTTATTCGGCCTGCAGACCTTTATTGGAATGTGGTCGATCCCGATCATCGCATTTGCGACAGGGATGATGACGTTATTTGCCGTATTCTGGCTGGCGAGGTCACAAGGAAAGATGGGGATAGAAACGCTTATTTTGTCCGGTGTCATCGTGCAAGCCTTCCTTAGCGCATTTGTATCCTACATGGTTTCACTGTCCCAAGGGGTGATCAATGAAATCCTGTTTTGGCTGATGGGCAGCCTGGCCAAGCGCAATTGGGGCCATGTGAGCATGATGCTTCCCTTTCTGCTAATCGGTTTGCCGGTGCTGAGCTATTATTCACGTTCACTTAATTTGTTTGTGCTGGGAGAGAGACATGCAGCGCATCTGGGCGTTCGCGTGGAACGCACTAAATTAATCGTACTGATTGTTTCTACACTGCTGACGGCAGCGGCGGTATCCGTATCAGGGGTTGTTGGCTTCGTCGGTCTCGTCGTTCCGCATTTGGTCCGCCTGATCGTTGGACCGGATTATCGCCTGATCGTGCCGATCTCGGCGATCGGCGGCGGGATCTATGTGTTATGGGCGGATACACTTGCGCGCACGATATTAAGCCCGAAAGAAATTCAGCTGGGCATTGTTACTGCGTTTATCGGGGCGCCTTTCTTCGCTTATTTGCTTAAACGCCGTAAAGCCGGTCTTGCGAAGGGGGGATGATGAATTGATTCACGTAAAGCAGCTTGTCAAAAAAGCGGGGGAGCAGCGAATTTTGGACGGTGTGAGCTTCTCCCTGGAAGAAGGGCAAATGGTTGGCATTATCGGGCCCAACGGCGCAGGCAAGTCTACGCTGCTTAGCATATTGTCGGGCGTGGAGCCGTTTCAAGCCGGCGAAGTCCGATTGCGGGACAAAAAGGTTGATGAATACAACCGGAAATCGCTTGCCAGATGGCTGGCTGTACTGCGGCAGGAAGGGCTGCCGAGCACTTCTTTCTCCGTTAGAGAAGTTGTGGCGATGGCACGCTTTCCTTACCAGAATTGGCTCGGGGATGAAGAGGCCAATTCGGAAGCGATTATTGATCATGCTCTGGAAATGATGGGGCTGTCGTCTTTTGCGGAGCGCAGAATGGATCAGCTCAGTGGCGGTGAACGGCAAAGAGTTGCACTTGCAAAAGTAATGGCACAGCAGCCGCAGTTGATCTTCCTGGATGAGCCGACCACTTATCTTGATATCGGATTTCAGGTGCAGCTGCTGGATTCGGTCCGCGAATGGCAGCAAAGCAACGGCCTTACTGTGGTGGCGGTTTTGCATGACTTAAACTTGGCTGCGCAGTATTGCGACCGTTTGGTGGTTCTTCACGAAGGCAAGGTTGCCGGACTTGGCACGCCGCTTGAAGTATTGACTGCGGAGAACATTCGCAAGGTGTACGGTACCGAGGCAATCGTTATGAAGCATCCGGTAATCGGCTGTCCACAGGTGCTGCTGCAGCCTCAGCGGATGCACGCGTCGAAGCAAAAGATGGAGGGCGGTTCGTAATGGCGGTTCTTATAACGGGCGGCGCGCGAAGCGGCAAGAGCGCGTTTGCCGAGAAGTATGCGATGCGGTGTGCAGGTAGAGGCATCTATCTGGCTACTCTGCAGCCCTACGATGAGGAGATGCGGCAGCGGATCGGGAAGCATCGGCAGGAGCGGGAAATGTCGGGCTTTGCGTGGGAGACGGAGGAAACGCCTTTCGAATTGGTCTCCAAGCTGAAAACAATCGAACAGGAGGCAGCAGAGATACAAGAGCGGCCTGCTGTGCTGGTTGATTGCCTAACTTTATGGCTGACGAATTGGATGCTGCGGATCGGCTCCGAGAGTACGAAGTGGAATGAGCAGCATGAAGCGGCATTAGAGGAACAGATGACCCGGCTTGTGAATATCGCAGTTGAGTACCCTTTGCCGCTTTTATTCGTTACCAATGAGGTAGGCAGCGGCATTGTTCCCGAATATCCGCTTGGCCGTCGTTTTCGGGATGCGGCAGGCCGTTTGAACCGCAGGATGGCGGAGATCTCAAGCAGCGTGTTTTTAGTAACAGCAGGCATTCCGGTCGAATTGAAATCGATCTCTTTCAGGTGGGATGAAGATCAATGATTTTTTATTCTTTACAGGAGATTCTGTTGATGATCAGCGCTGCGCTGCTGTTCGATTGGCTGATTGGCGATCCGAAGCGGCCGGTTCATCCGGTCATCCGAATTGGACAGCTGATCAAGCTGCTGGAGCAGAAGCTTTATTATTCCGCGGCGATGGGTTCAGGCAGCAAAGCCCGCTTTCGTGGAGGGATGCTTACGCTCATCACCATTACCTTGTCCTTTGCTGCGATGTGGTTAACGATCTCCTTGGCGGATGTTATCCATCCTTGGCTTGGTTATGCCTTGAATACGTGGTTTATTTCCACTACGATTGCGGTCAAAGGCTTAAAGGACGCGGCGATGCTTGTGTACAGGCCTCTCATCGAAGGGCGTATGGATGAAGCGAGGATGTTCACGGGTTATATTGTCGGCAGGGATACGGATCGCCTGGATGCCTCCGAGGCTTCGCGGGCAACGGTGGAGACGGTTGCGGAAAATACGGTGGATGCAGTCGTATCACCGCTTTTCTATGCATTTCTTGGCGGTGCGCCGCTTGCCATGTTCTATCGGGCAGCCAATACGCTGGATTCGATGGTTGGTTATAAGAACGAGAAATATGCTGACTTTGGCTTTGCATCCGCCCGCTGGGACGATATCATGAACTATTTGCCCGCACGTTTGACCGGTTTACTGCTTCTCATATGTGCACTTCCTATGAGAGGCCTATCCTCATTAAGAGGGTGGAGATCCATGGTGCGATTCGCCAGGCTGCATCCGAGCCCAAACAGCGGTATTCCGGAGGCGGCGGTAGCAGGAGCGCTCGGCGTTGAACTGGGGGGATTGAATTATTACTTCGGAAGGCCCAGTGAAAGAGCACGGATGGGATGGCCGGTGAGGCGCCTTGAAGCTCATGATATCATCCGAACGGTACGTTTACTGTATGGCGTCAGTATTTTAATATTTGCGGGGGGATTGCTCGGATGGTGTCTCATTACCTTTTAAGATGGGTGCAGGCTTTTATAACGGCTTTGCAGTTTCTTACCCGGTTACCGATTCCATTACATATTGCGTTTACGAATGAAACGACCAGGCGGAGTGTCGTTTTTTTTCCATTTGCAGGATTGCTTATCGGGCTGTTAGTCACATCGTCCGGAGCAGTCTTGCAACATCTTCTGCCTGCTTTGCCGGCAGCTGTAATGATGCTGGCTGTATGGGTCGCTCTAAGCGGTGGATTGCATCTGGACGGCTGGATGGATACCGCAGATGGCGTCCTCAGCCACCGTTCGCGCGAGCGGATGCTTGAGATCATGAAGGACAGCAGGGTCGGCGCTATGGGTGTCATCGCAGGTGTGCTGTTATTACTGCTGAAATTTGCGCTACTGTCCGCTCAGCTCGAGCAGCAGCTATCCTGGATCGTGATGGGGCATCTGATAGCCATCCCGGTGTGGAGCCGTTTGGCGATGGCGATGGCAATGGTCGGCTGGAGGATGGCACGGGGCAGCGAAGGGATGGCCGGTTTGTTTGGCGGGGTTGGCACAAGGCACCTTATGGGCTCATGTGCGGTTACTTTGACCGCTATTTTGACGGTATATTTGCTCATGGGCATGTCGCCGGGTGCGGCGATGTTTTATCTGGTGGCCGCTTTCATTATCACCATCATTGCAAGCTGGGGCATGGGATGGTGGTTAAACCGTAAGCTTGGTGGATTAACAGGCGATACGTACGGAGCAATTAACGAAGCTGTTGAAGTTGTTTTGTTGATTGCGCTGGCCATTTGGATGCACCTATAAATTATGGATAGCGAGGAGGATTAGAATGCTCGAACGATATGGACATGGTGGTGACTTAAGGACGGCTGCCGAGGCATTCGGCCGATCGGAGGACGGGTTTATCGATTTTAGCTCGAATATGAATCCATTCGGACCGCCGGACATCGTAAGAACGATCCTGCGGGAGTATGCGGATCGTATTCATACGTATCCGGATCCTGCAGTTCGTGAGCTGAGGCAAGCATTGGCAGCCCGGCACGGCATAGATGAGAGCTGTATTCTTGTTGGCAACGGGGCGGCAGAGTTAATTGATTTGGTTGTGCGCTATATAAAACCGTCACGGGTCGGATTAACAGTTCCTTGCTTTTCCGAATATGGAGAGGCGGCA
The DNA here is from genome assembly GCF_014640295.1 of Paenibacillus abyssi. GTDB lineage: Bacteria > Bacillota > Bacilli > Paenibacillales > Paenibacillaceae > Paenibacillus_D > Paenibacillus_D abyssi. Next base: position 28,544 of record NZ_BMGR01000010.1, on the reverse strand, counting down.
GCCAAAGCAGATGCGGAGATCGTAACGCTGCAGCTCGACAGCGGAGCTTCGTTTGAACTTGCTTCAAAGCAAATACGCGGTATGAAAAAACAGCCTGACTTGTGGTTTCTCGGATCGCCGAACAATCCGACCGGCAGGCGAATCGCACCTGGGATTATTGTTGAAGGGATGAAAAACGGCCATTCGTTTGTCGTCGATGAAGCGTTTTTGGATTTTGTGCAAGGTAGTGAGCGCTTCAGCCTCATTCGCGATGCGGTGATGTCCGATCGGCTTTTTGTCGTTCGCTCGCTGACGAAATTTTACGCGATCCCAGGAATCCGGCTTGGTTATATTGTAGGGAAAGCTGACCGGATCGCTGCTCTGCGGGAGCTTCAGGTTCCCTGGAGCGTCAATTCTCTGGCCCAGCTTATCGGCTGTGCAGTTTTGCAGGACAAAGCGTACGAAGCGCGCACATTGTCTTGGCTGGCAGGGGAGCGCCCTTGGTTTATAGAGCGGCTTCGTTCCCTTGGCCTCAGGGTGAACGAAAGCGACACGAATTATTTGTTGGCGGGGCTGCCCGCCGAATCGATATGGCAAGCCTCAACCCTGCAGCAGGAGCTTGGTAAACAGGGCATTCTCATCCGCGATGCTTCATTGTTTGAAGGATTGGACCATTCATGGTTCCGGATTGCGATCCGCCTGCGTGAACAGAACGAGCAGCTGCTCTCCGTGCTTAAATCGGTGCTTGCCATGCCGGCAGCAGAAGCGGAGGCGATCGGATGAGTAGGCAGCAAAAGCTCGCAAGCACTATTATGATTCAAGGAACGGCCTCGGACGTGGGCAAAAGTCTGCTCACGACGGCGCTCTGCCGTATTTTTGTGCAGGATGGATTGAATACAGCCCCGTTCAAATCGCAGAACATGTCGCTGAATTCTTATGTGACTTGGGACGGCAAAGAGATCGGCCGTGCCCAGGGTATGCAGGCGGATGCCTGCGGCATTTTGGCAACGACGGACATGAATCCGATTCTGCTGAAGCCGAAGAAGGATATGGTCTCGCAGGTTGTCGTTCACGGCCGTCCGCTTCGGGATTACAATGCCCGCGCTTACCGGGAGGAGTACTTAATTGTGGCTGAAGGCATCGTTAAAGATGCGCTGAACCGGCTGCGCTGCGAATATGATCTTGTCGTGCTGGAGGGTGCGGGGAGCCCGGTGGAGATCAATCTAAAAGACAGGGATATCGTTAATATGAGAATGGCTGCATGGGCGGATGCACCGGTCATTCTTGCGGCAGATATCGATCGAGGCGGCGTGTTTGCTTCGATCGTCGGTACGTTGGAGCTGCTTGAGCCCCATGAACGGGATCGGGTGGCCGGCTTTGTCATCAACAAGTTCCGCGGCGATGTTTCGCTGCTGCAGCCTGGCTTGGATTGGCTGGAGCAGCGCACCGGAAAGCCGGTGTTAGGCGTGGTGCCGTATTTGCCGGAGCTTGGCCTTGAGGCTGAGGATTCATTGTCGTTAGAAGAGTCACACCGCCAAACATCGGAGATGCGAGACCCGTCCGGCAGCAATCTAGATGTGGCGGTGATCCGGCTTCCGCGCATCTCGAATTTTACTGATTTTGATCCGCTGCTGCAGGAGACGGATGTCCGGTTGCGTTATATTACCGGCGCCGATTCATTCGGTGATCCGGATCTTGTCATTATTCCAGGCAGCAAGAACACGATGGATGACCTGCTCTTTTTGAAATCATCCGGTCTGGCGGATTTGCTGCTGCGGCATGCAGGTGCCGGTAAATACGTGATAGGTATTTGTGCCGGTTACGAGATGCTCGGACAACGTTTATTGGATCCCGAGCGTACCGAGTCGGATGTAGATGAGCTGGAAGGGCTGGGGCTGCTTCCATTTGAAATCAGCTTTGCTTCGGCTAAACGGACCGTCCGTGTCTCGGGGCAAGGCTCACTGCCCGGGATGGAAGGCTCGTATCCGATCGAAGGGTATGAGATTCATACGGGGAAAGTACGCTGGACAGGAGAAACGGTTCATCCCTTTGTGCTGAGTGAAGCCGCCGATACAGCCGCTTCAGAGAGCAGTTGCCAATTCAGGGAAGGCGCTGCGATGCCAAACGGCAAAGTATGGGGAAGCTTTGTTCATGGGGTGCTGCATAATGATGGATTCCGCCGTGCGCTGCTGAACCGAATCCGCAGCGAAAAAGAGTGGCCGCCATTAGAAGCGGGAATTGCATTTAAAGAACGGCGTGAAGCGGCCTTCGATCGTCTAGCGGCCCATGTTCGGGCGCATGTTGATATCGAGAGGATCTATTCCTTACTCGAAACAACATTCAGGAAAGGGGAGTAGAGATGGTACAGCCTTTTCGCAGTGGACAAGACTACTGCTCATCTGTATGGCCGGGCTTGATGATATCGTATCGCGATGACCACCTTCTGGTAAAAGGAACAGGGCAGCTGGAATGCATAAGCAGTGCGGTGTACAACGGCGGCTTGCGGATGGCGGATCATTGGGTGAACTGGCGGGTGCCGCTAAGCTATCAATGCTCAGATCCTGTATCCGATGTGCTCGAACAGTTGGGGCATTGGGAATATCCGGCTGATACAACGATCGGATTGATCACGGCGGCCAAGCTTACTCATGCGGCGATCGCGGAACAGCACGGGGATCATTTCCGGATCGTCTGCTGCTCAACTTCCGGCACTCGCAACGCTGCCCGTGCAGGCTTGGCAAGGCCGGTGTTCTCTGCCTATCCGGCGGTGGGAACGATTAATACGATGGTATTTGTAGACGGAAGGATGTCACACTCCGCCATGGTCAATGCCTTAATTACAGCTGCTGAAGCAAAGGCAGCAGCCCTGTCCGATCTGGGTATTCAGGACTTGGTTACCGGCAGCATCGCTACAGGAACGACGACCGATGCGCTGATGATCGGTGTCAGCCAGAGTGAAAACTTTCAAGAGATCCACCGTTATGCCGGAGCGGCCACAACGATCGGCAACATCATAGGCAAGGTTGTCTACGACAGTGTATACATGGCGACGGTGACGCAGCATGAGAGTTGAATCGGGCCCGGCAGAAGCTTCAGTCTACTTGCTTCGCCATGGGAAAACAGCTTGGAACAAGGAGCGCCGTTATATCGGCCATACGGATCAACCCTTGGATATAGACGAGCTGCCGCTGCTGGAGGACGCAAAGGATCAACTGCGAGGTGCAGCCTTCACTGCGGTTTATTGCAGTGATTTAATCCGGGCGAAGCAAACGCTGCTGGAGGTGCGTGCGGATTGGATCGGGCATGCGGTATTTGACGACAGGCTGCGCGAGCTTCACTTTGGCAGCTGGGAAGGAAAGACCTATGAGGACTTAAGCCCGGATCCGCAATACAGCCAATGGCTGATTGATCAGGCCCGGCATGCTCCGCCTGGCGGGGAAACAACCGATGCGCTGCACGGGCGCATCATCCGCTTTGCGGCCGATGTTATTGACCCGCTACGCTGCGGCCTAGGTGTAAAAAACGATATTTTGATTGTCTCTCATGGAGGACCCGTCCGTATGCTGCTTACGTATCTACTGCCAGAGCTGTCCTTTTGGGATCTGGATGTACCGTGCGGCAGCTTGTACAAGGTCGGTCTGGGAAGTGGCACATGGACTCGGTTGGCATAAGGCCGCAGCGGTTAATGTTCATTTGTGGAGGCGCTGAAGCATGGAAACATCAAGCTTAATCGCCTGTTTAGGCAATTTGTTTAGATCGAAATAAGGGATCAGCTCACGGGCCGATATCGGCTCGGGGCGGTCATGCAGGTTGCATAAAAACGCCAATAAGCCTATGATCGGTTCGGGATGACGGACGGCTTCCCGTATCGCAGCAATGGAGAAGTCGCCCTGCCGCTTGGCTAGCCGCTTGCCATCCGAACCGTGAAGCAGCGGCACATGCGCGAATCTTGGCGGTTCATAGCCTAGCGCCTCGTAAAGCTGGAGCTGCCGCGGCATCGAGTCGAGCAGATCTGAGCCCCGCAATACATCTGTAATGCCCATCAGTGCATCGTCAACGACTACTGCAAGCTGATAGCTGTTGATGCCATCCGCACGTTTTATAACAAAATCCCCGCCTGAGCCTGGAGAAAATGATTGTTCACCAGCGGCCAGATCGATGTAACGAACGGCCTCTTCCCGCATTTGAAAACGCTGGGATGGAGTCTTGTAGGCCGATTTGGCAGCACGCTGCTTATCGGAAAGAAGACGGCAAGTTCCCGGGTATAACGGCCCTTCTGAAGATAACCCGTGAGGCGCACTTGCAATCGCCCTTAATTCGGCACGGCTGCAGAAACAAGAATAAAGCTTGCCGCCAACACTTAAACGCCGCAGCGCAAGCTCATAAATCTCCAGTCTCTCGGATTGAGTGTAGGGACCGCAGGGCCCGCCAATATCAGGACCCTCATCCCAATCGATCCCAAGCCATCTCAGATCGTTCATGATGAGCCCGGCCAACTCTTTTCTCGAGCGTGTCGTGTCGATATCTTCTATTCGCAGTATAAATTGGCCTCCGGCTTGGCGAATCTGCAGCCAGGCCAGAAGAGCCGTATATCCATTGCCGATATGTAACTCGCCGGAAGGCGTTGGCGCAAAGCGGCCTCTCAAACGGCTCATCCCTATCACCCCGTACAAAAAACGAGCCAAGGATACGGTGATCCCTTGCTCGTTATATTGAAGTGTTATGTAAGTGAAAAATGGCGGAGCTGACGGGATTCGAACCCGCGGTCTCCTGCGTGACAGGCAGGCATGTTAGGCCTCTACACCACAGCTCCATGAGTAATACAATGGAAATGATAACATGAACAGCCCGGCAGAGGCAAGCCCTGAATCCGATTTAATGATAGGCGTTGATGGTTTAAGAATGGCTTAAGATTATCTTAAAGATTGTAAATTCGTCTCCAAACAGCGGACAAAGCCGATATCTTTCATGTATAATCGATTTAAAATAAACAAAAAAACCGTTTGATAATATCATAACAAGGTTAATATAGAGTGAGATATGCATTCTATCACTTTTTTTGTCAAGGAGAAGAAAGATGCATCATAGTATCGGCCATTTTAGCGGGTTCATTGTCTTTTTCTCGATATTGGTTTCTATAGTTGCCGCTTATACAGCAATCGACTTAATTGACCGGATTCTGGTGTCAGGCACCAGATCAATCAAATGGATGCTTCTGGCTTCCACCGTGCTTGGAATCGGCATTTGGTCCATGCATTTTATCGGCATGCTTGCTTTTCATACGGATTTTCCGATTTCATACCATTTACCTACGATGCTCTTGTCTGTTATACTCCCAATCTCTGCGGCGATGGTAGCCTTGTTCTTAATCACAAGAAATTCTGTAAAGAGAATGTATTGGCTGCTGGGTGGATTATTAGTCGGGTTAGGGATTGTAAGCATGCATTATACCGGGATGGCATCCATGCGGATGCCAGCGGATTTGACGCATGATGTTTATCTTGTGGCGATTTCTGTTGTCATCGCGTTTGTGACATCATTGTTGTCGTTACACTTCTCGTTCATGCGTCGGGAACGATTGTCCGAGCCAGCTGCCATGAAGAGCAAGATCATCGGGGCGGTTTGTTTAGGGGCCGCTATCGCCGGCATGCATTATACAGCCATGCTGGCTGCACATTTCACCCCTTTTACGGATAGCGCTTATGTTGGAAATGATACGGCGATCGATCGTTCGACGCTTGCCGTGATTGTCGGAATCACAGTCTTGTTCATTTTATCGCTTGTGCTTTTCGGTTTGTTTATCGATCGGAAAAATATGATGCGGCTGGCACGGTATAATGAGAAGAGATATATGATGTTATTTGAGCACAGTCCGGATCTGGTTGTATGCTTTGATCCTAAAACCAATCATTTTGTCAGTGCGAATCCTTCATCGGAGCGAATCACAGGTTATTCCGCAGATGAATTTATAAATATGAAACGCGGTAGTCTATTATATGACCAGAATGAACTGGAAAAGCTGATCACGAGCTACGAAGAGGTGAAAAAAGGGAACCCGCAAAAAACGGATTTTTCCATTCGCCACCGCAACGGAAGCAAGATTATTTTGAGCACGACCATGTTCCCCTTATTTCTCGAAGAACATCAGTATATCTATATCATCTGTAAGGACATCACCTCGCAAAAAGAAGCGGAATTGGCGTTAATACAGGCTAAAGAAGAAGCGGAAAGCGCTGCAAAGGTAAAAAGTGAGTTCCTCTCTGTCATGAGCCATGAAATTCGAACGCCTTTAAATGGAATCATAGGCATTAATGAGCTGGTTCTGGAGACTGAGCTTGATGACAGCCAAAGGGAGCTGCTCGAGCTGCAGGGAAAAAGCGCAGAAGCATTATTGCGGATTATCAATGCTATACTCGATTTTTCACGCATTGAAACCGGGAAAATCTCACTTAACGAGGAAGTATTCAAGCTTGAATATGTTCTCGAGGAGTGTTTAGAACTATTCGAACAGCCTGCAATGGAAAAAGGGCTTATCCTGGAATCCAGTGTAGCTATGGATATTCCAGCTTGGTTAATCGGCGATCCTGTCCGTTTAAGACAAATATTAATTAATCTCATTGACAATGCGGTGAAATTTACGCCATCCGGTTCAGTCAAGCTTGAAGTGCTGCTGGATGCAGAAGGTAGAGACGATGTGAATCGCATTCAGCTTGAGTTTGTCGTATCCGACACTGGGATCGGGATTGCTCCTGAGATGCGGAATCGGATTTTTGAGCCTTTTTCCCAGCTTGACTCTTCGACCAATCGGAGTTTTGAAGGAACCGGACTCGGCCTTGCAATATGCAAAAAACTGACAGAACTGATGCAGGGAGAGATCGTATTGAAGCAGGATAGAGAGGTTGGGGCATCAGTTGCGTTTAAGGTGCCTTTTAAAGTAGAACATCGTTCTGAGGAGGCATCGTTATATGTCGGAACTTCCGATTGATAAGGTCGTTCCTTCATTAAAATCAACGTTAAGTGTTCGAAATTCAGCTGTGCTGGTCGCAGCTCCGGGTGCCGGAAAAACGACAAGGGTGCCCCTGGCATTGTTGAATGAACCTTGGCTTAATGGAAAGAAGATCGTTATGCTGGAGCCGCGCCGCTTGGCTGCGCGGGCTGCAGCACATTATATGTCATCCGCACTGGGTGAACCAACTGGCGCAACGGTGGGCTACCGTGTGCGTATGGATACCAAGGTTGGCCCGAATACTAGAATCGAGGTCGTCACAGAAGGCGTGCTGACCAGGATGCTGCAGGTAGATCAGGCGCTCGAGGGTGTCGGCTTAATTATCTTTGATGAATTTCATGAGCGGAGCCTGCATGCTGATCTTGGCCTGGCCCTTAGTCTTCAAACGCAGCAGTTGCTGAGGGATGAACTGCGGCTGCTTGTTATGTCTGCCACATTGGAAACGGATAAGGTTGCCAAGCTGTTAAATGACGCGCCGGTCATTCGCAGCGAAGGCCGGGTTTTTCCGGTGCAAACGCTCTTTACCCAGCAGCAGATCGAAGAGAAAATAGAGACGGCAGTTGCTCGGACGATCTTCAGGGCTTTATCAGAACAAAAGGAAGGCGATCTGCTCGTCTTTTTGCCTGGTGCCGGAGAAATCAACAGAGTGCGAAGACTTCTGGAGGAACAAAACCTGTCCCGGACGATTGCCATCACTCCGCTGCATGGCAATTTGTCGCTTGAAGCGCAGGATGCGGCAATCAAGCGTAGTGCTGATGGCAAACGCAAGATTGTGCTCAGCACCTCCATTGCGGAATCAAGCTTGACGGTGGAAGGCGTCCATATTGTGATTGACAGCGGCCGGATGCGGGTACCCCGGTTTTCACCGCGCACCGGCATGACTCGCCTTGAGACGGTTGCCGTATCCAGAGCATCGGCTGATCAGCGGCGGGGACGTGCGGGAAGGCTTGGACCCGGTGTTTGCTACCGCCTGTGGACAGAGGAAGAGGATCGGATGCTTGAAGAGAGCGGCGTACCGGAAATTCGCGAAGCGGATTTGGCGCCGTTCGTATTGGAATTGGCCAGCTGGGGAGTTACGGAGCCTGATGAACTGTTATGGCTTGATCCGCCGCCGGAAGCAGCCTATCAACAAGCAGTACAGCTGCTGCAGCAATTAGGTGCGATAGATCAAACAGGAAAGCCGACAGAGCATGGCCGCCGGTTGGCTTCTGCAGGAGGACATCCCAGGCTGTCCCATATGATTGTCCGCGCTGCAAAGTTAGGATTAGGACCGGAAGCTTGCATGCTTGCGGCATTGCTGGGAGAACGGGATTTGCTGCGAATGTCAGGAGGAAGAGCAGAAGTCGACATGCGTCTCAGAATGGAGGCGCTTGCTGGAGTGGAGCTCCCTGGTTATACGGTTGATCATGCCCTCCGGAGGCGGATCCTGGCTGAAGCGCAGCAGTGGCAGCAGTCCTTTGATATCCCGAGAAGCGGGGAGCGGATAAGGCATTTCGATAAATGCGGACTGCTGCTTGCCTTCGCTTATCCTGACCGGATTGCAAAAGGAAGATCCGGCGGCAGGTTTTTGCTTCGAAACGGAAGGGGGGCTGTTATCACAGATCTTCAAGTCCTGTCTAATTCGCCTTACCTTGCTGCCGCGGAGCTTGATGATATTGGCGCGGATAGCCGGATACAGCTTGCCGCGCCGATTGAGCTGCCCGATATGGAGTTTTATTTTAAGGAAGAGCTGATTACGGAATCCTCTGTGGCTTGGGATCGGGAGCTGCGGACGGTGAAAGCGAAAGAGCAAGTCAGGCTCGGTGCGCTTGTCATAAAAGAAAGGCAGCAATCCGCCCCTGATGCAGAGGCTGTTGCTGCCGCTCTAACGGATGCCGTACGCCAAGAAGGCTTGGACTTGCTGCCATGGACTAAGCAGGCGCGGCAGTATCAGCAGAGGAACCGCTTTATGCAAGAGATTGATCCCGCTTGGCCTTCGATGGATGAGGAGAATTTGCTGGAAACATTGGATGAATGGCTTCTGCCTCACTTAGTCGGAATGCGAAGCGGCAATGATCTGCAGCGGCTTCAAGTAAAAGCAGTGTTGGAATTAATGTTGTCTTGGCAGCAGCAGCGTATATTGGAAGATGCGGCGCCGACCTATATTACCGTGCCAAGCGGGTCGCGGATTCCGGTTGATTACACGGATAGCAGTGCGCCGGCAATCGCTGTTCGGCTTCAAGAGGTATTCGGTCTGCTGCGTACGCCTAGCATCGGAAATGGAAAAATCCCGGTCATCCTGCATTTGTTATCTCCGGCGCAGCGCCCGGTGCAGGTGACTCGGGATTTGGAAAGTTTCTGGAGCACGACATATTTCGAGGTCAAAAAGGATTTGAAGGGACGTTATCCTAAACATTATTGGCCTGAAGATCCGTTGGTCGCCATGCCGACAAGCCGGGTTCGTCCCCGTACCTAGATTATCTGCCGCTGCGTCCTCGTCCGCCGCCGCGAGAAGAACCTGCTCCGTTGCGGGCCGGGCTTGAGCCGCCGCGAGAAGAGCTTGCTCCATTGCGGGCCGGGCTTGAGCCGCCGCGAGAAGAGCTTGCTCCATTGCGGGATGAGCTTGAGCCGCTGCGAGAAGAGCCTGCACCATTGCGGGATGAGCTTGAGCCGCTGCGAGAAGAGCCTGCACCATTGCGGGATGAGTTTGACTTGGAACTGCGTCCCCGTCCATGTTCCTGGGCTTGTCCGCGTACTCCGCGCGTCGTCTCTTGCGTATTATCGTCACGGCTTGCTTCATTTCTTCTATGATCGCGTCCGGCATTGCCGGGCGCTTTTCTCATTGGTTTACCGCTGTAATCCCCGCGATTGGAAGCGTTTGTCTTTCTTCCTCTCGAGGAGGCACCTGCAGATCGGCTGGTGCGTTCATCCGATACCTTCGCTTCCGCAATGACATCGAGAGTGCCCATGCTGCGACGTTCCAGGGTGGCATCGATACCGCGTTCAATGACTTGAAGTGTCATTCGGTCTCTTGGAGAAGCTAGTGTAATAGCTGTGCCTTTATGTCCAGCCCGGCCTGTACGGCCGATCCGATGGATATACGTTTCCGCATCTTGAGGGATGTCATAATTAAAAACATGTGTAACGCCTTCCACATCCAATCCGCGTGCTGCGACATCGGTTGCCACAAGCAGCTGCAGCTTGGCGCTGCGGAAACGTTTCATGACCTGCTCACGTTTGGCCTGGGTCAGATCGCCATGCAGCTCGTCTACTTCAAGTCCGAGCGACAATAACGATTCGGCAAGCTTTTTCGCACGGATTTTCGTACGGCAGAATACGACTGCCAGATAGGGCCGATCGGTTTCAACCATTTTAACCAGCGTCTGCAGCTTCGCACGATCGGTCGTTTCAACGACATATTGATTAATGTTATCCAGGGTGATTCGTTCCCCTTGAATGCGTATGTCCTCAGGGTCCCGCATATACTGCACAGCAAGTCTCTTCACGCTATCAGGCATTGTGGCAGAGAAGAGCATCGTCTGCCGGTGTTTTGACGTTTGGGAAAGAATTTCCTCCACCTCGTTCAGGAAACCCATATGCAGCATTTGATCCGCTTCGTCTAATACAAGCATCGATAGCTTCCAGAACTCTACCGTTCCTCTACGCAGATGATCCAGCAGCCTTCCCGGGGTCCCGACAACGATATGCGCGGTTCCTTGCAGCTTGCGGATTTGGCTTTCAACATCTTGGCCGCCATAGGCAGCCAGAACATTACAGCCGATTGCGGAAGCCAGTTTGTTTATTTCCTTCGTAATTTGAATCGCTAATTCTCTCGTCGGTGTAATGATTAACGCTTGAACGTTCCGGTTATCCGGCTGAATTTTTTCCAGGATCGGCAGTGCAAAAGCCAATGTTTTGCCTGTGCCGGTCTGAGCTTGAACGATTACATCTCGGCCGTCCAAGACGACAGGAATGGTATTTTTTTGTACGGGTGTCGGCTCGAACACTCCGCCCGATTTTAACAGGGACGCCAATGAATAGCGGATGCCCAGATTTTGAAATGGTAAAGACATAACGTAACGGCCTCTTTTCTAAATGAGTTAACATGATTTAACTAGTATAACAGGTTATAAGGCAAAATGCAGAACATCCTGTCAGTTTAATTTGAACAGCAGCCGCCAGCTTGGCAAAAAGAGAAAAACAGAAAATCGTCTTGGCGTCACAATTATATTCATACAATTGAATAGAGGTCCTTACGACAATGGAGGAGGCCAGGTGATGAAATGCACAGCATGCGGAGGAAAAGGGAAGATAAAGGCGATGGGGCCCCTTCCCAGAAAGACGATGTGCATTCGCTGCAGTGGTACAGGCGCAGAACCGAATATGAGCGCGAAAAAAGAGTTGAAGCCGCTGGAAGAAATCAAAAAATGGTTTTGGAGAAAGTAAGGGCCTTGTGCCGGGGGCCCCTTACTAGAATTCATCCCGGATGGATTTCCCGTCACCAAAGACGGTTTTAACCGCTTCCGTTTGTTATATTGCAGCTTGCTTCGCCAGATCATCTAGGATTATATCCGCTACAATTTCCTTCATTTCACAGTTTGTCCTTATCTGGCCGCCCTGCTCTTCCAATAAACGTCGTCAAAATAGAAGGACCCGTATCAAAGGTGTATCCAGCACATGAGCGCTTGTTCAGCTTGCCGCCGACACGCTCGTTTTTTTCAATGACCAGTGTTTGATGCCCGTCTGCCTGGAGCCGGATCGCAGCCGATATGTTTTCTCCAAAAGCCGTGCACAGGTGAGGTCTTGCTAACCCTCTAACAATCCTGCACAATAAAGAGACTAGGTGAAGAGAGCAGGGAGAGACAATGGCATTCGGAATTAAACGGGCAGAGATGATGTTATGGAAGGAACGGGTACGGCAAGGGGAGATCGCGTATTTAACCCATTATTGGTTTGAACCCCGATTTCCCGGTATAAAGACCGTAACAAAAGTAGGTTGTTCGGATCTGGAGAAGCTGAGCGCTTGGTGCCTGGAGCACGGTTTGAATCCTGAGTATATCCACCGCCGGAAGCTGTTTCCCCATTTTGATCTGATTGGTGCAAAGCAGAAGGAAATCCTGATCAAGGAGCAGCTTTGGGAGCATGTGGAACGATTCGGCTTATAATCCGGTATTAGCTGTCATTCGAAGGGACGACAAAATCGTCGAACCTTGATACAATAGATCGGTACATGATGAAACGATAAAAGGGGTACCGAAACGATGTCATTTTCTATCCAATATTTATCCTTCTTTGTCATCCAAACCGACGGGGACGGATCGCAATCGTCGAAGAGCTTCAAGCACTATCAAACGATGGACCATGAAGATTATGCCGAAAGCGAGCTGAAGTCTTTTTTAGATAGCGAGTTCGGAAGAATAAATAAACGAAAAGTGGAGAAAAACCCCAGCACCGAGGCGGCACCGACAAAAATCGGCCGATTTATTGTTGAACCGGGCTATGAGCTGGACAGCAATCCTAACTACAATCTGATGCAAAGGCTTCGTTCCTCCGATAGCAAAGAAGAATTTCTCGGCTTTGCCGATGAAATGGTTCGGATCTATATGGAGACAAACGCGGTTAGGGGCGGCGCATTTATCGTCGCGATTGCCAAACCGACGAAGGTGCTTGATGAACCGCTGTTGTTTGTGATGAAATGTGATTTTGAATCAAAGATTGCCCGAATTGCAGATGAGCGAAGTCTGATCTCCCATGTGGAGATGGCAATCAGCGCAAGAAGCATTAAATCCATTCAATACCCTCATATGCCGGAAGAAGGCATGCTGGATGAATGGGAGCTCAAGATTCATCAGGCGACTCATGCCCGTTACTTTGAAGATTTTCTTCGTTTTGTCGCCTATGAGAAGCCCATGCCGGAAATTGTAAGCGAGCAGGTCATTGAAATGGTCCACCAATACATGGATGAGAAATGGCAGGCAGCGCCGGATAATGAGCAGGGCAGGCAGATGGAACAGGAAAGCTTGGAAATATGGGCAGCAAGCGAGAAAAGGGATCTGCAGGAGAAATGGTCGCATGATTATGTCGTAGAAGCAGCCGCACAGTTAATCGAACACAAACCGGACCTTGATTTTAAATTCAAGCTCGGAGGCGTTGCGGTTAAAGGGCTGTTATCAGACTATGGCCAGCATATTCATTTTGCAAAGCACAATGGGCGATATGTAGTTGTGATTGAAGGGGACGGTTTTGAATTCGAGAAGGGGATGTCACCGGTTGAATTGCTTCATCCGGAGGAGCTCGAGCAGGTCATTTCCAGAATAGGCGTACCTTCTTCGGAGAATGATGATAATTAATGAAAAGCTCGGAGGGCTGATCCCAGGGACAGCCTTCCGAGCTTTTATTTTACTCATTTCTGTGAATTGCCGTTACTCCGCTTTACGTAAGATGCGGCTGTCGAAAACAAATGTGCCGAACGGCAGAAAGGCGGCGATGAAGCCTGCAAAAACTTTGCCGAATGACCAGCGGTGTTTAAAGGTGACGTGAGCGAGTGCAAGCATGTAAACGATGAACAATACGCCGTGCAGCGCCCCAACTACCGTTACGACCTGAGGAATATCCATCCAATACTTCAGCGGCATCGCGATAATAAGCAAAACTAAAAAAGAAATTCCCTCATAAAGTCCGACTGCCCGCAGCCGGCTGATTGGCGTTCCGAACATAATTAATGTAACCTCCCGCGTATTTTGGATCAACCTGACAAGCCCATTATAGCCTGAATTATCAATTGAAAGATTATAAATTACAAATTGTTCAAAATTTCTTCATGAATAAAACGGCACCACATCTTCCGTAAGGAGAAGGTGGTGCCGTCGGTGAGACATTATTTTTTTAATGACCGCTAGGTGCGGCAAGCCCGATCCGTTCGATTAAAACACGGCTTTCTTCGTTAAGTCCTACAATATCTACATTTCTCCCGTATTTTTCAAACCGAAGGATGACCTTTGCAATGGCCGTTACTGCCGATTGGTCCCATACATGAGATTGGGTGAAATCGATCACGATATGTTTTACATCCTCTTGTTGGAATTGAAATCCGTTAACAAAAGATGTCGTTGTTCCAAAGAAAAGCTGTCCGGCAATCTTGTAAGTGACGGTACCGCCGGCAGCAGCAGACGATGCGACGCGGATCTTGGCAATCCGCCAAGCAAAGATAAGCGCGCTAAGTACAACACCTGCAATCACACCCATTGACAAATCATGCGTCGCGACAACGATCGATACGGTAACGATCATCACAAGCGCATCGGGGCGCGGAATTCGCTTCAACTCGGTCAAGGATTTCCAATCGAAGGTTCCGATCGATACCATAATCATTACTCCTACCAGTGCTGCCATGGGGATGAGCATGACGACATCGCTTAATACCATAATCAGAAATAATAGAAATACCCCTGCAGTGAGAGTGGATAATCTTGTGCGTCCACCGGATTTGACATTAATGACCGTCTGGCCGATCATTGCACAGCCGGCCATGCCGCCGAAAAAGCCGGTCACAACATTGGCAATACCTTGGCCCTTCACTTCTTTGTTCTTATCACTAGACGTTTCGGTCATCTCATCAACGATCGTAGCGGTCAGCAAGGATTCAAGAATGCCGACTAACGCCAGTGAGATCGAATAAGGCAAAATGATCCATAACGTTTCTAGCGTAAACATCACCTCTGGAATTTGGAAGAAAGGCAGTGTGCTTGTAATTGTTCCCATGTCGCCGACCGTGCTCACGTTCAGATTCATGCTGATCGTGATCATGGATACGACGATAATCGCTACAAGCGCCGAAGGAACCGCCTTGGTGAAGCGCGGAAGCACATAGATAATGGTAAGCGTCAAGGCAACCAGTGCGTACATTATCCATCCGGCACCGACAAAATGAACTAACTGCGCCATAAAAATAAGTATCGCCAGCGCATTAACAAAGCCTGTCATAACAGATTGGGGGACGAAGGTGATGAAGCGCCCCATCTTCAGTAAACCTAGAATATACTGGAAAATCCCCGCAAGAATAGTCGCAGCAAATAAATATTCGATCCCGTGATTTTTAACCAGCGTGACCATGAGCAGTGCCATGGCACCCGTCGCAGCTGATATCATGCCAGGCCTTCCTCCTACGATGGAGATAACGATGGCAATACAGAACGACGCGTACAACCCGACCATTGGGTCAACACCCGCGATGATCGAGAACGCAATAGCTTCAGGAATAAGCGCCAGAGCGACTGTAATCCCGGAGAGGACATCGCTGCGCACATTCGAGAACCATGCTTGATGTAATTTTTGCAACAAAATAAATAAACCTCCTATTATGTTATATGTGACTTTCCACTCTCAGAAAAGTCGGGGCCGATGTGCACTGTATGGAATTATAACGAATTATTGGCGAATATTCTAATACTTCAAGTATGAAATTATTGGGTTAATACTGGTTATTCTCGTTTTTACTTTATTTTTCGAAATATTACGCCCAACTTTGGTCCGTCCTATATTAGCAGCATTTGGATCGACGCTCTGGTATTGATATACTAGTGTTGAGGGGTGATAGGTATGAAACGACAATGGACAGCAATAATCGGAATCTCATTGTTACTCGCTTTGCTCCTATCTGCGTGCATGGGAGAAAATGAGGAAACGGATATGAACCATCAGCCGGTGAATCAGGAGACAAATACGAATCCACCGGTCAACGTCGAAGACGAGGCGAGTGAGCTATCGTCGGCTTATGAAGTTGCAGCTGCGCATTTACAAGCGCCCTGGTCGATCGATTTTGACGATGATACCATTTTTATCAGTGAACGAGACGGTGCAATTGTAAAGGTAGAAGACGGTGAGATTTCACGAGAAGCCGTTCAATTGTCCATACCGGTTCATCAGCAGGGCGAGGGCGGTTTTATGGGCTTTGTGCTTGACCCTGATTTTGCTGTAACCAGACAGGCCTATGCGTATTACACCTATATGGACAACGGTACAATACTCAATCGCATTGTAGCCCTGCAGTACAGCGGGAGTGAATGGAACGAAGTGAACCCGCTGCTCGAACAAATACCCGGATCCAGCGTCCATAATGGCGGGCGGCTTGCGATCGGGCCGGACGGTCTTTTGTATGCGACAACAGGAGATGCGCGCATTGAAGCACTTTCCCAAGATCAAGCCAGCTTGGCAGGCAAGATTCTTCGATTGAATCTGGATGGTTCGATTCCTGAAGAGAATCCGTTTGATGATTCCTATATTTACTCATGGGGACACCGCAATCCGCAGGGCCTCGCCTGGGATTCGGATAGGCGCTTGTTCAGCTCAGAGCACGGGCCCTCCGGCAATCCAGGAGGCCATGATGAGATCAATTTGATCGAACCTGGATTAAATTACGGGTGGCCGGCAATTATCGGAGATGACACGAAGCAGGGAATGGTTGCACCGTTGTATCATACAGGGAGCGATACGTTAGCTCCGTCAGGCATGGCGTTAACTGCGGACAATGAACTGCTGGTTGCGGGCTTAAGAGGCCAGAAGCTTGTACGGTTCCATTCCGATATGAACGGATATGAAGTGCTGCTGGAGAATGAAGGCAGGCTGCGGGATGTCAAGGTATACCAGGGGGACATCTATGTGCTGACGAATAATACGGATGGTCGCGGCCAGGCATCGGATGTTGATGACAGACTCATCGTGCTGCGCAGCGAAGGAGGAAGGAATGAATGAGAAAATGGAATATCGCACTCGTGACGTTGTTCATTTTTGTATTAACGGGATGTTCTTTATTTGACCGAATCAATGATTCATTAGCTTATGTAAACAATGCAACCGAATATATGAACACGGCCAACCAGTTCGCTGAAGAGCTTCCGGTTATGGCGGAGGAGGCTGTGACAAGCAGTGAAGCAAGACAGAAGCTGTTATCTGAGCTTGAAGCGATGAAAGCAGAGATTGTATTATTTAATGAACTTGTGGTACCGCAATACGCCCAGGACATTCATAATCAAATCATGACATACAACAATCAACTGCATACAGGGATCACGGACTATATTGCTGATATCAAGAACGGCATCTATGATCTGTCCCTTTTGCAAGAGACAGGCATTATTGCTACCATTAATCAAGTGGTGGAATTACGGGAGCTTCTGAATCAGCTTAACTCATAATCCATAGCATAATATAAATGGAGGGTAAGACAATGAAAATCACCATACTACACGCGACGATGTCGTATACAAAAGAGGATGGATATGTAGGGCAAGTGCAATTCCGGGCGGAAAACCATCGGGATGATTATGAGATTACGCTCCAGAGCAAAAAAGGCAAAGAGTGGAGCTACGGCCTTCATTTTTTGAATGCCTCAGGCAGCGAAGAGGAGATCTTCAAGATGGAGGAGCTTATCGAGGAAGATGACGAATTGTTTGACTCGCTCATAGAAGCGGCAAAAATCAGCTTGGATGAAAAGTAAAAGGAAATCGAACTGAAGCCCATAATCTAGCCACTTGCCGATCGAGATTATTCAGGCAGGCGATGGGGAGGAAGCATTCGAATATCCGATAATTAACGAAACCCGTTGTTGTGAACGGGTTTTTTTGTGTCCGGTTACCACCTAGCTTTAACCATGTATTAGTTGTATGGTCCCCGGGAAAAACAATGACGAGGTCGAAAAGAGCAAATGAATCCAGAGCTTGCGCTTTCGTTACTCAACAACAGAGAAAGGAATGAGACGCTAACATGAAACGGATCTCAATCAGCTTTTTGCTCGTTGCTTCTCTCATGTTGATCTTGGCGGTACCGGCATTTGCGGACAACATGAAGAATGACAACAATGACTCAAAAATGGGGATGAACGGAGCTTCTTATTACAGAAGCAACACAAGCAGAAGTAATAATATCACGTACGGATCGACAATGGATCGTACACCGACACGCGGTGACGCGCGTGCCTATGGCTACAATCGTGTAACGACAGACGGTAATTATCGCAATTACAGCATGAATTCAACGGATGGTGCAACTGCGTTGAACCAACGCTATCGCGCCACTGCCGCTGCCGATCGGGATGGAATGGATTGGGGATGGCTTGGATTGCTCGGACTATTAGGGCTAACTGGCTTGCGAGGCCGCAATAACGATCGTGAAAAGGCCTAGAGACTTAAGTTGAAATAGAAATCAACCAAGGGAATCGCCATCGTAGTGCAGTTAATCCAACTGCCGTGATTGGCGATTTTCTTTGGTTATCTTAGTATGGGGTATCCTTTCGGCTTCTATACTGGCCTTTCTTTTGGCGTTGAACCGATTTGGGATGTTGAATCAGCCCTTTGTATGGAATTATGTCCTGCGGTTTGTCGCCATAGCGTTTGTTATTTGACAGGCTGGGAAGAATTAATCAATCTGGTGAATATTTTTTTGTGTTATTTTTTAGATCGCGATATAATGAAAATTATTCTCAATAATATTGCCGATTTGGGTAAACGAAGGGGAGAGATCGGTGGCGACGTTCGATTTTCTTTATTTGGAAGAGAAATTCAATATAGTCAGATCTGACCGGGAAGAGATTATTTTCGCAATGTCGATGGCTTCACTTCTGGAGGAGGAGAACGCACAGCAATTCCTGGCTGTGTATGCCCCACTAATCAAAACAACGGATTTGGATGCCGCTGCCGCATACTTTGCCGGGTACTTAGGTGCAGCTGCAGCAAGCTTGCAATATTCGCTGTCTGTATGGGATGCGATGTTTGATCTTTCTTGTGAAAATGTAATTGTACAACTACATCGTGCAGGTGAATATTTTCGCCTGGCGTTCAAATTAATTAACGATACCGTGGAATTTGCACCCCGAGATTCTGAAGAACGCCTGAAGTGGCGTGAGCAAAGGTTGACTACATATTATCATGATTCGGTGAGTCCGTTATTTCAAGTGTTTGCACGATGTGCTGGCGTTGATGTTAAAATGCTGTGGGGACAGTTGCCGACCCGATTTAACTATTATATGGAAATATGGATGTCTGAGCTTGAGAATGCAGCGCCTAAAAGTCGACTTGAAGCGGACTATCGTTATCTGAGAGAAGACCTTGCTGCCGCAGTGTTCGGGTGCAAGAAAAATCCGTTTGAAGTGAAAATCCGCTGGATTGAAAGCCTCAACGAACCAGGCAGGCAGATGCGGATGAAAAATGCTTGCTGTCTTTATTACAAAACAGAGGGCGGCCAGTACTGCTATTCTTGTCCTCGATTGAAGGAAGAGGACCGCGAGGCAAGGCGAGCGCTTGTAAGAGTGTAAAATCGATGATATTCTTCCATAGTATCCTTTAGGTAACTACATCACAATATTGTGCCTACTTCCTTTTTGGATAGTTAGCCCCTAAAATGAAGGAGTGATAAAAATACAACTTAGGAGGAACAAACAATTATGAAATTACAACTAGCACTGGATCTTGTAAACATACCTGAGGGAATCGAAGTCGTTAAAGAAGTACAGGAGTATATCGATATCGTCGAGATCGGCACACCTGTCATCATCAACGAAGGCTTAAGAGCCGTTAAAGAAATGAAAGAAGCTTTCCCTTCCCTGGAAGTGTTGGCGGATCTGAAAATTATGGATGCAGGCGGATACGAGATTATGAAAGCTTCCGAAGCGGGCGCTGACATTATCACTGTTCTGGGTGCTACTGACGATGCAACGATTATCGGTGCTGTTGAAGAAGCGAAGAAGCAAGGAAAAAGCATCCTGGTCGATATGATCAACGTAAAAGACATTGAGCAGCGCGCAAAAGAACTCGATGCTCTGGGTGTCGATTACATCTGCGTTCACACAGGTTATGACCTGCAAGCAGCAGGAAAAAACTCTTTTGAAGAGCTTGCAATCATCAAACGTGTTGTAAAAAATGCAAAAACAGCGATCGCTGGCGGCATCAAATTAAGCACGCTTCCTGAAGTTATTAAAGAGCAGCCGGACCTTGTTATTGTTGGCGGCGGCATTACAGGCCAAAGCGACAAACAAGCGGCAGCCGCTGAAATGAAAAAACTGATTTCACAAGGGTAATCGATACGATGCAAACGACCCGATATGCAAATGAAATCATAAATGAGTTAATACGCTCCTTGGACTTCATTGCGGAGGAAGAGGCTGAAGCGCTGGTTAAGCAAATCTTTCAGGCAAAGAAAATCTTTGTCGCCGGCGCTGGCCGATCAGGATTAATGATCCGAGCTTTCTCCATGCGGTTAATGCAGCTTGGCATGCAGTCCTATGTCGTCGGTGAAACAGCTACACCGGGAATGGGTGAAGGAGATCTTCTGATTATCGCATCTGGTTCCGGCGAGACAAAAGGCCTGGTATCCATGGCTGAAAAAGCGGCAAGCTTAAAAGGTGCAGTAGCAGCTGTAACGATTTTTCCTGAGTCAACGATCGGCAAGCTGTCCAATATCATTATCAAATTACCGGGCTCGCCAAAGGATAAAACGGAAGGCGATTATGCAACGATCCAGCCGATGGCATCTTTGTATGAGCAGACGCTACTTATTTTCTTTGATGCCGTGATCCTGAAGCTTATGGAAAAGAAGGGCCTTGATTCCGGCTCGATGTACGGCCTGCACGCTAATCTTGAGTAGGCTGGATGCATCTGACCCCTATTTGTTCTAACTCATCATATTAAGGGCTTTATCGACGGTCTGAGTCCACACTGTTTTGCAGTGTGGGCTTTTTATATACGATGTTTTTCTCGGCGCCGGTTCATAGTATAATCATGGCAGTGGGAGGTTGATTGGATGGCTAATGAATTAAAAGAGCGGATCAGCTTGAAAGAAATCAATTGCGAGAAAGAGCTTACTCTTGCTGTAATTGGTGGAAAATGGAAGCTTATCATTTTGTGGCACCTGGGATTAGAAGGAACAAAACGGTTCAGTGAATTGAAAAAGCGAATACCTCATATTACGCAAAAAATGCTCACGAACCAGCTTCGTGAATTGGAAGAGGACCAGCTGATTGACCGCAAGGTTTATCCGGTTGTCCCGCCTAAGGTGGAGTATTCTTTAACGAAGTATGGAGAAAGCCTGATGCCTGTCTTAAGAATGATGTATGACTGGGGCAAATATTACGGGGATGAAGTGATCTGGAACGATCCTCCTAGAGAGGCCAGTGGAGGAAGCGGGGAGTAATATCATTTAATCTGGTTGACAGCTTGAAGCCCGGGAGCTTTTTCCTGGGCTTGTTTGACTTGAGCAGGCTGGAATAGTGAGGCCATAACGGCGGAAAACTATAGACTGCTGTCACCTCAGTCCGAATAGCCCGTTCCCGGCAGGGTTGTTTTTCATATGATGGAAGCATTATGATGGGAGTAATAGACTGGAGAGCGTGTGTAAGGAGCCAAGCGATCGTGGAAATATTACCGGAAAAAGACGAAGCATTATATTCTAGTTTACCCGAAGCACATGGGATGGATTCTGAACGTCTCCGTCGAATGATGGACGTATTAGTGGAATGGAAGATTAAAGACGTTGTGGTGGTCCGAAATGGAGCGTTGATATGGAAATGGCATGACCGGGATATCGACCGATTAGGCGCTGTGTTCTCCTGCACGAAGAGTGTTCTGTCCGCAATAGTCGGAATTGTAGTGGATGAAGGCTTGCTGCAGTTGGATCAGCCGATATCAGACTTCTTCGAAGGGTTTGGCGCGAATGACGTTAATAAAAATAAAATTACGGTCCGGCATCTGCTGACGATGACACCTGGTTTTGAATGGCCCGAATTCGATAAACCTTACTTCAACATGAGGAAGACGAAGGATTGGATCGGATTTATTACGAAGCAGCCGCTTGCACATGAGCCGGGTGAAGTATACACATACAATTCCGGCTGCTCTCACCTGTTATCCTCGATCGTGACGAAGCTAACAGGAAAAAGTGCTTTTCAATTTGGCCAGGAACGATTGTTTGACAAGCTTGGCTTCCACAAAGTGAAATGGAATCACGCGTCCGGCATAAGCGAGGGTGGAGCAGGCATGCATATGATGGCTCGCGACCTGGCGAAGCTCGGCCAGTTGTATCTCCAGCAAGGAAAATGGAATGAGGAGCAGTTAATCTCGAAGAACTGGATTAGGGAATCAACGGAAGCAGCCAACAAAGGCCTTTCGAATTACAAACCGCCGATCTACGGGAATTATGGCTATCATTGGTGGAATTCGACAGCAGAATATAACGGATGGACTGACTTTTATTTCGCTCTAGGCTATGGCGGGCAGTATTTATTTGTCATTCCTGAATTCCAATTGGTCGTCGTGGTTCGCAAAGCGGTTGATGGCAAGAACAATGCGATCTTATCGAAAAATTTGTTGTTTGAACATATTGCTCATTCCATTCAAGAATAGGGAGAGGAATGCTCATGAGGATCGGTGTGCTTTCAGACACGCATATGCCTAAAATGGCAAAACAGCTGCCGCGGCAGCTAGTCCATGACTTTCGCAATGCAGACCTGATTATCCATGCCGGGGATTGGTGCGATTTATCCGTTTACGATGAACTGGTCCAGTTAGCTCCGGTCGAAGGCGTGGCTGGAAATAATGACGGCAATGCAATTGTGAAGCGGTTTGGTTATGTGCAGGTTATCCAATTCGCCGGTAAGCGTATCGGTGTTGTTCATGGCCATGGTGGTGGACGCGGCACGACGGAGCAGCGTGCCATGGAAGCTTTCAAGGGGCAGCCGTTGGATGTGATCATATTCGGCCACTCTCATATTCCGGTGGCACGCGAGGTGAAGGGGAAACTTTTGTTCAATCCGGGTTCCCCAACCGACAAACGCAGGCAGTCCCAATATTCTTATGGAATCATCGAGATTATAGGCGATACTTTAACAGCGCAGCATGTGTTCTTCAAGAATAAAGATTGAACAAAGGCAGCAGCCCTTTAATAATGTATACCTATCTAAACCCGCAGAGTCGATACTTCTGCGGGTTTTATGATATGCTGTTATTAACAAGGAAAGGAGAAGTGATCGTCATGAACCGTGATTTCATACAACCTAAGTCATTGGATGGAGAATTGAAGCTCTCGCACAAAAATTACGATTATGGCGTAACCGTCTCCACCAAGGAACTAATTTTCCACAAGCCGCACATCAATTATCATATTAAATTTGAGGATTTGATAAGCATTGTGCCCTTCGAGATTCGCGGGAAGAAGAAGTTTGCGATTGAAAATCGGCGGGGGGAAATTACTGAGTTCGCCAGTACCTCGACTAGCGCCAATCCTTATCGGCTGCATGTGAGATCTGCAGTGATGCATAATCGCAGCGGAATGTTCAAGCTGGGTACGATGCAGTTTGTTTTTCCAATCCATGCGAATCTGCTCCAAATCATCGCTGAGCATAGTGGTTTGAATCAATTTTAGCTGTATTTTGGCTGGTTTTCGCATGAAAATGGATAGAGCTGGTATTAATTGTCTTGCAAAATTAACTTGAATGGTATTATATGTTAGTAAATAATCATTAAGCAATCGCCTTGGAGGAGTAAATATTCATGTCAAAGTCGGAGCATCTAAATGAAGTAAATCTGGTCAGGGCGCTGGCGATCGTCGGGGTACTGATGGTTCATTCAACGTCATCCGCGGTCGGACAGACGATAGGCACTCCATATCTGCCGTTTTATAATTTTTTGAACATTTTCTTTAAATTCGGCACGCCAACGTTTATTTTTTTGAGCAGCTTTGTATTATTTTATAACTACTACCATAGACCTTTTTCCAAAGAAACGATTATCCGTTTTTATAAAAACAGATTGTTATACATTCTCGTACCTTATGTGATGTTTTCAGGGATCTATTTTACATTAAAGAATTACTCCTCCATGTTAGTCGATGCTAAATCGTACACGTTAAATCGTTTTCTGGACCAGCTCATGTGGGGTGATGCGCATGATCATTTATATTTCGTCTTTATCAGTATTCAGTTTTATCTGATGTTCCCTTTCTTGCTATATTTCTTTCAAAAAGCAGGATGGGCTAGACGATATGCAGTACTGCTAGGATTTGCGCTTCAATGGGGATTTATTTTCTTGAACAGGGACTACTTTCAAATTGTACAAAAGGGAAGCATTTCCTTCTCTTATATGGCGTATTTCTTCCTTGGTGTTTTCTTGGGCATTTACTTCGAGAAGATCAAGGATTGGATTATTATCCGCAAAGAAAACATGTTGTCGCTTAAAGGTGTCGTATGGATCTCGCTCTGGGGACTTTGGATCGTTGCAGCGTTTTTATATGTGAGCTTGTGGTATGAGACGCGGGCTAATGGTACTTGGAGGCAAAATTTATATTATGAGTCTTACTGGAACTTCCATACCTTTCTTTCAGCGATTATATTATTTCAGCTTGCGTTTGTCATTTACCGCCATGCACCGAAATTGATCGTTAGAGCGATGCTGCATTTAGCATCCGTATCCTTTGGAATTTATTTATTCCATCCGATCGTATTGCGCTTTTACCGGTTTTACCAGCCTGCGAAGGAAGGGATCGTATTCCACCTGTGGGTTGCTGGTGGCTTCTTAACAGCGTTGATAGTATCATGGATTGTGGTGACTGTTGTCACAAAAATAAAATTCTCATGGATATTGTTCGGCAACAAACCGCGTGGCAAGAAGAGAGCGGTTTCGGAAACAGCCGTTCAAGTTAGAGAAGCAAAGCCGTGATATAAGAGGACATAAAATAAACGCCAATTCGTTCAAGAACGAGGTTGGCGTTTATTTTGTATGTACTCAAATCAAATATGAAATAAATAAAGTGGCGAGCCCGAAATAAATAAATAACGAGAGCACATCGTTAAGCGTTGTAATCAATGGTCCGGAAGCAACGGCGGGGTCTACTTTTAGCTTGTTTAACAGCAGTGGGATAACCGTGCCGGCAATGGTCCCGATAATCAAGGTAACAACGAGTGACAATCCTACCACAAATCCGAGCATGAGATTTCCTTGCCAGAAGTATGCGAGCAGGGTGACTAACACGCCGCATATTAAACCTATAATTACTCCGACGAACAGCTCACGCCTTACAAGGCGCAGAACATCCTTGCCCTTCAATTCCTTGCTGATCAGTCCGCGGACAACAACCGCCAATGACTGCGTACCCGTGTTTCCTGTCATTCCAGCGATCATCGGCATGAAAAAGGCTAATGCGACAATTTGATTGATCGTGTCCTCGAAACGGCTAATAATCGTTCCCGATATCATTCCAATGAACAACAGGGCCACCAGCCATGGCAATCTGCGGAAAGCGGCTACGGTCGGTTTCGTATCAAAGTCGATATCCCGGCCGTTGCCGGATAACTTTTCAATATCTTCATTTGCTTCATCAATCACAATATCGATGATGTCATCGACGGTGATAATACCCGTCAGCTTATTGTTTTCATCTACAACAGGCACAGCCAAGAAGTCATAATTACGTATAACGTCCGCAACCTTCTCCTGGTCCATATCAACGGTAACGGAAATGACCCGCGTATACATGATCTGGTGTATCCTGTCATCCAGCTTGGCTAATATTAAGTCGCGGTAAGAGACGACGCCAAGAAGCCTCTTGTCCTCGTCGATGACATAGAGATAACTAATCGCTTCGGATATGTCTGCGAAATCACGGATTTTATCAATGGCTTCCCTCACAGTATAATGCTGTGGAATCCAAACATAACGGTTATTCATTATCCGTCCTGCGGTTTCCGGAGGATAATTCATTAGCTGCCGTACTGCGGTGGATTCGAGCAAATCCATCGAGGACAAGAATGCATCTTTTTCTTCATTGGTTAGTGATCCAAGAAAGCTGGCCAAGTCGTCATTGTCCATTCTGTCCATGACCTCGGTCGTCCGCTGAGTTCCAATGAGAGAAAATACGTCATATTGTTCTTCGCTGTCCAGCTCTTCTACCATATCGGTTAACGTTATGATATCCAGCAGATCCAAAAACGCAGGTCTGTGCTCCCCGGGCAGCAGCTCAAACAACGTGGCGATGTCATAGGGCTGAAGCTCTTCAATGATCAATACCACTTCAGACGTTCGATTTTTTTCGATCAACCGGATGATCTCGGATCCGAGCTGTTCAATGGAAAGTTCTCTGTTCACACACTTCACTCCCTTAGACGGCAAAATTTATGAATGACTTATGTCTTAAGCTGAACCCATCTTTTCAAAAAACAAGGAAGTAGAATTCAAAAAGTCTGTGATTTCCTGCTTCGTCTGCAGCGAGCCGTAGGCAAGCATCACTTTAACGAGCGCTGCTTCAACAGTTATCCCGGCAAGCGGATGGGCTCCGGCCTGAATCATATGAACTGAGGTTACATAGAAATCTTCACCTTCGTTTTTCATTGGACAAAGATAGATATCTACGTCCTGCTTGGTGCAGGTTTCGATGAAATCCACAATTGAGTATCGAATTTCTCCATTTACTGCTCTAGTGCTTGCTGTGCCCGAATGGTATAAATCATGAAGCACTGCCTTTGGTTTAGCGCCGGCAAACGGTAAGTAATTGTAATTCAAGCCCGGATAAGGCTTTAGATAAAGGATCTCATTCGAGAAGATCGGCGTTTTAAGGGCAATATGTCTGGAGCGAGGTTCACGAATTTCCTCCATCGTAGGATTAACCGGATGCTCCACCCGGATAAACAGCTCATCATTCATATATCCTAACGGTACAGAATAGGCACTCTCATACTCGTCGGTAAAAGGGGCCGACTGCTGCAGGCGGGTACCCAGATGAATCAAAGCTTCGCCTTTGCGGTTTTCAAAACTGACATATACGCCCGGCAGTTTAGTCCCAAGAATAAAATTTACGGCGTGGATAAAATTATTAAGGCCTTTGCTCCTGGCATCGTTCAATGGATAATTGCTGGCAATCAGGAGAATCGGTACCGGGCATGCGTGATAGATGTAACTGAGCGCAGCGGCTGTATAAGGCAGGGTATCTGTGCCATGGGTAATAATCAGCCCGTCATAATCCGATAAGTCAAATTTGCTTATAGCTTTGAACAGGACAGCCCAATCATCAGGAATCAAGTTTTCGCTTAGCAGATTAAAGGGCTGCATCGTATCGAACTGCACCGATCGAGCTTTTTTGGATTGGGTATAACGTTCCAATAATTCAAAAGAGATCGAATGGTCAACGTCAATTTTATTATTCTGTTTTTTACTTCCAATCGTTCCTCCGGTAAAGACAACCAGTATTCGGTTCAAGGTCAGTTTCCTTTCAAATAGATAATGATTTCTATACAGTCAATTATAACCGAACTTTGCTGTAAGATAAGCTAGTCCGGTTATTCTGTTTAAAGTGTTCTCTAATCGGGATAATAAAGGGAACAGGATGGTTCAGGGGAGGTGTGGTTAATCGTTGAATCATCAATATGATTGCATAATCGTTGGTGGCGGTATAGCCGGTTTGCAGGCCGCTATTCAACTCGGGAGATATCAGCACCGTACCCTTGTGTTGGATGCTGCTGACGGCCGGTCAACGTTATGCCGGGCATACAATAATTTGCTTGGATGGCCTGAGGGGATCAGCGGACAACAGCTCCGTGAGTCAGGAAGAGTGCATGCGCAGCGGTTAGGCGTAACTTTTATCAAAGCCAAGGTGGATCAAGCAAGGCGGATGGAACAGAGTTTCGTCCTGCATACAAACGAGGAGGGAGGATTCCATGCCAAGCGATTGCTTATCGCTACAGGTGTTACCGATCGGATTCCGGGATTTTCCGAGCTTAAGCCTTGCTTAGGCATTTCGGTCTTTATTTGTCCGGATTGCGATGGCTATGAGGTGAAGAACAAACGGACCGTTGTGATCGGATCGGGTAAAACAGGGGCAGAAATGGCGCTTGAGCTAACATTTTGGACAAGTGATATCGTTTATATCAACCATGAACAGACCGGTATTGTCCCTGACAAGCTGCTTCAGTTAAGGGAAAGCGGAATATCTTATATCGAAGCACCCATTAGCCGGACGATTGTCGAAGGCGATCAATTTCTTGGTGTTGAGCTGCAGGATCGGGGATTTATCCCTTTTTCGCACGCTTTTCTGGCGTTTGGCGGCAATACGGTCAACACGTCCTTAGCTGAGCAACTGGGAGTGAGAATTCTTGCGAACAGGCACATTGAGGTTGATCCCCGTACGAAAATGACTAATGTTCAGCATGTTTGGGCAGCCGGTGATGTAACGGCTCATTCCGAGCAGGTTGCCATTGCGATGGGAGACGGTTCACAAGCCGCGATCTGGATTCACAAAAGTTTGCTCTAGCATAATTAATGGCGCAGCCGAAGGTGAGCCCTCATTACTGATCAAGGGAGACTTAGGCAGAATTGAATGGTAGAGATGGTAATAGAGGAAGAAATAAACACTTGCGAAGCAGTGCAATTCTATGATAAATTTATTTTCGCCGCTGAACAGCGGTCGATACGATTAGCTAGTATGCAGTGTTATATGAACGCGAAGAAAAAAGTTTAAAAATAACACTTGCAAAGTTATTCGGTAATATGGTATATTCTAATTCCGGTCGCGAAACGGCTGGGACAAACGAAAGAAAAGAAATGAATTT
>NZ_BMGR01000009.1 GCF_014640295.1 Paenibacillus abyssi | reverse complement strand
GGAAAACCTCACGTACGGTTTGATGAGGAGGGGCTGGGCTTCGCCCAGCCTTTCACTCTAGTGTGATGTGACTCCCGGTTTGACAGGTCTAATTTTTATACTATAATATTATTTAATTACATGAACTAATAAGGAGTCACGGTATGTCGCTACAAAATATAAGTGACCAGCTGCTGCATGAGTTAGGACGCCAGATCGTTCACGGAGAACTCCAACCAGGGCAATCTCTTCCGAAAGTTGAAGACCTCAGCTTAATGAAAGGGGTTAGCCGAACGGTCGTACGGGAGGTTTTAAAAAGCTTATCGGCACGCAGACTCATCGAGTCAACAACAAAAATCGGGACCCTGGTTTGTCCTCGGTCTAAATGGCAATGGTGGGATCCGGATGTATTGATGTGGGCATCGGAAATGGAAAACAATCATGAGTTCTTGATCAGGTTGACCGAAGTCAGATTAGCGGTCGAGCCCGCGGCAATGGAAATGGCCGCAAATAATGCGACGAACGAAGATATCGAACATATTAAGAAGTGTTTTATTCATTTGAGTGAATCTGTAAATGATGAAGAGAAATGGGTGGAAGCTGATTACCATTTCCACAACAGTCTGATCCAGGCGTCCAATAACGAGTTGATCATTAGCTTGATCCAGACTTTGCGCTTGGCGTTGGAAAGAAGCCGGCATAAGACGTTTCACGCGATAAAGCAGCACCCCGCAGAGCCTTTCATGGCACCCGACGAGGAGATTTTGGAAAGGCATAGGGCCGTCATGCAGGCGGTATGCGGAAGAAAAGGTCCGCTCGCTCGTCAGAAAATGCATGACTTGCTTAACCGGGTATCTCAGTTGATACATGACAAGGATAACAAGGAAGGGAAAACATGATCTAAATTTTTTTAATTATACCGGGATGTTACCGGTATATTTTTTTCTTGACTAAATTATATTATAATATAATAATATTAATTAATTAGCTGCTTCATATCATTTCATTATGCAGGAGGTAAGACATGGGTATTCGTATTGCAAGGTATGTACACGCTGGAACAACCCACTGGGGAGTCATTCAGAATGATGCAGTTCTCCCTATTGATGGAGCTTTCGATTCGTTGGCGGCATTGTTAAGTGCCGGAAAAGAGAATGTTTTATCAAAGCTTAACTCAGCACAAGCATTACCGCTGGAATCGATTCGTTTCGTTAGCCCGGTAACGCAGCCTGCGCGAATCGTGTGTCAAGGGGCGAACTACGCCCATCATAGGGCGGAAGCGGGATTGAAGCCTGCAAGAGCTCCTTTTAACCTTATTTTCACAAAACCTGACAGTGCTCTTAGCGGTGCGCAAGACCACATTCAGCTTCCTTCGCACGTCAAGCTTCTCGATTATGAGATCGAGCTTGGATTGGTGATGAAGACAAAAATTAATGGGCCTGTCCAGGTAACGAAAGAGAATTTGCATGAGTTCGTTGCAGGAATCCTCATTACAAACGATGTTTCTGCCAGAGATATTCAATTTGTGGAAGGGCAATGGTATAAGGGGAAAAGCTATCGCACTTTCTGTCCCGCGGGGCCCTACTTGTACTTGCTTGATCCGGAGGAAGTCCATCATATCCATAATTTAGATTTGAAATTATGGGTGAATGGGGAACTGAGACAATCTGCAAATACGGATCAGCTGCTTTATAAACCCGAGGAGACGATCGAGGAATTGTCTCGAATGATGGACTTTGACCCCGGGGATCTATTGCTAACGGGAACACCAGGCGGGGTTGCGCTGAAATTGACGGGAGAACAGCTGGAGCAATTGACAAATCCTTTTCTTTCCGGTGACCAAAAGCTGGCTCTTGTATTGGAAAGCCAGGCAGAAAATAAAAGTTATTTGAAGAACGGAGATATCGTGCGGTGCGAAATCAAAAGTCCGGACGGTAGGATCGACTTAGGTTTCCAGGAGAATCGCGTGGTACTCGCGTAAGCATATCGGAACAGCCAAAATATCTCGTTGGTCAGCTGGCTCAGTCCCTCTTGTTTTGGCTGTTATTTCTTTGCTGATCGGAGGATGCGGATGGACGATAACAATGAAATAACGCTTCTCTTTCTTTCTGGAGCGGGTGGGACACGCTCGAAGTGGAGGCGCGTCAAGGAAATGATGAACGGGCCCCGTTGTGTATTTATGGATTTGCCCGCTCACGGATCAAATGATGCCCCTATGATGCATACCATTAAAGATCATGCGAATTACTTAAAACCGCTCATCACTGATAAGACGATCGTCATCGGGCACTCGATGGGAGGACTAATCGGAATCGAACTGGCGGCGAACCATCCCAAAGTAGTTGGCTTGGTTTTGGCGGCCAGCCATTATGTCCTGCCCGTAGATTCCACGCTATTCGATAAACTTGAAAGCGGCGTGTACCCAAATGGCCTATTCTATGCCTCTTACAGCAAAGAGGCAGACAAGGCTCTTTTGGAAGAGGAACGAAGCGAGTTAAGCATCGTGCCTCTTGAAACGACGATTATCGATTACCGTTGCTGCAATGATTATGGCAATGGGAAAGAATGCTTGTCGCATATACAAAAGCCTATATTAGCCATCTATGGTCAGGACGATCGTATGCTGCCGTCTAAGGCAAGCGAAGAATTGAAACGATTAGCTCCGCATGCTGTGACGGAAGTGATACCGCAGGCAGGCCACTATGTGATGTTGGAGCGCTCGGAACATTTTGTAAACGCTTTATTGCAATTTGTGCAGCATATATCAGAAAGGAGATGAACCTTTGAAGCCTATTTTCCATACATTTGCCGAAGCCGTCCAGGACATCCCGGACGGGGCGACGCTGATGGTCGGTGGATTCGGTTTGGTGGGTATTCCGGAGAATCTGATATTGGCTTTGGTAGAGAAGGGGGTAAAGGATCTTACCATTATCTCCAATAACTGCGGGATAGATGATTGGGGACTCGGTCTTCTGCTAAAGAACAGACAGATTAAACGGATGGTAGGTTCTTATGTCGGAGGCAATAAGGAATTTGAAAGGCAGTTAATCAGCGGTGAGTTAGAAGTGAAATTAATGCCACAGGGGACGTTGGCGGAGAAGATCCGCGCAGGCGGAGCGGGCATTCCCGCTTTTTATACGCCTGCAGGCGTCGGCACGATCATTGCCGATGGCCGGGAAACCCGCGAGTTCGAGGGGAAGCCTTACTTATTGGAAGAGGCGTTGACAGCGGATTATAGCCTTATTCGAGCTGCCAAGGCGGATACGATGGGTAACTTGAAATATAACAAAACGGCACGCAACTTCAACTCGATGATGGCGGCAGCCGGGAGAATCACGATTGCCGAAGCGGAAGAGATTCAGGAGGCAGGGAGCTTCGATCCGGACACCGTTCATACGCCGGGCATTTATGTACAAAGGTTGATCGTCGGAAAGCAGCATAAGCGCATCGAGCAATTAACGGTACGTACATCACCTGCATAAAGAAGGGGGATTGCTATGAGCCTGACCCAAATGTCAGCCAGGGAAAGAATCGCTAGACGAGCGGAAAAAGAAATTGAAAATGGAATGTATGTCAATTTGGGGATTGGTATGCCTACATTGGTTGCTAATTTCATCCACCATACAAAAAAGGTTGTGCTTCAGTCGGAAAATGGTTTGCTCGGAATAGGTCCTTACCCTTTGGAAGATGAGGTCGACCCTGATCTCATCAATGCCGGAAAGGAGACCGTAACTGCTGTTCCGGGTGCTGCTTTTTTCGACAGTGCCGAGTCGTTCGCTATGATCCGGGGCGGGCATATCGATTTGGCGATATTGGGCGGAATGGAAGTATCCGAATCGGGAGATTTAGCCAATTGGATGATTCCCGGAAAGATGGTCAAAGGCATGGGAGGAGCAATGGATTTGGTGCATGGGGCCAAGCGTATCCTCGTTTTGATGGAACATGTAAGCAAGGACGGCAAACCCAAAATATTGCACGATTGCTCTCTGCCGCTTACCGGTAAATCAGTGGTGGACCGGATCATTACGGATCGTGCCGTTATCGACATAACAGAAGAAGGGCTGCGACTGATGGAGGTTGCGGAAGGCCATACCATCGCAGATATTCAGCGGACCACCGAGCCGACACTCCTCATAGATTCTCGAGTACGGCTGGATGCGTATTAAAAAGAATCGTTGGAGGGTGAAGAGATGAGAGTTGCTATAACACGGGTTCCTGACGGCAAAATTACAATGCAACAAACATCCAAAGTAGCTATCGTAACGATAAATAGGCCGGCGGCACGCAACGCGATGACGCGCAATATGTGGAAGTCACTAGGGGATATCGCAGACGACATTGGGTCCAACCCGAAAATGAAGGTTGTCGTATTAAAAGGCGTACCCGGAGAGTTTACGGCTGGATCCGATATCAAGGAATTCGCGGCGATGTCACTTGAGGAAGCGGACGAAGCATTTCACGTTATGGAACGGACCATTGCCAAGTTCGAAGAGCTCCCAATTCCGGTGATCGCGGCGATCGACGGACCGGCCATGGGAGCCGGTTTGATCCTGTCGTTGGCGTGCGATTTGCGAATCGGCACGCCTCAAGCTAGGTTAGGGATTCCGGTCGGCAAGTTAGGAATTACATTAGGGCCGCTATTTGTAAGACGGATGGTGCGCTTGATGGGACCGAGCTTTACCAAAGAACTGGTGATGACGAATCGGATATTAAACGCCGATGAAGCGTCAAGCTTAGGGCTGCTGAATCGTCTCGTAGCCTCGGAGGAACTGGAGCGGTTGACTTTTGAATTCGTTCAAACGATTATGAATCAATCCAGGGGATCGTTACAAGCCGTGAAAAAAGCGGTTGCGCATAGTTACGAAGTTCAAGATCAAGAAGGAGCATGGCGTTATGTGGATCCGATCGATTTTACGGAAGGATGTATAGCCTTTGCACAAAAACGGAAACCGAAGTTTCGGTAGTGACATGAGAGGCCGCTCCTGGCGAAGTGCCGGGAGCGGCCTTTTGTTTGTCATGTATGCTGCATCTTATAGAGCTCCGACTCCTTGAGCATTCGTTATAGTGTACTGTGACATAATGTAATCTCTGCTCTCTCTGGCGAGTTTACGTACATGATCGAGATCCACGTGCAGAAGTTTTCCTCCACGCTTCACCGGCCGTCCGGAGACAAAGACGGAGTCAACATTGCCTGCATTGGCGAACTGTACGACGGCTCCGACGGGATCATTCACAGGGAACAAGTTAAGGTCTGTCGTTCGTATCATGATCAGATCAGCTTCTTTCCCAGGCGTCAAGGTGCCGATCTTACGATCCAATCGCAGCGCCTTAGCACCCGCGACCGTGGCGAATTCCAACACCTGACGTGTGGACAAGTTTAATTCGCCGGGCATATTTTTGCTGGCTAATATGGTTTCATTGATTCGGGAACGCTCCGCTTGAAGAGTAAATTTCATTTGGGAGAACATGTCGCCGCCCGTTGACGTAACGACATCGATGCCAATTGTCGGCGTACCGCCATTTTCAAGGAACAAGCCTGTAGCGGGATAGCCATGACCCATCATCATCTCGATTTCAGGAGTGACCGATATGGAACCACCGGAATCCGCAAGCAATTTATATTCATCGTACCCCATTGTATTGGCGTGAACAAAGTTTAAATCCGGTCCAAGCAATCCGGCTTTATGCATTTTTTCAATGGAGCGGTCATCCGCTCCCCAGCTTCCAAAACCGAGGTGCATGGAGCAAAGTACATCCAGTTCTCTCGCGAGTTGAATTTCATGAACTGAAGCATCCCAATGGCTGAATTCCGGTCCCCGAATGGCTAAGCCCATCGTTACTAATTGATCGTCGGAGGAGAAATATTGTTGCTTTACGCGCCTTACATCTTCCGGAACCGTCAGCTTGCTGTCACGGCTCCAATATTCACCTTCACCGGATACGCCAAGAGCAAATACGGCGCGAATGCCGGCGTCTTGCAGGCCGCGTATATATTCATCGGTATTGTCAGGAGAGTAGATCATGCTCCAATCCAGCAAGGTCGTTACACCGGCATCAAGCGCCTCCAGTGCGCCGAGCAAATTACCTGCGTAACTGTCGTTCGGACGAAGCTTGCTCCCGATTGAGTTGTAGTAAATGTTCTGCAAATATACGGGAAGCGACCAATCGGCACCTATATTTCGAACCAAAGATTCCCAGACGTGCCGGTGCGTGTCTACAAAACCAGGCATAACGATCATATCCGTTGCATCGATGACTTCACAATCGGGAACATCCAGATTCGGCTGAACCGCTGCGATAATTGAATCGACGATGAGAACATCGGCCTTCTTGAAATCTCCGATGGATTTGTCCATCGACAACACACAGCCGTTCTTCAATAAGTATCTTTTGCTCATGATCATCATCTCCCTATGTAATATTAAGGTGTATTTGTCTTCACCCAGTCGTTGAACCGGTTTATGACCTGATCCAGAAACAATAACGTTTGTTCGTCGGCGAGACGGCCGTTCTTACACTTGCTGTCTGCGAAGTTGACGAGCACTTCATTCCCCGCGGGAGGCAAAACGCGGGCATTGAGCCCAGGACCGGACAAAATTTGCCGCAAATGCGTTTGCGCTCGCAGGGTGCCGATCATGCCGGTACTGGCTCCGATGATAAGAACCGGTTTCCCGACCATTACGAGTTCTACGCGTGACAACCAATCTAAGGCATTCTTCAGCACGCCGGGAATGGACCAATTGTACTCAGGGGTTACAATGATAATGGCTTCAGTGTCGGATACTTGTTTTTTAAACGCTTTCACAATTGGCGGTGGAATGAGTTCTACATCTTGATTATAGAATGGTAACGATCCAATATCCGCCACAGAAATTGACCATGCAGCATAACGTTCTTTCATCGTCTCCATAACGCACGAATTAAAAGAATCGGCGCGAAGGCTGCCTACCAATGCTAAGACCTTCAAGCGATCACCCGCCTTATTAATAAATAATATTTTATTATTTATATAATATGCTTTTTTTTATCTGTGATCAATATGTAATTTATTCATGATATAATTTTTACAAACGTCTCTATGGGAGGATCTCATGCAGATTTTCGGCTTATATGGTAAAAGCGGTACAGGCAAAAGCCATAAATCCATGGAAGTGAAAACAAAATTCCAGATTGATGCAGTAATCGATGATGGGATATTGATCATCAATAAAATCCGTGTTGCAGGAAGATCCGCCAAGAATGAGCAATATTTGCATGCCGCAACGAAAAGAGCCATATTTCATTCCGAAGCTCATAGGAGAGAGGTTAGGGAAGCGATCGAAGCACGCTCAATAAGAAGACTGCTTATTATCGGCACCTCTCAAAAGATGATTCTGCGGATTATCGAACGATTGCATTTGCCTCCTCAAGTCGAATGGATTCCTGTAGAACAATTTCAAACGGATGAGGAACTAAACGTCGCAAGGGAAAGGCGCGGCAAGGGGTATCACATTATTCCCATTCAGCCGATAGAGGTAGAACGGACGTATACGGGATGGTTTCGCAAATTTATTGTTCGCTTCGGTAAACGTAAGGAAGAAATTACACTAATTAAACCTTTCTATAGTGGAAAAAGCAGAATCAAAACAATGTTTGCAGTGGGCGGAAGGATTATTATCCATCCTCAAGCAATAAAGGATATCATTTATCTAACCTCGCGAAATGACGGGAAACTAATCCTCCATGATATAAAAGTGGAGGATGATCAAATCACCATCGTACTGTCGATTTATTATGGAGAAACGGTACGGGTGATACAGGATTGGAAAGGTAGAATTGAGGATAAACTAACGGAGACGTTGGGGATTCGGTATCATGTCAACGTAGAGTGGAAGAGGATTCTTCCGGTTGAGCATCCCTTCAAATCTTAATAATAAGGCGAAGAAATGAATGGAGACCAAACACTTATAGACTGGTGTTTGTGTCTCTTTTTATTTGGTTGTAGGACTAAAAAGATAGTATCCATCGAATGAATGATAGTTTGAGTCATAGCGGTAAGAGAAGAATTGATTCTATAATGAAAGCGTGTTCAAAATCGAGAGGAGGATATGGGATGTTTGATAAAATTAAGGGGTTGGCGCTTCTGCTCGTGTTGTCCATGCTGTTCACCGCATGCAGTGCGGGATCGGGGGAAAGTCAGGGAAACTCCACGGATCAAGGGGGAACTTCCAGCACCTCAGGCAAGAAAATAGAACTTAGTTTCATGGGTTGGGGGAACGAGCAGGAGCGGGAGTTGTATGAAAAAATGCTCAAAGGCTTTGAAGCCAAACACCCGGAATATAAAGTGAACTACATCTACGTTCCGAAAGATTATGATACGAAATTGAAGACGATGCTGACCGGAAACACGCTGCCCGATGTATTCTGGGTAGGTGAAACGGTCGTTCCCGACTATGCCAAAACAGGAAAGCTGGAACCGTTAGATGCCATTGTAAGCATGAACGGACTGGACGAGGATTTCGTGCCGGGTCTACTCGACTACGGCAAGTACGACGGGAAACAATATACGATTCCCAAAGACTGGGAACCTTACGTGATGTATATTAATGTCGATCTGTTCAACGAGGCAGGCGTTCCGGTCCCGACAGGAGATTGGACAATGGATGAATTTATGGATATCGCAAAGAGAATGACAGTGCAAGAAGATGGGCGAATTACCCAATACGGTGTTGGGTTGGAAACATGGTGGGGACCATGGAGTGTATTTGCCGGCAATGAGGGCGGCGTTTGGTTTAAGGACGGCAAAGCCAATTTCAATGACCCTAAAGTCATAAAAGGGCTACAGCGGATGTACGATTTGTTCCAAACCGATAAATCGGCGCCGTCTCCTTCCGCACTGCAGCAATCCGGAATGGGGCAGTCTCAGATGTTTGAGACAGGAAAAGTCGCGATGTACGCTTCCGGCAGATGGATGGTTCCGACGTTCCGTCAAACGGCAAGCTTCGAGTGGACGGCCGTGGAAATGCCGATCGGCGAAACGCGTATCAACCCGTTATTCTCCGGCACACTGGCTATCAGTAAAGACAGCAAAGATAAAGATGGCGCTGCCAAGCTGCTTACTTACGTGCTCAGCGAAGAGGGGCTGAAAGATATAATCGGTCTTGGACTCGCCATGCCGAACAAGATGAAGTATATGGATGATCCGGAGATGGTAAACGCTCCGCCGGCAGTTGAACCGTTCAAGGCTACGGCCCAATATCTGGACACCGAGATCCAGCTCGCAGCCACGCAAAGCGGCCATTTCTCCGAACTGATCAACAAATATGTTCAGCCGGAGCTGGACTCCGCGTTCAACGGCAAACAGACGATTCAGGAGGCGGTCGAGAATATCGATGCCAAAGCGAACAAGGAACTTTTCAACAAGTAATTGTGACCGACATTGCAAAGGGGAGAGTCACCTCTCCCCTTGATATAAGGAGGGCTAGATGAATACGTTAAGTGATTTGACTGCAGCACCAGAGAGAACGCGGCTCACCAGAAGGGCATTGCATAAAAAATTACGGGACAACCTCGTAGGGTACAGCTTCATCGCTCCCGCCCTGATCGGATTTCTTGCGTTTACTTTGCTTCCGGTGCTTGCCGCATTCGTAATCGGATTTCTTAACTGGGACCTGCTTACGGCTCCGACGTGGGCGGGGATCAAAAACTATGCCGCTCTTCTTCAGGATGAAGTGTTTTTGATCAGTCTCCGCAACACGATCATGTGGGTGGTGTACTACGTTCCGGCATCCATCGCCATCTCTCTGATCTTGGCGCTGGCGATGAATATGCCTCTGAGAGGAATAACCGCTTTCCGGGCAATGCTGTATATTCCGGTCATAAGCCCGCTTCTTGCGGTTGCGCTGTTGTTCGTATGGTTGTTTAACCCTGATTTTGGATTGATTAACTTTATGCTTTCCAAGATCGGCATTCAACCGATCGGATGGTTGACGGACGAGCGCCTTGCGCTGCCGAGTATCGCCCTTATGGCGATTTGGAAAAATGCCGGCTGGAATATGCTGATCTTCTTAGCCGCCCTTCAAGGCATTCCGCGGCATTTATACGAAGCCGCCGATTTGGACGG
Organism: Paenibacillus abyssi; assembly: GCF_014640295.1. Classification (GTDB taxonomy): domain Bacteria; phylum Bacillota; class Bacilli; order Paenibacillales; family Paenibacillaceae; genus Paenibacillus_D; species Paenibacillus_D abyssi. The sequence continues at coordinate 240,666 of NZ_BMGR01000009.1, read as the reverse complement.
TGCGACCAAATGGCAGAAGTTCCGGAATGTGACCTTTCCGCTCCTTGCGCCTGCGACGTTTTTTATCGTCATTATGTCTTTTATCGGCGCGTTTCAAGTGTTTGGCGAAATTTACATCATGACCAACGGCGGACCGGGTTATTCCACACATACATTGGCGTACTATTTATGGTCGAACGCATTCAAGTTCAATAAGATGGGTTATGCCGGCGCGATTTCCATGGTTATGTTCTTGCTGATCTTGCTGGTGACCGTTCTGCAGAACCGCTTTTTTGGGCGAAAAGTACAATATGATCTATAGGTAGGAGTGGAAAAATGCCTCTAAGAAAAGGTCTAGGGACACCTGTCTCATACCTCATCCTTATCGTCATGTCGATCGTCAGCATTGCTCCGTTTCTTTGGATGTTCACCACATCCGTCAAGGATCAGAAAGAGATATTTCTATTTCCGCCGAAATGGATTCCCAGCGTGTTCAAATGGCATAACTACGTCGAGGCATGGAATGCGGGTGGGTTGAATTTCAGCCTGATGTTCTATAATACGATGCTGATCGTCATCCCGGTAACGATTTTTACGGTGCTGGCCTCCTCCATGGCCGCGTATGCCTTCGCGAGAATTGAATTTCTCGGTCGAAATTTTCTGTTTATGCTTCTCCTGGCTTCGATGATGATTCCCGGCGCTGTCACGCTAATCCCGCAGTTTATTCTATTCCGTGAACTGACCTGGCTGGATTCCTTCCTGCCGCTTATTGTTCCCGGGCTGTTCGGAAACGCGTTTGCGATCTTCTTGCTGCGGCAATTTTTCATGACCATCCCAGGGGAGCTTGAAGACGCCGCGATGATAGACGGCTGCAGCCGTTACCGTATATGGTTCCAGATGTTCCTGCCGCTGTCCAAACCTGCTGTCGCCACATTGACCGTATTTACGTTCCAGGGCGTATACAACGACTTTATCGGGCCTCTGATCTACATCAACAGCCAGAATAAATTTACGGTTCAACTTGGATTGGCCGCTTTCAACGGCGTTTATCAGACGAGGTACGATTTGCTGATGGCGGCTTCCGTATTTACGCTGCTGCCCATCATTATCCTCTTCCTGTTTGCGCAGCGTTACTTCATAGAAGGCATTACAATGTCTGGATTGAAAGGATAAGAGAGGGAGGTTTACGGATGAAATTAGGAGTCTTTGCGGTTCTGTTCAGTAATAAATCGTTCGAGGAAACTTTGAACTATCTGGAATCCCAAGACGTGGAATCCATCGAGATCGGAACCGGCGGTTATGTCGGCAACGCGCATTGCAATCCCGCCGAACTGCTGCAAGATCAGACGAAACTAAAAGCGTTAAAAAAAGCAGTGGACGCAAGAAATCTAACGATCAGTGCGCTAAGCTGCCATGGCAATGCGCTGCATCCACAGAAGGAGATCGCAGCCCGTTTTCATCAAGATTTTAAAAACAGTGTAGAGCTGGCGGAGAAGCTGGAGGTTCCCGTTGTCGTGACCTTCTCCGGTCTGCCGGGCGATCACGAGGAGGCCCGGCATCCGAACTGGCCCGTGGCGCCCTGGCCTAACGATTTTCAAGAGGTCTACAAATGGCAGTGGGAAAAGAAGGTGATTCCTTATTGGAAGGAAATGGGGAGGTTTGCCGCAGATCGCCACGTGAGAATCGCTTTGGAGCCGCATGGTGGATTCTCCGTGCATACGCCTGCAACCCTGTTGAAATTGAGGCAGGAGGTCGGCGAAGTCATCGGGGCAAACTTCGATCCCAGCCATATGTGGTGGCAGGGGATTGATCCGGTTCAGGCGATCCGGATTCTCGGTACGGAGAACGCGATCTATCACTTTCACGCGAAGGATACATCCATCGATCAGGTAAATGTGCACAGGTTCGGACTGACGGATATGCAGCCATACAGCGTAAACCGGGCTTGGCAGTTCCGAACGGTGGGCTATGGACACGACATGAAGGTATGGTCGGATATCGTAAGCGCTCTGCGTCTTGCCGGCTATGACGGGGCGGTCAGCATTGAACACGAGGATGGATTGATGTCCAAGGAAGAAGGGCTCAAGAAGGCAATCGCCAACCTGAGACAAGTACTCATCAAGGAGCCGCTCGGGGATATGTGGTGGGTCTAGCCATGAAGGAATCCTATTCTCATCAGAATCCAACCTGCGACGAAAGGGATATGTGGATGAAAAAATACCGAATAGCAATTGTCGGATGCGGCAGCATGGCAAATACTTGGGTTGACTATGCGCTTCAAAGGGAAGATGCAGAAATCGTGGCGCTAGTCGACATCAAACAGGAATTTGCTCAGGCGATGGCAGGCAAGCGCGGTCTTCAATGCCCGACTTTTACAGATTTGAGGATGGCCATTAAAGAAACAGATGCCAATCTGGTTTTTGATGTGACAATTCCCGAGAGCCACTTCCACGTCGCGGTCACGTCCATGCGGGAAGGCTGCAACGTATTTGGGGAAAAACCGATGGCGGCAACGCTGGATGCCTGCAACGAAATCATTCGCGTCTCGGAGCAGACGGGCCGATCGCACACGACGATGCAAAACCGCCGGTTTGACCCTAGAATCCGTGCGTTCGAACAATTAATCGCGTCCGGCACGATCGGCAAGCCGGGATATGCCGGAGCGGATTTTTTCCTGGGCCCGCATTTCGGAGGTTTCCGGGATGTGATGGACAGCCCGCTGCTGCTGGACATGTCCATTCATACGTTCGATCAAGTAAGGCTCATTCTCGGCAGCGACCCGGTATCCGTGTACTGCCACGAGTATAATCCGCCCGGTTCATGGTACATGGGCAACGCGTCGGCGATATGCATATTCGAGATGTCGGACGGCTCCGTTTTTTGTTATCGCGGTTCGTGGTGCGCGGAAGGGGCGCCTACATCCTGGGAGGCAAGCTGGCGCGTCACGGGAGAGAAGGGCACTGCGATTTGGGACGGACAAGGCAGCCCTTACGCGGAAGTGGTGGCTCCGGCCTTGGCCGGCGAGTGGATGCATAAATATGTACGGGTTGACGCCGAGGTGAAACCGGCAGCTCATACCTACCATTTCGGATGCCTGGATGAAATGTTTGCTTCTCTTGAGGAGGGCCGCAGAGCGGAAACCGATTGCAGGGATAACATCCATAGTATGGCGATGGTGCTAGGCGCGGCGGAAAGCGCAAAAACCGGCAAAAAAATCGATATCGCAGATTTGTACACGGTTTATGTCTAAATTGGAATGCCCCCAGAAGCTTTTTCTCTGGGGGCATTTCATGTTTCTATCGATTGATTTTTGAATTGTCATGAGCCATCTTGCGATATTTAGCGGGGGAGATGAACTTACTTTCTCGAAAGACTTTTCCGAAATAGGTGGCACTGCCGAACCCCACCCTTTCGGCAATTTCGGAGATGGACAGGTCGGAGTTGACGAGTAAGGTCTCAGCCCCGTAAATGCGCAGATTATTTATATATTCAATCAAGGTTTTACCGGTAATTTTCTTGAACAGCCGATAAAAATGACTCGGGCTGATATTGATCATCGCTGCGGCATCTTTGATGCATATGCCTCTCACATAGTTGGATTCCAGATATTTCAGCAGTATTCGAAACTCTTCCGGCACTGGGCCGCGGTTTAATATCTTCGGGTTTTGCTCGACTAATTTATAGTAATTTCGGAACATCAAGCCAAGAATGTGGAAAATTTTAGATTTGACAATTAACTCATAGCCGACGTTTTTTAACGTGAATTCCCGAATAAGATCGTTGATCAAAGCCCGGATCTCTGTTGCTTCCTCACCTTTGACGATATTGGGAAAAATGATGTCCCGATTGATAATGGGAACGATATATTTGCTTTCCGTGCTGTCCAAGTGAAAGTTTCGTATCAAACTTTCATTGGATACGATCGCGATTAATGCCGTCCCCTTCTCGAGGGAGGTTACGCCGTGAATTTGATTCGCATTCACAAAGACTAAATCCTCACTGTGGATTTCGGAAAAGTTGGCGTCGATCTGCAGCCTGGCCCTGCCTGTGACCACATAAATCCATTCAATATGAGCATGCCAGTGGATGTGTATCGGCTGTTCATCATGGTTGCAAAAAAATACATTTATGGGAAAGGTTTTATCTAATGGTGTTGACTCAAGAACTGCCTGCCTCATAATGAGTTTCCCCCTACAGGATATCATACCTAAATGTATAACAAGTTCATGAAGTTCTTAATGTCGAAATATAGGAACTGCAGCACGACTCAAACTATTGGCTATGCTTTTCGGGAGAATACATGCGCATCCACATCTGGATGAGAAAATATGGCTGCTAATATTAGAATGGAATAGATTTGCGAGGGTATATCCGGAATGGGGCGAATGCATCCTTAATGCATGTATATCGGTAACGCTAACAAATGGAATTATCTCTAATTGTACTATAAAAATGATTCCATAATCTAGAACAATGTTGTTAAGCTGCAGCTAACATTAGGGCGTGTCAGTCAAGAAAATCGTGGAATCCGGACATTTTCGGTGACCGTGAGCAAGAGGTCATCATCGGACGCTTCGGCCTGAAGGCCGGCGGCGACGAACCTTTTTTTCATTAATGGAAACTTATTTACAAAGATACAATATTGCGTTAACTCTGCCATTACATCCTGCCATTAACGACGGACGCTGTAACAAAGTTTCCGTATCAACGCTTCGAAGTGAAGCTGGACGCGTCGGTCAAGAGCACCGATAAGGTAGAGATTGCTTGGAAAGGCATGTCGCTGGAAGGCCGGAAAGTCACGCTTTACATCTGGAATCGGGAGACCGGGCAATGGACCGCTCTGGCGAACCAGGTGGCCGGAACGGAACCATTCGAGCTGAAGTCGTTCGTTACGGCTGGCGATTATGTGGTCGACGGATCGATTCATGCGCTCGTGCAGGATGAAGTTTCACAAACCTCTGGTGATTTCGACTACTCGTTTGTATGGATGTCGGATACGCAGTAATACTCCGAAAGTTATCCGAATATTTACAGTAATATTGAAAAGTGGATCGCCGACATCAAAGAGGCGCATAAAATCAAATATGTCGTGCACACCGGTGACCTTGTGGATGAAGACGACAAGCCGGAGCAGTTGAATGTGGCATCGGCCAATATGAAGATGCTAGAGGATGGGGGTATCCCTTACGGGGTGTTGGCTGGCAACCATGACGTTTTTGGAAAGGACGCGAAATACGATAATTATTGGAAGCCCTTCGGTGAAGTCCGGTTTAAGCGGCAGCCGACCTATGGAGGCTCTTACGATAATAATCGCGGACGTATGCGATGGATCGGATATTTATCACTTCAGTAAATATGACGTTCTTGAATACGATAAGACGTATGCGTACTTTACGGATGCGCATTGGGCGCATGATACTTGTTATTAGCCTAATGATCAGTAATTAATAGTTTTCTTATGATCAATGAAGTGGGAAAATAGAGAATTTTTTGAAAAAAGGGAATGCTGCTGTTATCATGAGGATGAGGAAAAATTATATATACAAATTTAGAGATTGAGCACATTGACGCCGCCGTTGAATTTACAAGTAAGCCTTATATTAAAAAGGTTATTTGATTTTTGGTAGTGCGAATATACGGTGCGAATGTGAAGCGCACATGATTTCCCGGGAACATCCGCACCATAAAATTGTTATAAAATGTAAATAAAATCTTTGTTTTTTCTTTATATTGTTTCGATATTTTTTGTTTGCGCGTATTTTTGAACCGAAGCATGACATTTCGATATGTTTGAGTCAAAAATCGCTGTCGCATCCTACGCGGTTGCGTGGATTGAAATTTCCTCCTTATATGGGATGTTTAAACGATCTCTGGTCGCATCCTACGCGGTTGCGTGGATTGAAATCTCGAGTTGCTCGTCTGTCAATTGATTTAAAGCGTCGCATCCTACGCGGTTGCGTGGATTGAAATATCAAGCGATCGATGAAATAGAGGTTGTTGAATGGTCGCATCCTACGCGGTTGCGTGGATTGAAATAAAAAGTCGGCGAAAGACTCCAAGAAGACAATCGTCGCATCCTACGCGGTTGCGTGGATTGAAATATCGCAACAATGTTGTAGTAGACAGGGTTTCCGTGTCGCATCCTACGCGGTTGCGTGGATTGAAATTTCTCAAGCAGCTTGTCTAGCTTGTCAGACAACGTCGCATCCTACGCGGTTGCGTGGATTGAAATTAGAATGGGGGCGGATATCGATGCAACTAAAGGAGTCGCATCCTACGCGGTTGCGTGGATTGAAATAGATGAACATGGGGTGGTTACTTGGACAAGCAGGAGTCGCATCCTACGCGGTTGCGTGGATTGAAATCACTACGTGTATAATAGCCGATGAATTGGCGTAGGTCGCATCCTACGCGGTTGCGTGGATTGAAATTGTGATGGCGGCAAAAGCCGGTAACATCAATGGCGTCGCATCCTACGCGGTTGCGTGGATTGAAATCATCTGCTTCTAACCTCTCTTTCGTTAATGTGCGTCGCATCCTACGCGGTTGCGTGGATTGAAATAAAAAGCCCTCATGATTCTTCTGTAAAATGGGTACGTCGCATCCTACGCGGTTGCGTGGATTGAAATCCAAATGTCCAGCATGTATCGGATGTTAAACAAGGTCGCATCCTACGCGGATGCGTGGATTGAAATCCAAATGTCCAGCATGTATCGGATGTTAAACAAGGTCGCATCCTACGCGGATGCGTGGATTGAAATTTCCGGCTGTCTTAACCCCTGACTCGGCAAATAGTCGCATCCTACGCGGATGCGTGGATTGAAATATCCAAGTGTGAGGAAGCAACCAGAACCATAAAAGTCGCATCCTACGCGGATGCGTGGATTGAAATCTCTCGACTGCATGACCGCATACATCGCATTTGCGTCGCATCCTACGCGGATGCGTGGATTGAAATCTCTTTCTTGGTGGTAACCTGTATCGGTTTGGCCGTCGCATCCTACGCGGATGTGTGGATTGAAATATCTTGTCGAACTTGACCATGTAGTTATCGAACAGTCGCATCCTACGCGGATGCGTGGATTGAAATCTCCGCATCGGTATAGCGAAAATAGCGCGCCGCGTCGTATCCTACGCGGATGCGTGGATTGAAATATTCGGATCACTTACGGTTCGACCACCGTTTAAGTCGCATCCTACGCGGATGCGTGGATTGAAATACTCATGGAGCTGCTTGAAGAATGGAGCATCGCAGTCGCATCCTACGCGGATGCGTGGATTGAAATCATCTGCGTTTTTATCTATGATCAAATGCCGCATTGTCACATCCTACACGGATGCGTGGATTGAAATTTGCTCACTCTCTAACTGACTCGTCAAATAACTGTCGCATCCTACGCGGATGCGTGGATTGAAATTCTTTGTCGTGTATTCTTTAGAACAATTCTGCAGACATGCATACTTGAACAATTGGATGTAACCTTTCTCCCACTAAGTGCGTCTGAGACACTGAATAGCGGTAACAACAAGATATAAACAAGACATTTCAACGCAGGGGGAGGAAGGAACCATGAAAAAACGTAAATGGATGATTATGATTACAGCAGCCGGCTTGATCGCAACGACGACGGCGGTAGGTGCAAATGGTTTAATGAAAAAAGTGACGGGCTTTCTCGATAATGATGTTATGGTATCCATCAATGGCACAGATACAACGATTCAGCCGGTTTATATTGACGGAAAGGCGTATTTTCCGGCCAGGGATACGGCTAACGCACTCGGTTATAGCTTGAATTGGAGCAGGGACCAAATTGAACTGGTAGAAAAGGAATCGGAAATGGAGGAGTTCTTGCAAACTTCAGGTGTCATCGTCAGTGTTGAGCCAATCGATGATCGATACCGGCTTGAAGTGCTCGGTCACGGTCCGAATACGTGGATCATCCTCTATGCAGACAAGGAGACTGTTCTAACCAATGCGGCCGGGGATGCTTTTGCTGCCAAGGATCTTAAAGCCGGCATGCATATTACCGCACAGTATGGACCGATTATCGCCTTTAGTTTCCCGGGTCAATCTCATGCCGCAAGCATTCAGGTGGGCGACGAGCGTTTGATAAAGGAAGAGGCGATACTCTCTGTTGATCAGACGGATGACGGCTGGCAAATCCAATTCGGTGAAATGAAGGATGGCGCGGAAGCTCCTGAGCTGACGCTAAACGCGGGAAAGGAAACGATGCTGGTTACCCCTGAAGGTTATCCGGTGGAATGGTCCCAGATCAAGGCCGGAACCAAGGTTCGCGCTTATTATGGACCAATTATGACGAAGAGCATTCCACCGCAAAGCCCGGCCGATGTGATTGTCGTCTTGGACGGACTAGTTGATCCAACAAGCGTCAATGAGTACCGCGAATTGGCTTGGACATTCGTACCGGAGAGTGAAAAAGAACATTTAATTACGAAGCAAGAGAATGCGCAGGTAGACTTCATTCTAGCGAAAGGCGCTGCCATCGTCCCGGCCGATGACAAGCAGAAGGAGATCCTCGCCGATATTCAATCCAGGGACGGCAAGCTAATTACTGTTACCTACAACACGGATCAGGATGCGCTGCTCGGCCCCTTGATGATCGTCATCCATCCGGAGACGAAAGAGCTGATTGGATTTTTCCAAAGATTGTAGTCACGGTATAACAACATATCAAAGCACGAAAATAAATCCACAACAGTTAGACTAAGGAGTGAAATGCTTTCCTCCTTAGTCTTTTTTGTTGCCCGCTTCGGCAGGACGTTGATCTAAGATGCAGGAAACATAACTGCTTGTGTTATAATTTATATACTTCGCGTCACTAATCAACAAACCCCGCAGAAAATATACTAATGTAAATATCTTAAAATGATAGCGTTTTCTGATTCACATTATCCTTTATGGATTGCAGGTAATAAGGCAGAATCATTAGATTTCGCAATACTGACGGAGGGATAGACATTGACATCAAAGGAATTATGCAGGGTGCTAATCGTAGACGATGAAATACTGATCAGGCAGGGGATTAAGCATTATTTAAATTGGAAACAGGAAGGCTTCCAAATCGTTGGTGAAGCTTCCAATGGCAAGGAAGCGCTCGAGCTTATAGATGAGACTCATCCGCATATTGTACTCACGGACATCGTCATGCCTGTCATGGATGGGGAGGAATTGACAAGAGCGATCAAGGTCAGGTATCCGGATATCGAGGTTGTCGTACTCAGCAGCTTCGGGGAGTTTGATTACGTCCGCTCTACCTTCCAAAGCGGGGTAGCCGATTACATTCTGAAGCCGAAACTTGAAACGCAGGAGCTGCTCCGGGTTTTAAGGGCAACAGCGGGCAAAATACCGTCACTCCATGCAACGGATGCAACGGAAGAGATTAGTCTTTCTATTGATCAAATCATAGAAAGGCTGGTAGCCGGTTACGATATAGACTACGATCCGGATGCTGTAGTGGAACGATTCCCATATGACAGCTTCTGTTTGTTTGGCGTCAGTCTGAAGCATTTGCCATCCGGTATGAACAGCGCTCGCTCTATTCTCATCCAGATGATCGAGGCTGAGCTCGAGGCTGGTGTGCCGCACTTGGCTTATCGTTCATTTTCAATCGAACAGAACGTTGCCGCTGTTCTGCTGAATGTGGAAAAGAGTCGGCTGCCGGAATTGAATAAGGCTGCCGCAGATGTGGTTGCCGCGACGGCAGACTCCGCTCCGTATGCGGTCTTTGCACTCAGCGGGCCTTTTACGGATTTCGCTGAGCTGGGCGCCGTATATAAGGAGGGCTTATTAAAGCTGCTTCAATACAGCTTTTATTTTCCAGACAGACGACTGATCGTACACAATGAGATACCGGTCCCGGCACCTCAAGCCGTCAAGTTCAACCTCAATCGGTTTACGGAGGAGCTGAAGCGCAGCCAGTTCGATGTGGCTTTCGGTGAATTGAAGCAGCATGTAGCCGCCATGACTGCCAGCTACACGACAGACATCTTTGAGTTCAAATCATTTCTAAGCAATATTATCTTCAATGTTACGGTACTGCTTGGCAATATGGATTACGATGTCAAGGAACTGGAGAAAGCCAGATACAAATACTTCAATTCCATTGACGAATCGCGTAATGCGGACGAGGCTGCGTCTCAGCTGTTCGACTTTATCACGGCAGCCCAGAATTGCATCTGCTCCTCTGCGAGCCATGCGGGAGGCGCTAATATGAAGATGCTTCTCGAATATATCGATCAGCATTATTCCGATCCGCTGAGCCTGAAGGATATGGCAAACCATTTTCATTTTAACCCTTCTTATCTGTCCAGTTACTTCAGCACCTATAACAAGGAAGGTTTCGCAGAGTACCTGAACAAGATTCGTACGGAGAAGGCCGCCGAGCTGCTGCGCAAGGACGCCGCATCCATCTCCGAGATTAGCGGCATGGTCGGGTATTCGGATCACAGCTATTTCTGCAAAGTATTTAAGAAGATGACAGGCCTCTCTCCGAGCCAATACCGACGGCAACACTCGATGCAAGGGAAGCGACTATAATGAGACGATTTTTGGATCGATTCAAATTTCATGGCTTGTTTGTAAAAATGTTCATCATCATGGTGGTCAGTATTATTGCTGTATCCATTCTGATCACCTGGTCCACCATCCGTATATCGGAACGGCTGTTTATCGAAACGTTCAGTATTACGAACTCCAAGGTCATCAGCCAAATTAACTCAGGCCTGGAGTCGTTTAACTACTCCATCATCACAGCCTCCAGCAATATCCTGCAGAACGGAACGATTAAGCGGTTTCTTACGGAGGGGGATTCCGACTCCCTCACGATGTTTAAGGCTTTTTACAATATGAACCTGCAAATGATGCAAATTACATCCAACCTGGATGCTTATGAAGTGAGTATAAACGTAATCGGAATGAACGGCAGATCTTATGCGAGCAACCGGTCGAACTGGCCGATATCCGATAATGAGTTGAAGCAGCATGATATGACCGCATATACGCATCAGCAGCCGAAACGGCTGTTGTATCACCTTGATCATGGCGATGAACACAGAGAGCCCACAATCGTCGCGGCCAAGGCCTTGATGGATCGGGCGACCGGCAATATTTACGGCTCGATGTATTTCGCCATTCGCGAAAGTGAGTTCAGGCGCTTCTACGCAAGCTATACGAGCATCGGCAATGATGTTATTGTCCTGAACAGGTCGGGTGTCATCGTATCGAGCAATCAGGTGAATCTCATTGGGCAGAAGGCTAATGATCTGCTGGCTCACGCCATAGAGCTCGAAGAGCAGGCGCTTGAGTATAAGGATGCTTATGTAATGGGCAAAGAGCAAATCGTATTGTCGGACTATCTATCCTCATATGATTTGTATCTCGTTAACTTGATCGACAAGCAGTTGGCGCTTGGCCAATTAATTGATACCAAGGCGATTGTTCTGATCTGCATCGCGATCGTTACCGGGGCTTTGATCATTGTTTTTCTCATCTCCAGAAGACTGACCAAGTCGCTAACCCGGCTTGTCAAACAGATCGCCAATATATCTAAATACGAATTCGATCATTATGTGACGGTTTCGGGCAGTTATGAAACCCGTCAACTGGCACAGGCTTTTAATTCCATGCTGGACGAGCTCCATGATTACGTCAAAGAGCTTGTGCAAACGCAGAAAAGGCAGCGTAATGCCGAGCTGGCAGCGCTTCAGCGGCAGATCAATCCGCATTTTTTGTACAATACGCTCGCTTCGATCAAAATCATGGTTCAGCAGAGCAGCAAGGAGAAGGCTGCGGAAACCATTAATGCGCTGATCTCCCTGCTTCAGAACGCAATCGGCAATGTCAATGAGACGATCAGCGTAGAACAGGAGCTCGTCAATTTGAAAAACTATGCGTTTATCAATCAAGTGCGCTATGGCGACAGAATCAAGGTTAGTTATTTTGTTGCGCCCGACTGCATGGAGGCTCAGGTACCGAAGCTTATTATCCAGCCCTTTATCGAAAATGCTTTCTTCCATGCTTTTAACATAAAGCCGGAAGGCTATATTTATGTCATGATATCCCGGGAGTCGGAGGCATTAATCTGTGAGGTGGCCGACAACGGCGACGGCATGCGCAGCGAAGCCGGCCGGAAGCTGCCCAAATCCCAAAGCAAACGCCAGTTGTTCACCGGAATCGGCGTCCGCAACGTACATGAGCGGCTCCTGTTGCTGTATGGAGAGCCTTACGGTGTAACGATTACGAGTGAAATCGGTGGGGGAACACGGGTGAGGATCAAGCTTCCTTTCATCCAAACTAAAGAAAAGACAAAATTCTAAATATAGTTCAAGAGAAAGAAAGCGTATTCAATCAACAGACAATGATATCACCAATCCATACAAATATTGTACTAACGTTTAATTTTATCGGAATGATAAGATGTAAACGTAATCAGAAAACGTTTTCATTAAACCGTCTGGGGGTTGAAAAAGTGAAAAAATTATTGGCATTGTTTATGGCAAGTATGTTGTTATTAGCTGCATGTTCATCCGGAAGCAATGAACCAAATGGCAATACCGGGTCAACAGGAACGGACGGCGGGGCACAAGTGACGGTGTGGGCATGGGATCCCAACTTCAATATCAAAGCTTTAAATATTGCAAAGGAAGCTTATGCGGCGGAGAATCCGGACGCGAATATCAATATCGTCGAGAATGCGCATGACGATATTATCCAGAAGCTGAATACGGGCTTGGGCGCGGGAACGACCAGCGGGCTGCCGAATATTGTATTGATCGAGGATTATCGCGCTCAAGGCTTCCTGCAGGCCTATCCGGACATGTTCTACGATCTGACGGAACATATCAATGCTTCGGAATTTGCCGAATACAAGATCGGGCCGACCAGCTTTGACGGCAAAAACTACGGACTGCCGTTTGACTCTGGCGTAGCTGGCTTATTCGTTCGTACCGATTATCTGGAGCAAGCGGGCTATACAATCGAAGACCTGCAGGGCATCGATTGGAAGCAATACATCGAGATCGGCAAGAAAGTGAAGGAAGCAACCGGCAAGGATATGATTTCGCTTGACCCGAATGACCTCGGCATTATCCGCGTGATGATTCAGACCGTCGGATCATGGTACATGGAAGAAGACGGCGTAACGCCAAATCTTGTCGGAAACGAACCGCTGAAAGAAGCTTTCCAGCTCTATAAAGAGATGATGGAAGCGAATATTGTGAAGCCTAACTCCGATTGGAGCCAATACGTAGCTACCTTTAACAGCGGTGATGTGGCAAGCGTGCCTACCGGTAACTGGATCAACGCATCGATCAAGGCGGAAGCCTCGCAGTCCGGCAATTGGGCGGTCGCACCGATTCCGAAGCTGCCGGATCACCCTGACGCGGTTAACGCCTCCAATCTGGGCGGAAGCTCCTGGTATGTCCTGAATATTCCGGGCAAAGAGCAGGCAGCGGATTTCCTGGCCAAAACCTTCGGTTCAAACGTTGATTTCTATCAGCAGCTCATCACCGAGGTTGGAGCGATCGGCACTTACATTCCTGCTGCCGATGGCGAAGCTTACAAAGCTACTGACGAATTCTACGGCGGACAAAGCACGATTACTGATTTCGCGGCATGGACAGAGCAAATCCCGCGTGTTAACTACGGTATGCACACCTATGCGATCGAAGATATTCTCGTCGTAGAGATGCAGAATTTCCTGAACGGCAAAGACCTCGATAAAGTGCTGGAGGATGCGCAGAATCAAGCGGTAGCTCAAATTAGATAACATAGCGGTATATAAATACAACCTTGGGCATTCACCTGCCACCTGCGGAAACAGGCGATTCGCCGGCTGCTTCGGCCGGCGGATTTTGATTGCCAGCTGAATTGCTTCAAATCGCAATTAACAGTTGCAGCATTAGGCCCAAGGTTATTTATTTGGATAGCGGGAAGGAGCTGGCCTTGTGAAGGTAGCAAGATCGGGCATGTCCATACAAGCAAAAACGAATGCAATCGGTTGGTCCTTTATTTCGGTGGCCGTGATCATGATTTGCGTGTTTTACTTTTACCCGATGGTGCAAGCGCTGATCTTGTCGCTGCAGTCGGGTAGGGGCATGAATCTGCAGTTTGTAGGTTTAGATAATTATGTGCGGCTGTTCACGGATTCGATGTTTATTGCGGCAGTTAAGAACACGTTCATTTATTTAATTGTGCAAGTGCCAATCATGATTATTTTGGGGCTGTTTATTTCCGTGCTGCTCAATGACAGCCGGCTTAAGTTCAAAGGATTTTTTCGGACCGCGATTTTCCTGCCTTGCGTAACGTCGCTCGTTGCTTATTCTGTCATTTTTAAATACCTGTTCGCGGCGGATGGCCTGGTGAACACAATGCTGATGAAAGTATCGATCATATCTGCGCCGATTCAATGGATCACAGATCCTTTCTGGGCGAAGATCACGATCATTATCGCCATTACTTGGCGTTGGACCGGCTATAATATGATTTTCTATCTTTCCGCGCTTCAGAATATCGACAATTCCATCTATGAAGCTGCTAGAATCGACGGCGCTTCGGCGTTCAAGCAGTTCTTCCAAATTACGATTCCGCTGCTCAAGCCGATCATTCTGTTCACGTCGATCACGTCGACGATCGGTACGCTGCAGCTGTTCGATGAAGTCATGAATATTACAGGGGGCGGACCGGGGAACGCAACGACGAGCATTTCCCAGTATATCTACAACCTGTCATTCAAATATACGCCAGACTTTGGTTATGCGGCTACCGTATCCTACGCCATCGTCGTTCTGATTGTAATCTTCTCCGTTCTACAGTTTAAAGCGGCAGGTGATCGAAATGGCTAGAATCAAACGTATCTTCATCTATGGATTTCTCATCATCTCATCCATCGTATCCATCTTCCCTTTTCTCTGGATGATCGTCAGCTCGACGAACAAGTCATCTGACGTGACGCAGGGCAAGCTGCTGCCGGGCAGCTTTCTCGGGCAGAACGTAAGCAATCTATTCAATTCGATCGATTTGGTGCCGGCCTTGCTGAATTCAGCGAAAATTTCCATTACGACGACGGTTCTCGCGCTGCTTATCGGATCGTTGGCGGGGTATGGATTTGAAATTTACAGAAGCAGAGCCAAGGATATCGTCTTTAACATTTTGCTGCTATCGATGATGATTCCGTTCGCGGCGTTGATGGTGCCGCTGTACCGGATGTTTGCGAGCGTATCACAAACTGCGCCCTTCATCGGCATAGATACGGCAGCTTCGGTTATACTGCCTACCGTAACGACAGCATTCCTGATCTTCTTCTTCCGCCAGAGCACGAAGATGTTTCCGCGGGATATGCTGGAGGCCGGACGGATGGACGGGCTGAGCGAGCTGGGCCTCTTTGTACGCATCTACATGCCTACGATGAAAACGACTTATGCCGCGGCAGCGATCATCACGTTCATGTCCAGTTGGAACAACTACATGTGGCCGCTCATCGTGCTCCAATCTCCGGAGAACAAAACGATACCTTTACTCATATCCAATCTCGGTTCCAGTTATGCTCCGGATTACGGAGTGATCATGACGGCAATCGTCATCGCTACGATTCCGACGGCGCTCGTGTTCTTCCTGATGCAGAAGCATTTTGTAGCCGGTATGATGGGCTCTGTTAAATAGTGAACGAGGGAAAGGCGAAAGCTTTGCGGGGCGGATGAAGCCCCGCACGATCGTTTTAGGCAGCCCGGAGCATGAACTTTCCCCTAGAGGGTTCTCAAGTTCATGCTCCGGGCTTATTGTTGTGTTTTTTAACTTTTCGGGATTTGCTGTTCCAGCAGTCTTGTTGCCATAATGACCGCTTGCTCGATCGTGGCATGCTGTTTAGAACCGAAGGTGTCCTTTGATATTCCTTTGATGACATCTGCCGAGGACAAAAACATAATTGCTTCAGCGGCATAAGGAGAAAACGTTTGTTGGTCAGAGAATGTTTTCCCTCCCCGGCTCGCAACGGTTTTGCCGGATGCGGATAACGTACGCATCATCATGCTGGCAAGCTGCTCGCGGGTGATAAGAGCACCGGGCGAAAACTGATGAAGCGCGGTTCCATTCACAATTCCAAGGTGATACGCCTTCAAAATTTCCGGATTACCGGTGTCAGTATACGGATTCTCGGACGCTTTCGGCACAACCGTCGCTGTTATCGCCTCATACAGCTTGATGATAATCTCGCAAAACTGCTCGCGTGTAATAGAATCGGTAAAGCTCAATTCTTGGACAGGCCCGGTTAATCCCTTTTCTGCGGCGATCCGGAGATCCTGGGCCGCCCAGCCGGAAGCATTCTTAAACGCAGCCGGAGCCATTGCCGTTGACGGTTCCGGATCCGGGTTGTTTCCCGCCTCCGCTGGGGCGATACCGATATTGCCCAGCGTCAGCCAACCTGCAAGATCTTTGTCTTGGTTCTCATTGGCAAAACGCAGAGGAGAGCCGCCTTTCATCGGATTCGGCACCCTTAGCAGCACCTTGTATTGGCCGGGGCTTAAAGTGGGAAGCTGACCGGTAAACAGGCGCTCGTATGCGTTGTCCCCGGGCAGTATTTCCGGCAGGCTCCACGGGATAGGATTCCAAGTATGTACTGCATTGCCGTTTGCGTCCAGCAGGCGGATTTCGGCATCCCATGGATAATAGAACGGAGCCTTTCCTTTGTTTTGGATCCGCACCTTGACCGATAGTTCGCCTTTCTCGTTCGACATGACGAGGTTTGAAGCGCTGACGAACAATTCATAGCCAAGCATTTTGTGAGCCCGGAGCGCATGGCGTTGCTCTGTGCTGCTTAACTGCTCATTGAATATCGTATCATTGAGCAACCAGCTGGCATGCGTAGCTTCAACCGATTTCTGAAAGTCCTGGCCGACCCGGTTTGGCCAGGATTCCCAAATGCTTTCCTGAAGCTCGGGGCGCAGCTCGCCGCCTATGGCACGGGACTTCCACAGCCCGGTGAGATGAGCCGCTTTCAGGGACGGCACGAATTGCCAATCTTCGGGACCGAGCGTTTCATAAGCAAAGGAATCGTCATGAAAGCCAAAATGCTTCTTCAATGAAATTGCGGCGTTAACGCCCGGATAACGGATCAGCACCTGGGTTTGATCAAAGGAATTTCGGTAAGCCTCCAGCAATCTGGCTTGATTGGCGCTGCTCATTTGCCGGTCTTCCATGCCAGTGTCACCGTCGTAAGGATAGATATGCCATTCGCCCCAAAAGCCGTACAAGCCCGCGGTGACAAAGCCGATTCTCGGATCGCCGTCATATCTTTCGCCGAAAGCCCGGATAAATGAAAGCAGGCCTTTCATAAGCCGCTCATCGTTCCAATCCGGAGTCAGGCTCTTGACGTTGTTATACTCGGAATATTGCCGGACCGGGACCCCGTTGTCGATCATATATTGCGGGATACCGGCAGGAAAGGTCGGATAGTCGAGATAGACACGAAACACAGCTTGGTGCCCGCGGCTTGCGATGTCGTCGAGTCTCTCCTCCAATGCCTCCCAGTGAAAGCTGCGTTGTCCGCTTTGGAGTTCTCTTAGCGGGATATAAAACCATTCCATGCTGTGGGGAAACGAATTAGAGGCCGGGGCGAAAGGGATAAAGCCTTTCAAAGGGTTTGATTCCAGTCCCGGTGCATTCGGATCATAGGCGTGCTGTGTCCAGCTCCCGCTGCCGGCGCTTTTGTCAGCCAGAATAGAGCGGGATGGATCCGGTGGAAGCAGCAAGCAGAGCACAAATATAATCATAACGAGCTTCTTTGTTGTCATCGGCCTCTCCTAACAAATGCATGTTCTGCATAACGAATATCAAAGCCATCATAATTTAATTATTACGTACTGTAAATATCCAATCGACAAATCATGATCGCGTCAAGTCATTGCGCGAATGTCGAAATTCTATTGTTTCATTATTTTTTAACAAGTTGTATACTAGTTATATTAGTATATTAACTATAAATCGAGGAGATGAAAAAACGGATGATTCGTGTAGCTGTAATTGGAACGGGATCAATTTCGTCTGCCCATATTGAATCGTATTTATCGTTTGGAGAGCGGTGCAGGATCGTTGCCTTTTGCGATGTGAGCCCGGAAAGCGCGCAGGCCAAAAAACAGGCGTACAATTTAGATTGCGATATTGTAAGCGATTACCGCGAGCTGCTGCAGCGCGAGGATATCGATCTTGTCTCCGTATGCACGCCGCCTTACACGCATGCCGATATTTCAGTAACCGCTCTCAATGCGGGCAAGCATGTCATCGTTGAGAAGCCTATGGCTTCTTCCCTGGCTGAATGCGACCGGATGAACGAAGCGGCGGCGCGCTCCGGCAAACTTCTGTCCGTTGTCAGCCAAAACCGGTTCGGCGATGCGGTCATGCGGCTGAAGCATGTGCTGGATTCCGGGGCGGCCGGACGGATCGTCCATGCGCAGATCGATTCCTTCTGGTGGCGGGGCTACGTGTATTACGATCTGTGGTGGAGAGGCACGTGGGAAAAGGAAGGCGGAGGCTGTACGCTGAACCATGCCGTCCACCATATCGATATGCTCCAATGGATGATGGGGCTGCCGGACAAGGTCACTGCCGTAATGAGCAATACGTCGCATGACAACGCCGAAGTGGAGGATCTGTCGGTGGCCATTCTCTCGTACCCGCGGGCGCTTGCGCAAATTACGAGCTCGGTCGTTCATCACGGGCAGGAGCAGAAGCTCATTTTTCAAGGGGAGAAGGCAAGAATCTCGATGCCGTGGCAGGTTACCGCTTCCCTGGCCCAGGAGAACGGCTTTCCCAAACCGAACCCTGAGCTGGAACAGGAGATCGAGGCCGTTGCAGAAAAGGTTCCGGCGCTGCAGTATGTCGGGCACAAAGGACAGCTTGATAATGTATTGACCGCCATAGAGAACGGCAGCGGACAGGTGCTGGTGACCGGAGAGGAAGGCAGGAAAACGCTGGAGCTGATCACCGCGATTTATCAAGCCGCAAGCACGGGACAGACGGTGCAGCTGCCGCTGCTGCCGAACAGCCCGTTCTATACCCGCGAAGGCATGATGGCCTCGGCGACGCATTTCTACGAGAAGAAAAACTCGGTTGCGGCATTCACCAACAATGAAATCACCGTCAGCGGAGAGCAAAGATAAGGGGCGGAGATGCAATGAACAGCCTTTATAAAATAAAATTATCCGTAGGCCGTGACACGCTGCTTCCCGCCGTGGTGAAAATCGGCTTGGACGAAGAGGCATTTATAAAGCTTGAGGGATGGGCGGGGCGCTCGGATATCGATGCCGTCCACGAGCCTGCCGGGGTAAGGCTGGCTTGTCAGCTGGGCAAGGACGCGATGTCCGCCTCCCCGGAGGGGACAAAACGCGAGTACGCGCTTTATGTATTGCTGCAGGAAATGGCGTTGCCCTTCGAAGCCGAGCTGTCCCTGGTCCTGAAGCCAAGGGAGGAGCTTGCGCCGGCCGACCGCCGCCATAATCCTTGGAGCGAGCTTCCTGGTGTCTACCTCGATCATCAGGAGGACAACGCCAGGGTTGTGGTCAGCATCGAAGGCAAGCTTTTTACCCGGTACTTGTATTCCGGTCATGTCGGCAAGCCTTATTATTATCCCTTAATAGGCCCTCACGGCAAGACGCTCATTCAGGATGCGCCGGACGATCATCTCCATCATCACGGGCTGTGGTGGGGGCACGACGATGTGAACGGGCATAAGCTCTACCATGAATTCCGCGGGGAAGGCAGACAGGTTCACCGCAAATTTTTGACGATGACGGGCGGTCCGGTCTTCGGCCAGCTTACCGCGCTGATCGACTGGCAGGATGAGCACGGCGAATTGCTGCTGCAGGAAACCCGGAGCGTTAGAATCTACAACCTGCCTCCCGAATCCAGGTACATGGATCTCGCGACAGAGCTGTATGCCTTAAATGGAGAGGTCAGGTTCGGAGACACCAAGGAGGGAGGGTTCCCTTTTATCCGTGTCAACGAACAAATTAACGGTCATCATAGAGGCGTTATCACCGCAGCGAGCGGAAAATCAGGGGAGAGCGAAATATTCGGCACCGTCACGGAATGGGTCGATTACAGCGGCGAGCTGTTTTTCGGCATGAAACGCGAAGACGGCGAAGCAGTCAAGGAATATATCCAAGCGGGGATTGCGGCCTTCGCCCATCCGGCCAACGAAACGTTTGCTTCGCAGTGGTTTGTCAGGGATTACGGCCCTTTCACACCGGCCAACTTCCATTTTTGCGGCGGCAAAGTATTGCCAAACGACGCGTCCATTGCCATGAAGCACAGATTGTTTATTCATGAGGGAGACGTCATCGGCGGGCGGGTAAAGGAACGCTACTTGGAGTACGTGAATCCGCTGCGCGGCACGTTAATAAAGGGTTAGGCAGCAAGCACCCGGTTCATCCGGGCTTTCAGGAAGGAAACCGCGCCTTACGCGGTTTTTTTCTTGAAAGGCAGATTTGAAAGCGCTTTAATTATTGGTTGTTTTCCGCGAGGAGGTTGAGCCTGTGAAGATGAACTGGTATTACCGCACGATGCTTTCTTATGCGCCTATCTTCTTTGTCGTTATTTCATCGCTTATTTTTGTGTTTTTTACGACGCTGAACCGTTCTTCGGAGCAAAAATACATCGAAACGAATCAAGCGATTCTGCAGCAAACGATACGGAACATGGACGCCAATTTACAATTGACGGAACGAAATATCGTCAGTGAAATGTTTACGGACGGGATCCTGCAAAGCTATTTCACCGGCGAGCCGAAGTCTCTGTACGACTATTTTATCATTCAGAAACAGCTGGCTGACTTCTCGTCCACTCTTCCCTTCGAAAATACGATCTATTTATACAATGAACACACGGGAAAGGTGCTTTCCGGATCAGGGATGGTAGAGCTGGATACATTTAATGACAAGTCTTTTTTCAGTTCGGTGTATGAACAGGGCAATTCGGCGGGATGGACGAGCACGAGAGACTTCAATCCTTCGATTCTTGATGACACGACGCAGCAGGTCGTCTCGCTGGTAAAGGTGTTCCCGTACGGTTCGAATGAACAGGGCGCCGTTGTCGTCAATCTGTACGTGAAATCGCTGATCGAGTTTCTAAGCCGGTTTAATTCCGGCGGGAACGGCGCTGTCCAGCTGCTCGATGCCGATAAACAGCCTTTCCCCGGCGCGGCGGAGCCGGACATGGGGGAACAAATTTACGCGGCCTCCGGCTACACCGGCTGGTATTTCTATTCGGACAGCGTGCATGCCAATGAATATTCGATGCTCTCGCTGCTGTCGAATCTTTGGTTTGTCGCCGTTTTAATTATCATTGTGCTGGCGTTACTCTGGTTCACCTTTATCACTCATGTCAATTATAAGCCGATTCAAGCCATCCTAGGCAAGATTAACGGGTATACGGCACGCAAAAGCGAAGAGCTGGGCATTAAGATTCCCCGCAACGAATTTAAATTTATTGAAACCGCGATCGACCATCTGCTGGAGAAATCGGTCGATTATGACGCCCTGCACAAAGAAGAGATGCTGCTTAGGCAGCGCAATCTGTTTCACGAGCTGCTTACAGGCCACCAGGTGCTGACGGATCTGGAGTGGGAGAGGCAGATGGCCTCGTTCGGACTGCCTCACGCCTGTCAGCGGCTTGGCGTTATTGCGCTGGAGATCGATCACTATACCGCATTTACGGAGAAATACAGCCCGAGCGACCAATATTTATTGAAGTTTTTGATCGAGACGGCCTTCCGGGAGCTCGCGCAGCAAAGAGAGCTGTTCGTCTGGCATGTTTGGGTGCAGCCGCATCAGCTGGCGGCGGTGCTGCACTTGTCCGGCAGCGACGAGCCCTATCAGGAAACGCTGCGGCGGCTGGGCGAGGAATTTCGCGGCTGGATCAATGCCCACCTTGAGTTGACGCTGTCTGTGGGCATCGGTTCAGAAACGGATACTATTCGCAGCATCTCCTGCTCCTACCGTAATGCGAATGAGAATGCCGCCTATAAGGCCGTATTCGGCACCAATACGGTTATCGACAATGATAAAACAAACACGCGGACAAACGGAGAGACCTTTGCCTGCTTCCAAAAGGTGCTGGAGATGACCCGCTTCTACCGCATGGATGATGAGCAGTGGGTGGATAAGCTGAATCAGATTTTTTTCAAGCTGAAGCAGATGCTGATCTCCAAAAACGATATCGTGACGTTTATGAACAACCTGATCCATCAGCTTCAAAAGGATATCAAGCTGCTGCCGCCGGGCGTTCAAGCGCTTTGGAAGGAGGATTATCAGAGCCGGTTCGAGCGGATTGCCAGCCATACGGAAACGATCGAAGAGCTGCATGAACGGCTGCTGACGATGATGACGGGGCTGGCTGCGGAGATTGATCAGGAGAGGAACAGCCGCAAGCATCACGCCATTGCCCTGCAAATGAAAGAATATATCGACCGGCATTACTCCGATCCGGGCCTTTCCCTGGTCCAGGTCGGCGATCAATACGGACTCAGCGCGCGCAGCGCCAGCAATCTGTTTAAGGAGGAGCTGGGGGAGAAATTCATCGATTACCTGCTCAAGGTGCGATTCGCCCATGCCAAGAACATGCTTGTAGAAACCGATGAACCGATTCAAACCATTGCCGAAAAGGTCGGATACAGTCATGTGATTTCCTTTCACCGCGCCTTCAAGAAATTATTCGATCTTCCCCCGGGGGAGTTCAGGGCGATGAACCGGGCGCATGAAGAGTGACGGTGAAATTTGCTGCCTTTAGCAGCGGATATTCTTGTTTGCGGAAAAAGGTTAAGCGCTGAAAAAGTGTTAATTCCTTACTATGACGCG
Source organism: Paenibacillus abyssi (assembly GCF_014640295.1). Taxonomy (GTDB): domain Bacteria; phylum Bacillota; class Bacilli; order Paenibacillales; family Paenibacillaceae; genus Paenibacillus_D; species Paenibacillus_D abyssi. The sequence goes on along the minus strand of NZ_BMGR01000009.1, from coordinate 217,824 downwards.
GTTTTCTTCTTCTGTTAGCCGCCAGATTAATGTTAATTTCCATAACGGCCTGCCGGTGCTACATTGATAGTCAAGAGCGCTCACAACCATCACAGTCGGGAGGTTATACATGCAGATCGCAACGAAACGGCATACCGGGGCAGCCTCGCGGGTACGAACGAATTCGAAGTCGTCCCTTGTCCGCGACTGGCAATTATATTTGCTGCTCCTGCTGCCCCTGGCCTATTTCTTCATTTTTAAGTACATTCCCATGCTCGGTGCTGTAATCGCATTCAAGGACTACAACATGTTTCAAGGCGTGCTCGCGAGCCCGTGGGTAGGCTTCGAGACGTTCCGCGAAGTCTTCGCCATGAACGGCTTCTACATCGCGCTGCGCAACACGTTTATGTTAAATCTGCTGGACCTGCTTATCAGCTTTCCGATTCCGATCATCCTGGCGATCCTGCTTAACGAGCTGCGCGTCAAATGGTTTAAAAAAGGGGCGCAAACGATTCTGTACCTGCCGCATTTCATTTCGTGGGTCATTATCGGGGGCATGGCGATTCAGCTGCTGGCGACCAACAATGGGATCGTCAATAACATTTTGAAATCGTTCGGCATGCAGCCGGTGCCTTTTCTGACGGAGCCGTTCTATTGGGTGATTACCTATCTGGGGATCGGCGTCTGGCAGAGCGCCGGATGGGGAACGATTATTTATCTGGCGGCGCTGACCGGCATCAACAAGGATCTTTATGAAGCAGCGGATGTGGACGGAGCGACCCGTATGCGGAAAATATGGCATATCACACTGCCCGGCATCAAGCCGACGATTGTGATCCTGCTCATTATCAACATCGGGCATATGGCTACAATCGGCTTTGACCGTCCGTTCGTACTCAGCAACCCGCTCGTCACCGATGTGTCCGAGGTCATCAGCACGTATGTGTACAAGATCGGAATTCAGTCCGCAAGGTACACCATCGCTACGGCGATCGGCTTGTTCCAGGCGGTTGTAGGCCTGATCTTCCTGTTATCCGCAGATTATATTTCCAGAAAAGTGAACGACCAGGGCATCTGGTAAGGAGAGTGGATATGAAACCATATGGAAATGACAAAGTTATCGATATGACGATCATGAGCTTGATTTTTATAGCGGGCATTTTCTGTCTGGTGCCGCTGCTTCACATCTTTGCTCTTTCCTTAAGCGCGAATGGGCCGATTCTGTCGGGGAAGGTAACCATCTTCCCAGTGGACATTGATTTTACAGCCTACAAAACCGTTTTCGGCAACCCTGCGATGATACATTCCTTGTTTTTTACGATCGGATTAGTGGCGCTGTTCACCGTGATTTCCATGTTCATGACGGTCATAGCCGCCTATCCGCTGACCAAGCCGAGACTGAAGGGCCGCAATTTTTTCCTGCTTTTTATCGTGCTGACGATGTTTTTCAGCGGGGGGATGATTCCCGATTATTTGCTCGTCAAAAACCTCATGCTGCTTGACACCATATGGGCGCTTATTCTGCCGGGGATGATCAATGCTTTCTACCTGATTATCATCAAAACGTTCTTTTCTTCGATCCCGGTGGAGCTGGAGGAATCCGCCAGAATGGACGGGGCGGGCCATTTCAAAATATTAACCCATGTGGTTTTGCCGTTATCGCTTCCGGTTCTGGCCACTTTAAGCCTGTTCTATGCGGTAGGCAGATGGAACGGGTTCATGGATGCGCTGCTGTATATCACGAATGCGGAATTGTATCCGCTGCAGCTGAAGCTGTATGAGATGGTCATCAACAGCCAGGTGAACGATATGGCGATCGCCGAAGGGATGAATGCCGCCGCTCCGATTCCGGAGAGCCTCAAAGCGGCTTCAATCATGTTCGCAACGATTCCCATTCTGCTCGTCTATCCGTGGCTGCAGCGTTATTTTATATCCGGCATGATGATTGGGGCCGTAAAAGGCTGATGGTAACTCTTCTTTGGACCGGCGGCAGGAAGCCGTGTCCGGAGGAGCTGCTATAGAAAAAAATAAAAAGGGAGCTGAACAGATTGAGAAGGATGCCACGTAAATGGACAAACAGCCTTGTCGCCTTGATGGCTGCGGCCTTGATTTTGGCGGGATGCAGTGGCGGCAACACACAGGGGAATGAACCTGCAAGCGGCGGACAGCCGAATGCGTCAAGCGGTCAGGGGGAAGCGCCGAAAGGAGATCCGATCACGCTGCGCGTGGAGCTGTTCGACCGCAATAATACGCCGGCGGGAGCGCCTCCGATCACCGATAACTTTATGACAAAATACATTCAGGAGAACTTCGGCGATCCGAATAACATCAAAGTGGAGTTTGTTACCGTTCCGCGTTCCGAAGAAGTGGATAAGCTCAATGTGCTCATGGCAGCGAACCAGGCGCCGGATATCGTCTACACGTACGACCTGCCGACCGTTCAGCGCTATGTCAAAGACGGGGGCATCACGGATCTTGGCCCGCTGCTGGAGGAGCACGGCCAAACATTGAAATCCGTCCTCGGCGAAGAGCTGCTGAGCTACGGCATATTCGACGGCAAGCAGTACACCATTCCGGCCAAGCGTGTCCTTCAGCCGCAAAGCTCCACATTTATCCGTGCGGACTGGCTGGAGGAGCTGGGGCTTCCGCTGCCTGAGACAACCGAGCAGTTCTACGAAACAATGAAAGCGTTTAAAGAGAAAAAGCCGGGCAAATCCGGAGATAATGTCATTCCGTACGGCCAAATGGACTACTTCCACATGCACCCCATCCAATATTCATTCTGGGAATGGGATAAAATTACGGAAGAAGACCTGTACGCCAATGCCGAATGGCTGATGCCGGGCAACAAAGAAGGCTACCGCTTCCTGAACAAAATGTTTAACGAAGGACTAGTTGATCCCGACTTCCCGCTGCATATGAACAAGGACACCCAGCAATTCCAGAAAAATCTGCTGAACGGTTATATCGGCGCTGCTACAACGAACACAAATGAGCCTGTATACATGGGTTACCTGGCTGAGCTGCAGAAGAACGACCCGAACGCCAAGCTTGCAATCATTGATCCGTTCACAAGCGCCGACGGCAAACGTCCAAAGCCGATTTACCCTCCTAACGGGTTGTACATTATGGTGCCCAAAGCAAGCAAAAACGCCGAAGCGGCTGTGAAATACCTGAACTGGATGGCGGAGACGGAGAACATCATCGCGCTGCAAAACGGCACTGAAGGCGAGACGTACAAGATGGAAAACGGGCTTCCGGTCACGCTTGATAATGACCAGGCGAAGCAAACGCTCTACAACTATTTCGATTACTGCATTATCCTCAACGGCAAATATGTGAGCACCACCGATGAGCTGAAAAATATCGAGGCGAACGCTTCCGATCCGAATTTCAAGGATTTCACGGTAGAGAGCATCGCGACGGGTACGAACGACGGCGTGATCAAGCCGCGTGTTGTGACGCCGATTGAAGCGGAAATCAAATATGCGCCGACACTGAAACAAAAAGACGATGAAATTTTCGTGAAGGTCATCACGGCCAAACCGGAGAATTTCGACGCCGTATACGACAAGGAAGTGGCGGATTACATGAAAATCGGCGGCCAGGAAGTCATGGATGAGAAGAGAGCGGCCTATCAGGCGGAGTATAACCAATGATTTTCAGTCGTTAGCTGACGCGTACAAAAGTGCTGCGGCTGCGAGGGAGGTGTGATCCTTCCTCGCAGCCGCAGTTTTATTAATGGTTGTTGCCGGAAGCATTGCCCTTTTTATCTTTTGTTTTGGTCTGTGTATTCTTTGTAGCGTGACCCTGTTGTTTGGCCATGATCTTCCCCTCCTTTCCTAGTCTTTATTGTGCTTCCTGCGCTTATAGGTATGCACGGCCGTGTCATCCTTTATGGAAGCTGAATACAATGGGATAAAGGCCTAAACGTGAATGCCGAAGGGAGCTGGGTATGACACAGCAAGTCATGGTGATGACGTTGGTGTTATATGTGCTGTTAGTTTTGCTGCTTTGCATAGCCATGTATTTGACTTGATCAAAGTGATCCCTTTCTTAATCGACCGCATACTGCGGTTCTTTTTTTTGATCATACTGTCCTATTTGACAGCTCTAGCAATTAGGCCAAAAGGAGGATGGAGGACTCTGTGGAATCCTCCAATTTTTTTCGGGAAAACGCCCAACTGTACTCCTCTTATACATTCCTGTAAAATAGAGGTAGAATGCCTATTTCGATTACAATCCGGGAGGTATCAACATGGAAAACCGAAACGCCGATATGCAGCTCTGTTCTATTATTCGCCGCAATCTTGAGGCCTGTATCCTGGGTAAGAAAACAGAGATTGCCCGTCTCCTGACAGCCTTATTGGCAGGGGGGCATGTACTGCTGGAAGATGTGCCGGGCACAGGAAAAACACAGCTTGTCAAAGCGCTCGCCCGTTCGATTGGCGGACAGTTCCGCCGCATACAATGTAATCCGGACTTACTGCCTACAGATATCACCGGCGTATCCATCTACCACCCCAAGGATGAGACGTTCATATTCCGGCCAGGTCCGGTCATGTCGAATATCCTGCTCACCGACGAGATTAACCGCGCCACGACAAAAACCCAGTCCGCTTTATTGGAAGCTATGGAAGAGCGCCGGATCACCGTAGACGGCCACACCTATGAACTTCCTGTCCCGTTTCTCTTGTTTGCAACCCAGAACCCTATTGAATTCGAAGGCACGTATATGCTGCCCGAAGCCCAGCTTGACCGGTTCATGATGAAATTGACCTTGGGATATCCCGATGAAGCTACCGAGCTTGAGATGATTCTGGCGAATCATGGCGGACAACCATCGGATCAACTGCAGCAGGTCGCTGACATTACAGACATCGTCAGGCTGCAAAATCAAGTAAAGACCGTTCATATCGATGAAGCGGTCGCTGATTATTTAATCCGTATCGTGCGGGGGACAAGGGAGCACAGTGCAGTTCAGTTAGGCGCGAGCCCGCGCGCGGCGATCTCTTTGCTCTCTGCGGTTAAAGCCCACGCCTTTTTGAACGAGCGGGATTATGTCATTCCTGACGATATCAAAGAGCTTGCGGTATCGGTACTTGCACACCGGATGCTGATTCACACCGAATCCCGAATGAACGGTTTAACAGCTGAGAATGTCATCAGTTCCGTCGTCGAACAAATGAAGGTTCCTGTCCGGTTGGAGCGTTAAGATGGAATACGTGAAGGCAATCGGTTATCGTTGGCGTTTTGCTGCGGGAATCTATGCGGCCAGCACGCTTTATTTATTATTCCAAGGCGGCAAAACCGCGCTGATGTTATTTATGATTATAAATGTCCTTATTGTATATTTGATTCTGGGCCGTTGGAGCGGTATCGGTAGAATAACAGGCGGCAGACGCCTGGTTCATGGCCAATCGAAGGATCTCACGCTGGCGGCCGGAACAAGGCTGGAGGTCGAGCTGAAATTCCACATCCCCGGGTTCTGGCCGATTCCTTATGTACTGGTGAGAGAAAGGCTGCTCCGCAAGGGCGGCAACGATATGCCTTTCGAGGTGTCCTTCGTTCCCGATTTCAAACGCAGCGGCAAGGTATCGTATCTGACGCCCCCGCTGCAAAGAGGTTATTATCACTTCTCTCCGACGGTGTGTTCGACAAGGGATATATTCGGCCTGTTCGAGCATAACGGGCAATTTGAATCGGTTGAACAATTTCGCGTGCTTCCCCAGACCGTCTCGATCCGCAGCTGGAACCAGATGCACCGGGGAATGAAAGGTCCTTACTCCCATGCGGCTTCACCCCGTTCCGCCAAAGAGACAACTCAATTGAACGGTGTCCGCGATTATTTATACGGTGACAAGTTATCCCGCATCCATTGGAATGCAACGGCCAAAACAGGCGAGTGGAAGTCCAAGGAGTTCGAGCGTGAAGCAATGCCCCGCTCCGTACTTATCCTGGATCGGTATGCTGGAGCATATGCAAAGCTTGAACAATTCGAGCTCGCTGTATCGATAGCGGCTTCATTATTTGATTTTGGATTGCGGCGGGAGACGGCGATGGGACTGGTATCCATCGGATCGACTCCGGATGTTTACCCTCCTCGTTCAGCTCCGGATCAGCGCAATGCAGTCATGAATCATCTGGTTGGCGTTGCAAGCGACGGCGAGGCTCCGATCTATCGCGCATTGCGGCAAGCTTCCACGCTGCTGGCGCCGGGCTCGATCGCCGTAATAATCAGTCCGCAGGGCGGAGATGAGATCGTGAAAGCGATGCAGTGGCTGGATCGCACGGGATTGGTACCGTGCCTGATTCATCTTAAAGAAGCGGAAGCCACAGGGGCGGCAGCCGAGTCATGGCAGCGAATCGTACGCAACCATGGTTGGCCTCTCTATTCTGTGCGGGATTTACAGGAGCTTCCTGTCGTTTTGGAAGGAGGCAGTCTCAATGCAACGGTTTAATATAAGATTAACTTTACTATCCGGAAATTGGTATCAGAGAGTGACGTATTTGTTTGTCGCAGCGCTGCTGTGGCAGTGGTTTTACTGCTTGGAGGATTACTGGTGGGATGAAACATTTGCCATTGTGCATGGCGTGCTGATTGCCGGAGTCGCTGCCGAACTGCTGGTGCCGGGACATCGGTCCATACGTCTTGCGCTTCAGCTGGCGGCAATTATCGGCATCAATGTCCATTTTACCGGCTATCAGTGGATAGGAAGAGAACAGGGGCCTTGGAATGACGGTCACTTATGGACGAGTTGGCTATCCGGCAATATCGGACAGTTGGAGCCGTTTATATGGATAAGCTTGGTTGTCTGGCTGTTATTTCAATTGGCAGGTTATTGGTCAAGATCAAGGGTCCAGGTTATGACGCTTATCGCAGTTTGTATGCTGACGCTTCTTGTGGCCGATTCATTCAGTCCGCTTGTGTTATGGGATAATGTCGCATGGACGATCTTCATTGGTCTGGCCTGGCTTGTTGCAGAGCATTTTTCCCGGTTTCAATCCAAGCATCCTGACAGCTGGAATCATTTGATCGAGTATCCGGTTTCCTTGGTTTTGCCCACCCTGCTTATATTGGCGCTGGTCATGTCGTCGGGGCTTTTTGTTCCCAATGTCGCGCCTGTCATTAAAGATCCTTATACCGTATGGATGGAATCACGGGGAGAGACAGTCCCTTCATTCACAGGCGAGAAGGGCAGCAGCGGCACTTCAGAGACGAGCTTCGGAGACAGCCGGTCTGGCTACAGCCGTGATGATGATCAGCTTGGGGGCGGCTTCCAGTTTGATTATTCAACCGTGATGGAAGTAACAACGACACATCGCAGCTACTGGCGGGGAGAGACTAAAGCGCTCTATACGGGCAACGGCTGGGAGGATGCGACGCTCGAGAGACGGGAGTCTTCCGTAATCGGGCTGCGGAGTGACGAGCCGCTTCCACTTTCCGAAGGTGCTGACGAGAATGTGGAAATGATCGAGGTAGCGCAGTCGGTCACGATGGTCCGTGAAGACCCGCTGCCGGTATTGTTCGGCGCCGCTCCGATCCATAAGATCGTTGGTCTGAACAATGGTGAAGAGCAGATGTCCATCCCGACGCGCGCGGGTTGGTTATCATCATCGTGGGAGCTTCGCTGGCCAGTGGAAAATGCGCAGATTCCTTACCCGACAAGTTATTCGCTGGTTTCTCATGTTCCGATACTGAATGAGACTGAATTACGGAATGCTTCGTCCCAGCTGGACAATGGGCAGAGAAATCAAATGTACCTGCAGCTCCCCGACAACCTGCCAAGCCGGGTGATCGATCTTGCGGAGGAAATAACTGCGGAAGCAGCATCGCCGTATGACAAAGCAAAGGCAATTGAACAGTATTTGAAATTAAACTTTCCTTATACGAATACGCCTGATACGAGTAAGCGGAGAAGCCAGGATTTTGTGGATGCGTTCTTGTTTGAAATTCAGGAAGGCTATTGTGATTATTATTCCAGCGCAATGGCCGTTATGAGCCGCGCTGTCGACCTTCCTGCAAGATGGGTGAAGGGTTATGCGCCAGGTATCCTGCCTTTTGATCCGTCTGTGCAAGGGATGCCTTCGGAGCTAGAGATCAACCCCGACGGATCGGGAACCTATACCGTTCGAAATGCGGATGCGCATTCGTGGGTAGAGGTATATTTTGAAGGTTACGGCTGGATACCGTTCGAGCCGACCTCAGGGTTTGCTTTCCCTTACGCCCTGACAGATGAAGCACCGGAAGTATCCATTGAAGAAGCGGCGCCATCCACCCCGGTGGAAACTGCTGAAACGGGATCGCAAGCTTCCTATGTTCCGCTCTATGCTGCAATTGCGGCGGCGGTGCTGTCAGTGATTCTGATTGTTCTTCGCAGACAGAAAATTCTGGAAACGGTTGTGAAATGGCGTTTCCGAACGTATACCTCCAATCAACGTGTCGTCTGGGAAACGGAACGTTTGCTGCGGTACGGCCGCAGAAAGGGACTGCAGTACACAGAGCATGAAACGCTGCGTGAGATTATCTCGAAATGGTCGGAGCATCGCCGCTTTCTGCGTGAGGAGTTTACCGAGGTATTGACTGTCTTCGAAAAAGCCAAATACAGCGGCCTGACGCTCACAAGTGATGAAGCGGAGCAGTTAGTCGCTAAGGTGAAATCGATCAGAGAGAGATTATAATTGCAAAAACAGGAATGGCCGGAGCGTTCTGCAGCGTTTCCGGTCTTTTCTTTGCAACAAAATCGCCATGTATGGTATAGTTTTTCCTATGATGGAAGGTTTAAAGCAAGGGAGTCGAAGTTATGTTTACACGGTTGCTGCCAGATCAAATCGTCAAAACCATTTACGATATTAATTTGGATGAGCTTCATAAGAAAGGATTAACCGGTATTATTACGGATCTGGATAATACGTTGGTCGGAGCCAGAGATCCCATTGCTACGCCTGAGCTTGTAGCTTGGCTGGATCATTTGCGGGAACGCGGATTTAAGGTTGTTATTGTATCCAACAACAATATGACCAGAGTATCCAGGTTCTCCGAGCCGCTTAAGATTCCTTTTATTCACGCTGCCCGCAAACCGGCTAGCAGGGCGTTCCGTAAAGCGCTGCAAGTGCTGGAGCTGCCTGCCGAACAGACGGTGGTCATCGGGGATCAGATGCTGACCGACATGCTGGGAGGCCGCCGAATGGGGCTTCACACGATCTTAGTTACACCGATTGCCCCGAAGGACGAGGGAATTATGACACGTGTAAACCGCAAAATAGAGAAGGTCGCATTAGGTCGTTTGCGTAAAAAGGGATTGTGGCCCGAGGAGGATAAAAAGTGACAAGGTTTGAACAGCATCAAGAAGAAGCCGGTTCCTGCGCAGGCTGTGGAGTCACCCTGCAAACCGAGTCGCAGCAAAAACCGGGTTATATCCCGGAGGCTGCCAAATCAAGAACTCCGGTCATCTGCCAGCGCTGCTTCCGGATCAAGAACTATAATGAAGCAGCTACAGTGACAATTGACCAGAATGAATTTCTAAAATTACTTGGCGGCATTGCTGCAACGGACAGTCTCGTCATTCATATTGTCGACCTGTTTGATTTTGAAGGCAGCCTGATATCGGGACTGCAGCGGTTTGTCGGCAACAATCCGGTGCTGCTGGTCGTGAACAAAGTCGATCTGCTGCCCAAAGCGACGAATATGAACCGGCTCCGCAATTGGGTACAGAAGCAAGCCAAAGCGCAAGGGCTGCGCACGGTCGATGTCGTATTATGCAGCGCCAAGCGGAATATCGGCTTTGACCATGTCGTTGAAGCATTGGAGCGGTACCGCAAAGGACGTGACGTATATGTCGTCGGAGCAACGAACGTCGGTAAATCGACACTTATTAACCGGCTTATTCGCGATTACAGCGATTTGGACAACGAGCTGACAACGTCTCGTTACCCCGGCACGACCTTGGATGAAGTACGGATCCCGTTAGATGACGGGAAAGCGATCATAGATATGCCAGGTATTGTGTATCCGCACCGGATGACGGAGCTTGTGCCTAAGCAGGTTCTTCAAGCGATTCTGCCGGAGAAAATATTGAAACCGCTCGTTTTTCAGTTGAATGAGCGGCAGACGCTGTTTTTCGGCAGCTTGGCCCGATTCGACTTTGTGGAAGGCGAGCGTCAATCGTTTACGATTTATTTGACAGATGGCCTTAAGGTACACCGGACGAAGCTCGAGCGTGCGGATGAGCTGTATGCCGAGCACCGCGGCGAGCTTCTGGCGCCCCCTTCCAAGGCGGAACTGGACGAGATGCCGGCTTGGACGCGCCATTCGCTGCGGGTGCCGCGCGGCAGCTCGAATGACGTATTCATATCCGGATTGGGCTGGATTCAAGTGAATGGCACAAGCGGCGCGCTTATCGACATTTATGTGGCGAAAGGCGTCAAGGTGCTGCTTAGAGATTCGCTAATTTAGGAAAACCCGGGAGTTGAGAGCGCATGTCTGCTTTACAGACAGGAAATATTGTGGACAGCCATACGGTGATGTTCGCTGTAATCGGGGATCCGATTCGACATTCCAAATCGCCCTTGATGATGAATCGGGCGTTCAGAGAAACCGGCATCAATGGAATTTATACCGCATTTCATGTTACATCGGCTCGGCTCGGCGAGTTCATTGCGGGCGTCCGCGCGATGGGGATTCGCGGTGTCAATGTGACAATCCCGCATAAATTGGATATTATGCGCCATTTGGATCACTTGGATGCCAGCGCTGAGGCCATCGGTGCAGTAAACACCATTGTCAATGACAACGGGCGCCTCACAGGCTACAATACCGATGGACTCGGCTATGTGAGGTCACTTAAGGAAGAAGCCGAGCCGGAGCTTTCCGGCAAACGGATTGTGCTGCTCGGTGCAGGCGGCGCCGCGCGCGGAATTTTGTATGCTTTGTCCAAGGAAAATCCGCAGCGCATCACCGTTGCCAACCGTACAGTGGAGCGGGCGCAGGCGCTTGCCGGGGACTTCCGGCGTTATGCTGAAGTGGCCGCCGTATCCAATGAGATGCTGGAGCAGGTGTGCGGCGAGGCCGATATCGTCATCAATACAACAAGTGTCGGCATGTATCCAAAGGTCGATGAACTTCCCGTTAACATCGAATGGCTGCGTCCTGGCGCGGTTGCCAGTGATTTAATCTATAATCCGCTGACAACGCGTTATTTGCATGAAGCGAAGCTGCGCGGCTGTAAGATACACGGGGGCCTTGGCATGTTTATTTATCAGGGCGCTTACGCTTTTGAATATTGGACAGGCACTCCGGCTCCCGTATCGGCGATGCGGGAGAGCGTGCTGGAGTCTCTTCAAGCGGCAGCGGCGAAATAAATGAATGAAATAATATAGAGTGAAAGAAGGAAACAGGTTCATGTTAACAGGCAAACAAAAGCGTTTTTTACGTTCCCAAGCCCATCATCTGCAGCCGATTTTTCAGGTTGGCAAGGGCGGGACGAACGACCATCTGGTAAGGCATATCGTCGAAGCATTGGAAACCCGGGAGCTGATCAAGGTATCGGTGCTTAATAACTGCACGGACGATTCAAAGGAAATCGGCGCTGAGTTAGCAGCGGATGCAGGTGCTGAGCTTGTGCAGGTCATCGGTAAGACGATTGTGCTCTACAAGGAGTCCAAAGACCATAAAACGATCGAATTGCCGTAACGGCATGGTTGGAGAGGAGTCATAAAGGATGATACAAGTCGGCTTGATGGGCGGCACATTCGACCCGATTCATTATGGGCATTTGCTTGCGGCGGAATCAGCGCGGGAAGCGTGCGGATTGGATGAAGTGTGGTTCATTCCTTCTTCAACGCCGCCGTTAAAACCGAATGCTCCCTATGCAGAGCCGCAAGAACGGCTTGAAATGGTGTATCGGGCGATCGATTTTCAGCCTTATTTCCGCGCAATGGATATTGAACTGGAGCGCGGCGGCGTTTCCTATACGGCAGATACAGTGAGAGAGCTGAAAGATTTGTATCCGGGACGGGCATTCTCTATCATCGTCGGAGCGGACCGCATCAATGATCTGCCGCAGTGGCATCAAATCCGCGAATTATCGGAGCTTGCGACATTCATCGCCTTGGAGAGGCCGGGCGTGATCATGAACGACAAAGATCTGCCGGACTTCTTAAGAGGAAAAGTGCGGCGCTGCGAGATGCCGCAGATCGGCATTTCTTCAACCCTGATCCGTGAGCGCCGCTCGCAAGGGCGTTCGATTCGTTTCTTAACGCCCGATAAAGTGTATCAATTTATTAGAAGGAATGGATTGTATGAATCGTGATGCGATCATAACCTCGGTCCAGGAGCAGATGCCGGAGCGCCGGTGGATCCATACGCTCGGCGTCATGAAAACCGCTGTCGAGCTTGCGGACCGGTTCGGGGCAGATCCTGCGAAGGCGGATCTGGCCGCCATTCTGCATGATGTCGCCAAATATTGGCCGGTGGACCGTATGTTGCGCGTGATCCGCGAGGAAGGCCTGTTTCTTGAAGTGCTTGAGCATGACAAGGAGCTGTGGCATGCCCATGCCGGCGCTTACGCCGCACAGCGAGATTATGGCGTCACCGATCCCGAGGTGTTGGATGCAATCCGTTATCACACGTCCGGCAGAGCCGCTATGACGCTGCTCGAGCGGATCGTGTGGCTGGCCGATCTTATCGAACCGGGGAGAGATTTCCCAGGGGTCGATAGGATCCGCGAATTGGCCGGGCAGAGCTTGGAAAAGGCGCTGATAGCGGGCTTTGACACGACGATTGTTTTTTTGCTCGAAAAAAGGAAAAGAATATATCCATTAACGGTATTAGCAAGAAATGACTTGATCTTAGAGGAGGCTGAGCGATGACGATAAATTCAGAAAAGCTTATGCGAATTGCCGTAGCTGCGGCAGAAGAGAAAAAAGCAAGCCGGATTGTAGCATTAAATTTGACCGGGATTTCGCTTGTTTCCGATTATTTCGTGATTTGCCACGGGAATTCGGATACACAGGTACAGGCGATAACGACTGAAATCAAGAAACGGGTGGAGGAGAGCGGAGCCCGTCTGCGCGGTGTCGAAGGGCTGGACTCGGCGCGCTGGGTTTTGATTGATATCGGCGATGTCGTTGTCCATGTGTTCCATCGCGATGAACGCGATTATTATAATATTGAGCGTCTCTGGTCGGATGCGAAGGTTGTGGAGTTCGCATGAGTATGATAGCCGGCACAATGCAGCGGCTAACGGTGGAAAGGGAAGTGCCGCCCAATGGTTTCTTTCTAAGCGACGGCGAGCAGGATGTACTGCTGCATTACAGTGAAATGATCGGTGAGCGCCCGCAGCCAGGCGATGAGGTAGAGGTATTCTTATTCTTCGATACGGAGGACCGTCCTGCCGCGACAATGCGCAAGCCGCTTATTATGCTCGGCCAGATGGCAAGATTGGTCGTTGCAGATATTCATCCGCGGCTGGGCTGCTTTCTGGAGATTGGATTGGGAAGGCAGCTGCTGCTTCCGCTGTCCGAGCTTCCTGAGCTGCGCGAATATCGGCCGCAGCGGGGCGATGAAGTGTTCGTCATCATGAAGCATGACAAGGCAGGAAGACTGATTGCCAGACTTGTCGGCGAAGGCGATCTGGCTCCGCTTGTGTTTCCTGCGCCACAAGGATGGCGTAATCAATGGGTGGAAGGCTGGGTTACCAAAACCTTACAGATGGGTTCTTTTGTACTCATTGATGGCGGCGTAATTGGATTTGGCGCCTACGGGATGATTCCTTCCGCCGAGCGGCCGAAGCCGTTGCGGCTAGGAGAACGGGTGAAGGCCCGGGTAACGTTCATCCGTGAGGATGGGCGCGTGAACCTGTCCATGGCGCCGCGGAAGGAAATCGGCCGGGTGGAGGACGCGGACCGCATTCTTGCATTTCTCCAGGAGCGTCCGCAAGGCGCGATGCCTTATTCGGACGAAACGCCAGCAGATGTGATTATGCAGAAGTTCGGAATCAGCAAATCCGCATTCAAGCGGGCATTAGGCAAGCTGATGCGCGAAGGCAAGGTCACGCAGCAGGGCAGCTGGACGCATCTGGCTGCTCAAGGAGAGCCGCAAGACGATAACGAAAAAGCATAACAACCAACAGTTCGGGAAATACGAAGGACCGGAGGAATCATGCGAGCATACCGTCAATTTGCAACCGTATACGACAGATTAATGGAAGATATGCCTTATCCGCAGTGGCTTGGCTTTGCCCGTCAATGCTGGGAGCGTTACGGGCTTCCGGAGTCGGTGGTCGATCTGGGATGCGGAACCGGGAGCCTGTCCATCCCGCTTGCCAAATCCGGGTTTACGGTTTTCGGTATCGATTTATCATCCGATATGCTTACAGTCGCCCGCAGCAAATGGGATGAATCGCCGCAGCAGGCCATCCGTTCGAACAGCGGTTCGATCCGTTGGCTGCAGCAGGATATGCGGGATTGGGAATTGCCTGAGCCTGTCGATACCGTCATATCGTTCTGTGATTGTATCAACTACTTAACGGAGCAATCGGATGTGGAGGCGATGTTTCAGGCGACGTTTCGCGGCTTGAAGCAAGGCGGCGTGTTTCTTTTTGACGTTCATCCTCCCAGCCAGCTTCACCGTTACGCCCAGGAGCAGCCATTCATTTTGGATGAACGGGATATCGCTTATATCTGGACCTGCGATTTGGATGCGGAGCGGGTGGAAATCGAGCATCACTTAACGATTTTTGCGAAGGACGCACAGACGAAGGATTCGGCATTCACCAGATTTGAGGAAGTTCATATTCAGCGGGCCTACGATCCGGCCTGGATTCAGGGCGCATTATCGCGGGCCGGTTTTACGACCGTAGAGTCATTTGCCGACTTTCAGCTGCAGCCGCCGGACGAATCGTCAGAGCGATTGTTTTTTGCGGCTAGGAAGTAATCGGTTGATTTCTACTCTGATTTCAAGGCTTGACACGTGAAAACCGCTTATTTATAATCTAAATAACCATTTTTATCAATTGAAGGCGCAGATGAGGAGCAGTAATTTGATGTCCGGAAGCAGAGAGTCGGCGGATGGTGCAAGCCGAACCGGTACAGCAGATGAACTCGCCTCGGAGCCGCATGTGTAAGTCAAGCCCTGACCGGTGTTGAAGAAGCATGCCGTACATCCCGCGATAAGGGAAATGAGTGAGCAAAGGGCAAAGCATGCCCGTTGCTAACTAGGGTGGTACCACGGGAATAAACCTCTCGTCCCTAGCCGTTGCGCTATGGATGAGAGGTTTTTTTATTGAAATTCTTTGACGTTATACGTCAGCCGTTACTGCTTGATCTAACGGATAACCAATAAGGGGGCTTCTATTTCATGAGTCAGGAACAACAACAAAGCTATAACCCGCTCGCTATTGAGCCGAAATGGCAGCGGTATTGGGATGAGCATAAAACCTTCAAAACGACCGAGAATCCGGAAAAGCCGAAGTTTTATGCGCTGGATATGTTTCCTTATCCTTCCGGTGCGGGCCTGCATGTAGGTCATCCGGAAGGCTACACGGCTACGGATATCGTGTCCCGTTACAAAAGAATGCGCGGATACAACGTGCTGCATCCGATGGGATGGGATGCATTCGGCCTGCCTGCTGAGCAGCATGCTCTGGATACAGGACAGCATCCGCGCGACATCACGTTTAAAAATATTGACAATTTCCGCCGTCAGATTAAGTCTTTAGGATTCTCCTACGATTGGGACCGTGAATTCAGCACAACGGATCCGAATTACTACAAATGGACACAGTGGATTTTCATTCAGTTGTATAATCGCGGGCTTGCATACGTGGCAGAGGTTCCGGTCAACTGGTGTCCTGCGCTCGGTACCGTACTGGCGAACGAAGAGGTCATAGACGGCCTTAGCGAACGGGGAAATCATCCGGTCATCCGGAAGCCGATGCGCCAATGGGTGCTGAAAATAACCGAATATGCGGAGCGGCTGCTGGAGGATTTGGAGGAGCTGGACTGGACCGAGAGCATCAAGGACATGCAGCGGAACTGGATCGGCAAATCCAAAGGGGCAGAGGTTACCTTCGCCATTGATGGCCATGATGCAACGCTCGTTGTTTTCACGACCCGCCCGGATACATTGTTCGGCGCGACCTATTGCGTACTCGCTCCGGAGCATGAACTGGTTGCCCAAATTACGGCAGAGGCCCAGCGTTCAGCTGTTGAGGCGTATCAAGAGAAGGCTGCGCGCAAGAGCGATTTGGAGCGTACGGACTTAGCTAAAGATAAAACGGGCGTTTTTACAGGCGCTTATGCGGTCAATCCGGTAAATGGAGCTAAAGTGCCGATCTGGATTGCCGACTATGTACTGGCCGGCTATGGTACAGGCGCAATTATGGCGGTACCTGGGCATGATCAGCGCGACTGGGAATTCGCAAAGCAATTCGACCTGCCGATCATTGAGGTCGTACAGGGCGGCGACGTGACAAAAGAAGCGTTCTCCGGCGATGGTCCGCATGTGAATTCCGGCTTGCTCGACGGATTGAACAACGAAGCTGCGATTGCTTCCATGATCGGATGGCTGGAAGCGCAAGGCAAGGGCCAAGGCAAAGTAACGTATCGTCTGCGTGACTGGCTGTTCAGCCGCCAGCGTTATTGGGGCGAACCGATCCCGATTCTGCATCTTGAAGATGGCACGATGAAGCCGGTGCCTGAATCCGAGCTGCCGCTGCTGCTGCCGGATGTAGACCAGATTACACCTTCGGGAACAGGCGAATCTCCGCTGGCTGTCGTAACGGATTGGGTGGAAACAATCGATCCGGAGACCGGCATGAAAGCTCGCCGCGAGACGAATACGATGCCGCAATGGGCGGGAAGCTGCTGGTATTACCTGCGGTTTATCGATCCGCACAATGACGAAGAAATCTGCTCGAAGGAGAAGCAGGAGCAATGGCTGCCTGTCGATCTGTATATCGGGGGCGCTGAGCATGCGGTGCTTCACTTGTTGTATGCGCGTTTCTGGCATAAAGTATTGTACGATCTTGGGGTCGTATCGACCAAGGAACCGTTCCATAAACTCGTTAACCAAGGCATGATTCTCGGTACAAACAACGAGAAGATGAGTAAATCTCGCGGAAACGTTATTAATCCGGACGATATTGTGAATGAATACGGAGCGGATACGCTGCGCATGTACGAAATGTTCATGGGGCCTCTGGAAGCGACAAAGCCATGGAACACGAATGGCGTGGAAGGAACCTTCCGTTTCTTGAGCCGTGTATGGCGGCTGTTTGTCACTGAGGATGGCGCATTGAACAGCAAAATATCGGATGAAGAAGGCACGGAAGCGTTCAAACGGACCTGGCACCGCACAATCAAAAAGGTGACGGACGATTTTGAAAATCTCCGTTTCAATACAGCGATCAGCCAATTGATGATCTTTGTCAATGAGGGCTATAAAGCCGAGGTGCTGCCGCGCGAAGCGATGAAGCATTTCCTGCAGATGCTCTCGCCTTTGGCGCCGCATATAACGGAAGAGCTGTGGCAAAAGATGGGCCATAACGAATCGATTAGCTATGTAGAGTGGCCTCAGTATGAGGAAGCCTGGACCATTGACCAAGAGGTGGAGATCGTCGTTCAGGTCAACGGCAAAATCGTCGACCGCGCAGCGATCGCAGCGGATCTGGAACCTGCGGAGATGGAGCGAATCGCGAAAGAGCTGGACAAAGTAAAAGAAGCGATCACCGGCAAAACAGTGCGCAAAGTGATCGCCGTTAAGGGCAAGCTCGTAAATATCGTTGTCGGTTGATCAGGAGCCGTTCATGTTTTCTTCGTAAAATGCGGCACTAACTTTTGCAACGTCTTCATGAAACTTCGCATGTGTCGTACGAATTAAACGATTGAAGACATCGTTCAGCTCGCAATCCAGCAGCCGCAGCGCCTCAGCAGTAATGCCGCCGGGCACGGAGACGAGCGATTGAAGCTCCTTGGGACTGAGGCCGCCTTCAGTGAGCAGCCGTCCGGTCCCAAGGAGCATGCTGCTGGCAAGGGCAGTGGCTTCTTGATGGTCGATCCCCGTCTCCTCAACGGCGGCATCGACAAACTTTTGCACCAGGAAAGCAAAAAAAGCGGGGCCGCAGCTGGACAGGTCGGATACGACCCGCGTATACTGCTCTTCTATTCTTAGCGGCTTGCTGATTTGTCCAAGCAGGGTCTCCAGCTTGTTCTGATCTTCAGCTTCGATACGGCTTCCATAGATACATAATGAAGCTCCGCTTAACACATAATTCGTAATACTGGGGATAACCTTGGCTACCTTGCAGGGCAGCCATTCCTCTAATCGGGCCAGAAGCACTGGACTTGTGATCGAGATGATCATTTGTTCCGGCTGCATGCTGGCCTTTATTTCGTCTATGACGGTTTTGAACTCTAACGGTTTGATACACAGAAACACCAGATCTTTGCCGTGCGCCGCCTCAACGTTGGAAGGAACGGCCTGCAGGCCGGGATGAAGGGTGGCGAGCCGTGCCGCTTTCGCGCTTGTGCGGTTGCTGGCTGTTATTTGCTCGGGAAGCAGAGCTCCTGAACGAATAAATGATTCGATTAATAAGCTGCCCATATTTCCGGTCCCAATAAATCCGACTTTCATCTGAATCCCTCCTTACGTTCATGAGATCGTGCGCTGCTCTTACTACACTATGTTATTGGGCATGGCCTACATGACCATGAATTGCAACTATTTTCATTGAATTTGAAAGGAGCATGAATCAATGCGGAGAGCGCATAATCTGTCACCTGCGTCCAAGCTGGCCGTCGGGTTGCTGCTGGCAGCGGGGGCTTGTTTGCTCATTACGGCTGTTTGGATGCCCAAGGAAAAGTTGCCTGACGGCTGGATTCCGCTTCAATCCGAGCTGGCATCCACGCTGGACAGACTGGCACAGGAGGAAGCGGTCATGGAAGCTGACATGGAGGTTTCATCGCAGAATCAGCCGAAAAGCAGCTCGGAACGCAATCGGCAGACTACTGCAGAGCCGGCAGCATCCGGCAACAGCGCCGGATTGGAGCGCTCCGGAAATGAACCGGTTCCGGGAGAGACATTGGACAGCTATGGAAATGGAGCAGTCAGCTTTCCGGAAAGCGGCCAGCCAGGCGGCAAGAACGACGCTTCCGGAGCAGCGGATGATGGTAAAATCGACCTGAATACGGCAACGACAGATCAGCTTGACACACTTCCCGGGATTGGAATGGCAAAGGCCCAAGCGATTGTTGATGACCGGAGCAAAAACGGCCCCTTTCATTCCGTGGAAGACCTTATGAGAGTGAAAGGGATAGGGCCCAAGATACTGGAAAAAATGAAAGAAAGCGTTGTCGTCAGACGGTGAGTGTGCGACAATAGAGGGAGCTTTAGAAGGTTGTTTCAGAGTCATTCTAATCCGTTTTTCCAAGGAGGAAATCGTACATGGCTAATGAACGCAAGCTATCTATTGACACACTTTCTGTACATGCCGGTCAGGAGATTGATCCGACAACGATGTCGAGAGCTGTCCCGATCTATCAAACAACGTCTTACGGATTTCGTGATACAGAGCATGCGGCGAACTTATTTGCGCTGAAGGAATTCGGCAACATTTATACCCGCCTGATGAATCCGACGACTGATGTGCTGGAGAAACGCGTTGCAGCTCTGGAAGGGGCACCTGCTGCTTTGGCTGTTGCATCGGGCCAATCAGCGATTACATTCTCTATATTGAACATAGCGGGAGCAGGCGATGAGATCGTATCGGCAACAAGCCTTTACGGCGGTACATATAATTTGTTCTCCACAACGCTGCCTAAGATCGGCATCAAGGTTCATTTCGTGGATCCTTCGAATCCGGAAAGCTTTCGGGCGGCGATTACAGAGAAGACGAAAGCGTTATATGCCGAGACGATCGGAAATCCTAAGGGCGATATCATCGATATCGAAGCGATCGCGGCGATTGCTCATGAGCATGGCATTCCGTTTATCGTAGACAATACGTTTCCAACGCCGTATTTATGCCGGCCTATCGAGCATGGAGCGGATATTGTTGTCCATTCAGCCACTAAATTCATGGGCGGCCATGGCACATCGATCGGCGGGATTATCGTCGACGGAGGCAAATTCGATTGGAAAGCGAGCGGCAAGTTTCCGGGATTGACTTCACCGGATCCAAGCTATCATGGTGTGGTGTACACCGATGCGGTTGGCCCGATTGCATACATTATTAAAGCCCGGGTACAACTGCTGCGCGATATGGGAGCGGCATTGTCGCCATTTAACGCGTTCCTGCTGCTGCAGGGTCTGGAAACCTTGCATCTTCGCATGGAGCGTCACAGCTTCAATGCGCGCAAGGTAGCGGAATATCTGGAGCGCCATGAGGCGGTCGAGTGGGTGAATTATCCCGGCTTGCCAAGCCATGCATCGTTTACGCTGGCTCAGAAATATATGCCGAAGGGACAAGGGGCCATTCTTACGTTCGGCATTAAGGGTGGAATTGAAGCGGGCAAAAAAGTGATTAATTCTGTCGGGCTCTTCTCCCATCTTGCGAACGTCGGCGATTCCAAATCGTTGATCATTCATCCTGCGAGTACGACGCACCAGCAGCTAGGTGAGGAAGAGCAATTTTCGGCCGGCGTGATGCCGGGCATGATTCGTTTATCGATCGGCACCGAAGGGATCGAAGATATTTTGCATGATCTCGAACAGGCGCTGGCCGCAAGCCAATCCTGAACGGACAAGCGGTATAGGTTAAGAGAAGAAAGGATAAGGTAGAGTGAATCAGGAAGGTTTACGCAAGGACTGGGATACGTATTTTATGGATATCGCTTATATGGTATCCACGCGCTCACAATGCTCGAGAAGACATGTGGGATCAGTGCTCGTTCAAGGCAAGAAGCTGCTTGGCACGGCATACAACGGCGCTCCGATGGGCGTTCCGGATTGCTCGGAAGCGGGCTGCATGATCGTTGAGGAATACGAGCTGAAGCAAACCGAAGGCCAGGAAGAAATGGTGAAGAAGCAGCGCTGTATCCGAACCATTCACGCAGAGCAGAATTTGCTGCTCTTCACAGACCGGATCGACCGTGAGGGATCTACCGTTTATGTGACGGATCAGCCCTGCTGGACATGTGCGAATATGCTCGCCAACAGCGGTGTGAAGGAGATCGTATATCATCGCGGCTATCCGAAGGACAGCGAGAAGGTGCAGCAGCTGATGCAGCACAAAGGGCTTCTGTTCCGCTGCTTAAGCGGCTATCAGCCGCCGGAGCAAACGCTGATGAATGTGATCTCGTAGATTTTATGGCTCTCGAAAGAGGGATAAGCAAAGTGTGCACAGGATCGGACAAACCTGAGCGGCAGCGATTGATTGATGTTAGCTGGGTGAAGCTGGATTAATTTGCGATTGGCAGTGACAGGACGGCCTGAATTTAATCGGCTTTAGTTAGTTATTGAGAGAGGAAGAACCTCTTTTCGTATCTGAGATACGAAAAGAGGTTCTTTTTTTCGGCAAGTTTACCTGAAACAGTGCCGGTAATGATGAAATTCATCGCTAATGTGCTTGTTTATCGGATTTGCTGCATGAGTGATGAGAAACATCGTTAACGGGCATGAATGCCGGTGTCCAGACTGCCACTTTGTGATGGGAATCTGATCATCGTCGCATGTAGTCGGGCGTCATGCAACGCAACACCGCGCGCTGGGAGCTGAGCGCGTAACCCCGTTGCTGCTGCTTTCCAGTTATTTGGAGTAATTTGTATATAAGGGGAGTGGAAATGATTCGCCGGCCATTGATCTGGTTTACTATATGTTGGATTGGAGGCAGCGCGGCTGCGGCTTCGCTGGATAGCCGCGCGGTCGTGCTGGCGGGCGCGGGGCTGTTCATCGCCGCGCTGGCGCTTGGGCTGCTGCGGCTTGCGTCATGGCCGCTGGCAGCCGCATGTATTATGGCGTACGGCCTGGCCGCAGGGCAGCGCGGATGGGCGGATGCCCGCAACATCACCGCGCACCCGGAGCTGCAGGCCGCCGCCGAGGCGGCGTTCCCGTCATCTGCGTATGCTGTGCAGGTGACGGGAACGATCATATCCGCGGTCACGGTTGACGGTGACCGCGCTCAATTGCGCGTGACGGCCGACACCGTCCGCGTCCAGGGCGAAGAGGCGCCTCGCAAGCTTAGCGAGCGCCTTATGGTGCAGGTCCGGCTTGCGTTGCAGCCGGACCAGGCGGTCGCCGCGGGCTGGAAGCGCGGCGACCGGATCAGCGCAGCCGGCGAGCTGACGCTGCCGGCTAGCGCCACAAACTTCGGCGGCTTCGATTACCGCCGATACCTGCACAGCCAGCGCATTCACTGGCTGTTCAAAGTCGACGGCGCCGCGGCGCTCGCCACAGAGCCGGGGCCGCGGTGGACCGCCGCGGCACTGCTGGGCCGTGTCGACGCAATCCGGCTGACGCTTGGCGCCCGCATGGATGCACTGTACCCGGAGCAGCACGCCGGGTTCATGAAGGGGCTTGTCCTCGGCATTCTCGAGGACATTGACCCCGTCCAGTACCGGCAATTTTCCGGACTGGGACTGACCCATATTTTAGCCATTTCGGGCTTGCATGTGGCCGTCTTTCTTTATTGTCTGCACAGCATACTGCGATTGACTCGCATGAGCAGAGAATCCATTATGAACGTGCTTATCTTTGCTGTTCCATTTTATATATTGCTCTTCGGTGCGGCTCCGTCCGTAATCCGTGCCGGAATTATGGCGATGATCGGACTTTTTGCGGCCAAGCACAGGCAGCTGAAGGATGGTCTGCATCTGCTCGCCGCCGCAGCGCTGATGATGTTGATTGCGGAGCCTTATATGCTCGAAAATGTCAGCTTTCAGCTGTCTTGTCTTGTTACGGCAGGCTTAATCGTCGGTGTTACGCCCATCCGCAAAATATTGCCTTCGTGGCGCCGCGGAAAAATAGCCATGGACATCCTTGCCGTATCCTTCGTAGCACAGGTCGTTTCTTTTCCGCTAACGATCTATTATTTTAATCAGTTTAATTTACTGTCCTTGCCGGCCAATATGTTGATTGTCCCTATACTTAGCTCTGTCGTGCTTCCGCTCGGCACAGCATCGCTTGTTCTTTCGACGATATGGATGCCGCTGGCGCAGTGGCTTTCCTATGTTGTCAAATTATTGAATGAGCTAACCTTTAGCATTATCGAAACGATGAACATGTACGATCAGCTGCGGATGATCTGGCCGTCGCCGCCAATATGGTGGATCGTAAGCTGGTATGCTGTGTTATTGGCCGGTTTCCGGGCGATCAACATTTATGCACAGCGCAATAAAATGAAGGAAAGCAGCCATTCTCCCGAGCATGACGCCACCGTCCCCTTATATGGACAGGAGGAAGCACAGACAAAACCGCTTTCAACGGGATCGGCTTTGCCTTGGCCTTCCGATAGAGCCGGAAAACTTCGGCAGAAAACCGCAATCCCTCTTCTGCTGTCGGTCCTATGTGCGGGTTTGCTGATTTATGGATACCGCCCCGACCGTTTTGATTCAAGCATCAGGGTGCATATGCTGGATGTCGGTCAAGGGGATGCCTTTCATGTTCGGACAGCGGCAGGCAGGCACATACTTATTGATGGCGGCGGAACGCTACAATTCCGCAAGCCCGGCGAGGAATGGAAATCGCGTAAGGATCCGTTCGAGATCGGGCGCAAAGTTGTCGTTCCTCTGTTAATGAAGCGGGGGGTGCAGCAAATCGACCTGCTTGTCTTCTCCCATCTGGATACCGACCACGTCGGCGGTTTGACGGCCGTCCTGCAGTCGATTCCGGTCAAGCGTATTTTATGGAACGGGACGATGAAACCGTCGGATGAAGTAAAAGAGCTGTTTCAGACGGCGATCCGTTTGCAGATTCCGGTATATACCGCATGTGCGCAGCAGTTGTGGGAGCTGGAGCTGCATGTCGAAATGGCGGTCATGTGGCCGCAGCGGCAGCCGGCGGAAGGGGAGTGCGGGGCAGCGAACGGGGCAGTTCCGATCACGATGCAGAATAATCAAAACGATTACAGCCTGGTGCTGCTGCTTAAGCTGTACGGTCACTCGCTGCTGATGACCGGCGATATCCGCTCTTCAGCCGAGCAGTGGGTGCTGCGGAGCCTCCGGGAGAATCAATCATCCGCGGCTATACCACCTATTGATATTCTCAAAATCGCCCATCACGGCAGCCGTTCATCGACAACGGAGGAGTGGCTCCGGTATTGGTCGCCGCAGACTGCGCTGATCTCAGTCGGCAGGCATAATTTTTATGGCCACCCCCATCCGGCGGTGCTGACGCGCTTGGAGGAAAACGATGCCCGGATCCTGCGTACCGACCGTGATGGTGAAGTGCAGTTTCGATTCACAAACGCCGGCATAGAAATGCGCAAAAAGATCGAAGCGGGAGCATTAAAATAATAAGGGAAGTTGTGGGGACCGGAAAGAGTGAAGGTATACGGAGCCTGCTTTATCTGCTATTCTTAAAGTTGGGAAATTATAAATTTTCTCTCATAGGATAGGAAAATAGAATTAAATTTATTAAATCTTTATAATTGCAGCTTAAGCTGCAACATTTGAATCAGCCTTTCCGTCTGAAAGGTTGCAAGAGAGGGGGATCCTTCGTGGTGGAGCCTGGTCTCATAAGAGCCGCTCAATCGGGCGATCGCGACGCTCTAATAACCCTGCTGCGTGAGATTGAAAATCATGTATACCGGACAGCCTATTATATACTAAACAATGAACAAGACGCGATGGATGCCGCTCAAGAGGCGTTGATACGCATTTACACGAAAATCGGATCCTATGAAGAAAAAGCAATGTTTAAAACATGGGTTCAACGTATTGTCACTAATATATGCATTGATAAATTCCGGCGCAACAAGCCGACTGTATCGATCGATGAGCATGAAATGGTGTTCAAGGAAAAGCAGAATGTTGAAGATGAAGTGCTCTCCAGCTATGCTGCCAAGGATATCCGTGAGGCGATCGATAAGCTCCCCGAGCATCAACGGGCGGTCGTTGTGCTGCGGTACATGCAGGATTTCTCATACAATGAGATCGCTGACTCTCTTGATTTGCCTCTAAATACAGTGAAATCTTATTTATTTCGTGCAAGACAACAGCTGCAATCGTTACTCCAAGATTATCAGAAAGGTGGTGTCCGAGGATGACTTGTCAAGAGGTGATGGAATATATGCAAAGACAGCTTGACGGGGATCTCGACGAGCGGGAAACCGAAAGCTTAATGGACCATACAAGGCATTGCCCGGACTGTGCCGCTATGTTCGAACGGTTGAAAAGGCTGTCTTCCGAATTAGATAACCTGCCAAAAGTCGCGCCGGGCTACAGTCTCGTCGACGCCATTATGCCAAGGCTTGAACAGATCGAGCTCATGCAGTCCGCACAGACAGCGGCAGATGACGCTATTGTTAATACAGTGCCTAGACGTACCCCGCCGGTCCGTCAGCAAAGATGGACAGAGCGGTTTTCATTCCGCGCGCTAAGCGGCGTCATCGCTGCGGGCGTAGTAATCGGGTTGTTTATTGTTACATTTGATTCCCAGGGAATGCGCAATGCGGATGAAGCGAATAGTAACACAATGTTATTCTCTGCCAACTATAACTCCTCAGGCGCTGATCATTCAGCGGCGGCCAGCAGTGGCGCTGAAACGGGCAATGCAGCGGATAACGGCGCGATAGAAAGCTTATCGGAGAGAAGCAGCGTTAACGACCAAGCCGGAAATGAATCGAGGGACGGAACGCCTGAACCGCCGGTATCCGGCGATGCTGCTGCAGTATCGCCGGACAGCAATGGCGAACCAGATCAAGCGGGCAATGCAGCAGCTGACGCAAACGACCCTGTCGTGAAAGATGTGCAGCCTGAAGCGGCAGCGCCGCCCAAGAGCAATCAGCCTGCGCGTCCGTCGGCTCCTGCTTCTCCAGCGCCGGCGCCATCCTCACCGCAAGAGGGTCAAAAGGATGGGGAGGCTTCCGACAGTGTCACTGAACCGACATCGGACAATACGAACAAAACGAGAAACACAAACGAAACGAACAAACTAGAGAAGCAGCCGGAAAGAGAGGCGCCTATCCCTGATAAACCGGAGATGGCAGCTGATGAATCGGCCCAAGAGGTTCCGGAAATGGGCATTGCCTCGGAGCCGGAGCAATCGTTCGGCATTGCATCGATAGCTGGCCCTGATTCAGAAGTTATGTCGCCTGATGGAGCATACAACGCCGCTATTATGAATAACACAGTGAAGGTGTTTGATGCCGCCACAGGAGCTCTTTTATTTGAAAGCCGCAATAAGGACGGCGAGGTGGTCAATCTCGTCTGGTCGGAAGACAGCCGGTTTTTATCTTATGAAGTCATTGTTCAAGATGAGGCGGTTGAACGTTACTTCGTAGACATCAACAGAGCGGCTGAAACCAAGCAATAAGCAGCAATAAGCAAATGACAAAAAGGTATCCGCACACTTCGGGTTGACCCTGCGTATAATACAGCATCAGGAAGTCGACAAGAGGCCTTGACAATCGTATGACCATTCTTGCAGGAGGTACCATGGGCCTCCTCCCGAATGTTTATATAGATGTTCAGGGACAAAGGGATGAAGCCGGGCAGGCATCATCCCTTTGTTGTGCCTGAAACTTGAAGGGGGATCAGACATGGACCTGCGGACAGCAGCCAAAGAAATCAAAGCCGGACAAGCCAGGCCGGTTTATGTCGTATACGGGAAAGACCGTTACCGCATGCAGGAGTTTGTCTCTTTTATATCCGAGCAGCTGCTTGGAAAGGATGAACGGGAGCTTGGCATTGTAAAATTCGACACTGCGGAGACGCCGATTGATGAAGCGGTTCTGGAAGCGGAGACGATGCCTTTTTTTGTAACGCGCAAAATTATCGTGATCCGCGATCAGACCCTGCTGGCAGCAGGCGGCAAGGAAGGCGGAAAAGTCGAACATCAGCCCGATCGTTTAATGGAATACTTAAAGATGCCATCCGAGACGAGTACCATCATCTTTATTGTCCATGCCGACAAGCTGGATGAACGCCGCAAGCTCGTCAAGCTATTAAAGGATAGGGATGCGCTGCTTTCTTTTCAAGAATTAGAAGGAAACGACCTGCTGCGCTGGATGATTAAGCGAGCCTCAGACCAGGGAAGGGTGCTGACCGAGCCAGCGGCAGAGCTTATTGCGGTTCGCTGCGGCCGCAGCTTGCAAAATGCGGCGCAGGAGGTGGACAAGCTTTGCCTGTTTGTCGGAGATGGGGGAACGGTGGAGCGGGCTGCTGTGGAGGCTTTGACGGTGTCTTCGGTCGAGGAGGATGTATTTGCGCTCGTAGATGCGATGACCGCACTGCAAACCGGGCGCGCGCTCGATATCTACAAAGCGCTGCTTCTCAGGCGAGAGGAGCCGATTAAGATTGCGGCATTGTTGGCAAGACAGATCCGCATCATGCTGCAAATCAAAGAGCTTGAAGGCCATCAATATTCACATCAGCAGATGGCTGCGCAGCTGGGGCTGCATCCGTATGCAGTTAAGCTGGCAGCAGAGAAGGCGCGCCGCTTTGAGCAGCGCGAGCTGGCGCTTCATTTATCGCGGCTGGCTGAGCTTGATTTTCAGATGAAAACAGGCCAAATCGATAAAACGCTTGGAGTCGAGCTATTCCTTCTGTCAACAGGCTCCTAGCTGCATCAATGTTATTGTCGTCAAACTATGGAAGACAAAAAAAGTCCTGCGATCGTTCATGAAGAACGATTGCAGGACTTATTTGTGATTAATTCAGTGCAATTATCCTTGAGCCGAAAGAGCGTTAAGCTTTTTCGCCAGACGGGATTTTTTGCGGGCAGCCGCATTTTTATGAATCAGGCCTTTCGTCACTGCTTTATCCAGCTTTTTCGTAGCAACAACCAGAGCTGCTTTTGCAGCTTCTGCGTCAGTTCCTGCGATAGCTTGATCAGCGGATTTAACGGCCGTACGAAGCGCGGATTTTTGCGAAGCGTTAAGAGCACGACGTTTTTCGCTAGTTTTTACGCGTTTGATAGCGGATTTAATGTTTGGCATGGCTTTCACCTCCTGTTAAGGAAACAAACTAGAAGTCTAGACAACACAACTTAAAATATATTACCATGCGTTTTTCCAAAATGCAATAGCCGATGCCTGTTATTCGCATAAAACGATTCTGCTGGCGCACACTAAGGTCAATAAGCGCGAGAGGAGCATAGGTACACAATGAATGATTTAGATCTGCGCAACTATTCGGTACGCACCGATTTGGCGCTCGAAGCAAAAGAAATGGCCGAGACTCCGGGTTCCGTGATCCCGGGAATAACGTCAGAAACGATAAATGACGATGGAATAAAGATCACCCGTCTGACGGTAGAGAATGAACAGGGCTCGCATGCGATCGGTAAGCTTCCTGGTAATTACGTTACGCTGGAGGTTCCGGGGCTGCGAAGCCAGGACAGCGGGCTGCAGGATCGGGTAGCTACCCAATTCGCCAAAGAGTTCGAGTTATTTCTAAAGCGCATCGGTATGAATAAATCGGCTAAAGTGCTTATTGTCGGGTTAGGCAATTGGAATGTAACGCCCGACGCGCTTGGTCCGCTTGTGGTGGAGAATGTTATGATCACAAGGCATTTTTTCGAGCTGATGCCTGATGATGTGGCGCCGGGTTATCGTCCGGTGAGCGCGGTCGCTCCGGGTGTGCTTGGCACGACAGGCATCGAATCCAGTGAAATCGTACAAGGCATCGTGCAGCAATCCGAGCCTGACTTGATCATTGCAGTGGATGCCTTAGCCTCTAAAGCATTGGAGCGGGTAAACACAACGATTCAGATTGCCGATACCGGCATTCATCCCGGGTCAGGAATCGGCAATAAACGAAAAGGCGTGACCGAGGAAATCATGGGCGTTCCGGTTATTGCGATTGGGGTTCCGACCGTAGTCTATGCGTCTACGATTGTTAATAATTGTCTGGAAATGCTTTCTAGCCATTTCAAGACACAAACCGACAATGCGGGCCCGATTATGGGGATGCTCCATACGCTCGATGATAACGAACGGCTGCAGTTAGTGCGCGAGGTACTGAATCCGCTCGGTCACGACTTGCTTGTAACGCCGAAGGAAGTCGATCAGTTCATCGAAGATATCGCCAATATTATCGCAAGCGGCTTGAACGCTGCGCTGCATGATGCGGTAGATACGAATAATGTCGCAGCCTATACCCATTAAGTAATTGACCTGCCCGAAGCCCATGACCTTCGGGGCCTCATATGGTTGACGAAGCCCTGTTTGCGGGGCTTTGTTTGCGTCTAGCACTCTATAATTCTTTCTTTTCCTTCAGTTGTTCTATTAAACAACCTTTTCTCATAGGATGATAGTAAAGCATTCATCAGCCTGGAGGAATGATCATGAGAAGAATGGCAGACGTCCTGTATGGAAATGGGAACAGCGAACGTTTACGTCAACTGTTGGTAACGGGTCGGACCTTTGCGATATTGTCTATCTGCTCCATGCTGTTTTTTGTGCTGCTTGGTTTGGGAGGCATGGCTCACAAGAAGACGGCAGCCTCGCCCGTTTCTTCTATGAAAGGTTTTGCAGCGGCCGTATCGAGCGGATTGTTTGCGGATATGCTAGAAATGGAGATTCCCGCTTTTGAGGGCCGGCAGACATCAAGCGGATCGTATTACGGAGTGCAGACCGCAGCGTTTTTGATGCGTTTACTGACGGATATTAATCCGAATGACCCCAGAAGTCTGGTCGCGGGAGAACTGCCAGGATTACGGGCCGATGAGGCATTTCTGCTGCGAAGCGGCTCAGGTACGGGAACGGGCACGGGTCCGAAGGATCATCCGCCGCTGCCCATCACACAAGCGCCGGAGGACGAGCCGGGAGGCAAGCCGAATCAAGATCCGCCAAGCGATCAGAATGTGCTGCCTGCACAACCGGATGATACGATATCCGAGCCTGAACCGTCAGATCAGGACACAGGAAAAGCGCCGGCTCAGGCAACAGGTGACCGGAAGATCGCATTTATCTATCATTCACATCCCCGCGAATCATGGTATCCGGTAGCCGGTAACGATCCGAATTCATCCGAGAAAAACATTACGCTTGTCGGCAAACGATTGGCGAAAAAGCTGGAGGAGGAAGGTGTCGGCGCACTGCATTCCGGAATCGACTACCCGACAGCGATAGATGGTTACCGGTGGGAGCTTTCCTATAAATACACGATGCAAACCGTGAAAGAAGCTATGGCGCAAAGCGACGATCTGCAGTTTTTCTTTGACCTTCATCGCGATTCGCAGCGTCGAAAACATACAACCGCAACGATCGGCGGCAAAGATTATGCGCAGGTGTTTTTTATTATCGGGCACCGCAATCCGGATTGGAAGCAGAACGAGAAATTCGCTACTAAAATTCATGAAGCGCTGGAAGCGAAATATCCGGGCATATCACGGGGAGTCTGGGGCAAAGATGCGGCAACCGGAAACGGGGAATACAATCAATCGCTTTCGCCGGACAGTGTGTTGATCGAGGTGGGCGGAGTGGATAATACACTCGAGGAATCCTACCGGACGGCGGATGCTTTGGCTGAAGTGATTGCGGAAATGTATTGGGACGCGGAAAAAGTGGACGGGAGAGCGGTTCAGCAATGAAAAGGAGGCGCAAGGCGATGAAGCGCGATTCGTTGAAATGGGCAGTCTTTGGCGGCGTGACGGTGTTTATGCTTTTATATGGCATTGAAGTCGCAACGACGGGGATCGAAACCGTATATGGTCCCGTTGGAGGTCAGCGGACGGCATCGGTAACGGAGCTGCTGCCGCAGGAGCTGCCGCAGACAATGGACGATCGGCAGCTGCCTGCAGCTCAGCCTCAAGCGGCTGTGCCGGGCGGTATGCCGGATATGATCCCGCAGTATGAGGAAGAACGCTACCCCTACATGAGAGAAAGGCTTCCCGGCATTTACGGCGAATATCACGGCGAGCCATCCGTCAACCGTGTCGCGGAACAAACGGCAGGATTGCTGCAATCGTTATCCAGCAGTGGAATTCGGCTGGTCGTATCGCTGTTTGAATCCGTAACGAATTAATCATGGACGATCAATGATTGATGGGCGACCCTCATACTGATATAATGAATGGAATGATTAGCATTATTGACAGGTGTGGGGGTTAGGCATGACAGACGTTCGTGACCGACAAAAGAAAATTCGTAATTTTTCAATCATTGCACATATCGACCATGGGAAATCCACGCTTGCGGACCGCATACTGGAATATACCGGCGCGCTCTCCAACCGCGAGATGCAGGAGCAGGTGCTCGATCAAATGGATTTGGAGAGGGAACGCGGCATCACAATCAAGCTGCAGGCGGTAAGGCTGTCTTATCGTGCGGATGACGGTGAAGAGTATCTTCTCAATTTGATTGATACGCCTGGGCATGTCGACTTTACGTATGAAGTATCGCGAAGCCTGGCGGCATGTGAAGGCGCACTGCTTGTCGTAGATGCGGCACAGGGGATCGAAGCGCAGACGCTTGCCAACGTTTACCTGGCGCTGGATAACAATTTGGAAATTTTGCCGGTGATCAACAAGATCGATCTGCCAAGCGCGGAGCCGGAACGGGTAAAACAAGAGATTGAAGATGTCATTGGCCTGGATGCAAGTGAGGCGGTTCACGCATCCGCAAAAGCCGGGATCGGGATAAAAGAAATACTCGAGCAGGTCGTAGCCAAGGTTCCTTCGCCGCAGGGCGATCCGGATCAACCGCTCAAAGCATTGATTTTTGATTCGCATTACGATGCCTACAAAGGCGTTATCGTATATGTACGGGTTGTAGACGGCAGCATTAAAGCCGGCAAAAAAATCCGTTTCATGGCGACAGGGGCCGAATTTGAGGTTATTGAGGTCGGCGCGTTCAAGCCGCGGATGACCGTTGTCGATGAGCTGGCTGTTGGAGATGTCGGCTTTGTCGTGGCCGGCATCAAGAACGTGAAGGACACGCGTGTCGGCGATACGATTACCGAAGCGAAGCGCCAGGCGCCGGAGCCGCTGCCGGGCTACCGCCGGATTAATCCGATGGTATTCTGCGGATTGTATCCGATCGAGACGCAGGATTACAACGACCTGCGTGAAGCGCTTGAGAAGCTGGAGCTTAATGACGCATCGCTGCGTTATGAGCCGGAAACATCCTCTGCGCTGGGCTTTGGATTCCGCTGCGGTTTCCTTGGGCTGCTGCACATGGAGATCATTCAAGAGCGGATCGAGCGCGAATTCAATATTCCGCTCATCACGACAGCGCCAAGCGTTATCTATCGCGTGACGCTGACAAACGGAGAAACGATCGAGATCGATAACCCTTCGAATTATCCGGAAGCGGGCAAGCTTGAATATGTCGAAGAGCCTTATGTCAAAGCTTCGATCATTGTTCCAAATGATTTTGTCGGCGCGATCATGGAGCTTTGCCAAGGCAAACGCGGTGAGTTCGTCAATATGGAATACCTGGATACGAACCGCGTTACGATTGTATATGATATTCCATTATCCGAAATCGTCTATGATTTCTTCGATCAGTTGAAATCGAGCACGAAGGGTTATGCTTCATTTGATTACGAGGTATCCGGTTACCGCAAATCCAATCTGGTGAAGATGGATATTATGCTCAACAACGAACAAGTCGATGCCTTGTCGGTTATCGTTCACCGTGACCGTGCGTATCAGCGCGGGCGGGTCATCTGCGAGAAGATGAAGGAACTGATTCCTCGCCAGATGTTTGAGGTTCCGGTGCAAGCTTCGATCGGCACAAAGGTCATCGCGCGCGAGACGGTTAAGGCGATGCGTAAAAACGTCCTTGCCAAGTGTTACGGGGGCGATATCAGCCGTAAGCGGAAGCTGCTTGAGAAGCAGAAGGAAGGCAAGAAACGAATGAAGCAGGTCGGCAGCGTGGAAGTGCCGCAGGAAGCGTTTATGGCGGTACTGAAAATAGATGATTAATAAAAGCGTGAGCAAGACCTTGGGGGAGAGCGAAGCTCTCCCCTCCTTGCATTCGCCAGTCAGAAGGAGGCATCAAGCCGTGAGACAACAATCGCCGCATGCGTTATATATTCATATCCCTTTTTGCACAAATAAGTGTCACTATTGCGACTTTAACTCGTTTGTCCTGAAGGGACAGCCGGTAGACGATTATTTGGATGCCCTGGAGAGAGAAATGACCGCGACGGCATCGCACATTAAGCCGGAGCGAATCGATACGGTATTTGTAGGCGGTGGAACACCGACTGTATTGACTCCGCCGCAGATGAAACGATTTTTGGCGGATGTGCGGCGCCATTTTCCGTTATCGGAGCAAGTGGAATTTACGATGGAGGCCAATCCCGGAACGACGGATCCGGAAAAGCTAGCAGTGATGCGGAAAGGCGGGGTCAATCGGATCAGCTTCGGCGTGCAATCCTTTGACAACAGCCTGCTGGAGCGGATTGGACGGATTCATGATGTGGATGATGTATACCGCAGCATTGAAAACGCCAGAGCGGCAGGATTCAACAATCTCTCGATCGACCTGATGTTCGGTCTGCCCGGCCAGACTGTAGAGACGCTGCAGGACAGTGTGGAAAGGGCGCTTGCTTTGGAGCTTCCCCATTATTCTCTCTATGGCTTGAAAGTCGAGGAAAACACATTGTTTCATACGATGTATGAGCGCAATGAGCTGCCACTGCCTTCCGAAGAGGATGAGCTGGAGATGTATTTGTTTATTATGAGTCAGCTTAAGCAGGCCGGGCGTCATCAATATGAGATCAGCAATTTTGCGCTTCCGGGCTTTGAGAGCCGGCACAACACGACCTACTGGCGCAATGAGCCCTATTACGGTTTGGGTGCGGGTGCCCACGGGTATTTAGATGGTAAGCGGCATGTCAATATCAAAGGGGTTCAGCCTTATATCGATGCGACACTTAGAGGATTGCCGCAGCTGGAGAGCCGGGACGTTCCGGCTGATGAGGCGATGGAGGACTTCATGATGGTCGGCTTGCGGCTGCTTGACGGCATTACTGAAACCGCGTTCCAGAAGCAGTTCCCGGGCCGTTCCATCCGTGAATGCTTTGGCCCAATCGTGAACCGGCTTGAACGGGAAGGCCTTCTTGAGGTCGTCGAAGCCGGCGAGCGCATCAAACTGACGGACAAAGGCGTACCGCTTGGCAACGAAGTATTTGGTTCATTTATAACGATCCCTGAATAAATCCTTTATTACATGTTATATAGGGCCCTTGGCGATGCTTCCCTAAATAATTTGCTCTTGAGCATTCATGCGTGATGTTGTATATTTATTCATATTATTATGAATTCATTTGCTTGTTCACATGGGAAAGGCAGCGACGGAGGGAGATTATGCAGACGACCTGTAGAAAGGCGACGTTAGAAGACGTCGATACTTTATATGAATTAATAAAAGGCTATGCGGAGAAAGGCATCATGCTGCCGCGTTCACGGGAGGTCCTCAGCAGGCAGATTGACACATTCTTCGTAGCCGAGCTGGCTGATGAGATTGTAGGCTGCGGCTCGCTCTGCAAGCTGGGAGCCGATCTAGTGGAAATTCGCTCGCTCGGGATATCCGAGGGACACAAAGGACAAGGCATCGGCAGCAAGCTCGTGGATTGCCTGCTTGATGAAGCAAAACGGCGCGATTTGCCGAAAGTGATGGCGCTCACCTATGAGGTTAATTTCTTCAAGAAAAACGGCTTTGAGGTGGTCGACAAAGAGATTTTCCCCGAGAAGGTATGGACCGATTGCGTCAACTGCGCCAAACAGCACTGCTGTGATGAAACTGCTGTACTCAAAATGCTGAACTGACTTGACAATCATCAAGTCGGTTTGGTATTTTTGTATTAATGATTAGCACTCGATGCTATTGAGTGCTAACGACAAGGAAGCTTTACCATTTTTCGCAAAGCGTCTAATGAGGACAGGAGGGGTTCGGATGTTGACAGAACGACAACGAATGATATTGAATGCGATCGTGGACGATTACATCCGCTCAGCCGAACCCATCGGTTCGCGCAGCATTTCAAAGCGGGGCGGGGTCGGATTCAGCCCGGCTACAATTCGCAATGAAATGGCGGATCTGGAGGAGCTTGGCTATCTGGAGCAGCCGCATACGTCGGCGGGCCGCGTGCCCTCGACTAAGGGATACCGTTATTACGTGGATCATCTGCTGAAGCTCGGTGAAGTAAGCGAGCAGGAGTTGAACCGGATGAGGGGATTCCTGGCGGATCAGATGAATCAGATGGAGCAAGTCATCCAGCATGCTGCGATGATTCTTTCGAATTTAACGAATTATACCTCGATTGTGCTCGGCCCGGAAATGTTCAGCAATTCATTAAAGCATTTTCAACTGGTGCCGCTCAATCAGGATACAGCTGTAGCCATTATTGTAACGAATACCGGACATGTGGAGAATCGTACCGTATCGATACCTGTAGGGATCGATATTTCAGAGATGGAGAAGATTACCCGGATCTTAAATACGAAGCTTGTAGGTGTACCGCTGTCACGGTTAAGATCGCGCCTGTATTCCGAGGTTGGCGAGGAGCTCGGCCGTTATGTCGAACATTGCGAACAGCTGATGGGCGCGTTGGACGAAGCGCTTGCCAGCGATAATGAACACCGTATGTTTCTTAGCGGCACAACAAATATGCTGACTCAACCGGAATTCAAGGATGTTGAGAAGGTGAAAACGCTTCTTGATCTGTTCGACGAGACGCCCACATTAATGAAGCTGGTCTCATCCCATCCTGACGGGATTCAAGTGCGAATCGGCACGGAGAACGATCATGAGGCTATTAACAACTGCAGCCTGATCACGGCAACGTATTCCTTTGAAGGCAAGTCGCTGGGTATGATCGGCATTTTAGGTCCAACGCGAATGGAATATGGGAAGGTCATCAGCCTGCTTGACGTGCTGTCCAAGGACATGACCGTGCTGCTCGGCAAGTGGTACAAGTAATTTGATCCCTTTTGGATTATGATAAGGAGGTGAAGCATTCGTGAGCGTAAACAACCAACCTACGGAGGAACAAACAGAAGAGATGAAATCGAATGAAACCGAAGCAGCTCAGCATCCCGATGAAGCTGTCCCGTCGACTGAGGCAGCTTCAGAGTCTAATAACGAGGCGCCAGTTGGAGATTTCGCTGAACAATCTATAGATGATCCCCGTCTCCTTGAGCTTAAGAAGGAAGCGGACGAAAACTACCAGCGTTATTTGCGCGTACAAGCGGATTTTGATAATTTCCGCCGCCGCACCCAGAAAGAGAAAGAGGAATTAGGGCAGTACGCTTCCATGAAGCTGATTACCCAACTCCTGCCTATTGTAGATAACTTTGAGCGTGCGCTTGCCGCAGCTAAAGGCAGTGAGGATAACAACTCCCTTTCTAAAGGGGTAGAAATGATTTTCCGGCAATTGGATCAAGTATTGGAGCAGGAAGGGCTTAAGCCGATGGAAACGGTCGGACAGCCGTTCAATCCGGAATATCACCAGGCCATTATGCAGGTCGAATCAGAAGAGCATGAAGAAGGCACGATTGTTGAGGAAGTCCAAAAAGGCTACATGCTGAAGGACAAAGTACTCAGGCCGGCAATGGTAAAGGTAAGCAGTTAACGTCCAGGTGAATGACCTGGACAATATATAGAGGACATGATTTGTAAATGTACAAGGAGGAGCTCAATCATGAGTAAAGTTATCGGCATTGACTTAGGAACAACGAACTCTTGCGTAGCGGTAATGGAAGGCGGCGAAGCCGTCGTTATTCCGAATCCGGAAGGTAACCGCACAACCCCTTCGGTTGTCGGCTTTAAGAAGGACGGAGAGCGCATTGTAGGTGAATCAGCAAAACGCCAAGCGATCACAAATCCAGACCGTACGGTTATCTCTATTAAACGTCATATGGGTACAAACCATAAAGAAAAAATCGACGATAAAGAATATTCCCCGCAAGAAATTTCGGCGATTATTTTACAAAAGCTGAAATCCGACGCGGAAGCGTATTTGGGGCAGCCAGTAACCCAAGCCGTTATTACGGTTCCGGCTTATTTCAATGACAGCCAGCGTCAAGCAACAAAGGATGCGGGCAAAATCGCAGGCCTTGAAGTACTGCGGATCGTGAACGAGCCGACAGCTGCTGCGCTTGCATACGGCCTTGAGAAATCCGAAGATCAAACGATTCTCGTGTATGACTTGGGCGGCGGTACCTTTGACGTATCGATTCTCGAGCTGGGCGACGGCTTCTTCGAAGTTAAAGCAACCAGCGGCGACAACAAGCTCGGCGGCGACGATTTTGACCAGGTCATTATCGATTATATGGTGAGCGAGTTCAAAAAAGAGCATGGAACTGATCTTTCCAAGGATAAAGCAGCTGTACAACGCTTGAAAGACGCTGCAGAGAAAGCGAAAAAGGAATTGTCGGGCGTATTGACAACTACAATTTCACTTCCGTTCATCACGATGGTAGACGGCGTTCCTCAGCATCTGGAGATGAACCTGACCCGCGCTAAATTCGAAGAGCTTGCCGCTCCGCTTGTTGAGCGCACGCTTGGACCGACTCGCCAAGCTTTGAGCGATTCCGGCTTGTCGACTAGCGAGATTGATAAAATTGTTCTTGTCGGCGGTTCCACTCGTATTCCTGCAGTACAGGAAGCGATCAAGAAATTGACCGGCAAAGAACCTCATAAAGGCGTTAACCCGGATGAAGTTGTTGCGCTTGGCGCAGCCGTTCAAGCAGGTGTCCTGACAGGCGATGTGAAGGATGTCGTATTACTCGACGTTACTCCATTGTCCCTCGGTATCGAGACTGCAGGCGGCGTATTCACAAAAATGATCGACCGCAATACAACGATTCCGACAAGCAAGTCCCAAGTGTATTCCACTTATGCGGACAACCAAACAAGCGTAGAAATTCACGTGCTGCAAGGGGAGCGCCAAATGGCGGCCGGCAATAAAACGCTCGGACGATTCATGCTCGGAGACATTCCTCCGGCGCCTCGCGGCATCCCGCAAATCGAAGTTACCTTCGATATCGATGCGAACGGGATTGTAAACGTCTCTGCACTGGATAAAGGCACAGGCAAAAGCCAAAAAATCACAATCACTTCTTCCAGCGGCTTGAGCGAAGAGGAAATCGAGCGCATGATGAAGGATGCGGAGCTTAACGCTGAGGAAGACCGCAAGCGTCGTGAGCTGGTTGAAGCAAAGAACAACGCAGACCAGCTGATCTACTCGGTTGATAAAACAATCAAAGATCTGGGCGATAAAGTTGATGCTGGTGAAATTGAAAAAGCCAACGCTGCCAAAGAAAAGCTGGTTAAAGCGCTCGAGAGTGACAATATCGAAGAAATCACGCCTGCAACCGAAGAGCTGACTGAAATCGTGCAGCAGCTTTCCGTGAAGCTGTATGAGCAAGCGGCCCAAGCAGAGCAAGCGGCTGAAGGCGCTGGCGAAGCTGGCGGCAGCAATAAAGGCAAAGACAATGTTGTCGATGCTGATTATGAGGTTGTTGACGACAAGAAATAAGCAGTGTAAAGATCGACCGGCATAAATCCGGTTCAATCAGCGAAAGGTCAAAGTCAGGCGCGGCTTGGCTTTGACCTTCGTTGTGCGTTTGGAAGCAGTTGAATTTCGGAACTACACGGGGGTGACTTGCGTGGCGGAGAAACGGGATTATTACGAAGTGCTGGGGGTCGGCAAGGATGCCTCGGATGATGATATTAAGAAATCATACCGGAAGTTAGCCCGTCAGTACCATCCGGACGTCAATAAGGCGGCGGATGCGGAACAGAAGTTCAAAGAAGTAAAAGAAGCTTATGATGTACTAAGCGATAATCAAAAACGCGCGACCTATGATCGTTATGGCCATGTCGATCCGAATCAAGGCTTCGGCGGCGGTGGCGGCGGAGCAGGTGACTTCGGCGGGTTTGGCGACATATTCGATATGTTTTTCGGCGGTGGCGGCGGACGGAGAGATCCAAATGCACCGCAGCGTGGTAACGATCTGCAGTACACGATGACCATTGAATTCAAGGAAGCGGTTTTCGGCAAAGAGACTGATATCCAAATTCCGCGGACGGAAACATGTGACACTTGTTCGGGCTCCGGCGCGAAGCCTGGTACGAAGCCGGAAACATGTACAATCTGTCATGGCAGCGGCCAGCAGGAAGTCGTGCAGAATACACCGTTCGGCCGGATCGTTAATCGCCGTGCATGTACCAATTGCAGCGGAACAGGAAAAGTCATTAAAGAAAAATGCGGAACCTGTCATGGCGCCGGCAAAGTAAAAAAACAGCGTAAAATTCATGTCCGTATTCCGGCTGGCGTAGATGAAGGGGCTCAAATCCGCCTCTCCGGCGAAGGTGAGTCCGGCGTGCGCGGCGGCCCTGCGGGAGATCTTTACATTGTTATCCGCGTGAAATCGCATGAGTTCTTTGAGCGTGACGGCGATGATATTTATTGCGAGGTTCCGCTTACCTTTGCGCAAGCGGCATTGGGCGATGAGATCGAAATCCCGACCCTGACGGAAAAGGTAAAGCTGAAAATTCCTGCTGGAACCCAGACGGGAACCTACTTCCGCTTAAAAGGAAAAGGTGTACCGCGGCTTCGTGGATATGGCCAAGGCGATCAGCATGTTAAAGTGACCGTTGTTACGCCGACGAAACTCAGCGACGAGCAAAAAGAACTGCTGCGCCAGTTCTCCGGCACAGAAGGGGAAGCTACGCCGCAGGAGCACCACGAAACGATCTTTGAGAAGATGAAAAAAGCGTTCCGGGGCGAATAATGTTTACAAACGGGCGGAGCATAATCCGCCCGTTTTTTGTTTATCCTATGATGCGAATGCACTCAATCGCACAAGGAGGAACTCTCTATGCACGATCGAAACAATTTGGACAATCAACATGGTGAGCTGCCGATTGCTAAAAACGAAGATGTGGAATATTCGGAGGAGTTAGCGGACAGGGACGATCGCATCGCACAGGAGCGGGCATCCGCTGCCGATGAGAGAGCAGAGTGTTAAGTATACCAGAGCGGAGGTGCCCGTCATGAACGGAATTGAGATAAGTGCTACGTTTCCGGCAAGTGAGAATGCACATGAAGCGGAGCATAAGCTGCAGGCGCTCAGAGTGACAGATGTAGCCGGTGGCGCCGACGGGATGTCGTTCACAGCTACCGTGGATGCTGAGCTCGTCGATCGCGCGCTGCATCTGATCAGACAGACCGGCGGCACGGCTGAAAGCTAGTTGGATCGTTAAGGATAAAGATATAGAAGAATGCTGCTATGGAGAGAAGGGAGATGGACACCTTTCTCTCTTTATTTTTTTGTGCATAAGGCGCTTCTGTTGTAGAATAGAGGGCATAGGTGTTGAACTTAAGGGGAGGCAAACGATTTTGAAATGGAATGAGATAACGATCTCAACTTCGGAACAGTCGATTGAGATGATTACTAACTTTTTACATGAAATGGATGCGGATGGTGTGTCCATCGAAGAGTCAGGCACATTGAACCGGCCAAGAGATACCTCGCTCGGACAATGGTACGAGCATCCGCTGAATGATATTCCGGAGGGACAAGCGGTTATTAAAGGCTATTTCCTTGAAGGCACTGCAGTTGAACCGTTAATCGAACAGTTAAGAATATCCATCGATCAGCTGCGGGAATTCGGCATTGAGCCGGGTGACTATGAAATTACAACGGCAATGGTCGACGAAGAGGATTGGGCAAATGCCTGGAAGCAGTATTTCAAGCCGCTTCGCGTATCTTCTAGACTGACAATCAAGCCGACTTGGGAGGACTACACCCCAGGGCCGGATGAGCGGATTATCGAGCTGGATCCCGGGATGGCCTTCGGCACAGGCACGCATCCGACGACAGCGTTATGCTTGAGGACGCTTGAGGCGGTGATCAAGGGCGGTGAAGAGGTCATTGACGTCGGGACGGGATCGGGCATTTTAGCGATTGGGGCGTGCCGCTTGGGTGCGAACCGCGTGCTTGCGCTTGATTTGGATCCGGTCGCGGTATCCAGTGCAGCAGAGAACACCCGTCTGAACGGGCTCGAAGACCAGATTCAGGTTCACCTCAGCGATTTGCTTGGCGTGCTGCGTTCTGACAGCTCCGCTGACAACGGGTCAGCCGGGCAGGCGCTGAATGTGACGGTGCCGGTTGATCTTGTTGTGGCCAACATTTTGGCGGAAATTATTTTGCTGTTCCTGGGCGATGTATATCAAGCGCTCAAACCAGGCGGCATCTACATCGCATCGGGTATTTATATGAACAAAGAAGAGGATGTGGAGCAAGGGCTGCTGGAGGCTGGCTTTGAAGTGGTAGACCGTTACCGCGAAGATAATTGGATCGCCTTTGTGGCGAGGAGGCCATAGGTAAAGCATGGAGTTTCTGGAGCGTTTTACATGGTATCCGTTGCAGGATCTGCCTTTCATTATCCTAGTGCTGATCATCGCCTTTGCGGTGCATGAATTTGCCCATGCCTACAGCGCTTATAAATTCGGTGATATGACGGCGTATAACGAAGGACGGGTCACGCTTAATCCGCGTGTCCATCTGGATGTGCTCGGTACGATTCTCATTCTGATTGCGGGATTTGGATGGGCGAAGCCGGTGCCGGTCAATCGTAATCGGTTCAAGCACCCGCGTTTAATGGGCATTGTCGTATCGGCAGTGGGGCCGCTAAGCAACCTGCTGCTTGCCGCTCTTGGAATTCTTACCGTATATATTCTTAATCAGGCAGGCTGGCTGTATGCAGGTAACCCTGGCGTAGCCCAGGCTGTCATTCACTTTTTGTGGTATTTAATCTTTATGAACTTGCTGCTTTTTATTTTCAATCTGATTCCGCTGCCGCCGCTTGACGGCTATCGGATCATTCAAGACCTGGCACCCCAGCGGGTGCGGATCAAGATGGATCAAAACGTGCAATGGGGCATGTTTGTTTTTCTGCTGATTGTCTTTATTCCACCGCTGCGCAGTGTGACGCTCGATCCGGTATTATCCTTATCGACACCGATTGCAAGCACGCTCCACAGCTTGTTTGAGCTGGTATTTGAACCGGTGGATTGGAATCAATTCTGGTTTGAGGTGTGGCGATAACGATCTGCTGTGCTGAGGAAAATGTTATAAAGTGTGGCGAATAGGGAATAAAACGTGTATGATGAAGTTTGGAACTTGGACGATGAGGTAAAAAAGATGCAGCGATACTTTATAACGCCGGAACAGTTCGGCGATGATAGAATTGTCATAAATGGAGACGACGCGCACCATCTGATCCGCGTGATGCGGATGAAAGCCGGCGATCAAATTATTGTCAGTGACGGGCAGGCGAGGGAGGCGCTAGCCAAGATTGTCGACATCCTCCCTGGCAGCGTCGAAGCTGAGATTGTGGAGCTTCGGGCGATGGCGCAGGAGGCGGCATGGCGGGTAACGATTGCACAGAGCCTGCCTAAGGGCGATAAGATGGAAACGGTCATTCAGAAGGGGACAGAGGTCGGCGCCGCCGCATTCATCCCGTTCCAATCGGAGCGAATGATCGTACAGTATGACGGCAAGAAGGAAGCGAAGCGGCTCGAGAGATGGGCGAAAATCGCCAAGGAAGCGGCCGAGCAAGCGCATCGAAGCATGATACCCGAGATCGCTCCGGTTCACAATTGGCGGCAATTATTAGAACAGATTCCGGCGTACGATTTAACATTGTTTTGTTACGAGAAGCAAGGCGGAACCGCAGGCAGCGGCATCAAGGACGCTATTGCGAAGTTTGCCGGACAGGCTGGAGGGAACCCGTGTCCGAAGGTTCTGCTCATTGTCGGCCCCGAAGGCGGCTTTACTGAGCGTGAAGCCGAGGAAGCACGCGCGCGCGGCGCAGTAATGGCCGGTCTGGGCAAGCGCATCCTGCGCACCGAAACCGCCGCACTGGTCGGACTGACTTGTTTAA
The DNA here is from genome assembly GCF_014640295.1 of Paenibacillus abyssi. GTDB lineage: Bacteria > Bacillota > Bacilli > Paenibacillales > Paenibacillaceae > Paenibacillus_D > Paenibacillus_D abyssi. The sequence continues at coordinate 174,838 of NZ_BMGR01000009.1, read as the reverse complement.
TGTACGAATCCGGAGAGATGGGAGGAGCTTGAAGACAATGCCATCTGTAGCATTTTATACATTGGGCTGTAAAGTTAACTTTTACGATACCGAAGCGATTTGGCAGCTTTTCAAAAATGAAGGATATGAGCAGGTTGATTTCGAATCGACTGCCGATGTTTACCTGATCAATACGTGCACGGTTACGAATACAGGCGATAAGAAGAGCCGCCAAATCATCCGGCGTGCGGTCCGCCGCAATCCCGACGCGGTCATTGCAGTAACGGGATGTTACGCGCAGACCTCGCCGGCGGAGATTTTGGCGATCCCGGGTGTCGATCTGGTTGTCGGAACGCAGGATCGCGACCAATTGATGACCTATATCGAGCGTTTCCAGACGGATCGCCAGCCTGTTAATGCCGTGCGCAACATTATGAAAACCCGTGAGTTCGAGGAGCTCGATGTTCCGGATTTCTCGGAGCGTACACGCGCGTTCTTGAAAATACAAGAAGGCTGCAATAATTTCTGCACGTTCTGTATTATTCCTTGGTCACGAGGTCTTTCGCGCAGCCGCGACCCGCAAAGCGTCCTTAATCAGGCGCGGCAGCTGGTCGATGCCGGATACAAGGAGATTGTTCTTACGGGCATTCATACCGGCGGTTACGGAGACGATCTGGAAAACTACCGTCTGTCGGATTTACTGTGGGATCTGGATAAGATCGAAGGCCTGGAACGGATTCGCATCAGCTCCATTGAAGCCAGCCAAATTGACGACAAAATGATCGACGTGCTGAACCGCTCGGAAAAAATGTGCCGTCATTTGCATATTCCGCTGCAGGCGGGCAATGACGATGTGCTGAAGCGGATGCGCCGTAAATATACGACAGCCGAGTTCGCCGAGAAAATCCGTCTGCTGCATCAAGCGATGCCGGGTGTTGCCATAACGACGGACGTCATCGTTGGATTTCCAGGGGAGACCGAGGAAATGTTCCGCAGCGGCTATCAATTCATGGAGGAGCTTGGGTTCGCCGAGATGCACGTATTCCCGTACTCCAAGCGGACAGGTACCCCTGCGGCACGTATGGAAGATCAGGTGGATGAGGAAGTAAAGAATGATCGTGTGCATCAGTTGATTGATTTGTCCGAACGGATGCAATTAGCATATGCGAAGCCGTTCGTCGGCCAAGTGGTCGATGTCATTCCAGAGCGCGATTATAAGGGAGCGCCGGGCAGCGGACAGGTTATGGGGTATTCAGGTAATTACCTGCAGGTTGTATTCGAGGGCTCGGAATCGTTAATCGGGCAGTTGTGCAAAGTGAAAATTACGGAAGCGGGCGTCAATGAATGCAAGGGACAGCTCGTCCGCGTGATGCAGGAAGGCTCCGGAAGCAATGTTAACCCGGCCGTAACGGCTGTTTAAGCGAACAGTCACCTGCTATAGAACCAGCAATACGAGGATTTTATCGATGCGCCTGAGAGATGGACGCGCGGTAAAATCCTTGTTGCGCATCAGATAAGGAAACGGGGGACGGAAGAATGAAGGAAATTTCTGCGGGCGGCGTTGTATTTCGGCGTGTCGATAATCAATTACATATTCAGCTTATTCAAGATCGATACGGTAAAATTTCACTTCCAAAAGGAAAAATGGAGCCGGGGGAGACCATCGAGCAAACCGCGCTGCGCGAAATTGTTGAGGAAACCGGCATGGAAGGCAAAATTATCGCACCGATCGATCTAATCAAGTACCAATACGTGCATGAAAGCAATGGAACCGTCGATAAAGAGGTTCACTATTACTTAGTCGAAGCCGTAGGCGGAACGCTGCAAGCGCAGGTAGAGGAAATCAGGGGCGTGGAGTGGTTTGCGCCTGAGGAGGCATGGCGCAGACAACGCCAGTCCGGTTACGATAATAATGATCGGATTCTAGCAGGTGCATTGAAGCTGCTCGGCGTGGAGGTATAGCCTAAGCACGCTGCTGAATGCCTTTATAACGAATGGGACGGAGAATGACGGCGCAACATAGGCAGATAGCATAACGGCAGAGCAAGCAGAGAGCTTGCGATATTAAATAGGGTTTGCGCATGGGCGATTTGGCCGGCCGGATCGGAAGTGAACCATGCAGAGACGGCTTGCAGCTCATGGACGAGAGGGGCAAACAGCAATGCGCCGCCCAGATTGAGCGACATATGGGCCCAGGCGACGAATTGTCCGGGTACAGAGCCGCCGATGGAAGCGAGCAGCGGTGTGGCGCAGGTGCCGATATTCGCGCCAAGCACGACAGCAATGCCCAGCTCGACCGGCATTGCGCCAAGCGTCACAAAGCCCATCACAATACCGATGACGGCTGCGCTGCTATGTATGGCTGCAGTAAGCACCATACCTGCTGCCATGCCTAACGGTACCGTACTGCCGGATTGCTCGAGAAACCAGCTGAACAATCCGCTGGATTGCACATGTGGAGCGACCGATTGCATCATGCCCATACCGGCTAACAGCATCGCGAATCCGCCGCAGGCTACTGCGATAAAACGCAGCGATTGCAGCCAAACGCTGCGTCCGGCATTTTTCCATAGCCCGTACTCATCGAGCAGCACAGTAAACAGCCATACTGCTATTGAGAGCTCTAGCAGCGGCAGGGACAGCTTATTCAAGTTCAATCCGATCAGCTCAGTCGTAATGCAGGTGCCGATATTGGTGCCTAACACAATGCCTAACGTACGTTGGAAGGTCAAAATACCGCTGTTAACTAAACCGATTGTGATAACGGTGACGGCAGTGCTGCTTTGCAGAAAAGCCGTTGTTAACGTACCTACCGCCAGCCCGTGAATAGGCGTTGCTGTGCTGCGGTGCAATATAGAGGTTAAATAGGGGCCTGCCCACCGGTGCAGGGCCAGTTCCATTATTTTCATACCGGCTAAGAAGACCGTAAAGCCGATTGCCATAGGCAGCAGAATGGAGATAAACATCCCTGGATCAGCCCTTTCTGAAAAAGCTTATGCTAACCATTTATATGCTGTGAACTATACAAGCATGACAAGCATGACAAGTATGGATTGGCTGTCGTTATGCTTTTATCCTGTGCAAGAACAAGGAAGGAACGAGATCGAATCGTGAGAGCGAAAATCGTATTGAACCGCGGCCGTAAGCCGAGGCTGGAGCAGGGGCATCCCTGGATATATGCAAACGAAATGGAACGAATGGAAGGGGAAGCGGTCCCTGGCAGCTTAGTTGATGTTGTCGATCATAAAGGGCGTTATCTAGGTACGGGATATTGGAATCCCAAATCACAAATTATTGTGAGAATTGCCGCATACCGTCCGATTGAAGAAATGGATCATGTTTTCTTCGTTGAGCGGCTGCAGCAGTGTAAAATTCACCGCGAACGGTTTGTAAAGGATCAGAACGACTGCCGGCTTGTTTACGGTGAGGCGGATTTTCTGCCTGGACTGACGGTTGACCGGTTCGGCGATGTGCTCGTCGTACAGCTGTTGACGCTTGGCATGGATATCCGCCGGGAGACGCTGGTCGCCGCGTTAATCGAGGTGTTCGCTCCGGCGGGTATTTACGAGCGCAGCGATGTCGGCGTGCGCGCGTTGGAGGGACTGGAAGAAAGGACGGGCGTATTGTACGGCGATTGCCCGCGCATTGTAGAAATTACGGAGAACGGCTTGCTGATGGAAGTGGATATTGTACAGGGCCAAAAGACAGGTTATTTCTATGACCAGCGTGAGAATCGCGCTTCCATCGCGCCATTGATGACAGGCTTTGGATACCGCAGCGGCATTCGGTTAGAAGCACGCGAGCAGCAAGACCTGCCTGAGGCTTGGATGGGTGTAGAAGAGCGGGAAGGAAAAGTGCTCGTTCCCGTTAATGCAAACGGCAAGGTCGTCTCCTTTCCTTATTGGGATGGCGCGACGGTACTGGAATGCTTTGCGCACACCGGCAGCTTCACGCTTCATGCGTGCAGCTACGGGGCGAAAAAGGTGACCTGCCTGGATGTGTCCGAGCATGCGATTGAAACGGCCAGACGTAACGTTGAGCGCAACGGTTTTACAGATCGCGTGGAGTTTGTTGTGGCGGACGCATTTGATTATTTGCGTACGCAAGTGAAGGGGCTGGAGGAGCGAAAAAATCGCGCCGGCGGAAAAGCTGACACCTCGAAGCCGCTTGGCGATGCCGGACGCACATGGGATGTCGTCATTCTCGATCCGCCGGCCTTCGCCAAAACAAAGAGCGCCGTTCCCGGTGCGGTTAGAGGTTACAAAGATATTAATCTGCAGGGAATGAAGCTTGTGAACGAAGGCGGCTATCTCGTGACGGCAAGCTGCTCCTACCACATGCGCCCGGAGCTTTTTCTGGAGACGGTGCAAGCGGCTGCTGCCGATGCAGGCAAGCTGCTGCGCCTCGTGGAATGGCGGGCGGCCGGAAAAGATCATCCGCAGTTGCTAGGCGTTCAGGAAGGCCACTATTTGAAATTTGCAATTTTTGAAGTCCGCTCGAAAGAGACGTTATAGAAGAATTGATTTTTGCAGTACTTGTTGGACAGGAGGGAGAAGCTTGGAACAATCACTACTTGAATTCACCAAGAAGCTTGCCGAGGAGGCCGGGGCGCTGATCAGGGAACGAATGGCGGAGCGTGGAACCGTAGAGCAGAAGACCAATGTTTCGGATCTTGTTACCGAAGTGGATAAGGCCAGTGAACGGTTGATCATGTCCAGAATTGCCGAGGCATATCCCGATCATTGGATTCTTTCCGAGGAATCCAATGGGCAGGAAAATTCCTATGCTGCTTTCCAGTCCCGGGGGAGCGGCTACGGATGGATTATTGATCCGATCGACGGGACGACGAATTTTATTCACGGGCTGCCCCATTTTGCTGTCTCGATCGGAATCGTGAAGGATAAAGAACCGTTGATCGGTGTCGTGTATAATCCGTTGACCCGGGAGCTGTTCTCGGCACTCAAAGGCCATGGCGCTTACCTTAATGGACGGGCTATTGAGGTGAGCGAAGAGAAGACCGTTGCAGAAGCACTGCTCGCAACCGGCTTTTATGCGGGTGACTGGCGGGAGGCTTCGCCGGTGCTGCCGCAGGTGGATCTTATGGTCGGGCGCTGCCGCAACCTGCGCATGATCGGCGCTGCCAGCCTCGATCTCTGCTGGGTTGCAGCGGGCAGGCTGACCGGTTATTGGCATCGGGGGCTGCATCCATGGGATGCTGCGGCAGGTTTGGTTATTGTTCGCGAAGCGGGCGGTACCGTTACCGATGGCCAAGGTGAAGATTATTATTTAACCCAATTTACGATTGCTGCCACAAACAGCTGGATTCATGATGAACTAATCGCACTGACGAATTAACAAGAAGCCTGTTAACGGAGGCTCAGACACGTAATAGCTCAACTTTTCCTCGTTAACGGTCATGAGCGCACGTTAGAAGCTGATTATCCGACGGTTCACCGGCTTTTCGCATCGTAAGCGTCTCTCATGTCCGTTATCGCACAAAGCAAACCCGTCTCTCCGCCGGCAGCGATGAGGCCAGGGGACATGCTGGCTCTTGGCTCCACCATACAAAAGAACAAATGCGGCTGCATTCGAGCTGCGTTTTTTTGTTCTTCACTGTTAGTGTCAGGCTGCAATGGAAAAATATACGCTTCTTTTTTTTGATTCATAACAGAACATCTGTTTGTATATTGGCGTGAAAAGCGCTCTTGGGTGTGATAGAATAATAGAATCATAGAAACGGGAGGGAGCATACAGTGGCGCTCCAATTTGTGCTTGGAAGATCGGGAACGGGAAAAACGCGGTATTGTCTGGATCGCATCAGGGAGCAGTTGAGACAAAGTCCCGACGGTCCGCCGCTTATCATGCTTGTGCCGGAGCAGGCGACGTTTCAAACAGAGTATGCCTTGGTCCGGACTCCGGGGTTATCCGGGACGATTCGGGCACAGGCGTTAAGCTTTCGCAGGTTGTCCTTTCGGGTTATGCAGGAAACAGGCGGCACCGCATTAATTCCAATCCATGAGAACGGCAAAAATATGCTGTTATATAAAATTGTCCAGCGTATTGGCGCTGAGCTGCAGCTTTTTCAAGGAGCAACCGAGCAACAGGGCTTTATTGAGCGGCTCGGCGAGCTGCTGACGGAGTGGAAGCGTTACGGGATCGATGCGCTGGCGCTTCAAGACCATATGTCCTCGTTTATGTCCGGCGATATGAATACATTGCTTGACCGCAAGCTTCATGACTTGCAGTTAATCTATCATGAGATGGAAAAAGAGCTGGCCGGCCTGTATATCGATGCCGAAGATTATTTAAGCTGGCTGACAAAAGGCTGCGGTGAGGCGGAGGTACTGCAGGGCGCGCATATTTGGGTGGACGGATTTTACGGCTTTACGCCCAATGAATTTGAAGCGCTGGGCCAGCTGATGCGACGCGCTTCGCAGGTTACTGTAACGTTATGTCTTGACAAGCCGTATCAGGAAGGGGAACAGCCGCATGAGCTTGAGCTGTTCCATCCGACGGCCGAAACCTATATTAAACTGCGTGACCTGGCGCTGCAATCGGGTGTGGGCCTGGAAGAGCCGATCTTGCTCGAAGGAGATCCGCCCGTCCGCTTCAAGAACAGTCCGATGCTGGCTCACCTGGAACGCCATTTTAAGCACCGTACGGCGATGCTGGTCACAGACCGCTCGTCGTTCGACCTTGAAGATTCGCGCTGCGGCGTCTCGCTGCATGCAGCGGCGCACCGCCGGGCGGAAGTGGAGGCGGTCGCCAGAGATATGCTGCGCAGAGTCCGCAGCGACGGGCTTCGTTGGCGTGATTTTGCGGTCATGGTGCGTAATGGCGCTGACTACAATGACTATATTACGACTGTGTTTAGCGACCACGACATTCCATTTTTCCTTGACCAGAAAAACAATGTGTTAAATCATCCGTTCATCGAGTTCATCCGTTCCGCTTTGGAAACAATCGTTCACGAGTGGAGATATGAAGCCGTATTCCGTTGTATCAAGAGCGAGTTCCTGCTGCCAATGGATGGAGAGGTGAGCCGCGAAGCGCTCGACAGGCTGGAGAACTATGTGCTGGCAGCAGGCATTGACGGCAAACGCTGGCTCGACCGGAAACGCTGGCGTCCGTTGGTACAGGATTCATTGGACGAGCTGCCCGGCGATTTGGGAAGGGCGGATCAGGAGGCTTTTGAAGCCATTATGGACACCCGGGAGGCTGTTGTCGGTCCGCTGCGCCGATTTCAGCAGTCGATCCGCAAAGCCGGCGATGTCAGAGCGATGTGCGAGTCGTTGTACCGTTTGCTTGACCATGTCGGCGCAGCGGACCGTTTGGAGCGTTGGAGCAAATTGGCGATTGAACGGGGGGATATGAGACGGGCACGCGAGCATAGGCAGCTTTGGGACGGGGTTATGGACCTGCTGGATCAGCTCGTAGAGATGATGGGAGACCAGAAGGTTTCGGCCATGCTGTTCTCAGGCATGCTTGAAGCGGGGCTTGAGAGCTTGAAGCTGGCGGCAGTGCCGCCATCGCTGGATCAGGTGCTGATCGGCAGCATGGACCGGACACGGTCAGGCACAGTCCAGGTCTGCTATGTCCTCGGAGCCAATGACGGCGTGATGCCGATGCGCGTGCAGGAGGATGGAATATTATCGGAGCAGGAGCGGGACCGGCTGGCGGGAAATGGCCTGGTCATGGCCCCGGGCGTGCGGCGCAGGCTGCTTGATGAGCGGTTTATGATCTATAATGCGTTAACAACCCCTCGCTGTCATTTGTGGATCAGTTATCCAATGTCCGATGAAGAGGGCAAGAGCCTTCACCCTTCAGAGGTTATCCGGCATTTGAAGCTGATGTTCCCCGGCATGCCGGAGCGTATGATAACCGGTGAGCCGCAGGTTAATCAACCCGCTTTGCAGCAAATGGATTATATTGTCCATCCCGACCGGACGCTGTCCTATTTGATTGCCCAATTGCGGGCGTGGCGCCAAGGCCAGGAGATCGCGGACATCTGGTGGGAAGCATTTAACTGGTTTGCGGTGCGTCCTCAATGGCAGGACAAGCTGTCGCTGCTCGTATCTTCGCTGCAATTCAGCAACTTTGAAGCGCCGTTGTCGCTGGAAACGGCCCGGTTGTTGTATGGCGACCATCTGAAAGCAAGTGTGTCGCGCATGGAACGATTCGTTTCCTGTCCGTTCCAGCATTTTGCGATTCACGGCCTGCGCCTGCAGGAAAGGAAATTATATCGTTTGGCCGCGCCGGATATCGGCCAGCTCTTTCATGCGGCTTTAAGCAAGCTTGCAGGTGAACTGGGAGAGAGCTGGGGAACCGCACAGGAGACTCATATTCGGACGCAAGCGGCTGACACTGTAGACGAGCTTGCGCCGCGGCTGCAGTCGCAAATTCTGTTAAGCAGCAGCAGATTTCAATATATTGCCCGTAAGCTTAAGGAGATTGTCGCGCAGGCCGCCGTAATATTAGGGGAGCATGCACGGCGTGCGGAGTTTCGTCCCATAGGATTGGAGATCGGATTCGGGCCGGGTATGCAGCTGCCTTCTCTGGTCCTGCCGCTTGATCAGAATCGAACGATGGAGATTATCGGCAGGATTGATCGTGTCGATGCTGCGGAAACCGAAGAAGGCTTACTGCTGCGCGTCTTGGATTACAAGTCGTCGTCTACGGCTCTGCGCCTCGAAGAGGTTGTAAACGGGATGTCGCTGCAGATGCTCACTTACCTGGATGTTTTGCTTACCCACGCCCCGTCTTGGCTTGGCCGCCCGGCCGCTGCGGCAGGCGTGCTCTACTTCCACGTCCATAATCCGCTGCTCAGCGCCTCAAACGGACTAGCCCGCGACGAAGCGCGTCAGCTGATGATGAAACGATTCAAGCTCAAAGGTCTGCTGCTGGCTGATGAACATACCGTGCGGATGATGGACAGTGCCCTTGATACGGGCTACTCTGAGCTGCTTCCGGTCGCGCTGAAGAAAGACGGAAGCTTTTACAGCAGCTCCTCGGTCGTCAGCAGAGAGCAGTGGGATGTTTTGCGCCGTTCGGTGCGCGGGACGATCGGGAGGATCGGCAAGCGCATTACGGAGGGAGAGGTTTCGATCACGCCTTACCGAATGGGCGGCAAGACGCCTTGCGCCTACTGCTCGTATAAGCCGGTCTGCCAATTCGACCCGCTCTTCGAGGGCAATGGTTATGTGAAGCTCTCCAAACGCAGCAAAGAGGAAGTATGGCAGACGCTGGCGGAAAGCGCAGAACTGGGCAGGCAACTGGAGGAACAATCAAAAACGAAACGAGTCTTGATCGAAGAGGAAGGGGGAGAAGACGTTGGTAACGGAGCATAATGATCCTAAGCCCGCGGGCAGTACATGGACAGACGAGCAATGGCATGCCGTCGTGGCCGGCGGCCGCGATATCCTTGTGGCTGCAGCCGCGGGTTCTGGCAAGACAGCTGTACTTGTGGAGCGGATCATTCGAAAGATCACAAATGATACCGATGTCGATCGGCTGCTTGTTGCGACCTTCACCAAAGCGGCAGCCTCGGAGATGAAGGAACGGATTCGGATTGCCCTCGAGAAGGAGCTTGAACGCAATTCCGCTTCCGACCATCTGCGACGCCAATTGGCATTGATGAATCGTGCATCGATTACAACGCTGCATTCCTTTTGCTTGGATGTGATTCGTCGTTATTACCCGTTAATCGGATTGGATCCGGGATTTCGCATCGCCAATGAAACGGAAGCGGAGCTGATGCGCATCGATGTATTGGATGAGCTGTTCGAGCAGCGATACGCAGATATCGATAACAGCAGCGGCTTTGTTAAGCTGGTGGACGATTTTGGCGGAGAGCGGGGAGATGAGCCGCTATACCGATTGGTACAGCAGCTGTATGATTTCTCCCGAAGCCAGCCTTGGCCTGAGTTTTGGCTCCGTGAAACGGCTGCAGCTTTCCGCGTATCGACTGTAGAGGAGCTGAGCCGGACACAATGGGTCCAAAGCTTGGTTATCGATGTGAAGCTGGCGCTGGACGGGGCAAAGGCCCTGCTGGAGCAAGCGATCGACGTCACCCGGTTTCCGGGCGGTCCGGATGCCTATGCCGATACGCTGTTGGATGATTTATCGATGGTGTCCGGTTTGCGGCAAGCGATCGAAGCGCTGCCTTGGCTGAGTTGGTATGAGGCATTCCAAGGAGCGGGGTTTGGCAAGCTGAAGGCCGTTCGCGGCGACAGCATCGATAAAGCTCTGCAGGAGAAGGCTAAAACGCTGCGTGACCAGGCCAAGACGCTCGTAACCGATCTGATCGGCGAGCTGTTTCAAAGGCCTCCCGAAGTGTTTTTATCCGAGCTGCAGGAGGTTGCGCCGCAAATGGAGGCGCTGGCCGAGCTGGTCATCGATTTCGGAGCCCTCTATGAAGCGGCGAAACGGCAAAGGGGACTGCTTGATTTCGGGGATTTGGAACATTATTGCCTGCGCATTTTGCGGGATCCGGCCTCTTCGCCTGAGCGGACAGTGCCTTCTGCTGCCGCGCTGGAATATCAGAAGCAGTTCGATGAGATTTTATTGGATGAATATCAGGATACCAATTCGGTGCAGGAAGCTATCGTATCGCTGCTTGCTTTGCCGGGGACGGGCAACCGGTTTATGGTCGGCGATGTGAAACAGAGCATTTACGGTTTCAGGCTTGCCGAACCAAAGTTATTCCTGCACAAATACAAGACGTTCACAGGTGAAGCGGAAAGCGGACTGCGCATTGATCTTGCCCGAAACTTCCGGAGCCGGAAGGAAGTTGTGGACGGGGTTAATGATGTGTTCCGCGGCATTATGCGCGAGAGCGTCGCGGAGATGGACTACGACCGCAGCGCTGAGCTTGTAAACGGCGCGGCATTCCCTTCTGATGAGCTGGGCGGAGTAAGCCGCTATGCAGTCGAGCTGACGTTATTGGACCGGGCAGGCACTTCGGCAGAACTGGACGATGCCTCCAGCTATGACGCGGAGAATGAGTCGGAGGAGGGGCAGGAAGCTGCCGTTGTTGATGCGGCGGATTTGCAAACCGCACAGATTGAAGCGAGATGGATCGCAGCGCAAATCCGGAATTTGCTTGATGGGGGTAACGGTACTGAGCCATTCCGCGTCTATGACGGAAAAGGCGGCATAAGCCGGCCGGTGGCTTGGCGGGATATCGTTATTTTGCTGCGTGCTACGCAGCAATGGGCGCCTATTCTTATTGAAGAGCTGCAGGCATTCGGGATTCCGGCCTATGCCGAGCTGAACAGCGGTTATTTTGACGCGACTGAAGTGGAGATCATGCTGTCGCTCCTGCGTGTTATTGATAATCCATATCAGGACATTCCGCTGGCGGGAACGCTTCGCTCTCCGATCTTCGGGCTGAATGCCGAAGAGCTTGCGCTTGTCCGGGTTTACGCCGGAAAAGGTCCCTATTACGACGCTGTGCTGCAGGCATCCGAAGATTTACTGTTGTCCGAGCAGACGAGACGAAAGCTTGGGTTGTTCCTTGAGCGGCTGGGAAGATGGCGGGAGGAAGCCAGGCAAGGCTCCTTATCGGATCTATTGTGGAGCATTTACAGGGAAACTGGCTATTATGATCTGGTCGGCGGTTTGCCCGGCGGGGTTCAGCGGCAGGCGAATTTGCGCGCTTTGCACGATCGGGCCCGCCAGTATGAAGCGACTTCCTTTCGCGGCTTGTTCCGCTTCCTTCGTTTTATTGACCGGATGCGCGAGAGCGGGGGAGATTTAGGCACGGCACGCGCGCTTGGCGAACAGGAGGATGTCGTGCGGATCATGTCGATTCACAAAAGCAAAGGACTGGAATTTCCGATTGTTTTTGTCGCCGGTCTGGGAAAAACCTTTAATATGCAGGATCTGAACGGTTCTTTTCTTAAACATAAGCAGCTTGGTTTTGGCCCGAGGTTTATCGATTCCGAGCTAAGAGTCGGTTATCCGACACTGCCGTATTTGTCCATCCGCAGAAAAATGCGTATGGAAATGCTTGCGGAGGAAATGCGTATCCTCTATGTTGCACTAACACGCCCGAAAGAGAAGCTGTTTCTTGTGGGGACGGCCTCCGACGCGCAAAAACAGCTGGAGCGTTGGCAAGCTGCCGCCGCAAGCGGGTATATTCCTGATCATAGCCTTGCATCGGCCAGAAGGTTCATGGACTGGCTGCTTCCGCTTGGGCTGCAGCAAACCGTCCGTATGGAGCAGCCGCCGGACGCGCACCCTGGCGATGCCGGTTGGAAGTTCGGCGTAGCTCCGGCATCTTTATATGCAGCTGAAGCAGCTGCTGCAATCCAAGAGGACGCCGAGACTGAAGCGGAGCGGTCAGCGAGGCTTGATGCTGTCTTGTCTTTGGCGTTAATCGACAATGCGGCCAGTACAGACGAAGCGGAACAGATCGACAGCCGCTTGTCCTGGCGATATCCGTTTGCCGAGGCATCCATGATCGCCGCCAAAACATCGGTAACTGAACTGAAGCGGCTGCACAGTGAACCGGAGTACGATGACGGGCAGCGTTTAGAGGAAATTGGTGTATCAACGTTAAACAGCAACAATCGATCTTCGGCAGGCATCTCATCGTTCAGGCTCCGCCGCCCCCGATTTATGGAGGAGATCTCCTTGACTGCAGCGGAGCGGGGAACTGTGAGCCACTTGCTGATGCAGCATGTGCCTTTGAATATTCAGGTTGACCGTGAAACGCTCGAGCAAACCGTACAGCGCATGCTTGATTGCAGCTTGTTAACCGCTGAGCAGGCAGAGGCCATTGATTTGAATGCTGTGGAAGGCTTTTTCACAAGCGAGCTTGGCACCAGGCTGCAGCGGGCCGGATGGATCCGCAGGGAAGTTCCGTTCAGCAGCGCGCTTCCTGCAGGGCACGTTCACCGTTCTGTTATGGATGACAGGATCCTTAGCGAAGAAACGGTGCTCATTCAGGGTGTTATCGACTGCTTGTTTGAAGATGAGCAGGGACTTGTACTGCTCGATTACAAAACCGATCGGATCCTTAATGGACGATGGGAAGAAACGGCAGAGAGACACCGATTTCAGCTGGAGCTTTATGTAGAGGCGATCGGCGGTATTCTCGGGCGCAACGTGGACGAGAGTTATGTGTTCTTCTTTGACGGGGGGCATTCCGTGCGGATGACATAATGGTGTTCAGCATGGTAAAATGGTACATTAAACACCCGAAAATTAGGAGTGACGTTTCGTGAACGAACAACAGGCGCCAAAGCGTTCAATGTTTGCACCCATCGTGCTTGTATTGTTAGTGATGAGTATGACGGGAAATGTGCTTTTGTATTCCCAGAAGCTTCATACTGACCTGAGCAAACGCGAGGAGCGCGGTGAACGAATTATTATGTCTGCTTGGGACAGCAAGCTGCATATCGACTCTCTTCTGGAGCAGGTAACGCGTTTGTTGGAATCGACTGACGTTAAAGAACGCATTGAAGCAAAACAAGGCATAGGCTTTGCCTTTCAGAAGTCTTCGGCAATCAGCGCGTTTGTCGAAGAGGCTCAGGCGAAAGAGCCCCGGGAAACGGCGGGCGGGCAGCGCGATGCTTCTGCTTTCATCTCGGACATTGAGCTTTCTCTAAGAAGTATTGCCAATCACGAGGATGCATTGACAGCAGAAGAGAGGGCTTACTTGACCTTGGTTAAGGACATCTACACCAAGCTCCAAGAGCCGATCCACCGGTTTAGTGTGACGGAATTAACCGAGCAGAACGCTTTGACCACTGAAAATGGCGGACAATGGATCGAGCTTGCATACAGCATGCTCTCGATTATGAATGAACAAGAAGAGATGTTGTATGACGGAGTGAATCAATAAAGAGCCGTCTCAAAAACAGAAAGAGAGATTTAATATGAGCCCAGATCAAGTGGAACAATTTAAAAGGATTAAAAATGATATCACCCGATTCATGATGATGTACAAATTCGCATTAAGCGAATTGGAGACCAAGATTGAAATCCTTAACGAGGAATTTCATCTGCTGCATGATTATAATCCGATTGAACATACCAAGTCCCGCTTAAAATCACCTGAGAGCATTTTGAAAAAGCTGTACAGAAAAGGCGGGGACATTACATTTTCAAGTATAAAAAGCAATATCAAAGACATTGCGGGATTACGCATCACATGTTCTTTTATCTCAGATATTTATTGGGTAAGCGATATGATGAAAAATCAAAGTGACCTGAGAATACTGGAAGTCAAGGATTACATTAAGAACCCCAAGCCTAATGGTTATCAAAGTCTTCATCTATTAGTTGAGGTGCCGGTTTTTATGTCCGATCGGCAAGAGCATGTATGCGTAGAAATTCAAATTCGCACGATTGCCATGGATTTCTGGGCGAGCCTGGAACATAAAATCTTTTATAAATACAATAAGTCGGTGCCGCCTCAGCTTCTTGAGGAGTTGAAAGAGGCCGCTGAATCAGCAAGCGCCTTGGATCATAAGATGGAACGGCTTCATCATGAAGTGGAAGCGATAAAGGCGGGCTCGGACGATGCGGGAGAGGAAATGAAGCGGCTCATCATTGATAATCAGCAATTTACAATTCCGGCCGCTTTATTGGAGCTCATCGGTGACGGACAAATTTTAGATAATGACTAAATGATAGTTCAATAAAGGGGCAGTCCAAACGTCATAACAGAGATGACGTGGGCTGCCCCTTAATATACAGTGCTAATTGTTTATCGTGATTTAACAAGCTGGCGATTCGCCGTCCGCGCTTCAGAGGCGATCATCTCAGCAACGCGGCGCGCGCTGGAGAATGCACGCTCAGCCAATTCGCCTTTACCTTCACAACCGTCACCACAGAAATAGAAAGGAACGCTTTCCATGCGATTGGGCAGCAATTGGTTGCCGGCGATGTTTTTGACGCTCTGGACCATCGCTTTCTTGGATACGCGTTTAACGGCAATCGCCTCCCGCCAACCGGGATAATGACGGTCAAACAAGGCTTCCATCTGGGCGGTTTTTTCTTCAAGATAGGCTTTGCGATCGGATTCATTCTCAAAGGATTCGTCGCTTAGATAGGCGATCCCTTGCAGCAGCTGGCCTCCGCTTGGCACAAGCGTATGATCGGTAGCCGATACGTCGGTTATGAACATTTTGTGGTTCATATCACTAATATAGCTGAAAGGCCGGGCGACAACCCGTTCCAATCCGACGTCATATACCATGACCTCGGTCGCGCTGTTTTTCTCGTAAGGGCCCATAAACGGCTCCCAGGGCGTATCTTTGAGCAGCTTTACAACCTGCTGTGCAGGCATTGCAAAGATAATACGGTCAAACGCGGACTCTCTAGACTTAGTTTTCAATATATACTTGCCCTTTTCATAACGGATGTTCTCCACGCCTTCCTGCAGCGCGGTCTCCCATCTGCCGGAAGTATCCATTTTCGCGCGCAATTGGTTCGTGATGACCGCCCAGCTGCCGAGGATATAGTTAACCGGCCGTTGGGATAAAAACAAATTATGATAATAAGTGCTGATTACATGTCCAGGTACACGCCTTGCGTCCTCTGGAGCGATAAAGAAGTTGGAGCATACCAAGTGTTCCCAAAGCTCTTTAACATCCTCATCCGCGTTCGAGTCGGCCAGATAATCCCCAAGCGTGTCATAATTTTTAAGCTGATGGATATTGGCGATAATGGCGGTGATTTCAGCTGCGAACCGGACCTTTTGCCGGGCATTCAGAATATCCGTTTTGACCAGATTGACAAAGTCAAGCGGGGCAGGCGTCAAATGTTCGTGTTTCTCATACATGACCTTACGTTTGTCCACTTGCTTGCTGCTAAATGACAACCCGAGCTCTTTTTCCATTGAGCTGATGGTATGACGGTCAAGGCCATAGATTGCATGGGCGCCGTAATTCAGGGTGAATCCGGATTTTTCGTAAGTAAATGCGCGGCCTCCAAGCTGGGGGCTTCGCTCAAACAGTACACCGGATATTTCAGGCAGCTCCGATAAATATGCGGCAGCCGTTAACCCGGCTAAACCGCCTCCAATAATCGCAATGTTCATCTTTGGTTCCTCCATTATGCCTTCGGGCAAAATAAGATCGGGAAGCTCTGCTGCTTCCAATGTGCTCAGGCTGCGCCACGCATAGGCGAATTGGCGGCTTAACAGATCATGCAGGTCAAGGTTCGTATTTAGCGTCCAACGCGTCACAGCGCCGATGTAAACAGAAACGAGAAACTCAGCTTTCAGCCGGCTTCCCAGCAAGCTGCCGATCTCCGTCGTTATCCGCTCATGCAGCAGTTGTTCCGCGTTCTTTAACTGTTCATGCTCGAACTGCAGCGCCTGAAGGCTTGTCACGAGCTTCGGCGATGCCGACAGTAAAGCTGCCAGTTCGATAAATAAGCGCAAAATTTTGCGTTCGGGAGCGCTGCTTGACTGAAACGCCTGCTGCCCCCATTTTGTAACGAGCTCCATGAGCCTTCGAGGCAATTCGGCAAGCAGCTCGTCTTTGCTGCTGAAGTAATGATAAAACGTTCCTTTTGAGGTGCCGGTTGCAGCGATAATATCATCGACAGAGACTTGCTCGTAACCCCGTTCATGAAATAGCTTCAGTGCCGTTTCAGCGACCAATTCCCGCTTTTTACGAGTTGAAGCCCGCATGGCACGCATCCGGCAGCCGCTCCTCTCATAAATAATTCTTATGTTATATATTATAATTCGTTATGAGCAATGAATCCATGCCAAATTAGACTGATAGTCTAATCAATTTGAGATGAATCGGAGTTGTAGATGATTTACGATGTGTTTCGCGTTGTTTTTTCAAGAATTTAAGAATCCTGGCGTATTGGACGAGCTTTATGTTTTTGGTATGATGATACATAATGATGAAAGATTTAAGGGGGCAGATCCGAATGGATTGTATTTTTTGCAAAATTATCGAAGGAACGATTCCTTCCAACAAAGTGTTTGAGAACGACAAAGTGATCGCATTTCACGACATCCAACCTGCGGCTCCGGTACATGTATTAATTATTCCAAAAAAACATATTCCTACGATGAATGATGTAGGCGAGGAGGATGGCGAGTTAATCGCGGAGATTTTCTCCGCGGCGCGGCAAATCGCCAAAGAGATGGGAGTTGCTGAGTCAGGCTACCGCTTGATTAACAATTGCAATGCCGAAGGCGGACAGGTGGTTTATCATCTTCACTTGCACTTGCTGGGCGGTAAAAAACTTGGTTCACTGCTTGGCAACGAAGCGAGTTGACACTACCTTTCATTATCATCTATAATGAAGTGTGATAAACCGTGTTGTTGTTCTGGACGGTCTGTTTTGGAGGGAGGGAAAACTGGTGTCTGAAACGAAAGTTCGCAAAAATGAGACAATTGATGCTGCACTTCGTCGCTTCAAACGCTCCATCGCGAAGGACGGTGTTTTGGCCGAGGTCAAAAAACGCAAGCACTACGAAAAGCCAAGCGTCAAGCGTAAGAAAAAGTCCGAGGCTGCGCGTAAAAGAAAGTTTTAGGAGGATCCTTCCATAATGAACCTGAGCGAACGATTAAACGACGATATGAAACAAGCAATGAAGAGTCAGGACAAGTTCAAACTGTCCACGATTCGAATGGTCCGGGCGGCGATAAAAAATCAAGAAATTGATTTGAAGAGACCCCTGGACGATAATGAAGTGCTTGAAATCCTGAGTCGTGAAATCAAGCAGCGTAAAGATTCCCTCCAAGAATTTGAAAAAGCCGGCCGTGAAGATTTAGCGACTAACGTCGCCGCAGAAATAGATATTATTAGTGTTTACCTGCCCCAACAGCTAACTGAAGAAGAGATCAAAGTGATTGTACAGCAGACCATCCAGGAATCCGGTGCTTCTTCCAAAGCCGAGATGGGAAAAGTCATGAGCGCCTTGATGCCGAAGGTAAAAGGCCGCGCAGACGGTAAACTAGTAAATCAGCTTGTTCAGCAATTTCTGCAATAGATCATGCCAAGAACATCCCCGAATAACGGGGATGTTCTTTTTTATACACAAAAGTAACATTTTTCAGCATGCTATGAAACAGGGGATTTAATGTATACGCTTATGTCCTCCTAATAGCAATTATGAAACGAATGTGAGCTTAAACACGTATTAGAGAATACTAATCAAAAAGGAGGAACCTGACTTGCCCTCGATAAGAATGAAATATTGGCTCACCCGCGTTCCGCTAATGCTGATGCTGGCGGTCATGATGGCCGCAGCCCTGGTTGTCCCATTGACGGCTGCCGCAGCTTCTGAATCAACTTCGTCTCCAGCGGCAAACGGGCCGGCCGTATATGTCATCCCTGTGGAGCAAACCATTGAATCGGGTTTGCAAGCGTTCTTGGAGCGCAGTTATAAGGAAGCTGAGGAAGCGCAGGCGGAACGCGTCATTCTGGTTATCAATACGTTGGGCGGCCGGGTCGACAGCGCCGATGAGATTGGAAATCTGATCCGCAGCAGCAGCGTGCCTACCGTTGCTTATGTGCAGAACAATGCGATATCGGCCGGTGCCTATATTGCTCTAAATGCAAAGCAGATTGTGATGAATCCGGCCGGCAGCATTGGTTCAGCTGCAGTGGTGGATGCGGCCGGAACGCTGATCGATAACCCGAAGACCATTTCTTATTGGTCCCAAAAAATGTCGACAGCAGCGGAAATGAACGGGCGCGACGGTTCAATCGCAATCGCAATGGTTAATCCCGATGCTGTTGTGGAGATTGAAAGCTTGAATGTAACAAAAGAAAAGGGAGAAATTTTGACGCTGTCCGCGCAAGACGCGCTTAAAGCGGGGTATGCCGAACATTTGGCTGATTCGGTTGATGAAACGCTCATGTGGCTGGGCCTGGATCAACGAACTGTCATTGAATTAAAACCAAGTCCGGCGGAACAAATCGCCAGATGGGTGACTTCACCGGTTATTATGACCTTATTGCTCATTATCGGGATTGCCGGCGTTGCAATCGAACTGATCGTGCCAGGCTTTGGGTTACCGGGAATTCTGGGCATTGTATCGTTTGGCCTGTATTTCTTCGGTCATTACATTGCCGGTTTTGCCGGTATGGAATCTGTAGTATTGTTTGTGGTCGGTATCGCTCTGCTCGTCATCGAACTGTTTGTACCGAGCTTCGGCATATTGGGCATCCTAGGCATTACATCCTTAGTTTCGGGGGTTGTTATGGCGGCTTATGATACTAGTGATGCATTGACTTCACTACTAATCGCTTTTGTTATCGCTGCGGTCATTGTCATTATTTTTACTGTGATCTTCAAGAAAAGAGGCGTCTGGAACAAGTTCATTCTAAGCGACCGCCTCACAAATGAAGAAGGATATGTGCCTGCAGCGTCAAAGGAAATGTTGCTTGGCAAGTTAGGGATTACATTGACACCGCTTCGTCCGTCAGGGACAATAGAAATCGGAGATGAACGGGTGGATGTGGTCACATCAGGTGAGTTTGTCGGAAACGGGAAGCAAGTCAAAGTGATAAAGGTGGAAGGAACCCGGGTAGTTGTAAGAGAAGTAGAGTAAGTACACTAATTCACACTATTGGAGGGGTTATACGAATATGGATCCGTTGATTACGTATTTGGTTGTTGGTGTCATTGTTTTTGTTGCACTCGTCGTGTTCTTGAATTTTTTCCCGGTGATGCTCTGGATTTCCGCGCTGGCTTCGGGTGTCCGAATCGGAATTATTACACTTGTTGCTATGCGCCTTCGCCGTGTTGTACCTTCTAGAATCGTCAATCCGTTGATCAAGGCAACAAAAGCAGGGCTTGGATTAACGATTAATCAATTAGAGAGCCATTTCCTGGCCGGCGGTAATGTTGACCGCGTTGTCAATGCGTTGATCGCAGCGCAGCGCGCCAATATCGAGCTTGAATTCGCCCGCGCGGCTGCGATCGATCTTGCTGGCCGTGACGTTCTGCAAGCCGTGCAGAT
Source organism: Paenibacillus abyssi (assembly GCF_014640295.1). Lineage (GTDB taxonomy): Bacteria > Bacillota > Bacilli > Paenibacillales > Paenibacillaceae > Paenibacillus_D > Paenibacillus_D abyssi. The sequence goes on along the minus strand of NZ_BMGR01000009.1, from coordinate 154,910 downwards.
GAGTGTCAATCCGAAGGTGATTGAGACGCCTGTCGTTTCAGCCGTTGCTAAAGACGGGATTGAAGTAAAAGTTAGAGCGCGTGTTACCGTGCGTGCCAATATCGACCGGCTCGTCGGTGGTGCCGGTGAAGAAACAATTATCGCCCGTGTCGGCGAAGGTATTGTCAGTACCAACGGTTCGGCTAATTCTCACAAAGACGTGCTTGAAAATCCGGATCTAATCTCTCGTACCGTATTGGGTAAAGGGCTTGATGCGGGAACTGCCTTTGAAATTCTATCCATTGATATCGCGGATGTCGATGTAGGCAAAAACATCGGTGCATACTTGCAAACTGAACAAGCGGAAGCTGACAAGCAAATCGCCCAGGCAAAAGCGGAAGAACGCCGCGCGATGGCCGTCGCTCAGGAACAAGAGATGAAAGCGCGCGTTGTAGAGATGAGAGCGCGAGTCGTAGAGTCGGAATCTCAAGTGCCGCTTGCCATGGCGGATGCGCTCAAAAGCGGAAAGCTGGGCGTAATGGATTATCTGAACATGAAGAACATCGAAGCCGATACTCATATGCGCGGTACCATCGGCGGCAAACCGGCAGAGGGACCGAATAGCGATAATGAGACCCGTTAACATACGGGGAACAGATTGCTCTAATGCCGCTTAGTATCGGGAGGTGATCGCTTGGATAGGTTAATTGAGTTTATAATGAGTAACTTGCTTTACGTCGTGATCGTCGCTGGTTTTCTGTTATCTCTGTTCGGCAAGAACAAAAAAGGGAACCGGATGCCGGATTTCGGCGGTGATGGAAGGCAAGGGCAAGCTCCTGCGCAGCCTGCCGGGCCACGGCGGGTGGAGCAGGAGCGCCCAAGCCAGCCTATGTATCAGCAGAGAGAACCTGTGCCCCCGGCTGCAGATCCGCAGCCGACCATCAGCTATCCGATCCCTTATACGCAGCCATCCGTTTCAAGCAAGGAGTATACCGTTGAACCGCGACCGAACGTCCGGTTAGAGCGAACACGGACGGACAAGGCGATGGTGAATAATACATCGTCGCTGGCTGAACCAGGGCAGCGGAATCCGGGCAGGGAAGAACTGCGTAAGGCCGTGCTGTGGGCTGAGATTTTGGGTCCGCCTCGCGCTAAGCGGCGCAATGTACGCTAACTAAGCAGTAACGATATATTGTATAGAAATGGGCTGCCCCATAAGGTCTAATGACCTGTGGGGCAGCTTTTTTTTGCGTATGTCAGCGCAGGCGCGCCGGCGGGTGAAAGTCCCTGGTACACCGGTTAAAGCCTGATAGCCGTTTCTGACTTAATCCTCATATTTTGTGTGTCAGCCGCATATTTTTTAAAGTACAGGAGGGGGGACTTTACCTGCATGCGCCGAATTAGCCGTAAAATTCGAAAATTGACCGCTGAAATCCTTGATCTGCCGCAGGACGTCGTGTTCGACTTGCCCCGAATGACGATGATCGGCGACCGCCAGCTGTATATTGAGAACCACCGGGGAGTCCTTCATTTCACGTCTGATAAGCTGAGGCTCGCTCTAAGCAAAGGTGAGCTGGAGGTAACCGGAAACGGGCTTGCGATCCGCGCGATATGGACGGAGGAAGTGTTCATAGAGGGCCAGATTATACAAATTCAAATTTTGAATTAGGAGGGACGAATGGTGAATGTTTCATGGCTGCAAACGATAAAGGGAGTTGTAACGGTGCGGATTCGCGGCGATCAGCAGGAGATGCTTGTCAATGAAGCGACGGGTACCGGCATAAGGCTGTGGTCCATACGCCGGACAAGCAATGGCGAGTTGGAGTGTGAACTGTCCGTAGGCGACTTTTTTCGTCTTCGTCCTTTTCTCAAGCGGACAAGCTGTCGAATGCATGTCGTTGCTAGACGCGGGCTTCCTTTTTGGTTGAATAGATTGGAGCGGCGCAAATTTTTTGCAGCCGGTCTTTTCTTGTTTATGGCGGGCATGTATCTGCTCTCTTCCTTGGTCTGGAATATTGAAGTGAAAGGGAATATGAAGCTGACGGAAGAGCAGGTGCTGTTAGCGGCAAGGCAGGAGGGCATCTACCCGTTCCAGTGGTCCTTTCGTCTAGATGATGCTGATGTATTGTCCAAAAACCTTGTTCGGAAGCTGCCTGGAGCCGCCTGGGTTGGCGTGCAGCAGCATGGGACTAAAATTATTATCGAAGTGGTCGAGAACACAGTGCCGGAGCCGCTGCCCTTATACAGCCCGCGTCACCTCATTGCCTCTGTTGATGCCGTAGTGACCGAGGTGAAGGCAGAGGCCGGGCGCCCGGTCGTCAGCAAGAACAAAAAAGTCAAACGCGGTGATATCCTCATCTCTGGAACCATTGGCGCCGGTGAGAACACCCAAACTGTAGTTGCAAAGGGCCAAGTAAAGGGACTTGTGTGGCATGAATATGCCATTTCCTCCCCGTTGGCGCAAAAAACGAAGGTCTATACCGGCAGCTCCAAAACAAGGTGGCATCTTCTGATCGGTGACCGTACGCTGCAGATCAGCGGGTACGGAAAACCTTCTTTTGAAAAATATGAATCCGTGAAGATTCAAGAACAGCTGTCCTGGCGCGGCTGGAGCCTGCCATTAGGCAGAGTTAAAGAGCGGCTGATGGAGATGCGCGAAGATACACGAACACGGTCTGAAGAGGAAGCGATAGCGCTTGGATTGCTGCAGGCCAAAGCCGATATTGTCTCAAAAGAAGGGGCTGACGCAAAGATTGTCGACCAAAACATTTTGCATCAAAAGACGGAGAATGGTAAAGTTTATATGAAAGTGTTTTTTGAAGTCGAACAATCGATCATTGAGGAAATGCCCCTAGTCCAAATGCAAGGAGAATGAGGCTTTGCTAGAGAAGACAAAAGTCGTAAAAATCCCGCTGTTGAGCGCAGCGGAAGGATTGGCCGTATTCGGCCCGCAGGACAAGTATTTGAAGTTGGTGGAACAGCAGACGGAATCGTCCATCCTGTCAAGGGATGCTGAGATTGTGGTGACTGGACCGCAGCAGGAAGTCGATTCACTTGAGCAATTGTTCACCGTGCTGCTGCAGCTCGTTCGCGGAGGTTATTCACCGTCTGAGCGTGATATCGCCTATGCTTTGGATTTAGCCCGGACTATGCAGGCCGAACAGCTGCTTGATCTGTTCAAAGCCGAAATAACGACAACGTACCGCGGAAAGCCGATTCGTGTCAAAACGATCGGTCAGCGCCATTATGTGAAGACCATTCGCAAGAAGGATATTGTGTTCGGAATCGGTCCGGCTGGAACGGGCAAAACCTACTTGGCGGTAGTACTGGCGATCGCAGCGCTTAAAGAAGGATCGGTAAAACGCATTGTCCTGACCCGCCCTGCAGTGGAAGCTGGAGAAAGCCTGGGATTTCTGCCCGGGGATTTGCAGGAGAAAGTTGATCCTTATTTACGTCCGCTGTATGATGCGCTTCATGATGTAATGGGACCTGATCAGTCAGCCAAGGCATTCGAGCGCGGATTAATTGAAGTCGCGCCGCTGGCATACATGCGTGGACGAACGCTTGATGATTCGTTTATTATTCTGGATGAAGCCCAGAATACCACACCGGAGCAGATGAAAATGTTTTTGACAAGGCTGGGATTTGGTTCGAAGATGGTGATCACGGGAGACGTGACGCAAATCGATTTGCCGCGAGGCAAAAACTCCGGCTTAATTGAAGCCTCAAGAATTTTGCAAGGCATTGAAGCAATAGGCTTTATCACTTTCTCTGAGTCCGATGTCGTACGTCATTCCCTCGTTCAACAGATTATAATGGCTTACAATCAGGATCTGGAAAAACAACGATAGAGAGGAATGTGCCCCGTATGAACCGAAATCAGGTCACAAACCGGACGATCTCTCCATCAAGCAGGGCAGCGGGCTGGAAACACAGCAAGGGGGTTCGCTTGCTGCTGCTGTGTTTGTTCGTGCTCCTTTTCTATTTTAGCCTGTCGCCGCATCTCGTTCCAAAAACGTATAATATACAGCTGAACGAGTACAGTGACCGAGATATTCGCGCCCCGAAACAATGGGAAGACGAGAAAGCGACACTGATCGCCAAGCAGGAAGCGGCAGAACGTGTACAGACCGTATTTAACATCGTTGCGCTTCGTAATGAAAATTTGGTCGATCAGATCTTTCAACGCATGGAGCAAATCAATAAGGACAGCCAAGTAACACAGCAGAATAAAATCGATATTTACCGCACGGAGATTCCGAGGCGTTACTCCACCTATGTGGATGATTTCGTTCGAACGAACAGAGCAAGCGGTACATACAATGCTACGCTGCTTGAAGAGATGGCGAGAATCGTTAAAGATCAGCAATATACGATTCCTGAAGAAACCTTTTATAAGCTTCCCCGGTTAACCGCGGAACAATTAAGCGAGATGAGAACGGTAACGCGCGATATTGTCCGGGAACTGATGAATGAACAGCTTCGCGAAGCGGAAACCGCGCGCACAAAGGTAGCCGAACTTGTGAACGCAAGCTCGCTATCCGACCGGACGCAGCGGGAAATCGTTCAGGAGTTGGCCAGATATGCCCTTATGCCCAATAAGTTCGCTGATAAAGAAGCGACGGATGAAGCGCGTGTGCTGGCGCAGGAGAACACGCCGAAAGTGGTCATGAATGAAGGCGATATCGTCGTTAAAGATGGCGATCTCATAACACAAGAGGTATATGAACGCTTGCAGGCGCTCGGACTTCTCCAGAGTAAGAAATCGTATTGGCCGCATCTTGGCGTGCTGATGCTGTCAGCATTGTTCGCACTCGTTCTTTATCTATTTTTATCGCATAAATCAGGGGCATCATTAAGTCCGGCCAAGTCCAGCTACAGCAATTCAGAACTATTGATGCTGCTGTTGATCTTTTTCTTGAACCTCATGATTATGCAGATCATCGGCATCACTCAGACGCAGAACACCTCTTTTATAGGTTATCTGGCGCCGGCCGCCATGGGTACGATGCTTATCGTGCTGCTGCTTGATTTTCACTTGGCGATGATAAGTTCCATCCTGTTTGCGATGATTGGCAGCGTGATGTTTAACGTAAGCCAGGATCGGATCTTTGATTTTAATTATGGGTTTATCATTATCGTTGTATCCTTCGCCGCCCTGTTCTCTATTCACCGTGCGAGCCAGCGGTCGACGATATTGAAAGCGGGCATCATGGTCAGCTTATTCGGTTCGATAGCATTGCTTGCGCTTATTATGGTTGGAGAACCGATTGAACGCAGCGATCTGCTCTATTCGGTTGGTTTTATTTTCGCAAGCGGACTGCTGACCGCCATTTTTGTCATCGGGCTTATGCCGTTCTTCGAAGTCACATTTGGCATATTGTCAGCATTAAAACTGGTCGAATTGTCCAATCCGAATCACCCGCTGCTGCGAAAGCTGCTTACGGAAACACCCGGAACCTATCATCACAGCGTGATGGTCGGCAATTTGTCGGAAGCTGCGGCAGAAGCGATCGGGGCGAACGGGCTGTTATGCCGGGTCGGATCGTTTTATCATGACATCGGCAAAACAAAACGCCCAAGCTATTTTATCGAAAATCAAAGTAATATCGAAAATCCGCATGACTCCATTGATCCAAAGCTTAGCAAGTCGATTATTATTGCCCATGCGCGCGACGGTGTGGATATGCTTAAAAGCCACAACATTCCGAAGCCGCTGCGCGACATTGCAGAGCAGCATCATGGGACAACCTTTTTGAAGTTTTTCTTCCATAAGGCCTTGAAGCAGGCGGAGGAGCAAGGGATCGAGCCGGACTTTACAGAGGATGATTTCCGTTATCCGGGTCCGAAAGCCCAGTCGAAGGAAGCGGCCATTGTTGGGATCGCGGATTGTGTGGAAGCGGCGGTACGAAGCTTGCGCAACCCGACGATGGAGCATGTGGAGTCCATGATCAACAAAATTATCAAGGGCAGGCTTGAAGATAATCAATTCAATGAATGTGATCTGACGATGAAAGAATTGGATAAGATTGCACAGACACTGAAAGAAACCGTCATCGGCATCTTCCACTCACGCATTGAATATCCCGAAGATGTGAAACCAAAGGAGCGGCTAACATGAGTTTGCAACTAGAATGGAATAATGAACAAGAAACCATCGACCTGCCGAAGTCGTTCGTTGAGCGTTTGGAGCAACTGCTAAGGCTGGCTGGGGAAGCCGAAGGGATCGCGGAGGGAGAAGTGGCGTTAACTTTTGTAGACGATGCGGAAATTCACCGGTTGAACAAAGATTACCGGGGCATTGACCGGCCTACGGATGTGCTCTCATTCGCGATGCAAGAGGAAGGCGAGGATGAGCCGGACATTGTATTTGAAGTGGAAAGCGAAGATGAACAGGATCCATTTTCCGGCATGCTCGGCGATATTATTATTTCGGTTGAAAGGGCGAAGGCGCAAAGCGAGGAATACGGGCACTCTTTGGAAAGAGAGCTCGGCTTTCTGTTTGTTCATGGATTCCTCCATTTGCTCGGTTATGACCATCAAGACGCTGCCAGCGAAGCTGAAATGACTGCCAAGCAGGAAGCGGTTCTACAGAAAGCTGGTTTGCACCGATAATGCGACATTTCTTGCGTAGTGTAGGTTATGCGGCGCAGGGGTTTGGTTTTGCGGTACGGACTGAGCGGCATATGAAAGTGCATTTAGGGGCAGCAGCAGCAGTGTTCGTGCTGGCTGCCTTGCTTGATTTATCGCCATTGGAATGGGCGGTATTGATTGGGGTTTGTTCATTAGTCATCGCAATGGAACTGATGAATACCGCCATTGAGAAAGCCGTTGATCTGACGATGCCTCAGCGCCATCCGCTTGCCAAAACGGCGAAGGATGCGGCAGCGGCAGCGGTGCTTGTCACCGCGATCTTTGCGGTTGTGGTCGGAATATTGATCCTCGGCCCTCCGCTGCTTGAAACGTTAACGCGATAAGGAGGCGAATTGTCGTGGCACAACAGCAATTAGGTGAACAAGAGAAGTCGCTTTTGCACGCGGCCGCAGAAGCAAGATTAAGAGCTTATGTGCCTTACTCGGGGTTTCCTGTAGGCGCTGCGCTGCTTGATCAGGATGGCCAAGTCCATTACGGCTGTAATGTCGAGAACGGGGCCTATGGGCCGACGAATTGCGCGGAAAGGACAGCATTATTCAGAGCGATTGCGGACGGGACGCCTAAAGGGGCGTTTCATGCCATTGCAGTTGTAGGCGATACGGAAGGACCGATCACCCCATGCGGGGTATGCCGCCAGGTAATGGCTGAGCTTTGTCCGCCGGATATGCCCGTAATTATGGGCAATCTCAAAGGAGATTGGCATATCGCAACCGTATCGGAGCTGCTGCCCGGCGCATTCGTGCTGGATACAGGTAAGAGTGGAAAGGGGAAGTAAAACTATTGAAACAGGATAACAATGAGAATAAACGTTTTCGCTCCGGCTTTGTAGCGATCGTCGGACGCCCGAATGTCGGGAAATCAACCTTGATCAACCAAATTATCGGGCAGAAGATTGCGATCATGTCGGACAAGCCGCAAACGACACGCAATAAAATTCATGGCGTCTACACTACAGAAGGGGCGCAAATTGTCTTTCTGGATACGCCGGGCATTCATAAGCCGACCTCCAAGCTTGGTGATTTCATGGTGCGGTCCGCGGAGAATGCGCTAAGTGAAGTGGATGCTGCTCTGTTTCTCGTCGATGTTGCGGAAGGGTTAGGCGGAGGAGACCGTTTTATCATCGAGAAGCTTAAAAAGACAAATACGCCGATCGTGCTTGTGCTTAATAAAATCGATAAGGTTCACCCTGAAGCGCTGCTGCCGATTATTGCACAGTATAAAGATCTGCATGATTTTGCGCAGATCGTTCCGATCTCCGCGCTGCAGGGCAATAATGTGCAGGCGCTGCTGGACCAATTGCTGCAATATTTGCCGGAGGGGCCGCAGTATTACCCTGCGGATCAAGTGACGGATCACCCGGAGCAGTTCGTTTGCGCAGAGTTGATTCGCGAGAAAATATTGCATATGACGCGCGAGGAAATTCCTCATTCGATCGCCGTAGAAATCGAGGATATGCGTGTTAAAGATAACGGAGTCGTCTATATCGGGGCGGTTATCTATGTCGAACGGGACTCGCAAAAGGGTATTGTCATCGGCAAAAACGGCGCGCTGCTTAAGGAAGTCGGCAAACAGGCGAGACAGGATATTGAAACGCTGCTGGGCTCAAGAACATTCCTTGAGCTGTGGGTCAAAGTGAAGAAGGACTGGCGCAATCAGGACCGGGTGCTCAAGGATCTTGGGTTCCGCAACGATTAATAGCCGATGTGAAGGGATTCAGGAGCTCCCTTTAATTCACTAGGATAACCACATCTCGATCATCACATCCTAATACCGGGAAGTATCATTCTCAAGGGGAAAGGATGGACTACATCTTATGCGGAATTTTTCATGGACGTATTTTGCGATGACCGGGGATGTGGATGCTTTTCTGTTATACAAAGAAGTCGATCAGCTCGCAGAGCATGGGTCGGCGGGAGATTTACAGGCCGCAGCTGAGGAAACGGAAGCGGAGATCAGCTTAACGGAGTAAATGGGATAGTGGGGGAGTACAATGCTGTACCGGGTCGAAGGCATCGTTATCCGCAGCATGGATTACGGGGAAGGCAACAAAATCGTAACCATTCTTACAAATACACATGGCAAAGCAGGAATTGTCATACGGGGCGCAAAAAAACTAAAAAGCCGCCATGGATCGTTAGCTCAGCTGTTCACCCATGCGGAATTCGTTTTTTTTAAAAAGAGCGGCCTCGGTACGCTTAATCATGGTGAGATTATTGAATCTCACCATGTTCTGCGTGAACAGCTTATGATGGCGGCTTATGCTTCCTATGCAGTAGAGCTTGTCGATAAAGCGCTCCAGGACGATGAAGCGGGCTCCTATGTTTTCGAACAGCTAAAGGCTTGTTTGAAGGCGCTCGCTGAAGAGAAAGATCCACAGATTACGATTCATTTGTTCGAGATGAAAATGATGGAGGCGGCGGGATACGGCCCGGAAATGGATGCTTGCATCAGCTGTGGCAATACTGACGGCGAGTTTTCCCTCAGTTATCGCTTAGGTGGAATATTGTGCCGGAGGTGCTCGGACAAGGATCCTGCACGGCTTGAATTGGGCGAAGGGGCACTTAAGCTTATGCGATTATTCCGAAGAATGGATATGCGCCGCCTTGGAAACATTCAAGTGAAGGATGCGACGAAAAAGGAACTGAAAACGGGCATGAGGCAGCTGATGGATACGCATATGGGCCTCACGCTTAAATCACGTTCCTTCCTCGACCAAATGGATCGTTATCCGATCTGAGTGGACAAGAACTGCCGTGATAGAATGAACCTTGTGTTGACATTACACAGGCAAAAGGGTTATAATACTTCATTATCAATATCGGACAGTGATGGAGAAAGTAAGCGTTGGAGCTCTTGCGGCAGCAGCGAGCCGGGGATAGTGCAAGCCCGGGCAAGCCAACGATGAAAGGCGCTCCGGAGTACGAACTCGAAAACAAAGTGGGTTTACGGTTGAACGGAGCTTTCCGTTCCCAGCAATACCGGAAACCAAGTAGGGTGGAACCGCGGGAGCAACTCCCGTCCCTACGTCTGGCTGCAGACGTAGGGACGGGGTTTTTTTGTCCTTGTTCCGGTTCGGATGCGCCTTTCGCCGTACAAACGGCAAACAGCCTTTCAATTGGATAAGGAGTGTGGAGAGTATGAATTTTCAAGGAATGATTCTCACCTTGCAGCAGTTCTGGGCAGAGCAAAATTGCATTCTCGTTCAGCCTTATGATGTCGAGAAGGGAGCGGGTACGATGAATCCGATGACCTTTCTGCGATCGATCGGTCCCGAGCCGTGGAATGTTGCCTATGTAGAGCCGTCAAGAAGGCCTGCCGACGGCCGTTACGGCGAGAACCCGAACCGGCTGTATCAGCATCACCAATTCCAAGTTATTCTAAAGCCATCCCCTGATAACATTCAGGAGCTGTATTTAGAGAGCTTGAAGCGACTCGGAATCGATCCGCTTCATCATGATATCCGTTTCGTGGAGGACAACTGGGAGTCGCCGACGCTTGGCGCATGGGGACTAGGTTGGGAGGTATGGTTGGATGGGATGGAAATTACCCAGTTTACGTACTTCCAGCAAGTCGGAGGCATTGATGCTGTTCCCGTAGCGGTAGAAATTACTTATGGCATGGAGCGGTTAGCTTCTTATATACAAGACAAGGAAAATGTATTTGATCTGGAGTGGGTCGATGGCGTAACGTATGGGGATGTTTTCCTTCAGCCGGAGTTTGAACACTCCAAGTACACCTTTGAAACATCGGATACGGCGATGCTGTTCTCTTTGTTTGCAATGTATGAAGAGGAAGCGAAGAAGACGATGGAGCAGAAGCTTGTTTTCCCGGCGTATGATTATGTCCTGAAATGCTCCCATACGTTTAACCTATTGGACGCGCGCGGAGCAATCAGTGTGACGGAGCGTACCGGTTATATTATGCGTGTTCGGAATTTGGCTCGTTTATGTGCGGCTACCTACCTGGAGGAACGTGAACGCCTCGGGTTCCCGCTGCTTAAGAAAGGAGTGGAATAAGCATGACCAAGGATCTGTTGTTGGAGATCGGCCTGGAGGAAGTGCCGGCACGATTTGTGCGCGGAGCGATGAACCAGCTAAAGGATAAGATGGCAAAATGGCTTGAAGACGCCCGCATTGTGAGCGGCGACATCGAAGCGTATGCTACCCCTCGCCGCATCGCGGTGCTTGTCCGTGAAGTGGCGGAGAAGCAATCGGATGTCAATGAAGAAGTGAAGGGACCTTCCCGGAAAATCGCGATCGATGATCAGGGCGCTTGGAGTAAGGCCGCGCTTGGATTTGCCCGCAGCCAGGGAGTCGAGCCGGAGCAGCTGTATTTTAAAGAATTGCAAGGCGTCGAATATGTCTACGCCAACAAAAGCAGCATCGGTACGGATACAGCGGCTATCCTATCAGAAGGGCTTCGCGCGCTGATCACATCGATGTCCTTTCCGAAAAATATGCGTTGGGGCGCATATGACCTTCGTTTCATTAGACCGATCCGATGGTTAACTGCATTATATGGCGAGGATATTATTCCGCTTGAAATTACGGGTGTTATGAGCAGCAATGTTACGAGGGGCCACCGCTTTTTGGGTGCAGAGACGGTCGTCCAGGAGCCGGCGGATTATGTAGAGCAGCTTCGCGCACAGCAGGTTATTGTAGATGTCAAGGAGCGCGAGAGCATCATCATTAATCAAATCAACGAGCTTGCTGCAGAAAAAGGCTGGAGAATTGCAGTTAAAGAGGATTTGCTGGAAGAAGTGCTGTTTCTGGTGGAATATCCGAGTGTGCTGTTTGGCAGCTTTGATCCGTCGTTCCTTGAAATCCCGCAAGAGGTGCTCATCACTTCGATGCGTGAGCATCAGCGGTATTTCCCGGTAATGGATGAGAATGGCGTGCTGCAGCCGTACTTTGTCACGGTTCGGAATGGCGATCGCACTTCCATCGAGCAGGTGGCAAAAGGGAATGAGAAGGTGCTTCGCGCAAGATTGTCGGATGCTAAGTTTTTCTATTCGGAGGACCAGAAGCTTCCGATCGCCGATGCGCTCGCCAAGCTGGAGACGATCGTTTACCATGAAGAGTTGGGTACGACAGCGGACAAAGTCAGAAGAATTCGGGCTATTTCCGATCAACTGGCATTAACGCTCGGGTTGGACGGGCAAGCAAAGGAAGACGTCAGCCGGACTGCGGATATCTGCAAGTTCGATCTGGTGACGCAGATGGTTTATGAGTTTCCGGAACTGCAGGGCATTATGGGGGAAGATTATGCACGTAAAGCAGGTGAACGGGAAGCAGTCGCCAAAGCGGTATTCGAACATTATCAGCCTCGTTTTGCGGGTGAGACGGCTCCGGCCTCGGCCGTAGGCGCAATCGTCAGTCTTGCCGATAAGATCGATACGATCGCAGGCTGTTTCTCGATTGGCATTATTCCTACGGGATCGCAGGATCCGTACGCGCTGCGCAGACAAGCGGCCGGCATCGTGCAGATTATTATTACACATGGCTTCAACCTGCCGATCGGGGAATTATTCGATATCGCCTTGGATGTCCATGAGAAACGTTCTTTGAAACGTAACCGCGATGAAATTCGTAAAGAACTATACGAGTTCTTTGCGCTCAGGGTCAAAAACGTGCTGGGCGATCACGGCATTCGTTATGATGTTATTGATGCCGTCATGGCATCAGGCTATGATCATTTGCGTCTGACCGTAGAGCGGGCTTCAGCGGTTTTTGCCAGCGTGAGCGGGGAAGGAAAAGAAGCTTTTAAGCTCGTGACGGATGCATTCAACCGGGTAAGCAATCTGGCGGCCAAAGCATCAACAGATAAAGTAGATCCATCTTTGTTTGCCGAGCCGGAAGAGCAGCAGCTATTCGACCGTTGGGAAGCGACCAGCCCATTGGTGCAGCAAGCCTTATCGGAAGGAGATGCGGCGGAAGCGTTAACCCGCTTAGCCTCCATGAAGGATGTAATCACTGCTTATTTCGATAAGGTTATGGTCATGGCGGAAGACGAGTCAGTGCGCCTCAACCGTCTGGCGACGTTAGCACGCATTTCCAGCGGAATAGCGAAAGTTGCGGATTTTTCCAAGATTGTTTGGTAGTAGAAAAACGGGAGGTCATGCCATGAATAATGAGGTAACGGGATCAGGCCAACCTGATGTCGTCATTTACGTCGTGTCGGACTCCGCAGGTGATACGGGCGAATTGGTGGTTAGAGCCGCCATCGCCCAGTTCCATCCTGTTCGATATGATATCCGCCGTACTTCATTTATCCAAGATGAGGGAGCGATAGAACGGGTGATCAAGCTGGCAAAACAATATCATGCTATCATTCTGTACACCCTCGTTATTCCGCATCTGCGCGAATGCATTTCCAGGATGAGCAAGGAAAATGGCGTGGTTGCGATTGATTTGCTGGGACCGTTGATAGACAGTCTTGAAAAGAAAATCGGTCGCCCCTCGAGGCATGAGCCCGGACTGAATCATGTGCTTGATGCGGATTATTTCCGTAAGGTTGAAGCCGTTGAATTTGCGGTAAGATACGATGATGCCAAGGATACGAGCGGTGTGAATAAAGCGGATATTGTACTCGTCGGCGTTTCTAGGACGTCCAAGACTCCTTTGTCCATGTATCTGGCTCACCGGAAGTTCAAAGTGGCAAATGTGCCTTTAGTGCCGGAAATCAAGCCGCCTGATGAGCTGTTTACGATTCCAAAGAAAAAAATCATCGGCTTGACGATTGGGACCCATTATTTGAATGTGATCCGCAAGGAGCGATTAAAAGCGCTCGGGCTGCCGGATAGTGCCTCATACGCCACGACAGAACGGATTGAACGGGAATTGGCTTATGCAGGGGATATCATGAAGCGCATTGGCTGTGTGGTTATTGATGTATCGCATCGAGCTGTGGAAGAGACGGCAAGTTTGATCATGGAACATATCAGGCAGTAGCCGTCTTCGATTCAGTTCGACAAAAAAAATTCAAAATCCTGAATATCATTGGAACGGCAGCAGGATTTTTTTAACTTTCATCGTATATAATATTACGGAAGTTTACCAGAAATTGCGGTGATGTATCTTTGGGATAAATAGATCTACAATTGTTGTTGATGGTGACGCCTGTCCTGTCAAAAGAGAAATTATTGATACGGCCCGCCATTTCAATGTGCCCGTACTGATGGTAGCCTCCTATGATCATCGGCTTGAACCGGAAGCTGGCGTCGAAGTTGTTCAGGTCGACCGAAGCGACCAATCCGTGGATCTCTATATTTCCAATCGTGTTAAGCGGGGCGATATTGTCATTACCCAAGACTTTGGGCTTGCAACGATCACGCTTGCAAAGGGTGCGGTTGTCCTGTCAAACCGGGGACAGAGGTATGAAGATTCAACGATCGATTTTCTGATGGAACGCCGGCATGAATTGGCCAAGCAGCGGCGCGGCGGGGGCAGAACCAAAGGACCTCGCGCCATGACGGACGAAGATCGCAGACGTTTTCAACAAAAGCTGACAAAAGTTTTGCAGGAATTTGCAGGAGATCGGTGAAGCATAGCGAATAGTATTACGTGTTATTAGGATGAAGGTGATCTATGATGTCCAGCGGCATGATTCCGGAGACAGTTATCAAAGAGGTGCTCCGGCACCACGATATCGTGGAAACGGTCGGCAGGTACGTTCATCTCACCAAACAGGGGAAATACATGAAAGGGCTTTGCCCGTTTCATTCCGAGAAGACGCCTTCGTTTACCGTTACGCCGGACAAACAAATCTTTCATTGTTATGGATGCGGTCAAGGCGGCGATGTGATCAAGTTTGTAGGATTGATGGAAGGGTACTCCTTTCCGGAAGCCGTACGCGTGATGGCCGAGAATGCCGGCATTGCGGTAACATGGACACCGCAAGCGTCCGATCCGACCCCTATGCAGCGAGAAAGAGACATCCTGTTAACGGCCCATGAATTATCTGCGAAGTTTTATCATTATTTATTAAATAATACGGAGGCTGGCCGACCGGCAAAAGAATATCTGAGGTCCAGAGGCTTGACGGACAAGCTCATCGAGCAATTCATGATCGGTTATGCGCCAAACAACTGGGATGTACTGTTCAAATTTTTGACCAAGCGGGAGTACGATCCGGCTTTGATGGAAAGAGGAGGACTGCTCTCTCCTAAGAGCGATGGAACCGGTTATGTGGACCGCTTCCGGGACCGTGTCATGTTCCCGTTGTGGAACCGTGAAGGCAAAGTCATCGCATTTGCGGGGCGTATCATGGGAGATGGACAGCCCAAATATCTAAACTCGCCCGAAACCGTATTATTTAATAAAAGCAAAAATCTTTATCACTTCCATCAAGCCAGACCGGATATTCGCAAGACCGGTCAACTCGTTCTTTTCGAGGGTTATATGGATGTGATAAAAGCTTGGAGCGCAGGCGTTAAGAATGGCGTGGCTACGATGGGAACGGCGCTTACGGAGGAGCATGTCGAGATCATCCGCCGCAATGCCGATGAGGTTGTGATCTGTTATGACGGTGATAATGCCGGACAAGCAGCTATTCTCAAGACAATTCCGCTGCTTGAGAAAGCGCGTGTAAAGCAGGCCGTTGCATTACTTCCGAAAGGAATGGATCCAGACGAGTATATTACGGCAAAGGGAACCGACGCTTTTGTCCGTGAAGTGATTTCGCAGCCTGTCTCTGCCATGAAATTTAGACTTATATATTCTAGAAAACACCATACAATGGTAGAAGAAGAAGGGCGCAAAAATTACGTCATGGAAGCGGTCAGTATGATCGCTGAATTGGAATCGACGATTGAACGCGAATTTTATTTAAAAGAGCTGGCCCGCGAATTTGAGGTTTCACTCGACACCTTGAAGCAGGATTGCCACCAAATACGGATGCAATTGCAAAAAATGCGGCCGGCAGGGGATAATAACGATAATTCGTGGAATAATGGTATGAATGAAAAACGCCGTACAGCGGGACCGCCGCCGGTTGTTCCAGCTTACCAGAAGGCGGAGCGGCATTTACTGCTCATGATGCTGCAGGATGCAGAAGTGGCAAGCGCTGTTTATGAAAAGCTGGGCGATGCTTTTGTAATAGAGGATCACGCAGCTCTTGCTGCTTACTTATATGCTTATTATGCACAAGGCAATGATCCGGATGTCAGCCGGTTTATCGCAACGCTTCAGGACGATCGCCTAGAGAGGGCAGCTTCTTCGATTCTGATGATGGACGACAATTCACCGTTTGATCTGCAGTTGATGGACCGCTACGTAAGAGTGATTCAGAAAGAACAAAAACTGCGGTTTTTGGAGCAGAGAAGAGATGAATGGGTGCGTGCGGAACGTTCCGGGAACAACGTGCTGGCTGCACAAATTTTTAGTGAGATTAACGCCCTAGAGAGACAGCTGAATGCTGAACTGGACGATCGGTTCTAGGGAGGAGGGAGTCGGAAGATGGCGAATGATCAACATACTGAACTAGATACCGAGCAAAAGCTGGAGCTGGTCAAGGAGCAACTGATTGAACAGGGTAAGAAAAGGTCATCTTTATCTTATAAGGAGATTGTAGAGAAACTTTCTCCTTTCGATCAAGATCCTGAGCAAATGGACGAGTTTTTCGAACAACTTGATGATATCGGTATCGAGGTTGTCAATGAAAGAGACGAGGATTTGCCGATTGGCGGCAGCGATGACCACGACCGGGAGAATGATGACTTCAGCTTTGACGATGACCTGGCATTGCCGCCGGGCATTAAGATCAATGACCCCGTTCGTATGTACTTGAAGGAGATCGGACGTGTTCCGCTTCTTTCCGCAGACGATGAAGTTGAACTGGCTAAGCGGATTGAGAAAGGTGATGAAGAGGCGAAGCGCAGACTTGCGGAAGCGAACCTGCGGCTTGTTGTCAGCATCGCCAAACGTTATGTAGGCCGCGGAATGCTGTTCCTTGATTTGATTCAGGAAGGCAACATGGGCTTGATCAAAGCGGTGGAAAAGTTCGACCATACGAAAGGGTACAAGTTCAGTACGTATGCGACATGGTGGATTCGCCAAGCGATCACTCGCGCGATTGCCGATCAGGCACGTACGATCCGTATTCCTGTTCATATGGTGGAGACCATCAACAAATTGATTCGCGTTTCCCGTCAATTGCTTCAAGAGCTCGGGAGAGAACCGACGCCGGAGGAAATTGCGGCTGAGATGGACCTAAGCACAGATAAAGTTCGAGAGATTATGAAAATTGCTCAAGAGCCTGTATCGCTGGAAACACCGATCGGTGAAGAGGATGATTCGCATCTCGGAGATTTTATCGAGGATCAGGAGGCGCTTGCTCCTGCGGATGCCGCTGCTTATGAGCTTCTTAAAGAGCAGTTGGAAGATGTGCTTGACACGTTAACGGAACGGGAAGAGAATGTACTGCGTCTTCGTTTTGGATTAGATGATGGGCGGACCCGTACACTTGAGGAAGTTGGTAAAGTGTTTGGCGTAACGCGCGAAAGAATTCGCCAGATCGAAGCCAAAGCACTGCGCAAGCTGCGTCATCCAAGCCGCAGCAAACGTTTGAAGGATTTCTTGGAATAAACCCGGCCTGACCTTTCTGCTCTATGCAGCAAGGTCTTTTTTTCAAAATAAGCAGGTATAGGTCTCACCTAATTATCCTTCCTATGGAGAGGAACATGGAAGAATGGAGCAGGAGCGTCGAAAAACGATAATCAAAGAAATCGAACATTGGCAGCGAAGCAAGCTGCTTCCAGATCATTATTGTGATTTCCTGCTGAATCTGTATTTAGATGATCCGACGCAGCGGCCGCCTTCAGGTTTGACAGGTAAAGCGGCATCAGCACTACAGCGTTCGAAAGGGAAACATTGGTTTCTTTTTTTTGGATTGATTTCCTTGATTTGTTTTGTTGCTCTTTATTTTAACTTTTTTCATCCGGCAATGCAAATAACGATACTGTCTATTTTTTTCGTTTTATTCATGGTTTTGGGACAGCGTATTCGAACACGAAATGAAGCGGCAGGATTAGCTTTGATCAGTGTGGGAATGGTTATTATGCTGCTGGGCGGGCTCTATATGTTGGAGCTTCATCAGCTGAGCGAGTGGGGCTGGAAGACAGGGTACCTGGCTTTATGCGCTTTGTTCTGGATCGGTTATGGCATCGGCGCCCGAATTGCGCTGCTTCATCTGTGCGGATGGATTGGAGCGATCATGGTGTATGCTTTGCTGTTATCCCGCAGCGCGGATCAACCCGCTTGGTATGATATTCAATTATTTTGGGTTCCGGCGTCATTTCTTTTCGGTTGGTTAAGCTGGTTTGTGCATCGTTGGTCCAAGCAAGCGGCAGCTGTTATTTTCTTAACATCTGCGCTGCTTTGGCTTATGCCGGAAGTTTATAACGCATTTCTGACGAGTGAAGCACAGTGGCTTCAGGTTCAGCTTATTAGTAAAATAACGATTGGAGGCATCTTATTGTTCTCCCTTCGAAAAAAATGGATTGCGTGGGTAGCTTAATGTTAAAAATCTCAAAACGTCTTATGGGAATATTCGAACAGATTGGCAATGGACATCGGGTGGCCGATATCGGCTCGGATCACGCGCTGCTGCCGGTCTACCTGATACAATCCGGCAAAAGCCCGTTTGTCATAGCCGGAGAACTGAATCCGGGGCCGCTCGCAGCGGCTCGCAAGCAAGTGAGGGATGCGGGACTAAGCTCGCGCATCGACGTTCGCGAAGGAAACGGGCTGTCTGTTTTATCTGCTGGCGAAGTGGATGCGATTACGATTGCGGGAATGGGCGGGGGATTAATTAGAGACATCCTCGAAGAAGGGCTCCGGCAAGGCAAGCTGGAAGGCGTAACCGAGCTTGTGCTTCAGCCCAATGTCGGCGAGGATCTCGTGCGCCGCTGGCTTGTTAAGGAGAATTGGTATTTAACGGGGGAGCAAATTATTGAGGAAGACGGGAAAACGTACGAGATTCTTCACGCTGTCCGTTCAGACAGAGCCAAAGAGCTAAATGATGAATTATACAATCCCGATCGTATTCAGCTAAATGATGGCGGCAAGCTGTCACAGGAATGGCTTTATACATTAGGGCCGTGGCTTGTCAGTGAGCCAGTTGAGGTCTGGAAGAAAAAGTGGGAGTCGGAGCTTTGCAAGCTTGAAAAGATCTGTATTAAGCTGTCGGAATCGGATGCGGCCGAATCACGGGAAAAGGAAGCGGCCTTCCGTGAAGAAATCCGACAAATTAGGGAGGTGCTGGATTGTTTGCCAACGGCCAAACGGTAGTACAATTGATGGAGCAGCTCGCTCCGAAGCATTATGCGGTTGAAGGAGATAAAATCGGGCTGCAGCTTGGTACGCTGCAGAAAGAAATCAGCAAAGTGCTTATCGCATTGGATGTTACAGATGCGGTAGTTGAAGAAGCGATTGCGATCGGTGCGGAACTGATTATTGCGCATCATGCCATTATCTTCCGGCCTCTTGCAAAGCTGGATTTTTCGACGCCTGCCGGCAAACTGTACGAAAAGCTGATTAAAAATGATATAGCCGTCTATATTGCCCATACCAATCTGGATGTGGCAGAAGGGGGCATTAATGATTGGATGGCTGAAATGCTTGGCTTACAGGGTCGTGAGAGCTTAGAGGAGGTCCATACGGACAAGCTGCATAAGCTGGTTGTGTTTGTGCCTCAGTCGCATCATGAAAAGGTGCTGGAGGCGATCTGGCAAGCCGGAGCAGGTGGAATCGGACATTACAGCAACTGCAGCTTCAATATTGAAGGTACTGGTACATTTCTCCCTGGAGAAGGCACGGATCCTTTCATAGGAAAACAAGGCAAGCTTGAGCGCGTCAAAGAGATTCGCGTAGAGACCGTTGTGCCGCAGAGCGCACAGCGGCAGGTCGTGCAGGCGATGCTGAAGGCGCATCCGTATGAGGAAGTCGCTTATGATCTATACCCGATGGATCTCAAAGGCCGTTCCTTTGGTTTGGGGAGGGTAGGCAAGCTTCCTGAACCGGTGCCGCTTAAAGCGCTGGCGGATAAAGTAAAGCAAGCATTTGACGTGCCTTTTGTCAGAGTCGTGGGGAATGGGCAGCAAACCGTCCGGAAAGTAGCCGTGCTTGGCGGTTCAGGCGCAAAATATACGCGGCACGCGCTTTTTGCCGGTGCGGATGTGCTGGTAACAGGGGATATCGATTATCATACCGCGCATGATGCTTTGGCTGCGGGGCTGTCGATCATTGACCCGGGCCACAATATTGAGAAAATTATGAAGCCAAGAGTAGCGCAATGGCTGGGGGAGGCGCTTGCCGGACGTAGGTACGCGACAGAGGCAGTTGCTTCCAAAGTTCATACGGAGCCTTTTCTTTTCCTGTAAATGTTGTGGTAATAACGACCGGTGGGTTGAGGTTTTGTCCGTTTCCTTGTATACTAAGCAATGCACCGGAAAGTTTGACAGACAATCGCTGGCAGCTGCAGGCTGCGAGAGGAAAGTCCGGGCTCCATAGGGCAGGATGCTGGATAACGTCCAGTCAGCGCGAGCTGAAGGATAGTGCCACAGAAATGGACCGCCGATGGCCTGCTTGCAGGCACAGGCAAGGGTGGAACCGTGGTGTAAGAGACCACGAGCGGCGTTGGTGACAACGCGGCTGGTAAACCCCATCTGGAGCAAGACCGAGAGAACGCCGCGGCGAAGGGCCGCAGCCTTGGCACCGGGGCGCGTTCGGGTTGGTCGCTTGAACCCTTCAGCAATGAAGGGTCTAGATAGATGATTGTCGCTTCATGGTGGGAGGGTCGTTCCCGTTTGAACCACAAGAAGTACAGAACCCGGCTTACGGCAAACTTTCCGACACGAACTTGTAAATGAAATGAACCGCCAGAAGGCTGTATGCCCAGGCGGTTCATTTTTGTTTTTAATAATAACCTTTAATAATTTGCGCTAAACGAAGCTTGACCTGTTCTTTAAAGCGATCAAGAGATAACACTCGATCAAGAGATAACACTGACGGGCTTGATGCTTCCAATGCGCGAGCAACATCAATCTGGCCGTATCCAAAGTAAGTATCCTTGCCCGGCGCTCCGAGGTCAATGGAAGTGTTTCGCATAATTTGCATGACTTCGTGATTTTTGAGCTGCGGGTTTTTGGAACGGATCAACGCCGCCAGAGCCGCTACATGGGGACTTGCCATGGAAGTGCCCGATAATGCGGCATACTGGCTGTCCTTATAGGTGCTGGCGATGCTGGCACCCGGGGCAGCTGCGTCAATGTATTCTCCGTAATTGGAGAAGGGAGCCCTCTTCCTGTTATTATCCGTTGCCGCGACCGCGAACACTTCCGGATAGGCGGCGGGAAAGCCGGGACGCTCCGTATTGTCATTGCCGCTGGCGGCAACAAGCACAACATCATTGTCATAAGCATAACGGATTGCATCGTGTAAAAATTGTGCGGAAGCGTAATTGCCCAAACTCATGTTAATGACCTTTGCGCCATGATCGGTAGCCCAAATTATGCCTTCGGCTACTGAATAGGTGGACCCTGCACCCTCCCCGTTAAGCACTTTGACCGGCATGATTTTGTTATACCAGGAAAGGCCGGCCACGCCTTCATTGTTATTTACCGAGGCTGCGATGATGCCTGCTACGTGAGTGCCGTGGCCGACGTCGTCGAGCGGCTCATTTTTCTTATCGACAATATTAATCCCTTTGACGAGTTGTCCGGTTAAGTCGGGATGATCACTTTGAACTCCTGTATCCAAGACCGCGACTACAACCTGATCACTGCCTTTTGTGACGTTCCAACCTCGCTCTGTTTCAATGGAAGGCAAATTCCATTGATAATCGGAATAGAGCGAATCATTAGGGACAATAGGGGTTAACTTGGATGAATCTGTATCAAAATCCTTCGTATTGGTTAAATATAAGTAGTGGGGCTCCACATATTGAGGCTGACAATTCGTATTGAAATAATCCATCATTTGTTCAGCATTCATCGATTTAGAGCGGAAAACGTACGTATACCCCAGTCTCTTTACTTCTTGGGCATTAATATCTTTTTGTATCGTCTGCAAACGGTCGGCTTCCGGCTCATTTTTGAATTTTACAACAACCTCGTTGATATGGTAATGACTGGAATTTCCATTGTCTTCACCATTTTCGACGGTGATATCCTTCGTTGTTCCGGGTTCCACTGATTCCGTCCGATAGCGCCCTTCACTGGGATATGGAACTAATCGTAGATTGCGCCGTTGATGGCGTTCGACTTGCCTCACAATATCTTGCCTAACTAATCCGATTAATCCCGAGCCTTTGTTGGAACGATCAGGGTCCGGCGTGGCCATTACCATGTAGTGGTGACCGTTTTGATTGATCATTCCGGAATCGTATGGCTGGCCTTTGGATAGAGCGGTTTTTGCCTTTTCCAGATGCTGA
Organism: Paenibacillus abyssi; assembly: GCF_014640295.1. GTDB lineage: Bacteria > Bacillota > Bacilli > Paenibacillales > Paenibacillaceae > Paenibacillus_D > Paenibacillus_D abyssi. Next base: position 132,848 of record NZ_BMGR01000009.1, on the reverse strand, counting down.
TGGTATAAGGAATTGATATCGCTCGGAACAACGCCAAGGGAGAAGGGTTCTTTTTTATCTACCCACAACATATGTTCCATATGAGGATGTTTGTCCATCATCGACCGGATCAGCTGTCTTCGGTTACGGGTTGAGCTTGAGCTCGTAAGCGCGTGACGCATTTCCTTGGTACATTCTGCCGAGCACAGCATAGCTGTTGCATTCACATCGTTTTGCAGGGTTGCCATCTTTAACCGATGCTCGTTTTGAACAGAAGATGCAGCCGAAGGATATGTTGAAGGACCAGGTGCGCTTGGCTCAGATAAGGGCTTGCCTATGAGAAATAAGGCTAATAAAGCAAGTGGAACAGTCCACAGAATCCATTTTCGACGGCTCATGATTGTTATCCTCCAGTTCAGGTTGCGGTGATGAAGTGCGATCGAGTTTAGGTTTGGATTCGGCAAGGTAAAATATACAGTGAATTAACTGAATCAGCAGTACCACTTCGATGTAATTTGTGGTACCATGTTGTTGGTGAGTTGAATCGTGTTTTCGGGAACAAAGAAAGGGGAAGCATACTAATGCCATCAACGAATGTGAAACAGCTTTCTGAATCAACAAGGGAAAAATTGAAACTGGCTATCGGCCAATTGGAAACATTTTTGAATGAAAATGCAATGCCGCAATTAACCGCAGGGCATGAAGGCGATGACGCCGCTCAATTCTATAAAGGATTGTTGGCCGATCTAAGGCACCTGCTGGTTTTCTCCGAAGTTTCTTACGAGAAATTGGGAGTTGCGCTGCGGCGTCCAAATTTTGATACCGAGTTTGCGGATAGAGCTTTGTATGAAGTGTATCATCAGTGCGTGAATGCTTATTTCTATCCTAAGAATGAAGGCTATTCGGAGGATGGACGATATGCTTATACCGGACAAGACGCCATTCGATTCCTTTTCAAGCCTGTGCGGGCCGCCCGCGATATCGTATTGAACATTTCGAAAATTTATGAAGAGCTGCGCGATGACTTAGCCTATTATGAAAGCGACTATATGACGCAACTGCGGATGCAAAGACAAAAATAAGGCAGACATAACTCACCCCCGTAACGGGCAACTTGTTAACGGGGGTGATTTTTATGCCGAAAGGCGTGAAATGCAGCGTAGCTAACTGCTCATTCTGGGGGCAGGGCAACCAATGCAATGCCGATACGATTATGATTGATGTGGACAAGCATGCCCAGATGGATTATCATTCCGAATTCGCAAGCGACGGAATGGGTTCAAATCATCGGGATGCTGCCGAGGAAGCTTCCATAACCTGCTGCCATACCTTCAAACCAAAGGAGTGATGGCAATGGGACAACAAGGCAACGATCCGAAGCAAAAAGGCGATCAACCAGGTAATGTCCGTAGTGCGAGTGAACAAGAGTGGAAGCTCGAAAGCGGCAAACGGCACTCTGATACTGAGGCGTCTGCAGAAATCGCTTATCCTGCAGGAGCATCCGTACCGATTAAAGTGCGAGATGAAGAGGAGCGTTCTACATCCGTCGTGAGCTCTGCCAATGCCAGCACGAGGGCGGCAGGCAGATCGATGGGCTGGACAGCCCTTGGATTTGCAATTGCTTCGTGGTTTATGTGGGGAGTGTTGCTTGGGGCAACCGCAGCGGTTTTAGGCTTTGTCGCTTACCGCCAAGGCAGCAGATCTCTTGGGGTTTGGTCCATATCACTCGGATTAATTGCAGTGGCTACTAACTTAGTCTTAATCCCTCTTTATTATTTGGTCACATGACAAAAGACCGGCGAGCTCCACACTCGCCGGTCTTTACGTTTGGGACTAGCGGTCTGCTGGCAAAACGTGTACAATAAAAACATTAATGCTTACTGCAGTGGAGGTTGTCCAACGATGAGTATCGATCCGCGAATAATGAAGACAATGCTGCAGCTTCAATGGCAGAAATCCTTAGACTTTTCATCCAATCCAATGAATGCCGGCAACTTGGCGGCTTCAACAACGGACGGCACGTCGGGTTCGCTATTCGACAGTCTGCTTCAGCAGCTACTGTACGATTCCAATTCGGCACCGGCTGATCAAGAGTCATTTATGCTTCCAGTAGCATCTGCGACACCAGCTGCAGCAGCTTCTGGGCTGCTTCCTAATCCGCTGCCTGTTTTCCAAATCCCGCCGACCTATTCGACTGCGGCTTCGAGCACGGACAATTCGGATCACGGAACCGAATATGAGACATTAATTAACGCAGCATCCAATAAATATGGCGTCGACCCGTCTTTAATCAAAGCGGTTATTCATACGGAATCTTCATTTCGCTCGGATGCCGTCTCCTCTGCCGGAGCGAAAGGGCTGATGCAGCTGATGGATGCAACGGCTAAGGGGCTTGGCGTGAACGATTCCTTCGACCCTGGTCAGAACATCGACGGAGGCACTCGTTATTTGTCCTACTTACTGCGTAAATACGATAATAATGAGCTGGCAGCACTTGCCGCATATAACGCTGGTCCGGGAAGAGTGGATCGTCTGGGCATACGGACGGATGCCGATGTGATGAATCAACTGGGCAGCCTGCCTTCAGAGACGCAGAAATATATCGGCAAAGTAACTAACGCAAGAGAGTTGTTCAGTATCTAGGTTTTTAGATGCTTGTCCGGAATCAGTTTAAGGTTAAGGATCACGATGAAGCGGCTTTGCTGCGGCTCTCATTCGTTGATCTTTTTATTTTGGTATAGGAGGCGGCCCAGTAATGCTTTACTTTGATCACAGTGCTTCCACGCCTCCCCATGAGGATGTCATTCGTACGATGGCAGAGGTTATGGCACAGCATTATGCCAATCCTGCATCGATACACAGGAGCGGTTCGGAGGCCAGCAAGCTGATGAAGCGTGCGCGTGAACTGATGGGCGAGTTGTTCCAAGTCGGTTCTGAGGAGTGGGTGTTTACTTCAGGCGGCACGGAGAGCAATAATCTGGCGATTAAGGGAGCTGCTTTCGCTTACCGCAGCCGCGGAAATCACCTCATCACAACGCAGATCGAGCATGCTTCCGTCTATGAAGCCTTTCGTCAGTTGGAACAGCTAGGTTACCGCGTCACCTATTTACCCGTTGATTCTCATGGTCTTGTATCGGTTGATGACCTTAAAGCGGCGATCTGCGACGAGACGATTTTAGTTAGTATCATGCATGTTAACAATGAGGTAGGCTCGGTGCAGCCATTAGCGGAGATCGGAGACGTGCTGAAGCAATACCCGCGAACGCTTTTTCATGTGGATGGCGTTCAAAGTATCGGCAAACTTCCGATTCGCCTGAAAGAATGGCACATTGACTTGTTCAGCGGCTCTGCACATAAGCTGCGCGGTCCGAAAGGCAATGGCTGGCTGTACGTAAGAGAAGGAATTACGCTGGATCCGTTATTTGCCGGAGGGGGACAGGAGGGCGGCTTGCGCTCGGGAACACCTAATCTGCCTGGAATTGTGGCATCAGTCAAAGCGGCTCGTCTGGCAATGGCGGAACAGACTGTCCGAAGAGAACGAATGGGCCGTCTGCGCTCATTGCTCATACAGTCGATTTCTAATATCCCGGAACTGAAAATCATAAATGGCGGACTTGACGCCCATAGAGATGACAACATTGCGCCTCATATTGTTCATGTGTGCTATCCAGGTATGAAGCCGGAGGTAATAGTTCACCTTCTCGAGAAACACGGGATCATCGTATCGACCAAATCGGCATGCTCCTCGAAGGAAGACCGGCCCAGCCGGGTGCTGCTGGCAATGGGGACAGGCCACGAGGCAGCGAAGAGCGGCATTCGAATCAGTCTGGGTGATGAGCATACGGAGAATGATATCCGGTTGTTAAGCCAACGGCTGGCCATGGTCGTCAAAAAGCTCAAACCGCTTGAAGGAAGAGGGTAGCGCAACAATGGATTACGAAATGATTATGCTCCGGTTCGGAGAGTTTACGATAAAAGGTCGGAACCGGATGCGTTTCGAGAAGCGGTTGAAGGATCAGGTGTTAAGGGTATTAAAGCCTTACCCAGCGGCGTTAATCACGCAATCTTTCGGAAGAATATATATCGAGTTGAACGGTGAACCGTACCACCCGATCGCACAGCGCCTTCAAGATATATTCGGCATCGTCTCGCTAAGCCCCGTAAAACGAACAGTGCCTGATTTGGAAGCGATTCGCGAAGCGGCGCTCGACGTTATGAAGGGCTACGATGATACGCCGAGGACCTTTAAAGCATCCGTTCGAAGAGTATGGAAGGAGTTCCCGCACGGCTCTCAGGAGATGAACCATCTGGTAGGGGGTCACGTACTTCGCCGCTACCCCCAGCTTCGGGTGGATGTTCGGCATCCGGAGATTGAGCTTCGCGTAGAGATCCAGCAGGAGGCTGCCTATGTGTTCAGCGAAGTGGTGCCGACAGCCGGTGGATTTCCCTACGGGACAAACGGCAAGGCAATGCTGCTCCTGTCAGGCGGAATTGACAGCCCGGTAGCGGGATGGCATGCGATGCGCAAAGGATTGGAAGTGGAAGCGGTCCATTTCTACAGCTTCCCGTTCACGAGCGAACAGGCAAGAGATAAAGTGATCGAACTTGCCAGACGGTTATCTTATTACAGCGGGGGAACGCTGCGGCTGCATTTGGTGCCTTTTACGGATATTCAAACCTCGTTTGTAAGTAGCAAGCAGGATCCTCTCATGATTACATTAATGCGCAGAGCGATGCTGCGCATCACGGAGAAGCTAGCCGAGCAGGCCGGCGCTTCGGCGATTGTTACAGGAGAAAGCCTGGGCCAGGTAGCAAGCCAGACACTGGCAAGCATGAATGTGATCGGGCGTGTCGTCGAACTGCCGTTATTGAGGCCGCTTGTGATGATGGATAAACAGGAGATCATTAACACTGCGGAGAAAATAGGGACATTTGCGACTTCAATCCTGCCTTTTGAGGATTGCTGCACATTGTTTGTGCCGAAATCACCGAGTACAAACCCAAATTTGCGTGTAGTGGAAAAAGTAGAATCTTTTATCCCTCAGCTGGATGAGTTGCTCGCGAAAGCGATCGAAGAGACGGAAGTTATGGAGCTTAATGCTGAAACGGATCTTTCCGGGGAAACAGCGGGGCGCGACGAATGGTTTTAAATGATGGAGCAGGGGCCCTAGCGGGATTCCCTGCTTTTATTTTTTCGGCTGCGCGCGGCATTCGTCAACAAGCCTGCAATGATGATGATACTTACCATCAGAACGACAAATGCCCAACTGAGCAATGCATTGTGCTGGAATACTGATTTGATCCGCGGTTCGTCCTTAATCATCTTAGCGGCGGTATAGGCAAGAATGCCGGAACCGATATAGATGATCCAGGGGAAACGGTTGATCAGTCCGATGAATAGTGTGCTGCCCCATACGATAATCGGTATGCTGATCAATAGTCCCAATACAACGAGCAGCAGGTGGCCATGCGCAGCGCCGGCAACGGCGATCACATTATCAAGGCCCATTGCGGCATCCGCGATCACAATTGTGCGGACAGATTGCCACAGCGTATTGCCGGCCTGTATATTGTCGTGCTGATTTTCTTGAACGAGCAGCTTATATGCGATCCAGAGCAGAAGAATCCCGCCGATCAGCAGAAGCCATGGTATCCTCAGCAGCCAGACAACAAGAATGGTTGCGATAATCCTTATGCACACCGCACCTGCTGTTCCCCATAATATTGCCGCTTTCTGCTGCTGCTTCGGCAGATTGCGCGCAGCCATTCCAATCACGATCGCATTATCTCCAGCCAAAATCAGATCGATAAAGACGATCGTAAACAGAGCGGAAAAAAACGCCAATGAAAATAACTCCATTAATGCTTGTCCCCTTCAGGTTTATTTTTTGGTCTTTTTTGGACATATCCCTCTTCTCTAAAACATAGAACTGTTGGTGAGGAGGCGAGTCCATTGGAGAGTATGTTCATCTTTTTTCAAATTGTATTCATTAATGTGCTGTTAAGCGGAGATAATGCGATTGTCATTGCCATGGCTAGCCAACATTTGCCGCCAATACAGCGTAAAAAGGCCATCTTTTGGGGAGCGGCAGCAGCAGTAGGCCTTCGCTGCGTATTAACGCTGGTGGCGATCAGTCTGCTCCAAGTCCCGTATCTTCAAGCCGCCGGTGCATTGCTGTTGTTTGTCATTGCAGTGAAATTGCTGCGGGACGCCCAGGATGGCACAGGCCACCCTCAAGTGCGCAGCTCCGCTTCTTTAGGCTCCGCCATCCGCACCATCGTTGCGGCTGATTTCGTCATGAGCCTGGATAATGTGCTTGCAATCGCTGCTGTTGCCGAAGGCGAGCCTTTGCTTATTGTGCTCGGAATCGGGCTCAGCATACCAATGATTATTTGGGGCAGCCAATTGCTGGGCGCCGCGCTTCGAAAGTTTCCGCCATTGATTTATTTTGGCGCGGGCTTGCTTGGTTACGCGGCCGGTAAGATGCTTGTTCATGATCCTGCGCTGGACATGTTGTTTTTACACGGATCTTCAACAGCATCTGAGGCAATTCCACTCATTTCCATCCCGTTTGTTATTGCTGTTTCCCTGCTTCGCCGCCGGATTTGAACGGCAATCTGGTGAAGATTTTCGTTTCGCACTGGTTTTTTCCCTTGAGTTCCATTACACTATAGTAAAAACGTGTCGTCTTTCGTCAATAGATCAGGAAGCATTAGCTCAAGTTTTAACATGCTTTGTTTTTTTAAAAGCGAACGGTGCTGGTTTCTTCCCGAGGTCGAGACAGCTGATTGCGGTTGGCGGTGCAAGGAACGGGGGGATCCGGATGTCAAAAAACCAATATTCTGTCGGTATACTGATGCTGATTGCGGGCATCGTTATTTTGCTTGGAAAATTAGGCGTATTCAGCTTTATTGGCTCGATATTTTGGCCGCTGTTTGTCCTAGTTCCCGGTATATTGCTGCATGTGCTTTATTTCGGACGAATCTTGCCGGCAGCCGTGCTCATTCCAGGCGGCATGCTGTCGACTTATGCGTTGGTGTTCCTTTACTGTAATGTGTTTGGCTGGAGCAGCATGCATTATTTATGGCCGATGTTTATTTTCGGTGTCGCGGTCGGGTTGTACGAATACTATCTGTTTGACATGTCACGTCCGCGCGGCGCGCAGATCGCCGCTCTTGTTTTGACTGCCGTAGCCGCAGCGTGCTTTGGTTTCATGCTGCTTTGGAGCTGGGGAATCTATCTCATTGCGATCCTGCTTATCGGCATCGGCGCATGGATGGTATTCGGCAGGCGCTACCGTTGGTAAGCCTTGTTTTGAGCTGGAAAAAAAGAAATTCATTTTATGACTGGAAGGAATTAATGAAATGCACTCAAGAGAAAACTTAAGAAACATTGCGATTATCGCACACGTCGACCACGGAAAAACGACGCTGGTAGACAAGCTGTTACAACAATCCGGTACATTCCGCGAGCACGAGGTTTTGCAGGAGCGGGCAATGGATTCCAATGATTTGGAACGTGAGAGAGGGATTACGATCCTTGCTAAAAACACGGCCATCAATTACAAAGAGTTCTTGATCAACATTGTGGATACGCCGGGTCATGCCGACTTTGGCGGCGAAGTGGAACGGATTATGAAAATGGTAGACGGCGTCCTGCTTGTAGTAGATGCCTTCGAAGGCTGCATGCCGCAGACAAAATTCGTTCTTCGTAAAGCGCTCGAGCATCAATTAACGCCGATTGTCGTTCTGAATAAAATCGATCGTCCGAATGCACGTCCGGCAGAAGTCGTGGATGAAGTGTTGGATCTGTTCATCGAACTGGGCGCTAACGACGAGCAGCTCGATTTTCCGGTTGTCTATGCCTCAGCATTAATGGGGACGTCCAGCCTGGATCCTGAGCAGCAGGACAGCAACATGCAGGCGCTGTATGATACGATTGTCAGCCACATTCCTGCACCTACTGAGAGCACGGAGGAGCCGCTGCAATTTTTGGTTACCTTAATGGATTACAATGAATATTTGGGCCGCATCGCGGTTGGCCGCGTGAATCGCGGTATTATCAAGCAGGGGCAGCCTGTTGCCGTTATGACGCGTGAAGGCGGCGTGAAGCAAGCCCGTATCGAGAAGCTGTTCGGCTTCCAAGGCTTAAAACGCGTGGAAGTGCCTGAAGCGGGAGCGGGGGATATCGTTGCGATCGCCGGAATTAAAGATATCAATATCGGTGAAACCATTGCCGACCCGAACAAGCCGGAGGCATTGCCTGTCCTTAAGATCGATGAGCCTACGCTGCAGATGACATTCCTAGTCAACAACAGCCCGTTCGCCGGCCGCGAAGGCAAATGGGTTACTTCACGCAAGCTGCGTGAGCGCCTCATGAAAGAGCTGGAGACTGACGTAGCGCTTCGTGTGGACGAAACGGAAAGCCCGGACGCATTCATCGTTGCGGGACGCGGCGAACTGCATCTGGGTATCCTCATTGAGAATATGAGACGTGAAGGATTTGAACTGCAAGTATCGAAGCCGGAAGTTATTATTAAAGAAATTGACGGCGCCCGTATGGAGCCTTATGAAAGATTGATCATTGACGTGCCTGAGGAGAGCATGGGCGCGGTGATGGAAAGCTTGGGAACGCGCAAGGCGGAAATGGTCAATATGATCAACAACGGAACCGGACAAGTACGCTTGGAATTCATCATTCCTGCACGCGGCTTGATCGGATACCGTACGCAATTTTTAACGCTGACCCGTGGTTATGGCATTATGAACCATGCCTTTGACAACTACGGCCCCTTGGCGGGTACATCGGTTGGCGGCCGTCATCAAGGCGTTCTGGTTGCCAGCGAGAACGGAACATCCACGTTCTACGGCATGCTGTCCGTAGAGGATCGCGGGATCTTGTTCCTTGAGCCGGGTACAGAAGTATACGAGGGTATGATTGTCGGCGAGCATAACCGGGATAATGATATCATTGTCAACATCTGTAAAGAGAAACAGCTGACTAACGTACGTTCTGCAACGAAAGAGGATACGGTAAAAATGAAAACTCCGATCATCTTCTCCTTGGAGCAGGCGCTGGAATATTTGAATGATGACGAATATTGCGAAGTGACGCCGAAGTCCATTCGGCTTCGCAAGAAAGTATTGAATAAAAGTGAACGCGACCGCGCTGAAAAACAGCGTAAAATGGCGCAATCGAGTGTTTAACAGGGAGGTATTGCGGTGCAGGAATGGCTCAGCAACCATCCGGTCGTTTCTTACGTCTTAATATTGGGATTTACCATTTACATCTTTAATGCCGTGTTCAGGGCTCAACGGCGTCTCCCGATTTTGAAGGAAATCCTGGTTTATCTGATGATGGCCCTCGGCTCGTTTGTGTTGATGATTCTTCAAATCGACAAGCTGCCGATCATTCAATGTATGGCTGTTGCCGTTATTATGATGCTGATGCTGCGTGGAAGGCAACTGTATGACAAGTGGAAAGGAAAGTCCGCCCCTCCTGTGGAGACGGCGTCCAACAATCCTTCCGAGACGGGCAAATGATGTTTTCAGGAGGAACAGCGAATGCGGTTTGAGGATGCGTTGTTCAATTGGCTGCAGATCGAAATCGTTGCCGCTGCCAGGCCGGATGATCTGGCGGCGGCCGATACCCGTAATTTCTTTATCCAGATTTTGCAGGAGGATCATGGACTGGGCAAAGTGTACATCGCTTTGACGGATGAGACCATGATTCATGTGAAGTACGAACGGGAAGGCCGTGTCAAAACACAGATGTATCCTCGCGAGCTAGGGGAGCAGCTGCTGCATGACATCAACTCCAACCCGAAATACAATTAAGTCAAGGTGAATATGATGAGTGCTGGAACAGAATCAGGCTTAGCGCCGAGGTCCGCTTCAAAAACCAAGAAAACGGCCAAGCCACCCAAAAAACCTGTTAGGTGGGGCCGCCGTATTATGGTCTTCATCTTGATTGTTCTGCTTGCAGTTGCCGGATACCTGGGTTACTTGGTGCTCAAGACCAAAGATACCTTTCAGATGATCGGCAACGAGAATGCCGTGGAAGTACCGGAAGAGCAATCGGCAAAGAATAAACCCGTTACAGTGCTGCTGTTAGGAATGGACTCCCGTGCAAACGGCGGGGGCTTAAACACGGATGTAATCAAGATCGCTGCGCTCAACCCGAACTCAAAGACATCAACGATCGTTTCCGTGCCGCGCGATTCGAAAATCGAATTGGATGGCTATCGGAGTCATAAGGCAAATGCGTATTATGCGATCTTTTACAGCCAGGCGATCGGGGAGAAGATGAGCAAAGATGAGGCAAATGCGCATGCCCGCCGGGAGACGCGGGAGATGTTCAGCCAATACTTCGGCATCCCCATCGATTATACCGTTGTCGTTAACTTCAATGCCCTGACGGATACGGTAAATGCGCTCGGAGGAATCGATGTGAATGTTGACATGGACATGCGTTATGTGGACTCGGCAGACGGGACTGATATCAATCTGAAAGCCGGACAGCAGAAATTGGATGGGAAAAACGCGTTGGATTATGTCCGCTACCGGAAGTCGAAGCCGGGAGAAGGCCAGACAAAAGAATCCAGCGATTTTGAACGCAACAAAAGACAGACGCAGGTGATCGGCGCTATCGTGGACAAAATGACATCATTAGGCGGAGTTACCCGTATGGGTAATGTTATCGATGCAGTCGGAGCGAATATGAAAACCGATATTCATCCGAAAGAAATCGAAACCATGCTGACGACTTATTTTGGCATGAAGAGCAGTTCGATCGAATCTATCCCGCTGGATGGGGAATGGCGGTCGCCGTACGTCCAATTGGATGGGGCCAAGCTTGATGAAGCGCGTAATGCTTTAAAGGCAAAATTAGCCGATTGAAGGTTGGAACAACAGCACGCCCTATGATATAATAATAACAAACGAGCAACTTTGATTCCGGTCATAAGGAGGCGATGCGGATGACAGAACCCGTAACGGCATTATCCGAAGCACTATTCAATCAGCTGCAGAAGGAAACTTTCGTTCTTTTGCACACCACTGATGCAGAGCATGGCAGCCCAACATCCAGCGCAATCTCCTGGATCTATGCGGCAACACCAACAACACTTCGTTTTGCGGTTGACGGACGTTCAAGGCTCGTCGCCAATATGAGCGCTAATCCTGATGTGTGTGTCACTGTGTTTTCCTCTGGTACAGTACAGGCTGTATACGGCCCCGCAAAAGTAATTTCTGACTCACTTGAAGGCGTTCCTTTCAAGCTGGTATGTTTGGAAATCGAGATCACGAACATTCGTGATGCAATGTTCTACGGCGCTCGCTTGTCGGTTACCCCTGAGTATGAGAAAACATATGACAAACGCGCTGCGGAGAAATTAGACGGACAAGTATTTGAAGCGATGAAAAAAGCCTAGTGACTATTCACTAGGCTTTTTGTAATTCTAAGAAGGTGAAATTTCACTCCTGCCTCTTAGAATTCACCACGAACGGATTTTCCGCAGCTAAGAAGGCGTCTGCCGTTTCAGCTTGGTACCTGCAGGTTATTTTCCATGCTGCAGCGATTGTTGCGATTTTTGCATTTGAGGTCTGTCTACCTCTTCACGAGGAACAGTATTCCGCGGCATCTGCGGTACAATTCGTCCGATGATGTCGGCCAGTTCTTCCGCAAATCCGGCTACCGGCCGTCCATTCGCCATATCATGGCGGATTTCGCGCAGCCGCTGGGCAATATCCATATCGGCGGTCACTACTGCATTGACGCCATAGGGATCCTTGCGGAATGCTTCGGCTACCGAATATTTTACGGTGCCTACCCGGGAGCGTTCAAGCTTCTGATCGACATCGATTCCGACAATGGCCGTATTGCCAACGACGACACAGTTAGCATTGTTTACACCGGGAATATGCTTTGCCAGTTCTTCGAGGTGAGCAGCAACATCCTTAGAATTCTTTATCTCCATCTTTGGCGGGTTTGTCTGCTGAACCCGTACGCCTTCATTATTCTGTGGAGAGGGTGATGTGTTGTTACGGGCGACAGTGCCGCATCCTGATAAGATAAGGCAGACAGCCGCTGTTAATAATAATCGTTTGAACATAGTCGCACCTAACCTTTCCTAGTTCGCGCTTCAGTTGTCCGTGTGTAGTTTGTCCGTAATGGAGTGAAGCTATGTATGTTGATCCTTCATTTCAAAAATTACTGCGCCAGGAGGGCTCACGATGAGAAAAATTTTCGTGCTCGATACCAATGTGCTGCTGCATGATCCGCAAGCTATCTATGCTTTTGATGATAACGAAGTCATCATTCCTGCGGTTGTGCTGGAGGAGATCGATTCGAAAAAAAGGTTGGCCGATGAATTAGGGAGAAATGCGCGTTCGGTGTCACGATTGCTTGACGGCTTACGCGAGCAAGGGCATCTGCATGAAGGGATCCCTATGGAACGCGGCGGCCTGCTGAAGGTGGAGTTAAATCATCGTAGCTTTGTCCGGGTGCAAGAAATGTTTGGTGATATGTCCAATGATAATCGAATATTGGCAGTTGCCTTAAATTACCATTTGGAGGAACAGGTGAAGGAAGCGCCACGCCAGGTTGTGCTTGTGAGCAAGGATGTGCTCGTACGCATTAAGGCGGATGTATTGGGGCTGCAGGCAGAAGATTATTTATCCGATCATACGGTTGAGGCTTCGGATATTTACACCGGTTATTTAACGATACATGTTCATCCGTCGGTGATTGATGAATTTTATACGTACCGCTTTTTAAGTGTGAAGAGTTTGCACATTAATATTCGGCTGCATCCGAATGAATTTGTTATCTTAAAGGATGAGATGGGCACCTCCAAATCCGCTCTCTTGCGGGTTACAAAAGACGGCAGCAAACTGGAACCGTTATTTTTAAGCAATGATCCTGTCTGGGGGATTACAGCGCGCAACGCCCAGCAGCGGATGGCGCTTGAGCTTCTGCTCAGTGACGACGTACCCCTTGTTACTCTGACCGGCAAGGCAGGTACCGGCAAGACGCTGCTGGCGCTCGCTGCAGGTTTGATGAAGGTGGAGGATGAACATAAATATAAAAAGCTGCTTATCGCCAGGCCAGTCGTACCGATGGGTAAAGACATCGGATATTTGCCGGGCGAGAAGGATGAGAAGCTTCGGCCGTGGATGCAGCCGATCTATGATAATCTGGAATATTTATTCGATACGAAAAAATCAGGGGACATTGATAAGATATTAATGGGGCTGGGCAGTATTCAGGTTGAGGCGTTGACCTATATCCGGGGAAGGTCGATCCCCGGGCAGTTTATTATTATTGACGAAGCGCAAAATTTAACGAAGCATGAAGTGAAAACGATCGTATCCCGTGTCGGCGAGGGAAGCAAAATCGTGTTGATGGGTGATCCCGAACAGATCGACCACCCTTACCTTGACGCTGTGAGCAACGGCTTAACCCATATTGTCGAAAGGTTCAAGCAGGAGGGGCTAAGCGGGCATATGACCCTTGAAAAGGGAGAACGATCAAAGCTGGCGCAGCTTGCTGCTGATTTGCTTTAATCGCTTCAGTACCATCAATAAAGCCACTCTAGATTGCAGCGATAGGCCTTGGCAATGCCTTCTATTAATTCAGCCAACTGCCGGTCAACAACAAACAACCGGCGGTTGGCTGCTGTTTGTAATGACGCGATATTGTGCTCTTCGATTTGCATCCACGCTTGTTCAAGCTCTTCCGAAGAATCAGCCGGATATACCGCACCGACACACGCCAGCCGCAGTTCGGCAAATTTACCTCCCGCGCGTGCCGTGACGCCGTAATCCTCCCAGATCGCCTCCAGTCTCCAGTCCGGCTCTGACAGCTCGATCCATTCATCCTGTTCGGCTTCGACTTTATAGTGCTGCAGCACCTTCATTACCGCCGCGGCATGCTGAGGCTCAATGAATAACAGCTCGCCGCTCCGATCGATAAGCGTTGTTATGTCAGCGATTCCTTTTATGATTTGCGCATAAAAACCAGGCAACTTCCCTTGCGGCAAATCCATTTGTAGCCCCATTACGGTCCGCATGGTGTATTTACCTCCATTCTCCTCAATATGGCTTCATTATGAACGATCTATAACTAGCTTGCAACTTGCCTATTGAACGAAAGATGGCGACAAGCAGCAGGATTATTGTTAAAATATGAAACAGGATAAGTTTCCACCCGAAATTGAAAACAGGACGGAAAGGAAGAAGCCCGTGTCCCGCAGGAAATATATGCTGCTGCTGCTCGGCTTTCTCATGTTGTTCATCGTTGTGATTTATCCCATGCTACGATTGCAGGGGGTAGAATTAACAAGGCCGCAAGGTGATGCGTTTACGCTGCTGCCTGAACAGGATTCCAAACGAGGCACTGCCTTTAAAGAACTTCGTGTAACCGTTTCCATGGAACCATCCGAATTTTTTTCGCTGCAGCAAGCAAGCCGGATTTTTTCCGAAAGTCATTCAAATGTATACATAACACTTGACAATGTACCGACGATTGAAAGTTACGAGCATTTCAAAAACGATGCTAGGCTAGGTGAAGCTGCGGATGTGATGCTGGTTGATAATAATTGGGTTAGCGAATTTGCGGCGCTTGGCTTTTTAAAGCCGACAGATGCCTTGTTAACCGGTGAAACGCTGATCGACCAAATGAGCGGATTATTGCAGCCTTTGAAGTGGAACGGTTATGTGTGGGGCGTTCCTAAGGATGCGGATCCTCTTGTTCTCGTCTGGAGCTCACGCTTGCTTAAGGAGGCCGGTTTTGATCATCCGCCGGAAGATTGGGCCGCATTTCTCGAAGTAACGTCGACGATTGCCGCGCTTGAAGGCCCTGAATATGGAGAGACGAAATGGATAAGCTTCGATGCTTCCGATGTGCGGCAATGGATGATATGGATGAGCGCTTTGAATGGCCGGCCGTCAGATCCGAAAGCGCCAGAAGCGTTGGCCGGGGAGAGGCTGGAGCGATTGCGTTTTGTGAATGATGCCGCTGGCCGAATAGGGGACTGGAATCTATTAGATGATGAGAACGAGCTTGTAAGCGCACTGGAAGCGGGCAGGCTGCTTTCTGCAGTAGTTCCATGGTCTATAGCGTCTGGAATGACAGGCTCGTCTGACAGCCTGCTTGTGTTAGGTGAACATACACAGAAGAACCCGTTATGGACAAACGGGCGCAGCTTCGTCATATCATCCCGTACGGGTGTTGAGGAGGAGGCTCGTGCCTGGATCGAATCGGTTACCAATGTGCATAATCAAGGCTTGTTCTATGAAGATTACGGCAAGCTGCCTGCACGAAAGTCCTTATATAACGGGAATTTATCGGATGTCCCGCCGAAGTGGCTGCAATATCGGTTAGAGGAAGAGCTGGATACAAAAACCGACCTGCTGTGGGCTCAGCTTTATTGGAATTATTCCGCAGCATGGCGGCAATGGCGGGAAGGCCAGCTGGCGGAGGAGGATTTCATCCGGGTGTGGAATGAACAAACTGCAAAGACGCCTAATTAGGCGTCTTTGTCTGTTTTAAAGCTCGACTTTAAGCTTGACGATCATCTCGCCATCGGTCACTTCAACAGATTTCGCTCGGACAAAATTTACGATTAATTGCGGATAAAAACCGAGATCAAATTCTTCTTCCAGCGCTCGGCGGGTCGTATCGGGTAAAGCGAGTCCGTTAAATATCAGCTCATCAACATGAAAACGGATTGCGTTTTTGGGTTCCTCTTCAATTGAATAATTGCCGGTAATTTCAACGTTGAGGCCATCACGCTGACCTTGAACCTTTATCGCGCCTTGTTCAAAGCGAAAAGCAAAATTGTCGAAGAGATCGTTCTGTGACCTTAAAAATTGGTTAAGTTCATCCTCCGGAATGCGGAGGGTATACTCAAATCCTTTGAACTGGAGATATTGCTTATTATCATTAAGCCATTTCGGCAGCTCTTGCATTGCGGCGGATAAGGCGCTGAAATATTGTTTAACCTCATGGAGTCCAATGTTCTGCCAGAAGTTTGTCAGCTCCTCGATCATGATCCGGATCTGCTCGCTGTCACTGCGTCCCTTCATGTCACGGTCAATGTCCTGCTGCAGTGTGATGACCCGTGATCTTTGAGCGACGAGATTATGTTCGATTTCGTTAAGCCGCTGCTGCTCGGTGAGAATTGAATCCCTGTCCTTTTTTAAGTCGAGGTATTGTGCTTTATACTTATTCAAGGTATTCTTGTCACGGGATATGATCCAATCGAAATAATCCATCATCGTGAATAAATCGGACAAGCTGGTGAAGGATAGCAATGCGCGCAGCATCATATCTCGCTCGCCTGTATAATAAGCGCGCAGCACCTGGCCGGCATTCTCTTGCTGCTGTATGATATCCGACTCTTTAAGCAGAATTTTGCTCTCCATAGCGGATATTTCCAGCTTTAAGGCTTGTTGCTGCCCTATGATTCTGCTTATTTCTTTATCGATTTCGATCACGGATAAACTTTTTTCAAGAAGCCTGCGGGTTGCCTCATCGGAGGATTCCGCGTGCAGCGACGGAGAGCTTGCCGTCCAAACGGAGGCGAGCAAACAGATCGCAATCCAAAGCGACGGGTTGCGGAGTGCTTTTATCACCTTTCGTCTCCCTCCTTATGTACTGTAACGGGACTAATCTATGCACCGATTGTTCATATTATATCTTCCTTACCCTGATTTGTCTGCTGATCATCCATCATTGTCATTCATTCTGCAAGGAGGGCAACTATGCCGCTTGAGCAATTCATTAAACAACGTCTGGAAACGACTGAAGCTGAAGGCTGGTACAAGAATCGCCATGGAGAGCGGATCGAGGTCAAATGCATTACGTTTCACGAGTATATGGCGATATGCCTGTATGACGATACCTACGGATATTATCGCTCCGGTCAGGTAAGAGTCGGCCGTGACGGCGATTTCTACACAAGCTCGGGCATCGGAACGATTATGGCTGAGCTTACCGCATCCTACATCCGTAAGAGCGCATCGGAATGGGGAGAATGCACCTCGGTATGCGAATGGGGTGGAGGGACGGGACAATTGGCCTCCCAAATGCTCTCTGCTTGGTTGAACAGCGATCCTGAATGGGCAGGCAAGCTCTCTTATTGGTTTATCGATGATCATCCTGCCCATATGAACAAAGCGAAGGATACGTTATCGGAATTCAACGGGCGGATTCGGATTCATTATCAATCAGCAGAAGATGCGATCAAAGTAACCTGGGATGACGAGCCTGTCATTATGCTGGCTAACGAGCTGCTGGATGCGTTTCCGGTTCACCGCGTCATGTTATTCGAGGGAGATTTATGGGAGCTGGGGGTTACATATGATAAGGTAAAGGGAGGGTTTCGATACTGCTATATGGCGCTCAGCGATCCGAGGATTGAGGCTTCGATGCGGCGGGATCGGATCATGCTTCATGAAGGCCAGGAAACGGAAATCGGCCTGGCGGCTGAATTATGGCTCTCTAGTTTAATGCAGCGGGTAAAAAAAGGCAGCCTTATTTTGATTGACTATGGTGACACATCCGAAGAACTGACCGCGCCGCATCGAATGAAGGGTTCGTTATTATGCTACCGTAATCATCAAGCCTATGATGATCCGTTCCTGTCACCGGGCCAGCAGGATATTACCGCTCACGTAAACTTCACCGCATGCAGAAACATCGCCGAAGCGAACGGATGGAGGATCGGGTATTATAATACACAGAAGCAATTTCTTGTTGATCAAGGCATTATGAGCCTGCTTGCCAACCATGCCGGCCGCGATCCCTTCAGCAAAGAAGCGAGAAGAAACCGTTCCATCAGACAGCTGCTGTTAAGTGACGGGATGAGTGAGACATTTAAAGTGCTGGTGCTCACAAAATGAAGGGCGCGGCTTCATAAAATGAAAAAACAGCCAGGCAGGTGCCTGGCTGTTTGGCGTTGGTGGTCGTCGTACGAATCGTCTGCCGGTCAGGACGACGAAGCCTTCACGCTTGTTAGAACGGCAATCCCATCTCAAATACCGTCCAATAAGTAAAGCCCAAGAACGAAAGGACCATATATCCCCAGAACATTAATATGTAAGTTCTCTCGGAGAAATTCAAGTATCCCAGCAGGACGAACACTGCGGTTTGGGCGAAGAACAAGATCGCCATCTCGATCATGTGACCCGCATAGGCCATGAGTCCAATTACCAGTGTCCAAAATCCAAGTACCCGAAACATACGTGCCATGATAACATCCCCCTCTCGTCAGTCCTCAGTCGTGACCCAATTCTAATGAACATTATACCGTCCATGCTTTCTACTGTAAACCTGGAATCCGTGACGAAATTACAAACTTTACTGGAACTTAGCTCGAAACGGTTGCTTCTGCTTTTTAGTTTGCGCCGATTCCTCCATTAACATGTATGAGCCTCTGGAAAAATGGACATACAATTTAGTATCCGATAGATTCTATGAACTCTACCAAGGGCATAAAGATATATGGAGCGCCCTTTAACGTTAGGAGGTTTTGGTAGTATGACAGCAGTTAGACAAGATGCGTGGAGTCCGGACGACGATTTGATTTTGGCCGAGGTGACACTGCGTCATATCCGTGAAGGTAGCACACAGCTCGCGGCATTCGAGGAAGTTGGGGAAAGAATCGGCAGAACCTCGGCAGCATGCGGGTTTCGATGGAACAGCTGCGTACGCAAACGGTACGAGGAAGCGATTCAGCTTGCCAAGCAGCAAAGGCAAAAGCGGAATTATTTAAGAAAACAAACGTTTTCCGCGGTGCCGCATGTTTCATCAATTAATTCGCTGGGGACAGAAGAAGAGCAAGAGTATAAGAGCGAGGCGGCCTCAGAAGAGACCATTACAATCGATGCCGTTATTCGTTTTCTCCGAAGCTGGAAAAACACCTATCAGGATTTAAGCCGGCATATTAAGATGCTTGAGAAGGAATTGAAAGACAAAGATGAGGAATTGTTTGAATTGCGAGTGGATAATGAGCGGCTGTCACGAGAGGTGAATAACGTGCAGACTGATTATCGAACGGTGAATGATGACTATAAGACCTTGATTCAAATCATGGATCGCGCTCGCCGCTTGGCCAGCATGAATGAAGAGGAAGAAGTGAAGCCGCGTTTCAAAATGGATGCGAACGGAAATTTGGAACGGATCGAATAAGTTATTCTTCGCGAAATGGCATGAACCGCACGGAAGGTGTGGATTCCTATCTGATTAGGAAACCGAACTTCCGGGCGGTTTTTGCATGAATGGATAGGTTTGCATTTATTTTGAATCCTGCCTTAGCAATCTGTTAGAATAGACCTAAGAAAGGATGAGCGGAATGAATGTTAGTGTCATCGGGGGAGGAGCGATCGGGCTGCTGTATGCAGCCAGGCTTGCAATGTCCGGTAACCGCGTTCAGGTGTGGACAAGAACAGAGGATCAAGCGCTGGCGCTCCAGGCAAAAGGAATTGTCTTGCTGGAGAGGCATGTTTCAGCGGTTGTACATGTAGAGGCGCGCACTGCCCTGACTGCTGAGTCTTTAGGCGCAAAGACTATGGATTCGGATTTAATCTTGTTGACGGTCAAGCAGCCCCATATTAATGAAGATTTAATGATGCTGCTTCAACATATTGCAAAGCCCGGGACGATGGTGCTGTGCCTGCAAAATGGCATCGGTCATATGGACAAGCTAAGGAGCCGGCTGCCGCAGCTTTCCTTTGCTGCCGCCGTTACGACGGAAGGAGCGCTGAGGGAGGACAGCTGCACAGTGAACCATACTGGACACGGTGAGTTGTGGATCGAAAAAATGGGAGAGACTCATATCCCATCCGGTATGGCCGAAAATCTCGCAATAAAGCAAAAAATGTTCGTTCAGCACCTTGAATCAGCAGGAATCAAGGCCTTTTTGTCGAATGAGATGAATAATCGGATTTACCAAAAATTACTCATTAATTCGGTCATTAACCCGCTTACAGCACTCTACGGTGTGAAAAACGGTGAACTTCCTTCCGATCCGCTGCGAAGATCGTTAATGTTTGCAGTATATAAAGAATCGTCGCTTATATTAGCTGCGGCCGGATTGGCTGGCGATACGGATCATTGGGAACGGGTGTTAGCCGTTTGCGCAAGCACCGCTGACAACGAATCCTCAATGCTCCGGGATGTGCGTGCGGGAAGAAGGACGGAGATCGATTGGATTAACGGGGGAATAAGCGCGTTAGCCAGCGAACATGAAATGGCGGCGCCGCTGAATGATTCGGTAACCGCACTGATAAATGCTTTATCAACGTGACGAGGAGAGGAGCGGAGTTGGATGCAGTGGTTGTGGGAGAGCATTACCCAGGCGTACGCCTTCCTTGCTGTCATTCCGGTAGTTCCTTTTGCTTTGATTTATTTCGGTTACAGCGCTTACGTCGGGGATCGGAAAAAAGCGTTCCGCATCGCAATGGATATTACGATGGCATTGCTGATTGGATGCGTAGCGGTATTGTTTAACCATATTTTCAACAGCTCCTTCGGTTTTTACGGCATATTGCTGCTGATGCTTATCGGAGGTGGATTGTTAGGCAATCTGCAGTACCGGACGAAGGGGAAGCTGGATATGAAAAGAATCATTCGCGCAGTGTGGCGGGTCGGTTTTTTTATCATGAGCGTGATGTACATATTATTGATGGCCATAGGAATTGGAAAAAGCTTCTGGACGATATAAAGACGCTTTCCTTGCAACCTTCCCGGTCGGAAGGTTGTTTTTTGTTTTGACGGTCTTTATCCGGTTGTGTACAATCAATCTCAGGGCAACACCATTGCACAGGAGGTAAAGGCTGCGCCATGAACTTGGAACCATTCGATTTGCCGTCCGGTCAGTCCTTGACCGACGCTTATATTCATCGGACAGACCTGGGAATTCAGACACTGTTCGGATATCATCCGACCGTAACAAATGATTGGCGGCGCAGAGCAGAGCATCTGGATGGGACTTCGGAGCAGCGGGTAAATCCGGGCATGCTGGCGGAAGCGCTGCTTGCCTATAACCGGAGATTCGATGCTGCCAGCCGGGCGATTGACAATATTCAAGCGCTCGCGCAAGGCGCCCTTTCGGTGGTGGGCGGCCAACAAGCAGGGTTATGGTCTGGACCGCTTATGGTCATACATAAAGCGATCTCCATTATCCAATCGGCCCGTTATGCACAGGAGCAGCTAGGGCGTCCGGTGGTGCCGATCTTCTGGATTGCAGGCGAAGATCATGATTGGGATGAAGCGGCGCATACCTATATTGCCGACTCCGAGCCTTCGCTGCGCAAATTGCAGCTGTCCCGTCCGGGCATTGCAAGAACCTCTATCAGCCGTACGGCAATCGCTTCAGACAGCTGGAAGTCTGCCCTGGAGGAGCTGCATTCCGTTTTACCCGATTCAGAAGCCAAGCCGGAACTGTTCGGGCGTTTGCAAGTTATGGCCAGTCGCTGCTCGACGTTATCCGAGTTTTTTGCAGATATTTTAAGCTGGCTGTTTAAATCTGAGGGCTTGATTCTGATGGATGCCGATGACCCGGCAATACGTAGGCTCGAATCGCCGATGTTCAAGCGAATGATCGAGGAGAATGAGAGATTGCAGCATGCGTATGCTGACGCTGCTTCCGAGGTGAAGAAGCTTGGTTATCCGCTGCAGGTTGAACTTGCGGGCAGCAGTGCCAATCTGTTTTGGTTTGATCAAGGAGAAGGCAATGACGGCTGTGGTGACCGGATTTTGCTGTTCAAAAACGGGGACACCTTTGTAGACCGTAAGGGAACAATAAGCCTCAAGCAGGAGCAGCTGCTCGATTATGCGGCGAATCACCCGGAGCGCTTAAGCAACAACGTTCTGACCCGGCCGCTCATGCAGGATTATTTGTTTCCGGTGCTTGCTGCTGTTCTGGGTCCCGGTGAGATCGCTTATTGGTCATTGACCGGAAAAGCCTTTCAACAGTTCGGTATGGAAATGCCGATCGTTGTGCCGCGCATGTCATTCACGATCGTGGACCGTACCGCGCAAAAACATATGAAGCGATATGCACTATCTTTCGAAGACATTGTTTATCGCTTTGAAGAACGCAAAGAGGAATGGCTGGCTAAGCAGGAAGAATTGTCGCTGGATGAAGAGTTTGAACATGCGAAGCAAAGCATGATGAAAATCTATGAGCCGCTGCTTGAGCGGATGACATCCGTTTGGCCGGGTCTGGGTCCGCTTGGTCAAAAGAACATACGAAAGATTACGGAACAAATTGAGTTCATGAAATCACGTGTGCATGACGATATTAGAAAAAGACATGATGTTTCGATCCGTCAGCTGGACCGTCTTCGGTTGAACCTGTATCCGGGGGGCAAACCGCAGGAGCGGATAATTAATTTCACCTATTATTACAATCAGTATGGATTGGATTGGCTTGATGCTTTGTTGACCGCTACCATTGATCTAAAGGGCGGCCATCGTATTTTATATTTATAGGAGGAAATAGAAATGAATGTGATTGAGAAAAGTATTGTGCGCGACATGTCACTGGCTCCGGAAGGGCACCTGAAAATTGAATGGGTACAAGCCCATATGCCGGTATTAAACCGCATTCGTGAGCAATTTGAGAAAGAACAGCCGTTCAAAGGTTTGAAAGTCGCTATTTCGTTGCATTTGGAAGCAAAGACCGCTTATCTTGCGAAGGTAGTTAAAGCAGGCGGAGCGGAAGTTGCGATTACGGGCAGCAATCCATTGTCCACACAGGATGATGTGTGCGCGGCGCTTGTGGAAGATGGAATTACTGTGTTTGCAAAATATAATCCCGATCCGAAAGAGTACAAGGATCTGATGGTTAAAACGCTTGAGACAAAACCGGATCTCATTATTGACGACGGCGGCGACTTGGTGACAATTCTCCATTCCGAGCGCCAAGACCTTCTTGAAGGCGTACGCGGCGGAGCAGAGGAAACAACGACTGGCATTCTTCGTTTGAAGGCGATGGAAAAAGACGGATCGTTGAAATTCCCGATGGTTGCGGTAAATGATGCATTCTGTAAGTATCTGTTTGACAACCGTTACGGCACAGGCCAATCCGTATGGGACGGCATCAACCGGACGACAAACCTTGTCGTAGCGGGCAAAACCGTTGTCGTTATCGGTTATGGCTGGTGCGGTAAAGGGGTAGCGATGCGTGCGAAAGGGCTGGGAGCCAATGTCATCGTGACGGAAATCGATGCGATCAAAGCCGTTGAAGCTTATATGGATGGCTTTGCAGTAATGCCGATGATCGAAGCGGCTAAGCTGGGCGACTTCTTCGTTACTGTAACTGGCAACAAGGACGTTATCCGCGGCGAGCATTATGAAGTGATGAAGGACGGTGCAATTCTGTCCAACGCCGGTCACTTTGATGTCGAGTTTAACAAACCTGAGCTAGAAGCGCAAAGCTCAGGCAAGCGCACGGTTCGCCGCAATATCGAGGAATATCAATTGAAGGATGGACGCAAAATTTACGTGCTCGCCGAAGGCCGTCTTGTGAATCTGGCGGCAGGTGACGGACATCCGGCTGAGATTATGGATATGACCTTTGCGCTGCAGGCGATGTCCTTGAAGTATGTCAATGATCAATATGAAGCGATTGGCAGCAAAGTTGTCAATGTGCCGTATGAACTGGATGAGCAGGTCGCCCGTTTCAAGCTGGAATCGCTCGGAACTGGAATCGACTCTCTGACGGAAGAGCAGAAGTCCTATCTGGATAGCTGGCAGGAGCACTGAGAACGGCAAAAGCCTGAAAGAGCGCTATGGCGCATCTTAATCGTTGGCAGCAATACTGGAAGAGAAGGCCGCGAAGTTCGCGGACTTCTCTTTTTTTGACCGGAGAGATTGCGTAAACAGCTTTCAGCTTGAACGAAGCGGCATCGGCAGACCGGAATGATGGAGAAGGCGGGCTTATCGCCGCGCCGTCCTCTGGTGGCTGCGCCGGAAGAACACTAATATTAAACATTAATCCCATAAAATATTTTTTAAAATCCTGCGATCGAAGCAGGATTTTTATTTTATGTGGCGAATATTTCAACATCAGTGGTGTAAAGTGGGGGAAAGTGGTAGATTAGGGGGAAGGGGTGGAGCGTCCGGATGTTTATGGGGGAACATCAACATAGCATCGATGAAAAAGGCCGAATTATTATTCCTGCCAAGTTCCGTGATGACCTCGGATCCCAATTTGTCGTAACCCGCGGCCTCGATAATTGTTTGTTCGTTTATCCGATGAGTGAATGGTCGATTTTGGAACAAAAGCTCAAATCATTGCCTCTGATGAAGTCCGACGCTCGGGCGTTCACCCGGTTTTTCTTTTCCGGGGCAACTGAATGTGAATTGGACAAACAGGGAAGGGTAAACCTGCCGGGAAATCTTCGCGAATATGCCAAGCTGGATAAAGATTGTATCGTACTGGGTGTCACCAATCGCGTGGAAATTTGGAGCAAATCCATTTGGGAGGGATACTTCCAGCAGTCTGAAGAAACCTTTAATGAAATTGCTGAGAAGCTGGTCGATTTGGATTTTAATTTTTAGACAGATGAGAATTCTTACTTCCGATGGTCTTCATACAGCATAGAAACAACAAAAGCCAGGAGGGCAAAGCGTGTTTGAACATATTACGGTGCTCAAGGAAGAAGCGGTGGATGGTCTAGCGATCAAGCCGGATGGCATTTATGTCGATTGCACGTTGGGAGGCGCAGGCCACAGCGAGCTAATCGCTTCGCGGCTTGGAAAAGGCGGCCGGCTGATAGCATTTGACCAGGACGATTGGGCGCTTAACAATGCGCGGAAACGGCTGGCTCCGTACATAGATCAAGTGACTTTGGTAAAGCGGAATTTCCGTTATTTAGAGGAAGAGCTCAAGCAGTTGGATGTTCCGATGCACGATGGTGTTCCGCAAGTGGATGGTATCCTGTTTGACCTGGGTGTATCCAGTCCGCAGCTGGACGAAGCGGAGCGGGGTTTTAGCTACAATCATGATGCGCCGCTCGATATGCGGATGGATCAGCAAGGGGAGCTTACCGCCCACATGATCGTTAATGAATGGGATGAACGGGAAATCGCGCGCATTCTCAACGATTATGGGGAAGAGAGGTTTGCCAGAAAAATTGCCAAAAATATTGTGCAGGCGCGGAGCAGCGGACCGATCGAAACGACAGGAGAACTGGTCGAATTGATCAAGTCAGGGATACCGGCTGCTGCAAGGCGGACTGGCCCCCACCCGGCAAAACGATCGTTCCAAGCGCTGCGTATCGCTGTGAATGACGAATTAGGCGCAGAGGAAGATGCGGTATATCAAGCGATTCGCTGCCTAAAGCCGGGCGGAAGAGTATCGGTCATCACATTTCATTCGTTAGAAGACAGAATTTGCAAGCAGATATTTGCAAAATTTGTAGAAAAATGCACCTGTCCGCCGGATTTTCCGATGTGTGTCTGCGGATCGAAGGGCACGGTCAAATTAATTAACCGCAAGCCGATTGTGCCGGGAGAAGAGGAGCTTCAGCATAATCCTCGCGCCCGTTCGGCCAAGCTGCGTATCGCGGAGAAGCTTTAAACTCGCAACAATGAAGGAATATAACCAAGCTTGAAATGATAGATCATGGGAGGGAAAGTCTAAATGGCTTACATGCACGGTAATCTGGCGTTACAACCAAAGAAACGTCCCGATCAATCTAATGTTGTTAAAGAAAAGAAACGCGTTGTCGTTCGTCGTAAATCTTTGCCTGTGCAGGAGAAATTGCTGTATTTGTTTACCATTGCAGTATGCGTTATCGTGGCGGGAGTTATTATTTTTCGCTATTCGCAAATCTATCAAATGGATATGAAAATTCAAGATATGTCAAGGCAGCATGATGTGATGGCAGTGGAAATTAAAGAGCTGCAGAAAAAGGTCGAGCAATTAAGCGACCCGGAAATCATTAAACAAAAAGCGCTTCAAGTAGGTATGGTTTTATCAGAGGAATCGATTAATCTGACAATGGAAGATGCCCCGGGCCAATTGGCAATGAGAGAGTAAAGGTGCTGGCCATGAAAAAACGGATAAAGCTGCGTACATTATTGGTTGGGGGGCTCATCACCCTCCTTTTTGTTGTTTTGGTTACAAGAGTTTATTTTGTACAGGTTGTTCACGCGGATTTCTGGCTTGGCAAAGCGCGGGAGACATGGGCGACATCCGAGAGAATTCCCGCCAGTAGAGGAACGATTACGGATCGGGACGGTAACATTCTGGCCATGGATGCCCCTGCTTATACGGTGGCGATTAACCCCGAGGTCATTAATAAACTGAAGATTCAGCAGCAGGTTGTGACCAGCTTGCATTCGATTCTCGGTAAATCCGTTGCAGGCTTGCAAAATGATGTGAGTGCGAAACGGGAGAACGGCGATTTTGTCGTACAGCGGGAGATTCGCAGCGAAGGATGGAAGATCGATAAAGAAATTGCTGATAAGGTCGCGGCATTCCGGGAAGAACTGCAAAAGCAGACAGAGCAGCGGGATGTCGGCATTTATCTGATGGAGGAGTCAAAGCGGTTTTATCCGAAAAACTCTCTGGCTTCTCACGTGCTGGGGTATCTCAGAAAAGACGGTGAAGCGATCGGAGGCCTGGAATCTTCTCTTGATAAGGATCTTCGCGGCGAAGATGGATATATCAAATATGAGAAGGATGGCAGACGGGTCCAGCTCGCAGACGGAGAGGTAGATTACAAGCCGGCTGTGGACGGCAAAAATGTGACGCTCACTATTAATACCGATATTCAGTATTACATTGAGGAAGCAATAAAAGAGGCGAATGAGAAATATAAGCCGAAAAGTATAACGGCTATTGCCGCCGATCCGCATACGATGGAAATTTTGGGGATGGCGAGTTATCCCGATTATAATCCGAATGAATATTGGAAATCCTCCAGCCAAGCGAATTTCTACAACCATTCGGTCAGACAGTTGATCGAGCCTGGATCAACCTTCAAGATCGTTACGCTGGCAGGCGCGGTTGAAGAGGGTCAGTTCAATCCGAATGAAACGTATATGTCGGGAAGCATCAAGGTGCCGGGATATACAATACGGGATCATAGACGTGAGGGCTGGGGTGAGATATCGTTTTTGGACGGATTGAAATACTCTAGTAACGTTGCGTTTGTCAAGCTTGGTTATGAACGGCTCGGTTCTGAAAAATTGATGAAGTATATCAAAGACTTTGGCTTTAGTTCGCGTACAGGCATTGAACTGCCGGGCGAGGTTGCCGGCACTGTGGATTTCTTCTACCCTTCCGAAGTTGCGACGGCTACTTTTGGTCAAGGAAAGGTGCAGGTGACGCCGATTCAGCAGGTGGCGGCTGTAGCTGCAGTAGCTAATGGAGGGAAATTATTAGAACCGCACTTGGTAAAGAAAATCGAAGATCCGGTTACGAAAAAAACAACAACCATTCAACCTAAAGTCGTTAGACAGGTTATTTCTGAAGAAACGGCGACAAAGGTGAGCGAATACTTGGAGCAGGTCGTCTCTGACCGCGAGATCGGTACAGGCAAAAACGCTTATATCGAAGGCTACCGGGTTGCGGGAAAAACGGGGACTGCCCAGAAAGTTGTCGGCGGTAAATACGCGGATGACAAATATGTTGTATCCTTTATCGGTTTTGCGCCGGTAGAAAATCCGAAGATCGTCGTTTACGTTGTTGTTGATGAACCGGATGATCCTTATGCGGGAGGCGGTTCGGTAGCCGCTCCGGTATTCAAAAAGATTGTACAGCAAAGCCTGCGCCAGATGGGCGTGCTTCCGACAGCAAGCGATGCGGAAACCTCCAAGGACGATGGGACGCCGCGTAAATTATCGGTTGAGGTCCCCGACCTGTCCGAGCTAAAGGTTGCTCAAGCCGGTACAGAGTTGAAGCAGCGCGGGTTGCCTTATGAAGTGGTCGGAAAAGGCGGCACAGTGCTTCAGCAAATCCCTGAAGCGGGCACGAGAGTACCGACAAGCCAGCGCGTTTACCTGATCACGGAGGAGCGCAAGCAAATGGCGATACCGGATATGACCGGTCTGCCTTTGCGTGATGTTCTGGAAGTTTGTTCGCTTCTGGATATGCGATGTGTGACGGAAGGCGAAGGATATGTAACTTCTCAAACCCAGGAAAAGCTGGATGGCGAAACCGTGCTGAAGGTGCAGCTTCATCCACCAGGTGTAAGGGCGGAGAGTGAAGGCCAGACTGAAGACGGCTCAGAAGAGCAAGCAGCATCCGAACCGGCAGGGAACTGAAGGAATACTAGCCGGGTAGGGCTTTCACAGGCTGCAGCTTGTTCTATCCCCCGGTTGTCCCGAATAGGCTGAGATTGAAGCGGCAATTGACGAATAAAGCCACTTTAGCCGATTCGGAAGGGGGAAGGACGTGAAAGTTTCAAGTGTCATGGTTAGGCGGAGGTTGTTTATCGCGCTGATCATCGCGGTGCTGTCCTTTGCTGCACTTATTGTGAGGCTGGGTTACGTACAGTTGGTGAAAGGCGGCGAGCTCTCTGAAAAAGCAGAGGATTCTTGGCGCAGAAATATTCCATTCTCCGCCAAACGGGGAGAAATAGTAGATAGCAGCGGGGTTAAACTTGCTTATAATGTCAGCTCGCCGACCGTTATGGCGATTCCGGCGCAAATAAAGGATCCGCGTACAACGGCAAACAAGCTTGCCCAAGCTTTGGATATGTCGGAGGAGCGGATCTTTGCAACAATTACCAAGAAGTCACTCGTTGAACGGATAAATCCCGGCGGCCGCAAGATTACGCTTGAGAAGGCACAGGAGATACGGGAGTTGAATTTACCCGGGATTGTCGTAGCGGAGGATAACAAACGTTATTATCCATTCGGCAGCCTGGCTGCTCATGTGCTTGGCTTTACCGGGATCGATAATCAAGGCTTGACGGGCGTCGAGCTTACGTATGACAAACAGCTTAGCGGTTTATCGGGAAGCATCTCGTTCTTATCCGACGCTAAAGGCAGACAGATGCCGGGCTCTTCGGACACATATCAGCAGCCGCGGGACGGCTTGAATCTACAATTGACAATTAATAAGCAAGTGCAGACAATCATGGAACGTGAATTGGATCAGGCGATGGTGCAGCATCAAGCGAAGAGCGTTATTGCGATCGCGATGAATCCAAAAAACGGCGAGATTGTCGGTATGGCAAGCCGTCCTACATACGTACCGGACAAATTCCGCGAGGTGCCTTCGGAAATTTACAATCGCAACTTGCCGATCTGGATGACGTATGAGCCGGGATCAACGTTCAAGATTATTACGTTGTCAGCCGCCCTTGAAGAAGGTAAAGTGGACTTGAAGAAAGAGCGCTTCTTCGATCCTGGGGCGATCGAGGTTGGAGGGGCCAGGCTTCGCTGTTGGAAAAAGGGCGGACATGGCTCCCAAACCTTCCTCGAAGT
This sequence comes from Paenibacillus abyssi, assembly GCF_014640295.1. Lineage (GTDB taxonomy): Bacteria > Bacillota > Bacilli > Paenibacillales > Paenibacillaceae > Paenibacillus_D > Paenibacillus_D abyssi. The sequence continues at coordinate 103,414 of NZ_BMGR01000009.1, read as the reverse complement.
GGTTGAAAATTCTTGTAACCCCGGATTTGTTACATTAGGCAACAGATTGGGTAAAGACTTGTTGTTCGGCTACATCCGGAATTTCGGATTTGGCGCGAAAACAGGAATTGATCTTCGCGGGGAAGAGAACGGCATTATGTTTAAGATGAGCCAAGTTGGGCCGGTTGAGCTGGCGACGACAGCGTTCGGCCAAGGGGTTTCCGTCACGCCAATCCAGCAAATAACAGCCGTATCCGCAGCCATTAACGGCGGATATTTGTTTAAGCCTCATGTTGCAAAGGCATGGATCAACCCGGTAACGGGCGAAACGGTCGAGGAGATTAAGCCTGAGGTTGTACGGCAGGTGATCTCTGAGGAGACTTCGAAGCAAGTGCGCGAGGCACTGGAGAGCGTGGTAGCCAAGGGCACGGGACGCAATGCGTTTATTGACGGTTACCGGGTCGGAGGAAAGACAGGAACGGCCCAGAAGGTTATTAACGGACGATATTCACCGGATGAGCATATTGTTTCGTTTATCGGTTTTGCTCCGGCCGATGATCCCCAGCTTGTCATCTACGTGGCCGTAGATGATCCGCAAGGTTTGCAATTCGGTGGACTTGTCGCTGCGCCGATTGTCCGTAATATGATGGCAGATGCGCTTGGTGTATTGGGAATCCCTCCAAGAGCAGATCAAATCGAGAAAGAGTATAATTATGGTGATGTCAGGATAGTAGAGGTACCGAATCTGGTAGGGAAAACCGTAACGGAAATTTATGAGGATCTAAACATGAATTTCAACCTTTCCTCCGCAGGCACAGGCAATGTCGTCATCCGGCAGGCGCCGGCAGCGGGCACCCGGGTTGAGCAAGGCTCGACAATTCGAGTTTATTTAGCTAAAGAGCATGATGAAATTGATCACCATTGACTATAATGGTAAATAACGAAGCTAGCGGAAAAGGAGGTCCGGGCACATGCGTCTGGATGAAATGGCAGCATTATTATTAACTTCACGGTTGGAGGGAGACGGTTCAATTACAATTAAAGATATTCAGGTAGACTCCCGTAAGGTGGAAGCGGGTGACTTGTTTATCTGCTTGCCCGGCCACACACAGGATGGGCACGACTATGCGTTCGAGGCCAAAAACCGAGGAGCGGCTGCCTTTGTCACCCAGCGCAAGCTGGACATAGATGCTCCGCAAATTATTGTGAAGGATTGCCGCTTGGCGATGGCTGTTCTCTCCGATCATTTCTTCGACCATCCGTCCCGGAGATTGAGACTGATCGGCGTAACCGGTACAAACGGCAAGACGACGACCACATATTTAATTGAACGCATACTTGCCGATGCGGGACATTCTCCCGGGGTAATCGGCACAATTGAGATGCGTTATGACAACAAGACGTATCCGATGTCGGGGACAACGCCGGAGGCTTTGGAGCTGCAGCGGTACTTGGCGGATATGGCGGATGCGAAGTCCGATTATTGTGTGATGGAGGTCTCCTCGCATGCCCTGGAGCAAGGAAGGGTAAAAGGCTGTCATTATCGCACGGCGATCTTCACAAATCTGACGCAGGATCATCTTGATTATCATGGTACAATGGAGCAATATGCAGCGGCCAAGGGGCTGCTGTTCTCCCGTCTGGGAAACACGTATGATGAACCATCGGGCAGCGGCCAATTCGCTGTGTTAAACGCGGATGATCAGGCCAGCGCTGCTTTTGCGCGCTTAACTGCGGCCGAAGCAGTTACCTATGGCGTTGATCATGAGGCCGATGTGCGCGCGACGGACATCCGGATCACCTCTAGGGGGACTACGTTTAAAGTCAAGACATTCCGCGGAGAAGCAGATATCTCCTTGCGGATGGTGGGGAAATTCAATGTCTATAATGCCCTAGCCGCGATAACTGCGGGTTTGATCGAAGGCATCAGCTTAGAGCGGCTGAAACAAAGCCTTGAGCAGGTGCCTGGCGTGCCGGGACGTGTTGAGGGCGTAGATGCCGGACAATCCTTTGCGGTTATCGTAGATTATGCGCATACGCCTGACGGACTTGAGAATGTACTGAGCGCAGTTAAGGAATTTGCGCCAAAGCGCGTGCTGTGTGTATTCGGCTGCGGTGGCGACCGTGACCGGACGAAGCGCCCGTTGATGGGACAGATTGCTGCGAAATATGCCGATTATGTGTTTGTCACTTCCGATAATCCAAGAACAGAGGATCCGGCGCAGATCCTAAAGGATATTGAAGCAGGTCTTCAGGAACAGCAAGTTGATTCGAATCGGTATGAATTTATCATTGATCGTCGCGAGGCGATTCAAAAAGCGGTTGAAATGGCAAGCCCTGACGATGTAGTATTGATTGCGGGGAAAGGTCATGAGACCTACCAAATCATTGGCCGGGATACGATCGATTTTGATGACCGGCTGGTAGCCAAAGAAGCGATAAGGAGTATGTTGTCGTGATTAATAAAACAATCGGAGAACTTGCACGTTTATGCGGAGGCAAGATCTCTTCCAATGATACAACCGCTGCCGAACGCAGCTTTGCAGGGGTGTCAACAGATACGCGCAAGGTTGGGGACGGACAGTTATTCATCCCGCTCAGCGGGGAGCGTTTTGACGGACATGATTATGTTCAGCAAGCGCGCGAGCGGGGGGCCGCTGCAGCCATGTGGCAGGAAAACCGCCCGATACCGGAGCCTTTGTCCGATTGGACGCTTGTGCTCGTTGATGATCCGCTTGCAGCACTGCAACGGTTGGCTGCTGCTTATCGGTCTGAATTGCCGGTCCGCGTGGTCGGCATTACCGGCAGTAATGGAAAGACAACGACGAAGGATATGGTGGCAGCGGTGCTCGCCACCGTTTTTCGCGTCCATAAAACTGCAGGCAATCTAAACAATCATATCGGCCTGCCTTTGACGATTCTGGAAATGAATGAACAGACTGAGGCTGCGGTGCTGGAAATGGGAATGAGCGGATTCGGGGAGATTGAGCTGCTGACCTCGATCGCCAAGCCTGACGCCGCAATCATCACGAATATCGGAGATGCCCACCTGCTGCAGCTTGGATCGCGGGAAGGCATTGCCAGAGCAAAGCTGGAGATTGCCAGCGGGTTAGAGCCGGGCGGTCTGCTTGTGTATAATGGTGACGAACCGCTTCTCAAGGAGGCATTAACAAGATCGCCGCTTCCTGACGGAATTGCGGCCCAATCGTTCGGCGCACAAGCCGGTAACGATTGGGTGGCGCATGACATGATAATAGAAGCCGCCGGATCCAGCTTTATACTCAGCCGGACGGCGAACGGAGATGCTGCAGCTGACAGCTCCTATGCCTATAAAATTCCGGTACCCGGCAGCCACAATGTATTGAACGCGGCAGCGGCCATTGCAGTCGGCATTAACCTGGGGATCGAGCCGGAACGTATCAAGGAAGGGCTGGCCGAATTAAAGATCAGCGGTATGCGCATCGAAACGGTACGTGCGTATAATGGCGCGACCGTGCTTAACGATGCATACAATGCCAACCCGACCGCTGTACGAGCGGCAATTGACCTGGTTGAACGGTTAAACGGCTTTAAACGCAAATGGCTGGTACTCGGCGATATGCTGGAGCTCGGGCCGGAGGAACAAGCGCTGCACCGTGAGATTGGAGCTTATATTACGCCGGATAAAGCGGATGGCGTGTTGACCTACGGTTCTTTAGGGCGTCATATTGCCGAAGGCGCCTGGGCTGCCTTCCAGGCATCACCGCAATCGGTTATTCATTTCGAAGATAAAGCGGAACTGTCCGCATGGCTCATCAATGAGCTGAAGCCGGAAGATCTTGTACTGGTCAAAGGCTCGCGCGGGATGCGCATGGAAGAAATCGTACAGGCGCTTGAACAGGCGATGGGGGGGTGAGCATATGGACATGAAGGTCATATTAATGACGATGGGCGTCTCCTTCTTACTAGCGGTTATACTTGGACCTTTGTTCATCCCGCTGCTTCGGCGATTAAAGTTCGGGCAAGAGATTCGCACAGACGGACCGCAGAGTCATTTAAAGAAAAAAGGCACGCCAACGATGGGCGGCATTATTATCATGCTTGCGCTCACGCTGGCATTTCTGAAATTCTCCGATAAAACGATGGATTTCTGGGTGTTGATTACGGCATCACTGGGCTTTGGACTGATCGGATTTTTGGATGATTACATTAAAATTGCTTTTAAACGTTCGCTTGGCTTAACTGCCGGGCAGAAGCTCGTGGGTCAGCTGCTGTTCAGTATCATCTTATGCGTGCAGCTGTATTCGATGGATCACAGTACTTTTGTTGCTGTGCCCGGAACCTCTTGGGGACTTGATTTTGGTTGGTTTTATTATTTGTTTGTCATTATTATTTTGTTTGGAACAAGCAACGCGGTTAATTTTACCGATGGTGTTGACGGCCTGCTGGCCGGATCAAGCGCGCTTGCCTTCGGTGCATACGCCTTGATTGCCATGCATGTCACTGCGCACGAGTCCGCTGTGTTTTCCGCCGCGATGATTGGCGCTGTGCTTGGCTTTCTTGTGTTTAACGCTCATCCGGCAAAAGTATTCATGGGCGATACCGGCTCACTGGGGATCGGAGGCGGATTGGCCGCTGTGGCAATTCTAACGAAGACCGAACTGCTGCTTGTAGTCATCGGCGGCGTGTTCGTATTGGAAATGCTGTCTGTTATCCTACAGGTTGGTTCCTTTAAATTACGCGGCAAGCGTATTTTTAAGATGAGCCCGATTCATCATCATTTTGAGCTTTCCGGCTGGTCCGAGTGGCGTGTTGTAACGGTGTTCTGGTTTGTGGGGCTCGTATTTGCATCACTAGGCTTGCTCTTACACCGCGGCTTGTAGTCGCATTGTTATGAGCTTTAAATCTCTCAATTAAAGCATAACTTAACGTTTTACACCGGTCATCCAGTCAGCCATATAGCTTCGCCCGTGACCAAGCAAGGAATAGCGGGCATACATAAAGGGGTTGTAAATTATGAACCATCCGGCATTGTACCGGGACCGCCAGGTTGTCGTTCTCGGATTGGCCAGAAGCGGCGTCAGTGCGGCAAAGCTGTTTCACTCTTTGGGCGCGCACGTCATTGTAAACGACAAAAAACCGAGAGAACAAAGTCCGGAAGCAGCTGAACTCGAAACACTCGGCATTGAAGTGATATGCGGTTTCCATCCGGAGAATTTGATTACGGGCGATACGGCATTGCTTGTCAAAAATCCGGGAATCCCTTATCAGGCACCGCCCGTTCAACAAGCGATCAACCATGGGGTCGAGGTTGTAACGGAGGTCGAGGTCGCGTATTGGCTGTCTCCGGCTCCAATGATCGGTATCACTGGCTCGAACGGCAAGACGACGACAACAACGTGGATTGGAGAGCTGCTGGAGGCAGCTGGTTTAAATCCGATTGTTGCGGGTAATATTGGAAGGCCATTATGCGAAGCCGCGATCGAGGCTTCCGCTGACAACTGGATCGTTGCCGAGCTGAGCAGCTTTCAGTTAAAGGGGACCGTCACATTTGCGCCGAAGGTCGCTGTTCTGCTTAATATCGTAGAGACGCACCTGGATTATCATGGCGGAATGGAGGATTACATCGCCTCCAAGGCAAAAGTGTTCGCCAATATGTCGGAAAGCGACATGGCAGTCTTGAATTGGGATGACGCTGTGTGCAGAGAGCTTTCAGGAGGGCTGAAGCCGCGTGTGCTGCCTTTCTCGTTAACGCAGCAGTTAGAGACCGGCGTCTTCATCGAACCGCCGTACAAAGCGGATGATACTGACGAGGACGCTCGTTTATCCCGGCAGATTGTTTGGCGTGACGAAGGAGGAAACGAACATGCCATCGTTCCGGTCGCCGAGCTCGGGATTCCGGGACGGCACAATGCGGCTAACGCATTGGCAGCCATTGCGGCCTGCCTAGCCGCGGGTGCTGAGCCGGAGAAGCTCGTACAGCCGCTGCGCGAATTCAAGGGTGTGGAGCACCGGTTGGAATATGTGTGCACAAAGCATGGCGTCAAATATTATAACGATTCGAAAGCCACGAATCCGACCGCCACAACGATGTCGGTAGGGTCTTTGCCCGGCGGCGTTGTGCTGGTAGCAGGCGGTCTAGACCGCGGCTCGGATTATATGGAGCTCCTTCCCTTGTTCCGTAACCGGATTAAAGCTTTAGTCGTACTGGGTGAAACGCGTGGCAAGCTGGCGCATGTCGCCGAGCTTGCGGGTTTAACTGCGGTTAAAACGGTCGAACCTGAGGAGGAAGCCGAAGCTACCCTGCGCAGCGCGGTGATCGAGGCGTCCAAGCTTGCGGAGGCTGGCGATATCGTATTGCTGTCGCCTGCTTGCGCGAGTTGGGACATGTTTACATCGTACGAGCAGCGCGGGCGCATTTTTAAGGATTCGGCGCATACCTTGTAAGTAGGGGGCTTGTCCCTACTTCCATATGTAAAGGGTGTCTGCGTTATGGCTAAAGCGAGGTCCGCCCCGGATCTTTGGATGATTGTCTCGATTTTACTCATTCTCACTATCGGTCTTGTCATGGTTTACAGCGCGAGCGCAGTGCTCAGCTATAACGAGTTCGGCGACGCTTTCTATTATGTAAAAAGGCAGCTGCTGTTTGCGGTTTTGGGCATCGGCGCGATGTTCTTCATGATGAATACGGATTACTGGGTTTGGAAAAAGGGTTCCAAGCTCGGCTTGCTTATCTGCTTCGGTCTCCTGATACTCGTACTGATCCCCGGGATTGGCGTTGTCAGAGGCGGCGCAAGAAGCTGGCTGGGCATCAGCTCATTTGGCATACAGCCGTCGGAATTTATGAAACTGGCGATGGTCGTTTTCTTGGCCAGGCTGTTATCGGAGAGACAGGATCAAATCACATCCTTTACAAAGGGGCTGCTGCCGCCGCTTGGCATTATGGGGGCAGCTTTCGGACTTATTATGCTTCAACCGGACTTGGGCACAGGTGCGGTCATGGTCGGCGCTTCAATTATCGTTATCTACTCTGCAGGGGCCAGGCTTGCCCATCTCGGCTCACTGGCCCTGATCGGCGTTGCCGGTTTAATAGGGCTGATCCTTGCCGCTCCCTATCGGCTGCAGCGGATTACCGCCTTCATGGATCCATGGCAGGATCCGCTTGGCGCGGGGTATCAAGCCATTCAATCGCTTTATGCGATTGGGCCGGGCGGTTTGGTTGGGCTTGGGCTAGGAATGAGCAGGCAAAAGTATAATTACTTGCCGGAGCCGCAAACGGATTTTATCTTCTCCATCTTAGCGGAAGAGCTGGGATTTATCGGCGGCATGTCAATCATTGTTTTGTTTTTGATTCTCGTCTGGCGCGGCATGCGAACGGCGATTACGGCGCCGGATTCGTTCGGCAGCTTGCTGGCCGTAGGAATTACGGGGATTATCGCGGTTCAGGTGTTAATCAATATCGGTGTCGTCATCGGTATGCTGCCGGTAACCGGAATTACGCTCCCGCTTGTCAGCTACGGCGGTTCTTCGTTAACGCTGCTGCTTACCGCACTTGGCGTCTTACTTAATATTTCCCGTTATTCGAGGTGATGTTTCATGCGAATCGTATTAACCGGAGGAGGAACGGGCGGACATATTTATCCGGCCGTTGCCGTCGGCAAACAGATACAAGAGGAAGTGCCGGAGACATCGCTTCTTTATATCGGAACAGAACGCGGGCTGGAGAGCAGGATCGTTCCTGCGAAGGGCATTCCTTTTGAAGCAATCGATATCACGGGATTCAAAAGAAAGCTTTCTATAGATAATGCCAGAACGATTCTTCGCTTTATCAAAGGCGTTAAACGCTCCAAACAGCTGCTTCGCGAATTCAAGCCAGACGCGGTTGTCGGCACCGGGGGTTATGTATGCGGGCCGGTAGTCTACGCGGCTGCCAAGCTTGGCATTCCAACCCTTATCCATGAGCAAAATGTAATTCCCGGCTTGACCAACAAGTTCTTGAGCCGTTATGCAGATCTTATCGCGGTTAGCTTTGAAGCGTCAACGGCGCATTTTAATGGATCCAAACGCGTCATCTATACAGGCAATCCATGCGCAACCCAGGTGCTGCGGGCTGAACCGGAAAAAGGGTGTGAATCACTGGGGCTTCCTGCAGGCAGCAAAATCGTACTGATCGTCGGCGGCAGCCGCGGCGCAAAAGCCATCAACGATGCGATGCTCTCCATCGTGCCCGAGCTGAACCGGTTCCCGGATATTCATTTTGTGTTTGTAACAGGAGAGACTTATCATGAGCAAATTTTACGGCATATCGCAGAGCGGAAATTGTCCGGATCCGGCAATTTGCATATACGACCTTATTTGCATAATATGGCACAGGTACTGGCCGCAGCTTTGCTTATTGTAAGCCGCTCTGGAGCGTCTTCCATAGCGGAGATTACAGCGCTTGGCGTACCATCGATCCTGATTCCTTCACCGAATGTAACGAATAACCATCAAGAGCCTAACGCCCGCAGGTTAGCGGATGCCGGCGCCGCTGAAATGGTGCTTGAACGCGATCTGACGGGTGCGCTCCTATTAGATAAACTAGAGTGCATCATCGGCAATGAAGACCGGTTGAAAAAAATGAGCAATGCAGCTTCAGCGCTGGGAATGCCTGAATCCGCGCGAATGATTACAGGAGAACTCCTAAGGTTATGTTCAGGCAGATAGAGTCGCCGTTCCGCGTGAATAGGCGACTGTCACACTCCAATATCAGCAGGCATAAGATACTCTATAATCGTGACCGCTTCCCAAGGCGGCCCGGTTGTTGCATCCGACGCCTGAAATCGTGCAAAACAATGAACCTGGTTGTTACGATGACTGCGTTCACCACATCACAAAGGAGGTCCCGCAAATGCGGCATTTCATTGAAGAATTGAACCAAGCTTCAGTAGGCACCGTGCGGTTTGATGAGCCGTTAGCCGACTATACGACTTGGAGAATCGGCGGTCCTGCAGACATACTAATCATTCCGGGCAGCAAGGATGAGATCGTAAATACGATCCGGCTGCTTCATAAATATCAAATGCCATGGACGAATCTGGGCCGGGGCTCCAACATGCTGGTCAGTGATAAGGGAGTGCGCGGTGTCGTAATCAAGCTCGGGGAAGGATTGGATTATGTCCGGTTTGAAGGCAGCCTGGCGCATGCCGGCGCTTCCTACTCCTTTATCAAGCTTTCCGTTATGACCGGCAAGGAAGGATTGACCGGTTTGGAATTTGCGGGAGGGATTCCGGGTTCGGTCGGCGGAGCCGTCTATATGAATGCCGGAGCCCATGGATCGGATGTGTCACGTATCTTCAAATCAGCTGAGATTGTGCTGGAAACAGGGGAATTGGTTCAATACGGAAAAGCGGATATGGAGTTTTCCTATCGGCACTCTGTGCTCCATGAACGCAGAGGGATCGTCATAAGTACGACATTCGAGCTTATGCCTGGAGACAGGAAAGAGATTGCCGCGGCCATGGCATCGTACAAAGACAGACGGCTTCGCACACAGCCGCTGCAGATGCCCTGTGCCGGCAGTGTGTTTCGCAATCCTCCAGGAGATCATGCCGCCAGACTTATTCAGGAAGCCGGATTAAAAGGGCTTCGGTCGGGTGGTGCTGAGATTTCCGAGCAGCATGCCAATTTCATTGTAAATACCGGGCAAGCAACAGCTGAGGATGTTCTCACCCTCATGTCCCGCATTCAGAGCATCATCAAGGAACGTTACGGAATTGAACTGATGCCGGAAGTGCTGGTGGTGGGTGAGCGGTAAATCGGAGGTGATACATTGGACAAATTGGTGATTGAAGGCGGGAAACCTCTCTCAGGAACCATTGTTATCCAAGGAGCGAAAAATGCCGCATTGCCGATATTGGCTGCTAGCATGCTTGTTAAAGGTACGGTAATTATCGATCATGTCCCGACCCTGCTGGATATCGAGGTCATGCTTGAGATTTTGCGCGAGCTAGGCTGCAAGGCGGAATATAGCGGACAATCGGTTGTATTGGATACAACCGGCGCTAATTCTTGGCATGTTCCTGAGGCGCTCATGCGACAAATGCGCTCTTCCATCTTTCTGATGGGGCCGCTGCTCGCACGGTTTGGCGAAGTGGAAATATACCAGCCCGGCGGGTGCGCGATCGGCGAACGCAAAATTGACCTTCATCTTCGAGGGCTGAAGGCGCTCGGCGCACATATCGAGGAGATGGGAAACCGTATTGTTTGCAAGGCAAAGAAACTTATCGGCACGGAAGTGCATCTGGATTTTCCGAGTGTAGGCGCGACGGAAAATTTAATGATGGCTGCGGTATTGGCGGAAGGCATAACGACAATCAGCAACGCCGCTCGCGAGCCGGAAATACAAGATCTTCAGCATTTTCTTAACCGGATGGGTGCCAAAATCATTGGAGCCGGAACAGATACAATAACGGTGGAAGGGGTACAGTCACTAGTTCCTTGCCGTTATCGGATCATCCCGGATCGCATTGTCACGGGCACCGTCATGGTGGCAGCTGCGGTTACACGCGGTCAGGTCACCCTTCAAAATACGAACCCATCCCATCTAACATCTCTTATTCACGTCCTGCGTCGTGCAGGTGTTCAAGTAGCAATTGACGGTGATATAATAAAAGTCGGCAGCTTGAGCCGTCCCTTGGCGGTCGAGCGAATCGTAACCTCGCCATATCCGGCGTTTCCTACGGATCTGCAATCCCAGGTAATGGTGCTGCTTGCGATGGCGGACGGCGTTAGCGTGATGAAGGAGACGATCTTTGAAGGACGCTTCAAACATGTGGACGAATTAAGCCGCATGGGGGCTGACATCCGGGTTGATTTGAATTCCGCCATTATCCGCGGTGTCCCCAGGCTCTATGGGGCAACGGTGGAAGCAACCGATCTGCGCGCAGGTGCAGCGCTGGTCATTGCTGGCCTGGCCGCGCAAGGGAAAACCGTTGTTGAACAGATTCATCATATTGATCGCGGGTACGACAGGATCGAGCAGATGTTCAACCGGCTTGGAGCCCGAATCTCGCGGTATACATCGGTTACAGACAATCAAGTCATTTAAGCGGAATAGAGACAGAGCGCTGCCGGTCTTCGCCGGTTAGGAAGGCCGGACTATTTTACAACTTGGAATTTACTATAAAACGGTGCTGCATAGCAAGCCAGGCTGCAGCAGCCGTTTGCGCTTGCCTGGAAACGGTAGGCGGCGAGCCGTTAACGGTTGGAGAGGGGACAAGCTATGTCACAATTGATACCTGTATTAAAAGAACCTAAACCCAAACGCCGCAGCAACCGTAAATTGCTGATCGTCCTCTTCCTGCTCTTTTTTGTTTTATTGTCTGTGCTGTTTTTCAATTCTTCCATCAGCAAGATTTCATCGATTACGATTACAGGGCAGCAGTTTATCACCACGGAGGAGATTGGGGATGCCTCAGAAATCCGTGTGGGCGATCCATTCTATGGAACGACTGCGGCAACCATTAAATCGCGAATAGAGCAGATGAAGCCGATCGAACAGGCCATCGTGACGAAGAAGTTTCCCGGTGAGATTCATATTCAGGTGCTGGAATTTCCAGCAGTCGCGTTTGAAGTATCGCCTTCGGGTGATATTACGGCGATCCTCTCAAGCGGGACTACTGTTGCGATGAAAGGACGGGATTACGTCGTGGACAAGCCGGTGCTCTCACAGTGGAAAAGCGACGATCCTCAGAAAGAAAAGCTGACCCGGGCGCTGGCGGAGATTCCAAGCGACATGCTGTCGGATTTCTCGGAGATTATCCCGTTTCCGTCCAATTCCTACCCCGATCGGATCAAAATATATACGCGCACGCAATTTGAAGTCATTACTGCAATTTCCTTGCTGAGTGAGAAAATACCGACTTTAAGCGCTGTCCTTGAAACCCAGGAACCGGGCAGAGTTACGATGCTGCTGGCCGATACCTATGCGCCATATGATACGAATGGGGAAGAAAGTGAAGATTCTAATGAAAAAGAGACTACTCAATAGTTAGAAAGAATGGTAGAATTTTATTTATGGTATTTCACCTCTCTTTCTCAAAATCAAGCTTACAATTATCGCCATGATCGGACATTCTCGGGAAATGGCAAGTCTTTCTAGTCAAAAAAATTGTAGAAAAAAGAGGGAAAATATAAAGTGCGTTGAATAAGTAGTACAGTATGTTAGAGTCCTACCCTTAATTATTTCTGTTGAAATGGAGGTGCCATGGGTTGAGCAGCAACGACATCATCGTTAGTTTGGACATCGGTACATCCAAAGTTCGTGCTATTATTGGTGAAATGACAAATGGAGCCATTAATATTATTGGAGTTGGATCTGCCGACTCGGAGGGTATTCGCAAAGGAGCAATCGTAGATATTGACCAAACCGTGCAATCCATCCGTAATGCTGTGGATCATGCGGAGCGTATGGTTGGCATTCAAATAACCGACGTGTATGTCGGTATTCAGGGCAATCATATTGGATTACAAACCAATCATGGCGTTGTCGCGGTATCGAATGAAGATCGCGAAATCGGAGAAGAAGATATCGAACGGGTGCTCCAAGCCGCGAAAGTGGTGGCTTTACCTCCAGAGCGTGAGATTATCGGGTTAGTGCCCAAACAGTTTTTAGTAGATGGTTTGGATGGCATATCCGATCCGCGCGGTATGATCGGAGTACGCTTAGAAGTTGAAGCGACCGTTATAACGGGCGCGAAGACAGCCATACATAACTTGATGCGCTGTGTTGAGAAAGCGGACCTGCGTATATCGGGTGTGATATTGATGTCACTTGCTTCAGGTCAAATGTCGCTTACAAAAGACGAGAAAACGATGGGAACGGTGCTTGTTGATATCGGAGCAGGCTCATGCACTCTTGCGATTTTCGAGCAGGGAAGTCTGGCTGCGACCTCGACGTTGCCAATCGGCGGCGAATACGTGACCAACGATATCTCATACGGTTTGCGTACCCAGACAGAGCAAGCGGAGAAGATTAAGCTTAAATATGGCTGCGCTATGATCAGCGATGCGGCCGATGATCAAAAATTCAAGGTAATGCGTATGGGCAGTAATGTGGAAAAAGAGTTCTCCCAGGTGGACCTGGCCAACATTATTGAACCGCGGATGCAAGAAATCTTTCATCTAGTCCTCCAAGAGGTACGGAGGCTTGGTTTTGCTGATAAGGTAGGCGGTTATGTACTGACCGGCGGAACGGTTTCGATGGCCGGCGTACTTCCGCTTGCACAGAGCGAATTGGAATCTTCTGTCCGCATCGCTGTACCGGACTATATCGGCGTACGCGACCCTGCTTATACGAGCGGGGTGGGTATGATTCAATATGTGTCCAAGTATATGCGAAGCCGCGTTGCCAGTGCGCCTAAGAAAGCGGGCAGCCGCAAAGCGAATCCTTCTGCGCCCTCCAAACCCGGATTTTTCGAGCGAATAAAAAATATGTTTAGTGAATTCATTTGATCGGGGGAAACAACAATGTTGGAATTCGATTTCGATATGGAGCAGCTGGCGCAGATTAAAGTCATCGGTGTGGGTGGCGGCGGCAGCAATGCGGTTAATCGGATGATCGAGAACGGTGTGAAAGGCGTAGAGTTCATTACGGTGAACACCGACGCTCAAGCACTTCATTTAGCAATGTCGGAGCATAAGCTCCAAATCGGTGACAAATTAACACGCGGACTTGGAGCGGGCGCCAATCCTGAAGTCGGTAAAAAAGCGGCTGAGGAATCCCGTGATCTGATTGCCAATACGCTTAAAGGTGCGGATATGGTATTTGTTACGGCTGGCATGGGCGGCGGAACGGGTACGGGAGCTGCACCTGTTATCGCTGAGATTGCCCGTGAGGTTGGGGCACTCACTGTAGGTGTCGTTACACGTCCGTTTACCTTCGAAGGGCGCAAGCGTTCGGGACAAGCTGAGCTTGGCATTGAAGCGTTAAAAGAAAAAGTCGACACGTTGATCGTTATTCCTAATGATCGCCTGCTCGAAATTGTAGACAAAAAGACACCGATGCTGGAAGCGTTCCGCGAGGCGGACAATGTGCTTCGTCAAGCGGTGCAAGGCATTTCCGATCTGATTGCCGTTCCAGGCTTGATTAACTTGGACTTTGCCGATGTAAAGACCATTATGACGGAGCGAGGCTCCGCACTGATGGGGATCGGCATTGCGACCGGTGAGAACCGTGCAGCTGAAGCTGCACGCAAAGCGATCATGAGCCCGCTGCTGGAAACGTCAATTGATGGCGCCCGCGGCGTGATCATGAATATTACCGGCGGCTCGAACCTTTCCTTGTATGAAGTAAACGAGGCGGCAGAGATCGTCATTGGCGCATCCGATCCAGAAGTGAATATGATTTTCGGTGCGATCATTGACGAAGATTTGAAGGATGAGATCAAGGTAACTGTCATTGCGACAGGGTTTGAACATAAGGGTCCATCCCCGCTGCGCCGTGCGCCGGGTCAGCCTGCTGAAGCAGCAGGCGATACGCGTCAGCCGGCAGCTTCAAATGTTAAGCCATATGGAAGCAGTGCGGTCAGTGATCAACTGGATATTCCGGCTTTCCTGCGGAATCGTCCGCGTAATGACCGATAAATTGAAATCAAATACATGAAGGCTGTGCCTAAGTGGTGATGAATCCACTCAGGCACAGCCTTTTTTGTGTTTTCATTCTGCCGCCAAACTCGACAAAAAAAGATCGCTCATGACGGCATGTTTAGACAGACATTGAAATAGGATTTTAATATACTAGTCTAAACCGTTCCCTCGGGGTGCCCGAATGGTGTCAAGCGATCCGGGTTGGCAGGAGGTTGAACCGACCTGATTGTGTACGTAGATCTGGTTTTTCTGTTGAATTTGTTCATTGACGCAGCTGTGCTGCTCATGACGGCTTGGGTTCGTGGTATTCGTCCCCGGTGGATAAGAATCGGATGCGCAGCCGGAATCGGGGCGTGTTATGTCGTAATGATGTTTGTGCCGCAGCTCTCGTTTTTATTTGCGTTTGGCATTAAGTTCGCTTTGTCGCTGCTTATGGTATGGGCTGCATTTGGATTTGTAGGATTACAGCATTTTTTGCGAAATATTGCGGCTTTTTACGGCGTCAACTTTGCGGCAGCCGGAGGTGTGTTCGGACTCTATTTTTTATTGCAGAGCTCCACATCATTCTGGAACGGAATCTGGTTTATGCGGACAGGCGGGCAGGGTACGGCGTTCAATTTAAGTTTGCTTTTTTTAGGGATCGCTTTTGCGGCAGCGCTTCTGATCTACAGATTGGTATTAAGCGGGCGTAAACAGCGGGAGCAGCTGCTCTCTCATGTGGCCGAGGTTATCGTACAAATCGGTGAACGCGAGCAGCGCTGCAAAGGGCTCATTGATACAGGCAACCATCTGTATGATCCGCTTACAAGGACGCCTGTCATGATTATGGAAGCGGCATTATGGGCCGGGGATCTTCCTCCCTCCTGGATGGAAAAAATAAAGGAGGCACAGGTTGACCGGCTGCTTGCAGGAATCGGGGAAGAAACCTGCGTCTGGCAGGATCGGTTAAGGTTGGTACCTTATCGCGGCGTTAACCGCGGCACACAGTTCATGCTGGCTTTGAAACCGGATCGCGTACGAATCGAACAGGAAGGAAGGGTCTTCGAATCACACAAGGTGCTGATAGGACTTGATGGCGGGAAGTTGGTATCAGACGGTGCCTATCAGGCGATTATCCATCCGTCACTAATCCAGAATTCAAATGAAACGTTGACACAAGTTGGTTTACAGACAGGGAGGGAATTGCCGAAATGATTGTGAAATGGAAGTTGACCCTGCAGTTATATTATTACAGGTTCTTGTTTTTATTCGGATTAAAAAGCGAAGAAATTTATTATATTGGCGGGAGTGAGGCGCTGCCGCCACCGCTTACCCGTGAGGAAGAGGAATATTTGCTTGGCAAGCTTACGACTGGCGATTCGGCCATCCGTGCCATGCTCATTGAAAGAAACTTAAGGCTTGTTGTGTATATAGCCCGAAAATTCGAGAACACCGGCATCCATATCGAGGACCTCGTATCCATAGGCGCGATCGGCCTCATTAAAGCGGTCAATACTTTCGATCCGGAGAAAAAAATTAAGCTTGCCACCTATGCATCGCGATGCATCGAGAATGAAATATTAATGTATTTGCGGCGCAACAGTAAAATTCGTACAGAGGTATCCTTTGACGAGCCTCTTAACATTGATTGGGACGGAAACGAGCTGCTTCTATCGGATGTGCTCGGGACCGAGAATGATACGATTTACCGTAATATCGAAGAGCAAGTGGACCGCAAACTGCTGCACAAAGCGCTTGATAAACTGACGGAACGGGAGCGCATTATTATGGAGCTGCGCTTTGGCCTTACCGACGGGGAAGAGAAAACACAAAAGGATGTGGCGGACCTGCTGGGCATCTCGCAGTCTTATATTTCAAGGCTGGAGAAGCGGATTATTAAACGGCTTCGCAAGGAATTTAACAAAATGGTGTGAGACGGACGAACGAATAAAAACAACTCTCGAGGGGATAATGTACATTAATGTTTCTCCTTGGGAGGTAATCACGTTGACCCGAAACAAAGTTGAGATCTGTGGAGTGGATACCGCGAAACTGCCTGTCCTGACCAATGCCGAAATGAGAGAACTGTTCACGGCGTTGCAAACCCGAAATGAACGGGCAGCCAGAGAGAAATTGGTTAATGGCAATCTGAGGCTGGTGCTTAGCGTAATTCAACGATTTAACAATCGCGGGGAATTCGTAGACGATTTGTTCCAGGTTGGATGTATTGGACTCATGAAAGCCATTGATAATTTTGATCTAAGTCAAAATGTGAAATTTTCAACGTATGCTGTTCCAATGATCATCGGTGAAATCCGCCGGTATTTGAGGGACAATAATCCGATCCGTGTGTCACGAAGCCTGCGCGATATTGCTTATAAAGCGCTGCAAGTACGGGACAGCCTAACCAATAAAAATTCGCGTGAACCCACGATTTTTGAAATATCGGAAGCGTTGAATGTGCCAAAGGAAGATGTCGTCTTCGCGCTTGATGCGATTCAAGATCCGGTATCGCTGTTTGAACCGATCTATCATGACGGCGGGGATCCCATTTATGTCATGGACCAGATAAGCGATGATAGAAACAAGGATGTTTCCTGGATTGAAGAGATAGCACTTCGTGAAGCGATGCTCAAATTAAATGAGCGCGAGAAAATGATTTTATCCATGCGATTTTTTGAAGGAAAGACGCAAATGGAGGTCGCTGACGAGATCGGCATCTCGCAGGCTCAGGTATCAAGGCTTGAAAAGTCGGCTATCCAGCAAATGCAAAAACATGTGAAAACATAAACGGCGCGCAAGCGCCGTTTTTTCATTGTTGCGTGCCCAGAGGCACGCATCTTCTAGCCGGTGCTAGTCCGGTCACGGGAGGGGCCAAGTCCCCGTACAGCAAGGATACCAGCGGGTGGTAAAATCTGTGCGCAGAAGCGTATCGACGAAAGTACCTGAAATCTGCACGCTTAAGAATGACTAACATTGGAAAAGCGCCCTGAATGCAGCCGATTCGAGCTGTGCTTTTTTGTTTGTCCGGAGGACATTTCGCCGATTTTTCTCATATAGTTAAATAGGAGGCGAGCGAAACAAACTACGGGTGGAAAAGTGGTGATTCAGCCTTGAAGATATCAGATTTTCAAAGTAAGGATGTCATCAACATCGTAGACGGCAAAAAGCTCGGCCATGTAAGCGATTTGGAGCTGGATTTGCGGCAGGGGCGGATCGATGCGATTGTTGTTCCGAGTTATGGCCGGTTTTTCGGGATGTTCAGCGGTGGAGCCGACATGGTCATTCCATGGCGGAATATTGTGAAGATCGGAGCCGATGTCGTATTGGTGCGGATCGATGAGACGAAGGGCTACCGCCCGGAGGATGAAGAAAATCAAATGAGATGAGCCGGCCTGAATCCGGACTTTTCGTTAAAGGGCTGTTCGCTTCTGCTTATTCCTCTGTGGTACACTGGGATTGGAGGTGTTGAATCGTGACGGAACCATTTCAAACCAAAACTTCAGCGGAGGGGCCTTCGCTTTTTTATTTGACTTCCTGGATGGATGAGCAGGACGGTCTGACCGCAGGGTTCACCGGACGCCATGGCGGGGTAAGCGGTCATCCCTGGACTTCTTTGAATCTGGGCCTGCATGTAGGCGATGAACCTGCTCGCGTGGTACAGAACCGTCGTCTGGTTGCGGAGTCGCTGAAGTGGCCGTTCGATGCCTGGACCTGCGCGGAGCAGGTACACGGCTGCCGGGTTAGGCAGGTCACTTCTGCGGATCGGGGCAGCGGCAGAGAGAATAGAGCGGGTGCGATTGCGGATTGCGATGCATTGATGACGAATGAGACCGGCGTATTGCTGACGTCTTTTTATGCTGATTGTGTCCCGATCTATTATGTTGACCCTGTATGCCGGGTTATTGCCCTTGCTCATGCGGGATGGAAGGGGACAGTGCTCGAGATTGCCCGGATGACTGTTGAATCGATGAAGGACGCTTACGGCAGCGAGCCTAAAGACATTTTTGCGGCGATCGGGCCATCAATCGGACAATGCTGTTATGAAGTGGATCAACCGGTAATCGAGCGGGTGGAGCCGCTGGTTCAGCGGCTGAGTACCGAGCTTGAAGTCTCTCCCGCCGAGATGATGCTTGAAAACGGCGAAGGGAAAGCGCGCTTAAACTTGAAAGAAATTAACCGACAGATTATGATAAAAGCAGGAATCTTGCCGACGCATATCGAATTAACGGAGAGATGCACCGGCTGCCGGACGGATCTGTTCTTTTCCCATCGCATGGAGGATGGCAAGACAGGCAGGATGGTAAGCTGGATCGGCATGAAAGAGAGGTGAGCGATTCTCTTGACGTTAACGGATCGTATAGAGAATGTGGAACTGCGGCTTAGTGAAGCGTGCATGCGAAGCGGACGTAAGCGTAGTGACATTGGGGTCATTGCAGTAACGAAATATGTATCGATTACAACAGCAGTAGATGCTCTCAAGCATGGCTTGGTTCATCTGGGTGAGAATAGATGGCAGGACGCGGAAGCAAAATGGCGCGTGATCAGCGGAGGCTCGGACAGCGCACAGCCAAATGGCGGCAGCAATGGACAAGCCGTATGGCATTTTATCGGTTCACTTCAGACGAACAAGGTGAAGGATGTAGTAGGCAAATTTGATTACATTCATTCACTTGACCGGATTTCTCTGGCACAGGCCATAGATAAGAAGGCCGGGCAGCTTGGCATACAGATGCCATGTTTCATTCAATTGAATGTATCAGGCGAAAATTCCAAGCATGGACTGCCGCCTGAGGAGCTGGCTTCATTCGTTAAACAGTTGGCGGTATTGAATCATATCAAAATCGCGGGACTTATGACGATGGCTCCCTATGAAGCGGAGCCGGAAACAACACGTCCGGTATTCCGGGGATTGCGGCTGCTGCGGGACGAGCTGAACGAGAAGGCGATTTTACCTTACGAAGTCACGGGACTATCAATGGGCATGTCCAATGATTTTGAAGTGGCGGTTGAAGAGGGCGCTACTTGGCTGCGGCTTGGAACCGTACTAGTCGGTAAAGAGGAGGAATGAAGATGAGCATGATGAACAAGTTTATGAATTTTATAGGCTTGCAGGAAGAAGAGGAAGTTGTGGAGAGGGAGAAGGTCACACAAACATACTCGCAGTCCGACGATCAAGAGTTTGAAACCTCCGGCTTTGAAACACGTAAGAATAGTGCAAAAGGGAATAATATCGTCAGCATCCATTCTCAAAAGAATGTACGTGTCATCTTGAATGAACCCCGGACTTACGATGAAGCCCAGGAAATAGCCGACCATCTCCGTTCGCGCCGCTCGGTAATCGTTAATTTGCAGCGGGTTAGAAAAGATCAAGCAGTGCGCATCGTTGATTTTCTCAGCGGGACGGTATATGCATTGAACGGCAGTATTTCAAAGCTTGGTCCGAACATCTTCCTATGTACACCGGATTCGGTAGAAATTCAAGGCACCATAACAGAGATGATGGCTGAGGATCCTGACTACAACAAAATGAGGTGACCTTGTAAGTGGCACAGTTTATTGGTACGTTGCAAACCATTTATACGTTTATGATTATCGGTTATGTGCTTTTGTCGTGGCTGCCGAATGCACGCGAAAGCTTTATCGGCGAAATGTTGGGCAAGCTAGTTGAGCCTTACCTTTCGATGTTCCGCCGATTTATTCCGCCAATCGGCGGGATGCTGGATATCTCGCCGATTGTCGCTGTATTCGCGCTGCAATTCGTGGCTGCGGGATTAATTGCTGTTCTCGGTTTCTTAGGATTATCATGATAAACTCAGAAATTTACGAGCATTTCCATCCGGACGAACGGGCATTTGTTGACCGGGCCTCAGAGTGGGTGGAGCGTGCCGCAGAGTGGCATGAACTGAAACGGACCGACTTTCTGGATCCCCGTCAAGCTTTTATCGTAACAACGCTTGTGAACCGCCATCCGGATGCCGCTCTGCGGCTTGACGGAGGTTATACAGGCGCCGAGAGGCAGCGGGCCATTATCGCGCCGGATTATCGCCCGCTGGATGAGGAACCCATTGGCATATCTGTGCTGTCGGTTCACACCGGCGACCGCAGCCAATTGGAGCTTGATCACGGTGACTACATGGGGGCGATCCTCGGTCTTGGGATCAAGCGGGATCGGATCGGTGACATTCATGTCCATGAAGACGGCTGTCATTGCTTGGTGGCTGATGAAATTGCGGATTATTTGAATATTCATCTTAGACAAGTGCACCGGGTTCATGTCCTAACCGACATTCTTCCACAATCGGAGCTGCGAACCGCTGTACCGGAATTGGAGGAAATGAACTTTACGGTGGCTTCTTTGCGTCTGGATGGCATTAGCAGCGATGTGTACCGGATCAGCAGAGCCAAGATTGTTGATCCCATCAGAGCTGGCCGCTGCCGGGTGAACTGGAAGGTAGTGGAGGACCCGTCCAAGCTGCTCAAAGCCGGGGATGTGGTATCGATGCAGGGATTGGGACGATTTAAAGTGCTTGATGTGGAAGGTATGACGAAAAAAGGCCGAATTCGTGTCAAAGTTGGCAAATTTATTTGAGATGTTGCAGGAATTTGGCTCGCGCTGTCGAATCATCAATTAACAATCAGGGCAATTCGTCATTTCATTAGGAGGTGCACCAATGCCGCTTACGCCATTGGACATACATAACAAAGAGTTCGGTCGGAGACTTCGCGGTTACGATGAAGATGAAGTCAATGAATTTTTAGACCAGGTCATAAAAGACTATGAATTATTAATCCGAGAGAACAAAGAGCTGCAAAATCAGGTGCTGTCCCTTCAAGAAAAGCTGAATCATTTCTCCAATATTGAAGAAACGCTCAGCAAAACGATCATCGTCGCCCAAGAAGCGGCTGATGAATTGAAGAACAACTCGAAGAAGGAAGCCCAGCTTATCATTAAAGAAGCAGAGAAAAATGCCGACCGCATCATCAATGAGTCGTTATCAAAGTCCCGGAAGGTTGCACTTGAGGTGGAAGAGCTGAAAAAACAGGCTTCCATCTACCGTGCGAGATTCCGTACGCTCGTTGAAGCGCAGCTTGATTTGCTCAGCGTGGACGGATGGGATTCGCTCGAAGCCGGCAGCCGTGAAACGGCGAGTCGGGATTAAGCGGCATTGACAAACGGCATTTCAAAGGAGTATAAATAAAGATAACAAATCATGAATTCAATGACGAGAACGAGTAAACCGCGTGTTTGATCCCCAGAGAGTCGGCACATGCTGAAAGCCGATGATCAGGCCGCAGTTGAAGATCCTCTCCGAGAAGCAGCGCTGAATGAAACAAAGTAAGCGTTGACGATTGTCCTCCGTTACAAGGACCGCGGATTATTGTCCGTGACTAAGGCGCTGATCTGTTTGTTCGTTGCGCGAATGAACGCATCAGAATTAGGGTGGTAACGCGAGCTAACCTCGTCCCTTTTACGGGATGGGGTTTTTTGATTTTTTTATAATCGAAAGGATGGGTTGAACGATGCAGCGCGTAGATGTGAAAGAGCGTGCCCGCACTAGGGAACAACGGATTTTGGAACAATGGAAAAAGGAAGATACGTTTAAGCAGTCGATCGAAAATCGGGCGGGAAAACCAAATTTTGTATTTTATGAAGGTCCGCCAACGGCCAACGGAGCTCCGCACATCGGGCACGTGCTCGGCCGTGTAATCAAGGATTTTATGTGCCGTTATAAAACGATGGCCGGATATCGCGTTGTCCGCAAAGCAGGATGGGATACGCATGGACTGCCGGTTGAGCTTGGTGTCGAGAAGCAGCTTGGCATTTCCGGCAAACAGGAAATAGAGAAATACGGTGTGGAAGAATTCGTGAAGAAGTGTAAGGACAGCGTATTCGAATATGAACGCCAGTGGCGTGAATTGACCGAAGCGATTGCTTATTGGACCGATATGAACAATCCGTACATTACGTTGAACAACGGTTATATCGAGAGCGTATGGCATATTTTGTCCACGATTCACCAGAAGGGCCTGTTGTACCGGGGCCACCGCGTCAGCCCGTACTGCCCTTGCTGCCAGACAACGCTCAGCTCCCATGAGGTGGCACAAGGCTATGAGGATGTAAAAGATTTGAGCGCCACAGTCAAGTTCAAACTGAAGGATCGCAATGAATCGATTCTGGCTTGGACGACTACGCCTTGGACGCTTCCAGCCAACGTTGCGCTGGCAGTGAATCCGGAATTGGTGTACAGCCGTGTTCGCAAAGACGGCGAAGTGTACATTGTAGCGGAAAACCTCGTGGAAAGCGTCATGAAAGAGAATTATGAGACAATCGGAACGGCGAAAGGCTCTGAGCTGGTCGACTTGGAATATGAAGCGCCGTTTAACTATACTGCCGTCGAAAAAGGTCATATCGTCATTGCCGGCGATTTTGTCAGCGATACAAGCGGTACAGGGATTGTACACATCGCACCGGCACACGGTGAGGATGACTACAGAGTGGCCAGGAAAAATGGAATCAGCATGCTGAGCGTAGTTAATTCCGCAGGCCGCTACGTGGATGAAGTCACCGATCTGGCAGGACGTTTCGTTAAGGATTGCGATGTGGACATCGTGAAAATGCTGAGCGAGCGCGGACTTCTCTTCAGCAAAGAACGCTACGAGCACAGCTATCCGTTCTGCTGGCGCTGTAAATCGCCGCTGCTCTATTATGCGACAGAGAGCTGGTTTATCGAGACGACTGCGGTTAAGGACCAATTGATCGCCAACAATAATCAAGTGGACTGGTATCCATCGCATATCCGCGAAGGACGTTTTGGCAAATTCCTCGAGGATTTGGTCGATTGGAATATTAGCCGTAACCGTTATTGGGGCACACCGCTTAATGTATGGGTATGTGAAAGCTGCAAAGGGGAATATGCGCCGCACAGCCATGCAGACCTGCGTTCGAGATCGGTACGTCCGGTAGCCGAGGATTTGGAGCTGCACAAGCCTTACGTCGATGAAGTGCAGCTGCACTGCCCGCATTGTGAAGGCGGCGTTATGACGCGTACCTCCGAGGTTATCGACGTTTGGTTCGACAGCGGCTCGATGCCGTTTGCGCAGCATCACTATCCGTTCGAGAACGAGGAGCGCTTCGGTGAGCAATATCCGGCAGATATTATCTGCGAAGGCATTGACCAGACGCGCGGATGGTTCTTCAGCTTGCTGGCCGTATCCACGCTGTATAATGGTAAAGCGCCTTACAAGGCGGTTATTTCCACCGGTCATATTTTGGACGAGAACGGCCAGAAGATGTCCAAATCCAAAGGTAACGTTATCGATCCTTGGGAGATCATAAATGAATACGGTACGGATGCATTCCGCTGGGCGCTGCTCGCCGATAGCGCGCCATGGAACAGCAAACGTTTCTCGCGCAGCATTGTCGGGGAAGCCAAATCCAAAGTGATTGACACCATTGTCAATACGCATGCGTTCTATGCGCTATATGCAACGATCGACGGCTATGATCCTTCTCAGCATGAGCAGCGCCACTCCGGCAATAAGCTTGACCGCTGGATTCTATCCCGCTTGAACACGCTGACGAAGCAAGTGAGCAAAGGGCTGGAGGTTAATGATTTCCTTAACCCGGCGAAAGCGATAGAACTGTTTGTCGACGAGATGAGCAACTGGTACATCCGCCGTTCGCGTGACCGGTTCTGGGGCAGTGGATTGACGGATGATAAGATCAACGCCTACCAAACGCTGCATCATGTGCTGCTTACGCTGTCGAAGCTGATTGCTCCTTATGCCCCGTTGCTGGCAGAGGATGTATATCAAAATCTTGGCGGCGGACAAAGCGTTCATCTTGCGGACTATCCGCAGCCGGATGAACAGGCGATTGACGAAGCGCTGGAGCGCGATATGGAAACCGCCAGACAAATTGTCGAGCTGGCCAGAAATGTCCGTAACGAGACCGGCATTAAGACACGCCAGCCGCTCTCCGAGCTGATTGTTTCGCTTGACCGCAGCTTTGAACTGGAAGCTTATGAGGAGATCATCAAGGACGAGATCAACGTCAAGACCATCACGGTTGAAACAAACGACAGCGGCTTCGTTGATTTCACTTTGAAGCTGAACCTGAAGGTTGCAGGTAAAAAATACGGCAAGCTGGTCGGTCCGATCCAAGGGTATTTGAAAGCCATGACCGCGGATGAAACACGCGCCGTCGTGCGGAGCGGAAGTTTGAGCTTTACCTCTGCTGAAGGCGAGACGCTTGCGATCAGTACGGATGAGCTGCTTGTTGAAAAGCAGGCCAAATCAGGCTTCGCATCGGCATCGGGATATTCACTGACTGTAGCGCTCAATACCGATATCACGCCTGAGCTTATACAGGAAGGTATGGTCAGAGAAGTCATCCGCGCGGTTCAGGATACGCGTAAAAAACAGGATCTTCCGATTGAGAAGCGCATTAAGCTTACGTTGGATGTAGATGACGAGCTCCTGACTGCATTGAAGGCATTTGAACACGTACTGCACGAGAATGTACTGCTTACTTCAGTTGAATTCGGCCAAACCGGTGATATGGAACGCGTACAGGCAGGAGACAAAACGATTGGAATTTCGATCGGAGAATAAGGTCATCAAGAAACAGAAGAAGTAATGAACGAGCTCAGAAATCGAACCTCCCCAGGCGTTAAGCTGTAATGCCGCTGAGGAGGTTCGGAGCTCGTTTTTTCATTTATTCATTTTCGTATGCTTGAAGCGTCAAATCGCCTTCATTGTGGTCGATATATTCACGGTATTGGCGATTACGGTATACAAACTTATGATTGCCTGTGATGTCCGTTGCCAAAAAGCTTTCCAGCGGTTCGGTAAAGCCTTCATTTTCATCCGCTTCAATGGTTAAGCTGTCATAATCGGCTTCCGGATTTTCAGCCATGGCCGGCGAGTCGGAATTGCCCCATGCCTCGACAATCTGCCAAGCGTCTTCACCGTCAAAGCCGTTATAACTGCTTTGCTGATCCATGCTTGAACGGCCGAACGGCGGTCTGAGAAATGATTCTTCTGCGGGCCTGCGGTCGGATATGTCCTGCCTTGGAGCGTGTTCGATGCAGTACAAGGTATCGGGAACAGCTGCTAAACGCTCATAGGGGATCGGTTCTCCGCATGTTCGGCAGCTGCCGTATTGGCCTTTGTCCATCGCAGATAGGGCGGCATCGATTCTCGCCAAATGCAGATCCTCTTGTTCGAGCAGCGCGATATCTTTGCCCCGCTCATAAATTTCGCTGGCCAAGTCTCCGGGGTGATTATCAACGGGGGAGAGCTCGCCAGTATCATCCCTCAATGAAGAGGCCAGCCCGTAATGCTCATTTGATGAAAGGCGCTGTTCGATCTCCTGTTTTTCCTGAAGAAGCGTGCTTTTCAGATCCGATAATTGCTGATCATTGATGATGTTCATGAATGAATCCCCTTCCTGTCACAGCGGATAACTGTATGAGGGTAGTTTTCGCGGTTGGGCATTGTTTTACAAGCGGTACTGAGTGGTATTGCTGGGAGAATGCAAAGGATCCCCGGATGCTGGTAGTCAAGGTAAACAATATGCTACAATGTTTGGGATAACAGTTGTACAAGTCGGAGGGGAACAGGATTGAAGTATTATTATTATTGGATTGCCCTGGCAGTATTTATTATTGACTACATCACCAAGAAAATGATTGAGACCAATCTTGAAATTGGGGACAAAATCGGAGTGATCGGCAATTTCTTCATCATCACTTCGCATCGGAACCGGGGCGCGGCATTTGGGATTTTGCAGGAGCAAACCCTTTTCTTCATTATCATCACGCTTATTGTTGTAGCCGGTATTGTCACTTACATCTATATGAACCGCAATTCTGGAAAAGTGCTGCTGCTTTCTGCGCTAGGCCTTGTGCTTGGCGGCGCATTCGGTAACTTCCTGGATCGGGCGTTGTATGGCGAAGTGGTCGACTTTTTACAATTTAACTTTGGGAGTTATACGTTCCCGATCTTTAACGTTGCAGATATGGGCATTGTATGCGGTGTCGGGCTCATTTTGCTCGATACGATCAGGAGTATGAAGGAAGAAGCAAAAACAAACAATAATGATAATCCACAGCAGGACGGAGATCTCAATGAACGCAATGAGCAGCAGGTTTAATGAAGAAAGCATGGAATGGACGGTAGCGGAGGAGTTTGCCGGCGAACGTCTTGATAAATATGTAACGGAAAGCCTGGAGGACGGCATGGCCTCCAGAACGCAAGTTCAGGATTGGATCAAAAACGGTCAAGTGATTGTCAACGAAAAAACGGTGAAGCCAAATTATAAGGTATCGGAAGGGGATACGGTCTCGGTTACGATTCCAGAACCGGAATCGGCGGAGATTGTACCCGAAGCGATACCGCTGCAGGTCGCATATGAGGATTCTGATGTGATCGTCATCAATAAACCGCGCGGCATGGTTGTGCATCCGGCACTGGGGCATTCCTCCGGGACAGTTGTCAACGCGCTGATGTTCCACTGCAAGGATTTATCCGGTATTAACGGGATGCTTCGCCCGGGAATCGTTCACCGGATCGACAAGGATACCTCAGGATTGCTGATGGCGGCCAAAAACGACCTTGCACATCATTCGCTGGCTGAGCAGCTGAAGGAGCATACGGTGACCCGGAAGTATATTGCGCTGGCACACGGCAACCTTCCCCATGATCAAGGGACGATTGATGCGCCGATCGGACGCGATCCGCATGACCGGAAGCTGTTTGCGGTAACGGGCCGCAATGGCAAACATGCGGTTACGCATTTCAGGGTATTGGAGCGCTTCGGCGATTATACGCTTATGGAACTGCAGCTGGAAACCGGCCGTACGCATCAGATCCGCGTACA
Source organism: Paenibacillus abyssi (assembly GCF_014640295.1). Classification (GTDB taxonomy): domain Bacteria; phylum Bacillota; class Bacilli; order Paenibacillales; family Paenibacillaceae; genus Paenibacillus_D; species Paenibacillus_D abyssi. Next base: position 75,963 of record NZ_BMGR01000009.1, on the reverse strand, counting down.
TATGAAGTATATCGGGCACCCGCTTGCCGGCGACCCCGTATATGGACGCAGTAAAACAATCGCTCTGAAAGGGCAAGCGCTGCATGCCGCCGTCCTCGGTTTCGAGCATCCAAGAACTGGCGAGCAACTGCAATTCGAGGCGCCGCTGCCTGAGGATATGGAACAAGTATTATCCGCGCTGCGCCAGCGTTAAGCATCTACGCGTAATAGAAAGGCGATAGAAGGAATTAGTGAGAAAGTGCAAACTTTTCGCTAATTCCTTCATTATTTCATTCTCCAAAAAAAGATATGCTTGTAGCAGTTAAGCGGGAGCAATACCCGCCGATTGAACAAGAATTCAAAAAGGGAAAGGTGATTATCATATGGCTAACATCAATCATAATTTCTTAGAGTTGCAGGGCAGCTATCTTTTCTCCGAAATCGCAAAGCGCAGAACAAAGTTTATTCAGGAGAATCCGGATGCGCAAATCATCAGCCTTGGGATCGGTGACGTTACACGCGGACTGCCTGAGGCCGTAACCAAGGCTATGCACGAAGCGGTAGATGAACTGGCGCAAGCGAGCTCCTTCCGCGGTTATGGTCCTGAGCAAGGTTATGACTTCTTGATCCAAGCGATTATCGAGGGAGATTATAAGTCCCGCGGAATCGACATCCAATCGAATGAAGTGTTTGTGAGCGACGGCTCAAAATGCGATGTCGGCAACATTCAAGAAATTTTCAGCCAGGACAGCATCGTTGCGGTACAGGATCCGGTGTATCCCGTATACGTGGATACCAATGTCATGGCTGGGCGTTCCGGAAAATTCAACAAAGAATTGAACCGTTATGAAAACATCTCCTACCTGCCGAGCAGCGCTGAGAATCAATTCAAGCCAAGCCTGCCTGATCGCAAGGTTGATCTGATCTACCTGTGCTACCCTAACAATCCGACAGGGATGACGCTTACGAAGGAAGAGCTCAAGAAATGGGTAGACTATGCGAAAGAAAACAACTGCATCATTTTGTATGATTCTGCTTATGAAGCATACATCCAAGAAGAAAACGTGCCGCACAGCATTTATGAAATTGAAGGTGCCAAAGAAGTAGCAATTGAATTCCGCAGCTTCTCCAAAACAGCCGGATTTACCGGTGTTCGCTGCGCGTACACGATTGTGCCTCGTGAATTGAAAGGACTTGATGCCGCAGGCAATGAGATTCTTATCAATGATCTGTGGAACCGCCGGCATACAACGAAATTCAATGGTGTCTCTTATGTGACGCAGCGCGGCGCTGCAGCGATCTACTCACCGGAAGGCAAAGCGCAAATCGCCGAACTGGTTGACTACTATATGACTAACGCGGCCATTATCCGTGATGGCTTGAAATCACTGGGCCTCGAAGTATTCGGCGGAGTAAACGCGCCTTATATTTGGCTGAAAACTCCTAACGGACTCAATTCCTGGGCATTTTTCGACAAGCTGCTCTCCGAAGCGCATATTGTTGGAACGCCGGGCGTAGGCTTTGGGCAAAGCGGACAAGGCTACTTCCGCTTGACTGCTTTTGGCAGCCGAGAGAATACGGAGAAAGCGGTTGAACGCATTCGTAAAATGAGCTTGTAATAGATAACGGCTACCTATACCAAAATCGTCGACAAATGGCTTGACTTCTTTTGTCGAACATGGGATAATACTTCTAATAAAAGAAGTACCTTTAACTCAGTCCCGTGAGGCTGGCAAGGTAGCGTGAATAAGAAGAGAGTTTCTTGTATGGAATTCTGATGGGTCAAGCATACCGCTTGGCCTATCGGTCTGAATTCAACAAGAAGGCCTCTCATCCGCATGCAAACTCCTTGCGCCTGTCGCAAGGAGTTTTTTTGACGCTAAGGAGCCGGAAGACAAGAAACGAGCATGAATGGTTCAGATCGGAAGGAGGGAGCTTTGGATGAGCGAGGAACGTCATGTCATTATGGATGAGACTGCGATACGCAGGGCTTTGACCCGGATCGCGCATGAAATCTTGGAAAAGAACAAAGGCATCGACAACTGTGTATTCATCGGGATTCGCACGCGCGGCATCTACTTGGCACACCGAATCGCAGAGCGAGTACTGGAAATCGAAGGAAGACCGGTACAGGTCGGCGACCTGGATATCACTTCTTATCGGGATGACCGAAGAGCCGTTTTAAACAGGCCGATTGCAAAAGAAACAGCATCATGTTTAGATATCGATGGCAATCCGTTACTCATTCAGGACAAACGCGTGATTTTGTTCGACGATGTGCTCTTTACGGGGAGAACGATTCGCGCAGCTATGGATGCGTTGATGGATCGGGGACGGCCTCAGCTGATTCAATTGGCTGTTCTTGTTGACCGCGGCCATCGCGAGCTGCCGATTAGACCGGATTATGTTGGGAAAAACGTGCCGACTGCGAAGCTGGAAGACATTGATGTATCGTTATCGGAAATCGACGGGGCAGACCATGTAACCATTTTTCAACAGAGGGGGCAAACCGGGTGACCGTAACACAATTAAAACAACGCAGCTTACTTGGATTGAAGGAGCTTGAACGCGAGGAAATCGAGTCGATATTGGATCGCGCACAGTATTGGGAGAATCATCCTTCTAAAGTCAATGCCATAGCGCCTGGGAAATTTGTCGCCAACATGTTTTTTGAGAACAGCACAAGAACGAGATTCTCCTTCGAAGTAGCGGAGAAACGGCTTGGAACGGAAGTATTGAATTTCTCAGCAGCCGTATCGAGCGTACAGAAGGGCGAGTCCATATATGATACAGTAAGGACGCTGGAGTCGATGGGTATCGATGCAGGCGTCATCCGGCTGAAGCCGATCGGCGTGCTCGCTGAGCTGGCAACAAAAATCAAGGTGCCGCTCATCAATGCCGGTGACGGCAACAATGAGCATCCGACGCAAGCGCTGCTTGATTTGTACACGATGCGCAAGCAGTTCGGTGACTTGAAGGGATTAACGGTTGCCATTATCGGCGATATCCTTCACAGCCGGGTCGCACGCTCCAATTTGTGGGCATTAACCAAATTCGGCGCCAAAGTTGTGTTCTGCGCACCTGAGAATATGCAGTCCGCTGAGCTTGGTGGAACCTACGTTTCGATGGAAGAGGCATTGAAGGCGGATGTCATCATGATGCTGCGGGTTCAACTGGAGCGTCATGAAAGCGGCATGATCAAGTCGGCCGAGGAGTATCGCGAGCACTATGGTCTAACAGTCGAGCGGGCAAGCAAAATTTCTTCCCATTCGATTATCATGCATCCGGCGCCGATTAACCGGAATGTGGAAATCGATGATGAGCTGGTAGAGCATCCGCAGTCCAGAATCTTCACCCAAATGCAAAATGGCGTACCTGTCCGAATGGCGGTTATTGAACGGGCACTGAATTGACCGAATCGCAGCGCCGAGAGGAGATGAAGCAAATGGCTTTATGGGTAATAAACGGAAAAGTATGGAACAAAGAAACCGGCAAGCTGGAAACAAAACACTTACGTATTGAGGACAAACGGATTAGTGAACTTGCAGATCAGCTTCCGGATACAGCAGGGCATGAGGTGATCGATGTACAGGGCAAGCTCCTGTCAGCCGGCTTCATCGATATGCATGTACATTTGCGTGATCCGGGCTTCGAATATAAGGAAGACATTGTTACAGGAACGAAAGCTGCGGCTAAAGGCGGATTCACTACGATTGCTTGTATGCCGAATACTCGGCCAGTTACGGATACGCCGGAGACGATCCGCTATATTTTGGATAAAGCAGCCTCTCAAGGCTTCGTTAAAGTGCTGCCCTATGCAGCGATTACGAAAAATGAGCTCGGTCGTGAGCTGACGGATTTCGCAGCATTAAAGGAAGCGGGAGCGATTGGTTTTACGGATGATGGCGTGGGCGTTCAAAACGCCCAAATGATGAAGGATGCGATGACACTGGCCCAATCGCTTGACATGCCGATCATCGCACACTGTGAAGATGACACGCTTGTCGTCGGCGCAGCCGTGACAGACGGCAAATTTGCCAGAGAGAATGGATTGAAAGGCATCCCGAATGAATCGGAAGCCATCCATGTCGGACGTGACGTACTGCTCTCCGAAGCAACGGGCGTTCATTATCATGTCTGCCACGTCAGCACCGAGCAGTCGGTACGCTTAATCCGGCTCGCGAAGCAGGTCGGCATCAACGTGACAGCTGAAGTATGCCCGCATCATTTGGTTCTCTCTGATGAAGATATTCCGGGAATGGACGCGAACTGGAAGATGAATCCGCCGCTCCGCAGCCCCCGCGATGTGGAAGCGGTCATCGAAGGACTGGAGGACGGCACGCTGGATATGATCGTAACCGATCATGCACCGCATAGCGCAGAAGAAAAAGCGCGCGGCATGCAGCTGGCTCCATTTGGCATTACAGGTTTCGAAACAGCGTTCCCGCTGCTCTACTCGAAGTTTGTCGCAACAGGACGCTGGAGTCTTGGATTCCTGTTACAGCGGATGACGACGGATCCGGCGAGAGTGTTCAGACTGGAAAGCGGACGGCTGGAAGCTGGCGCACCGGCTGATCTGACGATCGTCGACTTGGAAAGCGAGCGTGAGGTTGATCCTGAATCCTTTGTTTCCAAGGGTAAAAATACGCCGTTTGGCGGCTGGAAGCTGCAAGGATGGCCGGTCATGACCATCGTAAATGGCGAGGTTGCATGGTCGGAATAACCGGAAGCGATATTCCAGAATACACACATAAATGAAAAATGAACAGCTAACCTAGGACATAAGGAGTGATACGGATGCAAGCAAGATTGTTGTTGGAAGATGGAACATTGTTCACTGGCCTATCTTTTGGAGCGGAAGCCGAAATGGCAGGCGAGGTTGTATTTAATACAGGAATTACCGGATATCAAGAGGTGCTGTCTGATCCGTCTTACTGCGGGCAAATCGTAACGATGACCTACCCGCTAATTGGTAACTATGGCATTACGCGTGATGATTTTGAAGCCATTCGCCCCTATATTCACGGCTTTGCTGTACGCCGTCATGAGCCGGTGCCGAGCAACTGGCGCGCGGAGTATTCCATCGACAGACTGCTGAAGGAATACGGCATTCCCGGTATCAGCGATATCGATACACGTATGCTGACGCGCATTCTGCGTCATCACGGAACGATGAAAGGCCTCTTGACGACAGGAAGCCAAAGCGTCGAAGAGCTGAAAGAACGTTTGGATGCAACGCCGCTCATGAGAGATCAAGTGGCGCGCACCTCTACGAAGAATGTTTTCTCGAGCCCTGGAAACGGAGAGCGGATCGTGTTGATCGATTACGGTGCTAAGACCGGTATTCTTCGTGAGCTGACCAAGCGCGGCTGTGATGTCGTTGTCGTTCCTCATGATACAACAGCGGATCAGATCCGCCGCTTGAATCCGGACGGTATCCAATTGTCCAACGGCCCTGGGGATCCGAAAGATGTGCCTTATGCGGTAGAAACACTGAAACAGCTGATCGGCGAATACCCGATCTTCGGCATCTGCCTTGGCCATCAATTATTCGCTCTGGCAAGCGGCGCGGATACAACCAGCCTGAAGTTCGGTCACCGGGGCGGTAACCACCCGGTAAAAGAGTTGGAGAGCGGCCGCTGTTACATCACTTCGCAGAACCATGGCTACACCGTGCTTGAAGAATCGGTAAAGAACACAAACTTGACCGTAACGCATATTAACAATAACGATGGAACCATTGAGGGGCTCAAACATAACACCCATCCTGCCTTTACCGTGCAGTATCATCCGGAAGCGGCGCCGGGACCATTTGACTCCAGCTATTTATTCGATCAATTTCTTGAAATGATTCGCGAACATAAACGCAACAACCCGCAAAGACCGCGTCAAGCTCAGCTGTCGGAGACGTTGAAAGGAGAACTGCAATATGCCCAAAAATAATGAACTCAAAAAGATTCTCGTCATCGGATCCGGTCCGATCGTAATCGGACAAGCGGCGGAATTCGATTACGCCGGAACACAGGCCTGCCAAGCGCTCAAAGAAGAGGGCATGGAGGTTGTGTTGATTAACAGCAACCCGGCCACAATTATGACGGATACGAATATGGCCGACAAAGTATATATCGAGCCCATTACACTTGAATTTGTATCGCAAATTATCCGCCAGGAGCGCCCGGACGGCCTGCTGCCTACGCTTGGCGGACAAACCGGCCTGAATATGGCTGTAGAGCTCGCACGTGCAGGTGTACTGGAGCGCGAGAATGTTAAGCTTCTTGGTACCCAGCTTACAGCGATTGAGAAAGCCGAGGACCGCGACTTGTTCCGCGACCTGATGCGTGAGCTGGAGCAGCCGGTTCCAGAGAGCACGATTGTTACTACCGTTCAAGAAGCGGTTATATTCGCGAATGAGATCGGTTATCCGATCATTGTTCGCCCGGCTTATACACTTGGCGGAACAGGCGGCGGTATTTGTGCGAACGAGGAAGAACTGCTGGAAACCGTCGCATCGGGTATCCGCTACAGTCCAATCGGACAATGCTTGATCGAGAAAAGCATTGCCGGCTTGAAAGAAGTAGAGTACGAGGTTATGCGCGATGCCAACGATAACTGTATCGTTGTATGTAACATGGAGAACTTTGACCCGGTAGGCGTTCATACGGGCGACAGTATTGTTGTTGCACCGAGCCAAACGCTGTCTGACCGCGAATATCAAATGCTGCGTTCCGCTTCGCTGAAAATTATCCGCGCCTTGAATATCGAAGGCGGCTGTAATGTTCAGTTCGCGCTGGATCCGCAAAGCTACCAATACTATGTTATTGAAGTAAACCCGCGTGTAAGCCGCTCTTCGGCCCTTGCTTCGAAAGCGACAGGTTATCCGATCGCCAAGATGGCTGCGAAGATCGCAATCGGTTATACGCTGGATGAGATCGTTAACCCGGTTACGGGTCAAACCTATGCATGCTTTGAGCCAACACTGGATTACATCGTCTCCAAAATTCCGCGCTGGCCATTTGATAAATTTATCTCCGCAAACCGTAAACTCGGTACGCAAATGAAAGCGACAGGCGAGGTTATGGCGATCGGCCGGACATTCGAGGAGTCGATTCATAAAGCGGTTCGTTCACTGGAAATCGGTACGCATCGCCTGTATTTGAAAGATGCCACCTCGCTTGACGATGCCGTGCTGCGCACCCGTTTGCAAAAGCCGGATGACGAGCGGATGTTCCTCGTAGCGGAAGCATTCCGTCGCGGCTACCAGCTGCAGGAAATTCAGGATCTAACGCAAATCGACTGGTGGTTTCTTGATAAAATCGAGCAAATCATCCACTTTGAGGATAAGCTGCGCCGTGAGCCAGTCTTGACAAAAGAACTGTTGTATCAAGCTAAACGCAAAGGATTTACAGATCGCGCGATCGCTGAGCTGCGCCGTGAAAGCAATCCAAACGCTGAACTGACACAGGAAGCGGATGTGCGTGCATACCGTCTGGAGCAAGGCTTGAAGCCGGTATACAAAATGGTAGATACGTGCGCCGCCGAATTTGAGGCGACAACACCTTACTACTACTCGACTTATGAGGTTGAGAACGAAGTGATCAAGACAACCAAAGAGAAGGTACTGGTGCTTGGCTCCGGACCGATCCGGATCGGCCAAGGGATTGAATTCGACTACTCTACTGTACATGCGGTCTGGGCGATTCAAGACGCAGGTTATGAAGCGGTTATTATCAATAACAACCCGGAGACGGTATCCACGGACTTCAATACGTCTGACCGCCTTTACTTTGAGCCATTGTTCTTCGAAGATGTCATGAACGTCATTGAGCAGGAGAACCCGATCGGCGTTATCGTGCAGTTCGGCGGTCAAACGGCCATTAACCTGGCAGCTCCGCTTAGCAAAGCCGGCGTACGCATTCTCGGATCCAGTCTGGAATCCATCGACTCCGCCGAAGACCGCAAAAAATTCGAAGCGCTGCTTCGTAAGCTGGACATCGCTCAGCCTTTGGGCAAAACGGTTATCTCCGTGGATGAAGCGGTTGAAACCGCGGACGGCTTAGGCTATCCGGTACTCGTAAGACCTTCTTATGTACTCGGCGGCCGCGCGATGGAAATCGTCTACTCCGACGAGGAACTGCTCAGCTACATGGAGCAAGCGGTAAAAATCAACCCTGAGCATCCGGTTCTGATCGACCGCTACATGCTCGGTAAAGAAGCAGAGGTTGATGCGATTTGTGATGGCGAGACGGTACTGATTCCGGGAATTATGGAGCATGTCGAGCGCGCAGGCGTTCACTCGGGCGACTCGATCGCCGTGTACCCGCCGCAATCGTTATCGGATGACATTAAACAGCAAATTATCGACATCACGATAAATATCGCAAAAGAATTGAAGGTTATCGGATTGGTCAACATCCAGTTCGTTATCTTCCAAGAAAAAGTATATGTGATCGAAGTAAACCCGCGTTCGTCCCGTACGGTGCCTTTCTTGAGCAAGGTAACGAATATCCCGATGGCAAACCTGGCGACCAAAGCGATTCTTGGCACGAAGCTGGCTGATCTGGGATATGTGGACGGCTTGTGGCCGGAAGATGAGTATGTATCGGTTAAGGTTCCGGTATTCTCGTTTGCGAAGCTGCGCCGTGTTGACCCTACGCTGACACCGGAGATGAAATCGACCGGGGAAGTAATGGGCCGCGATGTGCAATATGCCAAAGCGCTCTACAAGGGGCTTGTTGGTGCAGGCATGCGGATTCCGCAATCGGGCGGAATCATTGCTACAATAGCGGATAAAGATAAAGAAGAAGCCACTCAAATTCTTCGTGGATTCTATGAGCTGGGATACAATATCATTGCAACAGGCGGAACGGCCAAAGCGCTGGAGGAAGCAGGGTTGCGCGTCACCCGTGTGAACAAGCTCAGCGAAGGCTCGCCAAACATTCTTGATCTGATCCGCGGCGGCCAAGCGCATTTCGTAGTCAATACGCTGACCAAAGGTAAAACGCCGGAGCGCGATGGGTTCCGGATCCGCCGCGAAGCGGTAGAGAATGGCGTGGTATGTATGACATCACTGGATACGGTGCGCGCACTGCTGAACATGCTGGAGACGATCAATTTCTCCTCGCGCCCAATGCCGATTCTTCAGAAGTAAAGGATAAACGGCCAACGATGGCCGCGCTGCCGGGGACTGCCCGGTAAGCGCGGCGGCGGGTGGCCGTCTTGTATGTCAGGACTCTTAAATCGGACAGGAGATGATCGAACCCATGCAACTGACCCAGGACCAGGCCGCAGGACGTATTATGGTAGCGCTCGATTATCCGGATGCTGCAGCGGCGGAGAAGCTGCTCCGTGAGCTTGCCGGCATTCCGTGTTATATGAAGGTAGGGATGCAGCTGTTCTATGCTGCAGGACCGGCTTTTGTCGCCGGATTGAAAGAGAGAGGCTATCATGTGTTTCTTGATCTGAAGATGCACGATATTCCCAATACCGTCAAAGGCGGCGCTAACAGCATCACGAAGCTGGGCGTCGACATGTTCAACGTTCATGCGGCGGGCGGCGCCAGCATGATGCAGGCTGCACTAGAGGGTGTGGATGCAGCGCTTTCTGGAGGGTCAGGCGTAGTGCGCCCGACCGTTATCGCTGTCACACAGCTGACAAGCACGAGCCAAGCGGTGTTAAACGATGAGATCGGCATCGGAGGCTCAATCGCCGATGCGGTCATCCGTTATGCGAAATTAGCCAAGCTTGCCGGTTTGGATGGCGTTGTCGCTTCACCGCAAGAGGTAACCGCGGTAAAAGAAGCGTGCGGTTCAAGATTCAAGACAATCACGCCGGGCATTCGTCCCGCTGGAGCAGAGGTGGGCGATCAATCGCGTATTATGACACCGCGCCAAGCGATTGAGCAGGGTACCGATTTTATGGTTATTGGCCGTCCAATTACAGCTGCAGCGAATCCCCGCGCGGCTTTGGAATCTATAATAGAGGAGCTGGTAGTATGAGTACCATCACACTTGCACAATTACCGAAGGAAATCGCTAAGAGCTTACTAGAGATTGAAGCTGTCGCGCTTCGTCCGAATGAGCCGTTCACTTGGACATCCGGACTGAAGTCGCCGATCTACTGTGATAACCGGTTAACGATGTCATTTCCGGCTATCCGCGACATGATCGCAGAAGGCTTCGCGACGGTCATTCGTGAGCAGTATCCGGATGCGGAAGTTATTGCCGGAACCGCAACGGCGGGTATTCCACATGCTGCATGGGTAGCACAAAAGCTTGGCCTGCCGATGGTGTACATACGCGATAAGGCAAAAGGCCACGGCAAGCAAAATCAGATCGAGGGCAAGCTTACCCCAGGTCAAAAGGTCGTTGTCATCGAAGACCTGATCTCCACAGGCGGAAGCTCCTTGAAAGCGGCGCTCGCTGTTCGCGAAGCCGGCGGAGAGGTAAAGGCTGTTCTTGCTATCTTCACGTATCAATTTGCCGCTGCGGCTGGAGCCTTTGCTGCGGAATCCATTCCACTGGCGACATTGTCCAACTATTCAGCGCTTATCGAAGTGGCTGAGGAAATCGGCAAGGTGAAAAGCGAGGATGTCGCGGTGCTGCAAGCTTGGCGAGAAGATCCGCAATTGTTTGGGAAATAAATAATATAGTTATAAGGCGTATGCTGCTGTAAAAGGCGGTATACGTTTTTTTATATCTATGGAAAGTTTTTCTTGTAAGTTTATCGAATGGGTGGTAATATATGACATCAAACGGAAGGGTTTCTAGGGATCCGAGGTTTAGCTGTAAATGAAGGCTGGACTGATCGAACCAAGCGAAACCGGCGCGTAATCGATCGGATTATCGTTACACCGTAGGGATAAAAGACCTTCGGCAAGTTCCGCCTTCACGGCGGCACAAGCTGAAGGTCTTTTTTACTGTACCAAAGTGAAGAATTGGGTGAGAGGAGGAGACGATGGGCATGTATGCATTAGAAGTGCAGAAGCTAACGAAAACGTTTGCCGTCAAACAAAAGAAGGCGGGGTTTAAAGAAAGTGTGCGATCGCTATTTAAGCCCCAGTGGCAGGTGAAGGAAGCGGTCAAAAATGTGGATTTGCTCGTCAAGCCGGGCGAAACCGTCGCCTTTCTAGGGCCGAACGGAGCGGGAAAATCAACGACCATTAAGATGCTGACCGGCATTCTTCATCCTACGTCGGGGGATGCCCAGGTGCTCGGCTGCAATCCTTGGAAGGAGAGAGGGCGTTTGGCGTTTCGCATCGGAACGGTATTCGGGCAAAAGTCACAGCTGTGGTATCACCTGCCGCCAGCGGATTCCTTTGAGCTGATGAGCCGCGTATATGAGCTGCGGCGATCGGATTATCTGATCCGCCGCGACCTTCTGATCGAGCGCTTCGAGCTGGGGGCTCATCTCCAGACTCCTGTCAGAAAGCTATCGCTGGGCGAGCGGATGCGCTGCGAGATTGCCGTTGCTTTCCTGCACCGCCCCCAGCTGCTGTTTCTTGATGAACCGACAATTGGACTGGATGTCATCATCAAGCAGCGGATCAGGGAGCTGATTGCGGAGTTGAACCGGGAAGAGGGAACAACGGTTTTTCTTACGTCGCATGACCCCGGCGACATTGAGCGGTTGTGTAAGCGGGCCATCATTATTCACCATGGCGGTGTGATTCTGGACGATCCGGTTGACCGGCTGAAGCGTGAGGTGTTGAAGTATAAGACGATCCGCTTGAAGCTGAGGGAGCAAGAGCAGCAAGCGATGAGCTTTCGTATGGACGGAGTAAGCGCAGCTTATGAAGATTCATGTACGATCCTTTTGTCGGTTGATACGAATGTTACTCGCATTGAAACCGTGCTGGCGTTTATCGTGGAGCATTATACGCTGGAGGATGTAACGATTGAGGATCCGCCGATGGAGGAAGTAATCAAGCATATATATGCTTCCGAAAAAGCAAATCTGCTGCTGGGAGCTGAGGGCGAATGAATAATCGGCTGCTGCTGAAATGGAAAAAGTACGAGGCCGTCGGGATCATTACACTGCGGCACCAATTTGCCTATATCACTGATCTTTTGCTGCGCTCCGTATTTCTATTGCTCATCCTGTATATCTTTATTCAATTATGGCAGGCCGCTTATCAAGGGGATGCGGATGCCGTCATCGCCGGATTTTCGCTGCAGCAGATCATCTGGTATCTCGTGTTCGCTGAGGCCATTACGATGGCAAAACCTCCTATAGGAGCAAAAATAGAAGAAGAGGTAAAAAGCGGGGATATCGCGGTAAGGCTTATCCGGCCTCTCTCTTATGTCGGGTTTCACTATATGTCCTACATGGGTGAGGCTACGCTCCGATTTTTTATCCATCTTGCGGTTGGCAGCAGCATTGCGCTCTCTTTTATGGGGGCACCCGAATTCGGGTCCGGACTCGCGGCGCTGTTCATGCTCAGTATCGGCGCTTTTACCGTCGCATTTATGCTGCATATGATCATTGCGCTGTTCGCCTTTTGGCTGGAGGAAACAAGAGGATTGGAGTTCGTGATGCAGAAGCTGCAGTTTACGGTCGGAGGTATGCTGCTTCCGCTGGAGATGATGCCGGAGTGGCTGCAGCGCATATGTGCCTGGCTTCCTTTCCAGACTGTCCTGTATTTTCCCGCAAAAATGGCTGTAGCCTATGATGCAAAACTGCTCATTCCCTATTTGGCCATACAATGGGGTTGGGTCGTTGTGCTGGCTGTCGTTGTCATCATGACATACCGCACGGGGGTGAAGAAGCTGCATGTTAACGGAGGATAATCGGCGCTTTATGCGTAAATCTACAGCATCAGGGACCTTGCGGTACCTGCTGACCTGCTGGAAGCTCAATGCGGCCGGAGCGATGGAGTTCAGATTAAGTTTTTTTCTGACAGCGGGAATGATGTTTATTAACAATTGCATTTGGCTGGTGTTCTGGGGCATCTTCTTTACGAAATTTCCGGTTGTGAATGGCTGGGAGCTGCGTGATGTCATGTTAATGTGGGCTGTTGCAGCCGGCGGGTTCGGTTGGGCGAATATGCTGTTCGGCAATTTTACACGTGTCGCTGCGATCACGGCTGCCGGGCAGCTTGATGTGTATTTAACGCAGCCCAAGCCGGTGCTGCTGAGTGTGCTTGCCAGCCGAATGTCGCTCATGGCCATTGGCGATTTTATGTTTGGCTGGGTGATCTATGGCCTTGTGGGCGACCATTCCCTGCGTGGACTCGCATTGTTCATGCTCGGTTTGTTGATCAGCGGACTGCTGATTATGTTCTTTACCTTGGTGGCCAACTCGTTGGCATTTTATATCGGAAATGCAGAGGGGCTCGCTTTTCAGGTGTTTAATGGTTTTCTTGCCTTGACGACTTATCCAACCGATATTTTTCGCGGCGGGGTCAGGATCATCTTGTTTACGCTTGTACCGGCGGGCTTTATCAGTTACATCCCGATTGGGCTGCTGGGCGGGATACAAGACTCCTTCCTCATCGGTGCACTTGGTATAACAGCCCTTGTGGCCGGAATAGGCATCGCATTCTTTTATCATGGACTTCGCCGATATACATCGGGAAATCAGTTGGGAATACGCAGTTAATAATGGGTATACATGTTTTGCCTCCGTCTGCAGACGGAGGTTTTTTCCATTCCTGGGACTGTTATTTGGAGTTGAATCATGCATTATAGTGGATTTATATGATGATTATTGATGTGAGGGGGAGAAGGACGATGAATTCAGGGCAAGCAATGGTACTCCAAGTGGACCGACTGCGCAAGTCGTTCGGCAGCGTTGTGGCAGTGGACGGGATCAGTTTTGACGTCGCGCAGGGCGAAGTATTTACAATCATCGGTCCCAACGGGGCCGGTAAAACAACGACGTTGGAAATGATCGAAGGGATGCAAAAGCCTGATGACGGAACCATTACAATTCTCGGGGATAGCTGGAGCAGCAGAGCGAGAAGCATTAAAATGCGCATCGGGGTTCAGCCGCAATCGAGCGCTTTGTTCGACCTGCTGACGGTGGAGGAGAACCTTGATGTGTTTGCTTCTTTTTATGAACGGCAGCGTCCGGTTGAAGAAATCATGAGACTTATTAATTTAACCGATCACCGCGATAAACGTGTGAAGACACTGTCCGGAGGCCAAAAGCAGCGCCTGGCGATCGGGCTTGCGATGGTTAATGATCCGGAAATCATTTTTTTGGATGAACCGACAACCGGGCTTGATCCGCAGGCGCGGCGCAACATTTGGGATATTGTATTGAAACTCAAAGAACTCGGAAAAACAACAATCCTGACTACCCATTACATGGAGGAAGCGGAAAAGCTCAGCGATCGAGTATGCATCGTGGATCAAGGAAAAATCATCGCGATTGATACGCCAAAGGCCTTGATCGGCAGATTGACGAAGGAGCGGGAAATTCACCTGACCTTCACCGGCGGAGCAGCTCAAGCGGCGGAAGCCGAAGGGATTGCACGGACAACTGAAGCGGTAACAAGCGTAAGTCGTGACGGTGAGCATTTGATTGTCTGCTCGACCAGACCAGAGCAAACCTTATACCGTCTCTTCGGTTACACGACGGAGCAAGAGGTACAGGTGGAACAGGTATCGATCCGTGAAATGAGCTTGGAGGATGTGTTCATTGCATTCACAGGCAAAGAGTGGAGGGATTAAACGATGAACAAGCATGGAAAGCAATTTGCCAAGTTGTTCAGCACCCATTTCAAAATGACCTTTCGGGAGAAGCAGGTCTGGTTCTGGTCGATCTTCTATCCCGTGCTGCTTATGGTCATCTTCATGATTATTTTCGGTGGAGGCTCAAGTGACAGCTTTTCCGCTAAAATCGCGTTGGTAGAGCCGCAGGGCAACCCGTTGTCACAAGGGTTGAAGCAGAGCTTTGAACAGGTTGATGTATTTACGATCATGGACGATCAGCCGGTCAGCCAAGACCAGGCGGAATCATGGTTAAAGGATAAAGAGATCGATGCGGTCATTGTACTGCCGGCTTCGGTGACAGATACGGAAGTCGGACTGCTGATGAACAAGGAGAGTCAAAATTCGACTTCCGCACAAGCGATAAACGGTATATTGAACAACATGGTTCTTCAGGCCAATCTGATGGGTCAAAATGCTGAGGATCAGCTCCATGTAACGGCGGATTATATATCCTCGGGCAGTGAAAAGCTGGAATATACTGATTTTATATTAACAGGGATGATCGCGTTGGCGATATCGCAAGCGGGACTGTTCGGTATGGTTGGCATGGTGGAAATGCGCCGCAACGGACTGCTGAAGCGGTTGATGATGACGCCGGTGAGCATGAGGCTGTTCGGGATTAGCAACATGGCTGTTCGATTTATTCTCAGTGCAATTCAGATCGTACTGCTTGGCCTGATCGGTGTGGTGGCATTTAAAGCGAATCTGGATATTAATCTTTTGTCGCTTCTTTTCATTTTCATCGTCGGAACGCTTTCCTTCGCAGGCTTCGGCTTTATGATTGCAGCGTAGAGCAAATCCATCGACAGCTATTTTGGCATCTCCAACCTGATTAGCTTCTTGATGATGTTCCTAAGCGGAATTTTCTTTGACCTAAGCATGCTGCCCAGCTATATCAAGCCGCTCTCCGTTGTAATGCCGCTCACCTATTTTGCAAATGGCATTCGGGACAGCATGGTATATGACATTGGAATGAGCGGTGAATTCTGGATGAACATTGGCATACTTGCCGTCTGGGGGATTGTTACCTTCCTCATCGGCTCGAAATTCTATAATTGGAAGGCAGAGACGCGCTAATGGCGCGTTTTTGTGTTTCGAATTCACCACGAACAGATCTCCCGCCATTAAGTCGGTGGCAGCGGTTCTGCTAGTTCAGGAAGAATAATTAGAAAAATGAAAGACTTTATGAAATATTTATCATTTTACGGGTGCAACATTGTAACTTTTCTCATCTGTACGCCGTCTAAACGGTATAGTGAGCTGATGGTAAAGGAGGGCCCGGAAGTGAGATGGCATGGTGGAAAAAGAACCTAGGAAAAACAGCTGCTGTTCAAGAAAAGCAGGCGTCACAAGAAAAGGATGAAACTGACCGGTCTGAAGAACAGGCAGAATCCACCGCTCGGAGCAGCCAATCCTCAGCTCAGAGCGGGATCGCCGCGCTGCCGGAGAATGAAGCGACAAGTCATGGTCCTTTATTAGTTGTATCCGGCGTCGAGCGGACCTTTCAGGTGGGCGGCCAGCCGCTGCATGTACTCAAAGGCATACATATGCAGCTCGAACATCAGCAATTGGTCATGCTTCGTGGGCGTTCAGGATCAGGAAAAACAACGCTGCTCAACATGATCGGAGGGCTGGATCAGCCCACCCGGGGCGAGATCTGGTTTAACGGCCTGTCTTTCCATAAGCTGGGCGATGGCAAACGGACGATGGTGAGGCGCAAGGATATGGGGTTTATTTTTCAGGCCTTTGCCTTGATGCCTTTGCTGTCCGCTTGGGAAAATGTCGAGCTGGCCCTTCGCATGGCGGGAGTTCCGCGTTCCCTTTGGAAAGCCAGAGTTACTGAGGTGTTAGAGCTGGTGGGTCTAGGAAAAAGAATGCATCACCGCCCGTTTGAGCTTTCAGGCGGCGAACAGCAAAGGGTGGCCATCGCCAAAGCGATCGCGCATCGTCCCCGTTTGCTGCTGGCGGATGAGCCGACTGCGGAGCTGGACACCCAAATGTCGGCACAAATTATGGCCGTATTTCAAAACATTATTCAATCTGAAAACGTGACAATTTGCATGACAACGCATGATCCTACGATTTTGGAGGTTGCAGACCATGTCTACGAAATGGTGGACGGAAAATTCGTCTAAATCACAGTTAAAAGACCGGCATGGCCAGGCAAGTCCGCCGGTACAGCGAAGAAAATGGTTAAAGGGCGCAATGGCGTTCATGCTCTGCGTATCACTTATTACAACAAGCGGCTGTGCACTGCTGCCGGCAGAAGAGGAGGAGGAACAGCTTCCGGCGATCACGCCTCCTCAAATTTCCCAGAAGCCGGAGTATGAAGTGACCACTGCGACGCTGGAAACGAGGGTTCCGGGGAATGGCAAGCTGATTTCCCAAAAGGAGGAAACGTTATTTTTTACCCTTGAAGGGAAGCGGCTTAAATCGTTCGAGGTGGAGCTGGGCCAGCAGGTGTCCGCCGGACAATTAATCGGAGAGCTGGATGTGGACGATATGCAGAAGGATCTTCGGATGCAGAAGCTTCAGTACCGCACCTCCGAAATCCAAATGAAAGAAACGCTTCGCAAACGGGATGAGATGGACCCGGTTGAATTGGAGCAGGCGATGATATCTTTCGAAGAAGGCCGCCAGAAGATCGCGGATCTGGAAGCTGAGATTGCTAAAGCGAGACTGGTTGCTCCGTTCTCGGGAACGATTGTTTCTTTAACGGTGAAAAAGGGAGATCAGATCAAAGCCTATGATCCGGTCGTTATCTTGGCGGATACGAACCAGCTTCTCGTTGCGGCAACGATCTCCAAGGACAGAATCGCTCAGGTTGCAGTAGGGATGCCGGTTGTTGCGGAGATCAGCAATGCCGGAAGATTTAACGGGAAGGTCAAACATTTACCTTTGGCTACGGATGATGCCGATAACGGCGGCGGCCAAAATCCGGGAGAAGGCGGCAATCCGGGGGATTCGCCGGAAAATTACTTGATCGTAGAGCTGGATGAAATGCCGGAAGGCTTGAACCGCGGAACGCCGCTATCCATCAATATCATTACGAAAAAGAAGGAGAACGCGGTTGTGATTCCGCTCGCGGCCTTACGCACGATCGGCTCGCGTACTTACGTACAAGTGGTGGACGAAAACGGAAAAAAAGAAGTCGATGTCGGAATCGGACAGCAAACGTCTACGCAAGTGGAGATCCTTGAAGGACTAACGCCGGGACAGAAAGTCGTAGGTCGATAACGTATGGGAATGCCGCTATTTCGTTTTTTGTTCCGGAAGATGTGGAACACACGCTGGCTTACGATCAGCACGCTGGCGGGCTTGATCCTCGCGGTGGCATTCGCAACGAGCATCCCTATGTATGCGGACGGAGCTTTGAAGCGGGTTGTAGCGACATCGCTGCAGGAGAGGAGCAGCGGGCTGCCCGCCGGTTCGCTTTTGATGAGGTATCAAGCAACAGGCGGTGCGCCGACAGATCTGACGGCATTGGATCATGTCAGCAGCTACATCCGGGATGACGTTCCGCACATGATTGGTTTTCCGGCTCATACCTTTGTTAAAAGTTTATCGATCCGCAGCGCGGAAGTGATGCCGGAGGATCCGACCAAGGTGGACGCGAGCCGGGTCAGGCAAATGTCGATCATCACCATGTCGGACCTTCAAGAGAAAGCTGAACTGACGCAAGGCCGATGGTTCGCTGAAACCGAAGGCTCGGGGGATATGCTGGAAGCCGTCATCATGGAAGAAGGGATGTACCGCAATGATATTCGCATTGGCGATGTATTCGAATACCCGATCTATGGCGGATTGGATCTCACCTTAAAGGTGCAAATCGTCGGTGCTTATAAGCCCAAGGACAATACCGATCCTTACTGGTATCAAGGCTTGGAGGGGCTGATGAATGCCCTGCAGCTTAGTGAACCGGCATTTGTGGACGGACTGCTCGGGCAGCAGAAGATTCCCGTCCAGAATGCGAATTGGTATTACGCTTTTGATTTGCGGGAGGTTAAAACAAGCGATCTGGCGGCGCTTGGGCGAACGCTTGAGCGTCTGAATATCGAGTTGTATCAAAGGCTGAAGGATACGAAAGTGGAAATCTCCTTCGCTTCGCTGCTCTCGGAGTTTAAGCGGCAAGGACTGCAGCTTCAAACTCTGCTCTTTACCCTCGCAGCGCCAATGATTGCAATGGTATTCTACTTTATCGCGATGAATGCCAGACAATCGCTGGATAAACAGCGAAGCGATATTGCGGTGCTGCGGAGCCGGGGCGCAGGTACAAGGCAAATTATTTGGATCTACTTGCTTGAAGGGCTGCTCTTAGGCGTGGTTGCCTTAGCGCTTGGACCGCTGCTCGGATGGTTCATGGCCAAAAGCATCGGATCGGCAAACGGATTTTTGTCCTTTGTCGACCGCAAGTCAATTCCTGTAGGCTTCTCGAACGAAGCGATCATTGCAGGAGCGGCAGCCGTACTGCTGGCTGTATTGGCTACGGTCATCCCGGCCGTGATTTACGCGAGAGCGTCCATCGTTAATTACAAGCAGCAGCTGGCGCGCTCGGACCGTGGTCCGCTCTGGCAGCGCTGGTATCTCGATGTTCTGCTTTTAGCGGCTGCAGGCTATGGGTGGTATATGTTTAATGAACGGCAAATGCTGACGATTCAGACGGGCATGACGACAGATCAGTTGAATGTACAGCCATTTCTGTTTTTTGTGCCTGCCTTATCGATCTTTGCGCTTGGATTGTTCTTCTTGCGCATATTCCCATGGCTGCTTCGATTGTTTAACCGGTTCGGCAAATCGATTCTTCCGGTACCGATCTATTTGACGCTGACACAGCTGTCGCGTTCATCCAAATCGTATTATCCGCTTATGATTCTGCTTATTCTTACGTTAGGGCTCGGTGTATACAACGCTTCGGCGGCACGCACCATCGATCTTAACTCAACGGAGAGGATCTTATACAAATACGGTACCGATGTCATCGTAGATACGGTATGGGAAGGACAAGCGGAAGTCCCGCCACCTGCCCAAGGCGGCAGCGGCGGAGGCGGCGGTGGGAATTCCGGAGGTGGCAATCCGGGAGGCAATCCCGGCGGCGCCCCGTCTGCACCAACGAGAATCAATTATACAGAGCCTCCGTTTGAGATTTTCCGTACCTTGGAAGGCGTCGAAGCGGCAGCCCGCGTTATGCAGGCAAGAGCGAATGTGGTCGTTTCCGGCCGCTCGATCGGGCAGGGTGTTGTTATGGGCATAGATAATGTGGATTTCTCAAAGGTCGCTTGGTTCCGCAATGATTTATTTCCTGCTCATCCATTTGAATACTTAAATTTGCTCGGTTACTACGAGCAAGCGGCGATTATTCCTTCCAGCGTCGCTGAGCGATATCAGCTGAAGGAGGGGGATTTGATTTCTGCGGGTCTCTCGGAAGGGATGATAGAGTTCGTCGTTGTTGGCATACTGCCTTACTGGCCGAGCCAATATCCGGATCAGGCACCCTTTATCATCGCCAATCTGGATTATATCTACGATCAAGTTCCTATTATACCCTACAGCGTTTGGCTGAAGATGAAGGACGGAGCGAGAACCGCGCCGATTATGAATGAACTGACGGCGAATGGCATCGAGCTCGCTTCGGTACAGGATGTTCGGATTGAACTGGCAACCCAAGCCAGGCATCCGACTAGAGGAGGGGTATTCGGAATTTTAAGCCTTGGCTTTCTCGTTTCGGTTATCGTGTCCCTTGCAGGGTATGTTCTTTACTGGTTCTTTAATTTATCGGGCCGTGTCGTTCAGTTCGGGGTGCTCCGCGCGATGGGATTGTCCCGTAAACAGTTGACAGGAATGCTGTTTCTGGAACAGGTATTTACGGCAGGCTTGTCGATCGGGCTGGGCATATTGATCGGCAGATTAACGAGTATTCTATTCCTGCCGTTTCTGCAAACGACGGAGAATGTGGCCAATTCGGTGCCGCCATTCCGGGTGATCTTCGATTCGCAGGATACGATGCAGCTGTACATTGTTGTCGGTTTTATGATGCTGATCGGTGCGCTGCTGCTGTTCCTGCACATCCGCAGATTGCGTGTTCATCAAGCGGTGAAAATGGGAGAGGAGAGGTAACGGCGATGATTCATTGCGAAGGCTTGGTCAAAATCTACAAAACCGATGATCTCGAAGTCGTTGCGCTTCAGGGACTCAATTTGACCGTAAATAAAGGCGAGATGATGGCGATCATCGGCAACAGCGGCAGCGGAAAATCAACACTATTGAATACGCTTGGAGGCCTGGATCGGCCTTCCGCCGGCCAAGTGACGGTAGGGAAATGGGATCTGCTTAAAATTACCGATGAGCAGCTTGTACAATACAAGCGCGATACAGTAGGTTTTATCTGGCAAAATAATGCGCGCAACCTGCTGCCTTATCTGACAGCGCTCGAAAATGTGGAAATGCCGATGATGTTATCCGGCAAGCTGGACCGCGCTTATGCCCGCCAGCTGCTGGAGTGGGTTGGCTTAAAAGAACGGATGCACAACAAGCTGCATCAGCTCTCCGGCGGTGAGCAGCAGCGGGTGGCGATGGCCATCTCGCTCTCCAACCGCCCGGAGCTGCTGCTGGCTGACGAACCTACTGGTTCGGTCGACAGCCGTACTTCAGATATGATCATGGACATATTCAGGAGGCTGAATCAAGAGATTGGCATTACGATTGTTATCGTTACGCATGATCTCTCCTTGGCGGGTAAAGTCGATCGGGTCGTGGCGATTCGCGACGGCCTGACCAGCACGGAATTTATCAAACGCAACCCGAATCTCGATCAAGCTGCCGAAGAGGTAAGCCGGGGGATCGGAGGGCTGCAGAGCGTGCATGAGGAGTATGTTGTCGTCGACCGGGTAGGCCGGCTGCAAATCCCCAAAGATTACCTGGGAGCACTGAACATCAAAGATAAAGCGTCCATGGAATTTGACGGGGAACGAATTATTATCACAGCGCCAAAATCATTGGAGGGGTAATGAATGAGAGGGAAATCATCTTTGCGTAAGTTCATGTTCATAAGTTTGACAATGGCATTGTTCATGTCGCTGCTGGCCGCGTGCAGCGGGGGAAATGGCGATTCAAGCGCTGAGAACCGCGTGCTGCGGATCGGCGTGCTGTACGGCGGAGAGGATAACGAACCGTATTTCCGCCAGCAATATACGGATATCTATGAATACAACAATCCGAACCTGACCATTGAGATCGTATCGGCGATCAATTATGACAGCATGCGTTATATACAGCCGGGCGAGGAGCAAAAACAGCCGGATCCTTATGAAGAAATGCAAAAGATGTTGACTGGCACAAATCCGGTGGATGTCGTCGTGGTGGAGTACAATATGCTGCGCCGGTTAGTCCAGGATAACCTGCTGAAGGAATTGGACCCGCTAATCCAGCAGGATGAGTTCGATATTAGCGACTATGTTCCAACGGTCATTGACGGCATCAAATCCGCAGGAGACAACAAGATTTATGCGTTGACACCGACGTTTACCTCTTCAGCGTTGTATTATAACAAGAAAATTTTCCAGGATGCAGGCTTGCAGCCGCCAACGGATAACATGCAATGGGAAGACGTCATGAACGTGGCACGCCAATTAAGCAAGGGTGAAGGCAATGAACGGACGTACGGGCTGATGCTGAACCGCTGGAGTGGAGACGGCTTCTATGAAATTCAGAACTACGCCGCGCCGCTGCAATTGAAAATCTTTGATGACAAGGGCGAAAAAATGCTGGTTAATTCCGATCAGTGGAAAAAGGTTTGGGAGCAAGTAGCGGGCTTATACAAAGATAAAATCATTCCGACGAACCAAGATATGTACAGCACTATGCCTGTCGATGGGGGAGAGAGGCCGTTTAATCCGTTTGAAGGCGATTTGTTCTTGAACGGCAGAGTAGCCATGATGGTCGGAGATTATTATTATTTGAACGAGCTTAGGCGAGCCGATCTGCAGAAGGACAATATCGAAGGGTTTCAGATGGTGGATTGGGATGTGGTTACTGTGCCGGAGCATCCTGAGAAGCCTGGAGTAGGCGGAAATATTTATTTAAGCTCATTAATGGGGATTAACACTAATGCCCAAAATCAGGAGGATGCTTGGGAGTTTGTGAAGTTTATGAATAGCAAGGAATGGGCGAAGCTGAGATCCCGAAGTACGTACGAGATGGTTGCCCGTAAAGAATTTATCAAGCCAAGAGAAGGAATGGATTATAACCTAGCCGCTTTCTATTCGATGCAGCCAGTTCCGCCGATGAGTATGGATATGGAGAAAATTTACCGTGAGCGGCCAAACATCTACCAAGTGAATAACATCGGACAAATGTTGTTCCAGGAAGTGGTAGATAATAAGAAAACGGTCGCAGAAGCGCTCGCCGAATGGGAAACCAAAGGGGATGCCATGCTGCAGGAGATCAAGTCCAATCCGAACGGTCCGCTGGAGTCGGTTGAAGGCCAAGTAGGCAATAAGGTGTACGAATAATAACAACAACGAAGTGGCTGCCTTATTGAAAGGCAGCCCTTCACATATTCAACCGCGCAGAAGAAAGGACTGGTACGCTGTCCACGCCATGTTCTCGGTCTGGTAAAGCAAGTGGATTCTGTCGACGATATTGGTGAAATCAAGCGCCTTGTGGCGCAGGCTGGCATAGACGTCATGGAGCTCGTCGGCCGAGAGCTGCTGTCCTAAGGTCAGATGAGGCACGTAAACATAGTTAGTTCGGTTGTAAGACAGTGGGCCGCTGTTTATTGCCTCTTGGAAGCGGATCATCGGCAGAGGGTCTTCCAAGGCCATATAAATGACATGGTTAACGGGATAAAAAGTCGAGACACGATTATAACGAACATGAAAAGGAGCCCAGCGCTTCGTTATTTCCTCCATATGCTGGATCGCATGCTCCAGTTGCGTCTCATCCCACAGCTCTCCCTCTCTTATTGTCATGTGGGGTTGAATGGAGCTGTAATGCGGGTCATAACGTTTTCTCAAGCTATTGGCGAAATCCTGGACCGGTTTGGATGGAAAGGCGACGATACCAAAATTCATAAGTTTTATCCTCCTTTCGTTCATCTTATTATACCCGATTTGCTTGTTTTTCCCGAAATTAGGGTATCCTAAATGCAAATACAAGCTGGAGGGATCAAACGTGGCATGGGTTTATTGGGTGAGGCTGTACGAATCAAAATTTCAAGCCGGATGCCTGGTCAAACGAATGGAGAATGATTGGTGGATATACGGATATCAGAGCCCTCGTGAGATCGAAGTATTCCGTTCGCGGAAAGGCCGATATGGCGTGCGGTTTGTTCCATAAAAAAACATGTAAAAAGGGGTTGACTAACGCTTTCTGTCTGTAGTATATTATTACTTGTCGCCATTACGAAATGGTCACATACGGGTAACAACGCGGGGTGGAGCAGCCCGGTAGCTCGTCGGGCTCATAACCCGAAGGCCGCAGGTTCAAATCCTGCCCCCGCAACCAACCTTAATTATAATGGTAACCCCTTTTAGGGCCCTTAGCTCAGTTGGTTAGAGCGGTCGGCTCATAACCGATTGGTCGGGGGTTCGAGTCCCTCAGGGCCCACCATTGTGTGACCTACTTATATGCCGGGGTGGCGGAACTGGCAGACGCACAGGACTTAAAATCCTGCGGTAGGTGACTACCGTACCGGTTCGATTCCGGTCCTCGGCACCATTTATGTTTTATCCAGAAAGGCTTGGATAAAACAGTAAGATCATTACATAATTATGCGAACTGAACGATCAATTCCGTACGCAAAAGCACCTCATATCTACGATCCTCCGGTTTTTAACGGATGAACGTGGAAGGGTGCTTTTTTTCATGGTATGGTTCAAACTAACGCCTGAATACGGTCACTCTAATAGTAAAAATCACATATTTTTTTTCGATTTGGACTTAAAAATGGAAGAAGCTGCGAATAGATTAAGTAAGGAGGGGTTTGTGATGAAGACGACAGTTAACCGCATGGCGTTTTATACGGAGAAATTAGTTCAGTACACCGCAATGCAGCCATCTAAAATCAGGCCTCGATCGTCAAGGTATCGCTTCAGCCGACTGATGGAATATAAATCGGCACTAGTTCGGCAGATTGAGGCTGAACGCAACCAGCAGACATGTTAGTCGCCATCCCAACGTGCAACTGGTACAGAGGAATGTCCAAAAAAGATCCTTTTCTACTCGATCTTCCAGCTATTAGCTATACGGATCGAATATAAGAGGATCTTTTTTGATCTGATGCGATTTGTATTATTAAAATAGAGGCGGATCCCTGTATTAGGATCTGCCTCTATTTAACATGGAAGGCAACGCAGACATCAACGCGCATTTATCAAGTCATTTATACGTCTTAGTAAATGAATCCCCGGGAAACAATAACGAGCAGGATGAACAATACTAAAATCACCCCTGCGGATGTTCCGAAAAATCTTCCGTATCCACCAATTGCACTCATTAATTGTGTCCTCCTTTCAATAATATAAGACCAGTGTATTTTATTCGCCCTCATTCAGCCTGGATTATAGCCCTGCTGCGAATTAAATGGGTATTTGTAACGATTTTGCAGCCCAACCCATATGATAAATGAGATGGAGGGTGGGGAAATGCCTACAATAAACAATATTTTTAACATCAAAATCTCCAGTATTTCCAGTAATGGCTCCATTAATTTCGGCAATACGCTGCATAAAGGACATTCTGCGAATCAAAAGAGCGTTGGAGGATACTCGGTAATAGGCGATGGAAGTTTTTCAATGAACAGGGAACTGAACAACGTGAATGACCCTGACTTTAATGATCAGCCGAATCAGCAAGTATAAGGAGGTGTTGTGGATGAATATCTCCATCGCCATCATAAAAATAAACTCCATTAGCAATATCGGATCCATGAATATTGGAAAAACCATTCTTTGCAAAAATGAAGCGTCATCCAATGCATATTATCCGGACTCGGATAAGAAGCTGCCGCCTCAGCAGATTTCCCCTTCAATTATCTCGCCAGTCGCGCCAACAGTTCCCGTTGAGCCTCCGGTCATTTTGCCTTCGACACAGTCACCAGATATCATTACGCCGTCTTTTCCGGCTGTACCTTAGCGCTTCTGCGAACCTTTTAGAACGGCCAGCACAATGCGGAAAGGGGAGAGGAAGCGATGTATGTTGATTATCATGCCTATCTCAGGCTGATGGAAGGCAGGATCAGGCAGTTGGAGGACAAATTATTGCTTGTGGAAAATGAATCGCAGCAATTAAAGAAGGCCTTGCAGCAAATTAAACCCGTGCATATCGAGAACATAAGTTATAAGGTTCAGGAATTAACCGTTCAGGAGCTGTCGGGAACACTCAATATCGGATTGACCGCACTTTCCGATCCGGAACAATTGGAAAAATGGTTAAAGCAAAAGGAAATGGACGAAGACAAAGACCTTCACGCGGATAACCTTAGCCAATCGACAGGTAAGGAGGAATCCTAGTTGGCAGATTCAAAAAACGATGACCGGCTGTGTATCAGATGCGGCCATCTTACAGAGAAAAAAGATATGTACTGCATCTCTTGCGGCGCACCTGTCACGAATCGCTGCCTGAGCGTCGGCACATTGTTAGGCGATCCTTGCAGCTATGTATGTAATGAGCAAACCGCATTTTGTCCACGCTGCGGATCGCATACCGCATTTTATCAAGCGGGGTTGGTATCTTCCCCTTATCCGGAGAACAAAGTGCTGCAAACCGATGAATTGGACGAGATGAATTGGTTCAACCATCGTTTTTTTCTAGACGATTGATAGATCATCCCAACATAAACATAAAACGGAGAGGGTAGCCGGCTCTCCGTTTTAATATACGTTATTCATGGATCGCTATTTCATGAAACGGTTCTTTTTGCCGTCTTTTTGGGAGACGTATCTCTAATATGCCATTTTTGTATTTCGCCGTTGAACGCCTTGAGTCTACATCGCTGGTTAAGAGGATTTCTTCTGTTTTTCCGTCATGGGAGATCTTAAGCTTTCGTTTGTTGACAGAGAAACTCATGTCATATGGAGAGGCATTCTTCGGAACTCGGCATTGAACAAAAATGCTGCGATGTGTCTCAAACATTTCATATTCGATTTTATTTATCGTAAAGGGCTTCAAATAGGGGTGATTAATTGCTGGATTGTTTAAAAATCGTTTCATCACTTTTTGCACATAATTCCCGATGGCATTATTGTTTTGGTGGGTATCATCCGTTGAAGCTTGGCCGGACAAAAACGGGAGTTGCTTGATCATAAATTTCTCGAATTCATCCCAGTCCATCATTGGATGCTGTCGATTCTTCAAAGCCTTCACTACCTTTCACTGCCGCTCTTACAACATTGTATGTACTAAAAGCCCGAATGACACAGAAGTACAAATGCGGAACATGGACATGAAATTAGGCATATCCTTAGTAAGGAGAGCGAGAGGAGGCTTAATATGCCAGCATTTGTCGGCAACATCAAGATCGTAAGCGTCGGGTCCAGTGCCATTGTACAATTCGGAGATGCCATATTCCTTTCCCCAAAAAGCACCTCAAAAACATTTGCTGGATCAGGATCCTTCAATACGGGCGATTTTCCATTAACAAATAGTGGTCTGAATATGACAAATACGCTGGACAACGATGTCATAGATGATACGGTGACGAAGACGTTATAGCGCGTAGAGTTCAGATAGGTGGGTAGGTGTATTCGCATGAAGGTTCAGCAAAATATTACGATTCATCATCTTCGAATCAATGCCATATCCAATTCCTCGATTCTGCAAATTGGCACAGCGGGTCTAATCAAACCGCTTTCTTATCTGTATAACACAGGGGGCTTTACGAAACCTGCTCCTGAGCCCGGCCAGCCAGGAGGCTTGCCCAGAGTGCCACTTCCGCCACCTGAATTGAAATAAGCTAGTTATACTGCAGGAATCTGGTGCGTAGGATGGTACCATAAGGGAGGGAGCTTATGGACCCGTACCAGTATGTGGTTTGGCTGCTGAATGAAATGCACAAAACGCTAACTTGGCAAACAAACAAAATAACGCAGATGGAAAATGAATTAGCTAAAATAAATGAACAGCTCGCCAGTTTAGCAGCCTTGCCCAGGACGAATGTTGAAAAGATCGAATACAATTTCGAACAGTTAAAAGTGGAGCAGCTGGACGGGACGCTCATTATCGGAATCTCGCCAACGGACGCGGGGACAATAGAAGACTTGGATGTACAGAATCATCATGAAGAGGATGTGCCGTTAGGGGAACAAACCTCAGACACAGAGTTTCGACAAATTAAACATAAAATTAACGGATATATAAGGGAGTCTATACCGGAAATGCTTGACAAACAAGCGCTGGAACGAGATATCGCACTTATTCCGGCTGAGAAGGAAGCCATTCTTGAGGATATGATCAGACAGATCGATGACCGGATTCGTATTTATTTACAGCACTTTCAAGGAGATAAGCAGATACGGCAGGAATGGGCACTTGAACATAATGTGCTTCAAAAATTAAAACGGGATGTCCATACAGCGTTAGACAGCTATTTGGCGCATTTTGGAGGGAATGAGAAGGAATGAAGGATTCATTCAAGATGGAAGTTGTAAACAACAGCTTGCATGTAGGCCAATTGCGGATTATCGGAGTAGGCAGCTCGTCTGTTGTTCTTGTCGGTGATACAGAGATCGTCAGCTGCTCTTCTATTTTTGATACCCCGTTGGAATCCTTGCTTATCGGGCCGCTGGTCCCTTTTGCGCCGGAATCGTGAGGATAGGATGAAACGTGCGTCCATCGTAGGCAGCGCTAAGATAAGATCGCTTCTATTTTCAGCCATTTTGCAGATTGGCGATAATTATATTATCGCGCCAAATTCAAAGGTACTAGCTACCCAAAGAGAAATTCCGGTGTTTCGAGGCAACGAAGGGAATTTTGCAAGCTTCCCTATTTTTTCGGCATCTATACCTCAGCCCATAATTAATGAACACATTCATCTATCCATCCGCAATGAAAACCCCGTCATTCAAGTAGATATTGTGGATGTTATTGGTGTTTCCACTGCTTCTGTCATACAAATTGGCGCCAATCGGATCATTCAAGCGGAAAGCAGGACCAAACACATACGGCAATTGCTGCAACGCGAAACAGAGACAACAGAAGACGCAGGTTCAGCTCCTTTCTAAGCAATCTAGGCAGAGGTTATCCATTTTAAGGGGATGATAGCGTGATATCTTCACTAGAAAATATAGTGAAAAGGTATGTGAAAAAATACTATCCTGGCGCCAATGTCGTTCTGTTGGCGGGAAGCGCGGCAGCTGGAAGGGCAACGAAAGGTTCGGATCTTGACGTGCTTATTTTTGACGAGCACGCTGAAGACTCCTACAGGCTTATTGATAAGAAATACGGGCGGATTATTGAAGTATTTCTTGTGGCATTAAGGCACTATCCTTATTTCATTGAAGAAGCAAAGAAGAGCGGCATTCCTTCGATGGTTCGTATGTGCGCAGAAGGTGTTATTATTATCGATGATGGTCAAGCTCATGAGCTCATCGCTAACGGAAGAAAGGCTTGGGCTGAAGGGCCTTATCCGAGGAGCCTTGACGAATTGAATCAGGTTCGTTATGAAATCACGGAGTACCTTGACGATTTGATTCATTCGAGCATTAGATCGGAAGATCTGTTCATTTTTAATAAAATAAGTGAGCTTCTGATTATATTCATACTACGTATCAATAATCGATGGTTGGGAAGCGGGAAATGGGCTTATCGCGCATTAGAAGAGTATGATCCCGGGATTGCGGCTGAATTTGTTAGAGTATCTGATTTGTTTTATAAGGCGGGAGTCAAAGACGAGTTCATCCAGTTTGTTTATCAAACATTGGCCCCTTTCGGCGGCACACTGCGCGTGGGTTGGGTGGAAGGTGCGGATGTGTCCGAAGACGAAATATGAAAACGCTGCTACATAGAAATCAACTTCTAATCCTATCATTACGTTAATCGAGATCCTTGCTTATGTGCCCCGGCACATAAGTTTTTTTGCTGCGGAGACTTTATTTATTTCACTCCGCCGGTGCACGGGCAAACTATCAGTTTGGCCATATATTATAGTATCAACTTAGGAGAGGATGATCGGGATGTCATTTCGTGAGAAAGCGAAGTGTTTAATCGGGCGCTCGGTTGAAGTTCAATTGGGAAGCGGTTCAAGCTTAAGGGGAAGATTAACTTCCGTAGGAAGCGACTTTGTAGTTATGCATGTACGCAGAGGCAGAAGAATTCGTCGGGTTATTGTACGGTTGGCAGAAATTGCATTTCTCTTCGCATTGTTTGGGATATAATGTACATGCAAACGATCAAATCAAAAATCCCTCCCGGTTAATGGTTAAGGAGGGATTTTTCGATATGGATTAAGAGGGGAAATTAGTATATGAACGCATGTGAAACAATAACCAGGAGAATGAACAATACCAGAATCACGCCTACAGAAGTGCCAAATCCAAAGCAACTTCCGTATCCAGCTACTGCACTCATTGATTTATCCCCCTTTCGTACTTATATGAACAGTATATTTTGAATGTCGTGAAAAAGATTGGACTAAAGTCCTAGGGAAAAGTTAAGACAAAAAAAGAAGCCTTAGCGGCTTCCTCCGTGTCATTTATTGGATGAGATTGTTCTCGATGAGTTGACGCTCAAACTCATTGGCGTATTTACTCATGCAATTGCAATAGTAGTCTTTGCGACAGATCGGGCAAGGAATATTCAAAAGGCGGTTTACCCCGATAATTTTCCAGTCTGGATCTTTGCTGAAGAACAAACGGCATTTGGATTGGTTCGTTAATGTGACGACGAACTGATGCAAACCATTCTCCTCATTGCGGTCAGATAATTCGATTTCTTTAATAACCGGTTTAAAGGTCATGTTGTCCCACCTATTCAATTGGATTAACAAATGCTTAGTAAGCATAACTTTTTTGGGCGAGCGTGTCAATAAGGCCTGTTCGCTTATTGTTCCCACATTCCGCTTGCCCTATAATAGAATAGCCATTAATTCTTATTATACAGGAGATCAATAATGAACGCTATTTTTCAGAACGATTGGGCCGCAATTTTGGATCAGGAGCTGGAACGCCCTTATTATCAGGAGTTGAGAGCGTTCCTTGCCAATGAATATCGGACGCGCACCATTTATCCGGATAAACATCATATCTTTAATGCTTTACATTTGACTTCGTATGATCAGGCGAGAGTTGTCATTCTGGGACAGGACCCCTATCATGGTCCTAATCAGGCGCACGGGTTAAGCTTTTCCGTTCAGCCGGGTGTCAAGATTCCGCCATCACTGCAGAACATCTACAAGGAGTTAAGGGAAGATCTCGGCTGTTCCATTCCAAGCCATGGCTCTCTTGTGGCCTGGGCGGAGCAGGGCGTGCTGCTGCTTAATGCCGTATTAACGGTACAGGCGGGAGCGGCCAATTCCCATCATGGAATTGGCTGGGAGCATTTTACGGACCGCATCATCGAGGCATTGAATGCAAGAAAAAAACCGCTGGTCTTTATTCTTTGGGGCAAGCATGCACAAGATAAAGCCTCGTTCATTGATAAAAACCGCCACTGCGTGATTGCCTCGCCGCATCCAAGCCCATTTGCCGCCCACCGGGGGTTCTTCGGGAGCCGTCCTTTTTCAAGAGCCAATGCGTTTCTCAGCTCCATCGGGGATGAACCGATTCAATGGCAAATCCCGGAACATCAGGCGGAAGAGCCGCAATGACCGAGCTTCGGGAGAAGGAGCCGGCAAGGTGGTTGAATCCGTTTGTTTACCTGCGTCGCATGATTCGTCCGCTTCCGAACTTGGTCTTCGGTTTTTTGAAGCTTGGTTTTTTAAATACGCTTGAGCTGCCCGAGCTGCTTTCCCTTGTAATCTTGCCGGAGCTGGGCTGGGAGGTCGAGACTTGGCCGCTTCCAGCCGGAGTGGATACCGCATCCTTGGAACGCTTGAATAGGGTTCCTTTGCGCTCTACTGTAACCGGTGGGGCAACCTTTTGGTCATCTGCCGTTGGCATGCGGTAGGAGCCTTGCTGCGGCCGATAGACATCCTTTTCCGTATACCCCCGATAGCTGCCCCCGCCATATCGGCCATGATCGAATAAGTCGCCGATCAGGCTGGCTAATAAATAACCTTCGAGAAAACCGGGGTTATAGTTGTTTCGAACATATTCCTTCGAGTCAATCTCAATCAGTGAATCCTCCGGGATCTCCGGATCCTGCTGAATATGGATCAATTCGTCCTGATAGACGAGAAACATCCGCTCCGTATCCTCAGCGGACTGCTGCTCTGGCTTTCTTTGCTCGATTAAAGCTTGTGCTGCCTCCGGTACGGACGTCCCTTCCGCGCGATAGACATAGGAGGTTTGACTGCCTGATCCGTTCACGGATTCAAGCGGATATTGCTCCTCGATTGTATCGGATATGGAGCAGGCTGCCAGAAGCGGAACGATTAAGCTGATGAGGAGTACATATTTGATCCCCTGCAACCACCATTTCTTCATGTTATCGCCTCCTTAGCCGCCCCTTATCACACGCACATCGGCAGGCAGTACCGACTCACCCTCATATAACATGAATCGTCCGTCCTGCCATTCAATGCGCAAAAGCTTCTGGTTGTCGGATTGATACTGCCATACATATTGCTCGCCGCTTTGGAGATATGGCGTTCGCCCGATCGCTGAGATTATTCCCGAATATCGCTCTTCAAGATGGTATGTGCAGTCATCCAGCTCCAGAGTCGTCGGTACTTCTTCAACATTGTCAAGGCGCCCGTCAATCTGGTCATACAGCGCATAAACTGCTTTTTCCCTTTCCTCAATCGTCAAGTAGCGGATCAGGGATCCGTCCTGCAGTGTAAGAACGACCGCATTTCTTTGGCGGTTTTGGGTACGCCCGCTTACCTCATATGTGATTAATGATACCTCGCAGATATCGCCAGGCCCAAGCGTGAGCATGCTGGGTTCTTTTTTGGGCGGCTCCGGCTTTGTCATTACATTTTTAATTCGTTTCCATAAGCTCATCGTTCAGGCTCCTTCATGTTGTTAATTAAATTGCTCCAATGATGAGGGCTCCCGCCAAGTGAATGGAACCGGCGAAAAGGGCGTAGGCGACTTTGCCTTCCCGAATCCCCTGATCAAGCCGCAGATCAATCAATGCTTTAAGTAATATACGGATGAACCATTCCAGAACGAGCAATACAATAAAGGAAACAATCGATAAAATGAGGGCTTCCCACATATCGCTTGATTTCGAAATCGCTTGATACAAAATGATCGACTGCGCAAATAATTTCATCATAAATCGGGTCGTTACAGCTACATTCCCTGCTTTAATCTCTTGAAAGTCCTTGTAACGGGTAAAGAGAGAATCCAACATCATCAAAATAATTAACAGCAGGGCGCCAAAACCGGTCCAGACCGGGATGCGCGCGAGATCGGTCCACGTCATTGCGACTCCTCCAATAATAAGTGTAAGAGAAATAATCCATAAAAAAAGCCGGGTCCGCACCGGAATGTAGCCGCGCGCAGAACGCCGACGGTTTTGACGTCAAAGTTCGGGCAAGAAGGTTAATTCTTCTCGTATTGTTTCATGAGTGCTGCCAGTTCATCTTCCACGGCTTTGTTTTTGCCGAGCTCAGCGAATTCATCATCGAGCGATTTTCCTTTGGCTGTCATCTCGTTGCTGGCTTCGGCTTGAGCTTCCATCTGCAGCATTTTTTCTTCCATCCGTTTCAAGCCGGCTGATGCGGTATCAGAGCCAAAGCCTGTCATCGCTTTGTTAATTTCATTTTGCGCTTTTGCAGCATTATAACGGGCGACGAGGGTTTCCCGTTTGTTTTTCATTTCCGTCAGCTGCTTGCGCATTTCATCGAGCTTGCCGCGGAGGTTGTCTGCCGATGCTTTATTCTGATCGTAGCTTGCCTTGAATTCATTCATTTTTTGCTCGGCCGCATTCTTCTCTTCCAGCGCACGGCGGGCGAGTTCGATGTTCTGCGCTTGTGCCGCGATGTGAGCCTGCTCAGTCCGTTTCTGGACGAGGGCAGCTTGATCTTCGTAGAGTTGTTTGAATTTCTTCTCAATCGCAATCTGGGCGGCAACCGCTTTTTCGGCATCCTCCAAATCTTCTTGCATATCGCGGATATACTGGTCGGTCAATTTGATCGGATCTTCAGCTTTTTCAATCAGGGCATATACATTAGAGAGGGTAAGGTCACGCAATCTTTTGAAAATAGACATTTCAATTGGGCCTCCTTTTGATCTTAACAATTTGCTTCATGCCACTTAATACGGAGCAGCTTCTCTTCGGTTTCAAATGAAAAAAAGCG
Source organism: Paenibacillus abyssi (assembly GCF_014640295.1). GTDB lineage: Bacteria > Bacillota > Bacilli > Paenibacillales > Paenibacillaceae > Paenibacillus_D > Paenibacillus_D abyssi. Next base: position 41,871 of record NZ_BMGR01000009.1, on the reverse strand, counting down.
GCCCGTAAAGGCCGCCGTGGGAATCTGGATTATGCTGCAGGAGCTGCGTCCGAGTCGACACTTGCATGGCTGCTGTCTGAACCGCCGCCGTCAGCAATAGGGGATACTTCCTGGAGAACCGGCTCATATTCACTGCCAATATAGGTTGTCGCCTTAAGCTCCGTGATCACCTGCGGGTAAAGTGCAGTCGGATCCGGCATAATTACGCCGATCTGAATGATGGCTTTTCCCTCTTCGAAGGTAATCGAGTTAATTTTCATGCCGTATCCGGGATGCGGAGCTTGTGCGGTCACAGTAACCTCATGCACCTCTTCATTGATTTCCTTGACATCATATTTCATGTCATATAACGGGAAGGGAATCGTTTCCTCGTCCAAAGGAGGGATCGGTTCTACGTGTTTCACGAATTGAATCGCGCCATGGAGCCAGCCTGCGGCTTCACTGCGGGTGATCGCTTCTTTTGGAAGAAATTTATTGTCCTTATCTAGTTGTGATATTTTGCTGATCAACAATTTCTGAATGCTGTTCATATAAGCCGGGGTAACGTCCGCTTCATCCTCAATCATCATGTAAAGCTCGATAAAGGCATAGTCGCCCTTTGTCATCATGGCTCGGAATAAAGAGTGTGCAAACTGCTCCCGGCTCATGGCCTCAGACGGGTCCACATCCTTGGGAATATCCAGGCCGTTCAAGTGTGCAATAATAAAAGCATTGGAATACCACGCATCGTCTTTGACGTTCGTATAATAATCACTGGCTTTCGGTTCTTTAATAAAACGGATGTGATCAATGTTTAAGTCCAGCCCTTTGACAAGCAGCGCAGCTCCGGCCGCGTTAGTCAAATTATCACCGGGCTTAAACGTGCCGTCATTTTTCCCGTTTAAAATTCCCATTTGTTTCAGCTCATCGATTTTTTGTGCGTTTGGATCGTTTGCCGTATCGGAAAACGCCCAAACCGACTGCCCGATTGCGAGCAAAAAAATCATTGCCGTAACAATCATGATAAATGGTTTTTTTCTCATTCATGTCACCTCATTTAGGTTCAAAGTTTATTTCGCTGCAGCTATTAAATTAAACGAAGGTTGAAAACATAATGTTGCAGACGGATGCTGAAAGTTATGCGCCGTTACCCTAAGAGTATTGCGCGCATAGAATAAGATATACTGGGGACGAGTTATTATTCGAATCGCTAAGGTTGGAGGTGCCGCGATGACAAGAGAAGAATTCATAGCGAGGCTGGCCCCGTTGGCCGTCCAAGTGCGTAGTGAGGGCTCGCCGATTTTCCCTTCTGTACGGTTGGCGCAAAACCTGCTTGAAACCGGCGGGGTGATACCGGCCTGGAATAACTTGGGGGGATATAAGGTAGGAAGCGGTGTGCCTAATGCTTACTGGCAGGGACAAATCGTTAACAAAGGGACATGGGAAGTCTATAACGGAAGAAGAGAGGAGACAACAGCGGCGTTTCGGGCGTATGACACTATTTATGATTTTTACAAGGATCAGGACTTGCTGTTCCAGCGTTCGAGATATCAGCCGGTCCGGGATGCAGGGACGCCGAGTGAGCAGGCTGATGCACTGCAAGCTTCGGGATATGCTACCGATCCGGCTTATGCGGGTAAATTGAAAAATTTGATTAAGGCGTATGATCTGACGAAGTATGATCAATTACCGGAGGAGGGGAATGATGTGGCCAAGGATATGGAACAGGACGCCCGTCTCGAGCAATTAGAGCAGACGGTCAGCCGGCTGTTATTCCAAATCGACCAGATTAAAGCAGGCAGAAATATAGAAGCTCCCGCATGGGCTGAGGAGGCGGCAGCTTACTTTGCGCCTTACTTCGATACAGGGACGGGCAGTTACGATTTCTGGCGGATGCTGACGATTATGTACCGTTACGAAATGGGGAGGCAAACCGATATCGGTTAAATCAGAGGAAAAGGCATAGGCGGATTATTTTCTGAGCCATCTCCAGACTGTCATAATAATCCAGATTAAACCCAATACGACAATGGCGATGTCCAGAAAGCCCATATTGGAGAAGTCGACGACTAGCGAGATAACGATCACAAGCGCCGCCATGATGAAGGCGTCTTGAATGTTCGGCTTCTTGTTGCTTTCTTTCATATAAATATCACTCCTATTAAAAAATCGATCAGCTGCGGGCTGTCCCTAAAATCTCTAATGATGAGAGGGACGGCTATTTTATTTATTTTTAGCGGTAATTTTATCTTATTATATCATATTGGTATTGCATAAAATATTGATTTTCATATGTCCCAAAAACCAAATTTTATGATAAACTAAAGGACAAGAATATTGAAATATTTGGCTGCTAATTTAAGGGGCTGGTTTAATTGAGTTTTTTGGGATTTATGTTCTTCTCAACGATTGAAGGCATTGCGGTATATGCATTGTCGCTTTACATATTCAGGCTTGATTTCAAGCGTTTTTTGTGGCAAGCGCTGCTGATGATTACGTTAATGAATGTACAAAGCTTCGTACTGCGCTCAGAGTTATCATTAGCTTATTTGTCTCCGGTCATCAGCTTGTTGTTCACGATTCTTTTCTTTATGACGATCGCCAGAGTTCCTCTCATCTGGTCTATGATCATGGGTGTGCTTGGCTACGCGATTTACGCTACACTTCAAGCATTGATATCGTTCCTGTCATTTGGCTATTTATCGATTGAAATTGTCCAGACAGATCCTCTAAAAGGATATATCCTGCAATCTGTATCCAGTCTGATCGCATTTTTAAGCGCTTGGAAGTTTTACAGCCTCGGATATGGATTTACGTTTGAGTTTGAGAAATTACGGTTCAGATCGGAGCAAATTATCGTTGTATTTCTAATTGCTGTTTTTATTATCGCTTTAGGCGTTGTAATGTATTTCAAGGAATTGTATGTTATTTTAGCGACCTTCCTCGTTTCGATGTCGATCTTTCTTTTCTACTCCATTAGAAAGGAGACTTCTATTAAATGATTCATTTGTTATCGCAGAAGATTGCAGAAGGAATAAAGGTAGCCGCTTCTGGGGGAACACAGCAGAGGTGCTTACCGTTTTAATTGCTTTCGCCCTACTCCGTCAAATTTCTGGCGGTATTCATCTTCGTTCAAGTAAACATGCTGTTGATGGCCCTCTTTTCACCCTCTTATATTGAAAAGCAGACTCAGGTTTTGTACACAGAACTCATCCACGACCGTTTGACGTTAATAAAATGGAGGAGGTGAGAATATGAAAAAGCGTATGTTACATGGAGTTGCCACTATGCTTGCTGCTATGGCGGTTCTGGTAGTATCTACTGCTAGCTGGGTTTTTGTGCATCAAGGGGAGACGCCGGAAGAGCTCTTGAAGTAAGAGATGGGGATGGTTCGAATGCAGTTATCCGTAACCCGTGATGTTGAAGGCAAGTCCGGGTTTTGTTCTGTAAGTATAGATGATATTGTCTTCATCGAATTTGACAGGATATTAAACAGACTATATGTTCATACCATAGACAATATCTACTACACAATGGGTACGCTTAAGTACTTTGTAGAAGGACTAAATGGTTGTGGTTACGATTTTCGATTGGTGGACCGTAATAACGCGGTCCACTTATTGAAAATTAAACGTTTGGATCAAAAGCATAAAATCGCTTATTTTGAAGAGGAGATTAGCAAAAAATCCAAACGATGCACAATTGCTTACAGAAATTTTGATGAAGTGGTAACGATTCTGGAGAAACTGAATCAACCGGTTGTAATTGCATAAAAGCTGCCATTCGTCTTTCCTGTGAATGGCAGCTTTTATTTAATCGGATTTATTTTTGAAGACTGAAGCTAGAGTCATACATGGTAACTTCCGGTAGGCTCATTTATGATCCACTCTAACAAGAGAATCTGCTCGTCCAATCGGATAATTTGTTGTTTTAAGGGGCCATGTTCAATGTCCGCTTCCGCTTGGTCTAATTTTATTTTCAGCGATTTTTTTTGTGATACTAGTTCGTTTAATTTTCTTTTTACTTGATCTGCTGTTCTCATGAAATACCACGCTTTCAAGTTGGGATGTAATTGAATCTGTTATCATCGTAGCAAATCATACAAAGCGGATCAATCCTTAACGGGCAGGCAGGCACAGTTTAATCGTGTGTGTGAATTATCATAGAAAAGTTATTTTGTGTAGTGAAATTAAAGTTTTCGGGCCATCTGATTGTTTGGTTCGTACTTTCTTAATATCCGTCTTTTAGCTCTCCTGGGTTGGCTTGTTAAAAAGTTTTCCTTTTTCCATAGTTCGAACTTTTTTGAATCAATCCCTACCAATGAGATGATTGATTCAATACACAATGCCGTTTGATTCATATGGAAACTCCCTTTCCATGCAGATGGCTCACAACAAAAAACCACCTACTTTATTTGTAGACGGTCGGTTGCACTACTAGCTCCCTCGAATCAAAGTGCCCAGATAAAGATTCAAGATCATAGCTCCCATATTCATATTTTAAGTTTTTTAGGCAGATTGTGTAAATAGGGTAAAACGAAGAATATGCACTGATTTTGTCGAAAACATTAAAAACTTCATAAATATAGTAAAAAAGGACTTTGTTGAATAAAAAAGAAATATCTAAATAGTTAATAGGAACTAAAATATGTCTAATGGCTTAATGCAATATGGTCTCGAATGCGGGCAGGTTGTTTCATAATTGATAATATTTTCACCATGTAGAACTTCCCCTTGTACCTGACGTTATATAACGGAAGAAATTCATACAAGTCTGATTTTTACTTATTAGTTGTCAAGTTGAAACCCTCTCAGCAGCTGTGTATTTATTCAGCATGTCATTTGGTGCTAGAGCGTATTTAATTTGAATGAGACTATTCTATGATAATTCGCTTTTGTGGTTATATATGGAAATGTTTTTTGCTTTGGATAATATCCGGTAGGACATGGGGAAGAGGGGAGTTGTTAGAAGGAGGGATTAGGGGATATGAGAACAAAAGATAATGTCTGATCAGCAAGTAGAGAAAGAGTTATTTTAGCATCTGAATTATTAATTCTATAAATAAAAAAGAACCCTTGCTGCACAAGGGTTCTGAACGTTTATGTATGGTGATCTGTAGTGGGCTCGAACCACTGACCCCCACCCTGTCAAGATGGATTAAAGTATTACGCTAGTATCCTTTAGTGCTCTCCCCCTTCTATTATGCTAAATGAACATTAATTTTACCGATTATTATTTCCTTAAATACACTCGCGTTAACCCCAGTGTGTGACCAAAAATGTGACCATACTAATGAACTAACTAATTATGAATCTCCAAGGAAAAATGATTCTTTCTTTCAAAGTTTTATGGTATTATTTCCATATAAGAGAGAATAAAGAAGGGTGATCTAATGTCGGATAATGATAACATCGATAAAATTGTTGCTGTTCTTAGTGACTTTAGACGCGGGGAAATCACCCCTATAGATTATGAGCATGTAGTTGAATGGATCAATCAATTCGATTTAGATGATCGGTCAACAATTTTGAATGAAGTAGCCCATATTTTGAATAATAATTACTTATCAAGAGCTAATGCAAAAAAGTTCATGAAGATCATCATTAACGATGAGAGAATCTGCGGAGATATCGAGGAGAATTACGAAAATGTGCACTTTCTACAAATAGACCAAAATGGTTCTAGCCAAAAGGATTTATTAACACTTGTTGACGAGGTATTAAACGAAGAATATGAAATATCTATTCAAGATTGCGGTACCGAACCCACTAAATATGTATACATCGATGATTGTATTTATTCTGGGAATACTGCTTTCAATGATTTAAAAACTTGGATCGAAGAAGATGGCAGAAATACAGAATTGCATGTTGTGTTTTCAGCAGCTTATTCAAGGGGGCTGGCAAGCCTCCAAAGAAGGCTACGGCCAATAGCAATACAAAACAATACGAAAATAAAGTACTGGCGAGCTCATGAGTATAATAACTTTGTTCAAGATTATAAAAAGTATGAGTGTTGCTGGCCAGTAGAAGAAGATGATTACGCATCGGATCGGCATGTAGACAACTATGTAGCAGCTATTAATGAAAGAGCAGCTACTAGTCAATATCCTCCTCGTCTGTACAGAGATAAAGCTGAAATACAAGAAACGCTGTTCACATCTAGTTCCGGGAGAAACGTAGTTGAAAAAGCATTTTTTAAATGGGGTGCTTATATTACGAGTCTACCAAAAAATGCGAAGCAAACAATGAGACCACTTGGTTATGAATTTTTTGATAGCCTTGGATTCGGCGCACTGTTCGTAACTTATAGAAACATTTCAAACAACTGCCCCCTTGTCCTTTGGTGGGGAGATAAGAATATGCCTTCTTCACACCCTTTCAGTAACTGGCACCCGCTAATACCTAGAAAAGTTAACGATGGCAATTCATACTTCGATGATGATGACGAAGAGTATGATGAATTCTGGTAATGTAATAAAATAAATTAGCCCTAATATAAATATTGTATGTTAAAATAAAACAACAAGAACGTACGTTCCCGTTGTTTTATTTATTTTAATTAAAGGTTAGAATGATATTACTTATATCAGCACCAGGAGGACACCATGCAAGAAAGGGTATACTCGCGTCGAAACGCTATAGTATTTAAAAAAACTACTGAACAATTTGGCGGTCTCTCAAATATGGCGCCTGGTTATCCAATAACAATAAATGGTACAAAGATACTTACATCTGAGGCTTTATATCAGTGTTGTCGTTTCCCACATATGGCAGATGTCCAGAAAATGATTATCAACGAACGAAGCCCTATGACTGCTAAAATGAAAAGTAAACCCTATCGAAAAAACTCTAGAGAGAACTGGGATAATATAAGAATTCAAGTTATGCGTTGGTGTTTGAGGGTGAAGCTTTTTCAAAACTGGGAGAAGTTCAGCTCCCTTTTAAGAGAAACAAAAAACTTACCAATCGTTGAGGAATCTAATCGAGACCCCTTTTGGGGGGCAAAGCCAGATCAAGACGGTGAGTCTTTAAGAGGTATAAACTGTCTGGGCAGATTATTGATGGAACTTCGTGAGGAACTGCCGCTTTATGAACAAGGAAAATGTAACCTAAATCCACCTAAGATAGCTGACTTTAGACTTCTAAATAGAGAAATTGGCAGCATAGAACTTATAAGATACAATCATGTTCATGTACCAGCACCCTTACATTTGGATCAGCCAGAACCTACTCAACTCTCATTATTCAATGAAAATAACAATGTAAAGAATGACTTAGAGAATGAACGAACACACAAATTCGAAGACATATTGAATATCGTTAAGGAGCTACTTAATGATAATAAAAATGCAACTATCGATATGATTGATTATTTCATGTTAGAAAAAACAGACAAGAACTATATCGCAGATATTAAAGACTCGATTATTGATTTATCTAGTGAGGCAGCAAGCGATGCTAATTATTTCTACGAATCACTGTTAGAGGGAGTTTCCAATCTTAAATTAAAGTCTTCAACTAAATATCTTTTTACAAGAATATTATTAGAATCAAAAAGAATCGATAAGCAAAAATTGAATCAAAGACTCGCTTATGCGTCTATGATAACTCCAAATCCATTAGGACGTTATTACCACACCATTGTAAAAAAGTCTTATATCAAGCAAGATTATCTTCATTTTTACAAAAGTATGTTTAAGACTGTAGCAAGAAGCAGCTCGTATAGCAAATTACATGGTCAAAAGCTGTTAGATGACCATTTAGAAATAATCCTTGATGCATACCATGATAGCCCACATTCTCTAATAAAAGAATTTGAAGATAAACCTGTTAGGTTCGTAATTAAAGAGTTAATAAATAAAATAGGTGAAACCTTCCCTAACGATCCTTTTAAAGTTTGCGAAAAACTGAAAGTCAATCTCATTCATGTAGACCTACCAAGCAGCTTAGACGGTTTAACACTAAAAAACACTGAAGCTAATAGAGGACTTATTGTCCTCAATAATATGTTTAAAGGTACAAAGAAAGAGCAGTTTACTCTTGCACATGAGCTAGCCCATTATTTATTACATACCTTTTCAAAAGATGAACTTATACTTCCAAATAATGGACTTTACGCAAATATCAGCAATCACAATAGTTGGGAGAAAGAAGCAAATCAATTCGCTGAACTATTATTGATACCTGAAAACTCGTCTGGTGAAAAAAGATTGAGAGATTTAACTCCTAATTTCTTACCACAAATATCGCTGTTATCTGATGAATGGAACATTTCAAATGCCGTAATAATGTCAAGGCTCATTAAAACAACTGATTATCCCGCTCAATTATTAATGTATAAAGAGAATGAACTTATTTATAATGAGCATTCAAGATATTGGGGCGATTTTAATGAATATGAAGAAAAAGACATATCAGAAGAAACTTTCGATGTGTCAAGCGAAGTGACATATAAACTAATGTATATTAAATAACCCCTTTTATTAAAAAGGGGTTATTTTTGCATCCATATGGTATTTATTAAATATTGATTGAAACTGATTTTACTACCCCCATGATCTTTAATTCACCTTCTTGTACAATCAACACATCTTTGCCTTTGATGGGAGTTAGCAAACATTCACCATTGACCAAATAATATTTCCTTACAATAATTTCATCATTATTAACTGCCACTATAATATCACCATCTTCAGCTATTTCATTTTTATTAACAGTCAATGTAGAACCATTGGGTAGCAGAGGCTCCATTGAATCGTCGGACATGACGAACTCGTATCCTGTTACATCATCATGGTCCTTTCGCTGATTATCTTCAATAGTGGGGGGGAAATTTTTAAGGCAGTGCCTGATCATTCTGTAACCGGATAATTTATTTTGTTCATCTAAAATTAAGGGTGCTACTTCATCGGGGTATGTAACTTCAGTTATTCCTTTTAGCATCCCTCTGAACCACACTTCAATTTCCTGATGAAGTTCTTTAACTGTGTCAGGTGACTTTTCAATGTAACTTTCATACAGAAAATCTTCTATGTCAGCATTGCATACTCTCGCTATTGCAGCATTGACCTCATCTGAGGCAGGTGCCTGCCTTTTTGTCTGGAGTTTGCTTATATAAGAAGGTGCCACCTTTACACCTTGATCCTCGCATTTATCTGAAATTTCTTTTAATGTTAACCCGCTAGAATTAATCATATTGACTAAAGACTCATAATACCCCATTGAAAACCCCTCCTTTCAACATAATAACTACTCTCTAAAAACTAAGTCAACATAAATAAAAGTGATAAAATGACGACTTTAATATTGACTATTTTATCATCGATGGGTATCATAAATTTACGTTGATAAATTAACGATTCATCAATTTCCTTTTTTACGACATTTAATGGGGAGGTGTTTTATATTAGTCACTTTATTTTCCTAGAAAATATTGAATCTTATCTAAAACAATGTGCAAAAACTCGTGCTATACAGTCATTGCAAGAAAAAGAAATCATTAAAAAAATTAATGAACTTCGGCGAAGCTTAGATAGCGGAGCCGATACCGGTAAGGAGCGATAGCGGATTACCGGCCCGGCCTTTACCTGGAGAGGCAAGACATGCGAGGCTGGCTTGCGGTCAGGCCTCTCCGAGGCTGGCCGCAATGCCTGACTGGCAGGGCTTGCAGAGGCTCCAGGTCAAGGCTGAGGCGGGACTAACGCCTCAGCCCAGCAACCATATAACATGCTGGGCTCAAATTACATGAGAAGGTGGGTCAAACCCTTGATTTTAAAAGGTATAGACACTTTTGAATTTGGCTTAGAAATCAGTAATTACCGTGCTGCACTTGATCCATACTTGAGCAGATTTAAAGACTTAAAGGAACAAGCTCAACATACTGGAATCGAATCAACAATTCAAATCGGGGGTGTAGAGTTAACCGTACATAGAAGCGGTCAGAAGCTTTATGCATATCGTTTATCATGCAAAGACTTTCTTATTGCGTTTATGGAGAATGAGAGCAAAAATAATGCACCAGTATTTGTACGTTTCTTATCTTCGTTTTTATGGTCATATGGTCTGGATGAAGCATACTTAAGATTTCTCGATTGGTTTAAAAATTTAAATGTGTTGATCTCAGGGAATAAATTGTCGCGTGTGGATGTTTGCTTGGATTCAGAGGAAATCAGTTTTCGTGAGGAAGATGTAAAAGGAGTCGTTACACGAGCAACTAGTAAGTCGAAATATTTTGTGAATCAGGAATTTACAACAGGTAGACAATTTAGCGGCTTCCAGATCGGGAGAGGAGACCCGATGCTAGCTCGCATATATAACAAAACAATAGAGATTCAGAAATCGGGTAAAGAGTGGTTTTATGAGATATGGTCACAACATAATTGGGATAGCAGCAAAGAGGTTTGGCGTGTTGAATTTCAATTGCGGAGAAAAGCCATAAAAGAATTAGGCATAAGCACGTATGAACAATTTATTTTAAAACAAAAGGAACTATGGTCTTATTTAACAATAGACTGGCTTTCCATTAGACGGCCTACAACAGATAACATCTCAAGATGGAAAATAAAACGAAAATGGAAGATTGTCCAGAAAGCCCATCTTGACTATGTACCTTCGCCATTAATACGAGAAGTTATCAAGCAAGGTAACCTAAAACAACTTTTGGATCAAGCAACAGGTTTAATGTTATCGGTCGCTGCAATAAGTGATCACGATTCGATTTCTGAAACTTCTGAAGTACTAAAATCATGGTTCGATGTTAAGATGCGGGCTCAATCTAAGACGTTTGAATCAGAAAAATTACATCGCCAAAGTAAGTTTATATTGAAATAATTAATGGAGGGATCTAAATGAGCAACAAGGACGGCGTTGTTAAAAAGATTGAGGTTCAGCTTTTACATGAGAATTTGCGGATAATCATCGAAGACGCGAGAAAAAACCCAGTGATAAATTCGGAGCTCGCTGCGATAAAGGAAATTATTGAGAGTATAGATTTTTCGTTTGCTGACAGCGATGATATTCGAATTATAGAGAAGACCGCATTATCGATTATGGCTTCTGTCGGATGTATGCTCAAAAGCGGCTTACATCATTTGAGGCAAAACGAAGATATTGATGTGACCCGGTACTTTATGGGGTATATTTTCGAACCGGAATTTTATGATGAAGAAGAATTTCGAGAATACATTAAATAGGAGAAGGGGATTTTATATGACCAACTTAGAAACGCTTCCACCCGTATTAGATGTTACCCATATTCAAACAGTACTAGGCATTGGCAGACGGCAAGCATATGAACTTGTCAATTCCGGCCAGTTTCATGTGGTTCGTGCCGGAAAGAGAATCAAAATTGCAAAAGACGTGTTTGTGTCTTGGCTTACCGGAAGTAATATTCTGATGGAACACGCATAAGGAGATGTCATGGCAGGATCGTTAAGAAAAGAAGGGAATACTTGGTACTATGTGTTAGAACACACCGAGAACGGTAAGAGGAAACAGATCAAAAAAAGGGGATTCAAGACAAAGAAGGACGCTCAGAAAGCCCTTGTAGAGGCTCAGAGCGCTTTAAACAGCGGTACTTATGTCAAACCATCGAAGTTAAGTGTTTCTGACTATTTAATTGAGTGGATGAACGATAAACAACATTCTATTGGGAGGGAGACTGCTAAAAATCATATCACATCAATAAAGAATCACATTATCCCTCTGATAGGTGAAATTCCATTATCTAAATTAACGGCATTAGACATTCAGAAGTTAACTACGAGTTTATATGAAAGAGGATTGGCGTCATCTACAATCAAGCGGACATTTAATATTATAAATACCGCCTTAAATAAGGCAGAGAAGATGCAGCTTATCACTAAGAATGTCGCGGCATTAGTCGACAAGCCTAAGGTAAGGAGGAAGGAGCTCCAAGTTTGGGAGATCTATGAAATTCAACGTTTTTTGGAAGTTGCTCAAAAGAGCAGATATTATTTAGCGTTTCATCTAGCCATTATGGCGGGTATGCGTCAAGGTGAGATACTGGGCTTACGTTGGCAAGATGTTGATTATGAAAGTAGGAAGATTTATATTCGACAGACTCTTAGCCATGACGGGAAAGAACTTAAATCTGGTGCTAAAACGGCATTAGGTGTTCGCTCGGTTACGGTGGATGCCCAAACAATTGAGTACCTACGCAGGCAGTCACGTATCATTGAAAACGAAAAACGTCTTTCGAAGGGAGTATATACCGATAAAGGATTGGTCGTTAGCACGAGTACAGGTAATCAACTGATCCCCAGAAACCTTATGAGGGAATATAAGCTTTTACTTGAAAGAGCAGAGGTACGCAAAATAACATTTCATGATTTAAGGCACACCCATGCTTCGTTGTTATTGAAACAGAACGTACATCCTAAAATCGTTTCCGAACGGTTAGGGCATTCATCCACCCAGTTAACAATGGATATATACTCGCACTTAATGCCGAACATGCAGAAGGAGGCAGCTGACAATTTAGCTGACTTGGTACTGGGAGAAGTTCGCAAATATTGAAATCGTAACAAGATCAAAAAAACCGCAACCCTATTAGTGGTCGCGGTTTTTCAAGTTTAACTAGCTCAAGACTGCTTAATTCTTTTTTCCACTTTATAGTCACGTTTTATGTCTTGTGCTGTCTCCAATAACTCTGTCCACGGAGTTAAAATCATGTGGGGTTCTGACTCAATAAAGGCTTTTGCCTGGTCAATCTTACCCTGTTTGAAATCGTTTATGATTGCAATCAAATCTTTTCGATCAATTAATTTTACATGATTAATACCGGCTAGAGTTTCACATGCCTCGGTAAAACTCGAACTGGTTATTAATACGGACTTCTTTGCCTTGTAGTATCGCATAGAGGAGAATACCTCTTGAACACCACCTAGACCTACCGGGTTATCTAATGAGTATCTTTTAGCTTGAACGACTGTGCGGTCCCCATCGCTATCATGAAACACCAGGTCTGCTCCAAAATCCCGCGAACCAACGGTCTTATATGCCTTATATCTGAGAGCTTGAAACAATCTAAATAAGTAAATTTCAAAATCGTGTCCATCTGACATCTTGTCTATGTCGGTGATATCAATCTTATGTAAGTCGATGGAGTAAATATCTTCTGTAAAGATTGTTTGTCTGCTACGCTTCAGGCGAGGGAGCAGAATCACTGCTACAGCGATAACGAAAATAAGCGCGATTATTAAATATAGCTGGTTGGTCATAGATGTTCCTCCATTTCTTTAGTTAGCTGCCAATATACAATATACATCCGACTATACGAATAGAAAAGAAAATTATGTAAGCATTCGGTAGCGTATAGAGTAAGTAAATCTTCTAGACAGTTGAAGTCAGCAAAAACGTTGGTGTGACCATTATGTGACCAAATATTTAATCAGAAGCAGGGAGATTGGAATTGGTAAGTAATTTAAAATAAAAAGAACCCTTACACCGTAAGGGTTCTGAACGTTTATGTATGGTGATCTGTAGTGGGCTCGAACCACTGACCCCCACCCTGTCAAGATGGTGCTCTCCCAGCTGAGCTAACAGATCACGTCGTAGCGACAAGTAATAATATATCAAGTTTAGAGAACGGAGTCAACTGTTTTTTTGAATTTTTTTAGCGTCCAAAAAAACGCATCACGGCAGGAGAGGGGCCGGATGCGTTAGAGCTCTTAACCATTGTTGATGTCACATTTATTTTTAATAAAGTGAATTTGATTTTCGAGGCGATTCACTTGCTGCTGCTGCTCTTGAGAAAGCTCACCGGTCGATCTCAGCTCTCTCAACGACTCGTTCAGTTGATGCAGATCGTTTGAAGCATTGGCGCAATCATAGCTGCTTTCAAGCTGCTCAGGCATGGTATGTCCTCCTGGAGAATAATTTCGGGCACGTAATGTAGTATGGACTGCACGCAGAAAGTTATGCGGGAAAGCGACTTTTTTGCTTTTCGCTTTCATAAGTATAAGAAAGCGGTTTTGCCCAAGGGAGGAAACCAATCGTGAAAGAGTATGCTTTGCTCGGGGTATGGCTGGTCGGCTTATTCGGTATTATCGCGATTGTCATTGTTTGTGTTGCCCGTATGGTTATCATGGATTCCATGTCCTATGATCGGAAGTTTCTCTGGCATCAGCAGCAGGAAGAGATAAAAGAAACGCCTAAAAAATAAACGGGTTTGAAATCGCCTCATAATGAACATAATACTCCTAATCATGCTTGCAAGAAGCCAGGTAGGAGTGAACGAAACATGTATTCAAAATGGCTGGTCATACCGCTTCTTCTGCTTATAACGATAGGAGCATGCACTCATTATTCAACCTCCGGATCGATGTCAATGGAGCAGAGTGAAGCTGTATCTGTGCGCCAGGATGTTTATCCGAGCTCAGTTGTAGAAGAAGTATACAGTCGTGCTGTATCGACGCCGTTAGAGCGTTCTGACAGTCAGAGGCATCGCGAATTGCCGGATTTCAACCCTTAACAAAAAATCATTACGTTCTCCACGGAGATCGTAATGATTTTTTGTTAACCCCGTTAAGCTTCCACTTTCTCTTCCGGCAGCACCCAAGCGCTCGACCAGCTTTCTATTTCCCGGACTACAGGTTCAAGCGCCCGGCCTTTCTCAGTTAAAGAATATTCTATGCGAACGGGAGTTTCCGGATATACCTTGCGGTTGACGATGCCCTCTTGTTCCAATTCCTTTAACCTCTCTGACAATAGCCTTCCGCTGATCGGAAGCGCAGCTTCAATGGTGCAAAAACGCTGCGGGCCTGAAAGAAGCCGATAAATAACCAATATCGCCCAACGTTTGCTGAGTATTTGTATTCCCTTCTCAACTCTAGGGCACAATGTAATTTGTTCCACTTTAAATCACCTCGCTGTACATCTATTATAGCTTAATCGTCTGAAAGTTACAAAGATTAATTAACACACTTGACAAAATATAATTATTATTATACATTTAGTTACGAAAAGTAAGTATCAAAGTAAATGGTGGTGCAAAAGAATGACTCATATCTCCGATATCGAACTTGGTGAAGTGAAATTAAAGGTAAGCAATCTGGAACGTTCGATTAAGTTTTATCAAGAGGTTGTTGGACTTAAAATGTTGAACCAAGAAGCAAAAACAGCTGAACTGACAGCGGATGGGAAAAACGCGCTATTGGTGCTTGAGGAGATTCCCGGCGCCGTCGTTGTGCCTCCAAGATCTGCAAGCGGACTCTATCATTTTGCGATTTTACTGCCTACAAGAAAAGATTTAGGTCTTTCACTGCGGAATCTTATCGAGTCCGGCATTCATATCGGGCAGGCAGATCATCTAGTGAGTGAAGCATTATATATCTCAGATCCGGATCACAATGGCATTGAGATTTATCGGGATCGCCCTCGGGAAACGTGGACACGTGATGAAAAAGGCAATTACAATATGGCTACGGATCCCATCGATTGGGAAGGTTTGCTGGAAGAAGCGAAGGGTGAAGCATGGACAGGTTTGCCGGCAGGAACAACGATGGGGCACGTTCATGTCCATGTTAGCGATCTTCAAAAGTCGAAACAATTTTATTGCGACGTATTAGGTTTTGATATAACGGCGAATTATATGAGTCGGATGGGTGCCCTGTTTATTTCCGCGGGAGGGTACCATCATCATCTTGGACTAAATATATGGGCGGGCAACGGGGCTCCAATGCCGCCAGTGAACGGAACCGGTTTGGCTTACTACACAATCGTTGTACCTGATCAAGAAGAACTGGACAACGTAGTTGGCCAATTGCGCAATGCCGGAATATCGGCTGAGGAAGAGGCCGGGGCTTGGTTTGTAAAAGATCCTTCCGGCATTCAATTGAAGCTGACAACAAAATAAAAGAAAAGAAAAACAGCGGCTCATTCATTACGACATGAAGGAGGTGATAAAATGTCAGACGTTAAAATTACGATTTCTGATCATGGACCTTTGATTGTTAACGGTGAAATTGAATTGCTTGATGGCGAAGGAAAGAAAATCGACACAAAGCAAGCTACATACCTTTGCCGCTGCGGCCTTTCCACGAACAAGCCATTCTGTACCGGTGCCCACAAAGATAAATTTGAAAGTGCGGTACGGGCATAAGCGCAGCAGCAGGCTAAACAAACAAAGCAAGCAGACCCTCATGGGGCATGCTTGCTTTATTTGTTTTTTCAATAAGCCGATACCGACACTAGAAAGTGGGCAGGTTATCGAGATTGTTATCGACTCTTCCATCCGGATCGGACCTGAGATGTTCATCGCCGTCGCGTCCCCTGAATACATTCAAGTTTTGGATCTGGTTGTTCTTCACCATCGTTTGAGCGGTTTTATAATCGACGACCTTCCCCGAGGTGAGCTGCAGCTCGACTATGTCGCCATCACCGTTTTTTCTAACTGCGACGACCTGCTCCTGCTGATTTTGTTGTTCATTCATCATCATCGCCTCCTGTGCTTATTATGGCGCGTTATACCAAGCCTATACCTAATGAATGGGATGAAAAACAGCCCTTCGCTCACAAACAGTGTGTCTGGGGGCTGTTTATCACACTTCGTAGATTTTGTGCTGCTCCACAAATCGCATATAGCCTGTTTTCCCTTTAAATTGCTCCTGATCATCAGCGTAGTGCATCAGCCAGACCAGTTTCTGGAGCTCATCAGGCAAAGTGAGCAGCTCTTTCAGGCATGCATGAACGACGCCTGGAGATTGGAACTGGCAATCATGAAAGATCGTGCGGCATCCGCGTTCCTCCACCAACTGATGCAGGAGCTGAGGATGAAACTGCATATCGGCTGAGTAGAAAAACCGGTCATTTATATACAGCGAGTAGCTTGGTTTATTTGGGATATGAGGCGTCTCTATAATCTCCACCTTTAACTGGGGTGTGATCATCACAGGCACGTGTTCCTCTAAAAGCACGACATCGAAGAAGTCATCGATGGACGGCCACTGATCCTGCGTTAACCCGCCTTTTAGCGTGTTCTCCCATAACGGTGTAATCACTTTGGATGGAACATACAACAAAGGCTTTCGGTTGTGTTGGAATTTCATGCGGAATGCCAATTCCTCAAGACCGCCGACATGATCGGCATGAATATGCGTAATCAGGACGGCATGAATATCATTTAACGATTTGCCCAGCTTGTGCAAGGCTGTAGGCGCAGTAATGCCGCAATCAATCATCAGAGTAAAATCATCTGCGTATACGAGTGCATTGTTATTGTAATAGGTTTTCGCAAACGCGCTCCCGGTTCCAAGCATTTGTATTTTCAAGCGGCAGCTCCTCCTGAGCAATTATTTCTTAAAATTTAACATGTCCGTACGAGAAATGAAAGTAAAGCCCATTGAAAAGTTGCATGTACCGTGACAGCTGCGGATACGTTCGGCGACATGAAATCATACGATATGGGTAGGAGTTGATAAATGCAAGGGAGAGAGGAGCTGCTCCTTATGAGTAAAAATAAAAAGGGAAAAGCGAAAAAGCAACTCGTATCGGATAAAAAGCAATATGTAATGAAATTAGTACTGTCAGATACGTGTGCGGTATGTAAAACGCCTTGTGACAGAGGAATGGATTATTTAGCTCGCATGAGCAGGCCCGGTGCGGTGGGTAAAGGCGTGCCTTGTATATTGACCCGGAAAAAATTATAAGGAAATAATAGTAAGTGGGTATTTCCTATTTCCCAGGAAAGCGCGCCTTTCAACAGGAAGTGACAAAAGTCAGTGTATAAAAAAGTTGGATAGTATAGCGCAACTTTGCAGCTATATTTGAGTATAACCTTACATCCAAAGACCAATGGGTGGAGGTTTTAGATTCATGAAATTCAGAAAATTACTCATCCTGCTCCTTATTATGTCACTTTGGGGCGGAACGATGTTGTTTGCGGATTCGGCAACACAAAAAGTTCGTGTTTTCATAAATGGTTCGGAGTTAAATGAATCGGGGTTGTTAACCGAGGGAAAAACGTACTTGCCGCTAAGGCAGATTGCCAATTCGGTGAACTCTATCATTGTATGGGACGAGAATAATAAGCGGGCTTCCTTATTTAATCCGAATGTCCATATGTTCTTGTTTCAAGACAAAACGATATTCGGAAATGTAACCAAAGGAAGCCGGATTACATTCAGCGTATGGGCGCAGGTGGACAACTTAAAAACGGATCTTTCCGCCGTTAAGATTGTGATTGCCGATCCGTTCGGCAAAGAGGAATTGATCCAATCTCAAGCGGTGACAAAGCAAAAGGATAATTTCTGGTTCCCTACCAAGGAGATCAGATACCACTTTGATTCAGCTGGTAAGTATACCGTAAGGTTCTACATGAAGACGGCCTCATCAGATGAATGGTTCTCGGTGTCCGAGAAAACCATTACCTCAGAATAACCGATCGTTGAATGCTTTCGTTCCAATTATGGGCGGGAGCATTCGTTGTTTGACCGGGTTAATAGAACATGTTACTATACGTGGGTAAGTGATTCTTAACTGACTTAATTGAAATGGGGTATTCCAATGAGCGAACATAAGCATGACGAAAATTGTAATCACGACCATGATCATGAGCATGAAGAGCATGTGTTCTTGGTAAGCGATGAAGAAGGCAACGAACGGGAAATGGTTATGGTATTCACCTTTGAATCCGAGAATCAAGTGTATGCAGTACTGCTTGATCGTAATGATCCGGAAGCAGACGGCGTTATTTTCCGCATCGAAGAAGAGAATGAAGAAGCGTTCTTGGTCGGCATTGAGGACGATGAAGAATGGAACCGTGTTACAAAAATTTATGAAGAAATTGCAAATCAAGAGAATGAAGCACAATCATAAGAAGGCAATAGAAAAGGGCGGCTCATGCGAGCTGCCCTTTCTGTTTTCAATTCTAATTACTTCCTAGGATTATAATAGATGGTACGGCCGTTAAAGAGGTGAAGCTCGGCCTTCAAATGCTTGGCTAAATATTTGCACAGCTCGTTCCCTTTGGCCTTATCGCCGTGAGTAGCGTCATCAGGCAATACGACTTGGATATGATGGCGTTCCTTCTCTTCCTCTGTGACTGATCCGACACCGAATACAATGTAACGGTATAACGGCTCCTTGCCCTTCAGATAGAACCAGCGGTCTTCTTCTCCTGGCTTTGTCTCAATCGTGTAAGGGAACGCGGCATCCGCATAATCCCAGTCCAACTGTTTGCCGGTGAGTGAGGTTTGCTCACGGTACCGCTGTAAACGTGCTTTAATTTCCTCAAGTTCCATCCTCTCGACGGCGGAACCTTCAACGAATTTGATGTATGCGCTCTGGCTCAAACATCCCACCCCCACGAACATCATAGCAAAGATGAAAAAGGTTGACAATATGTGGGTTGTCTAGCTATTGCCGTTGGCAGCGAAATATGATAAAATAGTAGAAATATTCTGAAAATTTTGTGAGGAGGAGAAATTTATGTTCGAACAACTGTATGATGTTTCGGAACAAACCAATGTTCATTTTGTTGGCTTCATTACGGATCGGGCACGATATGATTTCTCAATCGTATTCACAAATCAATTTTTCGGAAAACCACTTGTCATTTGTATGCAGACCGGCAAATCCACACTGTTCTGCTTGGAGGATTTATCGAATCTGGACGATTTGCAGCAAGCATTTCTTCTTCAAGATCCAAAAGCAGCGGAGGAGCTACAATCTTTCCTGATGAGTCGTTTGCCGTCGCTCGACGTACGCGATCAATATTAAGTAAGCGCTAACAACCAGGTAAAGAGGCTGTCTCTCTGAGACTAGCCCCCATAATCAGAAAGCAAATGGCGTCACAGGGACTTACACCTGCTGTGGCGCCATTTACTTTTGGTAATTGAACGGTTCAAACCAAAACGGAACAGGTCGAATAATTCTGAGAAGCGTGAACATTCGAATGCGCAGTTCTCTGTTGAACCTCAAAAAACGAAGGGGCTTCCCATGACTGGGACGGCCCCTTCGTATTGTAACGGAATTAGAAAATCGCCGTTTCCTCAACGATAACTTTCACGAATTGAATGCTCCGATCTTCCGGCCCTTTGACAGGCAATCCGACCTCAACATGATCGATAATATAATCGATGTTTTCTTGAGAGATGACCTCGCCCGGGAGCATGATCGGAATGCCCGGCGGATAGACGTAGATGAACTCCGCGATAATTCTTCCGGCCGATTCTTTGAACGGCACGACCTCCGTCTCCGCATAGAAAGCGTCTCTTGGCGTTAATGAAAGCTGGGGAATGCTCGGAATTTTAACGACCAGTTCCTTTGCTTCATTTACTTGGTAATACTGCTCCGACATTTGTCTGAGTGCGGTAAGCAGAATTTCAATCGCTTCTTTTTGCTCACCTGGGGTAACGAGACAAAGGATGTTATACATATCGCTAAGCTCAACTTCGATATTATAATGCTCGCGCAGCCAATTCTCAGTCTCATACCCTGTAATGCCCAGATGGCGGACGTGAATGGTCAATTTCGTCGGATCATAGTCATAGGTTGCTTCCCCGCCAAGAATTTCTTCACCAAAGCAATAAAGGCCGGGAATTCCATTGATTGCGGTACGGGCATATTGAGCCAGGGAAATCGCTTCCTCTGCAAGACGGTGACCGTGAAGCGCGAGCTGGCGCCGGGAGGTGTCAAGCGATGCAAGCAGAATGTAGGAAGTAGATGTTGTTGTTAGCATACTGATAATGGTCTGCACGCGCTGCGGGTTGATCCGGCCTTTGCGAACATTCAGGACCGAGCTTTGTGTCATAGACCCACCAAGCTTATGCACGCTGGTAGCAGCCATATCGGCTCCGGCTTCCATCGCCGACATCGGCAGCTTATCGTGAAAATGAATTAACACGCCATGCGCTTCATCGACCAAAACAGGAATATCATAACTGTGCACGAGATCGACGATTTCTTTCAAGTTGGCGCAGATGCCGAAGTAAGTAGGGTTGATGACGACAACCGCTTTCGCATCCGGATGGCGTTCCAACGCCCGCCGCACGGAACGGGTCGTAATGCCGTGATCGATACCCAGGTTTGCGTCCCTGGCCGGTGAGATAAATACCGGTCTGGCGCCTGCAAAAATAATGGCCGACATAATTGATTTATGAACATTGCGAGGCACGATGATTTTATCGCCTGGTGCGCAGACGGTAAGGATCATCGTCATAATAGCGCCGCTAGTCCCTTGCACGGAGAAATAGGTGTAATCCGATCCGAATGCGTCAGCGGCCAACTGCTGCGCTTCTTCAATAACACCGGTCGGTTGATGCAGGTCATCAAGTGGAGCGATATTGATCAAATCGATCGACAAAGCATTGTCGCCGATAAAGGAGCGAAACTCCGGGTCGCTTCCTGACCCTTTCTTATGTCCGGGAATATGGAACTGTACGGGATTTTTTTCCGCATGGCTGCGCAGTGCGCTGAACAGCGGGGTTCGATTATGATCCATCGTTTCATCCCAGCCTTTCCTAATAAAGTGGTTCAAACTGCAAACAAGGTTGAGTATAGCAAAAACAGGGGGGAATGCAAGCGGATTTTGTTACTGAATTGTTCATTTCCATGCGATTACAAGTTATGGTACGATATCGGGTGGAGGGAACTTAAGATGAATAAACCACTTGCAGTCGTTATGCTGATGTTATTAACCACCTTCATTGGTTTTGGCATCATTATTCCGGTGATGCCGGAAATCATTAAAGATGTCGACCCCGGATCTTTGGAATTACATACAGGGCTAATGTTATCGATTTACTCCGCCATTTCTTTTTTATTATCACCCATTTGGGGCGCATTATCTGACCGGATTGGACGGCGCCCTGTCATCCTGACAGGAGTGCTTGGCTTCGCGGCAAGCTTTTTGCTGTTCGGTCTGGGGACGGAGAGCTTAACCTTGATGTACTTATCCAGGATCCTCGGCGGTTTATTCTCTGGGGCAGTGGCGTCTGTCATTGTCGCATATGTGGCTGATGTTACACCGCCGGAGGAGCGGACCAAGGGAATGGGGCTCGTCGGGATGTCCATCGGGCTTGGCTTTACGATCGGTCCGGGAGTCGGCGGATTGTTAAGCGAAATCTCGTTAGCAACGCCTTTTTTCACAGCGGCGGGGCTTGCATTAGTAACCTACTTGATGGCTTTATCCAAGTTAAAGGAATCGCTGCCTCCGGAAAAACGGAGAACGAAAGCGGAAAAAGCGCCATCCCGCTGGCAGGCTTTTTCCGGATCGGTTCGATATCTATATGTGCTTGCATTTTTTGTTGCTTTTTCACTAGCAGGCCTCGAAGCCACGCTCCAATTGTTCGGCATGTACCGTTTTGACGTGACGCCTAAGCAGGTTGGCATGATGTTTTTCATCTGTGGCTTGGTTGGTGCATTAGTGCAGGGCGGCATCGTAAGAAGGTATATCCGCAAAGGTGATGAGCCCAAATTCATCATGGCAGGCTTAATCATATCGGCTGCCGGCTTCTTGTTGCTTATGACATCGCATGATTTGTGGACTGCAACGATCTACCTTGCCATATTCGGTATCGGTAATGCGTTAATACGGCCTTGTGTCACATCGTTAATTACACAGAAAACAACGGTAGGCCAAGGAATCGCCTCCGGTCTAAGCTCCTCAATGGATAGTTTAGGCAGGATTGTGGGTCCGATCACAGGCACGCTACTGTTCACGATGGATGTACAGCTGCCTTATCTGATCGGCGGAGCGTTGTCATTAGCAGCGCTGCTACTGCTCTCAAGATTTTTGTTTGTAGACCGCAAAGGCGCAGCATACTAATCGAAGGCTTCAGTACAATTTCATTTCAACCTAATGAGAAGAGGCTGCCTGACGTCAGGCAGCCTCTTACGCATATTAAAATGCCATCCGATAAAGCGGGAGTACAGTAGAGAACGTCTCTTCAATCGTCGAGACCAGCTTCTCGCCGTCCAGGAGCAGTGGATCATGGCGATCAACAATCAGGCCGCACAGCGCTTCCGACGCTTTGACGGTTTTCAACCGGTTCAGCAGCCCTTTAAGATCGTCGCTTTTCATCTCACCGTGCGGGGTCCCGCCAGGCACCATATGGTCGCTTGACCATACATAATGTGCAGGCACCAGTCTGCGGATTTCGTTCAATCTGCTTAACGCGTGGTCCGCAAAAACGGATTTATTGTTCGATTCATAAATGATCGCAAATTGTATAAAGAGATGCGATTCGAAAAGGCCGATTTGAAAGTGGGGATGCGCTTTGTAACCGCGCTTGTTGTTGGCAAAAGCAACCCAAGTATCGTTAGGCGGATTGATGGTGCGCCTGGCATGCTTGGCTACATGGGGGTACATCTCTTCTCCGCATAAAACAGACAAGGTTGGCGCCATTCGTTCCCCGAGCTGATGAAGCTTGGGACGCACGTTATCGATCAGCGCAGACATCCGCGGTTCCAATCCAGGGATGGCGAATACGTCAAAGTCGGTTTGTGTAAAGCCTTCAAAAGGTATTGTATTGATTGTTGTCATGATGGCATTTCCTCCGTCGAATATAATCTTGTCCATTATAACACAGCCGGCTGGAAGAAATGACTTTCGTCAACTTTCATTATTGACGCAAATATGTCAGGCTCAAGCAACTTTTTAATGAAAAGCTTCGTATAATTAGCAATCGCTCCCCTATTCTCTTTCCCATGGTTTGGACAAGCGAAATAAAGTTTAAAAATAGTCAATAAACCAAGTTGCCAGAACATAAGATGAAGTATAAGATAGAAGTAAGGTTTAATTGTCAGAACATTTCGTCAATATAATCAGACAGGCGGAGGACGACAATGAGATCTATGAACATGGGGAGGGATTGCCGTGAATAAAAGCTATGAAGTAGAATATTGCAATTTGGAGCTGCGCTTCGATCGGCGGCAAATCCAGAATCTCATCCGAGACTTGATTCACGAAGGTTATTCACTGTATTGGAGTGAGACGGATGCCCATTTCCTAATTTCCATTCGTACGGGTCGAAAGTTAGTCAAGCTGCGGTTTCAACGTATTAGAAGCCGTTACAAGATTGTAGGCGATTACACCATTAAAGACGAGAAGTTGTCCGAACTAATTGAAAAGCTGATTAATGACACTCGCGGCCATGCAGTTGTGAAACGAATCAAGGATCGTCAGATTGTTATCGAAAGCATTATGTTTGGGGAAATCATACGACTTGTGGAGGTGTCAGGGATGGAGCACAAAATCATCTATCAACGGAAGCCATTTGTCACAACAGAAGAAATGATACAAGCTTTTCAATCTAAAAGGGCCGAAGAGCGGGCGGCGGTTCTCCGGTTGGAACTCGATTATGAGCTGTCGGTGCTGCATGAAGCATTGACGAATGAGTGCGAGCCCGATATCCTCGCCTCCAAAGAGAGGTTGGCATCGCTGCGCGTAGAAATGCTGCAGCTCGAATTATGAGAGAGAGGGAATTGAATAGATGACAAGGTCCAGTTGAGGATGTTTCCGCAGAAAGAGGCGGGAGCATCCTCATTTGAATTTAATTCACAAATGAAATTTTGATGAAAAAGTTGCATTGGCGCTTATGCTGATCTAGAATGAGAAAAACTCATCGTCATTTTTGGCGCAGGTAGTTTTCTTCTCTGAGCAAAAAGAGTAAAATAGGTGTATTGTGTCATGGCAAAAAAAATAATGAATGAAAAGGGATGGAAGAACAAAATGTCAAAACAGCAAATTGGCGTCATCGGATTAGCCGTCATGGGCAAGAATCTTGCCCTTAACATTGAGAGCAGAGGATTTACGGTTTCGGTATATAACCGCTCCCGCGAGAAAACCGATGATCTGATGAAGGAAGCAGCAGGCAAGAACCTAGTTCCGGCCTATTCGATTGAGGAATTCGTGCAATCGCTCGAAACACCGCGCAAAATTTTGATCATGGTGCAAGCAGGGGCGGGCACAGATGCTACAATTGACTCCCTTGTGCCGCATTTGGCCGAAGGGGATATCATTATCGACGGCGGTAACGCTTATTTCCCGGATACCCAGCGCCGCAGCAAAGATCTCGAAGCCAAAGGTTTCCGTTTCATTGGTACAGGTGTTTCGGGCGGCGAAGAAGGCGCACTGAATGGTCCTTCCATCATGCCAGGCGGCCAAGAGTCAGCTTATGAACTCGTCAAACCGATCCTTACAGCGATTTCCGCTAAGGTTAACGGAGAACCTTGCTGCACGTATATCGGACCGGATGGTGCCGGCCACTACGTGAAAATGGTACATAACGGCATCGAGTATGGTGACATGCAGTTGATTTGTGAAGCTTATCATCTCTTGAAATCCGTGCTCGGCGTTTCAACTGAAGAACTGCATGAAATTTTCACTGAATGGAACAAAGGGGAACTCGACAGCTACCTGATCGAGATTACAGCTGATATTTTCTCCAAATACGATCCGGAAACGAAAAAGCCTATGGTTGATGTTATTCTTGACTCGGCAGGACAAAAGGGTACCGGTAAATGGACAAGCCAAAGCTCGCTTGATTTGGGCGTTCCTTTGTCGATCATTACGGAGTCGGTGTTCTCCCGGTTCTTGTCCGCTATGAAAGAAGAGCGCGTTGCAGCAAGCAAGCTGCTGAAAGGGCCGCAGACAACTCCGTATCAAGGTGATAAAGCGGCATTTATCGAAGCGGTTCGCAAAGCGCTGTTCGCAAGCAAAATTTGTTCTTACGCACAAGGGTTCGCCCAAATGCGCGCAGCTTCCGATGAGTATGGCTGGAACCTGCGTTATGGCGATATCGCGATGATCTTCCGCGGCGGTTGCATTATCCGTGCGGGCTTCCTGCAAAATATCAAGGACGCTTATGATCGTGATCCGGAACTGCGCAACCTGCTTCTTGATAGCTACTTCCAAGAAATCGTCGAATCTTATCAAGGCGCATGGCGTGAAGTTGTGTCCACAGCGGTAGCGAGCGGTATTCCAGTACCAGCGTTCTCCAGCGCGCTTTCCTACTATGACAGCTACCGTACCGAGCGTTTGCCGGCTAACCTGCTGCAAGCACAGCGTGATTACTTCGGTGCGCATACGTTCAAGCGTTTGGACAAAGAAGGCACATTCCACTTCAATTGGCTCGATTAAGAGACTAGCTGGTCGACCTGCTTATCCCATGCACAGCTTCGGCTAGCGTGGCGCGTAAGCGATTAGTCTCATGATCATAGCCGAGGCGATGATGAATCAAGAACATGGCGGCCTCGGCAAAGCAATGAAAGCTCTTCAATAACCGTGGCTGCGACAGACCAAGCAAGCTTGGATCTTCGTCGGCCACCTTTTTTTTGATCCATTCCAGTACCCATATGACATCGGATTTGCTCAATGGATGAGCCGGATCAAGAATCCGGCGTATTTTCTGTTCGGCTGGATCGGATGAGGGGTTAGCGGACATGTGGGGTTCACTCCTTAGAATAGATGTTCTGCAATTTATGTAGTATTATCATCCATACGGCAAAGTGGTCTTTTTTATACCTCTTGTTTCAATTGTTCCTCCATTGTCCGCACTTTCCGGGCTGTGGTATGATGTGGATGGAGATTCCTTCATAATCGGCATGTAAAGGTAATGAGTTTTTAATGATTGAAATAAGAAGGTGTTACGGTGTCTAAAGCAAAAAATGCAATAGTCCTTGTAGGGTTCATGGGTACCGGCAAATCATCGGTAAGCAAACTGTTATCGGAGCGGCTGGGATTTATGCGTGTCGACTTAGATGATGAGATCGAGAAGTTTGAAGGCCGTAAAATCAGTGATATCTTCACGGAATCAGGAGAGCCGGCTTTTCGGGAGATTGAGTGTAAGGTGCTTGCTTCTATTCTAATGAACGGTGAACGTAAGATCATCGCGACCGGAGGCGGCGCAGTTTTGAATCCCCATAATCGTGATCTTATGCTCACGCACGGCTGGGTTGTTTCACTTACAGCCGACGCCCGGCATATTATTGAGAGGGTCCGCAACGATCATTCCCGTCCGCTGCTGCAGGGCGGTGTTGAAGAACGGGTTAACAAGCTGCTGGAGCAGCGCAAGCATGCGTATGATTTTGCTGATTTTTCAGTGGATACGTCCCGGATGACTACAGAGGAAGTTGCTGACTGTATCATTCGGCAATGGGAGGAGCATGCGTGAGAACGATTCTGGCCGTCGCTGCGGCAGGCGCTATGGGAGCTGCTGCGCGATTTGGCATCGGGACATGGCTCATGCCCGGGGAAACGGGATTGTTTCCGTGGGCGACCTTCGTATGCAACTGCTTGGGCAGCTTTGCACTTGGCTCGTGGTTGGGCTACTGCGCCCGCAGGCCTTCGGTTCCAAATTCTTGGAAGGAAGCGGTAGGAACCGGATTTATAGGGGCGTTTACCACCTTTTCCGCATTCAGTGCTGAAACGATCGAATTGCTCCGCCACGACTATGCTGGTACAGCCATGATATACATAATTGCTTCGTTTGTTGGCGGAATACTAATGGCCTGGCTGGGACTGAGCCTCTCCCGTCTTGGGGGTGCGCGGAATGGTTGACCTATTGATGGTGGCAATAGGCGGAGCGGTCGGCGCAGCAGCGCGTTATGCAGTTGGACAAGCGATTGCCCGGCGCACATCCGATACATATTATGCCACGCTAATCGTGAATTTGTCCGGTTCACTGCTGCTTGGTATGATGGTAGGAGCTTCTCTTCAGGTTGAACAGCAGGCCCTCTATGCATTATTGGGCATTGGATTGATTGGGGGCTTCACTACCTATTCTACGCTTATGGTACAGACTGTGATGATGGCACAGCAGCGCAGTTACCGCTCCTTGCTATTATATTTGATGTACACATTCGCCGGCGGACTGCTGCTTGCCGGCATAGGGTTTTCAATGATGATCTGATGATAAAAGGAGAGATTGTTGATGGACGTTATCGTAACGCCGACACCAAGATTGCAGGGTGAAATTCAAGCTTTGTCTTCTAAAAATTACACGACCCGTTATTTGCTGGTAGCCGCTTTGGCAGAAGGAACCAGCACGATCTATTACCCGGCGCACAGTGAGGATAGCGATGCCATGCGCCGTTGTATTCGCGATCTGGGCGCCATTGTGGAGGAGGATGACGAGAAAATCGTCATTACAGGCTTCGGTTCCAACCCGAAACCGATTAACGAACTTAATGTCGGCAATGCCGGAGCGGTGCTGCGGTTCCTGATGGCGATTGCTGCTCTTTGCCCGGATGTTACCTTCTTGAATGTATACCCGGATTCGTTAGGAAAGCGTCCTCACAATGACCTCATTGATTCACTGCAGCAAATGGGCGTTGAGATCGATCATCAAGAAGGCAAACTGCCGATTACGATTCGCGGCGGCCAGCCTAAAGGCGGTAAAATTCAAGTTTCGGGCAATGTCAGCTCGCAGTTCCTTAGTGCGCTGCTTTTCCTGACCCCGCTGCTTAAGGAAGACAGTGAGATCGAGGTGCAACACGATCTGAAATCCAAGGTTGTTATCGGCCAAACTTTGGAGGTGCTGCAGCAGGCAGGCATCGTTATTCATGCCAGCGACGATCTCATGCACTATAAAGTGCCGGGTAATCAGCGTTATGAAGCGAAAAATTACGTTGTTCAGGGTGATTACCCCGGATCTGCAGCAGTATTAGCAGCAGCAGCGGTGACCCAATCCGATGTGACCATCCACCGGCTTGAGGAGAACAGCAAGCAGGGCGAGCGTGCGATCATTGATGTGCTTCGCATGATGAATGTACCGCTTACGCACAATAATGGTATAGTCCATGTTCAGGGTAACGGTAAGCTCAAGGCAGTGGAATTTGACGGCGACGCGGCTACAGATGCAGTGCTCGCCATGGTTGCTGCCGCAGTATTTGCGGAAGGGACATCCCGTTTTTACAACGTGGAAAACTTGCGGTACAAAGAATGTGACCGGATTACCGACTATTTGAATGAGCTGCGCAAGGCCGGCGCTAATGTCGAGGAAAGACAGAGCGAAATTATCGTCCACGGACGCCCTGAGGGCGTTGAGGGCGGTGTAGAGATCGATGCGCATTATGATCATCGGGTCATTATGGCTTTAACCGTTGTCGGGTTGCGTGCGAAAGCGCCGATTCGGATCCGCGATGCGCATCATGTAGCCAAGTCTTATCCGATTTATTTCGATCATTTGAAAGCGCTCGGCGCTGCGGTCGAGTGGGTTGAATCCAACTAAGGAGGCGTTACCATGGCTTATCAACAACCGTCAAGAGATGAGATCAAAAGGATATTGGAGCAATCGGAGACGATAGCTGTCGTTGGATTGTCCGATAAACCGGACCGTACTTCCTATATGGTATCGGAAGCGATGAAGTCTAAAGGCTATCGGATCGTTCCCGTCAATCCGAACGCGGAGCAGATTTTGGGAGAAAAATGTTATGCTTCCTTAAAGGATATCCCTTTCCCGGTCGATATTGTCAATGTCTTTCGGCGAAGCGAGCATTGTCCCCCAGTAGCCGAGGAAGCGGTAGCGATCGGCGCTAAGGTGCTCTGGCTTCAGCTGGGCGTTATTAGCGAGGAATCGGCTCGAATCGCATCAGAAGGCGGCTTGGAAGTCATCATGGACCGCTGTATCAAGGTAGAGGACTCAATCCTGCTTCCTGGTGGAAAATCCAAATCCTGAGCAGGATAAAACGTCTGATGTTCTCCCAAACTAAGAGTGGCTTCAGGAACGGGCTGAATGGCCGTTGTGAAGACTACAAAAAGACCCATTCTTAGGAGGACAAGACGGAATGTACAATCAACAAGGATCTTTTCAAGCGCAGTCTCAGTCGTCTTTTAACCAATCCAACAGATATCAGCCTGCCGGGTACGTACAGTCTTATTATCAAGGTCAAATGAGACAAGGCGGGGGCATTTCGGCTCAAAATACCGGTCCTGTTATCTCGAAAATCGGTTACCAAGCGGCTCCTCAGCAAAGCTACGCTTCTTCCGGGTCTTATGGGCAACAACAAGGAATGATGAACAGCTTTACAAACGCCCAGACTCAACAGCAGCAGCCGGTTATTTCGCATCTGGGCGGTTACACAGCCAACCAGCAGCAAAATTTTGCCCGTAATCCTGTCATCTCCCATCTTGGCACTACCGCAGGTCAAGACTTCGGGCAGTATAACCAATACAATCAATCCCAGCCGATGACATCGAATATGGGATATCAAGCAAGCGGCAATATGGACATGGGAATGCAAAACAACTACGGTCAGCATCCTGTGTACCAAGCCACCAACTCTAAAAACCAAGATGGTCCGGTTTATGCGCAAGTAGGGTATCAAGCCGGCACATCCAATCAACAATACGGGCAAAATAATATGAACCGGTTTTAATTAATTAAACAGCCACTCAGAATACGGCGGACCTTCGCGGTCCGTCGTTTTACTTTGACAAAATGAGGGCAAACGCTTACCATTCTAATAGACGTGACATCGGAAGATGAGGGGGGAGCGAAGCGTTGAATTTAATGGGTAATTTGCAGCAGCTTGGACGAGCATTAATGCTGCCGATGATTGTACTGCCGGCAGCGGCAGTGTTTTTAAGTTTAAGCCAGTTGCCCTGGGCATTGCTCGGCTTGCCTGACTTGTCCGGCCATTTGAATACGGCCGGTCATTCCTTGTTTATTTTCCTTCCCTATTTGTTTGCGCTCGGAGTTGCGCTCGGACTGACAAACAATGCGGGAGCGGCCGGAATTGCGTCGCTAGCGGGGATGTTCATTTATACAGGCATTACGGACAGGTTAAGTGATGTTCCGATCCAGCCAACTGCAATGATCGGCGTGTTGATCGGTATCATATCAGGCTATTGTTATGACCGATTCAAAGAGATCAAGCTTCCGGAATATATCCAATTTTTTGGGGGGCCAAGGTTTGTTCCTTTGTTCGTCAGCTTTATTTCTGTTCTGTTTTCGATACTAATGATTTCGATTGCGCCTTCCATACAAGAGGGCTTGCATCAATTAGGGGATATTGTATCCTCAGCAGGGGGATTTGGTGTCTTTTTATTTGGCTTCGTGCTTCGTATTCTTGTCGTATTCGGGCTTCATCATCTGGTCAGCCATGTATTCTGGTTTCAGGTTGGCGGTTATGAATTGGACGGCTCTCATATCGTATATGGCGATTTGCCGCGGTTTTTTGCCGGTGATCCGACGGCAGGCGCATTTATGGCAGGGTTGTATCCTACAATGATGTTTGCCCTTCCGGCGATCGCTTTTGCGATCATACAAGAAGCCCGTGAGGATCTTAAGCCGCAAATTCGCAAGACTTTCTTATCCGCTGCGCTTGCCTCTTTCTTAACAGGGGTTACTGAGCCTATCGAATTTGCTTTTTTATTTGTAGCTCCGTTCTTGTTTGTCGTGCATGCGGTTCTATCCGGCCTTATCATGTGGATAACGTATGAGCTCGGCATCTTACACGGATTTTCATTCTCTGCCGGGGCGATCGATTATGTCATCAATGCCCATTTGGCAACCAGGGGCTGGCTGCTGCTGCCGATTGGATTGGTGTTTGGAATTCTTTATTATGTCTTGTTCCGGTGGGCCATTCGCCGTTTCCGTATCCCGACACCCGGCCGGGAGGAAGGCTCACAGCTCGATGAGTGGGCAGGTGACATTCCTTATCGTGCACCGCTTATACTGCAAGCGATCGGGGGCAAACAAAATATTGTCCAGATGGAGGCATGCATTACGCGCCTGCGCCTTAAGCTATCCAATGACAAGCTGCTTGATATCAACGCGCTGCGCAATTTGGGTGCAGCCGGCGTAATCAGGCTTGGCGGCGGCAATGTGCAGGTCGTGTTCGGCACGTTCTCCGAGTTAATTCGCGAGGAAATCATGAAATCGCTCAAGCGTGATCTCGCTCAAGTGCTGTTCAGTTCGCCTATGCAGGGCAGAATGATGCCGCTTGAGGATGTTCCTGATCCGATCTTTGCGGGTAAATTAGTTGGACAAGGCGTCGCTTTCATGCCGGATCGGGGTGAGCTTGTATCGCCGGTTAAAGGAAAGATCATTCATATCTACCCGACGATGCATGCGATCGGAATTCAGACGCCGGAAGGACTAGAGGTTCTGCTGCATATCGGTATTGATACTTCTCAGCTTACAGGCTGCTTCAATGCGGTCGTTAAAGAGGGCGACGAAGTGAAGCCGGGACAGCTCTTGATCCGATTTGATCTCCAGCGTGTGCGCAAAGGCAGTAAATCACTCGCAACGCCTATGGTAATTTCAAATCCGGATATGGTTCGATCCTGGAGCTACGCGCCATTTAAGGCCGTTAAAAAGGGCCAGGCATCGGTCATGTCGGTTGTCTTGAAAGAGAGAAAAGGTGGAGGGGAAAGTTAATGATCCAAGGGATAGGAGCGTCTGCCGGGATTGCGATGGGAAAAGCTTTCGTGCTTCCGAATTGGGAGTGGGATGTACCGGAGCAAAAAATCGATGTGGCTGATTTGGCCAAGGAATTTGACCGTCTATACGAGGGGATCAAAACCTCGAAATTTGAGATTGAACAAATAAAAGGCGAGCTTCGTGATATGGTGGGTACGGAGGAAAGCCATATTTTTGATGCGCACTTGGCTATACTTGATGATCCGGTGTTCATGAATGAGGTTCAGGGAATTATTCAGCGCCAATACAAGGTGGCAGAGGTCGCTGTCAAGGAAGCGATCGACCATTTTGTCACCATGTTTGACCTGCTCGACGACGAGTATATGAAAGAGCGGGCGCTTGATATTAAAGACGTAGGCAACAGGCTGTTGAAGCATTTGCTGGGCGCGCCGGAGATTACACTGCCGATGGATACACAGCCGTTCATATTAGTGGCCAAGGAGCTGTCTCCTTCCCAATTAGCTCATCTGAATCCCAATCATGTGCTCGGCATCGTCACCTTGGCCGGGAGCACCACATCGCACTCCGCCATAATGGCGCGGGCGCTGGGCGTTCCTCTGGTCGTCGGCTTGGATACCAAGCTGGAAGACCCGATACAAACCGGAGATATGCTCATTATCGACGGGTCTACAGGGGTAGTGTTGATCGAACCAACCGAAGAGGTTGTTGACCGCTATACCCGCATCCAATCGGTACAGCTGGAGAAGAAGAAAGAACTGCATCAGCTTGCCGGGGTCAGTTCCGTTACCCCTGACGGCAAAGCGGTCCAATTGGCCGCTAATATCAGTTCCTTGAAGGAGCTGGAGGTCGCCAAGCCTGTCGGTGCGCATGGGGTCGGCTTGTTTCGGACAGAGTTCCTCTATATGGACCGTATCGGTTTTCCGGGGGAAGAGGAGCAGTTTGAGGTTTATCGCAGCGTGGCGGAGAAGCTGGGGGATCATCCGGTAATTATTCGAACGCTTGATATCGGAGGCGATAAACAGCTGGATTATTTTGAAATTCCGGAGGAGGAAAATCCGTTTCTGGGCTATCGCGCCATACGGATTTCATTGGACCGGAAGGATTTATTCAAGACCCAGCTGCGCGCCATCTTGCGTGCGAGCTATTACGGACAAGTCAAAATCATGTACCCGTTGATTTCGTCGGTTGAAGAGGTCCAAGCCGCGCAAGCGCTGCTTGGCCAGGCAAAGGAAGAGCTGCGGCAGGAAGAGCATCCGTTTAATGAAAACATAGAGGTCGGCATTATGATTGAGGTGCCTGCAGCTGCCATGATTGCGGACTTGCTTGCTGACGAAGTTGATTTCTTCAGCATCGGCACGAATGATTTAGTCCAGTTTGCACTTGCCGTAGACCGTATGAACGATCAAATCGCACATTTATACGAACCATATCACCCGGCTGTGCTGCGGCTTTTGAAAATGACGGTGGACGCCGCCAAGCGTAAAGGCATTCATGTCGGGGTATGCGGGGAGATGGCCGGGGATATGCGGGCGCTGCCGATCTGGCTTGGCCTGGATGTGGATGGGCTGAGCATGTCTTCTCATGCGATTCTGCAAGTGAAAGAGCGGCTGCTTTGTACAAGACAGGAAGACAGCCGCTCATTGCTGGAGGAGCTTCTGGCATGCCGGACAAGCGATGAAATCATCAAACAGCTGGATAGCTTTAAGCAGCAGATTGATGAGCAACGGCAGCACACCAACTTATGCGAACGTTCTTAGGCGCATGAACCCCAGTTATTTTGACAGGGCGTCCACGAACGCTTTGGCATAAGGCGGGAGATCGGGCGGACGTCTGGAAGAGATGATATTGCCGTCTACAACGACGGCTTCATCGATCCATTCCGCACCGGCATTTTCCATATCGTCACGGATACCCGGTGTTGAGGTGACGCGGCGCCCATTCAATATTTTGGCGGAGATAAGCACCCAGCCTGCATGGCAGATCTGGCCGATCGGTTTGTTGTCCGCATTCATTTCCTGTACAAGCTGCAATACTTTTGGATAACGGCGGAGCTTGTCCGGGGCCCAGCCTCCGGGAACAAGCAGACCGTCATGATCCTGGCTGTTTACTTCATCAAAGGAAAGGTCCGCTACCGCAGGAACGCCGTATTTACCGATATGTTTTTTGCCTTTTTCCGGGCCTGCATACAGGACGGTTGCACCTTCTTCACGCACGCGATAAACTGGATACCATAATTCCAAATCTTCAAACTCATCATCCAATAAACATATTACTGATTTGCCGGTTAAACGCATTATATTTCCTCCTGTGATCGAATTTGTTCTATGTTTATTGTAACGAAGGAGAAAAGATGAAGCAAACAAAGGTTAATAATCAGCAGTCTGTTCGCAGAGCCATCCGTTTTCTTCCCGTCATAACGTGGATGGGCGTGATCTTTTGGTCTTCTTCAAGGACGGGGGATCAACTGGATGCTGCGCTGCCATGGATACAGCAGTTGTTTCCGTATATGGTCAGCTTTAATTGGGGGCATTTTGTTTCTTATTTCATCCTGGCCTTATTATTTGACTTCGCAATTGGAAGGAAAGCAGACAAATGGAGGGTTAAAGGCCTGATTGTACTGCTGTGCTTTCTTTATGGGGTAACCGATGAATACCATCAAAAATTCGTGGAAGGCCGGATGTCCGATACTGCCGATCTGCGAAATGATACGATCGGGGCAGCATTAGCTGTCCTGTCCTTGAAGATACCGGCTGTTCGGCGTTTGTGGCGCAAAATTGCGCATTAGTTAAAAATTACTATGATGAAAACGCAGGAGAAATGGTGAAAGAGGTCGAATACCTTTATACAAGCTTTATTAGATGAAGGGGTGGACCATTTTGCATAAACAGTGTCCTTGCGGCGATGCAATGACCATGAAACTTCAGACGGTTATTTACTCGGGCAAAGTGGAGATCGACAACGTGCCTATTTTCTCATGCTCCTCCTGCAGCCGCAGCGAAGTATTTCCTGAGGTTAAACCGGATTTAACCGGATTGATCGAGCAGCTTGGATCCGAGCCGGACAAACAAACTTTTTTATTTAATGAATGGAATGAGTGGGCAGATCTACTGGTAGAGGTATGCGAGAAGCTGAAGCAGCCGGACGTTCACATTGTGGAGCAATTGATCGATGAGCGGATTAATAAGCTGCTCGACATGTATTTACTAGCCCAATCGCTTAATGATCCAGCATGGATGAATGATCTTGAGAAACGATTAATGCAAATAAGCAGAAGATCTATTCATACATAAGTTGGCTATGAATTGATAATAAGTAAAGAAAGATACACTTGGAGGTGCTTACATGACTGAGAAGATACACGCCCTTACTACAGTCGAGCAGTGGAATACAGCATTAGAGGGGGCGGCCGATAAGCCATTGCTCGTCTTTAAGCATAGCACTCGATGTTCCGTTAGTGCTGGCGCATATGACGAATTGATGAATTTTTTAGAGGACGCGAAGGGGCCAAAGTTTGATACGGCTATGGTGCTGGTTGTCGAAGACCGACCGGTCTCTAATGCTATCGAAGAGAGACTTAGCCTCAAGCATGCATCCCCGCAGGCTATTCTTATCGAGAACGGCAAAGTGATTTGGTCTGCTACGCATTGGAACATCACATATTCCTCTTTGGAAGAACAACTCAGCGAACATTGCGAAAAGTAAAAAATTGTCGTATCATTACTTTAATATGATTTCGGCCTGAGATGCAGCATTTTCTTTCAAAAAATATGAGTTAATTGGAGAGAAGGATCGTGACGGTAACCATTTATGATGTAGCAAGGGAAGCAGGCGTCTCCATGGCAACAGTTTCCCGCGTTGTGAACAACAATCCGAATGTAAAGCCTCAAACGCGGAAGAAAGTGTTTGAAGCCATAGAAAGATTAGGCTATCGTCCTAATGCGGTGGCAAGGGGCTTGGCGAGCAAGAAGACAACGAC
Organism: Paenibacillus abyssi; assembly: GCF_014640295.1. Taxonomy (GTDB): domain Bacteria; phylum Bacillota; class Bacilli; order Paenibacillales; family Paenibacillaceae; genus Paenibacillus_D; species Paenibacillus_D abyssi. The sequence goes on along the minus strand of NZ_BMGR01000009.1, from coordinate 5,563 downwards.
TGTCGGTGTTGTCATACCGGATATTTCGAATGCCATCTTTGCAGAGGTAGCAAGGGGTATTGAAGATATCGCGAATATGTATCATTACAATATTATTCTTTGTAATGCCGACAAAAAGAAGGAAAAAGAAATTCGCGTCATCAATACGCTGTTGGAGAAGCAAGTTGACGGATTGCTCTTCATGGGAGGCGCTGTAACGGACGAGCATATTCAAGCGTTCAAAACCGCAAATGTGCCGATTGTTTTGTGTGCGACGACGGATGAGCAGGGTACGATTCCTTCCGTGGATATCGACCACGAAGCAGCTGCCTTCGATGCGGTGAGTTCCCTTATTGCACAGGGTCACAAATCAATAGCGATGATCAGCGGAACGCTTCAGGATCCGGCAAACGGATATGCGCGATTCCAAGGTTATAAGCGTGCTTTAGAAACAGCGGGATTAGCTTATGATGAAGAATTGGTACGCGTAGGCAACTACCGTTATGAATCCGGCATCGAAGCAATGAAATATTTCCTTGAGTTGAACAATAAACCGACGGCTGTATTTGCCGCCACGGACGAAATGGCGATTGGCGCGATTCATGCAATTCAAGATTTCGGCTTGAAAGTTCCGGATGATATTTCAGTCATCAGCGTGGATAACAGCCGGATGGCATCTATGGTCAGACCACAGCTTACTACGGTTGCGCAGCCGATGTATGACATTGGCGCGGTATCGATGCGCCTTCTGACAAAGCTGATGAAGAAGGAAAACGTCGATCAGTCTAAGGTCGTACTGCCGCATGAGTTGATCTCTCGCCAGTCCGTCATCCAAGCTTAACACTTCATGCTAACGGATCATTCTAACAATCAAGGATTCATTATCAACAACGATAAAAGCTCCTTTAGGGGGCTTTTTCTCTTGCAAAGGAGCTGAACCTGTGACATTTAGTAAAATAGGCATTGTCGGCGCGATGGTTGAGGAAATTGAACTGCTGCACAAACATACAGACGTGACCAATACCATACATAAAGCGGGCATCACGTTTTATGAAGGGCGTTTTCATGACAAGGATATCATTTTTGGAAAATCGGGTGTAGGAAAAGTAAATGCGGCCGTATGCACGCAAGTGTTGATTGATATGGGGGTTGACTGCATCTTGTTTACCGGAGTTGCAGGAGCCCTCGATCCGGAGCTGGAGATCGGTGATATCGTCATTTCCACAAGCTGCTTGCAGCATGATATGGACGTGACTCCGCTCGGATTTGCGCGCGGCGTGATACCGTTCCAGGAGGTATCGGATTTCAACGCCGATCCTCGGTTGATCGAGCTTGCAGAGCAAGCGAGCGAGCGTCTGTTTAACGGGCGTTATCGCAAAGGGAAAATACTATCCGGGGATCAGTTTGTCGCTAGCCGTGAGACGGTGAAGGAGCTTTATGAGGACTTAGGCGGAACTTGTACGGAGATGGAAGGCGCGGCACTTGCACAGGTTTGTGCGATGAACGGGATTCCGTATGTTGTCATTCGTTCGATGTCGGACAAGGCGGACGGTTCCGCGCATGTGAATTTTGAGGAATTCACGGTGAAAGCTTCCGATCATTCCTACCGCATTATTGACGACATCATTTCTCGTATGTAGGATGCAAAGAATGCTCTGTATAACAAAGCCGTTGTCCGCCCGCTTAAGGGCTTGGCAACGGCTTTGTTTTTTTAGATATCCTGCAATGCAACTTTTTTGATCGCCTGGTTATTCGTTGTAATCTCGCTTCGTCGCGGCATGGGCTGCCAAGCTGCTGTATTGTCCAGCCACGTTGCCGGAAGGGGATCCGGGCTAAGCTGCGACCATTTCTTCACCCACTCGTCGGGAAGGGCCAGATGATGTCCTTCCTGATCCAATTGGCTTATAATCGGATGGCCGGACATTTCGAGCCACACTAATGACCAAGCTCTTGGAACGACACGCCAAATATCATAACCGCCGCCTCCCACAGCGATCCAACGGCCTTGTGTGTATTGATGGGCTAAGCGATGGATAATCGCCGGCATTTCACGGTAGATCTTCATGCTGCAGTGAATATGGGAGAGCGGATCAAATGCATGGGCATCACAGCCGTGTTGGCTGATAATGATGTCAGGCTTATGGGCTGCTGTTATTTTCTCAATACTCTCCGAGAAGCATTCCAGCCAAGAATCGTCCTCAGTGTATGGCTCCATCGGAAGATTAAAACAGGCGCCAAAGCCCAGTTCCACACCTTTCTCATGTACGAATCCTGTTCCTGGGAACAAGTATTTTCCTGTTTCGTGAATGGAATAGGTGCATACCTCGGGATCGTCGTAAAATGTCCATTGCACGCCATCCCCGTGGTGCACATCGGTATCGATATACAGAACCCGTGCTCCATATTTTTGGCGGATATGAGCGATGGCAACGGCTGCATCATTATACACGCAAAACCCGGAGCCATGATCGGGAAATGCGTGATGTAAGCCGCCCGCCATATGAAAGGCATGCTGCGTTTGTCCGGAAAGCACAGCTTCCGCTGCTTGAATGGATCCTCCGACAAGGATAGAGGCGGCTGCATGCATGCCATAAAAGTAGGGCGTATCTTCGCTTTGCAGCCCGTATTTCTGCGCTCGTTCTGTCCATCGATGGTCAGGGTTTTGCACGCTAAGCGCTTTAACAGCCTCTATATAATCGCTGCGATGAACCATTCGGAGTTGGCTGATATCCGCAGCTTGAGGCACGAGCATTTGATGATCTTCTAAAGCAGAAGACGCTTTCAATAGATCGATCGTCAGCGTCAAACGCTGGGGATTAAAAGGATGATGATCACTGAACCGGTATGTAGACGCTTCCGGATGATGAATAAATACAGCGTTTGCCGTCATGATTGTCGGCGGCCTCCTTCGGACAAGCTTTCTTCAAGAATCAATACATGAATCGTTGCCTAAAACGCACCCGATCGAATTGCTCAACAGATGAGAGCGGGACTTCTTTACCGATTCGGACCATGAGACAATTAGCAGGGTGGGAGCAAATTTCCGGATCGTCCGTAGCATACCAAACCATGCCCACCGATTGCATCAGCTTTTCCATCATGCTCCGATATTCCCACACATTTAATCCGCTTCCTTCCAAATCCCAGTGCCAATAATATTCAGTTGTGAAAATGATGACGTTCTCTAGCTGATCGTCAGCGAAGGCGTTCTGAATCATTCGTTTGCCAAGTCCCAGCGATCGATAACTATTGGCCACTTCAATCGCTCCGAGCTCGATCAGATCTTCCATTTCGGCTTCAGACCAGCGTTCCATTTCATCGGGATAATGAAAGGTCACATAGCCTACGATCATATCGCCATCCCGGGAGACGATGATGCGGCCCTCATCAAGGCCGGCAATTTCAATTAAAGCCTCATGCTGCTCTTTTGGTCTCCTGAATGCATCCAGGTCCGGATGCATGGACAATTGGGACAATTGCTCAGGCGGCACAGGCCCTTCAATAACGAGCTGAACGTTTTTATGACGCACAACCTGTACATGAACAGATTTCCGATGTTCCACCGCTTGTTCCCCTTCCTACCTTTACGCCGTTATTGAAATCGTAACAAAAAGTTGTCCTAAATGTAAAGCGGATAGGCGAAAGTCATGTCCTATGTTATAATAACATGGCGATTTCCTTTACATTCGTATAGCAAGCCCCTTTTGTAAGCGCCTTCGCGTAAGTTGTGCGTGAACAAAACAGATTCCTAGGAGGATGATCGGATGGAAAATCTTCATCAAGAGAGGGTTGCTGTGACCGCAGTGAATCCCAACATGCGCAGCTATGAGGAAACTTATTCATCGTTTCAGTTTGAAGAAGTGGAGAAACAGTTCTCCTGGTACGAAACCGGAAAAGTAAATATGGCTTATGAATTGATCGACCGTCATGTCCACAACGGCCTGAGCGACAAGATCGCGCTTTATTACAGCGATAACGCAAGGGATGAACAATACACGTTTGCGGATTTGAGCAAGCAATCGAACCGGTTTGCAAATGTACTGCGTAAGCTAGGGATTAACAAAGGAGAGCGCATCTTCATTTTCATGCCGAGGACACCTGAGCTCTACTTCAGCTTGTTAGGCTCACTAAAGGTCGGCGCAGTAGTCGGTCCATTGTTTGAAGCTTTCATGGAATCCGCGGTTAAAGATCGCCTGCTGGACAGCGAAGCCGTTGCGATCGTGACAACGCCTGCGCTGCTTGGACGGATTCCGCGCTCCGAGCTTCCGAGTCTGAAGCATATTATCGTATTTGGCGACGAAGTAGAGGCAGGAGAGGGAATCGTTAACTTTTCATCGGAAATGGCACAAGCTTCTGAGGAGGCGGAGATTGAGTGGCTGGGACGTGAAGACGGGCTCATCATTCATTATACTTCAGGTTCAACGGGGAAGCCGAAGGGCGTCTTTCATGTGCAAAATGCAATGATTCAGCATTATTATACAGGTAAAGTGGTATTGGATTTGAAGTCGGATGATATTTACTGGTGTACTGCCGATCCGGGTTGGGTGACAGGGACTTCTTACGGCATTTTTGCGCCATGGCTGAACGGGGCATCCAACGTGATTCGAGGGGGACGCTTCAGTCCGAGCGATTGGTACAATACGATCCAAAAGTATGGAGTTACGGTATGGTACAGCGCCCCTACAGCCTTCCGTATGCTCATGGGAGCAGGAGACGATACCGTTAAGCAGTTCGACCTCTCCAGTCTGCGCCATGTGCTAAGCGTGGGAGAGCCGCTCAATCCAGAGGTCGTTCGTTGGGGATTGAAGGTCTACAATCAGCGGATCCATGATACATGGTGGATGACTGAGACAGGCGGGCAGCTGATCTGCAACTATCCGAGCATGGAGATTAAACCGGGATCGATGGGCAAGCCGCTTCCGGGCGTTCAAGCAGCTATTATTGATGATAGCGGCAACGAGCTGCCCCCTTACCGGATGGGCAATCTTGCCATTCGCACACCATGGCCATCGATGATGAGAAAGATTTGGAATAATCCATCGAAATATGAAGAGTATTTCCGTTTGCAAGGCTGGTATGTTTCCGGAGATTCAGCCTATCAAGATGAAGATGGATATTTCTGGTTCCAAGGCCGTATAGATGATGTAATCAATACATCAGGTGAACGGGTAGGCCCATTCGAGGTAGAGAGCAAGCTCGTTGAGCATCCGGCTGTTGCGGAAGCGGGTGTCATCGGCAAGCCTGACCCGATGCGGGGAGAGATTATCAAAGCATTTATTTCCTTGCGGGAAGGCTATGAAGCATCGGAAGAGTTAAAGCAGGATATTTATAAGTTTGTAAAAGAAGGCCTCTCCGCGCACGCTGCGCCTCGTGAGATTGAGTTCAAAGACAAGCTGCCGAAGACTCGCAGCGGCAAAATCATGAGACGTGTTCTAAAGGCATGGGAGCTTAGCCTGCCGACTGGTGATTTATCTACGATAGAAGATTAATGGATTATACGGCAAAGCCCCCTGGATAGATTCATGAGGCCACTGAAAAAGTCCTTTAAACAAAGAAGGTACCGTCCCTCAAATACATTGAGAGA
>NZ_BMGR01000008.1 GCF_014640295.1 Paenibacillus abyssi | reverse complement strand
TATGCTGTCGAATCGATTGTCACCGGTATCCCTCTAAAGGTATTCACATGACTGGTTGTAAAGCCTGGAACTGGTGGAGTATTGTTGGGCGGTAATGTTCCGACATTTAACATTCTGACCGTATAATCAGACCAAGCGTCATACTCGTCCTTGACCGCCATTCCTACTTCGTACACACCAAGCTCCTGTGGTGTAACGATCTTTTGCGCCACGTGGTTGCCGCTCGGTGTGATGTAATAAAATCTTTTCTCCAATATCCCTCTTGTGGCTCTGTAGTCGATGCCATTTTCCGATGGTGAATAATTGGTCGCGCTAGCGTATCGATCCGGGTCACGGCTGCTATCGGTCCAGAGAACTCTCCCGCTCGCATCTTGTACAACCGTAAAGTCGGATATCGGCCTGCGATGCACAGTAACCATTTGATTAAACTCATTTGATGTTTTCCGATACATGTCAAAAACTATACTTGGGAAATGAAAATTCGGTTGCGGATCATCTTTTGCCCTCAGTTGTACTGTGTAATCACCCACTTTATCAAAGGTTAATTGCTGTGAATTAAACGTCTTCCCATGTAAGCTGGATATCCCTTGATTATTAATAAATCGAGGCGCATGCAGGATACTCCATTGGTAAGTCCCTGCCATCGGATCTTTCTCCGGATCTGTAAAAAGGATATTACTGTATCTTACATCCGCTTTGGCAGTCCCTTCATTCCAGATGGCAAACTGCTTGGACCAAAACTCTTGATTCTGCAATTCTTTGTAGCGAAGTGCGCTAAAAGTGACAAACGACTTGTCCGCAAAATAACCGAATTTACCCGTTGTATAAGTATTATCCTGCGCTTGAAGTACAGGAATATTATTAAGCCATACCTCAATACTGTTACCTATAAATTTCAGTTTAAGGGTGTAAGATTGGTCATCTTGTAAAGGATAACTTCCTGTGGCCAACTGCGTTCTCGCTCCATTAATATACTTGGTCAATGAAAGCTGGCTCCCATTCGTCTCAAAAGCATAGCGATTACGAGTATCCCGCATTCGGAAAGAGAACCCCAGTGAGTCCAAATCATAATCAACATCATCCACAGAGAACGAAAAATTGACTTCCGCATTTGCTAGGTCAATATTCGATAAGAACTGCCCACTAGTAAAGGCCCTATTTACAAGCGGCGCTGTGGATGGCGTTCCAAATGATGCTCGTAATGTATAGTTTACTTGATCGCTGCTATTCGGACGCGTTAATGAGACGTAGAATCCATCGCCAAAATATTCACCGAAGAACTGGGTATTATACGTGCATTCGTTATTCCCTACCTCTCCGATTTTTGCTCCTGCAGCGTTGTACACAGGGTTCTTCGGTGTGCAAGCGGAAGGCTGGGTTGTGCGAAATCCTTCTGCGGTGACGGTGCTATTCTGGTTCTGATGTTTGGTCCCATTGAAGTCAAAATAAATCGTGGAACGATTATCTTTTGAGAAACGGTGTGCATCAAAGCCTTGGTTGTTGTCGTTGGCCATGAATCGGGATTTTAACGCACCATTTGCAGTATTATATACCGATACGATTTCCCGGTCACTTGGATAGATTTCACCAGGCTTATTAAACAGCTGGTACGTCCGGACCTGTACTTCATTCGTAAATGGATTGATCACCAGTCCGTTAAATTGATCCAGATCATACATATTGTACATCGTGCCAGTTGAAGCTTTGGTCGGATAACCCAATTCGTTCGGTCCCGTTAAATACTGTCTCCACGCCAGCGTTAAATCCGGATTATACTTGACCACACTTAAGTCATAATATCTTCTGGGCGTTTGTTCCGTTCCGCTGTATTGTCTAAAGCCTTCATAGGCATAAATCGCCCCGCTGGGATCTGTAAATAAAGGTCTGGACGAGATATATTGGACATCATCTGAAGAAACTCGCGGATCCCTTGCAACCGGAATCGTCCATGACGGCAGATCCGTTTTATTCAAGTCAGGTGTAAATTTAATCCAGCGAGTGGATTCCTTTCCCGCCTGTTTAAATTCATTACTGTTTGAAATGTCGCTGCGCAAATAAATATCTGTGGCCTGCGCATGGCTAATTTCCCACGACGAATAGCTATTGTTCTGTCCTTTTCCAAAGTCTAGCGGAAACACTTGACGACGCACTTGTTGGCCGTTCAAAGTATTATAAACAATCAGCTCATATTCGCCGGTAAAACGTAGAACATAAAGATAATGACCGGCTAACTCCCAATTAATGCTCAAGGCTTGAGATACCGCTATGTCAAACACAAAGGGGCTTCCATTTTTATAGCGGTATAGCAGCGATCCATTTTGAGAATATGATTCTATTGGTGATAGCTTCTTTGGATCCAAACCATAAATACGCATGGATTTATTCCACATACCCGAACGGGTTGCTTCATCAAAAATGAACAGATTTTTAGTCGATCTCATTTTTGGGGCTGCAGCTTGACTATAGTTAAGGTTATTTAATCGGTAATTTGAATCATAATAAACAAGCTGCCTGCCGCTGGGATTAATTAAAATGCTCGAAAATTGCGGCGTATTGGTTGCAGCCCGGTAAGGTGATAAACGGTTCGGACCAAAACCATTATTACTCATATCAAATGCGTTCCAACTCGAATACGTTGGATACTTCACAAAATATTGAAACATTTGTTGCTGCCCGAAATTTTTCCCTTCGCCGCTAACCAGCCTTCCGTTATGCACTTGCCACAGGTTGTTTTTATTGTAGACTTGTCTAACTTCATTAGTGACGTAGACAGGCCAATTCAACATTTGCGCAGCACTTATAGTCGAAGGTGGATTAAGATCCGGCTGCGGACTGCTCCCTTCAATATTAAAGAACACTTCCGGCGCATTATTAATGACATCCAGCGTTAATATGGCAATGTCTTCGTCTAAGGTATCATCAGTTTGCCCGTATTCTTCGGTCACTTTGACATAAAAAAGATATTTTCCGACTTCGGTCGGAGTGAACGGAAGCCGATTTAGAGTACCTACCATGCCGATCCATTCATCATCTTCAAAGCCGTCATTATTCTGATCGTACTTATATTTATACTGGGTTTTAACGATGGCATCTCCATCCGGACTCGTCGATTTGTTAAGAATGTCGATCATTTGATGCCTAATTCCAACCGGAGGTACTTCCAGCTTAGCGATCGGCGGCAGATCCGGCTTGACGATAATGTTACAAACACCCGGATCGAGCGACTTCATGCCTGTATCATCGTACACAAGTAATGAAACCTGCACCGTGATATCCGAGGTCGTATCGTTGGTGTAGCTTGTTTGACGATTTGTCCATTCATCCCGGCTATGCTCGATTGTACGGCCCATGGGACTATAACTATTCGTAGAAGTAAACTCCGATAATAGAACCGGCTTGTTCGCCGTTACTTCTGCTGGACAGCCTGGAACGGCAACCGGATTTTGAGGCACGACGCGAATCCAAGTTGAAGCTGTTGTTGTCAAGCCCCACTGGTCTCGCATCTGTGCGGTGACATGATGATAGCCTAGCGTATCCATCTTGACTTGATGATAGCCATTTCCATAATATTGCGCCTTGGTGGGGAGCGATTGAATAAAACTGCTCTGGCTTCCAGCAGTATCAAAACCCATAAAAGTTAACAAATCCCCATCCGGATCGGTCGGCGTGGGTATGGACGGATCAGTAATATAAATAAGGTGCATTACAGCGCCTTCTACGATCTCATAGACCGGCTTCGTTTGCTCATTCGGATGGACAAAACCAACCCGAAATTCTGGCGGTCTATTATTTGTCGGAGAAGTTACCGTCAAGGTCTTAGGAGACAACCATTCCGACTGTCCGCAGCTGGTATTAATCTTGATCGTGATCATATGCTGCCCCGTGCCAATGTTCCAGGGGTAATTCGAATGACTATATGATGTTGTTACCGTCTGTCCGGATATCCACGGTGTTTCAAAAATACCATTTCGTGAAATCTGATACTTATGCGCAATATAGGTACACCCGTGTAATTGAAAATCTCTCGGTACGAGTGAAAATGAATCCCTATATTCAATCGTAGACGGCAATACATCAAAATCTGCCGTATACGATATCTGCTGCTCATAAAAGAAAGAAACGTATCCTGTTTTATGGGTCGCAGTCAGATTAACTACGATGGAATCACCCTGATTTATCGCATCGGTATAATCAGAATAATCCACATTACGACCAAGCAGCGTACCGTGTGACGCAACCGGATTTACCGTCCTGCTTGCTGGCAAGGTACTTACTGCCTCCGAGGTTTCATTTGCTAGTGTGAAGCTTACATTTGGCCCCTGCCGTACCATATGTCGGACTTTAATCTCCCCATCCCCTACAGGGCGATAAACATGATACAGATATAACGTATTAAAATTTCCAGTGTAAGGAGTTAATTCGTAAAGACGATTTGTAGGTGAGCTAAAATCAGTAGGTGGACTACCTGTTGTTGAACGGACAAACCCTAAATATTGATAATTGGTATTAGTAGGAGCTGGAAATGAATAGTTTTGTCCGTTTACTAGACTTCTTCTAGTATCAGTAAATATACTAGACAAACTTTGTCCACTTTCGTTTACATGTCTAACAAATGCTTCGGGCGCTTTGTAGTACAGATATAAGTAATAATGAGTATATGTACCATCATAAGTCTCTACCGGAGGGCTTCCTTCTATAATGCTCCCCCCGGTGGGAGGGCTTCCATCCTTACTGAATTTATACCCCACGTAAGTATATTCTGCGTTAGCAGGCGGTGTAGTTGAATAAGATTGATCTTTTGTCATAGTTCTAACTACATCAGGGAAAACAGCCTGTAAGGATTGACCTGCTGTTGTGTAATGTCTGGTTGTATGCGTTCCGGTAGTTACTTCTACAGTACCTTCAAAAGTAACCGTAACAGGGAAAGGGTAGATCATATTATTGTTGCCACCGCAAATAGAATCAGTGTATCCGTATACTCCTCTACCAGAATACCCTTCTATATATACGGTATCCCCTGAAATAGTAGGCTTACCTTGTAATGCAGGGTCAGCATCCTCCTGCATAGTAACTGATTTAGGTTTCGAATTTTTCACCTCAGAGCCACTGTATTTATTACCATTAGCATCCACCCAAAGTGCGTTCAAAGGAGCAGATATATTCGTAGAAGTATAAACCCAAGTTTTTCTAGGCTCTCCACCATCGTTAGGTGCAACTACAGTTCCTTGATCGTCGCTCCTAGTACTCCACGTACCGTTTATATGTTGGCACCAATAGTACCCAGGGGTAAAGTTCCCCTTAGTCGTTACTGTTATAGTTGCTCCAGAAGCACTTGAGGGATATAAAGGAATAGATGTTACGATCAAAAACATACATAACAGCAAGTATACATACCTTTTATTAGTTCTCAATTAAACCCCTCTCTTTCTAACGAGAACTATCTCTAAGTAATATATAATTCTGATAAGGGCCAGTTATATCCATGGTATCGAAAGTTTCTTCGTCAAAGTATCCGTAAAACGTAATTTCTTTTGTTTCTCCTTTCTTCAATATAAAATCATAATCGTGGTGGCTAACATACTGATGAATTATGCCGAATTTTTCATAGGGATGGCTAGAAGTTATACGAGCAGGGTTTCTTAGAGAAAGATTTTGCATAAAAAGCAATCTCCCTCCGTCTTTATTAAAAGTCATGTCTGTGACAACAACTATTATTCCCGAGTAATCTTTGCGTATAACTTTATCCTTCCCTATAAATTTATCCTCATATAAACTCTTTTTATTTTTATTATAAGGAAGTAAATACATCCGTTTTAGTTTGACAGTATAATTAGGATGGGTAAGAGTTAGTTTACTGTTTATCCATTTTTCTGTACGGAAATCAAACAGCTTACCATCAACGATGTTTATCATTGGAACCGATTTGGAAACTGTTTTTACATTAGTTCCTGTTTCGGCAAGTTCTTTTAATTCTTTAAGGTACTGGTAATCCTCAGGTTTCTTACTTCGACTATTATAGTAACTTGTCAGCATGGCTACTGCTTCTGCTCTCGTAGCATTATTCCTCAATCCGATTGACTGATCATTATATCCGCTCATTATCCCGGTACCTAAAGTCAAAGCTACATATTGAATTTGTCCTCGCTGAATACTTTTGCTATCCGTCAAAGGTAAATCACTATTGTTCAACTTTGAAAATATATCAAAAAACTCTTTATAGCTTTGGTCTTTTATCATAGCCTTAGATATCATTCTTGCGATTTCATATCGGGTTATATTTTGATTTGGCTTAAACTCGTTACCAAAATCAGAAGTAGGGATTAAACCCGCCGCATAAGCAACATTTACAGGATGTAAAGCCCAACCGCCAGTCACATCTTTATAAGGATTTTGTTTTGCGTTAGTTAGTTCTGATATTTTAACGAGCATAGTTGTAAATTCTGCTCTAGATATGGTTTTATTCGGTCTGAACGTCCCGTCAGTATACCCACCGACAAATCCTTTGTCTGAAAGAGCATTGATAGCGCCAGAAGCCCAAAAGGTCTTAGGAACATCTTTAAATTTTTGATCAGATTGCGCTAAGATTACAGACTGAACAGGTACTAATCCAAAAATAAGAGTAAATGCAAGAAGACAACAAGTCATAAATCTAACGGTATATTTTTTCACTAAAATCACTCTCCCTAGTTGTTTAGACTAATTAGAAACTGAATATTCTGTCTATTCCTGTTTACTCCAAAACCATAACCAACCATGTTCTTGCCATCATCAATAACCATCCCCTTTGTCATTTAGTGTAATCCTTTAGTACCTCCGATGCTGAAGCTCAACATAATTAACCTACTTAAATATTAACTCAAATTACCAAGTTGCGGTATTGTTTCCTTAAAATGAAAATAAAAAAGCACCCGCTGCAAATAAATCTTTGCAAGCGGGTGCTTCCCACATCACGTTCTTTATTTAAGGCTGGTGAAAAAAATCAGCCACATTAGTTACAGTTATTATATCGAATTCCAAAACTATACACAACCTAAAATTCAGTTCAGTCGGCAGTGGGCCTGTACTTCAATTCTAACACTTCCGAATCAGCGGCAATGGACGGCATGACTACCACTTCGCGGATGTAAGCCCGTTTTACCAGCTTCTGCAGCAGCAGCGACAGATCAATCTGTAATCCCGAAAGCGCGGGGTGATGGGATAGCTCCATGACACTCCACGGCTCTTCGCGGCTGCTTAATACTTGAAGCAGGAGCGAGCAGCAGGATTTCATCTTGCTCATAACGGTAAATTCACAGCCGAGTAAAACAAGCTGTACCCGCTGTTCCAATGTTTCCGGACTGTTCGTCAGCTCATCGTATAATTTATAAATTTCCGGAAAAATGCGCTGCACTTGCCGCCATACGGTCAATTCCGGATGAATCCCTTCTTCAATAAGTGCAATATGCGCCCAATGGTGTAAAGCGGTTAATATATTACTGTGCGCATCCAGCAAATTGTTGTCCTGCATATCCTGTTTGGCTTGCAAATACGTACGCAGAAAATTTGAAAATTCAATCAAGCGCTTCTGTTCACGCAGCGCTTCCGGAAATTCGATAAGCCGATGACGTATTTGTGCCAAATAATCTCCTTGATCCAACAAGATTTCACCCCGCACAAGCCATTGTATAATACTGCGATCCTCCCCGCAGGTAAGCCATCGCTCCAATTGAATAGGATCGATTGTTTTCAGTTGTATCCGTACCCCGTCCATCAATACATGCTCATTCATTCGATCCCGATCCAGCCGCTTAGCCACGACCAAGATCAATAGATCAAATCCATTCATAAGCGGATGATACGGATAAGGATTATCTATTGCAGCCACACTGATCATTTCGCCCTTATTGTGATAATATTGGGTAAAATAGGCTTTAATCTTCTCCACAATATCCTCCGTATAGCTTCGCTTTGAAGTTTAAGCTATAATTAATTTTGCGGTTAAATTCTTGTTCGACAGTAACGTCTCGGATTCCTGCTTACCATTGCAGAAATCCGTTTATAGTGAGAAAGGAAGTGTAATCATGTTTTTCAAATCCAGTAAAATAAACGAGTTCCGCCTATGGGGGCTGCTGTTTACGCTTATCGGCATGGGTCTGATGATTTTTGGTACTGCCGGCATCGTGCTTTGGGGACAAACCGGTAAAATTTTTGCAGGCGTATTCATGGTCTTCGGTATGATTGCCATGCTGCTGAGCGTGGGCGTATACTTCTGGGCGGGAATGCTCTCGACAAGCGCCACTATGCTTGATTGCCCAGAGTGCAAGCGTCCTACGAAAATGCTGGGCAAGACCGACCGCTGCATGTTCTGCCGCACCAAGCTGACCTTGGATCCGAATCAGGCAACGCACACACATACACCAGGCTGATAGGAAATGCACGATACTTTCCCGTTAACCTGCTTGTTGAATTGAGAAACTTCCGATCGCAAGCTTTTAGTAATAATACGGTTATAAAAAACCTTCAGACATCTTGTCCGAAGGTTTTTTTGTGCTCCCTATGAATAAAATAACGTCATTAAGGCCTGCTTTGCAGCGCGTCATCCATCACACCCCAGACGGATTCTTTCTGGAAGCCCCGCTGCCAAGTTGCTATGCCCGCAAGGTCATATTTCTTCACTAATTGAATCCTTGCCTCAATGGAGGTTTCATCCTCCAGCCAGATCCGCTGCAGCGCGCCATCCTCTTCGTACTCCACGTAATTTTGCCCGGTTTGCGGATCGTATTCAGGCTTGAGCTTTTTCTCCTCCAGCAAGGCTTCAATCGATTCCATTCCGACGGCTTTTGAGCTGACCTTGATCTCGCCGTTCTCCCCTTCGGCCTCCGTCCAGATCCGGGTATACAAAGGGATTCCGAGCAGCAGCTTGCCCGCCGGCACATCGTCCTCTTCCAAAATACGCACAATCGAGCGTTCGACCCATGGCAGCGATGCGACAGAGCCTGATTTCGGGCTGGCCGCCCAATGCTCGTCATAGGACATGACCATCATGTAATCGACTACTTTGCCTAATGCTTCACGATCGAGAAATACAGACCACATTTCGCTGTTTGATTTAGGCGTCACATCGATCGAGACAACCAGGCCTTGCTCATGAAGCAGCGGCGTGAGCTCACGCACGAATTGGACCAGATTCTCTTTATCCTTCGGATACACATTCTCGAAATCAATATTAATGCCTTGAATCTTATACATTTGCGAATAAGAAAGCAGCTGTTTGATCATATTAAGCCTGCGCTCGTAGCTTGATAATGCTTCAGTCGTCAAGTCAGGCTCAAAGCTATTGCTGAATAATGCCCATACCTGCATCTCTTTTCTATGCGCCCAACTCACATAATCCGCATCGGCTTTGCTCCGAATCTTCCCCTTTCCATCCACCAATTCGAACCAAGTGGGGCTAACAACGTTTACACCCGATAATTCACCGATCTGCGAAGTGTCCGGGTTACGGGAGTACACCGCCTCCCATGTCAGATTGATTCTCTGACCATACAGTTTCCACGCGATAAAAGGCTTTTTCCGAGCCGGTTCCTCCACGGTCTCAATATCCGAAATGGCAACATCCGATTTTTTCATAAACCCGATGTACCCGGCAGGACCCTGCACCCGGTACCAGCCTTCCTGCTCTCCCCATATTCGCACAACAGCCCCTTTTAATAATGCTTCGGATATCGGAGCTTTAATTGTTGGTTCAGAACGGATCGCCGCTTCCTCAGCTTGAACTGCTGCGCGCTGAACCGATTCGCCCGGCAGCCGGACCGTCACGATGGAGGTTTCCTCATCATACTCGGTCTGCAGGCCGAATAATTCCTCCAGCGGCGCGATAGGCAAAAAGACGTTATCACCCACCTTTTCTGCCGCAAAGCTAAGCTCGAACGGCTTTTGGTTCATCGTAGCCGTAAGCGCATCTGTTTTGAGATGAATGACTTTATCCTGTGTCGTTAATATGATGGACTCGCTCTCCGGTTCATAACGGATTGGCTCCTCCGATCCAAGCAGTTGTCTTACCGCTTCAAGCGGGAGCTTGATGGATTCCCCTTCCACTATCGCTCCCTGATTCATCACTTCACCTTTATGTATGATCGGGTTAACTTGGTCAAATACTGGCACCACATGCTTGCCATTGGGCACAAACCACTGCCAGCCAATAAAAGCGCCAACAGCAATCACCGTTAATCCGAGTAACAATGCCAAACATCCCAGTCCTTTTCCTCCACGCTTCCGGGGTGTCTGGACTCGCATCTTATTCACAACTCTCACTCCCCAGCTTTCATGAACTTCGCATAACCGTATCCATATATTATTATGTATAGGGGCAAGCCAACAAAACTGCCGATACCATCTATAGACGAAATGGGCAGCAGTAAGGTTTCGTAAAAAAGTGAAATCCTATAGAAGAGAAACTATCACTTCACAAAAAAAATCGTACAGGCAAACGGATTTATGACTTCCGTCCCTGTACGATTATAGTAGCTCTATACTATTATTGCACTTTCACACTTGCACAGCTTTTACATAAACCGTAAATTTCCATTCGGTGCCCTTCAACGACAAACCCTGTCTCACGTGATGCTGCCCGCTCAACCTCTAATAATGGCGGATAATCAAAGTCTTCAATCGTTCCGCAAGCTTTGCATATTGCGTGATAATGATCCGACAAATCCGCATCGAAACGACTGGAATCATCGCCATAGGTCAATTCACGAACAAGGCCCGCTTCCACAAATAGACGTAAATTGTTATAGATTGTCGCCACGCTCATACTTGGATACTGCGGCGACAGTGCCTTATAAATTTCATCAGCAGTTGGATGAGTCATAACACCCATCAAATAAGTCAGGATAGCGTGTCGTTGCGGGGTCATCCGGACGCCGGTCATTTTCAATTGTTCCAATGCATGTTGTACACTAGCATCCATTTCCCTCACGCCCTTTCTACTCTTTAATACCATTTTACGTGTTAGGTTTTGACTTTGTCAATGAAAGCGCTCCTAACTCACTGTTGAATTTTTTCCAGTACGATGTTGCTGTTGGCATTCACATGGATATCATAGGTTCCCATCCCAATCTGTCCGCGGATCGTTCTGTTATCGATCGTGAGCGGCAGATCACTAAAAATATCCCCAAAGGTAACGCTGCCTTCTACCGAAACGTCGCTATCCTCCGGCATCACCAAGCGGATCTCGCCAATCGCGCTGTCTGCATGCCACGAGCCGCCAACCACCGAGCTGCGCACCTCGATCCCTCCATTAAGCGTATCCGCATTAACCGCTGACTTCGCCTCATGAATGACGATCGATCCGTTCTTCGTCTTCGTCTCCACCTCGCCTTGAATATTCGTCAACTGAATATTACCGTATATTACCGCCGCTGCAGCTTGCCCTGCAATCCTATATCCGGTGATATTGCCATTGGAGGCATCAAGCTTCACTGCGCCTGCGATATCGGCGACCCGGATATCACCGCTTTTTGTCGTTACGGCCACATCCCCAAGCACACGCTGAATGTTCAGTTTCCCCCACGTATTTTCAACCGACAGGCCGCCGGGAAGGCTAAGATTATGAACGTTTATCCCCCCGTTGATCGTTTTCACCTTCAGTCCCAACATGGTTTCATAAGGAGCAGGCCTGGTTTCAGGTACGGTGATAACCAGATTGATCCGCGGCTTGAGGACCCTCTCTTCCCCATAGGATTCCCCTTTTCCTTCAATCCGCAGCCTATTGTCCTTAGCAACAATATCCAGACTCGTCGCATCAGCCGCTTGCTCGGCCATTTTCTCGTCAGGCAAATCAATCCACACTGTCGCTTCGATCTGAACTTGGCTCACGGCGCCCGAACGGATATGGACCTGCCCATTAGGGTTAACAACGTCGATCCTTTCCACCGCTTCTTCCAGCTCCGCGTAAAGCGGCGGACGGTTAAAACGGTATCCGCTCTCTTCCGTATAGCCGTCAAGCTCGCTGCTCTCCGTCATAAACTGATCCAGCCATCGAAAGGGCAGATCCGCAAATTGCGTAACGCTATAAGCGGATGAAGCCGCCATTATCGCCATTGTTAGTCCGATGAGGTCAATGGACAGCCTCCTCTTCAGCTTTCGAAGCACGATGCTAACCGTCGTAATGTCCAAGCCAAACACGATCAGAATCATTGGCCACCAGTTCACAAGCTCGACGATCGTGTGTCCATCGTATCGTTCATCCCACATCAGTAAAGCGCCTATCGCGATAGACAGCAGGGAAGCCGTGATCCGGCCCAATCTGGACGCGCCGGCAGCAAACCGCCACAGCAGCCATAATCCGAGCACGACCATGCCGATGCCGGGCGCATAATCACCGGCAGTATGGAGCCAGGGGATAAGTGCTGCAGGAGGATGAATAAATAACAGCAGCATGACGACGATCACGGAAAGTCCCAGTCCGTGCCAAGCGGTGACTGCTTTTGCTCCTGAACCGTACCGGCTCGACTGCCTCGGAGCCCTAAAGTTATACTGCAGCGCATCATAGACGCTATAAAAATAGATAGCAGGCAGCGCAAGTCCCAGATAAACGATCAGCATGAGATGCCGTCCGCCGGTCGCATTGGGATAATATATCATCGCCGCAATATCAAGTACCGAAAGAAAAAGCAGCAGCAGTCCTTTTGAAAACCTGCCTTGCGCCATATGCCCCGCCCCCGGAACCAAGAAAGCCAGAAGCCCCGCGAGCCAACGTTTTTTTTCTAAAAAATAGCTCTTTCTCATCGTCTCACTCCATACTCACAGCATGCACACCTTCCAGCCCTCTGATCTCCTCCACCAATGCCCATGGGATCTCCCCGTTCGGCAGAAAAATATAAATGTTCAACAGCACCTCTGGCAGTTCCAGCTTTTTATCCCGCTGTTCAATCATTTCGATCTTCCGGATTTTCATCTTTTGAGCGATCAGCCGTTTCGTAATCGTATCCATCATCATCGAATTTTCACTCACACGGACGACGAGCAGCTGCTCTTTTTTTGCATTTAGGAAGCGTTTCTCCACCTTGTTTAGAACATACAAAATGATGAGGACAAGAACGGTTGCGGCCGAGGATGCAAAGTAAAAACCCGCACCGACCGCGAGGCCAATCGCGGATACGACCCACAAAGAAGCTGCTGTCGTTAATCCGGTGATCGCTTTGCCCGTAAACAGTATCGTTCCCGCACCGAGAAAACCGATCCCTGTAATCACTGCTGCAGCTAGACGTGCCGGATCGACGCGAACATTCACCTCATTCACAAAATCGGAAAAACCATAAATGGATAGCAGCATCAAAAGACAGGACCCTAAGCACACCAAAATATTCGTGCGAAGACCTGCGGCATGATTGGATTGCTCGCGTTCAAAGCCGATTAACCCGCCAAGCAGAATCGCAAGCATCAGTCGAATAATAATGTGAAGTTCGTTAATATACCATGGATTAAGCGGATCAATAGGCGTAAACACTAGGACATCCCGACCTTTCTTTACTTTTATTATTTTATCATATTCTACGATGGAACTAGAGTAATACCATAATCTAAATAACCTAAATTCCCATCCCTGCAAACAAAAAAAAGACCGCACCTTGGTAAGGTACAGTCTGCATACATAAGTATCCTAATTACCGGCTCAATCGATCGAGCAGCAGCTTGTTCACAAGCGCTGGATTCGCCTTGCCGCGCGACTCTTTCATCACTTGCCCGACGAGAAAGCCGATCGCTTTGTCTTTGCCTGCTTTATAGTCTTCAACGGATTGCGGGTTCGCTTCAACGACCTTGTCCACGATCGCGAGTATTGCGCCTTCATCGCTGATTTGAACAAGTCCTTGCTCTTCCACGATTTGCTGCGGAAGCTTGCCGGACTCCAGCATCGCTTTAAAGACGGTCTTAGCGATCTTGCTGCTGATCGTCCCTTTTTCCATTAAACCGATCATCTCTCCCAGCCCTTGTCCGGTAATCTTCACGTCCTCCAGCTCCAGGCTGTTCGCATTAAGATATCCTAGCAGGTCGCCCATAATCCAGTTCGCCACCGCTTTGGCATCCTTCGTATAATTCAGGCTCTCCTCGAAGAAATCGGACAGTTTCTTGGAAGACGTGATGACTCCGGCGTCATAAGACGGAAGACCAAGCTCCGAGGTGTAGCGCGCTTGACGCGCATCAGGAAGTTCAGGAATCGAAGCCAGCACACGCGCCTTCCATTCATCATCGATGAACAGACGAACCAGATCCGGATCCGGGAAGTAGCGATAGTCATGGGCTTCTTCCTTGCTGCGCATGGAGATTGTCTTGCCTTGGGCTTCATCCCAGCGGCGAGTCTCCTGCACGACCGTACCGCCGCTGTCCAGCACCTCGGCCTGACGCCATTGTTCATATTCCAAACCGCGCTGCACGCCGCGGAAGGAGTTCATATTCTTCAGCTCGGTTCGCGTTCCGAATTTCTCCTGTCCGTATGGCCGAATGCTGATGTTGGCATCACAGCGCAGCGACCCTTCCTCCATCTTCACATCGGAAACATCACAGTACAGCATGATCGCTTTGAGCTTCTCCAGATACGCCTTCGCCTCTTCAGGCGTTCGGATGTCCGGCTCGGAGACGATCTCCACAAGCGGCGTACCGACACGGTTCAAATCCACGAGTGACGCATAACCGCCGTCGACATGCGTCAGCTTGCCCGCATCCTCTTCCAGATGAAGGCGCGTAATGCCGATGCGCTTGGTCTCGCCGTTCACCTCAATATCGATCCAGCCATTCTCGCCGATCGGTTTATCATATTGCGAGATCTGATACGCTTTTGGAGAGTCCGGGTAAAAATAGTTTTTGCGGTCGAATTTGCTCTCGGTTGCAATCTCGCAGTTGAGCGCCATCGCCGCTTTCATTGCATATTCGACCGCCTGGCGGTTCAATACCGGCAGCACGCCGGGGTGTCCGAGACATACCGGACAGGTATGGGTATTCGGCGGAGCGCCAAAGGCGGTGGAGCAACCGCAGAAAATTTTGCTGTTCGTATGCAGCTCCACATGCACTTCCAGACCGACTACAGTTTCATATTTGGTCGCTTGTGACATCGTTTTAGGTTCCTCCTGCTTCCTGGGATTCCGGCAGCCTTACAGCTGCGGACGCAGTTTGTGGTGCTCGGTGCTTTGTTCAAAGGCAAACGCCGCGCGCAGCACAGTCGTTTCGTCAAACGCTTTGCCGATAATTTGCAAGCCCACCGGCAGGCCGTCCGCCATGCCGCAAGGCACGCTGATCGCAGGCACGCCCGCCAAGCTGACAGGTATCGTACAAATATCATTTAAATACATCGTTAAAGGATCGCCGACCTGTTCGCCGATTTTGAACGCCGTCGTCGGTGCCGTTGGCCCCATGATAACGTCGAATTTCTCGAATACATTGTCAAAATCCTGTTTAATCAATGTCCGGACCTTCTGCGCCTTCAGGTAATACGCATCGTAGTAGCCTGAGCTAAGCGCATACGTGCCAAGCATGATCCGGCGTTTAACTTCCGGACCGAAGCCTTGGCTGCGCGATTTGCGGTACATATCGATCAAGTTATCCGGGTTGTCCGCACGCACACCATAACGCACGCCGTCAAAACGCGCCAAGTTGGAGGATGCTTCAGACGATGCCAACAGATAATAGGCTGCAATCGCATATTCCGTATGTGGAAGCGACACTTCCTCCCACGTTGCGCCGAGGTTCTCGTATACTTTCAGTGCTCCAAGCACCGCTTCTTTGACCTTCGGATCAATGCCTAGTCCGAGATATTCCTTCGGCACACCGATCCGCATTCCTTTCACATCGCCGCTCAATGCGCTGATATAATCAGGGATGTTCACTTTCGCAGAGGTGGAATCCGATGCATCATAACCTGCAATCGCCTGCAGCACATAAGCGGAATCCTCTACATTTTTCGTAATGGGGCCGATTTGATCCAATGACGACGCAAAGGCAACCAGTCCAAAGCGCGACACAAGGCCGTAGGTTGGCTTCAATCCGACAACACCGCAATAGGATGCAGGCTGACGAATCGAGCCTCCGGTATCGGAGCCGAGCGAGAAGTAGACTTGTCCTGCCGCTACGGCAGCGGCCGAACCACCGCTGGAACCGCCCGGCACATACTCTGTGTTCCACGGATTGCGGGTCGGGTAATAGCTGGAATTCTCATTCGAGCCGCCCATGGCGAACTCGTCCATATTCAGCTTCCCGATCGTGATCGATTGCGCGGCTTTCAGCTTCTTCGTCACGGTTGCATCATAAATCGGGTTGAAATTGTGCAAAAACTGGCTTGCGCATGTCGTCAGCAAACCTTCTGTTACGATATTATCCTTAATGCCCGCCGGCAAACCAAACAGCAGACCGCGCTTCGTATCGCCGCTTTGCAGCTCTTGATCAAGCGCAGCCGCATCCTTGCGGGCTTGCTCTTCATTTAACGTAATAAACGACTTAATGCTCGGTTCCGTCTCGGTGATCCGCTTATACGACGCTTCCACCAGTTCAGTAACAGACAGCTCTTTGCTGTTCAGCTTGTTATGTACATCCTGCAGGCGCAAATCAAACGATGCCAACAGAGTTTCCTCCCTTCATCCTATCCCCTTTTATTCCAATACTGCCGGCACGCGGAATTGACCGTCTTCTTCATCCGGCGCATTCAGCATCGCTTTTTCCACGCCAACAGACTCACGCGTTGTGTCATCGCGCATCACATTCGTGATTGGCAGCACATGCGTTGTCGGCTCTACTTGCTCGGTATCGAGCTCATTAAGCTTCTCCGCATATTTAAGAATCGCGTTCAACTGCTCGGTGAACTTTCCTTTTTCTTCGTCTGACAGCTCGAGCCTTGCCAGATTGGCAACATGTTCGACGTCCTTGATCGTAATGCTCATGGATGTTTTTCCTCCTTTTCCAACCGTAAGCTCATTCTTCATATTATAGCTTAGAGAAGACATCAACTCAATAAAGGGGTAAACAAAAGAGCCGTCCCCGAGTCGTAATCGGGAATGGCTCTTGCTTCATCGCTTCGTGCCGCAGCCGGCTCAAATCCATGCTTTGAGATTAATTTGACGAATGAAATCCTCCTGGTTTTGCAGCTCAGGACTTGATTCCACTTCCTCGGCTTCGAATTCCTCACCCTTCATAATGCGCTTAAACAGCTCTTCATTATGTGTAGCAAGCGCGTAATCGATTAACGCTTCCCGGGTGGCCCGTTCCACTTCAGCATGAATCAGTACTTCCTCCAGCTCCAGATCGCCCTTGGGCACAAAGAAATTCTTGTTCGCCTTCGGTACCCGAACGATATAATCAAATGCATTATCCACGTTCCGGTCGTAAGCAATTATATAGCCATACTCTCCAACTGGGAGATTTTGTTCAAATTGATCGTTCACGATGATAACCTTTTGCCCTAACTTCCACAACGTCTCCGCCCCCTTACTCTAGCAGCTTTTAGACTCTATCACTATCCTACTAAAAAAAGATAGCGGTGTCCAATTGCTTACAAGCACAAGAGTTCATCCCGAGGTTCAATTATCCAGAGAAGGCTTGCTGCGAAGAGCCAGAACACTGATCATGATCATCAACGCGACGATCACAAATGACAGCAGGACGACCATCCACGTCTTCTCATCCCACAAGCCTGTCTGCATCGATTGTGCCGCTAACCCCGTAAGCTTACCTGGACTCCAGGCCATCGCTTTTGGAAATAGCGAGGTGGCTATGGCGAGAACGGCAGTCGCGCCCAATGCCGTAAAAGCCGCCCCGCCGGGGCTGCGCAGCAGTGCGCTGGAGGTTACCGTCAACGTTCCGACAAAGAGAAGCCAGATCATATAGATCAGCAGGCTCTTCCAGAACCCGCCGGCTCCCACATCGCCGATCAGAATGTTCGTATAATACAGGGACACGGCATAACCTGCGGTAAAAGCCACCGCCGTCAGCGACAGCATCGCCGACCACTTGGACAAGACAAATGTCGTATAAGAAACCGGTTTGACAAGGATCATCGCAGCCGTACCGCTGTTGCGCTCACCGGAAATCACCGCCATGAATGATAGGGTAATGATGAGCACTCCGAGCGTATTGTATTGCTGCAGTGTCTGTGCGAGCACTTCACTTCCCTGCGGCGTCGGAATTTCAATAACCGCACCTTCTGGCATATTGCCTGCCCCGGCCAAAATTTGCGGCAGAAAATAAGTTGTCACTGGCTGCATGGCGCCCAACAGGATGAACACGAGCGGCACCCATATCCACTTATAATTGCGCAGCATTTCCAGAAGCTCCTTACGATATAAGACAAAAAAGGTATTCATCCCGTCACCACCTTCATGAACAAATCCTCTAACGAGGTATGTCCGATCTCCAGCCTGCGCACCTTAACTTGGCTGCGTGAAAGCTCCTCAAGCAGCTCGCTCCGTGCGGTATCGATATCTGAAACAACCAGTCGCAGCCGATCCTCCGCCGATTCCTTGTCTACGATATAGGGCCTCTCCCGCAGATTCCACTCTGCTAACCAACGCTTCGACACCTCATCCGCTTCCGTCTGCAGCAGCAGCACGGGCTTCTGATGCTGCGCACGAATGTCCCCAATCGCTCCCTGAAGCGCGATTTTCCCATCCCGAACGATCAACACGTCGTCACACAGCTCCTCCGCATCATGCAGCACATGCGTGGAGAACAGCACGGTCGTCTCATGTTTTAGCTCCCGCAGCAGCTCGAGCACCTCCCGGCGCCCGACCGGATCAAGTGCAGATACCGGCTCATCAAGCGCAAGCAGCTTCGGCCGCTGTACCAGCGCTTGCGCTAGTCCAAGGCGCTGTTTCATTCCGCCGGAATACCCGGCAATTTTGCGGCGGCCCGCGCCTGCAATGCCTACGCGTTCCAGCAGCTCATCGCTTCGTTTGACTGCCGCCTTGCCCCTCAGGCCATGCAGGCGGCCGGCAAGCGTAAGAAACTCATGTCCGCTCATCCAGCCGTAAAACGACGGGATCTGCGGCAAATAACCGATGACCGAGCGAATGTCTGCGCCTGGCCGCAGTTCCTGGAATTGGATCTTCCCGGACGTCGGCGTCAGCAAGCCCGTCAGCATCCGGATCGTTGTCGTTTTACCTGCTCCATTGGGACCGAGCAGCGCCGCGCAGCGACCTTGACCGATCGCAAAGCTGATCCCATCGACCGCGCGAGTCGATCCGAAGGTTTTTGTAAGCTGCTCTACTTGTACTAAAGCCATCTCTACTCATTCCTCCTGCCCGCAACAAAGAATGCGATCGGCCCCAGCAAGTTGACAAATAAAATAATTAACACCCACATCCATTTCGGTCCGCGGGTCGATTCCGCCCGTGCGCAAGCCACCAACGCGATGATCGCCAGCAGGAATTGCAATCCTGCCAGCGGCGCTATAATTGTCCACAGCATTTCATTCGTGATTTGATCCATTGTCATTGCCTCCCAAATTCAAATCGTGTGTTTATTTACCTTTTCGCAGCCAGCGTTTCCGCACGAACAGCCAATAGAAAATCAGCGGCCCAGGAAATTGGATAAGCCCCCACATTCCCCAAAACCATGGATAGCTTCCCCGCTTCCGCGCATCGATGAACAACCACGTGGACTGACTTAACAGGATAAGCACGATGAGTGCGCCTTGCCAGATCGGTATCTGTTTCAGTTCATCCATTTTTGCTTCACCCGCCTTATGGAAATCCGGGCAAGAAAGATCAGCGAACCGGCCAGCGTCGCAATCTGCACCCCTGCGAACCAGCGGATGTCATTTACCAATAACAACACGATTCCGCTGGCAGCGAAGCATCCGATCAGCCACAGCAACGTCAGGTCCCGCCATAGCTTCTTCTTGAGCGACTTTTGCTGTTCTTCAACCATTCCCAGAAACATTTTTGCCTCTGGCACAACCGGCGAATGGCGGTCATCCATGGCTGTCAGGTGCTTGCCAAATAGCTCATCGAATTCCGTCTGCGCCTTAGCCTGCTCTTCAGTTTCATGCTGCGCGCGCTCCGAAGTTTCAGATGGGTTTAACAGACGCCTCAGCTTGTTCGTCATTTCCCTGCAGCTCCTTTCGCAATTGTTTCAATCCGTTATGAATTCTCGACTTTACGGTGCCTAACGGTATATCCAGCCAATCGGCAATTTCCTCATAAGCATAGCCATAATAATATTTGAGCAAAATCGGTATTCGGATATCGTAGCCTACTCTTGCCAGCGCATCTAAGGCATCCGGCCAATCCTCCTGCCGCATCGCGGCTTCAAAGCGCATAGACCGCAGAGCCTGTTCCTGCTCCTGCCAGCGGCGCTCGACCCGCTGCTTTCTCATCCCGTCAAGATATAAACGCGTGCCGATCGAGATGAGCCAGGTCGAGAACTTGGACTTCCGCTGAAAAGTGGAAATATTCTCTATCGCTTTGAGCATCGTCTCCTGCACCAGATCTTCGGCGAGTGCGCGATTCATGGTCACTTTGAGCATATATTTGTATAGGAATGTATAATTGTGCTGCAGCAAGCAGGCCAATGACTCCGGATCGTTCCGCACTGCCTTGGCAATCCATTGCTCTTCCAGATTCACGTCCACGCTGTCCCCCTTATTTCTTCAATACCAAGCGATAACGGCAGATACCACTACTAGCATGCAACAAATGATGTCTTGTGAATCTTGAACATCCATACGACGCTTAGCTGCTCAAAAAAGTTCATCGGCAAAAAAAATATTTTTTGAATGGCTCTTAAACCCAAAAATACCTGCCGCCATACAAAGGGAGGAGCGCCCTTTGTGTGACAGCAGGTATAGTTAACACATCAACTCCGCACCAGCTCCGCCGCACCCTTGATCTCCCACTGGATCGGTTCCAATACGGAGAATGCGCGTTGATAGTCCATACGGACGATCATGACGACACTTGGCCCTTGCAGTACAACCTCATAATTGTGCTCGACCGAACGGTACAGGTAGGGAAAGGCCTCATTTCCGTTAATCACGTCAAATACAAGTACTTCGGCACTGCTGCGTAATAACGAATCGTGGAGCGGTTCCCCCCGGTCATCAAGCCGGAGATTATAGCGAAGATAAGACGCGGCCTGCTCGGCAGCTTCGGCTTCGTCTATCCGTACCTCACCTTTGGATAATAAGGCCATATCCAACTGCTGCGCTGCCGCATGCGCCGCTCGATTCACGGCATACTTGCCATGAAACAAGGTCTGAATGGCCATCTCTTCATCAAGCTGCAACGCCTGAAGCAGCATCCATATGACCAGCATAAGTGTCATAAGCAAGAGCTTGTACATAAGCCACCCCTTTGTTACCGTACCTATCCCTACCTTGCTCTCATTCATTTAGCACCTATATTAAGGCACATATTCACTCATCTTCATCCCTGTAGCACTCATCAGCGTATCAGCCGACAGCGGAGTCATCCCCACCAACCGGTCGATCTCAAATATCCGTTCATAGGGGTATCGGATTGTAAGCTGGATTCCGGTGCCTCGCAGAACGGGAGCCGCAGAGTTATCCGCTGCGGCGCCGCTGGTCGACCTTACCTCATAGAGCACAGCTTCCGGATTCATGCCAAGCGTTGCCAAGCGCTGCCTTGATTCGGATATCATCGCTTGGTCCACATAGCCGTGATCGCCGCTGGCGCCAACCTCCAGCATATAATCGACCTCCTTCTGCAGCACGGCATGCCGAACAATAAAAACATGCTTATATAACGGCGCAAACATAAACCAGCAGAGCATTGCCGCGAACAAGACAAACACGAGCAGCGACTTCATGGATCAATCCCCCGTATCATTTCGCTCATCGCTTTGCCCCCACGCCGTATTTCCCGCTCCGTTCCCTGCTCACCTTCAATAATGGAAACGTATAGAATGACTGCCGCCGTTAGCATGAGCACGGATATCAGGATGGAACGCATAGCCAACCTCCTTCATTCCATCTTTCTTTATTGGGGATTCATTGCTCCGATTCGATTATTGGCGGCATTGCCTTGTGTTTGAATCTGGGCCTGCGTCCCGGTGCCGTTTTGGGTAACGATAGCATTGAATAACAGGACAACTACAACGAGCATCATAACCGTCATCAAAATATTCCGCATATACAAACTCACCTCCCGGATCGGATTTTTAGGGATTCAGAGACTGGAACAATTTTTGCCCTTCTTGAACCCAAGGGTAAATAAAGATCTGGAACATATACAAGATCGGAACGCCTGCCAGTATAAACAGGACATAAGAAGCCGATTCCTTCCGGCTCTCCTTCGCCAAATCGATCTTTTCCTTGTAATCCTGGATTCGCTCGCGCAGCAGCCGGTAATATTCCTCGCTCTCGTGCAAACGTAAGGAGGTAATCGTCTCGACAAAGCTCAGGCCCTCCTCCGTGCCGATTCGCTGCTTGAAACGGCGCAGCGCCCCATCCGCATCGTGATACCATTCGCCGAGCAATCGTTGGAGATCGCCTCGCAGCGCTCTCGTATAGGGCAGGCAGCGCATTAATTTGGCGTGAATATTAAGCGACGATCCTGATAAATAAAGCAGTTGATTGCTGATAATATAAATTTCCTTGATCATCCGCTGGGTTCTCATGTTTTTCAAAGCCTCCAGCCATGGCCCGTCCCAGAATACGATAGCAGCGCCCAATCCGATAAGGGTATAACAGACCGTGGAGTATGCCGCAATCTCGGAAGCTAAACGTGAGAGAAAATATAACCCCGCTGCTGCACAAGGCAGCACGGCAAGCAGGATTGTTCTTGCCAACACATATATGGCGGGATCACCGGTGAAGCCGATCCCTGTCAACAGCGCTTCCCGCTCTGTGAAAGATGCCTTGGCCCGGTTCATTCCTAACAAATGAAGCAGCCTGTCAGGCACCAGCCTTTTTTGCCAATGGGTACTGACGACATGCATCCAGCGCGGCTTCCTGATCAACAGCGCACGCAGCAGCGCAGCTGCACAAATGAATCCGAATATGTATTGTCCCGCCATGGCTGCCCAGAAAACGATCCGGCTCACTTCAGCATGCATGAACGAAGCAGCTCCTTCTTCACATTTTTTTCCGGGACAAATACAGCCCCATAACAAAGGAAACGAAAATCAATACCACAGCATTCAGCAGCATATCCCTGCCCCGGGGATCAATCAGATAATAATAATAAGCATGCTCGGGGTTATAGCGGACATTGATGCCGATGAATAACGCCAGGAACAGAATCGGAGAGAAGTTGGCAATTCGAATCTCAAGCAAGCGGTTCCTCTCCTGCTGATTGGCTCTGCGCGCTTTGCGCATGTCGGTAATGAGATCCTTCAAATTGTCCTCCACCGAATTACCCTCCGTTAATGCAACCCGCAAAATCTGAACGAAGTAATCTCCCCAGACATGGCCAACCGATGCGGAGAAAATGCGCAAGCTGCTCTCATCGTCACCCCGGACAGACAAATTACGATACAATTGTTCGAATACGGTTTGGATCGGGCCAAGCAGCCGCCTCTCTTCCACCGTTCGTTGTAATGCTGTCCGCACTTGCCTGCCTCCTGTAACCAGATAACACTGGTAAAAGAGCTCCACTGCAGGCAAGAAATCCATTCTCGTCTTCAACTGCCGGTTCATTAACGCGAGCCGCAGCCACAGGTAAGGAGCGGCTCCCGACAGCGAGCTTAACAACAGCGTTCCCTTGAAGCTTTGGAACAGCAGCAGGCCTCCTGTTATTCCGGTTAGTGCGATCAAACCCGATAATAAAACAAAGCCCCCGGCATGAATCGGCCAGCGCATCGATTCCAGCAGCTCGGATAAATGTCGGTAGGGCCTTTCGTAACGTGACAGCATCAGGGTAAGGCGATTCAGCAGGCGGCCTTGGCGGCGGTACAGCAGCCTGTCCTGCTTGCGTTCCTGATCGGCAACAGCATAGATGAGCTGCTGCAAGATGATGAAGAATAAAAGAAACAATATGATGACGGTAAGCGGCAGAACAGCCGGCTCATGCCCCCGCATGAAGCCCCATCCTTTCCGCGGCAGAGCGCGTAGGCTGGTCAAGGAACAACCAATCCTGCTGCCGTTCGTCATACCGTACCCAATCGCGAATCTTTGTCTGCTCGTCCTCCCAATACATCTCCCCGATCCGGACAATGCACCGCTTATCTCCGATCTGCCGCATCTCGATGCCAATCTGGGTGACATACTCGGTAATGCGTTTCATCAGCCGGTCATGGTTCATTGCTCGTCCATCCAGCATGCACATATCGGTAATCGCCTCCGGGACGTCCTCAAGCGTATTGGCGTGTACCGTCGTCATGCTTCCCGAATGCCCCCTCGTGCAGGCGCGAACATAAATGTTCGCATCCTCATCCCGGATCTCCGCATGCACGATTCGCTGCGGCGACTGGCGCAGCGCCAGCTTAAACGCCTGCGCTGAGCAATGCTGCCGATCTTCCTCATCGGCTTCATATTCAATCAGGTTTTTTCGCGGAAAATCCCGGCGCAGCATCATTTCCAGCCGATTCTCGATCGTGATGATTCGCTCATCATCCGGAAGCTCAGCAAGGAGCGCTTTGATCAGATGCGTCTTTCCCGAATTGGTCGGTCCGATGACGATGATATTGAACCGTGCCTTTAAGATCGACTGCAGAAGCTCAAGCACCTTCTCATTCATCGTTCTGATCTCCGGCTTGCATAGCAGCTTTAGATCGAAATGGCGAACCGTGTAAAATCGCATCGTTAAGGTTGGCTCCGAAGTAAATCCGAACCCCGTCATCGTCACGCGGGAGCCGTCTGACAGCATCACCTCGGCCCAGCGCTTGCGCGGATTAATCCGGTCATTATTGAACAATACCAGGTTCTGCTGGATACGCTCCACATCATGAATCGACTCAAATTCATAGGGTGAAGGGACGGCGCGGCCATCACGCACCTCAAACACCTGTGTGCCTACAACCTGGATTTCTTCAAGGCCCTCTTGGCCCAGCAGCACCAGCTCGAGCACGTTGAGTCCGATTACCTCTGCAAACAACGCTTCGGCGAGCGATTGATACGGATGATGATAGCCGGGCAGCTGATGAATCCGCTTGCGGATGAGACGGTCGGCAATGACCGCAAGCAGCTCGCTTCGCTCCTGTGGAAAGCCGAGAACCGCCCGATTCAGCCGCTCATTATACTGTCTTCGTTCCTCCTCGGTAGTACCTCTGGGCGTTGACAAAAAACCTCTGATATCCTCCGCCAGCTTGCGAAATTCACTCTGCGCCGTTTCTTCTGTCCGCCGCTCCTGCTCCAGATGCTCCGGGGCATCTATTCTTAGCTGAACGGCATAATCTGATGGGGAGAAACGCCTTTCTCCGTGATCTGCCGGATGATTCACGACCCCACCCCATTGCGGTGAGCAAGCAGCTTGCGGTACCATGGCTGCACCGAAATACCAGCCTTTCTTGTGATTACATGCTTGGTCATCAACTGATCGGAGGTTTTACGCATCGCTAATTTGCCGTGCTGGTCTTCCTTTAACCATTCCTCCAATCTTCCGCTGTCGAGCTGGGTCAGCATCGCCTCTGTCATACGTAAATCTCCAATGATAGGCAGTCCAATTTCTTTGCGAATATCTCTCAATGAAAATCCTCCATTTCTCCAAGGGGGATGTATGATAACCGCTTCATAGGCATTAGACGGAATGCCGAATAGCGGTGATACTTGGCCGATCCAACGTTGTCCGTCTTCTTGAAAACTCGACAATGCTGAGGTTGTCGTCAAAATACGGGTATCCGCCCTACGCAGCGCAGCCACAGTCGCGGCATTGTCCCAATAAGCGTTCACATCAGCAACGGACAGTCGAAATACTTGCTTTGCCGTTACAAACAGATGCTCCAACTCCTCCGGGGCAAAAAACTCCGCTTGATCCCGCATGAGATTGCCGAACAAGACATGCAGCCTCGGACAATCCGGCATGCGATAGGATGCTCTGAACAGCTTGTCGCCAGTAAGCGTGCCTGCCCTTAATTCCGGCCTCAAGCTGTCCAGCGTAACAGCGGGACGATCCACGCCGATATAACGATGCAGCTTGGCACTCTTCAGGTTCAAACAAAGAAACAGGATCGGCGCTTCGCTTTGCTCCGCGATCCGGTAAGCGGTCGCAAACGAAGCAATTGTCGTACCGATGTTTGGTGTGGTCCCTACAAATGAAATTAAGGGAGAGGTGTTCCACTTCATCGCCGCTTCTCCTCCTCGGTATCGGTTTGTACCGGATCAAAAGAAGCAGGACTAAATGCGATGACAAGCTTAACATCGCCGTTCTTGCATAAGTTATCGATCTCCAGCCACTGTTCTTCCGTCAAGTTCAGATTAATATAATCGATCATCGCGTTAGCATCTCGTCTTGAGGCGTACATCTTCTCTTTGTCTCCATTTGCGAGCGACAACAAATTCGAATTTCTCACATCATCTATTTCCTGGTTACCTGACGATTTCACCGACGCTACCCTGATAAGCTCCTCGAACAGCCGTGCCGAGCTGTTCTCCTGCCCTGAAATAAAGATCACGACCTGATCGCCTGCCCGGATTCCGTTCGACACGGATAACACATAATCCCTTGGAATCTGAAAGGTAGACTGGTCCCGCTTGGGCAGCAGCCGGTAAGGGCTGACCTTCCAGTCCAGTATCGGTTCATCCTTCCCCAGTGGTACGGATGTTTCCAGACCGATCGCATCTGACAAGCTCGTAAACATTCCCGGTTCATAGGAGGCCTGTGCGATCGTCTTCTTCGAGAGCATCTCACCTTCCAACCGCTCTCCCGATGCAACAAACCGATTCGGGACGAGGACCTCCACGGTCTCTTGAAGCTCAATGTGCTTGAGCTGCAGCGTATAGACGAAATAGACCAGCAATCCCGCCAATACAGCCGCAAAGGAACTGATGAATAAATTCCGTTTACGGTTCATAACGCCTCCTTCATCAAGCAACAAAAAAAGAACGCAGCAAGGGACGTCTCGTCCCTGGCATGCGTTCTTCGCATAACAGTTGCTTATTAATAACGGCAATATAATTGTTTAGATGACGCTATATTACCAAATGTTTCTTGAATTGTCTACAGCAAATGCGGGAATTTGTCAGAACATATCTATTTACGCATTCAGAATCAACTCTCATAGTGCAATCCGCCCAGGATATAATCATGGCTATACAAGATGATGTTGAAGATCCTTATTTTCTGCATATTCATGTTAACCAGTGCTATTTATTCCAACAAAAATGTGTATCCTACTATCTGTAGACCAATATCAATATGGAGGGTTCGCTCATGAAAAGCTCGTGGAAAAAATCCATTCTCCCTGCAGCGCTTGCCTTGACGCTCATTTCCCCTGCTGCCGCATATGCAGCTTCGACCAGCCCGTCTGCCCGCACATCGCAAGATACAATCACGACCTCATCCCAAGCTGTAGCTGGACAGGTCCGGACTTCCGATCCATCCCGGGGACACCGAATACACAAACGTCATGATGGGGCAATGATGGGCGCTAACGTTCATCATCAAACCTATATTAAGCTGCTCGTCGAAAAATACGCTCCGGAAACAATGAAAGATTGGGAGCCGGTTCTAGCCGAGTCACAGCGTCTGCACGAGGAATTAAGATCAATTAGGAGCTCCCGGACAAAAGGAATTGAGCACAAGTGGAAAGATGACGTATTCTCAAAGGAAATGAAAAAACAAAGGAAACATCACATGGAAATCTACAAACAGTTTACGGAAGCGATAAAATCAGAGGATGCCGGGAAGATCAAAGGCGCGCTTGCCGATTTACTAGTGGTCTGTAAGCAGCGAAATGGACATTTGACAAAAATACTGGAGCAATTGAAAGCAAAGCACACCACTATATCCTCCGGTTTTAAAGAAACCGATTCACAAGGCGTCTAATAAAGCAAAGGGACGTGCGGAATACATACGTCCCTTGCTTTGAATATTTTATTGGAAATGAAGAAAAGGACATCGTCTCTAGTGCAGCTGAACCGCAGTCCGGTTGTTCGCTTGAGGCAATGTCCTTATTTAATTTCTTTGCACTTAGAAATCGATCAGTCCTACGCTAATTTGAAGCGATTCGTCTACTTTTCGCATCGTCTCATCATCCAGATGGGTAATCTTGTCGGTAAGCCTTTGTTTATCGATCGTGCGGATCTGCTCAAGCAGAATAACCGAGTCCCGGTCAAATCCATGCGTTGCCGCATCGATTTCAACATGGGTTGGCAGTTTGGCCTTTTGGATCTGTGCCGTGATTGCAGCCACGATGACAGTCGGACTGAACCGGTTGCCGATATCATTCTGAATGACCAATACGGGCCGGACTCCTCCCTGCTCAGATCCGACCACTGGTGACAAATCAGCAAAAAACACATCTCCGCGTTTTACGATCAAGCCCTACACCCCGCTTACAAGACGGCCGAGCGTGTCGTCGGCCTCTTCCTCCGCTTGAAAGGCTTCCGAGGCCATATTCAAGTTGATTATCGCCATTTCCATATACCCGCGCTGCATCGATTCCCTAATCTGCCGTTTCTTACGCTCGATTAAGTACAGCTTCATGGCTTGCCGAATAAACTCACTTCGGTTTGAATTTTCCCTTTCGACAATCCCGTCCACTTCCTGCAGCAAGTAATCCGGCAAGCTAATCATGATCCTTTTGGTGTTTTGCATATTGGCCACCAACTCGCACCCCCAAAACATTTCCAGAAAGCCTATTTCCAGTATTTCGATAAAAGCTGCTGAATATACATGAACATATCTATGCGCGTGATATAACAATTATGATGTACATCATAAAGAGACATTCCATAATCTCCTTAAAAGTCTGAAATTAAGTAATTCGTGGTGCGTATAAAAAATCCTCTTTCTGAAAGAAAATAATTATTTGGAAATTTATCCCAACCCAATTGCCAAAGCATTGCTTACTGCAACGATTTTCTCTTCGCGCGTATAGACCCGGGGAACACGCGCAGCCAGCATGCAGGTCACTTCATAATTAATCGTACCCAGTTTTGCTGCTACCTCATCCACAGTAATGCACTCATCACCCTGCCGACCGATTAAGACAACTTCTTCACCGCTCTGAACAGGACCCTCGGCATTAGCGGCTGAATCGAGCGCAATCATACATTGATCCATGCAAATCGCACCACGCACAGGCACCTTATGCCCTCGGACGAGCGCTTCCGCTTTACCGGTCAACATACGGCTGAAACCATCTGCATATCCGATTGGAAGTGTGCCGATTCGCTCATTGCCGCTGGCGACATACCTGGAGCCATAACTGATTCCCCAACCCGGCGGCACATCCTTAACCATGACAACTTCCGTTTTCAACGACATTATAGGCTCTAATTCAATTCGCTGTTTGTTTACTTCGACAGACGGATACAGGCCGTACATACTGATGCCAAGCCGGAGCATGCCGCCTGCCCACTCAGGCGTATCAATTCCAGTTGCGCTATTTCCCGCATGGATAATTGATATCGGCAGTTCCTTCATCTTCACATAATCGGCAAACTTGTTAAATCTGCTGTATTGAAGCTCGGTATAGCTCTTATCCGCCTCATCGGCGCGGGCGAAATGCGTAAACAGCCCTTCAACTTCAACTCCGGGAGTGTGTACAGCCCGTTCTATAAAGGCCTCCCAATCCTCTTCCGGCAGAAGACCCAATCTGCCCATGCCGGTATCAACTTTAATATGCGTCTTCAATCGTTTTGAGGATGGAGGAAGCGCAGCAGCGGCTTCCAGCACATCCTCACGAAACAAAGCTATTGTAATTCCCAGCTCTCGCGCGATCGGAAGTCCTTCCGGCCCCACAAATCCGAGTACCAAAATCGGTGCATCGATACCCGACTTCCTGATCTGAATCGCTTCATCAAGAAACGCAACACCTAAGTAATTGATGCCGCAGCGTACAGCTTCACGGGCAATCTCGACTGCGCCGTGTCCGTAAGCATTCGCCTTCACGGATGCCATAATCGGGACGCCAGCCGGCATTACACGACGGAATGCATTAATATTGTGGCGCAGTGCATCAAACGAAATCTCCGCTCGGGTAGGTCGATAATAAGTTTCCAAGCAAGTCACCTTCTTTTCTTTCAACAACCCAATAGTATTATGTTAAACGGTTCGATAGGGGCTGTCAATGAAGGGACAGGATTACGTTACAGGTATTATTTGCCCATTTCACTCTGTACGGATTGGGCTACCTTAATCATCTCGGATTCAGGAAGCGTCGCGCTGGTCAAACGATATTCCACACCTTCGTAGGTCCAGGTAAGCGTTCGCTGCTCCTCGCCGCTCATCAAAGCAAGCGTGTGCCCAAGATCGATTGTCGTTCCGGGTATTAATGCCATTGCCTGGTCCTTCGGATGCGTTTGAATAAGCGTGTAATCGTAAGTACCCGTATAACGCATCATTACCCCTGGATTGTCACCCAGCGTAATATCGCTCATATCCTTCAGAGCAACGCCTTCAGGGAAATATTCCGGCGCCATCGTTATGAATGGCTCCTGCTCCTCTGCTTGGACGCCGCCTTCAGACGGAGCACCTGTCGTATCTTCAGCACCATCCGCATCAGCACCATCCTCTATAGGCGCGCCTTCAACCTCATCAGGCTCTACGGCGCCTTCCGAATCCTCATCCGGCATAGCGCTGGTCGGCTGTTCCTGTTCTGCAGCAGCTCCCATGTTGCGCTGCATGTCGAATGCGCCGGTCTCAAACGTTGGGCCAAATTCAAATTCGTTAAATTTCACTTCCACCATTACCGCAGCGTTGGCGTCACTGACTTGTACCTGCTGAGGCGCATAATCATCTTTGTTAAGCCAGATTTTTTGCCGCGCAAGCGAGCCATTCTGGTAGTTCGCCATCACATCGAATACGTAAGCATCCTTATCCGCTGCAAACTGTCTCGAATTGTCCAGCAAAATGCTTTGAACAAGCGTTTGATACAGATACACTTGACCTTGATTCTCCGGCCAATCGCTTTGGAAGCGGAAGCTTTTGTTGAGGCGCGGCGTCAATACGAATACGCCATCATCGTTGCGAAGCACGATCTGAGTAATATCCTTCTGCGTGTTGGTTAGTGCGATGCGATAATATTGAGGCTTCTGATACCACACCTCAACTTGATACTCTAAAGGCTGCTGACCGGTATGGAGGGTCATCGTGCCGCTGCCTTTGTAGCTCTCCATGCTGCTAACGACTTTTCCTAAATCCTTCACTACTGATTCAGCGTCCTTCGTTCCGCAACCGGCAAGAAATACCGATACGCAGACGATAATTGCCGCGACCCACTTGATGCGACGCATGAAAGATCATCCCCTCTGCACAATGTTTTAACAGGCTGATAACATGTCTATGAGGGAACTTGGACATTTATGCAGACTAGCTTGACGAGCATTTTTGCACCTGGATTCGGCGAGCTTAGCCGATCCGGCGCAACGAGTTGCTTTGCACCTGGTTCGCTTCCTTGGTCGTGCGCCTCGCGCCCGCTTTATTTCAGCGCCAAACTGTTTCATATTACCGGCCATTGCAGTTGTAACCTCATACCGGTTATTGTAAACTTTAAAAGTTAGATGAGATTTGATCTGTAATCAAAGTGATCGTTATGGCAACTAAGGGACTGCTGAAGGGAGCATGATTGATGTTTCAGAGCTTAATTGACGGATTAAAGGAATTCGGTGAATGGGGTTTATTTATTCACTCTTTTATCGACGCCATTATTTTTCCTGTTCCCGCTTTCTTCACTCAAGTTTCACTAAGTATGCTTAACCCTTCTGCCGCCTTGTGGCTTGCAACCGTCGGTTTTGTCGCCTGCCTTTTGGGTACCCCGTTCGGATACTGGATCGGCAAAGCGCTGGGTCATTCATTATTGTATAAATTTCTTAAAAAGGAATGGGTCGATTCGGCAGAGAAGATGTTTCAAAAAAATGGAGAAACAGCGATTCTGATAGGCTCTTTCACACCTATCCCATTTAAAGTGTTTACCATTATGGCCGGCTGCCTGAACTTTTCGCTTTGGCGGCTGATCGCCTATGCAGCGATCGGCAGAGCGGTGAAATTTTACGTGATCGGCATTCTGTTTTATCTTTATGGCCGCGCAGCCGAGAACATGGTGAAAGATGTGAGTCTTTACATTTTTGCGGCTGCCATACCTCTCGTCTTGATCTTCTTGTGGGTTAGAAAAAAACAACGTGCGAAGCGAAAGGCTGTTTCCGTGATCGAAGATCCTGTTCAGGATGTAAAAGAAAACATGTAAGGGGTCAACTCAAAACCGTTAATATTGCACGTTTGCCCGGTATCTTGTATATATTGTAGGAATATCAACGCCTTGGAGGGATCCCCCAAATGTTCTATTCTTACGATTACGTGCGCACGTCAACGGATATTGGATTGATAAATGATGTCGCACAAGCAATTAACGGCGAATTTGCAGCATTAACCTGTTACGAGCAATTAGCCAAAATAACGGCAAATGACGAGATCCGCAAGCAAATTCTCGAGATTCGCCATGATGAATTCAGGCATTATCAGGCTTTCTCCCAAATTTATATTTATTTGACCGGCAAGCAGCCTACCCCACAACTGCTTGAACAATGTCCAACCGATTATTGGGCTGGATTACATGCTGCTTTTAAAGATGAACAAAAGACATCGGACTTTTACCGTGAGGTCGCAGATAAAACGCAAGATCCCTATATCAAGGAGCAATTCCTCAGAGCGGCCGCAGATGAACAAAATCACGCCGTATGGTTTTTGTATTTCTTAACCCAACATGAGAAAAAGCATTAAAAAACAATCCCCATCCACATAGCGGATGGGGATTGTTACATTCATTGATGAAGGGAGTTAGTCTTCAGCGGCCTCTTCGTTGTCTGCTTCGGCTTCAGGCGCATCGTCATCCGACTCTTCCGCGTCTCCCGCATCTTCCGAATCTTCCTCTGCCTCTGCCTCTTCTTCAGCTTCGGCGCTTTCCACTTGTTCAGCTTCTTCAAGAACCTCTTCTTCTACTGCTTCTTCGCTTACAACGATCTCTTGCTCCGCCTCACTCATACTAATCCCTCCATGAATGAAATAAATAATGCGATTACATTTTTATTATAATCCAACCGGAGCAAATACTTTGTCATAACGTGGAGGCTAATATTAATTTATGATTACAAATGAATGATCAAACGGACAAGGCTCTCGCCGCCAAGGGTAACGAGAGCCTTGTTCATGTTGATGCATCATCCTACAGGCTATTCCAACAGCGCTAATTCAGCCAGCAGCTGCTCTTTGGAGAAATGCTCGCCTATGAACACAGCGACATCATTCACTTGTCCCTGCGGGGTAATCCGTATAAACTCAACTTCGCGGTAAGCAAATTGGAACAGGAACCTGCTTGTCGTATCGCTGAAGGTTACAACCCCCTTCGCCCGGTATACTTCGCTGGGCAGTCTTCTCAGCATCGCTTCGAAAGCATGAGAATCAATCGGTTTAGTAAAATAGTGTGTGAGCACCATCACATGCTCATGGGATTCATGCATATGGGCCGCGTGGCTATGCTCATGTGACTCACCGGTATGGGCATGATGGCTGTGATCATGACCGCAGTCCGGACCGCAGGATGCTGCCTCGGCACCTTGGCCCAGGGACAGCCGGGTAGGATGGGCAGAGTCTGTGCTATCGCCCGAACCGAACCGCTCCAAATCGACCACGCATTTGACTGTAACCGTCATCGGCGCCGAATGGTTCCATTCGCGCACTAATTGCTCGACCTCTACAATCTCTTCCGGTGCCAATCGGTCCGCTTTGTTGATAATCATATGGGT
Source organism: Paenibacillus abyssi (assembly GCF_014640295.1). Lineage (GTDB taxonomy): Bacteria > Bacillota > Bacilli > Paenibacillales > Paenibacillaceae > Paenibacillus_D > Paenibacillus_D abyssi. The sequence goes on along the minus strand of NZ_BMGR01000008.1, from coordinate 234,825 downwards.
TGCGCAGCGAATTTGCTCCTGCATCAGCCTGAACGTCTGGTTTCGTCCTCTTTTGTTCATCTCAAGCAGCCCAGCTCCATCGATAACGGTCGTTACCGAACGCAGATCGATACGGGCATACATTGCCGTTTCCGTTATGCCGTCTATAATCTCCAGCGGATTAGCCGCACCTGTCGATTCAATGAGGATGACGTCAGGTGTGTGCTCGTCTATCAATTCTTTGATCTCCACCCCCAGATCGCCACGAATCGTACAGCAGATGCAGCCGCTCAGCATCTCGCTCATCGGCACACGATCGCCGACCAGCTGGCCGTCCAGATTGACGTCGCCGAGTTCATTCATAATAACAGCCGCCTTCAAATCAAGCGAACGGTAGTAGTCAATTAATCGCGTAAGCAGCGTTGTCTTCCCGCTGCCAAGAAATCCGGAGATCAGATGCACCGGAATAACCTTCTCTGTCGAACTCATCTTCTTGCAGCCCTTCCTCTCCGCCTCCCCATCAAGCGCCGAAACAAACGGCCAGGAGGTTTTTCTAAGCCGGATTATATCGTAACTGTTACGGAGTTGACAAGTGTTCGCTCCTAAAGCAGACGGGTGACCGCACAACAAAGAGCAGAACCTCAATCGTTCTGCTCAGGCAATCAGTGAAAAGTGATTCCACCGGGGCTGCTGCCCCTCCTGTTTATTGAACCTCTAATAACCGGTTGATGTCCTCCTCGCTATTGCAATTTTCCAATACATCAGATACTGGGATATCCCTTTTGTCGGGTTTGACAAAGCAGTCGGATTGAAGATAATATCCCTGCTCCTTGGCTTTCGTGTAAAAACGGCAGAATTGGTTGGCTTGTAGGATTGCTTGATCCTCGGTAGCGTAGGATGCAAGCACATTGCCGAAGCCAAGCGGATTCGCTGCGTGCTGAATGCTCACTTGGAAGGCAGGTGTTCCATCCTCTTTTGTCTCCTTCACTAGAATCTCACTATCAAAACAAGAGATGCGATATTTAATCGTCATGATCATTCACCGCTTTCAAACTTGATTTATGGGTACTTGGATGCTTACAAGCTACTTAACCAATTATCTGTCTTAGTAACCATTCCTTCCCCTCATACGCCGCACGATCGATACTCCGTCTTTTTGGTTATACCAATACTGACGCGGGTAATAGTGGATGCAAAGGTGTGAACCGATTATGGAAAGGGAGGAATACTGATGGAGAAATCATATCGTCGATTGGAGAACAAAGTCGCATTCATTACCGGTGCCGGTTCAGGGATCGGCAAAGCCTCCGCCATCCAAATGGCCAAGGAAGGCGCCAAGGTCGCTTTGGCAGGTCTTACCCTGGAAACCTTGGAAGAGGTTAATGCCCAAATTACGGAATCCGGCGGTGAAGCACTCACCTTACAAACGGATATTTCCGACGAACAGTCCATCACGGATGCTTATGCCGCGGTGCTGGATCGCTGGGGCAAATTAGATATTGTGTTCGCCAATGCAGGGATCAACGGAACACTATCCCCGATCGAGGAGATGCGGCAGGAGGAATGGAATAAAACAATTCAAACGAACTTAACCGGTACCTTCCTAACCTTGAAGCATGCCATTCCTGCATTAAAGAAGCAGGGCGGCAGCATTATTATTACAAGCTCGATTAATGGAAACCGTGTCTTTTCAAACTTCGGCATGTCGGCTTACAGCACCTCCAAAGCAGGCCAAGTCGCCTTAATGCAGATGGCTGCCTTGGAGCTTGCCCAATTCCGGATTCGAGTCAATGCCGTTTGCCCGGGTGCCATTGAAACAAACATCGACGAGAGTACCGATCGCAAAAAAGAAGTCGAGGATATCACCATTCCCGTCGAGTTTCCCGAAGGGGATCATCCGCTCAGGGATGCTCCAGGCCAGGCTGAGCAGGTCGCGAGCCTCATCACCTTCTTAGCTTCCGATGAAGCAAGCCATATTACCGGCACGCCGATCTATATCGATGGCGCGGAGTCGTTATTGCGCGGTTGAGAAAAACGGGTTTATTGACAAACAGCCAACCTCAATGGTTTGAGGTTGGCTGTTTGTTTTGCCAGGACGACCTTCAGCAGTACCGCTCCATGATCTGTTTCAATGTGTCAAAGCGTACCGGCTTGCTGATAAAGTCCGTCATACCGGCTTCCAGGCATTTCTCACGTTCACCGGCTAATACATTGGCCGTCATAGCCACGATAATGGGCCGCTCCTCTTCCAGCCGCCCATCCGAAATTCGGCCGGCCGCTTCCAACCCATCCATAACCGGCATCTGAATATCCATGAGGATAAGATCGTACCGTTTGTTCATCGCCATCTCTACCGCTTGGCTGCCGTTTGCGGCCACATCAGCTTTAAAGCCCAGCTTATCGAGCAGCCGCAGCGACAGCTTCTGGTTAATATCATTATCCTCCGCAATCAGAATCCGGTATTGATCTCTGCTCATTGTTGCGAGCTCATCCGTTTCATCATTACGATCAGCTTCATTAAGAAGCTCTGTGAAGGAAAATGATCGCGTTTCCGTTTCCTCCTCCGCAGCAAACTCATCGACTCCTGAAGACAGTCCCCGATGCGTTTTTACGCGAATGGTGAAAATAAAGGCCGCACCTTTCGATTGCTCGGTATCCACACGTATTGTTCCACCCATGAGTTCAATTAAATTTTTGCAGATGGCCAGCCCAAGGCCAGTTCCCCCATACTTACGCGTCATAGAAGAATCCAATTGCGAGAAGGGCTGAAACAGCAAAGGCAGCTTCTCCTCCGGAATGCCTACCCCCGTGTCTTTCACCTCAATCTCGAGAATGAGGGAGCTTCCGTAGTCGGACTTCAACCGGGCATTGACATCGATCCGGCCTTCATTCGTAAACTTAATTGCATTTCCCACCAGATTAATTAATATCTGCCGCAGCTTCGTAACATCCCCTTCAATATAATCGGGAAGCAGCGGATCGATGAAATACGTCATCTGTATATTACGTTTCTTGGATTTGGCGGTAAACAGATCGAAGGTTTCCCCGATACAGGTGACCAATTGGAATGGAACCTCTTCGAGCTCCATTTTCCCTGACTCGATCTTCGAATAATCGAGAATGTCGTTGATCACTGAAAGCAAGGCATCTCCGCTCTTGCGGATAATATCCGCATATTCATACTGCTCCTCCGACAGCTCGGTCTCCAGCAGTAATGTCGTCATGCCCAGCACCCCGTTCATCGGTGTGCGGATCTCGTGGCTGACCATCGCCAAAAATTCGGTCTTCGCTCTTGCGGCGATCTCTGCATTTTCCTTGGCAGCTACAATCTCCATCTCAACCTGCTTACGCTCCGTGATATCCCTAATTGTGCACGCATAGATCTGTTCGTCATCGACCATTGCCTTGCCGATTTGAATCTCCGCATGAAACGGGCTTCCATCCTTGCGTAGGGGCATCACTTGAATTAAACCGCCGTGTTCTGACGAATCCGGGCAATTCGCCTTCTCCGTATAATCGTTATCATTAAAAGAAGGAATCAACAAGGAAATCTTCCGCCCTACAACCTCATCCTCATAATAATCAAACATCCGCTCCAGTGCAGGATTAACCGTCAAAATAACGCCTTCCTCGTCAAAGGTGACCATCGTATCGATCGATGTCTCACGAACGACTCTCGCCTGGGCTTCCGTTTTGCTAAGCTTGTATGCTGTACGCATGAGCTCTTTATTCATCTTCTCCAGCTCTTTTGTCTTCTGGTGAAGAAGCTCGGTTTGCATCTGCAGTTTTTTACTGCTGACGTACATATTCACGAAGCCTTCAATCTTCGTCCTCAAAATCTGCGGCACAAACGGCTTCGTCATATAATCGATCGCCCCGACGGAGTAACCCGTATAAAAATGCTCGGTCTCCTTGCTTGTAGCCGATACAAATATAATCGGAATTTCCTTCGTTTTCTCCCGTGATTTAATCAACCGCGCCGTCTCGAATCCATCCATCCCCGGCATCTGAACATCCAATACGATGACCGCATAATCGTTCTTGAGCAGGCTACGCAGCGCTTCTTCGCCGGAAAGGCATTTAACCAAATTATAATTGTTGTTGTCCAATACAGCTTCCAAAGCTAACAAGTTATCCGGATTATCATCGACCAGCAATATATTGATCAGCGTATCCATCGTGTTCATCTCGCTACTCACCTGCCCTTCGCGTCACTTCACCTTGCGGTACAGCCGGTTCTGGTTGTCGAGCTCCTCATAAGCGTCGGCATGCTTTGTAAAGTTAATTGATTCCTTCGTGCCCAGTGCAAGCACTCCAAACGTGCTGAGGCTGTCGTACAACAGCCCGTGAACATGATCCTGAAGCTGCTTATTGAAATAAATCATGACATTGCGGCATAAGATCACGTTGAATTCATTAAAAGAGCTGTCTGTTACTAAATTATGCTGGGCAAACACAATATTACGCTTTAATTCCGATTGAAAAATAACAGATTCATATTTTGCCGTATAGTACTCGGAGAACGATGACGCGCCTCCCGCCTCCATATAATTCCGGGTGTACAGCTGCATTCTCTCAAGTGGAAAAACGCCTTCCTGTGCCTGCTTCAGCACACCGGCATTCGTATCCGTCGCATAAATCCGCGCCTTCTCGTACAGACCTTCCTCATGCAGTAAAATCGCCATCGAATAGACTTCTTCCCCCGTTGAACAGCCTGCATGCCAAATGCGGATGAACGGATAGGTATGAAGAATCGGAACCACCTTTTCACGGAAAGCCTTGAACATCTGCGGATCGCGGAACATCTCGGTGACATGAATGGTTAAATCCGATAACAGACGGTCCATACATTTACGGTCGTGGAGAATCCGTTCCATTAGTCCGGAAACCGTAGTCAAGCGCTCGATATTGACCCGATGCCAGATCCGCCTTCTAATCGATGCATAGGCGTAGTTACGAAAATCATAACCATACAGTCTAAACACCGCTTCAAGCAGCAGCTCAATTTCAATCTGCTCCCGCTCTTCTTCTTGAGTTTTTACTAGCTTATTTATACAACCACACCCTCATCAACGACAATAACTGCTCGGTATTGACCGGCTTGGAGATATAATCCGAGGCGCCGGCTTCGATACACTTATCCCTGTCGTCCTTCATTGCCTTTGCGGTAACGGCAATAATCGGCAGCTTGTTAAATTTCGGCATCAGGCGAATTTCACGCATCGTTTCATAACCGTCCATCTCCGGCATCATAATATCCATCAATACGAGATCTACGTTCGGATGTTTATCCAATTTCTCTAATGCTTCCCGTCCATTTTCCGCAAACGAGATATTCATTTTGTAGCTTTCAAGCACACTGGACAAAGCAAAGACGTTGCGGATATCGTCATCGACCATGAGAATGTTCTTTCCTTCAAAAATCGTCTCCATGCTGTGCAGTTTGCGCAGTATATTGCGCTTGTCCTCCGGAAGGTCCGCCTCCACACGATGCAGGAACAAAGTTGTCTCCTCCAGGAGCCGCTCCGGCGACTTCACATCCTTGATAATTATTGTGCCTGCGTACTTCTTCAGCTTTAACTCTTCTTTAATATCCAAATCTCTTCCAGTATAGATGATAATCGGCATTTCGTGCAGCAGCTCATTCTGGCCGATTTGATCAAGCAGCTCAAATCCGGAAATATCCGGGAGCCCTAAATCAAGCACCATGCAATCGTAATGATGCTCCTTCAGCTGCTCCAATGCTTCTTTCCCCGTTGACACCGCAGTAATAATGACATCGTCATGTCCGATCAGCTCGACGATGCTTATACGCTGTGCGGCATCATCCTCAACGACCAGCAGTCTCTTCAGACCGCGCTCCAGGAAGGACTCAATCTGCGTGAACACTTGCTCCAGGCTGCCTTTGTCCGTCGGTTTCTTCAAGTAAGCGATAGCGCCCATCGATAATCCATGCTGAATATCGTCAACGACAGAAATAACATGGACCGGAATATGCCTGGTCTCCGAATGATGCTTCAATTGGTTCAGAACCGTCCAACCGTCAAGCACCGGCAATTGAATATCAAGCAATATCGCGTCCGGCTTGTAGGTTCGCGCATAAGACAACCCTTTGTCGCCCTGCAGCGCCACAATCCCTTTGAAGCCGCGCGCACGCGCAATATCCAGCAGAACCTTGGCGAAGTTGACATCATCTTCAACGATTAGCACTACCCTATCCGAGGCTTCAATATTGTTGAGATCGTCTTCTATATCGGATTGTAAATGTTTTAAATCCTGCGTGGTGTCCACGACCTCGATTGCCGGCGCAGCATACAAGGAAGGATCTACAACGCGCTCTCCAACTTCAGGATTATACAGCACATTGTCATAAAGCTCGCGGGAATTTTGCTCACCTGCAATATGGAATTCCGGAAGATACAAGGTAAAGATGCTTCCGCTTCCTTCGACGCTCTCCAATTTGATCGTTCCGCCAAGCAAGGCGGCGAGCTCACGGCTGATCGCCAAGCCAAGCCCGGTTCCTCCATAAATCCTGCTTGTGGTGCCGTCTACCTGCTGGAACGCTTCAAAAATGAGCTGTTGTTTATTCTGCGGGATTCCAATGCCGGTATCCTTCACTTCAAACGCGACAATGGAGGTGCTGTTATCCTCTGCCAGCTCACACTCATCCGGCCTGGCGTTGCGAATTGTAAATTGAACCGAGCCCTGCTGTGTGAACTTAAACGCATTGGATAACAAATTCTTTAAGATTTGCTTCACACGATGGCTATCCGTGTATATCTCCTCCGGCAGGCCGTCCTCCAGTTTTGTTTCCAGGGCAACGCCCTTCTGCAGGCTAATCGGCGTAAAGCTGCGGCGGATGTACAGATCCAGCTCATTCAGGGGCACATGCTCGATAACAACATCCATTTTTCCCGCACTGATTTTGGATAGATCGAGGATCTCATCAATCAGCTTGAGCAGATCGCTGCCGGAGGAATAGATCGTGGTTGCAAACTCAACCTGCTTAGCCGTTAAGTTGCTGTCTTTATTATCCATCAGCATCTGCGACAGAATGAGCAAGCTGTTGAGCGGCGTGCGCAATTCATGCGACATATTCGTGAGAAATTCGGACTTGTATTTGGATGACAACGCCAGTTGGAAGGTCTGCTTCTCCAGCGCGGCTTTCGTTTTCGCGATTTGCTCGCTTTTCTGCTCCGTCTGTTTCATTTGCAGCTCCAGCATGTGCGTCTTTTGAAGCAGCTCTTCGTTGCTCTGCTCCAATTCCTCCTGCTGGCTCTGCAGCAGTTCCTCCGATTTCTTCAGCTGCTTCGTATGCTCTTCGAGCTTCTCATTGGATCGGCGCAGCTCTTCCTGCTGGGATAACAGCTCTTCGGATTGGGCCTGCAGCTCTTCGCCTAATGCTTGCGATTCTCGCAGCAGTTCTTCCACCTTCATCTGCCCGAACAGATTATTTAATATAATGCCGAGACTTTCCATCGTTTCTTCAAGCAATCTTCGCTCCAGCGCACTGAACGGACGAATCGCAGCCAGTTCAATAACGGCCAGCGTATGCTGCTCGTACTGAACCGGAACAAGCAGGAGATGCTGCGGTGAGATATCACCAATGCCGGACTGTAACTTTACATAATCCTTAGGCAATTCATTTAGTTCGATTGGTTTGCCATTTTGTGCGCACTCACCCACTAATCCCTGACCAAAGATAAACTGCTTATCGAATTCGGTCTCATCATCAAAAGCATAGGCTCCCTGAAGCTTCAGGAAGTTCTTCTCCCCGTATCCTTCCCTTACATAGAGCGCGCCAAATTGCGCACCGGTAAGTGGAGTCATCTCCCGGATAAACGAACGGCTTAATTTTGTCAGATCCATATCACTCTGAATCTTCACCATGATTTGGGCCAGATTGGTTTTCACCCAGGACTCTTCTTCTCTGCTCCTACTGTAGATAAGCTCCAGCTCTGTTTTTTTCTCGATATCTTCAGCCAAGGCGTTAAACACCTTCGCCACATCGCCGAATTCGTCGTTTCGGATATGCTGAATTCGCGAAGAGGCATCGATCGTCCCATGGGCGAATCCCCTGATCATGACGGAAAGGCTTTGCAGGCCTTCACCAAGGCATTTCATACTCCACAGCATTGCGCCGATGCCCAGCAGCAGCCCGATGACCGTAGCGATGCTCATCATTGTGATCGTAGAATCACTGCTTGCTTTCGACTCCTCGAATGCTCTATCCATCTCTGCCCGGTGATATTTTACCATTTCGTTGGACTTAGCTGTGAGTTGATTCTGGTAACCGACGCCTTCGTTTTGCCAAAGGGCGCTCGCTTCGACAGCCTCTCCCGCTTCCATCAGCTGGATGATCTCTCGGGCATACTGAATGTAATCTTTTCCAGTTTGTAGAAGTTCAGCTAAAATCTTGTCTTCAAGCGGCGTATTCGTCTGCTCATCAAGCCTCTGCAACGCTTCTCCGGCTACAACTAATGATTGCTGGATACGCTCTGTATTTTGTTCTAAATTTTCCTTGGTCGGTACAGCTAATATGTTAGAAATAGATTGATCGACCTTATTGGCTTCTCCTCTAACCTCATAGGCAAGCAGCATTTTCTGATAACGATTGGCATGAAGGTCGTCCATCTGATTGGCCAGTTTCGTCAAATTGCCGATTCCCGCACTGGCCAATATCAGCAGCACCACTACTAAAATGAGAGATCCGATTAACAGCTTTGTCTTTATCTTCATTGTCCGCTCCTCACCCAAAGTAAATAATAATGAATCAGAGAATAGTCATTATATCATAATGTATTATGGTGTTTATTGCACTTTTTAACAAATCATAGGGAATACCTGATATAAACACAAATAGAAGACAAGCTTCCGAAGAAGACTTGTCTTGTTCAAACGATTGGTTTGAAATAATGTTTTTTTAATGGATTTTCGCAATGACAAGAACTTTCCCTTTATCCAGTTCTTGTTCATATTGATCGGCCTCTTGCTCAGATAATCCGATAGACTCCAGCTTTGCGCGAAGCTCATCACCCCGGGATCGAAACAGATTAGCCATGGAGGTGAATACTCCCTCTTCAGACATGCCGATTGTGTTCGCATTCGTCGCATCGGCTAAGGAATCGGTATGATCATCATCATGTGCAAGCACGTATATATCATCTTGGCTATACCCTCGTTGGTTCAAATCGCGAACTGCGTTGATCGCCGCCATTCCCGTATCTAATACTTGTACAGTTGGTTTCATCTTTCATTCCTCCGTTTCTTTTTTATCATTGGGTGAAGCTTGTGTAACGAGCTAGTCCTGATTACCACATTCCAATCGGATTGAAACATTAATTTTAAACTTGTGATGACCAATACACTTGAAGCGAATCCAATTGCTTGCCGTCTTCCTTGTAATAGAGCTTCAGACTAATTCCATCCTGAACATAAACCAGTCCATCCTCGGCTATATAATCGGGCGTCCCGAGCGTGGTCACCAGATGGTCCATTTCGAACACCAGCTCTTTATCGCCGATCTTGACCACTCCTTGATCTGCAGTAACTTTTATATACTCCACGTAATCTCCACTGAAACCAAGCACCGTGTTGTCATATACATGCTCTTTACGTTCTGGCAACAATGCATCCTTCTCTATCGTAACCGGCTGCCCGAGTTTATCCTCAATTGTAATTAAATTATCCGTTAAACTAATCCCATTCACCTGCTGAAATGAAACGATAGACGGCTCAGACTGGTCGGTTATCGGGGCTGCTGTTCCGGTCTCTGATTGATTGGCAGGCATGACATTTGCAATCTGAAAACCAGCAAGCAGCAGGACGACGATTAAAGATTTTATCATAGGGTACCCACCCTTCCCTCTATTTCAGTACCCATATTTACCCTCCTGTCCAGGGTGTCAAACAACCGATTTGTTCCAGATAGAGCGCTGTGTATTGAGCTTGCCCCGCTGGATTACCGAATTTTATACCGACGTTTAAACTAGCAAGCAGAAAGAGACTGTCTAAAAAAAGTAAAGCACACAGCCTCAACCAAAAAAACAAAACCTATGTAATTGAAAACGGGATGGATCAGGGGTTATATCTGCTCCATCCCGTTTCTATTTTGGTCAATGGCTGCTTTCTTCAGCAAATTTTGGGCTTAAATCCACTCTCTGCGGTATCTGTGCTTGTTTGTGATACGTCTCATATTTCACGACGGACTTCATGTGCTCTGAGAAGAAACGGTTAATGGTGCGAGAGTCTGGGCACTGCCGGGCGGCGAGCCACATGAACATGATATTCTCGCGAACGGCTTTTGCGATTTGGCGGGAAGAGCAGATACGCTGCTTGTAGGCGTAAATGATGACTTTCATGAGCATTTTGGGGTGGCAGCGATCTCGACCGCCGCCGGGATAAGCTGGAGTGAAGATCTTCATAGGTAGGCGATTGACTGCATCATTGATGTCCCAAACGAGATGGTTTTCGGGGATATCTTCCTGCAAGTCTATGGGCAAAGTAAACGGTTACGCCTAAACGGAGCAGATCGAATGATTCTGGAGAAGCGTCAGCGGTCGCCTTTGTTCCCGGATTCCCACCTCGGCCTATTCATTCAAAGGAATCCGGGAACAACAGCGATCGGAAGAACATTCGACTGCGCAGTGAATGCGGTACAACCAAAGCTTTTAAGAAGGGGCTATCCCATCGTCATCATTAACTATATACAGGGCTGAGCACTTCTTCGTACAACTGCTTGTATTGGCGCGCGGACTCATTCCAGCTGTAATCACCGGCCATCGCATTTTTCACAATCCGCTTCCAATGCTCGGGCTGATGATAGACGCTGAGCGCGCGGCGAATCGTGTACAGCATATCGTGGGCATTGTAATTCGTAAAGGAGAAGCCGTTCCCTTCACCGGTCAATTCCTCGTAGGCTTGCACTGTATCATTCAAGCCGCCCGTTTCCCGTACGATCGGAATGCTGCCGTAACGCATCGCGATCAGCTGGCCCAGCCCACAGGGCTCAAACTGCGACGGCATCAGGAACAAGTCAGATGACGCATATATCTGCCGCGCCAGCCTCTCGTCGAAACGGATCTGCACGGAAAGCTTATCCGGATGACGCAGCGCCATATCTAGAAAGAATCCCTCATAATGCGGATCGCCGCTGCCCAAAATGACAAGCTGCAGCTCATCGTCCATCAGCTCATGCAGCACGTGGGACAAGAGATCCAGCCCTTTCTGAGCAGTAAGACGGGTAACCATGCCGATCATCGGCGTGTTTTTGTTCTCTTCCATACCTAAGACCCGCTGAAGCTCCGCCTTGTTTGCCTGCTTCTTGGTGACGCTGGAACGATAACGCTGGAACAGGTGGGGATCAGTGGCGGGATTATACGACTTGTCATCGATGCCGTTAACAATCCCGGTCATCCGATCCCCAAGCCAGCGAAGCGCGCCATCCAGCCCTTCTCCGAAATGAGGCGTCTGAATCTCATCGGCATAGGTACGGCTCACGGTCGTTACCCTGTCGGAATAAACGATGCCGCCTTTCATAAAGCTGACTCCGCCTTTGTATTCGAGCTTATCCGGGCTAAAATATTGATGCTCCATACCAAGCAGCTCACCGAGCACCTCATACGGAAAGACGCCCTGGTACTGCAAATTATGAATCGTATAGATCGTTCGAATGTTCTGATAAAAAGAATCATGGCGATAATGCTTGTCAAGCAGCGGACTGATCATCCCGGTATGCCAATCATGGCTATGAATAATATCCGGTTGAAATTCTATATGCGGCAGTACCTGCAGCACCGCGCGATTAAAGAAGGCAAAGCGCTCGGCGTCATCATAATGCCCATAGACACCGTCCCGCGCACCGAAATAATACTCGTTATCGAGGAAGTAGAAGGTTACCCCATCAAACACCAGCTCAAAAATACCGCAGTACGATTGCCGCCAGCCCACCGGCACTTCGATATGCTGAATATAACGCATCGATGCCGTATACTCTTCCGGAATTGATTTGTACTTGGGCAGCACCACCCGTGCATCGATCCCATTCTTGAGCAGTGCCTTCGGCAGGGCGCCTATGACATCCGCAAGCCCTCCCGTCTTTATAAAAGGGCTTCCTTCCGCTGCAGCAAATAATACCTTCATCTCTCTCCACACCTTTCTTATCTATTTATTTTTTTGCCTTCTTCCCCTTTTTGAGCCAGATGACGCTCATCGGAGGAAGAGTCAGCTCCAAGCTGTGTTTGTGGCCGTGCCATGGGACCTTCTCTATCTCCAACGATGCCTCGCCAAGCACGCCCTCGCCGCCAAAGGCAGGATCATCACTGTTAAGCAGCATTTCATAACTCCCCGAGCTCGGCACACCGATCCGGTAACCATCCCGCTGCACCGGCGCGAAGTTGCAGATGACGATGATCTGCTCCCCTTTGCGCTTGCCTTTTCTCATGTAGACAATAATATTTTGCAAATGATCCTGATGATCAATCCATTGATAGCCATCGAGGGTATGATCTAGCTGCCAGAGCGACTTTTCCTGTATATACAGATGGTTCAGCTTGCGGCTGAATGACTGCAGCTTGCGATGCATCTCATAATCCAGCAGCAGCCAATCGAGCTGCTCGGTGTCCTTCCACTCGATAAACTGTCCGAACTCTCCGCCCATGAACAACAGCTTCTTGCCGGGAAAGGACATCCAATAGCCCAGCAGCGCTCGAAGGCCGGCAAACTTTTGCTCATATGTACCAGGCATTTTGTTCAATAGCGACTTTTTCCCATGCACGACCTCATCATGAGACAGCGGCAGACAGAAATTCTCCTCATAGGCATAGGCGATCGGAAATGTTAACAGCGACTGGTTGGCCGCCCTATAGATCGGATCCAGCTCGAAATATTTGAGCGTATCGTTCATCCATCCCATATTCCACTTATAATTAAACCCAAGCCCGCCTTGATCCGTAGGGCCCGTTACCTGAGCCCAGGCACTGGATTCCTCCGCCATCATCAACGCATTGGGATAGAATTCAAATACCGTTTCGTTCAGCTTCTTGATGAAGGCAATCGCTTCGAGATCCTCTTTGCCCCCATCCTTATTCGGACGCCACTGCTGCTTCTCGAAATCGCGCAGCAGCATGCTCGTCACCGCATCGATCCGCAGCCCGTCGATATGATAAACATCAAGCCAGAATAACGCATTCGAGATAAGGAAGGAGCAGACCTCCGGCTTGCTGTAATCGAACCCGAGCGTTCCCCACCCCGGCTTCTCGGCAATTAACGCGTCCTCATGCTCAAACAACGCGGAACCGTCGAACCTGCGCAGACCATGCGCATCCTTGGCAAAATGAGCCGGCACCCAATCGAGAATAACGCCGATCTCCCTCCGGTGACACTCGTCCACAAAATACATAAAATCATGCGGTGAGCCGAACCGGCTCGTGACCGCGTAATACCCCGTCGCCTGATAGCCCCATGATAAGTCATAAGGATGCTCGGTTAATGGCATCAGTTCAATATGCGTGTACCCCATGTCCTGCACATAATCGAGCAGCTCCTCTGCCAGCTCCCGGTAGGTGAGCAGAGTACCGTCTTTCTTCTGCCGCCAGGTGCCCAGATGCACTTCATAAATATTTAACGGCCGGTCATATACCGGACGGAGCCGTTTCTGCCATTTGCGGTCACTCCAGCGGTAACCCTCCAGAAATCGGACAACCGATGCGGTGCGCGGACGCACTTCTGCCTGAAAGGCGTAAGGATCAGCCTTCAACAGCTTTTCGCCTTCTGCGGTAATAATCTCATATTTATATAATGTCCCTTCGGCTAAACCTTCCATAAACAGTGTCCATAACCCGGACCTGTTTATTTGTTCAAGGGGATGATGCCGGCCGTCCCATCCGTTAAAATCGGATGCCAGCCTTACTTCTCTCGCGTTCGGTGCCCAGACCGTAAAACGCACTCCTTTTTTGCCCGAATGAATCTCAGGCTGCGCTCCCATGATCTTGTAGCTCTGATACAACGTGCCTTCATGAAATAAATAAAGGTCCTCCGGACGAAATACTGTTGATTCCAAATTCCCACCCACTATTGTGTTTTTAGCCATCATTACCTCATCACCCTCCTTTTGAAGCATTTTTCACCAATTTGTATGTTCACATTTTTGTATGTCCATATTTCGATGTAAGGTTCGATGTAAAGAAAGCTTTCATAGATTCACAAATATATTTTCATTATTCTACAGAAAAGGAATGTTTTCCTTTTTAAAATTCTAAAAAAGCATAAGTTTCACACTTATACAAGCTTAGAATTCACCGCAAACAGATCTCCCGCCGCCAAAGACTACGTCAGCAGTTTTCTGTTTGTTTTTTCCTTTTATTGTGTTTCGTCCTGAGCTTTGAAGTTTAAATAGAGCTTACGAACAGAATGCGGGAGGGACATTATGAGACCGAATGAATGTGTTGCAATGGTATTGGCAGGAGGAGAAGGAAAAAGACTAGCCCCATTAACGAGTAAAGTTGCGAAGCCTGCTGTCCCTTTTGGCGGGAGCTATCGAATCGTAGACTTCCCACTTAGTAACTGTAAAAATTCTGGAATTCACTCCATTGGTGTATTGACACAATATATGTCCGAATCGCTGGAAACCCATATCCAGGACGGAAAAGCTTGGACGGACAATGAAGCTGACAGCGAAAAGGTTACACTGCTGCCTTCTTCTGAGCTTGGGACAAAAGGATATTGCGGAACGGCAGATGCAATCTATCAAAATAGAGATTTTATCGATCGGCTCAATCCTGAGCATGTACTTATTCTATCTGGCGACCATATCTATCAGATGGATTATCAGGCAATGCTCGATTTTCATAAATCCAGAGGAGCGGAAGCGACAATCTCGGTGAACCGGGTGCCTTGGAAGGAAGCTTCCCGATTCGGCATCATGAATACTGACCCCGAGATGCGGGTGATTGAATTTGTGGAAAAACCGGACAAGCCGGTGAGTAATTTAGCCTCAATGGGCGTTTATCTGTTCCGTTGGTCTTTCTTGAAGGCCTATCTGGAAGAAGATGCGAAGAATTCGAAGTCAAGCCATGACTTCGGTAAGGATATTATACCACGCATACTGCAAACCTGCTCCAATATTTATGCTTGTCCGTTCGACGGATATTGGCGTGATGTAGGCACGGTCGAGAGCCTGTGGGAAGCGCATATGGATTTGCTGGATGGCCAAATTTCGTTGGAGCGGCCCGAATGGCCGATGTATACTTCGGATAATGACACGCGGTTTGCCTCTTATTGTTCTCCTTTTGCTGATATAAGCCAGTCACTGATGCATCACCGATGTGCTGTAGAAGGCGATCTGAACCGGTCTGTTCTGTTTAGCAACGTGCAGGTCGGACGGGGCAGCGAAATTAACGAGAGTATTATCATGCCAAATGTGAAAATCGGAAGAAATGTAAAGATTACACGCGCCATTATCGGGGAAGGCACGATTATCGAAGACGGCGCCGTCATCGGCGGCGGTCAAGAAATAACGGTAATCGGAGCCGATGAAATTGTATTCTCCAGCACTTCCCTGGCGGACAAGCCGAAGCAGCTGCTTAAGGGAATTTACAACAAGTCTATGCAAATTCCGGTCAATAGCTGAAATAAAAGCTTCTCACCTGTTCCAGTGGAACGGATGAGAAGCTTTTTACATGGTTGTTTATTCCTTTATGGCTGTTTCAAATTTTTCTTGCGGATAATCAAGATTACCGTAACTGTCCCGCCCACCAGCAGCAGGTTGATGACGATAATTACAATCAGCGCTTTGCTCCATCCGCCGCCGGCGGCCTGCCAGGAATAGCTCGTTTCATTCCCATGGCTGTCGCGGACAGAGATTTCTAATGAATCGCCTACGCCCTCGATACTGAAATACCCACTAGCGTCGGGCGTAATTTCATTGCCGTTGTGGATAATGATGCTGTCTAGATCCGCAAACCCGCTGGCTAATCCGCCTTCCAATCGTTCGTGTGTCGAGAGCGGCTGGATCATCGTTAATCTTGGCGGGGTGTAATCGACCAAATACCGTTTGGAATATAGTTTGACCGCCCCGCCCTGATCGGCAAGCAGCACCTCAATAATTTGGTCACCCTCGGCAAGCGGCACGGAGACAATCTGCTCCTCCGCCTCTTCGCCGCCAGCAACGGCTTGGTCGAACAAGATTCCGCTCGAGCCGTTCACGATTTGCACATGGGTTTTTGCTTGAAGCTTCAATATCACCTGGAGCTGCCGGGCATTCGTCTTCTCCGTTTCAATCGACCACTTGACCTCATCCTTGCTCCAATCCCGCATCTTTAGCTCAAAGGAAGGGATGTCCATCACCGGGCTCATCGTATAGTCGCCGAATACAACCTGAAATGATCCTTTGTATGCACCGGCATTCAGCGGTAACAACCAGCGGAGCACCTGCATATCCGTCCGCTCCGTCTGTTCAATCTCCGAAAGCTCCTGCCTGCCGGCATGCTTTAAGAACGTGCTGCCCGTGCCGTCAGTAAAAGAAGCTGTAATGACCGTCCATTCGAGGTCGCGGGGAAATTCAAATTCAAGCTCAATGGCATCCCCACGCGGGATCGCATGTACAGCTCGAATGCCGTCATAGCTGACTCCACGCTGTACATGCAGCGTCACATCCGGCTCAATGTGCTGCCCATCCGGCGTTTTGTTATCGGCTATGATGAACAGCTCATATTCCCCATCTGCAAGCGTGCCCGGCAAATATAATGACGCCGCTCCATCTCCCAGCTGCGCTTCTCCGATCAGCATATTCTGCCATCCGCCGGCCGGCCTTAGGAAGAACCGGATTCTATCATTCGCATCGTAGTCTCCCTGGCTTCTCCACGCCAGTTGAATCGGCTCGTTCGCAGCGGTCAATTCGGTGCCCAATGGCGATACCCAAGCCGTGTCCGGCCGTCGTAATTCCTTCTTTATGGTGACTCGATAGGCTTGCTCTGTACCTGAGATATGCAGCTTATATTCGCCGGCCGGCGCTTCATTGATCAGCCAGCGGCGCTCTCCCTCCATATCAAGATACAGCACTTTCTTGCCGTCAAATTGATCATGTGTATACCGCGTTCCGCCCGGCATTTCCAGCTCCACTTCAAACGGCTCCGAGGCTTCTCCCGTTACAATGAACTGAACATTGAACTGCTTCTCATCCAGCCGCAGGGTTTCGGTTTTAATCGCAGGCTCCGCGTTTGCCGGCAGGACGGAAAACATGAAAACAGCAAGCCATAACGCCAGTAGGTAAGGGCCTTTGCGCAATGCGTTCATTCCTCTCGAAGTTGTTATAAATAAGTATCGGCCCATGAGCTGAAGGAGCGCTCCGCATGTTGATCATAGTACTTAATCGGTGCTTGTACATTGGACCTGATGTCTCCCAGCAGCGCGGCGAACTGTCCGTCGTACAGCCAGCTCACGGGAATCTGGATGATGGCATATTTCAATGTCCGGGTGTTGATGCCTTTTCCGATATTCAACAGCAGCGTAAACCGGTCGTCATAAATTTCCTTGACCGTCTCGGTAAAATCCGGGAGACGGCGCTTGATCTCATCAAACCGAAGCTCCTTGCGGAACGCAAAGACTCTTCCCCCGACGTAATGATTATTGGCCTTGGTCACATCGATCAGCACATGCTCCACACTGGACCATTTGATATAGGGAAGTATCCTGGCATCTAAATTGTTAAACAAATTGACGGCGATCCCCCCGGCATCCGTTACAACAAGCGGAACACGTACAGCCGTGTCCGGGTATTTCCTGTGTCGTCCCGGGGTATTGACGGACCGGATAAATATAACTCCCCCGACGACCAGACCGGCTGTAATGGCCCAGTCCTTCAGCCACATGATGTCCTGCTCCGCGGAACGAGGAAGTACCGCTTGCAACAGATAGTAGAGGATAAACATTGTAATCGCGATCGCGGGAACCGCCAGGCAGCCGATATACGGCATATTCCTGTATCCGCGGTCGGCACGGCCGACTGCGGAAAAAAGGCGGGCGAATTCCCACTCATACGCGCTGCAGCTATAGCTAGTTCTCATCCTTAAGAATCACTCCTTAGCGGTATACTGCAGGATCGGCGCCCAAATGAATATGAGGCTCGAACATCCATGCCTCCGCTTCCATAATGAGGTAGGATTGATCAAAACGGGAAGCATTTAGAAACAACGCCATATCCCCAGTAAGCTCCATTACGTTCAGAGAGCCTCGGTAAGTAATCGTCAGGTCGCCGCCGTAGTTGTAATCATGCCACAGCAGCCTCGTATTCCCGTCAAAGTTGATCGGCTCGATGAAAGTACCTGCGCTGATTTCGTTAGCATCGATATACGCCGTTCTCTTACTTAGTTCGAATCCGATCACCTTTAGCGTCATCGCCCCATTAACCGACCATTCCTCTGTCCCCAGACTTTTCACTCCCGCTTCGCCTTCTACGCATAATACACAAGCTGAATTAGGGTCCATATCGACAAGCGGCAGCTTGTTCACCCATTCGATCGCTTTCTGGAACGGTCCGTCGACTGCCGTTCCGACCTCTGTGCCGAGCACGCCGCCAAAGCCCTCTCTTCCGTCAATTCCGACCTTAACGGCACGAGCGGTCAAGCCTGTGGTGCCCAGAGGCACACCTCTCGGGCTGCCGACCAGCACTTCTCCCGCTCTAGGCAGGATGCTTCCCTGCCAACCCAGCTTCAAGCCGAATTTATTGATGAGGGCTCCGGCATCCGATGTGACATCAAATGAAAAGGCGCGAATCGTCCCCTTAAAATCCTCGATCTCCATTCCCAAATCGAACTTTCCGGTTTTATGCTCATAAGCTGCGGACAGCTTCGTTCCTCCGGTCTCCAGTAATGAGCCCAGCTGAAGCGCAGCGCCAACCTCACCGCTGACTGTAATGTTATCCGTTTCGTAGCCAATCTCCAGATTTGCATCCGACGGCAGGAACTTTACGGTTTGCATCCACCGATCGATGTGAGGCGATTTCAAATCGCCCAAGAACGAGAAGCCTTTTATCCCCGCTTTGGACTTCAAGGTTCCGCCGTCACCCTTGTATTTCGCTTCATACGTCAGATTAGGCGCCAGGTAAACCTCCAGGCCGAATTTCCCGAGCGTGGCTTTATCCAAAATGTCCCTAGCGGCATTGCTGCGTGTAATCTGGAAGGTCTTTTGGTTATTTTGGACCTCCATCGTAATATTGTCCGGCAAAAACCGCTCCTTCAGATTGCTGGCACCGACCGCTGCAGCAGGCGCGATGCCGATCTTCGTCTTGTCGACGTTCGCGAGCAAACCGCTGAACGTCAAGACGCGTCCGCCTTCGAGCTTCATCTCTCCCCTCGCATCATACAGGAAACGGTCGACAGACGTATTGCCCATGAAATGGGCTGTTCCGGGTTCGTCCTTGATGAAATCGGCATACACTCTTGCATCTCCGAATGCCCGGTACTCCTGGTCGCCTGACTTGGCTACCGACAGATTGTATTCAAGCTCCCGCTGGTCCTTCGCGATCAATTTGATTTTATGAATGCCCAGCGCAAGGTTGTTCCGAACCGTAATATCCAGCCTGGTGTCACTGACCCGGTTGAAGCGGATATCCTCGTTATTGAACGCGACCTTCTCCACGCTGCCGAAGCCGATGCCCAGAATTTGCACATTTGTGGTCCCGAGCGCTGAAGCGGTAATACGATTAGGTATCGTCTGATTGATCGCAAAATCAATCCAATCGGCTTCAACTGTCGCACCATCGCCCACCAGCGGGCCGCTTCCAGCCGCATCGGCATCCATGCCAATCGTATAGGTTTTGGAGGCCTTTGTATCATTCGGCCCCGTCAGGCCGACCCGATGAACGCCTTCCTCCATCGGATCCAGCGTGTAGGATATTTTGTAAGACCTCTCCAGGGTGGCTTTTATCTCGGCAAAGCTGATCATCAGATCATCCAGGCCTGCAGCTGCAAGATACTTCCCTCCTGTCGCCTCGGCGACATCCCGGAGCGTCTCATATCCCGCCCCGAAGCCGACCGCAAAGACGGTGACCCCTTCTTCATTGGCCCGCTGAATGATGCCCGCGCGGGTTTCCGGCAGCGAGAAATTGTCATCCTCTCCGTCTGACAGGATAAACAGCACACGCTCGCCGGATTCCCGTCCGATCAACTCCATCCCGGAATTTAATGCCTCGGCAATGTTCGTGCCGCCGCCGGCGGAAATTTCTCCGACCGCTTCCATGACCGGGGGGAGGTTGGAGGTAATAGGATTCAAGACAAAGCTTCCGTCCGAGAAGGCGATGACGCCAATCCGCTCATTCTCGCGCAGATCGTGAACAAAGTTCTGGACAGCCAATCTTGCCGCATCGATCCGTTCTCCGTCCATCGAACCGCTGCGGTCGATGATCATCACGATATTCCGCTTATAGTGGGACGCTTCGCTTATCTTTTCGATGCTAAAATCTTTAATATCCGTCGCATTGTCCCTAATCTTCAGCGTTGACTTCGTCAGCTCGTCTACATTGTCCGTTGTCACATAAAGCTCCACCTGGCCATTCTCTGCTGCCTGTATAGAGGAAATGCGGATGCGCGATTTGTTCAAGTGAATCAGCTGGTTGCTCAGATGAACGGCGAAGCTCCTCTCCTGATCCGTCGGTTCTGCTTCAGTGAGCCTCTTTCCGTTCATTGTCTTGAAGCTGCGATAGACTTCATTCGTCAGTTCATTACGTTCCTGCAGCTCTGCAAGCGACATCTGTCCAGCATCCGGCAAAGACCGCAGCGATTGGACATAATATTGCTGCGGCACCGTCAGATTAGACGGATGTTCGGCAATCTGATGAATATAGTCGGCTGACTTATCTATCTCGTGCATTTGAAAGTAGTATTCCGCCATCAGAAATTCGACCTGCGGATTATCGCTTCGCGCCTCCAGTGGTTTTAGCAGCGCATAGGCGAGATGCGGCTCCAGATCCAGTATCGACTGGATTTCGTTCAGGCGATTTTGCACGATTCGTGCCGCCTGTTCATCTCCAGGCCTCACCTCGTTCGACCAGTCCTGCAGCAGCCGCTTCTGCTCCTGACGGTGCCGCAGCTTCGCCTCCTGATAAGCCGGAAGCAGCTGCAGCCGTTCTTCCTCTATGACTCCAGCCCCGCTGAGCAGAAGCTCTCCGAGCAGCATGGACGGCTCCTCCGCATCCGGATACTGCCTGAGGACATCTGTAAGCAGCTGCCCTGCATGGCCGGAATCACCCATGTAAACCGCAGTTTTTGCCAGCTCCACTTTGAATGACGGATCATCCGGGGGCCCGCTGACCGCCTCCCGGTACAAGCTGTCAATCTCAGCTTGCGCTGCACCCGCATCATATTCGCCGTCATGGGCAGCTTTGTAAATATAATCGATACGATCGGGATCAAGCTGTGCCAGCGTAAGGATCTCTCTCTCCTGCTGGTCATTAACATCGCTCCTTATCCGCTCCCGCAGCATATCGGCTGCACCTGCCGCGATTCGTTCGTATTCGGCCCTGCCTGCGGAATCGACGTCTTCTGCGGTTGCGGCAGTGATATCCTGCAGCAGAAGATCAAGCTCAGAAACCGACATATAGGCGGCTTTACGTGAATCGTCCGCTAGTTCCGTCAGTATCGGGGCGCCCATTTCCGGCTGACGCGCGTTGATATAGGCCAAGCCTAATATCAGCTTGCTGTCTGCCGAAGGCGTATGCTCCCACATTTGCTTCGCCTTGGATAGCGCAAACTCCGGCGTATCATTTTGCAGCCAATAGAGCTGCTTGTACAGATGAACGTTGTCCGACTGCCGCGGCATATCGGATTGTCCGCTTTGCGTCAGCATGTTAAAGGAGGCCAAGCCCACAATCGCCATACCGGCCGCTAAAAGGGAGCCGACCTTGAATACCCCTGTTCTCGGAAAGTACCACTTCGCGCTTACGATGACCGCGAGCAGACAGACGGCTGCAACGATGAACGTAATCAGCGTTCCGATTAACCATTCATTGTGGGTCATTCAGCAGCCCTCCTTTTCACGAGTATTAGCTGTACGGCATATGAGAGTGTAAGGAACACAACGGTGGTTAAGCCGACTGCCAGCACCGCTTGACTCCATTCGAAGCCGATGAATGCGCCAGGTGACTGTCCGACCGTAAAGCTGATGTTGAAATAAACGGATAAGAGCGATGCAAGGATGATGACTCCACTTACCGTAGCCGCATAAATCCAGACGCTAGTGAGCTGAATTCGGCTTAACGCGAATAAATATGCAAGCAGGAACGCCACGTGGTACCACTGCCAGCGGATATCATCTGCCAACTCCTGCTTCCAAGCGCCCTCGCTTGGTTCTCCGGCGCTTTCATACGTAAATTCCCCAGAGTCATGGGCCGGTGCCGGATCGCGCACGCTATGAAATAAACTTAATCGCAGCGGCGCTCGAACCTCCAGCAGGTCGGCTGCAGGCTGGCCGCTAATATGCCAGGTTCCGCCGAGTGAATAGATCTGTTCCTGGAGCAGAACATTCGGCACCACTGCGTATACGGCGGGATCGGTCTTGTACGCTTTCCAGATGGATCCCATCGTTGTGATCTGCGTGCTGTAGACATGGCTTTGATTCGACAGCGTCCAGCTGACGGCCATTAACGAACCAATCAAAATAAAAAATCCGATGATGGTCAGCACGAATGTGCGAATGCTTGCTGCCCAAGCTCCCCATATGCGATTACTCAGAAAAGCCCATTTGCCTAACCCGACTGCCACAGCGGCAAGGCAGAGCAGAAAAATCAGAAGAAAGCTCTTTAGAACAGGCATGCTCAGCTCAAGCGTATATTCGTCCCTTCCGAACACAAACTCGCTGTCCGGCCGGGCAAGCAGCAGAATAATTGTCATCACGATACTATACACGGCGCTGAAACCTGCCGCCCATCCGAACCGCAACAATTGCCCGCCGGCATAACGCTTGACCAGTGGCCGCATTAGCAGCCCGCAAAGGAAAAGGATCACAAACCATATCGCTACGGAAAAAATGAGCGGGATATGTAAGCTGAATGATAAACTCTGGGGATCGCTTTGATGCTGCGCGATGCGGTAAGTCCCTTCGATTGTCCCTCCATGAAGAAGCATCAGGTGCAGCCAGAAATCAGGTTTCATACGGCCGGCGAAGAATGCAGCCTGTTCGGGGGGTATTCGCAGCACGTTCATTAACAGATGGTACACAAGATCGTTAAAGAACTGCCCGCGGCTGGCAGCCCAGCCGATGAATGCAGAAAAAGCGGTAATCAGGGCTGCCGCACCGGCTGAGGCGCATGTAAAGCTGAGGGCGAACCGGCTGAAATTGTGGCTGGATGGCATCGCCTCGTTAACTGCATGTTCCGGCAATGCGGCCGGCTGTTCGGCCCCACTCTCATTCATTGGAGCCTCTGTTGCAGCTGAGACCCTCGAATCCTCAGAACATCCCGGTTCCTGTGGCTCATTGGGAATTTCGCGTGGCTTCTTTTGTTCCGGTTCGATTCTTGTCCCGCACTGCGTGCAGAATTTCCCGGGTGCAGCGGCACCGCATGATGGACAATTCATGTATAATTATTTCCTCCCGGATGTTCAAAATGAAAAGCGCCCCGCAAGAGGCGCTTGCTATGTACTCCATTAAAATTAAGCCCTCTCAACAGCTGCATAAGAAGATGCCGAGTATTTAAAGACCGCATAACCCAGGAAAGCATATACGCCGGCTGAAATTAACGAACTAAGCGAAATGCTCGTGAAGGGAAACAGAATGTATGCGGCATATCCCCAAAACGCATAAGGCAAGTATTTGAAATTTTTCAGTGAGACCAATGTCATCCAGGCGCCGATCAAAAACGCGTGATACGCGATAGCAGACAGTGGAATCGTGAAGAAAATAAGCTGCAGCGTGTCATATGCGCCGAATGGCAGCAGCAGATACAACAGCTTTCTGAATACCAGGATCCCTAAACCGCCAAATAATAGATGCATCTCGAACTGTCTCAGAAGCTGATACCATCCAAAGGATTCAAACCACTTCCGCATTTCGTGTAAAACGACTGAAAATTGCTGCATGAACTTAAACCTCCTGATTCGTTGTTGCAAATTGATGTCCGCAGTGCGGGCAGAAGCGCGTATCCAATGCCACGGTTTTGCCGCACACACACTCTTGCTCATCCGAGATCGTTTTCATTTGCTGTAGATTGCTTTGAATTTCCGCCTCCAGCTGAAGAACACGATCTATAAACGGTCTGATCTGCTCATCTTGAAATTCCGGCGAGCGGCCTGCTACGGACATAAATACCTGTTTGCCGATTTCCTCATAATGTTGTGCGATTTCTTTCTGCTTGGTGCTGTTCTGCATTTTCAAACGATTCAGCTCGACTGCAACTTTAGCCTTATTGCCTGCTTCCGTTACCCCTGTCTTCAACTTATCAAAAAAACTCACTTCTAACTCCTCCGTCCGATGTAAACTGGGTATAATGACCCCGATTGCAAAACATTACCTTGTAAACTTCGACGCAATAAAACAAATTCCTTCAACTTCTCAATGTGTCAGATGGGTATTTTTTCTTATAAATGTCGTCAAATCACAACTTTTGTTGTAGAATTATAGAACTAGAAACAATTAGTAAATACTCCAGCCGATGGGGAAATAATGAGGGGCTAGATATTGTGGATAACGTAATGTTAAAAAGCAGTTTGACGAGCCAACAGATGTTAATTGTACAAAGTGAAGTGGAGAAAAGTAAAAAAAGCAAAGGCGTCATGTACCTGTTATGGCTGTTTACCGGCGGTATTGGTGGTCATCGTTATTATCTGGGCGATATTGGACGAGGGATTGCGATGACACTGACTCTCGGGGGATTAGGATTTTGGGCGTTAATTGATGTGTTTTTTATTGGCGGAAGATTGAGAGAAAAAACGGAGAAATTAGAACTCGATGTTATTAGTCGGGTACGTACAATGTCAGGTGAAAATTAATATACTTTATTTACCCAATTATTTGGTTTTGGGATATTATACATAAAACGAAAGGCTCCAGGATTAGAAAGCGGGGTTTCCGTTCCCGGAAACCCTTGATGCATAAGCCTGCCGCCCTTATTACACCATGCCTTCGAGAATTTAAAGATTTTAGTTTTTGTTAGCAAATTTTTCACGAGTTAATTTTGGAACAAATAACGATAAAAAGAAAGAACGTGATAAACTAAATACAACGAACGCTATCCATAATCCATGGTTTTGATATTGAGGAAAAAACAACCAAAGTATAATTAAAAAAACAATTAATGCTAAAGCAATGGAATCCCTGATCGGTTTTGCTTCCGTGGCACCAGAAAATATCCCTTCGAGTTGCAAACCCCAGAAACCAACGATTGGAAACACGATCATCCATACAAGAAAGTTCTCTGACATCGTTTTCACTTCTGTAAGTGTCGTAAATAAGCTGATTATACTTTCACCATAAGTATAAACACATAATCCTAACAGAATTGCCGATGCAGCCCCCCACTGAGCTGATAGAGTAAACGCACGCTTATAGAGAAACAAATTTGCTCCACCTATAGCTCTGCCAACCAAGATACTAGAAGCATTCGCGAAACCTCCAAATAAATAAGCTATAATATAGTGAATTTGTAGTAAGATGGCATTGGCCGCTAACGTAACTTCACCCATACTTGCACCTGTAGAAGTAAAGATTACGGTCATCGTAAGCAAACATACCGTCCTCAGGAATAAATCCCTGTTCATTTTCACCATCTTTAGAATTGGTTCTGTTGCTAGCAACATCGATAATTTTATAACAGCTAGTTTCTCTCTATTCGTTATATATAAAAACCATGCCCCTAACACAACAGCGCTAACCTCAGCTATAAGAGTGGCATAAGCAACGCCCTTAACTCCCATTCCTAATCCTAAAACAAAAACAAAGTCTAATATAATGTTTAAGACATTCATCCATATTTGAGTAACCAGAGCTAAGCGAACCTTTCCCATTCCAATAAGCCAGCCAATAATTACATAACTTAGCAGAATAAAGGGCGCGCCCCAAATTCGAATAGAAAAGTAGGTGGAAGCAATCGATGATACCGCTTCACTTCCTCTAATTAATGATAAGGAAATGGTTAAAATAGGACTCTGTAAAATGATAAAAAATGAGCCAAACAAGATACCTAAAATCATTGGCCTAAGAAAGGAAAGTACCATTTCATTTTGATTATTTGCTCCTTGTGCCTGAGCAGTAAATCCACTTGTACTTACTCGGAGGAATCCAAACAGCCAGTACATCGTATTAAAAATAACGGCCCCTACAGCAACTCCGCCAATTAAGGCCGGGTCAGGAATCCTTCCAACTACCGCTGTATCAACAGCCCCTAAAATAGGTGTTGAAATGCCTGATATGATGAGTGGAATGGCCAAAGTTAAATACTCCCTATGACTGTAGGTTGCAGTGTTATTTAAGGTCAATGATTTTGTTGCCAATTTCATAAAATCCTCCTGCTATATGCAAAACTTACTCTGACGAAGCTGCTTGAATTAGAGCTTTTGTATAAGGGTGACGTTCCTTATGATAAATGTCTCCTATTCTGAACTCATCAACCATTACACCGTTTTTTAGAACAATCACTCGCCCACATAAATAGGCAACAGCTCTTATGTCATGTGAAATGAAAAGAATCGTCATATTTGTTTTCTTTTGAAGTTCTTTAAGCAGTTGTAGGATTTGAACTTGAACGGTTACATCTAAGCTGGCAGTGGGCTCATCACAAACCAAAAGTGAAGGGGCAAGACTAATTGCTCTAGCAATACTAACACGTTGCTTTTGTCCCCCACTTAACTCATGCGGATAACGATTTATCATTTCTTTTTCTAATCCAACAATTTCTAAAAGCTGCTCAGCCTTTTCCATTTTGGTAAGACCCTGTTCCAGAAAAGAAGGTGAAGCTTCTTTATAATTATCCAATGGTTCCAGTAAGCTTTTCCAGATTGGTAATTTAGGATTTAATGTATTTGTTGTATCTTGAAAAATCATTTGTACACTCTTCCGGTATTCTCGTAACGATGTACGATTTTTGGGAACAATTGGCTTACCATTATAAGTGATAATGCCTTCTTTATAGGACTCCAATCCTAATAGAATACGGGCTAACGTACTCTTTCCGCTTCCACTCTCTCCAACTATACCAACACATTCCCCTTCTGGTACCGTCAGGGAAATATGCTTTAACGCTTGAATACCCTTCGTGTACTTTTTTGAAAGACCTTCAATGATCAAGCTCATACTAAATACACTCTTTTCTGTTGTAATGATTCAGCTTCCGGGAGAGATAGTAAGCAAGAACAAAGTTTTTTTGTATAAGGATGTTTATGATGGCAACGAATTTGTTCAGGTAAACCTTCTTCGACAATTTCTCCTTGACTCATGACATATATGCGATCTGTCCTCTTATAGGCTAATGTTAAATCATGTGTAATCATTAAAATAGAGCAACCTGTATTTTGTCTTATGTAATCAATGTAATGTAAAACCCTTTCACTGTTCATTACGTCTAAGGCCGTCGTCATTTCATCACAAATTATTAAGTCTGGTTTTAAAGCTAGAGACATCGCAATGGCTGCACGCTGAACCTGTCCTCCACTAAGTTGGAATGAATAGCTATTATAAACTCGTCTTGATTCCAATCCCATTTCCTCTAGAACCGTAAGAGCGATGTTTTTTGCTTCATTTCCAGACATCTTATCATGTGTTCGAATCGTTTCAATCATCTGATTTCCAATTTTAATAAAAGGAGTAAAACTGCCTCTGTAATCTTGAAAAATCATACCTATTTTACGTCCGAGTATATGTCGGTGCTCCCTAGGTGTCGTCGTTAGCAGATCAGTACCTTTATATAAGATCTTTCCACTAACTTTCATATCAGGGGAAACAAGCCTCATGACAGCCCTCGCGGTCAGACTTTTCCCACTTCCACTTTCCCCAATAAGACCGACAATCTCTCCCTTTTCAATCTCTAAATTAACATTGCTAACTAAAACCTTTTCAGCTGATTTACTAGTAATCCGCAAATCTTGTATAGAAATCAAAGAATTTTTCACCATTACCCCCTCCTTTTGCGAATATCAAAATAGTTCTTCAAACCATCACCTAGAAGGTTACAGCATAAAACAATTAACATTATGGCGAGACCTGGATAAATCATAAGAGAAGGTACGACCTGGAAGTATGTACGTCCTTCATTTAACATAGCTCCCCATTCCGGAATAGGTGGCTGTGCTCCAATACCAATATAGGAAAACGCAGAGATGAGTAGAATGACCTTCCCCACATCAATTGCAGCCATGACAATAATATCTGGTATAACTTGCGGAAGTAAATGCATCCTTATTGTTTTAAAGGTACTAGAGAACGAGACCTTGGAAACTAGTACATATTCCTTTTCTTTTTCAGCAAGTACCAAACCACGAACAACTCTTGCATATACGATCCATCTCACTAAAACAATCGCTAAAATAACATTGGTTAAGTTAGGTCCAAGCATACCAGCAATGGCAATAGCAAGAATGAAATCAGGAAAGGACAATATGCCGTCTACAATTCTCATCAAGAAAGCATCTATTTTTCCACCTATAAATCCCGTAAAAAGACCTATTGGCACCCCGATAATCACTGCTATCATGATGGCAAATATACTGAGACCGATGGTTAACTTCGCACCGTAAACGATTCTCGAAAAGACATCCCGACCTAATTGATCCGTGCCAAGCCAATGTTCAAAAGAAGCCCCTTGTAATCTATTATTCATATTTATTTGAAAAGGATCATGTGGAACAAGCATTCCACCAAGGACGGTACCGCCAACTAAGAACACTGCAAGGAAAATACCTGTACGCATAGTAGGATCACGGAGAAGTTTAAAAGTTATATCTTTCATTAAAACTGGCACCACTAAACAGACTCCTTTCCTTGTTTGATTTGAGGATTAACAACTAAGTATAATAAATCGACGATCAGATTGGTAATGACGACTAAAAAACCTACAATGAGGATGTAGCCTTGTATAACTGGATAATCACGTTGTTTAACTGAGTTCACGATAAGTTCTCCCATTCCGGGCCATGAGAAGAGTATTTCAATTACTGTAATTCCTCCTAATAGGCTTCCAATACTTAAGCCAAACATAGTGATTAGCGGAATTAAACTCCCTCTTAGGGCATGAAAGAATAAGATTCGTTCTTTACTTAATCCCCTTGCCCTGGCTGCCTCAATGTATGAACTTTGTAATGTAGAGATAAGACGCTCACGTAATAGACGAATATACATCGGTGCCATAGCAATCCCCAGTGTGATCGAAGGTAATACAAAATGGGCTAACGTTCCCTTCCCCATAACAGGTAACAAATTAAGTTTTAATGAAAAAAAGTAGATCAATAGTAAGCCAAGCCAAAAACTAGGAATAGAAGCACCTAACATTGCCAGCCATCTGCTAATAAAATCAGGCCAACGGGCTTCATAAGCAGCACCTAGTGTTCCAAATGGAATGGCAATTAAAAACAACACCACCATGCCTCCTATCGTTAAGGCAATGGTCGCTGGCAATCTACTAAGGATCATTTCCATTACCGGGCGTTTAGAAATAATAGATTCTCCTAAATCAAATTGCATAACATTCAAAATCCAGTGTCCATATTGAACGAGAATGGGTTGATCAAACCCATACTCTTTCTTTAGCTTTTCCTCATCAGCTTTTGTTGCAATAACATCATCTACCTTTAGCAGGTCCCGAATTGGATCACCTGGTGTGAATTTCATTAACCCAAAAGTCACAAAAGAAAGGACTGAAACCATGATGAGTAATTGTAAAAGCCTTGAAGCAACAATTGACAAAATTCTTCTCATTCCAGGTACCTCCTACTGACTGAAAAAAACAAGAAAAGTGAAAGTATCAAAGACACTTTCACAATTCTTTCTTATTCAACATCCATTGAATTTGTAATCAAGTAATACTCCTCTGATCCTGGACTCCAATTTTTTACCCGTTCATTTACACCGACAATGATATGCGGATGTAAAATAAAGGATTGCGGGAGTTGCTCCTGAATGATAGCCACCGTTTTCTTTTGTAAAGCAATTCGTTCTTGCAAGTCAGCTGTTGCATTTAGTTGTTTCGTTAGTTCATTTACCTCTGGAATGTTGATTTGCCCAGGGTTTAAAGAGCCTTCTGGCAAGTAAGCAACGTTAAAGAAGTATCCCCCATCGCCTCTTGGAGCCGTTAAGTTAGAGTACGTTGCCAGATCCCACTCGTCTTGTTGCTCCCATAGATAACTATCAATGTTTTCAACTGTTACTATATTGATGTCAATTCCTAAACCTGCTGCTTCAGCCTGTATATATTGAGCCATTAAAGGAAGTTCAGGTCTTCCTTGATAAGTCGCAAGTGTTAACTGAAGAACTTTACCGTCTTTTTCAAGTTTTCCAGCTTCGTTTTTCTCATAACCAGCTTCCTTTAATAAAACTTCAGCTTGAGCTGGATCATAGCTAGCCGGTTCAAGCTCTGAAGCAAATGGAAAAGAAGGATTAAAAGGTCCACTTGCAGCTGTAGCATGGCCATTCATAATCTCATTTACCATAACAGGGCGATTCACAAGTAAGTCTAATGCTTTTCGCACCTTTAAATTTTGCAGAGCCGGCTTTGCTGAATTATAAAGGATAAAATGAACTCGCAAGCTTGACACCGACTCTACCCGAAGGTTGTCCTTACTTTCAATCGGGTCTAGTGCTTCAGGTGGTAAATGGTAGGCAAGGTCAGCTTCACCAGATTGAAGAGCTAACGCACGCACATTCCCATCAGAGTTAAATTTAATCGTTACTCTATCAAGTTTAGCAGCGCCATCCCAGTAGTCCGCATATTTCTCTAGCTTAATCTCCGATTCCGATATAAAATCTACCACTTTAAATGGCCCTGTACCAATAGGTTGCTCACTTATGTTTTCTACATCCACCTTAGTAATTGAAGCATTCGTGTGCACAAGTTCGGATATAAATGCTGGATATACTTCCTTTGTAACAAATGTAATTTCTTGACCATTTGCTTCCATTGATTCTATTTTTAAGCTAGAGCTAATAACATCATTTACACTTAAAACTCTTTCAAATGAGGCTTTGACCGCTTCTCCATTCACTGGAGTACCATCATGAAACGTAATCCCCTCCCTCAATGTAAACGTCCATGTTCTTTCATCCTTTTGTTCCCAGGATTCAGCTAGCCACGGCTTGATAGTAAGGTTTTCATCAATTTTAACTAAAGTCTCTGCAATTCCCGCACGTACACCCATCCAATCTTGGTGAGGGTCAATCGTTTTAGAGGCAAAACTGAACAATAATGTAACTGACTTGTCCTCTGCTTCTGTAGATTTAGCAGTTGAGACATCCTCTTTCACTGAACTACTACTCTGCTGTTGATTGCTACAACCTGAGACTAAAATACAAGCGATTATAAACACAAGAAACTTGTTTAACATGTCCACATCTCCTATAACAAATATAATTTACTTAATACCCCCTACTAAAAAAGACAGCTCTTAACTCTCTAAAAGAAAAACGTTATTTTAGTTTATTTATAAATCGTAAACATTACTATTTAATTACCGTTTATTAATATAGCTCCTTTTTTAGAGGTAGTCAATAACAAATCGTAAATATTACTATTTATAACGTTTCTATATTCATTCAGAAGGTCAATTCACTTAAGAGCCTATTCCTTTATATAACTTCAAGAAATAAAAAAGAGGCTCCTCAAAAGTTATCAACTAATGAGAAGCCTCATTTTTTTTAACCCATCTTAGCATTTTGTTAGCAAATTATTCAGAAATCCTTATATCCAAGGGTTTCAGGGGTCCGTCAAGCTTTCAGATTTAGAAGAAAATGTCGCGTGCCTTTATAGGCGTCACTCCATCCCATTTTAGCGTAAAATCGAAGTCCATCGAGTCCCTTGAAATAATAGGCGCCGAGTAGCCTCTCCTTAAAATAAGGAATTGAGATTCCAACTTTCGCTTGATAGTCTTGATACGCCTGAATGACGCCACTCGACGGCATATGTCGATCGAGAATTGCAAGATCCACGAGAGAGTCGCCATATAGGCAATTCCCATCGATGATACCGGTGATCCGTGTGCCGTCGGACAAAATATTCCACTGGTGGAAATCCCCGTGGATAAAGCCCCTGTGCAGTTCATTATACGGTACATAGGCCAACAAGCGGTTATAGATTTCTTCGAATACGTCTCTCTCCAAGCAAGACGTTCGATACAGGTCGTACCAGTTCTCCCAGAACGTCCCCGTCTGATCTTCCGCATTGAAGGCAACGACGAATTCCTTCCAAGAATCGTAAACTCCATTACCGTCAGACCCGATCCACCCGTACCCGTTCGTTGCCCTGATGTCCACAGCTGCCAACTTGGTCAAGATGCCGATAAGTTCCGGTAATTGACGAACCTGTTCCTCTGCCGTGTAATCGCTTAGATTTCGTCCGTCCATCCTTTTCAAGATCATGTAGGCCAACCGGCCGGTTTTCCCCAGCGCGAAACATTTTGGAAAAGGGATATCCTGACCAGACAACAAGTCAGAGACATAGCTTTCCGTCTCGTACGCTCCTTCCAGATCGCTAAATTTCACGACATAACCTTTGCCTTCGTGAACGAAGGAAAACACGCTGCTCAAGTTGCCGCCGGCCATTGGCGTAATTTCAGCCGCACCGGGTCCGAGATGTTTCAGTAATACGGTTTCGATTTCTCTCATGTCCAAACTAGGTTTCTCGTATGCTGTCATCGTTCCATCTCCCGTTTATTAAAGTATAGTTTGAGTTCAGCAAAAACAATTACAAGAGTGCTCGAACAGAGAAAAGCCGTGAATGAACAATTGTTCACTCACGGCTCTTCAAACGTAGCAAAGTCGAAACAAAATAAATACTTTGTCTCGCTCATTCATTACGAAAGCAGTGATGGTGTTCATGAGAGGTGGCACGAACGAGACAAAGCAAACCTAACCCAACTATAAGCAGCTGAGTGCTTTAATCACGCACGTACGTTATTCGGTTAATATTAACCTTTAACCTCTGTCAGAAACACAGCCATCATCATCACTGCACATATCCCACCCTCACTATTTGTTACCATAATAAGGTGTTTTAGGGAAGTGGTCAATGTTAGAAATTGGGTTTCGGTTCGAGCTACACTTAACTGCCCGTTCGTCTAGTCCTTGCCTTCTTGAAGCAGATATTTTTCACATTATAAAGACATCTCTGATATTACGCAAAAAGACACCTTAGAGAAACACGGGACGTAAATCCCGTTTTCTCTAAGGTGTCTTCTTTTACACAATGTGGGCAAAATGTGGGCAATCAGTGTTGCCCCGAGGAGAAGCCCTTGCTGCGCAAGGGCTCAGCCCTCATATTACATCATGCCGCCCATTCCGCCCATGCCACCCATGCCGCCCATATCAGGCATGCCTGGTTTGTCTTTTTCCGGTTTGTCGGCAACAACCGCTTCGGTTGTCAGGAACATAGCCGCAACGGATGCTGCGTTTTGCAGCGCGGAACGCGTTACTTTCGCAGGGTCAACGATACCCGCTTCGAACATGTCCACCCAGTCGCCTGTAGCTGCATTGTAACCAATACCGATTTTCTCGGATTTCAGACGTTCAACGATAACGGAGCCTTCTTGACCCGCATTCGCAGCGATTGTGCGAACTGGCTCTTCGAGGGCGCGCAGCACGATGTTGACGCCAGTTTGCTCGTCGCCAGTCGTGTTTACTGCAGCTACCGCTTTGTATACGTTCACGAGTGCAGTACCGCCACCGGATACGATACCTTCCTCAACCGCAGCGCGAGTGGAGTTCAGGGCGTCTTCGATGCGCAGCTTGCGCTCTTTCAATTCAGTTTCAGTCGCAGCGCCGACTTTGATTACCGCTACGCCGCCTGCCAATTTGGCAAGACGCTCTTGCAGCTTCTCACGGTCGAATTCGGAAGTTGTTTCTTCCAATTGCGCTTTAATTTGGTTCACGCGAGCAACGATGTCAGCGGAGTTGCCGCTTCCGTCTACTACGATCGTGTTTTCTTTCGTTACGCGAACTTGACGAGCGGAACCAAGCTGCTCGACAGTTGTCGATTTCAGCTCAAGACCGAGCTCTTCAGTGATCACTTGGCCGCCAGTCAGAGCAGCAAGATCCTGCAGCATTGCTTTGCGGCGGTCGCCAAAGCCAGGAGCTTTTACGCCTACGCAAGTGAATGTGCCGCGCAGCTTGTTGACTACCAGAGTCGCCAATGCTTCGCCTTCGATGTCTTCTGCAATGATCAGAAGCTGTTTGCCGGATTGAACGACTTTCTCCAATACAGGCAGAATTTCTTGGATGTTCGTGATTTTCTTATCTGTGATCAGGATGTATGGATTGTCCAGAACGGCTTCCATTTTATCCGTATCAGTAATCATGTAAGGAGAGATGTAGCCGCGGTCGAACTGCATACCTTCCACGACTTCAAGCTCAGTAACGAAGCCTTTCGATTCTTCAACCGTAATAACGCCGTCGTTGCCGACTTTCTCCATCGCTTCAGCGATCAATTGGCCGACTTCATCGTCAGCGGAGGAAATGGCAGCAACTTGAGCGATCGATTGTTTGCCTTCGATCGGTTTTGCGATATTTTTCAGCTCTTCAACAGCTGCTCTTACCGCTTTTTCGATCCCTTTGCGGATAACCATCGGGTTAGCGCCTGCAGTTACGTTTTTCAAGCCTTCGCGAATCATCGCTTGAGCAAGTACAGTAGCTGTAGTCGTTCCGTCACCGGCAACGTCGTTTGTTTTGGTCGCAACTTCTTTAACAAGCTGTGCGCCCATGTTCTCGAATGCATCTTCGAGTTCGATTTCTTTGGCGATAGAAACACCGTCATTGGTGATGAGCGGGCTTCCGAATTTTTTCTCCAATACAACGTTACGGCCTTTAGGACCGAGTGTTACTTTTACTGCGTTCGCAAGTGCATCAACCCCGCGCAGCATTGAGCGGCGAGCGTCTTCACTAAACTTGATATCTTTAGCCATGGCTTGATAACCTCCTTAGATTTTGAAACGAGTTAAGTAAGAAATAACATTATATATGGGTTTCAAAACGTGGGCTTATCCCAAGATCGCGTGAATATCGCTTTCCTTCATAATCAAATACTCTTTTCCTTCGTATTTGATTTCTGTGCCAGCGTATTTGGAGAAAATGACGCGGTCGCCCTCTTTCACTTCCAAAGCTACGAAAACGCCGTCCTTTTGCGTACCTTTACCTACAGCAATAACTTTGCCTTCTTGCGGCTTTTCTTTTGCTGTGTCTGGCAGCACGATACCGCTAGCGGTCGTCTCCTCTTTCGCGATCGGCTCGATCAATACGCGTTCACCTAAAGGTCTGATCATGAAAAAATAGCCTCCTTCTGAAATTTGATCCTTATTTTTTTATTAGCACTCGATGAGGTCTAGTGCTAATAACCATTTTTATAATACTCATTTTGAGCAAATATTTCAAGTCTTTTCGTTCTGAATTCATGAAATTTTACAACATGGGATAGCGGGGGGAATTCATGCTGCAACGAAAAGAATGGATAGAGGCATTCCTCTATCCATTCTCGCCATAAACCGATTATTTATAACAGCATTAGACTTATCGTGTAAGCTATGAATTTTCCCATTCGCTATTTTTTAAGCTGGCCTAACAGATCCTGCATGTCCGGTAAATTGGCCTGAAAAGCGATACGAATCCGGTCCGGGTCAAAATATACCCCGCGAACCTCAAGCATTTCCGGAAGTTGGCTTCCCAAAGGAATGACCAGCTCCTGCATCCCGTCTGCAGGAAGCGGAATGTCGCGGATCGCCAATCGCTCCGGAACGGCCCGCAAATTCGGCTTTTCCCATACCAACCGGTATTCGGCAACCGCGGCTGCTTCTATTTGTCCCATATAGGTAACATTCACATGAGCGGTCAGCACGTCGCTTTGCAGCTCGAACCTCGCCCCATCCAACCGGACATCCGGTGCGAGCATGCGATTATCGCCCAAGTGGCTTTTGATCAGGTTGTTAATATCCTCTTCCGTGAGTGTAAGCTCCGGATTCATCTGAAGCGCCATATCGGTCGCTTTTTGCCGCAGATCAAGCGGAGCCGCATTCAAATCCAATTGCTCCCGGGGCGCGACATACCGGGTTAATCCCCAGCCCGCCAATACCACTAATATAACCAATATAATAACAAAAATGATTAACCGCCGGAAAAACTTTTTCATCCTATCACACCTTCATTTTTTACAGTCCACTATGTATGTAACCCAAAGTGCCCGAAGCGAAACACTCAGCCATTCCTCACATGGCTGATTATTCGGACTACCTTTTAATAAGCCACACGAGGTTCAACTGAATCAGAGCGGCCGCGAACAGCACGAACGGTATTTTTGCGGACTCGAGATCCTGAGCCAATACAAGCAGCAGCAAAATCGACAGGACGCGTCCGGCATTCAGAAAGACCTCTCGCATAACGACGGATTCGATGCGAAGCTGCCCTTTGAGCGGGAGCTCCCCCATAATCCGATAGTAATATGAGGTTAAAGTGTTGACCGTCAGCGGATTGCACAGTGAGTAAACAACCATAAAAGTGACGACCGTCCAAAGCCGGATATCCAGCATCAGGACAGACGCCCCGCAAATGACCCCAACCGATGACGTAAGCACATAACTGCGGGCGTATTGCTCTTTTGCTTTGCGGGAGATCATATAACCGGTACCGACGGTAAGAAAAGCGAACATCACACCGAAATAACCGACCCAATCCTCTCTGCCGACCGTTTGAAACAGCAGAATGTTGGGCAGGAACAGCATGATTCCCTGCAGAAGACCAAGCACGAAGAAACCAATCAGCGCCTTTACCCATAAATGATTTCTTCGCATCAGCAAACCGACGAATTTTAAATAATACGCTTTATGGTGAGAATTCACCATTGGGATCCGGAAGCTGATAAATGAAGCGACCAAGAACATGATAAACGCGATTGTAAACGTAATCATATATCCTTGCAGCCCTTCGTTCAGCGAGATTACGTACCCGGCCAAAGCAGGCCCTGCAAGCCCCGCTGCGTTAAACACCATCATATTAATCGCCAGGAATCGGATGCGGTTCGTATCACTGGACACATCATACATCAATACGAGATATCCCATCCAATAAAAGCCTTGGGCCAATCCGCTGAATATTGCAAACGCGATGAAGTGTTCGGCTACTCTTTCTTGTGATAATATGACGACCAAATAAAATAAAGCGATCAGGACGATACCAAGCCGGTAAGTCAACATCCGATCCTTCTTCTTGGCAATCCAGCCGCCTAATGCAAAAGCAAACGGGGTGATGAAATAAACGATGGCATTGTACATTCCGTTCACCCATAAATCCTCTGTCAACCGCCATAAATAAAGGTTAAGGAACAGCGCTGACATCGAGGCCCCGAACTGAAAACAACCGTGAATAACAAGCGATATGACCGCTTCACCCGACAGCCTGCGTTCCGGCGGTACAGGCGTTCCTCTTAGCCAAGACCACCTTGCAGATAACCCCATTTCATTCCCCCTGCAACCATATTGATTGACAAGATTATCTTATCACACCGCTTATGAGCGATAACGTTATGGATCCGTCGGATTATCCGAAAAAACAGCATGCTGCCCCATAATTGCCGATCTCTGGCATTCAGCATATACATTTCTAACCCGTTCTTCCTGAGAAGCGGGTTCATAGTAAAGAAATAACAAGATCGGATCCGGCTGGGCAGCAGGATAATCTTGTTATTTCAAAAGCGGCTGTATCAGCCGGGATGTATAAGTGAAGGCTATCTGACCATCCAGCCTCCATCTACACATAAGATATGCCCGTTCATATAATCTGCTGCGGAGGATGCCAGGAATACAGCCGGACCTTTCATGTCCTGCAGTTCCCCCCAACGGCCCGCCGGAATTCTCTCCAATATCTGTTTGCTTCGAACCGGATCATCACGGAGCGCTTCCGTATTATCCGTGCTCATATAACCAGGCGCGATCGCGTTCACTTGAATGCCCTTGGAGGCCCATTCATTAGCCAGCGCTTTCGTCAATCCGGCTACAGCATGCTTGCTGGCAGTATAGCCAGGCACTGTGATGCCCCCTTGAAAGGACAACATCGAAGCGATATTGATAATCTTGCCGGAGCCTTGCCTGATCATTTCTTTACCCGCTAATTGGCATAAGGTAAAAACCGAATTCAAGTTGACATCCAGCACCTCCTGCCAATCCGTATAGGCATGATCAACGGCAGGCGTGCGGCGGATGATGCCCGCATTATTAACTAGGATATCAATCCTGCCAAAATGCTGTAACGCCTGCTCTATAATACCCGGCAGTTGACTGCGGTCTCCCACATCGGCTTGAACCGCTAATGCGCGTCTTCCGAGCGCTTCAATCTCGCGCTTCACATCATCCGCTGACGAACGGTTGGTGACGAGCACGACATCCGCTCCCGCCTCTGCCAGTCCCAGTGCGATCGCTTTGCCCAAGCCGCGTCCTG
Organism: Paenibacillus abyssi; assembly: GCF_014640295.1. Classification (GTDB taxonomy): domain Bacteria; phylum Bacillota; class Bacilli; order Paenibacillales; family Paenibacillaceae; genus Paenibacillus_D; species Paenibacillus_D abyssi. The sequence continues at coordinate 196,248 of NZ_BMGR01000008.1, read as the reverse complement.
CTCCTGTCACGACGGCTGTTTTCCCCGACAAATCAAACTGGCTCATCGTTAGCCTCCTTGAATAATTGAATAAACCGCTAATACAGTGAGTAGATCGCTACGAGATCCGGTTCATGCTTCCGATCGCCGTCGCTTCTCCAGCATGAATCCGCTATCTGCGCTTTAGTCGTATTATAAGATTAGATCAAGCCTGAATCAGCTGCGCCAAGTGCGCTTGATACTTCGCCGCAATTTCGGCATCCAGGCCGTTGTCGGTGATGATGCAGTCCACATCCTCTAATCCGGCAAACGTAATTAAGGCGCCTTTATCGAATTTGCTGTGATCCGCCACACAGTAAATGCGCTTTGCATTCGCCATATACAGCTTTTTCAGCTTGGCCAGCTCTTCAGTGAAGATCGTCAATCCATATTCCACATGGATGCCAGTCGTGGACAAGAACAGCTTGTGCACATTGAGACGGCTGATCCATTCCTGATCGCCGCTGCCGATCAATAGATTGTTCTGCCGATATCCGCCCGGCACAACCAAGCGGATCTGCTCCTTGGCGATCAGCTCGCGGATGATGAGCAGATCGTTCGTTAATACCGTAAGCGGCATATTTTTAAGTTTTTTGGCAATTTCCAGCGTGGTGCTGCCTGCATCCAAAGCGATAATATCGCCCGGCTCGATCAATTGCAGCGCCCGCTCGGCAATCGCGGCTTTCTCACTCCCTCGCCTCACATTCGGAATTTGCAGCGGCAGGAGGCTATCCTCCCCCTCGGCTTCAAGGACGGCTCCGCCATGAATCCGTTTGAGCAGCCCTTTTTCCTCCAGCTTTTCGAGATCTTCGCGAACTGTCTTCTCCGTGACCTGGAACCATTCACTAAGCTCGGATACTTTGACGCTTCCGTCCCGTTCCAGTCGTTCAATAATATGACGGTGACGCTGTGCAGCCAGCATGAATGTTCCCCCTTGTCGCAGCTTTAAAGCTTCATGCCGCTATTTTAACGCATCCATGGCGATGAAATCCATATCCTTGAACGTATAGTTCTCTCCCGCCATCGACCAGCAGAATGAATAGCTGCTTGTGCCCGCTCCGGAATGGATCGACCATGGCGGCGAGATGATCGCTTGTTCATTGGCCACCACAAGATGCCTTGTCTCGGAAGGCTCACCCATGAAATGCATCACCCGGGTTTCCGGTTTCATATCAAAATACAGGTACGCTTCCATCCGACGGTCGTGCACATGGGCCGGCATCGTATTCCATACACTGCCCGGCTTGAACAGGGTAACCCCCAGCATCAATTGGCAGCTTTGAATGCCGTCGGCATGAATGTACTGATAAATCGTCCGTTCATTCGACGTTTCAGTCGAGCCCATATGGTTTGGAGTCGCATCGCTAATCGCAAGCTTCTTGTTCGGCAGTGCCGCATGAGCCAGGGAGGAGCAAAAGTAGATTTTGGCTGGGCTTGAGCTATCCTTGCTTGCCAGCGTTACCTTTTGAGTACCTTTACCTACATATAATACGTCCAGCTTACCCAATTCATAGGTCTCGCCATCGGCTGTAATCACCGCTTCCCCTTCACCGATATTCAGGAAGCCTGCCTCTCTGCGCTCCAGAAAATACTCCGTTTTAAGCGTCGCAGCCGCTTCAATCTCCAAAGGCTCCTTCACCGGCACCGCACCGCCGACGACCATTCGGTCGTAATGGGTATATACCATCGAGACTTGTCCTTCCTGGAACAAGTTTTCGATCAAGAAATCTTTTCTCAGCCTTTCCGTTGTATAGGCTTTAAAATCGGTCGGGTTTGTCGCGTGACGCAGTTCCATAATAGACAGCCTCCTATTAGTTCGAATTTGTTTGAATTCATTATAACACCACATTTTCGAACATAAAAGAACTTTTTCGGTATTACGGAAAGCTACAAGCCGATTTGCCGGCGGAAGATTTTGGGTGCAACCCCCACATATTTTTTGAACAGCCGAGAGAAATAGAAAACATCGTTATAACCCAAACGGCTGCTGATTTCCTTCACGCTGTCATCTGTATTGAGTAGTATTCTTTTTGCTTCCGCAGCCTTTAACCGATGAATAAATTCATTGAGCGGGTAACCCGTGCAGAAATAGACGATTCTCCTAAGCGTTGAGAGTGAGATATGGTGCCTCGCCGCAAAGTCCGACGGTGCAATCGAATCATACACAGAGTTAGAAAGATCATCGATGATATGGTGATGCGCGCCTGTCCGATTCCGGGATTCGGCAGTGTGCAATTTATGGGTAAGCTCGTACAGAAACGATTCCAACAGAAGCGCCGCACGGTCCAGATGAACCGGTGTGCCGCTTTCCATGAGCGAGAATAACATCTCCATTCTGCTAAAATAGGAATCGTCGCAGCCAACGCTCATCACGCTGTCCGGCTGTATGGACCACCCGTCGAGCCACTCCTGAACGCGCGTTCCTTCAACCGTGAAATAATACTCGTCCCAATAACCGCCGTCATCCGAACCATATTGAAAGACCGCACCCGGATATAGACAAAATAAGGAGCCTGCCTCCACCGTTTTTCTTGGTTCCTTATTCACCTGATAATATCCCTGGCCGCCTGTAATGTAGACAAACGCCCATCGTTCAAACACGGCATCCTTTCTTTGCAGCGTTCTTCCCGGCAAATGGCCGGCGCTTACAAGCTGCAGCGTCTTGACCCGCAGCCTGCTGCGATCGACATTCGCACCGATCAGACGAATCGGATAAGAACTAATCATATCATCCATAATCCGTGTCATATCCGCAAACTCCCCCCTCCATTTCATGGACCCGCTCAATTCTATAAACTTTGTTCTATATGTAATAATTCATTAGGATCCTTTCGTCATCATCATAACACAATAATGATGTTCCTCTTGGATAAAATAAACATATAATCCATGACTATAGTTATACTGTTCATTCTCCTAATTACGATCTAATGTTATGTTAAAACCAGTACGCATTTTTGAAAGGGGTTATTTCATTGACATTATCCAATAAAATTGGCGTTATCGTGGATAGCTTCGGCATCGGCGTCATGGAAGGCTTGAAAAAGGCGAAGGAAGTGGGAGCGGACGGTGTGCAGATCTATGCGGTTTCCGGTGAAATGGACCCTGCCAATCTGACGCCGGATAAAAGACGTGAGCTCCGCAGCTATATCGAGGACCTGGGCTTGGAGATCTCAGCATTGTGCGGGGACTTAGGAGGACATGGCTTTCAGGATCGGCGGGGCAATCCGGAGAAAGTGGAGAAGTCCAAGCGGATCCTCGACCTTGCCGTTGAGCTGGGTACAAATATTGTCACCACGCATATCGGCATCGTGCCAGGCGACAAGAACAGCGAGATCTACGAGGCAATGCACCTTGCCTGCGACGAGCTCGGCCGTTATGCCAAAAGCATGGATGCTTACTTCGCCATCGAGACCGGGCCTGAGCGCGCCGCGCACTTGAAGTCGTTCTTGGACTCCTTGAGCACGAACGGCGTTTCCGTTAATTTCGACCCGGCCAATATGGTTATGGTAACAGGCGACGATCCCGTGCAGGGAATCATCACGCTCAAGGATTACATCGTACATACACACGTCAAGGACGGCAGACAGATTCGGCCGATTGATCCTCGTGACGTGTATGGATTTTTAGGTTATGAAGGTGAAGGCATGAGCCATGAGAAAATCGCTGAGATGGCTTCGTCAGGGGCTGCCTTCCTTGAAGTTCCGCTAGGCGAGGGACAGGTCGATTTCGACGCTTATTTTGCCGCTATACAGGAAATTGGTTATACAGGCTATCTGACGATCGAGCGCGAGGTCGGCGCACAGCCCGATGTCGACATTCGCAAGGCGGTTGAATTTATAAAAAAGTATAAATAAGGGCATACCAGGCATGGTGCACACGGGCGCCCCATGCCTTATTTTTTAAACATCGATTTGACCACAAACTTAACATTCTCCGGGCGCTCCGCCATCCTTCGCATGAAATACCCGTACCAATCCCTCCCGTATGGAACGTAAACACGCATCGTGTACCCTTCCTCTGCAAGTTTTTGCTGAAGCTGGGGACGTATCCCGTACAGCATCTGAAATTCGAATTGTGTCTTGGGAATGCGCTGGGCCGCGGCGTATGCCTTGCTGTGCTCGATAATTCGTTCATCATGAGTGGCAATCGCTGCATAATGGCCATGCTTTAGCTGTTTTTCGATCAACAGGATAAAATTGCGGTCCACGTCGGCTTTTTTCGGAAACGCCACCTCCGGAGGCTCTTTATAGGCGCCTTTAACCAGCCGAAAGTTCGGGGCGAGTGGACGCAGCCTCACCATATCAGATTCCGTCTTGTATAAATACGCCTGCAGCACGATGCCGACATAAGGGCCATACGTCGAATGCAGCTGCTCAAACATAGCGATCGCCTGCTCATTGTGGCTGTAATCCTCCATATCGATGCGCACAAAGTTCCCGAGCCTTTTCGCCTTGGCAACAATTCCTCTCATGTTGTACAGGCACTTCTCATAGGAGATGTCGAGGCCTAGCTGCGTGAGCTTCACCGATACGTTTGCCCTCACTCCGGAATCTTTAATCGCTTCGAGCGCCTTTACGACGTCCGCCGCCAATGCCGCCGCCTCCTCGCTCCCAGCGACATATTCACCCAGATGATCAAGCGTCGCCAGAATGCCTTTGTCATTCAATTCGCGTACTTTCACCAAAGCCGTATCCAGCGTCTCGCCGGCAACAAAACGTTCCGCGCCAAAACGCAGGCCGTATTTCTTGGCCGCTCTGTTCGCCATTTGATTTTTGGACAAATACAGAAGCATATTACGCATGATCGGCATGCTCATCACCACTTTTCTCTCGTCGATCCGTTATATGTTATATATATATAATGAAGATGGCGCGAACATACTAAACGCCTCGCTCTTGGGCGCGAAACATGACAGGTCTTGTCTGTGTTCCGCACCAAGAGGAGGCGTCCTTAGCGTCCTTAGCAGTCTTGCATCCGGTTATATCGATACGAGGAATGTGCTACCCGCGACTTCTTCGCCATTAATAATTAATGTTATGCGATGCTCGCCCGGATAATACTTGCGGGTTGTAATGAATTGAAAGGAGTGCTTGCCCTTTAAGGACGTACGCCCCGGCCCATAGCCTTTCTCAGACAATTTGAACAGCTTGCGGCTGAGACCGCCGTTAGCCTTCACAAAGTCAATGCCATATTCGATACGCAGCTTTTGCAGCTGCCCTGAATCATTGACAATATCAAAGATGAAATGAATCTCTTCCCCCATCCGGATCGCATCAGGGGCAGCGGCAAACTTCTCCACGATAATTCCCTGCGGCGTGTGAAAGCCGAAAAAAAGCAGGGCGTCCGGATGGCATTGCTTCAATAACGTCCGGCAGCCATGCCGGATAATCCAATCCGTAAACGGGTTCTTTCCCCACCACTGGCGTGCCAGATTGAGCACGAGCTCGGGATGGTCCTTGGAAATGTCATTGAGGTTATTAGCGACGCTCTTGCGCACATATAAGGATGGATCTTCCTTCAAAGCGGACAGCACCGCCAGAATCGGCGACGGGTCCTTCTTAAGCGGCTGCAGACTCATTGCCCATGGCAGACGGGGACGGCAGCCCTCGCTTGCCAGCCGCCGGACATGCTCGTTGTCGCTTGCGCTCCATTGCCGGAGCTGCTCGAACATCCGCTTCGGATAACGAAGAATGAATGGCCGCACCGCAAACTCCGAGCTGCTGCCTGGTGTAAGAAAAGAAAGCGCCTGGATCGCTTCTTCCGGATGTTCCAATCCCTTTAATTCCACGTAATCGGGAAACACCAGATGAGGCAGCCCATGAAAAAAGACAGATGCCTCCTTGATTACTTCCACGGCCTCCGGAAACGATTCCGGCAGCTGCTCCGCTAACGCGAGCGAAATGATCCGGATCCGTTGTTTGAAGGCCGCTTCGTCCCAGCCCTCTCCCCGAACCGCGGCATGAAAATCAGCAGGTCGAAACGGGGGATACGCTTGCTGCATCCGTGTACCCAATTCGTTAATAAAGCCGCCTGTGAACACGTCCTTAATCAATTCCGCCATCTCGTGCCCCTCTTCCAGCTCTTAGAGTTTCGCTCCCTGCCAGTGTTCCTTACAAAAAGCGGCTATCGCTTCTAATTCCTCTTCTTCAAAATCAAACTCCAAATATCTTTCCGTCGTTCTTTCGTAAATATCATACTTTACGATCTCCGAAGTACTCTCATCAACCCTATAAATAACCTTGACGTACAATCCCTTCTCCGAGTACAATTCGTCATCCTCATCCACTTCAAGATCAAGGATAAACTCATATCGCTCTCCGGTTAAAATACCGAAGGGATCCTTTATGAATTCCACGCTGTAAGCCGTAATCGTTACCATGTTATCATCCTTTCAAAATCGCTAAACCTTATTATACAAGAAAAGCCGGCCAAGCAGAAATAACTGGCGCTGTCTCAAGCGTGAAAGCCATCATAACGCGGCGGATGGAGCATGTAAGAGGCTGTCCCAAAAGGGATCTTCAATGAGATATTGAAGCTTGATAGGCACCTCTAAAACAGTAAAAATGGCGTCACAGGTCTCCTATCTGTGGCGCCATTTCTCGTCTTCGGTCAACTGCGGCCTTCTTCACTCTTCAATCGCTCTCTTGCCATTTGTTTATGGCGGAGACCCCTTTCAACCTACTTCATTCAAACCTGTGCCGCGCGATCTTTTCCTTTATCTGCCTCGCCGGCATTTTTATTTGCCGCTTCACGATCCCGCTGCATCTCTTCCACCGTCTTGACCTTCAAGCGTGCGGCACCTTTATAATCCCGGGTTGGAATCAGATTGCCTGCTTCAATCCGTTCCTTGGCCTCAGCAATCGCTGTACCGTATTGCGGCAGCCATTGCTCCTGAGCAACCAGCATCTCATCGACCATTTGCCATATTTCGTTCGGATTACACACCGCGCCGACTAGAGGATCCATCATAAACGCCTGTCGAAGCAATCGGTCATCTCCGTGAACAGCCGCTTCAACGGCCAGCCGCTGTACCGAAATGCTAACATTACACACCGCGGCAGGACCAAGCGGAAGCTCCCCGACATGCGGCATGGATATACCGTTACGGTCGACATAACCTGGCGCTTCAATCACCGCGTCATCCGGAAGATTACTGATTACGCCTTTGTTCACGACATTGAAATGACCGCGATACACTCTGCCTGTCTCGAGCGCTTCAATAATATAAGAGCCATGCTCATGGCTGCGCTTCTCTTGCGTATACACCAAAGCCGGATCCTTCATCCAATTCGGAAAGTCGGTCTCAAACCAATTGCGCCCTTCCGTGCATACGCGCAGGTAGCCGCCTGTTTCACCGTTAATCCAGCTCCCCAGATCAATCCAGTCGTTAATTTCTTCCGGGCGCTTCCGGTACCATGGCACATATTCGCTTAGGTGGCCGTTTGATTCCGTACTATAATAACCGAAACGGCGCAGCATATCGATCCGCACCTTTTCCGTCCGTTTAAATTCCGGATGCTTCTCGAATGCTTCGAGCAATTGTCCTGTCAGATCCACTCCACTGTGACGAATCTGGATGTACCAAGTCTGATGATTAATACCCGCGCAGATGATATCCACTTCTTCCCGCTTCAAGCCGAACGCTTCGGCAATCTGTTGATGTCCGTGCTGCACGCCATGGCATAATCCAATGGTGCGCACACCGCCGTATTTATTGCATGCCCAGGTCATCATCGCCATCGGATTAGCATAATTCAGCAATAATACATCCGGTGCCGCGACCTCGCGGATATCTTTGCAAATATTCAGCATTTCCGCAATGCCCCGCTGGCCGTACATAATCCCGCCGGCACAAAGCGTATCCCCGACACACTGATCCACGCCATACTTGAGCGGAATATCCACATCTGAAGCGAAGGCTTCAAGACCCCCGACACGAATCGTACAGAGCACATAGTCGGCGTCCTTCAACGCTTCTCTTCGATCCGTAGTCGATTGGATCTGGACGGACAGCCCGTTCTCGCTGATGTCCCGGCGGCATAACTCTGTTACCATCTCCAAATTGTGCGCATTGATATCGGTAAAAGCTACTTCAATATCGTCAAATTCCGGTACAGCCAGCAGATCACGTAAAATTCCGCGGGTAAAACCGATGCTTCCCGCTCCGATAAATGTCACTTTGAATGCCATTCTCTTCATCCCTCCGCTTGAGTTTATAGATGTTTCTTACCACCTATTTTAACAAACTCTCACACGGAAGCGTTACCAAATTACGTACGGGCCGTCCATGCGCTTACTCCGCCGATAGCCGCTCCAAACAGCGCCCCGGCGATCACTTCCTCCGGCTGATGCCCCAAGCTTTCTTTTAGTTTAATTTTTCGCCTTATATGGTATACGCCCGGATGATGACCCGCTAACTGCTCGACATCCGCATCCAGATCGTTGACCTGAATCGCAATCTCTCCCGCATGCCTGCGAATGTTCATCGCATCGTACATCACAATGATGCCGAGCAAGGCGGAAAGGGCGAATTCAGGCGATTTGCAGCCATGCTTCACGGCCGAATAGGCCGCGAGCGCGGATACGCCGCTTGAATGCGAGCTGGGCATCCCGCCGGATTCGATCATCCTTTTCAGATTCCATTCCTTTGTTTTAGCATACTGGATCGGAACTTTTAACAGCTGCGCCGCTCCGACCGCAATTAATGAAGTAATAAGTCCTCGGTTCATCTGAAGTTTGCTCCCTTCACAGCTTAGGATCAGTTATCAGTGTTCCCCGGGGAGCGCTTCTTACTTATTCCATTTATTTGCAAACATCCCGCTGCTAAACCGCATTTTCTATGGGCTTCTTCTTGGCCGCCGCAGGCTTGCCTGACGGAAGATTAAGCAGCAGTAGACCGGCTAGAAAAATAATCGTTCCTATAATGATGTAACGGGTGATGGATTCTTCAAGAAACAGAAAGGACCATAAAATCGTGAACAGCACCATACTGTTGCCTACAATGACAGCCATCGCAAACGGCACCCGGCGGATCGCTTCCGCAAACCAATAAAAGCTGAGTCCCGTAATTAAGCCTAATCCGATAAGAGCCAGCCATGCACTTCCTGTAATCGGACCGACAAATCCTTCCGACTGAATCGGCAGCGGAATCGCCATCAGCACGGAACACCAAAAGAACACAGAGAAATTCATGTTTCCCGTGTCCATATCTTTAATGAGCATCTTTTGGCTTAACACATGGATCGCTGCACCGATTCCGGATAAAGCAAACAGCAGTGTCGTCAAGCCGTTCCCGCTCCAGAGTATGTCCAGCGGCTGTCCGTTCCAGCTGATAAACAGCACGCCCATGATACACAGGCCCGCAGCCATCCATCCCCGGCTTGAAATATGCTCTTTGAACCACAAGGTTGAAATGAGCAGCAGCGTCACCGTCTGGATCGGCGGAACGAGAATGTTTCCATACGCAAAGCCAATCGATATCGCCAAATTTTCAAACAGGTAATTAATGCTTTTACCGAGCGCTCCAAGCCAAATCCACGTCAGCTTCGTCCGCAATTGGATCCGTCCGTCTTTAAGGAGCATGAAAAGGCCGAGAAACACGATGCCGAAGAAGAATCTTGCAAACGTAATGACTGAGCTGTCGACCATTGTGGATGCAGCTTTGACTAACATGCCGACGAAGCTCCATGATAAAGTAGCTAACAGGAGCAGTATGTAACCCACAGCGCTTCACTCCGATCTCAACGAATCACATTTTTCTAATTCTAACACACAATATTGGGAAAAAGAGGAAGCCAGTCCCATTGAATTAGCTATAGGGTAATCAATTCGTTCGAAACGGACTTCAGCGCCATACGTAAATAATACAAATGGGGGTGATCGGCACATGTTTACTGCCAAGGAAAAGCTCTATATGCTCAAACTGCTCAAGCAAGAGAAACGCAGGAGCTTCTTCGGCATGAAGAAGCCGCCCGCTGAGCATGGCAAGCTGGTCGAGAAGCTGGAGCAAATGATACGTAATGAACAGGTAAACCGCGATCATTTATAGTCTAGGTACAATACCGCATATGATTCTAGCAAGAGAGGCGCCATGGCGCCTCTCTTTGTGTGCAACTATATTTATTACCACTTTTTCTCATTTCCGAATCTGCATGAGAAAATTCTCATTAAATTCTCATAAAGAAGAATATTCTTGTATAAACGTAGGTTTGCCTTCTCATATGCTAATTTAGCCACTTTTTAACTGTGTTATAGTAATTTTAGTAACAACGAGAACACTAGATGGAGGGACAACATAGAAATGCGAAGCAAGAATTTCCTAAAGAAAATCGTTAGCGTGAGCCTGTGCGCCACCATCGGACTATCGGCACTTACTCTATATACACCACAAGCAGAAGCATCGCCAGCCAAAAAATTTGAGGTCATTGAAACAGGGAAACAATTTCTGGGCACGCCTTATCGTTTCGGAGCACCTGCCGGTATCACATCCGCGTTTGATTGCTCTTCGTTCACACAATTCATATTCAGACAATATGATATCAAGCTTCCAAGAACGACTACAGAGCAAGCTAAAGCAGGCGTAAAAGTTACAAAAGGTTACTTAAGCACAGGCGATCTCGTATTCTTCAATACGAATGGCAAAAGTATCAGTCACGTAGGAATCTACGCAGGCAACAACAAAATTTTGCACGGTTCAAGCAGCCAGGGCATTGCCATCTCCAATATGAATTCAAGCTATTGGAAAAGCAAATACGTAACAGCGCGCCGGGTTCTTTAATAAATACATAATTTATTGAATGTATCTTTTGGTGTGACATGGCCCTTTAGCCATCATAAAGAAGCGTCCGGACATCCCGAACGCTTCTTTCCCTTTTTATGCACCCTATCCGATACAAACGGACTTTTTACTATTCGCACGGTATACCATTAATATAGTAAGCATCCTCACGGTAGACCTTAAATGCGATTTCCACTTCGGCTATGCCCGCAAGCCGGATATGCCGGGTTACCGCCTCCGCCAAGCGATCCCTTACTTCCCGTCCCCTCTCGAACCAAGCTACTTCGATGAAAGGATAGGTATCGGCCCTCTCCCCGTCAAATACAGAAGTGACAGACAAACAATCTACCGTAAAATTATCCGTTCCGCATTCACATACGGCTGCAAGCTCCTCTATGAGCGGCCGGCTAATAGCCATCATTGTGTTGGCTTCAATTCCTCTTACCGTTAATTGCGGCATGGCAACCCCTACCGCATTCGACGTAAAGTGACTACACCAGTCCCGGTAAACCTTAAGCATCATCCATGCAGCGCTTTGCTCATCTTTACAACCTGCGCCGCCAAGCTCTCGATTCTCTCCAATACCCCGACATCCACAACCTCATTATGTTCATTAAAATGCTCCCGATGGGCATAGACGTAATCAGGTGCCGTATACGCTCGAAAATAACCGGCAATCGGCTTTAGCTGATTCTCAATGACCAGAAAATGCTGATAGGTTCCGCCCGTCCCAACAAAACCGATGACCTTCCCCCGGAAGGCAGTCACAGGCAGCAGGTCGAACACATTTTTAAGCGCCCCGGAAAGCGATGCCTGAAAAATCGGCGTGCCGATAATATAACAGTCGGCGGAAAGAATCGTTTCAATCACTGTTCGTGTATCCTCATTGTAGCCTGCAGGTTCGCGCCCATCGCAAAATTCAATCTTGTAGTCTTTCAGATCCAAAAGATCGGTATCGAGACCAGGCTCAAGCAGCGCGGCTTGTTCTACAACCCGTTTCACAACAGAGAGCGTCTTCGCCCCGACAAGCGTTCCGGAAATGCCTAATAGCTTCATCGCGAGCCTCCCTTCGCAAGATTTTATTTTATTCAATGAGGCGTCCATACAAATGGGTTTTTGAGCGTCTCATAAACGGCCTGCTTCTTGCCGTTTCCAGCATTTGGGCATGAACCGTCCCAACTAGCGCTCCTTCCCTCGAATCCTGCTCCAGATGGACCTGCCGGTGTAAAAATAACTGGCTTCCAGAAGAGCCTGCCGGCATAGCTGCCGCCAAAACGGCATCATTCTCAAACGCCCATATGCGCTGCATCCACGCCGCGTCATTTGCCTGGCCCGCACCACACACCGCTATGACATCTGCGCCCTGCTTGGCGAGCACCCGGTATGATTCCGGAAATAACGCATCGCCCTCTGTCAATATCCCCACCCTGGCAAAAGGCAGCTCGAAGGTCCGGAAAACAGAATCCGCCTCTCCCCTTCTCCTTTCAGGACGCCCCCGGTGAACTTGACGATAGGTTCCGATCTTTCCCTCAGGCCCGACCAGATAAACAGAAGGGACCGGCCTGCCGCCGACCTCCTCTAACAGGCTTATTGCGAAGTAGCCATTGTAAACGAAGGCCAGCCTTTGAAGCTCCGCAAAGAAAAACTCCAGCTCACCCGCTGAGGGTGATGGAAATGATTCCAGCTCCGGCAGCACAATCAGCCGATGTACCGCGTGTTTCAGATGGTCATTGATTTCTTCCAAAGACAGGCGAATCCGGGCTGCAAGCTGCTCCGCTCTGCCGCTGCGGAGCAGCTTGGGTATAATGACTTCGTATGATTCAGGAGCAGAAATCGGCCGTGTTTCCCCCTCTTTCCAAAGGTAGGGGTGCAGCAGCAGCTCCTGATAAGCATGCGGCCGCCGGGCTTCAAGGATATTCCGGCGTTTGGCGGGATCCAGACGCGCCTGCCCGTAGACGATTCCTTCGCCGGATATTAGCGACTGCTGTACGCTGCCATCCGGCTCGATGACGGCGCTGCCTCCGGTGAATACCGCCCCTCTTTCCGTATCCGAACGATTGGAAGCAGCCCAATACAAGCCGTTTTCCTTGGCGCGCAGGCACCAGGTTTTGCTTGGCGGATTGTTGGAAGCTCCCACCCAATTAGTCGGAAAGGCGATGATGTCCGCTCCCTGCAGGGCGGCAATGCGGGAGGGCTCAAAATACATAGCATCCATGCAGATTAAGAGAGCGATGCGTCCAATCTCCGTTTGAAAAACAGGGATTTCTTGATCGCCCTCTCGGGCCCATCTGGGATCGGCGGCGAACAAATGTGTTTTGCGGTACTTCCCCACAACGCCCTCCGGACCGATCAAAACGGCACTATTATAATATGCGCCGCTCCACGCATCGGTTTCCGGCAAGCCGACTGCCGCATAACAGCGGAATTTGCGCGTGACTGCAAGCAGGGCTTCTGTGGTTGGTCCCGGGATCGTTTCGACGAACGGAGCGATCTCCTCTCTGCTCTCCCACACGTAACCGCTTGAAGCCATCTCAGGGAACACAACCAGCTTCGCACCGTTTTCCGCCGCCTCAGCCAGCCGACTAACAAGCCGCCTCCGGTTCTCCTCCACTTCGCCCAACACGGGATTGAATTGCATCGCCGCTATCGTGAAGCTTATAACCTCATTTCCGCTTCCACCGTTCATCTTCCGCCCACCACCAACGATTCATTCGCCCAATCAATGTACAGCGCTTCTTCCCCACCATCCTGAATTATAATTTGCGTATCCGACGTAAGCTCGCCGATGACGGTAGCGGCAATGCCCTCCTGCGCAAACAGCGCCGTTATCTCATCTGTACGGTCCGGGTCAGCGGCCACAATAAATCCATAGCCCGGAAACATTTGCAGCCAGCGCTCAAGCTCCACAGTTTCCGGCTTTGGAATACTCCCGAGCTGCACACGGGCACCGCAGCCCGAATTTTCGGCCAGCATGGCAAGCGTGCCTAATATGCCTGCATTGCTGATATCCCGTGCGGCGGTCGCCAGCTGCCGCTGCGCCAGCATTGGCAGCAGGTCCAGCTTCCGGCGTAATTCTTCAGGCTGGCGGAAGCTGGTGCAGTCCCACTGCAAATAATGCTTGAACGGCTTGCCGTCCAGATCGACCGCAGCCAGCAGGGACTGTCCAGCCGATCCCATCGTGCCGCGCAGCAGATGGGTCGCTTTTCCGATAATAGCGGTTGCCACCCCTTCGGATTCCCCGGGCAGAAAATGGCCGCCTACCATCGCTACGCCGAGCTTTCTGCAGCCTTCCGCCATGCCCTTCGCGATTATGGCGGCCGTCTCGTCATTGGGAGCGCTGAGCAGATTGACGACCGCAGTCGGATGCCCTCCCATTGCATAGATATCGCTGACGCTGACCAATACCGCGCAATAGCCTGCCCAAAAAGGCTCATCGCGGACCAGTGCGGGGATGATCCCGTCACAGGAGATGAGCAGATAGCCGTCTTCCGTCTGCAGGATTGCCGCGTCGTCCCCGATCGGATCCAGCGTCGTGTCAGGATCCCAGGCAAAGGCTTTGAGCGGTACCTGGATATTTTTTTTGCGGCTGAAGCCGGGAAAATTCAATAAGTCGTTAACAAGAGTATGCAGCTTGCCCACCCATCATCACCCTCCTGTACAGGCTTTTATGTTTTTCGGCAGCCACAGACCATGTATATTGACGCGCTGTCACTTTACCATTGGTGCTTAGATGCTCGGCCAGCTCCTGCTCCTTGACCATCCGCAGCATTGAACCGGCAATTTCTTCCGGACGATCCGGATCCGCCAGCAAAGCGTTGTGCCCATGCTTTAAAAACTCTTGAAAAACGTCGATATCGGAGGCCACAACCGGGGTACCCGCGGCCATCGACTCCAATATCGCCAGTCCCCAGCCTTCCTTCTTCGAAGGCTGAACGTAACAATCTGCCAAACGGTATAATTCCTGTACCGTCTCATTATCCGGCGATCCCATGATGCGGATGCTGCTTACAACAGCAGGCTCCAGGCTTTGCAGCTCCAATTCAAACTCGTTCCTATAGTGCCGATAATCAAAAAGGGTCGTTCCCCCTGCAATAAGCAGCACCGCTTCAGGTAAAGCCCGCCTCACCTGTGTGAATGCGCGCAGCGTGGCGATCGTATTTTTACGGGGCTCGATTCCGCCTAAGGCCAGAAACACGGTACGTTCCTGGAGCCCGTATTTCGCTTTCAATTCCCGGGAATCGCCTCCTGCTTTATGAAAGAAGCGATCCTCCACCCCGTTATGAATAAGCGATGAAGCGCGGCCATATTCAGCCTTCATGCGGCGGCTCCAATATTCACTGACCGTGACCAGCGCCTGCGGCTGGACAACCGACTGATTCTGGCAGTCGACGAGCGCAGGCGTAGTGAAATCATCTAAATGATGAACCGTTCGAATGAAATAGGGGACAAGTCCCTTAGTCATCAAACGGTTCAAGCTGTTAGCGCTTATGCAATCCTGCGCGTGATGGATATCGTAAGCATCCAAGGGCTCAGATTCCAAAGCCGCTGCGTAGGTATCGATGTAGCGGATAATACGGGCTTCAAACAACTCATCCTGCCGGGGCGTGAACGGAATCACCTTCGTGTCCACCCCCACCTTCCGGAAAAATTGCGATTCCCCATTCAGGCCAAGCGCATGCACGGTGACGAGGCAGCCCGCCTTCTGCAAAGCCTCCGCCAAAGCAAGCGTGTGAACCACGCCGCCTCTCGGTTTCGTATTGTAGGTATAAAGAGCAACCCTCATCCCTCATCACTCCTTTTCGCAGAAGCCGGATCAAGCGCTTGCCGTCAATGGACCCAGCGGCATCAATCCGGCGGCTTTTACGAGCTTGTTGACACTATCCTCCGCACCGCCGATCGGACGGATATGGATGCCGCTCATGCCTTCGATCTTTCGGATCTCGCCGATCAGCTCGGCGGCGATCGCCAGCCCCTCTTCACCCGATTCCGAGTCCTCGAGCCTTGCACGGAACGAATCCGGAATGACGATACCCGGAATTTTCAGCGCTGTTTCCACATGATTCGCATCGCGCAGAGGCAGAATACTGGCCATAATCGTCACTCTTTCATGAAGCCCGCGCCGCCTCGCTTCCTCCATCCATTCTCCGATCAGATCGAGATCGAACACCAACTGGGTACGCACAAAGTTCGTGCCGCCCTCGACCTTGGCTTCCAACCGGTCGATCAGTTCCTTAATCGGTTTGCCGGCGATGTTCTCTACCGTCCCGATCGTGAATTTCGGCGCCTCTTCCATAACCGTACCGTCAAAGAGCTTGCCTTCATCAACAAACCTTCTGACGTAACGCACGAGCTCCATCGTTTCCAGATCATACACTTCCTTGGCATTCGGCTCCGTACCTACTCTGGCCGGATAACCGCCCAATATCGCGATGTTTTTCACGCCAAGCGCCGCCAGCCCCAATAGATCGCTTTGAATGCCCATCCGGTTGCGGTCCCGCAGGTTGATCTGCACGATCGGTTCAACTCCGACCTGCCGCACGAAGAATGCGCCGACAACAGGCGAAAGACGCGCAATCGCCAGCAAATTGTCACTCAAATCAACAGCATCCACGCAGCCTCTGTAACGCACCGCTTGCTCAACAAGCGGACTCGGATTCCAGTTCCGGGGCGGAATCAGCTCTGCAGTCACAATGAAATGGTCCCGCTCTAGAGCCCCCTTTTCCAGAAGCAATGTCATCTTCTTTCACCTGCTTTCCTGATGCTCGGTAGAATTTTGACCTAGATTTGGAACGTGCTTAAGATAAAGGCGCCGGCACGGGAGTATTCAATCAGGCAGTCCTGCAGATCAAGGGGATGTACAGGAATTGTCCCTTCAATCAGATCCTCCTCGCGCAGTCCGTGCAGCGCCAGCCCGAATCGGCATACATATACCTTTCCGCCCTCCTTGATAAAGGTGGCCAGCCCTTCGTTCGCGTTCAGCTGCCCTGCGAAGGCGGCATTGCCGACGGTCGGAAACCCGCGGGTCGCCATCGCGTTCATCGCTCCGGTTCCATAAAAATAAATGGCGGTTTCATAACCTTTCCGCTGCGCGCGGATCGCTTGCAGAACGGCAACGTAAGAAAGCGAGGATTCATGCGCGATACCGTGAACCAAAGCCAGAAATTTCTCGCCCGGATTCGCCTTGTAATCGGGGAATACTTTCGTCTCGCCGTACAGCTTTGAGCCCAGCGGCATGGAAGGATGGGGAATCTCATTCATCGATCTCAGTTCATTTTCCGTAAAATTTGCCATGGTCAATCAACCTCCAATAATGTTTTTATGGAAAAGAGCGAATGCCCTATGCCAACCTGCTGAAATAAAGCTCCTGCGCATTGCCCCAGAAGATTCGTTCTTTAATCTCCTCCGATACCTTCATACCTTGAATTTTCCAAAACTCGCTTTCGAAATCGCTCCAGGGCTCATCGCAGCCGAACATGATGCGGTCCACGCCGATTCCGGTTTTGTCCACTTCCTGCAGCAGCTTGCGTACGGCAAAACCGATTGCCCAGCTTGTATCGATGTAGACTCGGTAGCCGCCCTCGATCAGATCCTTCCACTGGGAGAGCAGGCGGATGTGGCCGCTGACGCCCCCGCCCATATGCACAAGATGGATTTTCAAATCCTTGCCCCATCGTTTGATGAGCTCGAAGTAGCCAAGGATATCAGACCCGCCGCCGGGACTTGTATGGAAATGAATCGGAATATCACGCTCGATTGCCGCCTGAAAAATGGACTCATGGAGCCGCAGTGTTGCTTCGTCCCACTTCCTGGGATCTGCGGTTCCACCAAGCAGATAGCTCATCTTAAGGGCTTGAATGCCGGGTTCATCCAGCAGCTTTAACGCCGCCTCCGTCCGTTCACGGTTCTGCGGCAGACCCGATACCCACAGCGCACCGGCTACGTTGCCGGCGCCTTCCCTGCATAAGCGGGCGACCAATTCATTATGGGAAAATGGCTGCTCCTGAACGGGGATGCCGTAGTTCGGGATGATCAGCGTTTTCTCGATTCCCCGGCACTTCATGAAAAACTCCAATTCCTCGGAGCTTGACGGACCAGGATCAGCGGGCGAGATCGGCTCTTCGGATTCATAGAATGGCCAAGGATCCAGGTGGCCGACATGATTATGCACACTGAACACTTTCCTGCCCATGCCCATGGACAACGGTGTTTCCGCTGTACACGCTTCTTCTTCGCTACCGTAACCGGCAGTGTTATCGCCCGATGAACTGCCGCTGCTTCCGGTTAGATGCATCAAACACATGCAGATTCGCCTCCATTAATTGATGGGGCTGTCCGTAAGAGATGAACTGCTCTCCCACCTTGCTCCATCCAAGCTTTTCAAACAGCTTCACGTTTTGCTGCTGCACTTGGGCCAAAAACCGGCGAACGCTGCGCCGCTGCATTTCACTTACAGCTGCTTCGATGAGGTAGACGCCAATGCCCCGGAGCCGGTAATTCTCGTGCACGGCCAGACGTCCTCCCCACCAGACCGAACGATCCTGCTGATCCGGATAACAGCGGACCGTGCCCATTAGAAGCGAATCGTTCTTCCAAGCATTAATATAGATGGACTCCGGATCATACTCGTCGGCGTCGGATAACGCGAACATCCGCTGCTCCTCTACAAACACTTGCCGGCGCAGCGTCAATGCGGCGGCAACCTCCTCCTTGCTGTTTGCTAATCTGAACTCATAGCTCCTCATCGCGGTCACCTCGCGGCTTCCAGTTTTTCGAAGGCGGGCAGCGCAGAGCAGGCTCCGCATTTTGCACAGCCGGCACTGCTTCCCTCAGAGGACAGCTCGGCCTCCTTCAGTATGGCGGCAACCTTGCGGTACGCTTCCTCCATATAGGCAGTGGAGGGTGGCGAAGTATGCTCAAGCAATGTCCCGCTCAGCGGCCGAAGCGGCACCACAAACGGGTAAACGCCCAATCGCGCAGCGCGCTGGCAGCCTTCCAACGTCGTTTCGATATTCTCGCCCATGCCCAGGATCACGTAAGTGCTGACCTGATTTCTGCCGAATACGGCGACGGCTTTTTCGAAGGCTTCAAAATAGATCTCCAAGGAAATCTCCGATTTGGACGGCATCATCCTGCGGCGGACTTCCTCGTCGAACGACTCCACATGAAGCCCGATCGTGTCGGCGCCGGCATCCTTCAACACCTGATAAAGCCGATGGTCATCGGGCGGCTCGCATTGCACTTGAATCGGCAGCCGGCTCACTTTACGGATTTCCCTGACGCATGCTGCCAGATAAAGCGCTCCCCGGTCCGTCTCGTTAGGAGTACCCGTCGTCAATGTAATATGCTTGATGCCATCCAGCTCTTCTGCCGCCTGTATGACCTCGGCGAGCTGCTCCGGCGTTTTTCTGGCCACTGTGCTGCCCTGCTCCAGGGAATGTCCAATCGCGCAAAACTTGCAGCGGTCTTTCGGTGTCCAGCGGATACAGCTCTGGATCACCGTGCTGGCAAGCACGTCGGCACCGTGCAGAACGGCAATCTTGTTGTAGGGGATGCCGTCTTCAGTCGCAAGGTCGTAAAACTTCGGACGCGCTACGGAATCCAAAACCATCAATGTCTTTCCTTCGTATTTCAGAGACAAGCCGGCATCGCTTTGGACCAAGGAATACGGGGAATGCTCGGCCGGATTGTTCAAGGTCGGCAGCATGACCGTTTGATCACCGAACCGGAATGCACGGTCATCCGACGGTCCTGCTCCTCCGCGGCGGCCTCCGCTCCCCAGCCCTTCCGTCCGCAGCCCTTTGTTATGAAGATCAACCAACCAATGCGCTTCCGCTTGAAGCGAGTCCCGCTCTTCTTGTGACGCATGATGCTTGATGGGATTCAATTTGCTCCCCCTCCCTTATCGATGTTACGCAATCTCACATAATAGAAGCACTTTTTGTTTTTATGTCACTTTATATAACATATGCTAACTTAAAAAATGAGGTGTGACATCATCCACTGAATCATTATTTTTACCATCCAGTTAGATTTATCCTGTAAAATCAAGTGATACCAAGATAATCTCAATCCTGTTAGCAGAAGTTTTATATGGAATATTTCCTTACATTAAATTATAATAACAATAGGGTTCTCCACTGATTTCCTCTTTCATCCTCACCTTGGCTCACACAAACATGACGCTATTTAAAGGTTAAATAAGCTTGTTTTGGAGGCATTGTATGGACTGGAAACCAAGCAAATCGACCGGCGTGCCGATTTATAAGCAAATTGCCAATTATATCGAAACCCGTATTATGACCGGCGAATTTCCGTCCGGCGGCTGCCTTCCTTCCGAACGTTACTTGGCAACGGAATTCGGCGTTAACCGCAGCACGATCATTTCCGCTTATAATGAGCTGCATGCCAGCGGACTCGTGAATCGCGTGAAGGGCATCGGCACGCTTGTCAGTACGGATCTATGGAGCTCAGGTGAGCAAAAGCGCGTGCCGAATTGGGATCAATACGTGAAGGGCGGTTTCTTCCAGCTTAACAACCCGATCAATCGCCAAATTTACAACGTGATTCAATCCGGCCGAAATATCATTAATTTGGCCATTGGCGAATTAAGCGCTGATCTGCAGCCCGTAGAGCTGATGCAGGATGTCCACAGCGCGATGAAAATTGACAACTATTTGGGCTACGAGCATATGCAGGGAAACCTTAAATTGCGCGAGGCGATCTCGGAGCATCTGAGAGCATACCGGAATATCAACTCTACCCCTTCCTCCATCCTGATTACTTCCGGAGCGCAGCAAGCGCTGCACCTGATCATTCAAAGCCTGCTTAAACCAGGAGACGCCGTCGTGATCGAAGATCCATCTTACGCCTACTCCCTGCCGATTTTTCACTCCGCCGGCCTAAAGACCTTTTTATTGCAGCCCGGACAGAATGGAATCGACCCCGAAGAAATCATCTCCCTTTATAAAAAACACCGGATCAAGATGGTGTTCCTAAATCCCATTTTCCAAAACCCTACCGGCACAACACTCGCTTATGAAAGAAGACAAAAAGTCATTGAAATTTCCACCATGTACGGCATTCCCATAGTGGAGGATGATCCTTACAGCGTAACTGCCTATAACGGCCAACCGGTTCGTACTTTGAAATCCATGGATCAGGATGGAGCCGTCCTTTATATCAGCTCGTTATCAAAGATCATTGCATCCGGACTTCGTATCGGCTGGATTCTAGGTCCGCAAGCCGTCATTAACCGGTTGACCGACGCCAAACAGCAGATTGATTTCGGCCATCCCAACTATCCACAGTGGATTGCCGCACAGCTGCTTTCCTCCGGCGGTTTTGACGGCCATATCAGAAAGCTGAGACAGGGATTGAAAAACAAACGGGATCTGATTATCGAAGCGCTGCAAAAGGAGTTTGACGGCAGGATTGAATT
The DNA here is from genome assembly GCF_014640295.1 of Paenibacillus abyssi. Classification (GTDB taxonomy): domain Bacteria; phylum Bacillota; class Bacilli; order Paenibacillales; family Paenibacillaceae; genus Paenibacillus_D; species Paenibacillus_D abyssi. The sequence goes on along the minus strand of NZ_BMGR01000008.1, from coordinate 175,012 downwards.
CGGCGTGCCTGAGGGGGGAATTCATCTCTGGTGCAAATTAAAGGAGGATTGGGACGAACACACACTGTTTAAAGAATCGATTCAGAATGGTGTCGTGTTCGCCCCTGGAAGTACGCTCGGCTCAAATGCCAATTATGTCCGGCTGACTTTCAGCCGTGCGGATGACCACTTGGTACAGGAAGGCATCCGCAGGTTCGCGGCAGCCGTCAAAAGGATGAGCTAACTAATGAATACGAACTGTTAACGCTGTATGGCGCACATACGAATGAACGCAATATTGTGTAATTACCAGCTATTTCCGCGCAGCCAAGGTGATTGCTTGCGCTAATGCACCGATCATAGCGGCATCCCTGGTGACGCCTATGATGCACTGGGTAACAGCACTATGGCCGGGCTGCAGTACAAACGCCTCTCCGTCGATATGCTTCTGTGACATGCGATTGGGTCTCGTTCGGCACGGCTCGAAGGAAAACATAAAACTCTCGTCGATCTCTTTGGCAATCAGCGACTTAGAGAAATCGTCTAATGCCCGAATGACAAAACCGGCGGCATCCTTGCGATCGTTCACCATCATCTCCGCTGTAACGCCATGCCGCTGCCTAAGCTGCTGGACAAACGGGGCCAGCTCGCCAAGCTGATCCATGCCGATTACCGGCTGCGGAACATATTGGTAACATCGTATCGGCCGCTTTCCCTGACTGATCGGATAGATCCGCAGCGGATCAGCCTCAGGAGGAGCTGAATCCCTCAGGAGCAGCGTGCGGCTGGGCGCAGGCAGCACATACCGTCCACCGTCATGCATGTAACGTCCCGATAATTGGATATGATACCCATCGTCCAGCGTCTGCTCAGCGTCCGAACAATTCCACGTTGTTTCTTCCCTTAAGATCAAAGAGGCATCCTTTTTTGTCACCATCTTGATCTCCTTCTCAAATACAGAAGAACCGGAGCAGCCTCGAACAACCGCCTTGCCTTCAACGACGATGTCTTCCCCGGTGCAGCTTATATGAACCGACTCCGCTACCGCAGGCGAGTAAGAGCCTGTTCCATGCAGCGTCAAGCCTTCCCCCGGGGTGCCGAACAGCTCCGGACCAATAACGGCGACAGCTGAATAAAAACCGTCCAGCCAACCGATCCCGTTCCGTGCCTGCAAGTCTGCATGATCCGGGTGCAGCAAATAATGCCCGCTTCGTTCCCAGCTCATTGTTTCCCCATCGACAACGATATCTCCGATCTCAAGCCCTCTTTCGGGCAATACGGTAAAGGCCATCCGTCCGTTATAAATTGTTAGTATTGTCAGCTCTTTATTATACTTATCCGTAAAGAGCCGCTTCTCAATGTATCCGCCGCCGGGCAAATCAATGGTCTTCTGCTCAGGCAGCTCATTCAGTCTCAGTTTCACCGTTGTTTCCATCGCGATCCCTCACTCTTGTTACAGAAATGAAAGAAAACAGCTTGACGAACATGGAATTCGTTCATGCTGTTTTCTTTGTTGTTTCCATATTAGAAGACATAAGTGCCGTACAGTCTCAAAAACTATAACCGAAGCTATTTAGCTATTTTCTGCTTAATAATGAAGGTATAAAGGCACCATTCTCAAAAATGACCGTGCGGACTTCCTGGCCCGGAGCCGCAACAAAGGATTCTCCCGCTTCATAAAAGTGGAACTCCCTCGGGTAAGCCGCATAACTTGTCACTTCGTAACGGTCGCCTGTTCTCACAATTTCTCCGTTTACGCAGCGCAATTCTCCATTCTGGGTGTATAGAAAGGTTTTCGTGCCGAAGCCTTCCAAATAGGCGACCAGTTCTTCACCCATATCCCAATCGTCTCCGGACGCATTGCTGAACAATTGCTCGAACAGCCCCCCGTCCTTGGCGAACACCGATTGGCCGAACCGGTTGCGGGACAGATCGGGACGGTTCATATTCGGTCCGGCGACGCTGTAAGTGGAAGCAGCCTGCCCCTTTTCTAATTTCTTATCTGTTGCCGTCGCGTGCCAATCGTAACAGTAGAATACCGGCATCGTCCCGCGGTAGGCCGCAGTCAAATATTCTGTCCGCTTTATATGCTCATAAGCGACCAGCGTCGAAGCCGCCACCAACCCGCCCCACAGGGAATGGGTCATATAGGATAAGGCTTCCCACCAGCGGTCCGGATTCTGTGCGCGGAAGTCATTGCTGAATCCGATATTGGCAAGCAGCAGTTCTCCATAACGGTCCGCTTCATTGGTATGGCCGCTTAGGCTGAGGATCTCGCAGGTCGGCCCAAAGCCCGCATTATCATAGAAGTGCTCTGTCACTGCGCCGGTGTAAAGCTCGCTCCCTGCGCGCAGCCTCTCGCCGGTTGCCGACCATAAGGAGGATAACCGTTCATACGCCTCCATCCTATCATTACGCTTAAGGTCGTCCAGCAAATCTTTGATGAACAGGCTGTACACGCCTGGCATATGGGTCTCTTCCTTCTCCCGTTCATCCGCATGCAGGTTCTCATCGAACCGTACGACCATCACTTCAGCCGCCCATTGCAAATAATCAGAGGGCTCATGATGAACTAGCTGATCCGCAGTAAATTTAGATAACAGATAGTAAATATGTGCAATATAATCAAGATCAATAATACGGTAAAATGTACCGTACAGCTTGGCAGGCTGATAGAAATCTCCGTTCACGAACCATTTCGGCCGGATATAATGGACCGCACTGTTCTCGACTTTGCGAATCTGCTCCTGCTCGAAGCTGCCGATTTCATTCTTCTTCAGCACAAGCGCCAGCTTGCCCAGCGATTCACCCTGATTGGAAAGCGGGAGAAATGCATGAGGCACCTCCGCTCCCTCATTCTGATACAGATTGCGGCAGATATACTCGACTCTGGACTCAATGATCGTACGAATCGGCTCGATGACATTAAACACAACATGATCGACAGTACCATTCTCCAGCTCGATTCCCAGCTTCCGTTCTCCGGGTCCGGCTAATCGCGCCTGCAGCAGAAACTTCCCGTTGATCTGTCCCAATTGATCCGTCACATCAACCTGCTTGCATCTGTCCCCCTCGAAGGACTCCACCCATGCCCTCGTCAGCCGCTGCTGCCCGGGCAGCTGGAAGGAGGCTTGGAACTGCCCCCCGCTCACAACAACCGGACTGTATTCAAGCGCGGGATGCCCGAGCTTCAAGCCGTTATCGTAAAATTGCTGCTGATCAGCAAACGGCATCAGCACATATTCCCATTCCAGCGAGTGGCCTGCAGCCAGTTCCACCGGCTCCGTGCCAGTGCCATAAATCCAATCGGAGGATGACGGCGAACCGGAATTAACACTTCCTGTCCCGACAAGAATCAAGCTATGATACAGCATTCCGTCCAAAGAAGGGGATACATTTTTAAAGAAATTATTTTCGAACCGGCAGTAGGTGCCCACCGACCGGGTGATCCCTTTTACAGCATACACGCCAAGATGAGGGCCGAGGTTGCTTCTTCGCACACAGGCAAGTTTGCTGAAGTTCGGTGAGATGGAAGGAAACACCGCACAGGAATGGTCAATGTTCCGCATCACATCCGCATCCTTGAACATGACGTAGGCCAGCGAGGACCACATGTAGAAGTGATCCACCGTTAACGGTTCGCTGCTCTTATTAACGATGGAAATGTTCCAGCGCATGGATGTATCATCCGTCTCCAGGTCATAGGCGAGCCGGACTTCGAAAGGCTCAAAGGCATAAACAACCTCCAGCCATTTCTCTGCGAGCCGGGCAATAACAGGCTTACCTGTCTCACTGCTGTTGTACAGCACCTGATTCACACGCAGGCTAAAATGTCCGAACAGTTTATCTTCATCGGGATAGCCGCGTTCCGCCATATAATCTTTGTCGATGACCCAGTTCATCCTCTTGCGGTCTTCATTCATGGAAAGCTTATCTACAAAGCCTAGATCGGACAATTGAAGATAAAAAGCTGTATTCTTGATGGCTTCCAATAGGCTCACTCCCAATTCCTTACTTCTCTATTTAGCGACCTTTTCTTTGATCAGGGCAAAATCAGCCGTGCCGAACTGATCATACAGCTTCCAGTAGCAATGGACGGCCACAGCCGGAATCCATGGGAAGCAGGTTTTGTTACCTTCGCCCTTCCAGCGCTTTCCGAATCCGGTATCGCCAAACATCGGGTCATCCCAAGCCCACCAGCTGATTAAGTAGCCTTCCTCCTGCAAGCCTGTATACGCATAACCCCAATCCTTCTCAGGGGTAGCTACCGTCTGGTTGCAGCCATGCCACAGCAATTCCGCTACCTTCAACAAGTCCTTGTCACCGGTAAAGCCGGCAATCTCCACCATTTCCGCCACGCCGGACAGCTCAAACGGATGCACATAACCCGCGCCAGGCGTATCACACGCTCCGATACCCGTACTGCGGAAGCCGAACCTTGCCAGCGTGCTCTCTTCCGGCAGCGGAACATCCCACAGTACAGTCCAGGAAGCGTTCAGCTTCGCCGCATCGTGGGCGCCCTCCAGAAAGTATTGATCCTTAGTCGCTTTGTATAAGGCGAGCAAAGCAATCATCGGGAAATAGATACTCTCGTTATCGATCAATTGTCCCTTGGCATAGATGCTGTCATGGATGCCGCCATTGAATTTGATGCCGGCGACGATTGTCTCGCGCACAAAACGTCCGGCTTTCTTAGCAGCTTCCAGGTAGCGTCCCTCTCCCGTGATTTCATAGAGCTCGACAAGCAGCGGAACCGATGTAGCCGTTGACGATTTTTGCTCATAGATCGTTGTTCCGAACCAGATCGGTGGATCGGTAATCGCTTTGCCGTCAATATCATAGGCTCTATACCACGAACCGTCCGTTTCTTGGGTTTTCAGCAGGAAATCCGCGTAGCGCCGAGCAGCTTCCAGCCACTCTTTGTTCTCCCGGCCCTGCGATTTTTCAAATGCATAAATGAGCAGCAGCGCATGCACATCTTCATTCATGCAGCGCAGATACGAGCCCTGCTTCTCTCTTAACGCCTTGATGACAAATTCGCGATGCTCGTACAGCGGCCCCATCAGTTCGACCAGTCTTTCACCTTCGGCATAAGCCAGCGGCAGAAGCAGGCCCGTCCACCAGAAGTCGAAGCTTTTTTTCTCCACACTGTATAGATTATAGAACATTCCCGTCTCAGGCAGATGCGCTTTGTTAACGAAGAAATCGACAACCTTTTGCGCTTTCTCCACATAATCGGTTTTTCCGTTATCCAGTCCAAAACGCAGCGAATTATAAGCGCTCAGAATGTTCTGGCCGGTAAATCCGAATTGAATAATATTGCTTAATTGAATGCCGTTCTGCGGATGGCAGTTCAGCGCATAACCAGCCGGCATGTTCGGATCCTCGTCTTCGCCCTTCTCGATATAATAACGGTCAAGCGCTTCGAGCCGGTATTCATTCAGCTTTTCAGCCGAGGCAGGCAGCGGAACCGGTGTCGAATCCAGGTCTTTCATTCTGCGGGTATAAGCGCTCCAGATCGCATCGATGAACTTGTCCTTCATTTCCACACGGATTGCGTAGGATACCTTAAGCGTCTCGCCCGTTTCCGCCGGCCAGAAGGAGCCCCAATCCGGCCTTTCCTTCATGTACAGCGCATGACAGCGCCCCTCGAAGAACGGATAGGCGGCGCGCAGCGACATCTGCTTCTCCGCGTTCGGTGCTGTCCAGACGCCCAAGCTGCCGATATCGGTCCGCTGCAGAAATAATCGCTCCTTATCCGGACGGTCAGGCACCGAATCATAAGCCGGCTGGTCGGCACGCATCAGGCTCATGCTGACCTTGCGTTTCTCGTCATAAGCCGTAACGGCCAGCATATTTAACCGGTCTTCACGGTACATCAAATCCTGCGTGCTCAGATAATCCTCCACACCGTCTTCATCCAAGTCATTTTTGTCATAAAGCGCCGGTGGAGCAAAGTAACGCAAATCCGTAAAGTCCATTTCCTCCTGAAGTGCGGTCACCGCGTCGAACCGCAGCCTGAAGCCGGTCTTTTCCGCCCCCTGCAGCACGCTCAGTTTACGGTTAACCTGCCATGTGTCATCGGCGGTTCTTACCCATTCATCGATAATCTTGCAGCTTATTTCACCGGCAGCCAGCTCCGCTTCGCACAGGTAGCCGTCTCCACGCTCCACTACCGAACTATACATGACCGCATGCTCGGTAATCTCTTCCTTTGATGCGCCTACCGTCCACAGCTCCACACTCGCCGGCTGCGGTACGTGAAGTACGCGAAGCCCCCCGGCTGTACCCTGCAATTTAAATTCCGGCGCGTAACCGGATGATTGTTCGAGCATGTTTAACATCAATTGATTTCCCATACGAGATTCTCCTCTTCTATTCTTTAGTGGCTCCTGCGGTCAAGCCTTTGATCATTCCTTTTTGGGCAAAGATCGTGAAGATAATGACAGGGATGATATACAAAATGCCGGTAGCCGACATTTTACCCCAGAAGGTTTGGAACGTAGTAACATAACCGGCGATTCCGATCGGCATCGTCTGCGATGCATCGGTACGCGTCAGGGTCAAGGCAAACATAAACTCATTCCACGCAGCCAGGAAGCTGAAGATTGAAGCAACGCCGATGGCCGGCATGGAAAGAGGAACCGCTATTTTCAAGAACTTGCCAAAGGTGCCCAGCCCATCGATCTCGGCTGCTTCTTCAATCTCGTTTGGAATCTGGCGGAAAAATCCCTCAAGGATCCAGATAATCAACGTGAGCTGCAGCGGCAAATACGTAATGATCAAGGCTAGATTGGTATCAATGAGCCCAAGCTGACGCATCATCAAGAAGAACGGAACGCCCATCACAATCGGCGGAAACATCCGGATCGCCACCACTGTTGCAAACAGCAGGCCGCTGAATTTGTAACGGTATTTGGCAAAGCCGTAAGCCGCGGGAATACTGACAAGCATGGATATCAATGTACTGACGCCGGACACCGTCAAGCTGTTCTTCATAAAAGCCTGAAACTGGCCTTCGTCAATAATATCTGAATAATGTTGCGTGGTTACCGGGTCCGGGATCCATACCGGCGGCACCGAAAACATTTGAATTTCCGTTTTGATCGAGGTCAGAAATGTCCATAGGAACGGGAAAATGACAAACGCTGACATTGCAATAAGAATGAAATAAGAAAGAATGTTAGATAGTTTAAAGGATTTCATCATGATCTATCTGTCCTCCTTCGGCCGCAAGAGACGGAACAATCCGAAGCTGATGATCATGATCATAATCATGACCAGGAACGATGCAGCTGATCCTTGTCCAAAGTTCAATCCAGTGAACGTGCTTTTATAAATATAAGTGCTCAATACTTCCGTGGAACCGCCAGGGCCGCCCTGCGTCAGAATATAGACAATATCAAACACGCGGAAAGCATCAGACAGGCGTACCACAAGAATCATCAGAATCGCCGGCTTTAGCAGCGGCAGCGTAATATTGGTAAAGATCTGCACTGCATTCGCGCCATCCAGCCGTGCCGCTTCGTACAAATCCTCCGACAGTGACGACATCGCCGCAAGTAAGATCAGAATGACAAATGGCGTAGCGAGCCATACGTTAGCAATTAAAACAGCGGTTCTGGCACCCCATACGCTGCCCATCCACAATGGTCCGTCAATGCCGATCATCGAGAGCACAGAGTTGATAACCCCATATTGGTCGGCAAACAGCCATCTCCATTGAAGACCGGATACTACCGGCGCAATCATGAGCGGCAGGGTGAAGAGAACCCGGAAGAACTTTGTGCCCGGCAGGCTCCTGTTCAGCACCAGCGCTACAGCAAATCCGATAATCAGTTCGACAATGATCGTAACCGAAACAAAGCCTAATGTATTCCATAATGCGCTTTGAAATTGACTGGATTGCAGTACATTAATATAGTTTTCCAGACCGACAAATGAGCCGCTCGTCATCATGCCCTTCGATTCAAATACACTGATCTTCAGCGACCATAAGATCGGGTAAAGCACCGTTGCCGCCATGACAATCAAGGCAGGCAGAGTAAGTAAAATACCTGCGGTTCTTCGGGATCGTTTGTTTCGTCCTGCTTTTTTCATCACGGATACTGCCATGCTGTATCCTCCTAACCTGTTGTTTAAGTAAGACCTCTGCAGGGATAGCAAGGGACCGCTGCAGTGTGAGCCTGCGCAAGTCCCTTGTCATCCAGGATGCTGCATTACTGCGATACGATCGACTCGATATCTTTCTGCGCAGCTTTCAGTTCTTCTTCCGGCGTGCTTTGCTGGGTCATGATCTTGGAAAGCGACAACGCCAGGCGATTTTGGATGGCTGGGAATACAGGCGTAGTCGTAACATTTTTACCGTACTCTACTGCCTCTGACATCGTAGCAATCGCTTGCTTATCTGCATCGGATAACTCGGCATCGGAATTCAATGCTTCTACCGCAGCTGTTTTTACAACCGGATTAATGAAATGCTTTCCAAACTTTTCCATCATATCTGTACTGGTCGCCCACTCCAAAAATTCCATCGCTGCATCTTTATTTTTCGAGCTGGAAGAAATACCGAAACCCCAGCTCCATACTGCGCTTGCATGCTCCGCGCCAGCGGGCTGTGGAGCAACCGCGAATTGGCCGGCTACTTTGGATTGGCCAGGATCATTGGCAAGCGTATACATATACGGCCAGTTGATAACCATCGCAGCCTTGCCCTGCATAAACATGTTGTGCACATCCGCGTTATCATAACCTACCGCACCGGCCGGGCTGCTCTTGTCTTCATGCTGAATGCCCAGCATGAATTTGAATGCCTCAACGTTCGCCGGGCTGTCTACGACGACCTTATCTCCGTCAAGCACTCCGCCTCCTGCTTGTAAGAATCGGTCCATCAGATGCGTAACCGGCTCTCCGCTTTGCTTGCCCTCGACAATCGTTCCGTAAACGCCGCCGGCTTCATCCGTCAGCTGTTTTGCATATTCGCGGAATTCATCCCAAGTTGCTGGCGGCTCTGTTAAACCCGCCTTTTCAAACAAATCCGTCCGGTAGTACAGCACCGGTGTATGCACCAGATACGGCAATCCGAAAATTTGATCATTATACGATACCGCTTCCAGAGCTGCCGGTACGAACTGCGCGATATCCTCATCCGTTAACCGGTCGTTAAGCGGCTCCAGAAAGCCCATCTCGGCAAACTCTGAAATCCACGGCTGGTCCGTTTGGAAAATATCGATTGCGCCGGTACCCGACGCCGCTTCCGTAATGAATCGCTCGTGCATGTTATCGTGAGGCACATCCAAAAATTGAACACTGATGCCCGTTTGCTCTGTAAATTCAGGAGCCAAGTTCTTGTAGAACTCTGTGTAAGGTCCGCCGGTTTCCACACCAATCGTTATTGTCTTTTCTTCATTTCCTCCCGCATTCGAAGAAGCGCTTTCATTATTGCCATTTGAGCTCGCTCCGGAGCATCCGCTAATTAATCCGACAGCTAAAGCGGATACCGCCATCGTAAGACCAAATTTACGCCAAAAATTCTTTACGTGATTCCCTGCTTTTTTCATCGTAGAAAGACCCCTTTCAAGTGATATAATCGATTGATTTCAAGCTTTCCCCTTTAACGGCTGCATGTTCATTCCGATAGGCTTCCCTCCCAATAGAGTATACATGTTCAAACTTAATCGATTAATTAAAATTTCTGAAAAAAACACGCTCATTTGTGCTCCTTCAGGATTGCAACCGCCTTCATCGATGACTTTACTTGCTGCTCTTTCACTCTCGAGGCTTCCCTACGGTATGGCGTTTAATCAGCGTGCATTTTAACTTCTTATTTTTTTCGGTAGCTTCTTCTTGATTCAATATCGATACTAATGATTTGATCGCTTCCATGCCCATCTCATGCAGCGGCAATCTCATGGTTGTCAGCTTTGGGTTAATATAAGAACTGAACTCCCGATCATCAAAGCCGATAATGGAGATATCTTCGGGAATATGCAGCCCTCTCTCCAGACAAGCATTGATCGCGCCGGCCGCCATCACATCATTCATCGCAAGAATGGCTGTGGGACGGGTTGTCCCATCCAGCAGCTCACGCGTTAGCGTGTAACCGGATTCGAATTCCCAGTCCCCGGTTTTGATAAAGCTCGGATCGAAAACCAACTCGTGATCCTTCACTGCCTGGTAATAGCCATTAAAGCGATCCCTTGAGGGATTGGAGTTAAAGAGGCCGCTGATGACCGCGATTTTGCTGTGCCCTTCTTCTATTAAATACTTCGTTGCTTCATAAGCTGCCAAGTGGTCGTCGTAATTAACGGAATAACCTTCACCGGAAGTGTAACAGTACGTATATACCGTCGGAAGCGTTCCTGTATTAATGATTCCGCTTACATCGCGGGTATGAACGCCGATATAGATCAAACCGTCCACTTGCTTGTTTAAAATTTCCTTCATTGCGGGGGGTGTCAGCTGCCTGACCTTCTCCTGGTCTTCAAGATCCCGTCCCAGACGTTTTAGAACCCTCATGTTCGTCAACAGCAGCGAAAAGCCGTGATTCTCGGCGTATTCGTTAATTCCGTCGATGATCTCGGAAGAGTGGAATGATGTAACATCCTCCACCACAACCCCGATCGTGTTGGTTTTCTTGATTTTCAGGCTTTTGGCGATATGATTGGGCTGGTAATTCATTTCTTCAATCACTTTTAAAATTTTAATGCGTGTCTTTTCACTGACGCTTCCGGTTCCGTTTAATACGTAAGATACCGTCGCAGTGGATACATTCGCCTTCTGAGCGATATCTTTAATACGAATCATAAACGCTCCTTTGAATTTCCGCCATGTAATCTGGTGTAAACGTAACTCCATAATTACCGTAAGAGATTAATCGTTTAAGTTGTTTTTATCTTAGCACGGGTTTTATCGAATTACAAGTTATAATTTCTTCCCGTGCTAATGAACTGGTATTGTCGGATCAATCGTTCCCCAGGCTTTCCAGCCGCTCCATAATCCGCCTCTTGCGGTACAGCATTTTTCCCGCTTCGGCTACATCCTGCAATGTGCCCCGGTTGATCCATGCACCAAAGACCATGCCCGCTACCGGCACCATTTGGAACAGTTTTTTCCAACCGAAGTTATCCCGGTAAGAGGCCACAACCTCGCGCCAGCCCTGGATTTGGGAAATGGCCTGATCCGCTCGGGCAGACCCTGACAGCTGGGCTAATTCGTCCAGAATGACACGTTTGCCAACAATATCGGAGGATGCAAATTGCAGACATTTCACCACAAATAACCGCTCCTGCTTCTCCTTCGGATCATAGCCGTAACATACGGAAAGCTCCTGCAGCACCTTAAGCGAAATACCCAAGATCGCCGGAATATCGATCGCAAGCGTGAAGATGCCGCCAATTCCGGTTGTCGCCCCCTGTACAGCGGCCAGCTTGCTGCGGCTGCTCACAAGGGAATCCGCCACCTTGTCCATTGTCACAAGAGGCAGCTCCGATGCCCGTACAAATGGGATGGAGACAGCACGCGCTTCCCGTGCCAATTGCTCCTGGATCGAACGTTCGGAGATGAGGTATTGCCCCCCGCTCTGAATAAAGCTGCCGAGCTCATTCAAAGCCATACCCAGCTTTTCATGTACAACCTTCGGCGTGATTTTATCAAGCAGCATAAACGGCAGCCTGCCCAGCTTGTCAAAGATCCCCATGCCGTTTTGCTCGCGTTCCCATTTATTGATTGCCTGCAGCTCATTCTCCAGCTGTTCCTTCGATTCAACTGTCACTCTTGTTAACCATCCTTCGCAATGTGATATTAGCTGCCGCTCCGTTCAAGCGAGGGAGTCGCCAATGAGCTCCCCCGCCGGACAGACCTTTCCATCCGATTGTTACGGCTCTCTCCGCACTTTATCCAGCACTTCCAAGTAAAGCACCTGCAAAAATTTCTTTATATTAACTTTTCCCCTTTCCGGCCTCAGGTTCTCATCGATTTCCTTCATTTTTAACCGCACATCCTGAAAATCAAAATAAAGCGGCGCGTAATGCTCAAATTTCGGATTGCTGTAATCCGTTAATCCGATATTGCACAGATTGGATAATGCGCTCATGACCGTGCGCCGAATCCGCTGTTCAACCGCTTTCCCTTCCTTCTCCATGTCGCAGCCGGGCCCTTTGCCGGCTTGTGCGGCCACCTCATAGAGCTCTTTAAGCGGCGGGAGGGTATCCGATTTATGATGCTGAACCAAATGCTCCATGATTTCAATAATATCCCTGCTGCCGCTCTCTCCGACTATGCCCATTTCCATCAATATCGGTTGAATGATTTCACGAACGGTCCGTTTTCTCGCGCTGTTGCCCAGCTCCATATGAAGATTGCTCAGCTTGGCCAGAGAATCCCTAATTTCATTCAAATACGTTCCGATTTTCCAGTGCTCGTTCACCCGGGTCAAAAGCGCTTCGACTTCCACCCGGTTGATCGGCTTGCGGATATAGAACTCGATCCCAGCCCGGTACGCCTTTCCGATCATGTTCGTATTTTCGATTTGCGAAATCATAATATATTTCCCGCAGTAGCCCTGCTGCCTTAACCGGTTGATCGTCTCAATGCCGTCCTGGTCCGGCATCAATAAGTCGATCAGCACGACGTCCGGCTGCACGTCAAGAACAACCCGTTCGCCTTCGCCGCCGCTGCCCGCAGTAGCGACAACCTCGCCAAATCCGCCTCTTTCAATGATGTTCTGCAGCATCAACCGGCTCGCCGCATCATCATCTACAATACCGAATGACAGCACCCGTTCCTCACACTCCCTTTTTCAACATATCGGTCGAAAAAACAACGACAAAGGTGGTCTCTCCCGCACGCTCTGCGGATTGCAGCCAAATCGTCCCTCCTGTTGAATGTACGATGTCACGCACATGGGATAACCCGATTCCCGTGGCCGCGTATCCGTCCTGGTTAAACTTCGTCGTAAACCCCGGTTCAAAAATCATCGATTTATCCTGCTCCGCAATGCCGATTCCCGTGTCGGAGACGGTCATGACCGTTTTGCCGCCCTGTTCGTAGATCCGTACCCCTACCTTCCCTTTCTTCTCGATCGCTTCCACGGCATTGGAAACGAGATTATTCAGCACCGTGATTAACGGAATAAAATGGGCGGTGACATAATCAGTTCCGACCGAGCTTTCGAATTCAACCTCTTTCTTCAACATCTGTCCATACTTGCGGTTGGATTTGATAACAAAATCAACGATTTCGGAGAGGGTCATATCGGAAGCCGTCTCACGGTCAAACAGCTTCAGGAGTCCGGCGAGAATCCGCTGGGAATCCTTCTTCACCTCATGAATCTGCTGCGTAATTTGCAGCATGGAGCGGCTGCTTTCTTTCTCGCCCGCTTCCATAAGCTTGCCGTACAAATCATGGCTTTGGGCGGTGATCCGTTCAATCGTATCCATCGATTTTCTTAAATAAAACACTTCACCGTACAAGCCGGAGCTTACACTCAGCATCTGCTCCATCCGTTTCTGCTGCTCAAGATGCAAAGCCCGCATCTGGCTGATCATGATGCTGCTGTACAAGCCGACGACAAAGAAGCTCCGCACCACCGCCGTCGCTCCGATCAGCACCCACTGCCCCGTGTAAAAGTAGGTCAAATCAAACAGAAGGCTGCGGGCCAGCAGCTCGATTTCATTGGAGATAAAATCAATGCATGCCACACAGCCGCCGAGCAGAAACGGATGAAATTCAGACAATCTGCCTTGTATCAAGCTCATGCCTAGTGCAAAAGCAATATAATAGAGCGCGGCGGAAAAATGATCCTGCAGGCTTCCAATGAGGGAGAACGTTTCAAATGACGTCATACTGTCCATCGTCGTCCGGAAGAGAAGTACAGTTATTCCCGTCATAATTCCTGCACGCACATAGGGCAGCTGTCTCATCAGAAGCAGGCAGAGCAGAAATGCGCTGCTGCCAAGCCCGATCCGGAACAGTTCACCGCTGAAGGGCGTCACCTTGAATTCCCCGGCTATCGCCGTTACAATCGCAAGCAGCGCCAATTGCATCTTTTCATGATTGAAACGTCCCGGCAGATGACCCCACCTCCAATTACCATAATTGTAATCAAAGCGCGGTCATTTTCATAGACATTTTCACTGCAGCAGATCCCATACCTGCTTGCCGATGAGCAGCGTGCATACCGCGATAAATAACGGACGCACATAAGCGGCTCCCTTGCGCACCGCCACACGCGATCCCAGGAGAGAACCGCAGATCATCGCCAGCCCCATCGGAATGCCGATCTGGTAATTGACCGCCCCGATGAATATAAAGGTGACCAGACTTGCAATATTGCTGCCAAAGTTCAGCACCTTGGCATTTCCGGCTGCCGTCACAAAATCAAATCCGAGCATCAGAAAGACAAAGATTAAGAAGGAGCCTGTGCCCGGCCCGAAAAATCCGTCGTAGAACCCGATCCCGAGAGCAGCCATTCCCATCAGCCAGGCCGATCCCTTCGTCAAGCTGCGGAACGTGGACATACTCCCCCAATTTTTGCGGAACACCGTATATAACGTAATGAGGATCAGCATGACAACAACGATCGGCCGTAGAAAATCCGAAGGGATGGCCCGCAGCACCAGCGTTCCGAAGACAGCCCCCCCTGCAGATAATATAAATAATCCTCTCACCACTTTGAGATCCACATAACCTGAGCGCATAAATGAAACCGTGCTCGTCAATGACGACATTGTACCTGCCAATTTATTCGTACCCAGAACATCCGTCGTCGGCATGCCTGTTGCCAGCAGCAGCGGGACGGAGATCAGGCCGCCGCCGCCTACAACGGAGTCGACAAATGCGGCGAAAAAAGCACCCGCGATGAGAAGAAGCATCATTTCCAGACTAAGCTGCATCATCATTATGAAGACCCCTTATATTACACGAATTTCGCTTCCAGCCTTCTCGCAATTAATGATAAAGCATAATTAACCGAGAAATACAGTAAAGCCACTACCATCAGGACAGGGATGACAAAATCATAGCTTTGTGCGATGACAATCTTCGAATGATTCATCAGCTCCGGCAGCGAAATGACCACGGCCAGCGAGGTGTCTTTCAATAAAGCGATAAACTGGCTGACCAGCGGCGGCACCATACGGCGAAGTCCCTGCGGCATGACGATATGCCACAGCGTCTGCGTGTAGCCGAGTCCCGAGGACCTCGACGCTTCAATCTGCCCCTTGTTGACGGAGTTCAAGCCGCTGCGGACGATTTCCGAGATGATTGCCCCCTCAAATAAGGTTAAAGCAACAATCGCCGATGTGACAACATCAAGTTTAATGCCGATGTCCGGCAAAGCAAACCGCGTAAAAAAGATGATCAGCAGCAGCGGCAGATTGCGAAGGATTTCGACGATGACGCCCAGGACCGGCGCCAGAATCGGAATCTTCGCATAACGGATCGTGCCAACGAGACAGCCGAGTACAAAGCTTAATACAATGGAAATAAAAGCCACTTTAAGCGTCACATAAAAGCCTTCCAGAATAAACCTTAGATTGTCCGGTGATAAAGCCCCTGCAAAATCCATCTTTTCCCCTCCTTTTATCCGCTTTTAGCGAGTTTGCGTTCTAATTGCCGCGCCATATAACTCAAAGGAAGAGTCAGCACCAGGTAAAATAAAGCGACAAAAATATACGTATCAAAGGTGACATAGGTCCGGCTTGCAATCTGGTCGCCAAAATACATCAGGTCAAGTCCGGCAAACACCCCGAGTATCGAGGAATTCTTGATGAGATTAAGGGACTGGTTGCTGAGCGGCGGAATGACGATCTTTATCGCCTGCGGCAGAACGACATACCTCATCGCCTGCACGTAGGTTAATCCCGAAGCCTGCGCCGCCTCCAGTTGGCCTTTGGGAACGGACATAATGCCTGCTCTGATCGCTTCCGCGATAAACGAGGCCGTGTAAATCATCAGCCCGAGCGTTCCGCATACGAATCCGCTAAGCGTAATTCCCAGTGAGGGCAAGCCATAGAAAAACACAAAAACAACCAGCAGCAGCGGGATGTTGCGGATAAACTCCACGTACATCGCTCCCGCCCAGCGCAGCGGCCGGATCGGCGTAATCCGGAATACCGCAATGACCGTACCGATCGCAAAGCTGCCCAGCAGCGCAATGACGCTGGCCAGGATCGTGTTGCGGAACCCGTGCAGGTAGATATCAAAATTTTCGGTAAGAATAGAGAAGTCCGGCATATGCATCTCCCTTTCGGTTCTGGCCTACAGAAGAAGGGTGGCCGCAGCCACCCCTCCTATGTTTGGGTTGAAGCTTATTCGGACGGTGCTTCACCAATCCACTTCTCATAGATCGTGTTGTATTCACCGCTCGACTTGAGTGCTGCAAGCCCTTCATTGACGGCTTCCACAAGGGCCGTCTCGCCCTTTTTCATCGCAATCCCGTACGGCTCATCGGTAAACGGCTCCCCGACCACTTCATAATTGGCATCCTGGGCCATCATGCCGTAGAGGATGGAATTATCCGTCGTTAACACGTCCCCTTGCCCGGCTTTAAGCGCGCTGAACGCATCCTGATAATTTTCAAACTCCAGCACGGTGGCGTCCGGAGCGATTTCTTTAATGTTATCTACCGATGTGGCGCCCTTTACAGCCAGAACCTTCGTACCGCTGGTGACATCTTCCACGCTTTGAATCGGGCTTCCCTTCTTCACAAGCAGTGACTGTCCCGCTTCGAAGTAGACTTCGGAGAAATCGACCTGCTCCCGGCGCTCCTCCGTAATCGTCATCGTTGCGATGATCATATCGATCTCATTGTTATTGAGCATCGGAATACGGGTTTTGGAGGTTACTTCCTTCAATTCAATCTTGTTCTCATCACCAAGAATGGATTTGGCAAGCGCCTTGGCAATATCAATATCAAAGCCCTCCACCTCACCGCTGGCCGGATCCTTCAAGCCGAACAGCTTCGTATCGAACTTCACGCCGACAACGAGCTTATCCCTGCTTTTGATCTCATCAAGCAGCGAAGCTCCCGCTTCAGACTCTCCACCGGCTGCAGAATTGCCGTTACCGTTGCCGTTACCGCTTCCTCCCCCGCATGCAGCTAATACCAACGCCGAAATAACGAACAACATGAAGCTAACTGACATCCACTTTTTTCTCATCCTAGAACACCCTCTCTTCTATTGGTTAATGATTTAAAACCCGGTTTAAGAACAGCTTTGCCCTCTCTTCGCGCGGATTGGAGAAGAATTCACCTGGCGATGCCTCCTCGATGATTTGCCCCTGATCCATAAATACGACCCGGTCCGCTACTTCCCGCGCAAAGCCCATCTCATGGGTCACTACGACCATCGTCATTCCCTCGCGTGCCAGCGCCTTCATGACATCAAGCACCTCACCAACCATCTCCGGATCAAGCGCGGATGTCGGCTCGTCGAACAGCATCACCTTGGGCTTCATCGCAAGTCCCCTGGCAATGGCCACGCGCTGCTGCTGGCCGCCCGACAATTGCGAAGGATACTGGCCGGCCTTTTCCGCAATGCCAACCTTCTCCAGGAAATACATGGCCGTTTTTTCTGCTTCCTGTCTCGTCATCCCCAGCACTTTGATCGGGGCTAACGTAATATTGTCGATGACTTTCTTATGGGGATACAGGTTGAAATGCTGAAACACCATGCCGATATCCCGCCTCAGCTTGTTGATATCCGTTTTCTTGTCGTTAACCTTGCTGTTGTTCACGGTCAGCTCTCCGCTTGAAATCGCTTCCAAACGATTAATGCACCGAAGCAGCGTACTCTTGCCCGAACCTGACGGTCCTACGACAACAACCACTTCGCCCTGTTCGATCTGGAGATTAATTTCCTTGAGCACATGAAAGCTTCCGTAATGCTTCTCGACCTGCCGAAATTCGATCACCGGACCCCTCCCCCTTAGGCTAAAACAAAGATTTCTGTTAGCTGTATGTGATGAAATATAACATTGAGCTTAAACTAACTATGACGTCCAAACTACGTAATCTTATAAAATCCTACATTTTTTTCAAAAAATTAATAAAAAAAACCGATCCCCGGCTTTTGAGGATCGATCCTTGACCGCTGATTTGTTCGGTCGCCAAGCTTTCCCGACGTAGTCGTGAAGTCCGCGTAAACCGCATTCACTGCGCAGTCGAATGTTCTTCTCCAGAATCATTCGATCTGCTTCGTTTAGGCGTAACCTTTTCTTTCATAAAAACAAAAAAAGAAGCCTTTCCCTGTTAACATGTAAGTACGACCAAACATGAACAATGGAGAGGCTTCTTTACGGCCGTTCTTCCGTTCCTACCTGCCGCCGATTTTGTGAATGATTCCGGATACTTCTAAGATTAAAGCAACTTTACCATCGCCTAATATCGTAGCGCCGGCGATCCCTTCCACTTTCCCCAAGTAAGAGCCCAGCGACTTGATTACGGTCTCCTGATTGCCGATCAGCTCATCAACCACCAACGCCAACCGTTTCTCCGCCGACCCTACAATCACTAACGAAATGTGATTTTTCCCTTTACTCTGCTTAGGGATGCCCAAATAGTCGTGCACCCATGCCACCGGGATGACTTGTTTGCGCAGTAAAATGACCGACTGCCCGCGTACGGTTTGAATATCATCCAAGGTTACCCTGACGATTTCGGCGATATTGCTCATTGGGATGATAAACGTTTGCTCATGCAGCTTAACAAGCAATCCGACGATGATGGCAAGCGTTAACGGAAGCTTGATCTTAAAACAAGTTCCCTCTCCTAATGTAGTCTGAATATCGATCATGCCATTCAGCTTTTCGATATGGTTTTTGACGATATCCATTCCCACGCCCCGCCCGGATACATCGCTCACGGTATGCGCTGTCGAAAATCCGGAACGGAAGATTAGCTCGATCGCTTCCCTGTCGCTTAACTGCTCCCCCTCTTCCGGTGAAATAAGGCCTTTCTGCAAAGCGACCTTTATCATGTTGGCCGGATCGATGCCCGTTCCGTCTTCCTTCACATAGATGACGACCTGGTTGTCCTCATGAGCCGCTCTGATTAACAAGGTTCCTTTACGGCTTTTGCCCGACCGTTCCCTTTGTTCAGGTGTTTCGATCCCATGGTCAACCGCATTACGGATTAAGTGAACGAGCGGATCGGCAATTTCTTCAATCAAGGTCCGGTCTAATTCCGTATCTTTTCCCTCAATGATAAGCTCGATCTCTTTCCCCAAATCACGGGACAAATCCCGGATCATGCGGGGAAAACGGTTAAACAACTGCTCGATCGGCAGCATTCTCGCCTTCATGACACTTTCCTGCAGATCGCTTATAATGCGGGAAAGATGATCGGAGATTTGGCCCAGCTCATTCACCGAGTCATCGGAGAAAAGCCGGCTTTGCATCCGCTCCACCTGATGAATGCGGGTCTGATCGATCACCAGCTCGCCTACCAGATTCATAAGATGATCCAGGCGCTCCACGCTCACCCGGATCGTCTGGGATTTCGCTTTTCCCGTTTGAAGCGAGTCATCATTGTCCGATCTCGGCTGCATGGCCGAAGGCGCAATGATAAGCTCTGTTTCACCTGCTTCAATAGGCTCCACGTTGACATGCGCAACCTCAGCCAAATTAGAAACGAGATGCTGGAGCTCATGGCGGCTGTGATCTCCGGAATAGAGGAATGTCAGCTGCAGAAGGTCATCGCTCTGCTCATCAATCTCCTCCGCTTCCGGAACGGCGAGCAGAACCTCTCCCCACTCGTTCAAATTCGACTGAATGACATAGGCTCTAGCTCCCTTGACCGCGCACTCACTTGGAAGCACCACACCGATCCAGAACACCTGAAGTCCATGCTCCTGCGCTTCCTGCACCTTTAACCGGGCAGCCATGTGGAGCGGCGGTTTCGCTAGTTCCGGCAGGACAGAAGAAGGGTCAGGCTGAGCGGGGTCGACAAACGCTTGAAGCAGCCTGACGCAGCCGGATATATCGGTACGTGTGTAATCATGAAGCTCAATATCTTTTTTTAACTGCTTGAGACAGTCCAGCGACTGAAACAGAAGATCGATAAGCGGGCTGGTTACCCTTAGCTTCTTGCATCTTACTTGCTCCATCAGATGTTCCATCTCGTGGGTTAATTGCTTCATTTGCTCAAAACCCATGACCGCAGACGAGCCTTTTAATGTATGGGCTGCGCGAAACAAGCTTTGGATGACCTGCTCCGACTCACCCGACTGCTCCAGCTTTAAAATTTCTTCATCCATGAGCTGCAGCTGTTCCTCCAGCTCTTCCATAAAAACCTCTCTGTACTCGGATAACATGCGGTCACTCCTGTTCGCGAACTAACACTTCATTCAGCTTTAAGATTCCGGCGAGGCCGTTATCCGATAATCCGATCCCTGTAAAGTAATTGCCGTCAATCCCCCCTACACGATCCGGAGGAGGCTGAATATCCGAGAAGGTCGTCACTTTGTTCACGCGGTCGACAATGATGCCAACAGTATCCTCTTGATGATGAACGACCACGATGCGAGTCATCTTCGTATACGCTTCTTCATGGAAATGGAATAAATTCCGCAGGCTGATCACGGGTACGATCTTTCCTCTAAGATTAATGACTCCTTTTACATAAGGCTTCACGTTAGGAATTTGCGTAATATCCTGCATTTTGATAATTTCATGGATATCCTGAATTCGAATCGCGTATTGTTCGTTCTTAATCCCAAACTCGATATATTGACCCTGCTTCGTTACCTCCATGCTTCTGTTCCTCTTCCCTTGTTATTAGCTGGCTTGGATATGCAGCGCCTTTTTCTTAATTCTGCTGATCGCGTTATCGACGGCCTTCGGACTCACGCTAATGTGTTCCGCAGCTTCCTTATACGACTTTCCGTCCATAATCTCCATGAAAACTTGCAGCTCAATCCGGGACATATTCCGTACGACCTGGTTTAACTGAAGCTGATGCTCCCTTGTTTCTTCCTTTATTAGATAAGCTTCTTCCGGTGTCGGCGCATCCGAGACAAAATCCATGAACATACCCTCTTCCGCACCTGAATCTTCCATTCTTTGAAAAAATGAAATGTAGTGATTTAAAAAATAATGTTTTCTTCTTGTTGCCAGCTTTACTGCGTTTAAAATGTGATTTCTGATATGCAGCCTTGCAAATGCATGGAACGTTCCTTTATCCGATTCGAATTTCATTAAAGCGATATATAATCCGGTACATCCTTCTTGATACAAATCCGCTTTTACCATACCACCAGCGAAAAAACGGCTGCAGTAGTAATGAATCATCGGCGTGTATTTAGCCAAGAGGCTGTTAAAAGCCTCTTGCTCCCCTTCCATATACCGTAAGACTAACTCTTCATCCGTTAACGTTTCTATGATTGTTGTCATAAATCCGCTCCTCATCGTAATAAGGGAAATGCTTATTTAATCCTGAAGCTCGATACAGCTGTATTCAATTCTTCTGCAAGCCCGGCCAGGGATTGGGCTGTTGCTGCGGTTTGCTCGCTGCTCGCCGCAGACTCTTCCGTCGTAGCGGAGATACTCTCGATCGAAACAAGCACCTCCGAAGACTGAGCGGCCTGTTGTTCGCTGGCAGCGGCAATTTCCGCAACCTTGCTTGTCGAGTCATTAATCATGGAAATAATGCGATCGAACGATTCGCCTGTCATTTTGGTCGAAGCAACGCCCTCGCCAACCGCTTTTACGGTGGTTTCCGTATTTTGCTGCATGCCTTTAATAATGGCTGTAATTTGCTTGGTCGCTTCACTGCTGCGTTCAGCAAGCTTGCGCACTTCATCTGCCACCACCGCAAATCCGCGGCCCTTCTCTCCAGCACGTGCCGCCTCGATCGCCGCATTCAGGGCAAGCAGATTTGTCTGCTCGGCAATATCGTCAATGACTTCTATAATCTCTCCGATTTTGTTCGAATCATCTTCCAGCTTGGCCATCTGCTGACTGACCTGATTCATGCCATCAATCGAAGACCGGACGACAACTCCCCCGTCCTGCGCAATTCCGAGCGTGTTATTGGATAATTCGGCCGCTTCCTCCGCATTCCGGGCAACTGAATTAATGGCTGTGGACAGTTCAGTAAACAGCTCGCTCATCGTTTGCGCATCGCTTGCCTGGCTGTTGCTGCCGCTGGCGATCTCCTCTGTGCTGGCGGATATTTGCTGAGCCGCTGCAGCGACATTTTCCGATGAAGCCAGTATTCCGCTCACCGTATTTCTCAGGCTCTGAATCATGTTGTTAATGGATCCGGCCAATTGTCCGATCTCGTCTTTTGAATCGATATGGATCGTTTCCCTCAAGTCGCCGTTCGCTACGTTATTGACCAGACCGACGACCCGGTTTAAAGGCCGCGCAATGATTTGCGAGATAAAATAACCGAATCCGATACTGATGAGCAGCGCTCCAATGATAATGATGACCGTAATGGTTTGCGATTTAGAGAACATCGCGTTGGCTTCCTCATACGCTTGCTCCGCGGTTGTCACATTTACCGTAATCATATCCTTCAAAATATTTTCAGCATTGTCACCGGCTTTTCGGAAATCAGGGGCGATTCTTAAGTATTCCTCCGTATCACCGGCATGGGCCGATGCCATCGCAGCATCCAAATATTCATTGTACGCCTGCCATGCGGGTCCAAATTGATCCAGCAAATCCTGTGTTTGTTCATTTACATTCGCATTTTCGAGACTGCCCATCTCCGATTCTATTTCTGCTTTCAATTGTTGAATGTTTAGTTCATAAGTGTTCTTTTGTTCAGGCGTAACCGCAACAAAGTTCATATCCCGAATATTGACGCGGATTTGTTGATACATCACTTGTGCATTCGCGAGCTGGGTAATTGGAACAAGCCGATCATTGTAAGTAGCAGCCAAACCGTCGTTAATCTTCTGCATGTTGCTTAACCCGTAGAATCCAACAAATACCAACAATGCGGCAATCGTCAAAAATGCAGAAATCAATTTCACAGCCGTTTTCAAATTATAAAACCATTTCAAAACCCAACACCTCTTCTTTACCTATGATTTTTTATGCAACACAAAAAGGACCCAAAGGGTCCTTTTGTCCCCCCTTTTGGCGGCCCGGCTGTCATAGCTTGCGCGTTAGACCCGTGGCTTTGCGTCCTTACCTTTCGATAAGTTTGCCATTATCAATAGGAAATATATAAATCTGCCATTATCGAAACTAATTCCTGACCGGTTTTTCAAATACAAACACCGAAACAGCCTCATCGTCTTTTACATGAATGTCTGAGAACAAACGCACCAATTTGGATCCGATGAGCTCCTCCATTCCTTCTGGAACCTGGCGCCCATAATATTCCTGAATAAGCTTTGTGCGCGCTTGATGCACCATTAGCATACCCTGCTCGGTCTGTGCCAAGAGCTTTTCTACCGGTGTTAAATTCCCTCTCATCGTCGTAATTACTTTGTTTTCCACAAATATCGTATGTACATCCTCCGGGCCTTTTCCAAACAGTTCTTTTCGAACCTTACGCACCATTTGATTAAAAAAGTGTTCTTTCTTTTGCATGATACCTAGTTACCTCCAAGGATCAAGACTCAAAAAAAGACCACCATAAAGTAACCATTTACCTTAACTGGTATATGGCCGGTTTATGATGGATGCATAGCTGACATTAGGAAATGCCTTTTACCAATCCGATCATTAAGACTTCCATAGTGAATGAAACCTCGTTCCAGATCTATTCACCATCATATTGTCCTTTATGATACGATTAGTTATCCCCTCTGTCAAACAATCTAGTAAAATTTAACCAATCCTTAATATCTAATGTGTCAATACTTTGACAACGATAGGATAAATTACCTACGCTTAAGTTCATAATCAATCAACCTTTGTATTCAATGGTTTTAAGCCGGCTTCGATTTGGGTTCTTTGCGACTCAAGGAATGGCGGCAATGCCAACGACTCGCCGAGCGAATGTAATTCCTCGTCCGTGTCAAAGCCCGGGCCATCGGTTGCCAATTCAAAGAGAATGCCGTTCGGCTCTCTGAAATAGAGCGATCGGAAGTAAAAGCGATCCACAAAACCGGAATTCGGGAATCTCGCTTCGCGGATGCGGTTGATCCATTTACGCAATTCGTCTTCGTTGTCCACGCGGAATGCCACATGGTGAACACCGCCGCGTCCAAGCTGTTCGCGGGGAAGGTCGTTTCTCTCTTCCAGATGAACCTCTGCCCCTGTCCCTCCTTCACCGGTTTCATACACTACAATATCCGGTTGGCCCGCTACCTGGGACGGGTATTGCCGGCTGTGGCGGAAGCCCATTAATTGCGTCAATACAAGCGCGGTTGGCTCCGCATGTTGTACCGTTAATTTAACCGGCCCTAATCCGACAATGCCGTACTCTGCAGGAACCGGACTTCGATCCCATGGCTTGCCGGCTTGTACGCCCTTGTCATTTTCATCCGATACAAGAATAAGCCGCTGCCCTTCAAAATCCCGGAACGCTAACGTTGCCCTGCCCCCGCGGTCCGTAATGTCATCATGATCGACTTTGAATTGTTCGAACCGGCTCTTCCAATACTGTAACGCTTGATCGTTCGCCACACGAAGGGACAACGCAGAGATGCTGCTTACGCCTTCGCGGTTCTGTCCGGACATCGGAATTTCGAAGAAGGTTAGTTCGGTTCCGGGATTGCCCTTTTCGTCTCCATAAAACAAGTGATATACGGACGTATCATCTTGGTTGACCGTTTTCTTGACGAGGCGAAGACCCATTACTTTTGTGTAAAAATCAAAGTTTTCAGGGGCCCGTGCAGTGATCGCCGATACGTGATGAATTCCTTTCAGTTCCAATTCCATGTTCATAAACCTCCTGGCATTATTTTGGTTGACCCTTACTTTTGAATTTTTTCAGCAGCTCCAGAAGCTGTTTTTTCTCATCCTTATTCAATCCGCTGAATTGATCCGCTTGAAACCGTTCCTGCTGGGGGACAACCTCTTGGAATACCGCTCTTCCTTGCTCCGTCAAGGAGAGGTACTTCGTTTTCCATTCCTGATCACGCTTGATCCAGCCCAGTTCTTCCAGCTTACTCAGCAGTTGTGTAATATTCCCCTTCGTGACAAAAAGTTTATCTGCGAGCTGCTGCTGCGTCAGGCGTTCGTGGGAACCGACTTGAACGAGCACATCGAACTGCGCGGCTGATAAGTTCCAATTTTTCAAATGCTGATTCGATTCCCGGATACTCTGGTTATAGATTCGCGACAGACGGTACCATACCATCAATCCCAATCGTTCCTCTTGCTTCGATAAGAAGGGTTTTGTTCTGTTCTCTTCCATAGGTCTACCTCAATCCCTCTTGATAATTATTAGTTTAGCTCTAAACTGATAAAGAGTCAAGATCATCGCCCAGCAAAAAGAGCGGCTTCATCCATCAGTATCGGATGAAGCCGCTCTTTTGAGTTAGTTTGAGGCAATCACTCATGTGTTGGAAGCTCTGTGTCGCAAATCTTACTTCATTTCCAGCGCGCTCAGCAGATCATCCATCACTTTTTGCCCTGCAATAGCACCGCTGTATAACCAGCTGCTTTTCGTGCTCATCTCATATACATGCCCCTCTTTGACGGCAGGAATCCCCTTCCAGATCGGACTGTCCAACGTTTCCGCCGCTTGGCCGGAATCGCTGTTTACAAGGAAGATATAATCCGCATCAAGCTCGGCCAGCTTCTCCAGCGAAACCGGATTCCAGGTTGCTTGTGCTTCTTCCGGCAGGTCGGTGATCAGATTCGGCTGTTTCATGCCCAAATCTCGGTATAGAACAGCTCCGCTCGAAAGATTGCCGTCAACCATATAGAATTGCTTTTGCGTCAGCCACAGGATCGCTGCCGATTTATCAGAAACAGCTTGCTCGAGCTTCGCTTTGGTATCCGCTACTTTCTGATCGTAAGCTTGGATCGCCGCATTGGCTTCATCGGTTTTGTTCAACAGCTCACCGATCTTGAGAAGCGTCGCTCTCCAATCTTTGATCAGCTCGTCACCGAGCACATAGGTCGGAGCAATCTTCGCATATTGATCATAGAGTCCATTCTGTACCAAGAAGGAAGATCCGATAATGATAAAATCCGGGTTAAAGCCGGCAACCGCTTCAGGCGGAAGATCATAATTAATGAGTGGAATCCCCTGCAGATCACTCTCCAAATAGTCTTGGGCACCGTTGGCAACAGACCACTGCGCCACAGGCTTAACGCCAAGGGTCACCAGTTGGTCTTCATAGTAAGCAGCCAGTACCCGCTCAGGATTAGCAGGAATCGTTACTTCATTGCCCATCGCGTCCTGTACGGTTTTTTCGGTCGCCGCTGTTTCCTCACCTGCAGCAGGAGTTTCAGAAGGCGCTTGGTTTGTATTGTCCGGTGTCGTTTCCGGTGTATTGCCATTACTGCCGCAAGCCGCTAAGAACACTGCCAATGCGAGCATGCAGACCAAAAGCAAACTTACTTTACTTGTACCTTTCTTACCTGTACGTACCATTGTTTTCCCCACTTTTTCAAAAAAGTTTAATTAACACCCAAATATCATGATAATGATTATCAATATCGTTGTCAAGAAAAAAAGAAGCTCAGCTCCATCGCTCCTCATGATTTGGATTTTGCCAATAAAAAGAGGAAATATGGAGCCCCGATAATTGCGGTTACGATGCCTGTCGGAATTTCAGCCGGCTGCAGGATGGAACGGGCCAGCGTATCCGCCGTGATTAACAGCAGCGCTCCCATCAAGGCCGAGACCGGCAGCGCATATTGATGCTGATGCCCGACGATTCTGCGGGCAAGATGCGGGCCGATGAGACCGACAAAGGCGATCCCTCCCCCGACGGCGACGGACGAACCCGCCAAGCCGACAGCCATAGCAAGCAGTATGAGCCGCTGCCGCTCTACATGCGCCCCCAACCCGGACGCAGTGTGTTCCCCCAATGCCATCACATTGAGAACTCGCGCTTTAAGGAAGACCAGCGGAAGCAGAACGAGCAGCCACGGCAGCAAGGCAAGCACGAAGTTCCAGTTGGAGCCCCATATGCTCCCAGCCAGCCAAAGGGATACAAATTGATATTGCATCGGGTCCAGACGAATCGTCAAAACCAGCATGGCTGAAGATATACCGGCGGCAACAGCAATCCCGACAACGAGGAGGCGTGTCGGCGATAATCCTCTTTGCCGGCTATAGGAGAGAATATAGATAAGCGCAGCGGTCAGTCCCGCGCCAATAAGCGCAAAAACCGGCAGAAAAAAGACCGGGGCAGCGGTGTTCATCGAAAAAAAGGAGATATACAGGACCACCGCCAATCCGGCCCCTGCATTAATGCCCAGAATGCCCGGCTCAGCCAATGCGTTACGGGATATTCCCTGCAATATGCAGCCGGATACCGCAAGGCCTGCCCCGACCAATATGGAGAGGACGATGCGCGGCAGCCTGAAATCGAACAAGATCAGCTCTTGCCGATCGGTCCCGTTCCCCCAGAACGTATTCCATACCTCCACAGGTGTCAGCTTAACATGTCCGGTATTCATGCTGATTATAAAGGCTGTCCCGATCAGGATGACAAGAACGGCCATCACAGTGGCAGCCCTCGCCATTTTGCGTCTCTCCATATGATTTGATGGAATGGAAGTCATGAAAATACCCTCTTTTCCTTTTGTGCCAAATAAAGAAAGAACGGTACGCCGATCAATGCGATCAGAGCGCCGATTGGTGTTTCATAAGGAGGATTGATCATTCTCGCCGCAATATCGGCAAACACCATGAGCAATGCCCCCAGCACTGCCGAGCACGGAATGATCCAGCGGTAATCTACGCCGACGAACATCCGGGC
Organism: Paenibacillus abyssi; assembly: GCF_014640295.1. Classification (GTDB taxonomy): domain Bacteria; phylum Bacillota; class Bacilli; order Paenibacillales; family Paenibacillaceae; genus Paenibacillus_D; species Paenibacillus_D abyssi. The sequence goes on along the minus strand of NZ_BMGR01000008.1, from coordinate 147,185 downwards.
AACATGCGGAATAATGAGCCCTATAAAAGCAATCGGTCCAGCGGTCGATACCGCCGCGCCTGCCAACACGAGCACGACCAGCATGCAGGCGATTTTAACCGCTGTCGTTCGCTGTCCCAGTCCGGTCGCTACTTCTTCTCCCAAACTCAGGAGCGTAACCGAACGCGATAATATAATGGCAGCAGCCAATCCTCCGGCGATCCAAGGAAACGTCATTTTGACTTGAAGCCATTGCGTTCCCGCTAATCCACCCGCATACCAGAACGCCAGATCCTGCCCGATCCTGAAATACAATGCTACCCCCTCGGCCAAAGCAATGAGCAGTGCACTTACCGCCGCGCCGGCAATTGTAAGGCGTACTGGAGTAAGACCTCCCCTGGCCATGGAGCCGATTCCGAACACCATGCCGGCTCCCACCGCCGCGCCGAGAAAGGAGTACAGCATCAAGCTGGAAAAAGGAAGGCTCGGAACGATCGCAAAGCAAAGCGCCAGGGCCAATCCCGCGCCGGCGTTCAAACCCAACAAGCCTGAATCCGCCAACGGATTGCGCGTCATCCCCTGCATGATCGCACCCGCTGCGGCAAAGCTCGCACCGACCAACGCTCCGCTCAACGCGCGCGGCAGGCGCAGCTCTTGTATAATCTGATGCTGGTTCACATTAGCATCAAAATGGAAGATCGCCTCCCACACGGTCGACAGGGAAATATCCGCCGCCCCGACGGAAATAGAGCCCGCGATACCTAGCGCTAATACGATCAGCCCACCCGCCAGAATGGCAACTGCAGCCATGGGACGTGTCTTTAATTGAGGACCGGCCTCATTTGCAAACGCCCGATTATTGTTCATATACCCACCTTCTCAGTTCACTGTCCGCAATACTAAACGACATCAAAAACCACCTGCTCTGTTAAAGAAAGCAAGTGGAAAAAAAAATTAAAAATAACGCGCTGCCGCTTCCCTTGCGGCATTAGTCTTTGAGGAGGTAGCCGTTCATTTTCAAATGCGCGTGGAACATATCCGTCATTGACGGCAATTCCTCCGCGGCCGGCCATGATTCCACCTGCCAGACCTTCGCTTGGTTAAGCGCCCGCGGGCAGTGAATAAAACATTCCTCGACTTTGACAATGACGCCGTAGCCTGATGTTTTCCCTTCCCATTGCATCGTTTCCAATAGCTTCCTGTTCCTTGTAATCCTTGCTTGTCCGTTAATTCGCAGCACTTCCTTCAAGCCGGGAATAATGCAGAGCATGCCAACATGCGGATTCGCCAATATATTTAACAAGGAATCCGCACGGCGGTTTCCAGGCCGCTCCGGAAAAATAATATGTTTGTCATCCAGCACCTTCACAAAGCCCGGGCCGTCGCCGCGCGGCGATACGTCGCACCGGCCTTGTTCACCTGATGTGGATAGAAAAAACAACGGCGAGATCGACAAGTATTTCCGAACATGATCATCGATCGTTGCCACACTTTTTTTAATGACAGCTTCATGCGGTGTACCTGCCAGCTCCCGCAGCTCGCCCGGTGATGTAATAATGTCCTTCGTCCATGCTGTATCCGTCATGAAAACGCACCTTCTTTCCTCTCCCATTTCAAACCATTATTCTATGCACAATCATTCCAAAACCATTCATTATGTAATCGGTTCGATTTGATGAGAAGTATTATCATTGTATAAGTATAACACATCCAGTCTAAAATCGTTATCCTGAGCGTGCTATGCGGGACAATGTTCCTTCCTCTCTCGTTATGATAAAATAAACGTATGGAATCTAATAGAGACGCACCAATGATACAACGAGGCCAGAGGATGCACAGCCAGGCTGCCGCTGAAAGGCAAATTAGACATCAAACGAGCGCAAACGGCCGGCCCAGACGAAGGAGAAGCAGATTGCTTTTACTTATGGTATGGGCGGTTATGGCTGCTGTAATATGGAGAGGAATCGAAGCATTGGAATGGAGCATTCCAGAGTCGGTGATTGAGCCTGCTCCTCCTGTAACGGAGCTTCATCCAACCGTTCTGGCAAAGAAAAATGAGTTAGTCGCTGAGACCAGAAAAATAGGCATAACCATCATGATTACCGACGGCTTCCGCAGCCATGAGGAGCAAAACATCATATATGAGCAAGGACGCACGGCAATCGGGCAGATCGTCACCAATGCCAGAGGCGGAGAATCGTATCATAATTATGGCTTGGCCATCGATTTCGCGCTGCGGCTGGCGGATGGGAGTGTCATCTGGGATTTGGAACATGACGGCAACGGCAACGGGAAATCCGATTGGATGGAGGTAGTCGGGATTGCCAAAGGACTTGGATTCACTTGGGGCGGCGACTGGGACAGGTTCCCCGATTATCCTCACCTTCAGATGGATTTCGGCTACTCCATTCGTGAATTACAGCGGGGAAAGCGGCCGTCTGTCGATGAGCAAGCTGATTCTTAAGAACCTGCACAGCCTGGTAACATAAGCAATGTCGATGTAAAACAATTAAATAGGGTACTCATTACTATACAAGGAGGGGCTTGCTGTTGAACGATTCCAAAGTTGTGACCTTCTTCTTCAAGGATGATGGTGTTATCCCCAACAACCCGAATCTTCCGGTTGTCCTTTATCCGAACGCTTTTGAATGTAAAGCAAGCCGGGCTGAGCACATTTTCAATCAGCACAACTGGCTGAACAGCTGGTCAAACGGCGTCTATGAGTATCACCACTACCACAGCAATGCCCACGAGGTATTAGGCATCCGGAGAGGGGCTGCTTCCATGATAATCGGCGGCGAATCCGGCAAAGTAATTGAGGTTAAAGCGGGTGACGTTATCGTGCTTCCGGCTGGTACAGGACACAAAAAGCTCGCATCAAGCCCTGACTTCAGCGTTGCCGGCGCTTATCCGGCGGGCATGCGATACAATCTGAAGACAGGCAAGGACGGAGAGCGGCCTCAAGTGTTACACGAGATCCAGCTCGTCCCCCTCCCCACACAAGATCCGGTATATGGCGGTAACGGGCTATTAATGGCGCTTTGGACACTTTGAAGCAGGCGGAATCCTAGGATCCGATCTGCACGAACGGTTGCCTTCACCATGTGCATTTCTGCACCTCGCTTGGCCCTAATCAGCCTAACTTAGCCTTTTACAGAGCCGGCCAAGCCGGAGACAAAATACTTTTGGAACGCCAGATAGACAAGCAGAATCGGGACAACAGAGATCAGCACACCAGCATTCAGCAGCGTATAATTCGTCGAGTGTTCACCGCGGAACGCGAGAAGGCCCGTCGTTATCGTTCTCATCGAATCGCTCGTAATAAAGATTTGTGCGAGCAGGAATTCATTCCAGGTCGCCATGAAGTCGAAAATGAACAGCGTCGCAATCGCAGGCATCGACAGCGGCAGAATAATCCGGAAAAACTTCCCGACATCTCCGCATCCATCGATTAGCGCAGCCTCATCAATCTCCTTTGGAATCGTGCGAAAAAAACCTCGCAGGATCAAAATGCCGAAGGGCACCCCAAATCCGATATATACCAGGATAATGCCCGGATACGTGTTGACCAGGCCCGTATTGTTCAAAAATATGTTCAATGGCACAAGCGTCGCCTGCATCGGAACCATCATGCCCACCAGGAAGAAGGCAAACATCAAGTTGCTTCCCTTAAACACCATTCTTGTCAGTGCATAAGCGGCAAAGGCTTCGATCAGGATCCCCAGCGGCACCTTAATAAAGGCAATGAGAGCGGTGTTCTTCATATACATGCTTAATCTTCCCTGTTCCCATGCTTTCGCGTAATTTCCCCATTCAAATTTCTCCGGCAATGCATAGAACGGATTCGTCAGCAAGTCGGCGTTCGATTTTAATGAAGTAAAAGCGATAAATACGATCGGTATTAAAAAAACGACAGCCAGTATCGTTAGTAAGGCATACCTCAGCATTCCGATCATGGGGTGAACTCGCTGTTCGTCCATTGTAGTCAGTCACCATCTTTCCGAAAATCACACATGCGATTTTTTAGTTGTATAGTAAACGTAAGGAATAATCACGATCATCGTAATAAAGATAAGAAACATGGAAATGGCTGAGCCGATTCCGATATTGGCAAATTTAAAGGTTTGAAAATACATCCAAGATGCTAATACATGGGTGCTCTCCGCAGGCCCTCCACCTGTCATCGCATACACGATGTCATATACTTTCATCGATGAAACCATCGTAATGGCCACAACAATAACAAATGTTTCCCGCAGCAGCGGAAGCGAAATATTCCAGAACATCTGGTAAGGCTTCGCTCCATCGATAACCGCTGCTTCGTATGGATCCTGCGGAATGGTCTGCAGTCCTGCCAGAAATAACACGAGCGGCTGCCCTACCCCATGCCAGATCGCCGCAACAAATACCGCATAAAGCGCGATCTTTGGTTCCGCAAGCCAAGCGAGCGCCCAGTTCTCAAGGCCGATGGATTCCAGCAATTTGTTGACGAAACCCTGCATCGGGTTGTACATCCAGGTCCATATTGTTGCGACGATTACGCCCGATAACACGAAAGGAAAATAAAATATGCCGCGAAAAACGATCCGGCCCTTGATTTTCTTATTCAACAACAGCGCAAGCATTAATCCGATCCCCATAATGATCGTCAGGGAACCGATGGTCCACAAAATGTTGTTCGCCAGTGCTTTCAGAAAGACGGAATCCCGAAAAATCAAATCCGCATAATTCCGAAAACCTACGAACTGCTTAGTCGGCGCCACCCCGTTCCAATTAAAAAAACTGAGATACAATGTATAAAGGGATGGCACGAATATAACCGTCAAATAAATCAAGAGTGCAGGCATAATAAACAACCATGGCTTCATCAACCTGATTCTCACTCGCATTTCCTCCTCTTGGATGATAAGGGATAGAGCGGTCGCCGATTTGGGCAGCGCACGCATCCTCCCGGAGGCGTGCGCTGCGGCGCTGGATCGCGGCGAGCCGAACTACAGCTCACCGCTTTCGCTTCATCCCTGGTTATCCAGTCTTGATGTTAACCGTTATTTTTGCTTTTATAATCATTAACCGCTTTGTCCATCTCTTCAGCGGCCTGCTGCGGCGTCCATTCGCCCAATGCCACTTTATCCTGCGCTTCAAACAGTTTTTGCACAACTTCCTGCGGCAGAGCTTGATCCGTAATCAGAAATCCTCCGTTTGTCGCCATATCGAGAAGCGGCTTCACATGCGGCGTATTATCCGTGAATGTGACATTCAACGTTGCCGGCGTGCCGTACGTATCGATATATTTGTTGACGACTTCAAGACTCGTTATATACTCGCCTAATTTCACAGTTGCATCCATTGCCGCTTGGTCCAATGCGCCGTTAATCTGGAACATCTCCGCGAACACAGACACTCTCTCGGTCGGGAACTTAAAGACATTATAATCATCCGTGCTAAAGCCTCCGGTATTTATTGAGCGGTCCAACCATGTGCCCTCAATGGTCAAGGCTGCTTGACCCGGATAGAAGGTGTTAATGGCTTCTGCCTGATCCAGCGCAACATGGCCCTTAGGGAAATATTCTTTATCGGTGTACTCCTTGATTTTCTCAAACGTTTGGACAACCGCTGGGTCGTTCCAGGATGCGCTCAGGCTGTTCAACTGATCATGCAATTCAGGGCCTGCAAAGTGCTCCAGCAACTGCTCCGTCAAACGCATGATATGCCAGCCGTTTTTGCCTCCCAATGCCAACGGAATGAACCCGCCGTCTTTGATCGTTTGCAGCTGTGCCTCAAACTCTTCAAATGTAGCCGGAGCGCTGAGATTCAGCTCTTCGTATACCTGCTTGGAATACCACATATCCACCGCATTCAGATGGTACGGAATGCCGGATACTTTGCCGTCATAGGTTGACATGTCAATGGCTGCTTGATTGTATATTTCGGACCAGTTGTGGTCTGCTGCGATCTGCGTCAAATCCGCGGTCAATCCATTCTCGGCATAGAAAGAGCCGAGCGAACCGCCCCATGTAAACCACATGTTCGGCAACGTTTTGGAATTCGCGGCCACTTTCAACGCCTCTTTAAGCGGATCTACGCCGTACTTGCTGACTTCCACGTTAATGTTCGGGTTTTCTTGTTTAAAATCCTCAACCGCACCATCGATCCAAGCATGGTCATTCAGAATCCAGAGCGAGACCGTTACATTCTCTGCCGCAGCTTCCCCTGCGCCCTGCTGTCCGCCGTTACTGGAGACATTGCCATTGCTGCTGCCGCCGTTACCTGAAGAACAACCGGCAACTATCGCGGTTGCAATCAGAATACTCAACCATACCGACATCCATTTTTTCATTCTCTTTATCCCCCTGTTTTAACTTTAGTAATTCTTAAAGCTTGATAAGGCTTGCCCGGCATTTCAACCCGGCAGGTCCCTTCAAACTGGCCTTCCAATGGTGTGATCGTCATGTTCCATGTATCGATCAAATCGATGCTGAACCTTACTCCCTCGGGAAGTGGCAGCACACGGAATGCCGGCCGGCTTGTGCCAAAATAGACGAGATAATATTCGGAATCCACACCGCCGGCGGCAGCGTCCCACTTGAAGTTGATCCCGGTCGGTCCAAGCTGCGGACCCTCCTGCATGATGTTGTGAAGAAACTGGATCCTTTCCGGGCTTTCCCCGTGGAGCGTTCCCCCATGAGACCACCAGATGATGTCTTCCGGATGCACGAAGGTTTCACCGTGGGTCACATATCCCCCTTGGGCCATGCCTTCCCAGAAGCATTCCACCATTCTTTCCGCGGTAATGTTGCCCCACCCGTGATTCAAGTTGCCTTCATACCGGCATTCGTCCACCACGACCGGCTTGCGGAACTGTTCCCGCCACTCCGTCACGAAATGCAGGTCAGCATGCTGAATGCTCGCATGGGTAACCCATGGCTTTCCGTGATCGTACCAATGCCGGTTGCTGCGATAATGGATCTCCGGGCTGTGCCAGTTATGAATCGAACGCAGATGCTGATACGGGTCAAACGCTTGAATAATACGGAAGTAGCGGTCCCAATCCTGCATCGTTTTCTCTGCCATCAGGTCATATTCGTTGGCCAAAGACCACCAAATATTCCGGAACGACGACAGCCGCGCCATTGCGTAACGCAGATACAAATCATCCGTCTCCCGGCTCATTGCAGAAAATCCCCAGCGGTCATAAGGGTGAAACAAGATGAGGTCGGCCTCTATTCCGAGGTCTTGCAAATCTTGAATGCGGCGCTCCAAGTGCGCCCAGTAAGCCGGATTAAAACGGGCGAAATCCCATCCCTTCTCCAGCGAGCCTTCAAACGCATAATGCCCGGGCTCATTGTGGTTGTAATCATAATGCTTGGGAAACACGCACATTCTGATTATATTGAAAGGCGATTGGCTTAGGCTTTGCAGCGTCTGTTCTTCCCGTTCTGCTCCCTGGTGATTCCAGACATAACAGGTCGTTCCGACCGGATAGAACGGCGTTCCATCCTCGTAGGCAAAATGGTAAACCTGATCCACCCTGACGGGTCCGCGGTTTCCCGGCGCCGGTGCCACAACTTCCAGTGTCCCTTTCAACCCGGTTAATTCCGGCACGTTGCTTACGGTTTCAAAAGACCAATGGCCCAGCGTATCCGGCATAAATCGGACGCCGTATTCCCCGGCCCCGTCATAAAATCCGTCCACCTCCACCACACGATGGCGATCGCGGAAACGCGCCGAAAACTGTACATCTGTAAATGGATTTCCGCCGCTTGGACCCTTTGCGCGAAACTCAAATCTTCCCCAGCGCTCCGTTTCAAATGTGTTTTCCAATGCTTGCGTCATGGTTGAAATCCCTTCCTTTTCATTATGAATTTATTGTAAGGCTGAAGGCCAACATTTCGTAGAAGCTAAACCTGCTCTTTTGTGCGCTAATTTGCCGCTTTTTTAGCCCAAACAAGAGGCAGGGCACCTGTAACTAGATGATCTTTGATCTTTCCTATGTTTTTTTGTTCCCGGTCATGAAATGAATAGATTGGCCGGTCATTGATTGCGGTATTCCATCGGCGTAACGCCGACACGTTCTTTAAACAGCTTGCTAAAATAATGGGGGTTCGTATATCCAATCTCATCGGAAATCTCATAGATTTTCCGGTTCGTCCCCCGCAGCAGCTTTTGGGCGTATTCAATCTTGTTGCGTATGACATATTCCGAGAAATTTTCTCCGATTTCCTTTAAAAATACCCGGCTTAAATAACCTGGGCTAATATGCAGCGCATCAGCTACTTTGGTGAGCGTTATATCCTCAAGCAGATGATTATCCACAAATTCTTTTGATTTGCGCACGATAAAATTATCGCTCTGTTCATTGATCGGAAATTGAAGAAGTGCGTCCATATAGGCGCTTGGCAGCTGGTTCAACTGTCCATACGTCGGGCTGGCCGAATAAATAAGCGCCACATTCAGCAGCTCCAGCACCTTCTGCCGCAAGCTGTCTAAATATTTATGTCTTTCCGGCATCCCGGTCTCTCCTGCTTTCGCCGCCGGCGCAATCCATAAGATTTCCCGGTAATTGCGGTGAAACACGAGGCCTCCCCAGTTCTTCGTTACCAATTCATCGATTAAATATTGAATGGACAAAAACCGCAAATTGTCTGAATCCCCGCTCACCTGAGCCGCATCATCTCTTTTTCGAAAGACAGTCAGCCAGTAGCCCGATTCAAAATCCTCACTCTCCAGTTCGGGAATACGGGGATTGTCGGGAAACGTATATTCATCAAGAAGGGAGAGATACAGGCTATTTTTCTCCTCTTCCGTGAAGTTTTGCTTATCCGCATGCGTCTCCTCCAGCAGCGCTACCGCCTTGCGCAGCGTAACGGCGATCTCTTCTTCATCCATTGTCGGTTTATGCAAATAATCAACCGCACCGATGCGAATCGCTTCCTTGGCATAAGAAAAGTTATCGTAGCTGCTCAGAAATATAATTTGCACACCAGGATGGCGCCGCTTGATTTGTTTGGCAAATTCAAGCCCATCCATCCCGGGCATTCGGATATCTGTGATGACGATATGAATGTCTTCCTTTTCCACGATCTCCAGCGCTTCTTCCCCGTTCGAGGCTTCCGCCTTCCAGCAGACGCCGCTGCTTTCCCAATGGATCATGTAACGCAGCCCGATCCTCACAATTGACTCATCCTCAACCACCAGCAGATTCCACATTCCTGTCCGCCTCCTTGTCCAGCATTCGATAAGGCATCTTAAGTTTAACTACCGTTTGTCCGTCGATTCGTTTTAGCGCCATACCATACTCATCGCCGAACCGCAGACGGATTCGATCCTGCACGTTCCGCAAGCCGATATTGTCGGAATCGGAATCGCTGCTTGGTTGATTCAGAAGTTGTTCAACGCCGTCCGGCAGCCCTGAACCATCATCCCTGATCACGATCTCAAGGGCGCATCCCGCATCCTCCAGCCTGGCCTCAACGGCAATGCGCAGCTTTCTTTCCAATCCCTTCGCCCCATGAAAAATGGCATTTTCGATTAGTGGCTGCAGCAGCATGGGAGGAACTCCTGCATGTTTAACCCGCTCCGGAATATGCCAGGTCATCTCGAAAACATTCGTATATCTTAAATCCATCAAGGCGGCATATTCCTTCAGCAGCCGGATTTCATCCGCCAGAGAAACCAGTTCGGTATCCAGCTTCATGTTCGCGTGCAGCAGCTTGTTCAGCGATTGAATCAGCTTAGCGATCTGGGAGGATTGCTGCAAAATAGCAAGCATGCGAATGGAATTTAACGTATTGTACAAAAAATGCGGTTGGATCCGCGCGCGCAGCGCGTATAACTCCGCATGCCGTTTCTGCCGTTCTTTTTCTTCGATCGAATAAATCAACTCATCCAGCCGCTGAACCATTCTGCCATAGCTGCTTTCGAGCCGGCCGATCTCATCTTCGCGCTCAAACGAGACGGGCACGGAAAACTTCCCCCGCTCCACCTCGCGCATCGAACGGATCAGTCTATAGATCGGTTTTGACAGCCCTCTTGCAAGCAGCCAGGAAACCGCAGCGGCGGCGATGCCGACGGCAATAACAATAATAAACGTGAAATTACGAATGGAGCGGCTTCCCTGCAGCATGACATCGCGGTCCACACCCATATAGATCTTCCATTCCAAATAGTTACTTTCCAAAAAAACACCGCTAAATGTTTTTTTGCCGTTATCCTCCGAAACCTCTGTTTCCCAGCTCCCCTTTTTTTGATCCATGCCGATTGCTTGCTGCTGCTCAGCCAGCTTTGGATCGGAAGCATAGATAAGCCTGCGGTCCCGATCCAGTACGGTGACCTGGAAATTGGGCAGCTTCAACGAGCGGACGAACTTCGGAATAAATTCAGGGGAGATAAAGATCGCAATCACACCCAGCGGTTCATAATTATCATCCATTAATAACCGCGCACCGATGATGGAGTTAAAGGGGGCGCCGGTGAACTGACGGACATCTTCAACACCGGTGATAACAAAGCCGCCTTGCTCGGCCAATACTTCCTTGTACCACAGCTCTTCCTTTACATTGGCAGCCAGATTGATGCCGAGATCTCCGCTAAGCCGGTACCCGTTAATCGATCCGTTCATGCCATAGATCATCAGGCCGTTAATGGAGGAATTAATAGAGGGATAAGCGCTCATCAGCCTCACCATCGTTTTTTGGGCGTTGATTTCTGATGTGCTCCAGTTCTCCGGCGCAACAAAGGGCTGATTCAGAAAGCTGAAAATATCCGGCAAATAATAGGGGAGCATGGAGAATCGGTCGAAATCGCTGATTTGACGTTCGATTGAACTGTTTAACTGGGCGAGGATAACACTTAGATCTTGTGTCGTCTGCTCATGAAGCATTTCGGACGATTTCTGGTAAGCGGTGGTTCCGATTAGAAGAGCTGGGATAATACTCAAAAGAATGAAAATGGAAAACAACTTCGTTTGGAAGCGTGTATTTTTCCATTTTGACATGACGGCACCTCACTCTAATAGCCAAATAAATCTCAATCAGGGCGGGGATACCGCTGATTGAGATTTATCTGAATCCATAGGTTTATTTGTTATAACTTCCTCATTCTAACAGCCATATATTGTCTGCCGGGAAGTTCGATCCGGAATTCCCCTTCGTAGATGCCATCTTGCTCCACTACGGTCATGTTCCATGTATCGATGACGTCCACCTTGTAACGGACTCCCGGCTTCAGGCGGAAATCTCTGAATCTTGGCTGGTTAAAGCCGAAATAGTACAAATAATATTCGTCCGCAATACCCGCGCGCGGTACATCCCAATCGGAAGGCAGCGGATTGAGTCCGTCTGCTGGCCCTTCTTCCATGATGGTCCGCAGGAATGCGATCCGCGCCGGACTGCTGCCGTGCAGCTTGCCGCCTTTAGACCACCATAAAATTTCTTCGGGATTCAAGTACGTCTCGCCATGTCCGACATAACCGCCTCTGACCGCACCTTCCCAGAACCGGCGGGTCATCTCTTCCCCAGTAATGTTGCCCCAGCCTTGGTCGATATCGCCTTCATACGCACACTCGTCGATGACAATCGGCTTCTTCCATTTCTCCCGCCACTCATTCGTTGCTTCCGAGGTTTTGTAGACGTCGACTCGCTGAATGCTGCAGTGCGTCACCCAAGGCTTGCTAAAATCATAGAAGGCGAAACAGTTATGATTGGAGATCAGATGATGAACAGGATCATTGGAGGTTACAATCTGCGCATAACGCTCCCAATCCTCCGGCTCCTTGGCCCACATCAGATCATACTCATTAGCCAGCGACCACCAGACATTTCGGTACGCCGACAGTCGTGCGACAATGTAGCGCAAATACCGGTCGTCGGACGCCTCGTCCATCTCCGCATACCCCCATCGGTCATACGGGTGAAACAGGATCAGGTCGGCTTCGATGCCCAGTGCGCCAAGATCGGCAATCCGATTTTCCAGATGCCTGAAAAACGCCGGATTAAATCGCTCAAAGTCCCATCCGTCCTCCATAGAGCCTTCAAATGCGTTGTAGATTGGCTCGTTCAAGTTGAACAGATATGACTTTGGAAACACACACATGCGCATTTTATTGAACGGCGACGCTTTAAGCGACTCCAGCGTTTCCTCTTCCAGCGCATCCCCCTGATGCGTCCACGCATAACAGGTTGTGCCGACTGGAATGTACGGGCTCCCGTCTTCATAGGCAAAATGGTACGTATTTTTCACACGTACCGGACCATGATTCCCCTCTGATGCACTCGTACAGATGAAGCCTCCTTCGATGCGATCCAGCGAACGGGCGGAGCTGTGCGTCCGGTACGTCCACTCCCCTTCGGCATCCGGCATGAATCGAACACGGTATACGCCAGCGCCATCGTAAAAGCCCAGCGTTTGCAGGGTACGTCCTTCGCATCGGAATTCGGCGCTCAAGGCGACATCAACGAATGGGTTGCCATGGTTCGGGCCTTGGAGTTCAAGCTCGAAAACGCCCCATTTCTCCGTTTGCTCCGGTGCGTGGGCAACAGCAGAGCCGATCGCGACTGATTCGTCCTCATAATCTGTCGCTGGAGCACTTGCGGTTCTCACCGCTTCTCTTGGGGGTACTTTGGACAGCTCTGCAAGGATTGCCGGCAGCCATTCCGATGCAATGGTTTGATTATACTCTGAATATCGCTGCAGGGTGTGATTCTTGAATATAAAGGAAAGATGCGGCAAGTCTGATAATTCCGGAATATAGTCCAGCAGCACTTCACGCGCCGCTTCATTTTTCCAGATCTCGCCGATCCTGGACTGTTCTGTAAACGTCATCATTTTTACCTCCTTGATCATAAACGTTTCTTCCGATCTGTGCTGCGACTGCTAACTGCTAATTGCGAATTTAAGCAATTCAGTTGGCAGCGTGTTTGCTCCGCTGCTTTCACCGAACCATTTCCACCGAATCATTCGTTTTTACTAGAACCGAAGCAACCGCCCGTTTCCAGCCGGAATAGTCCCGATCCCGCTGCGCGGAATCGATTGAAGGATGATATACGCGGAAGGATCTCGACTGTGCTGTGATATCATCCATAGAGGCCCAGAACCCGACGCCGAGGCCGCCCATATATACGGATCCCATGGCGGAAAGCTCTGCGATGTCCGATTTGACAACCGTTTGATTCAGCATGTCCGCTTGAAATTGCATTAAGGTTGCATTATCGGAAGCTCCTCCGTCAGTGCGCAGCTCCTTCAAACAAATGCCTGTTTCCGACAACATCAGCTCCACCGCATCACGCACCTGATAGGCGATGCTCTCCAATGCGGCGCGGATAATATGCGCTTTATTGGTACCCCGGTTCATGCCCGTGATCGCGGCCCTGGCATAAGGATCCCAATAAGGCGCGCCAAGACCGACAAAAGCAGGAACCAGATAGACGCCCTCATTGTCAGGCGCCTGCACAAGCAGGCGCTCCATCTCTTCGAAGGAAGTAAACAGGCCCAAATTGTCCCGGACCCATTTGATGCTGTCGCCTGATGTGCGGATCACGGCTTCCAGCGCATAGGTAACCTCTCCGCCCTTTCCCCAGGCAATGGCGGATACAAGCCCATTCCCGGAAGGGGCCGGTTTCTCCCCGACGTTCATAAGCACCGAGGTTCCCGTACCATAGGTTGCTTTGGCCATACCGGGCTCCAAGCAGAGCTGCCCGTACAATGCCGCTTGGGAATCGCCGATGATACCGGAGATCGGAATCCGCTCTGCAAACAGCTCCGGAGCTTCCGTATAACCGAATACTTCGTCAGATGACTTGATCTCGGGAAGCAATTCGCGCGGCACTCCGAACAAACGGCATAGTTCTTCATCCCAATGGAGGGCATGAATGTTGAATAGGGAGGTTCGGCTTGCATTCGTGTAATCGGTAGCATGAACCTTCCCGCCCGTAAGCTTCCACAGCAGCCAGCTGTCGACCGTCCCGGCAAGCAGCTTTCCTTCGGCCAGCAATTGCCCCGCACCTTCCGCATGCTCCAGCATCCAACCCCATTTGGCGGCTGAAAAATACGGATCCAACATCAGGCCGGTCCGGGCTCGAACCTCGGGTTCATGTCCTGCCGCCTTATAATCCGCGCACCGGTCAGCCGTCCGTTGGCACTGCCACACAATGGCATTGTAAACGGGCCTTCCATTGGTTTTATCCCACAGGACAGCCGTCTCCCGCTGATTGGTGATCGTCACAGCGGCAAGCGCGCTTGCCTCGATCCCTGCCAGCTCCAGCGCTTTCTTCAACGTTCGGTTGACATTCTCGTAAATTTCCAGAGGATCATGCTCGACCCAGCCGGCCCGGGGATAATATTGCGTGTGGTCGGCCGTGCTTTTGGCGACAACGTTTCCGGACCGGTCAACGACAAGCGCCTTGGTGCCCGATGTGCTTTGATCGATCGCCAGAATGTATTTGTCCATCGTCTGCCGTCCTTATCTGCCCAGCAACTCCAGGGCGAGCTTCTTGATGTTGTCCGCACTGATGCCATAATGGGCGAATACCTCCGCCGTTTTGCCAGCGATTGCCGGTTCGTCAGGAATACCGACAATCCGGACCGGTACCGGACAATGCTGGACGACCACTTCCGCCACCGCCGCGCCGAGCCCGCCGTGAATGCTGTGCTCCTCCACAGTAATGATCCGTCCCGTTTCACGGGCTGCCCGGATAATCGCTTCCTCATCGAGCGGCTTGATCGTATGCATGTTGATCACGCGGCAGGATACGCCCGCCTCTTTCAATAGTGCTTCCGCGTCAAGTGCGACCCGTACGGTTTCACCCGCCGCGATGAGGGTCAGGTCCGATCCATCACGCATGGTGACTGCCTTGCCAATGACAAATTCATATTTATCCGACTCGTACACATCCTCCACAGGATTGCGCCCGATGCGGACATAAACGCCGCCTTCGTGCTTCACAAGCGCTTCCGTCATCCGTTTTGTTTCATGACGGTCAGCGGGCAGAATAACCGCAAGCCCCGGGATCGCCCGCGCTACCGCCAAATCCTGCACGGAGTGATGCGACATTCCAAGCGCGCCGTAACTAACGCCGCCGCTGATGCCGACCAGTTTGACATTTGTCGCCGAATAAGCGACATCCACCTTAATCTGCTCGATGCTGCGCATGCTCAGGAAGCACGCCGGAGAGGTAACGAACGGCTTCTTACCGCTGTGTGCCAGGCCTGCGGAAATGCCGACAATGTTCTGCTCCGCGATACCTACTTCGACGAATTGATCGGGCAGCGTCTTGGCGAACGGCGCCATCGCGGCCGAGCCGCGCGAATCGCTGGCAAGCACCATAATGTCGCGGTCTTCCTGCGCCAGCTCAAGCAGTGTTTCACAAATGACCTGCCGGTTGGGGATCGTGTTTGCCATCGTTTATCGTACCTGCCCTTCCTGTTTGAATAACTCCAGCGTGGCGGACAGCTCCGCCAATGCCTTCTCCAGCTCCGCATCACTAGGGACATGATGGTGCCAGTGTGGCACATTCTCGGCAAAGGAAACGCCTTTGCCCTTCACCGTATTGGCCATAATCAGCGTCGGTTGATCAAGCACGAAAGGAATAGCTTCAAATGTCTTCACCAGCGTGTCCATATCATTGCCGTCGATAGAGACGACATGCCAGCCGAAGGAAGACCATTTTTCCTCCAGCGGCTCTAACCCCATCACATCTTCCGTCGATCCGCTGATCTGCAGGCGGTTCCGGTCGATGATGCCAATCAGATTATCGAGCTTATAATGAGCGCCGGCCATCGCCGCCTCCCACACCGAGCCTTCCGCCTGTTCACCGTCGCCCATCAGACAAAAGACACGGTAGTTTCTGCCATCCCGCTTAGCGGCAAGCGCCATACCGACAGAGATCGCGAGCCCATGGCCGAGCGCACCCGTATTCATCTCGATGCCCGGCACCTTGTTATTGGGATGGCCGATCAACCGCGTGCCGAACTGGCTGAACGTCTTTAATTCCTCTTTTGGAAAGAAACCAAGATCTGCAAGAATGCACCACAGGGACTCTACAGAGTGGCCTTTGCTGGCGATAAACCGGTCGCGATCTGCCCACTTCGGGTTCTGCGAGTCAATATTCATCACCCTGTAATAAAGTGCGGTCAGAATATCGGTGTTGCTAAGCGAGCCGCCGGTATGACCGGTCTTGGCTCCGTGAATCATCCGCAGCAGGTCCATCCGGACCTGAACCGCTTTGGCTTTTAATGCCTTCGTTTCCATCTTATCCGCCCTCCTTGTTTACAGGCCCGCGCCGCGCAGCCATGCCTGAATTTCACGCTCTGTCGGATCCACTGGATCCGGTGTAAGTCCTGGAATATAATGGCATGCTTCATATAAAGCAGGTATCGCATTCGCATGAATGCCGACCGAGTGATGAACGTAAGGTCCTTTGACCAATTTCTCTTCCCAAAGCGGCCAGTCATTCACTTCCACCCAGACATAGGAACCGCGTGTATACGGACCTTGAATGCCGCGGGCGCGACCCAGGAACAATTGGTACTCGCCATGATCGCCGTCAAAACGGGCCAGTGTCATCCCGCCGCCTTTGATTTCCCCTTCATGTGTGCCCGGCGCATGGTCGTCGAACAGAAAATGCTTCCGCAGCTTCGGCTTATCCTCGACCGTGAGCGATACGGGAAAGTTTCCGCAGTGGAACAGCAATTCTCCATTCGGGTTTTCCGGATGCCGGACGGTCAGATCGGCGAAAAAGGTTGGGTGCTGATTCATCGTAGCCGCCTGTACCATGACGGAGGTGATGGCGCCGTGAATGTCGGTTTCGCAAGTGACCGGAATCTGCTCGTCGGTCAAGATCGCATTAGCGAGGCAAGGCATGATGCCCATCGTATCCTGCAGTGATGACCAGCATTGAATCGCAATCGCGGTGCTGCCGGTCTGGATCGCGTACTGTTTCATGGCAACCTTAAGCGCCGCGATACGCTTGACATCCGCCTCCGTTACCTCCGACCAGTCCAGCTTTGCTTTAATATAATCGACCGCTTCCGCCAGCTCGGCGCTGTTGCCGCTTTCAATACGCTTCGATGCCCGCTGGATATCAACGAGTGTAATCGGATGAATCTCAATGCCGAACCGCTCTAACAGCTCGCCTTCGTTGCACATCATCGTCCAGAAAGAAGCCGGACGGGGCCCGATCTGCAAAATCCGCAGGTTCCTGAACTTTCTAACCACGTTCGCCGCTGCGATAAAGTTCGTGAAACCGCGCTCGAACACGGGATCGTCTACCCTGCTGTTCGTCACATACGTGAACGGGACGTTAAAGCGGCGAAGCACTTTACCGGAAGCGAACAGGCCGCATTGTGTATCGCGCAGCCGCATGCCATCCTCCAAAGGCGATTCATCTCGGGGTCCCCACAGCAGAACAGGCTTTCCTAGCGCCTTACCCACGCGGGCTACCGTATCTTCCGTCCCGAAATTACAGTGCGGGAAAAAGACGGCGTCCACATTCTCCTGTCTAAATCGATCAGCGATAAGATCTGCGTTAATATTATCATCGTAGAGCAGCCCTTCGGTGTTAAGCCCTTCCAGATCAACAATGTCGATATCCATCCCGAAGCTTTCGATCTTTTCCTTAATCATGACTTTGTACCTGAAAGCATCCTCTGCACTAAATACGAACCGGCGCGTGGGCGCATAACCAAGCTTGAGCTTTTTCATTCCCGTTTCTCCTCCGTCAGTTACTGAACGAACTAAATTAAATGAACGATACAAAAACTAAACTAACTAAACTAAATTAAAATAATTTACTATTTTTTATAAATCTATCACCTTATTCGGAATAGGTCAATGTGTTTATATAAATATTATTATTAATTTAGTTATAATATGACTAAACTATATTATTAATTTAGTCAACTCTTGCTTCTAAACATTTTGCAGTGTACACTAAACTTACTAAACGGATATTTAACAGGAATGGGGATTTTTCACTGTGAAAATGGAGGATATAGCAAAGCTTGCTGGCGTTTCAAAATCAGCCGTATCGCTTGCATTCAGCGGAAAGCCGGGGATCGGTCCCGAAACCCGTGAACGGATACTTAAAATCGCACAAGAGAACGGCTATCTGCCAAAGTCCAGGGCAACAATAACGGACCCGTCCACCAAATCGTTGACCTTTCTTGTATTCGCTAACTCAGGGATTGTTCTCGAGCAGTATTATCAGCAGCCCTTTTTCAGGGAACTGATCCATTACATTGAGGAGCAGTGCCGCTCAGGCGGTTACTCGCTTATCTTCACATCCGTGGAGATGGAGTCTTTTGAACAGGAGATTAAAGCCGTTGCAGAGGAAAAGCGCAGCGACGGTGTCATTCTTCTCGGTACGAATCTGAATCAGGCTCAAATCGCAGCGATCGCCGGCCTTCTGACTTCTCCGCTCGTCGTACTGGATACATGTTTTGAAACCCTGCCGATTCATTTTGTTGAAATCAATAATGTAATGGGCGCTTATCAGGCCGGCTCTCATCTGTGCGGAATCGGGCACCAAAATATCGGCTATATCGCTTCTAATGTAAGAATTCATAATTTTGAGGATAGAAAACGCGGGTTCACAGCCGCTTTACGCGAAAACGGCCTTGAAATTGCAGAGGATCACGTGTTCTCAGTGGCTCCTACCATTCTCTCTTCACAGGAAGCGCTTAAGGGTCAGCTGGGCGCCTACCTGGATGCGGGACACCCGCTTCCGACGGCGTTTTTCTGCGAATGCGACTATATTGCGATAAGCGCCATCAAAACGCTTGTCGAGCTTGGTTACCGGGTTCCGGAGGATGTTTCGGTGATTGGATTCGATAATATATCCGAATCCGTCATCGTATCTCCCGAGCTGACAACCATACATGTGGAAAAAGAACGGATGGCCCGCCTTGCGGTCGACCTGCTCATTCAATCTATCGAATCCGACGAGGATGTAAAAACGAAAATAACCGTGGATACGCAATTCATTGAGAGGCTGTCATCCCGATCGCCAGTCAAAGAGGCCGTGAATCCCGCTTAACGGCAAAATGGGGGTGTCCCATAAGTCATCGATGATGACGATGGGATAACCCCTTTCTCTTAAAAACTTTGGTTGTAGGCGTAACCTTTTCTTTCCTAAAAACAAACAAAAAGAAGCCTTTCCTTGTTAACATGTAAGTACGACCAAACATGAACAAAGGAGAGGCTTCTTTTGTAGATCGAATATACCGTCATCATTTACGCCTACACGCAGCGTAGCTACTCTTCCGGTCAAAGCGCATTAAGGTCGTCCTCGAAACGGTATTTACGGCCGTTCTTCAGTTCCTCGCGGAACAAAGCTACGTCTTGCTGGAGCATTACTTTGTTGAAGGAACCAAGATCGGAGCTAATGCCAATCGCTACGTTCGTTTGGGGCAAGGCGGTCGTCAAACACAAAATGAAGCTGCAAGAAAAAGTGCAAACCCTGTTCGCGACGATCAAAGAGGTCCAGAAGCAAGAAGATGCTGCGCTGAACGGCCAGGACCTCAGTGAGCTTGGAGAAACTGCGTCCATACAAGCGAAAAGCTGGAGCAAGCGGTCAAGCAGTTCGAAGCGAAACTGGAAGATAAACCGAATGACAAGCTTCAATATCTCATTGAAGATCTCTTTTGGGACAGCCTCATTACCTTACCAACCAAGCCGCTTTATGCGCTGCAGCCTTCACACTCATAATATTGGTCGCCTGTCGTTTCCTTCTTCTCTAACAGATCGCCAACTACAATATCGTCCGGTTCCGTGAACTCGAAATCAGTGATTTTGGCGTGCACTTTCTCACGCGCTTCCTCTTCGCTGTCCGCTGACCAGCTGAACTCGCCTTTCTGACCTGTAGATTTAACTTCATATGCAAATAAATAACGTGCCATGCGGCAGTCCTCCCAAAATGTAAGATATAGATTCTGTTTCTGTTACCCATTATACAAATAGGTCAAACCGCTGCGCAAGACAATCCCCGCCAAAGATAACTATGTTTTGACAATATACGACATTTCATATTATGATGTTTTTATAATTTTGTACTTATATATTCTACGGCAAACTCGTCCGAAAGGCGAGGACGCAAAGCCACAGGTCTTCCGCACATCGATGCGATGACGGCTGGGTTGCATTCATGGACACTACCTTTCGGTAGTGTTTTTTGTGTTTATTTAAGGTTATTCACTCCTCTTTATCATAAAATCTCTTCTTAGGCGGGAGCCGTAATTCATGTTCGATACGAAAAAATCATTATCTTTCCATTCATTATTTTACTTGATTCTATTGATTGTTCTTGCTTATCTCGGTAATGTAGTCAACCTGTCCCTATTCTTTGGAGTCAACTTTTTATTCGGCAGTATTTTCGTATTGTTAATATTAAAGCTGTATGGATTTAAATGGGCCCTGATCGGCTCCATCATCGCCAACAGTTATACGTTACTGTTATGGAATCATCCTTATGCCATGGTCATCTTTGTTCTGGAAACGATATTTATCGGCTTACTGTACCGGAAGAAGATTAATAATATCGTCCTGCTGACCGCTTTATTTTGGGTTTTCCTGGGGATGCCGGCAGTTTGGTTCACCTATCACGACGCATTAAACATGAATGCCACAGCCACCTTGACGGTTATGCTTAAGGACGCTGTAAACGGGATTTTCAATGCCCTGTTGGCCGCCCTGATCTTTACTTATTTGCCGGTTTCAAAATGGCCTGGATTTTACGCAGAGAAAACCTCCCGCTCGTTCTATGATATTCTTTTCAGCATTTTTATCGCCTTAATCATCTTTCCGCTGCTAATGGTCATGATCATCATTGGGAGGGAAGAATTTCACAGCATCGATAGAGATATACAGGAAACCACGGAGCTCAAATCGGAAGTGATTCGTAACGATATTACCAATTGGAGAAATGTTCATGCGGCATCCATTTATCAGCTCTCAAAACTGGCATCCGAAATGCATATGAACGAGGCGGAGACGCTGCAAATGTTTACAACCCATCTGAAGCAATCCTTTCCTGATTTTCATAATATGTATGTTGCCGACTCTCAAGGCTTCACATTTACTTTCTATCCATTGCACAATATAAACGGTAAATCCACGATCGGCTTGAACTTCTCTGACCGTCCATACTTTAATGAAATGAAAAAAAGCTTACAACCCGTCATTTCCGATGTATTTAGAGGAAGGGGCGGCGTATCCGAGCCTATCATCATGATCGGCGCACCGATTATTATTGACGATCAATTCCAGGGCATTGCTGCCGGGGCTTTAAACCTTGGTTATATCAGCCAACGAATCAAAAGGCTAACAGACCATAAAGGCATGGATGTCACCATTGTAGACCGCAACAGTCATGTGATTGCAAGCACGCGATCCAACGTTGCGATCATGCAGGAATACGATTGGAGACAAGGCGGAAATATCCATCTGTTGAAGGATGATCTATTCCATTGGTTTCCGCAGGATATTAAAAATCCAATGAACCGGTGGGAAAAGTCTTCGTACGTCAAGGTCATTACGTTAAACGGGATGACGGATTGGACAATTGTCGTGGAAACCCGCGTTGCGCCGTATCGGGATGGCCTGTACTTTAGCTATATCAAAATCTTATCCATTTTACTGATTTCCGGATTAATTGCGATTATAGCGTCTATCTTTATCAGTCGGTCTATCGTACGGCCGATTAAGCAGTTGGCGGAAACGACAACAGACCTGCACATTAAAATTTTGGGCAAGCAAGCTGTTCATTGGCCGAACAGCTTTACGACCGAAATTACGATACTGATCGACAATTTCAGGAACATGGCAATTAGACTTCAAAAAATGTTCGGTGAAATCCGCTACCTTGCCTATTATGACAGTTTAACGGGACTGCCCAACCGAATTTTCTTCAACAGGGAACTGGCCGCTACGCTGGAGCAATCAAGGCGAAAGGGGCAGACATCGGCCATCCTTTTTATCGATTTGGACCGGTTTAAAGTGATAAACGATACGCTTGGCCATGAAAACGGCGATATATTATTGCAGCATGTCGCCAACCGGCTGCGAAGCTGCCTTGCGACCAAGGATATTCTCTCCCGCATGGGCGGAGACGAATTTACAGCTGTCCTGCCGGACATGACGCGTGAACAAACAGCCGAAGCTGCGCAAAAAATACTGGATGCCTTCACCCTTCCGATCGATATTAGCGGCCACGAAGTATTCATCACGCCAAGCATCGGAATCAGTATGTATCCGGAGGATGGCCTTGATCATCAGGTGCTTGTCAAGAATGCCGATCAAGCCATGTATGCGGCAAAGGACAACGGCAAAAATACGGTTCAGTTCTTTGTTGCCGGGATGGATGAGGCGTACTCGAACACCATGGTTCTTGAAACCATGATGCACAAAGCATTGAACAATAATGAATTTGAGCTTCACTATCAACCAAGAATTAATGTAAGGACAGGAGCCTTGAGCGGTCTGGAGGCCTTGATTCGATGGAGGCATCCGGAGCAAGGATTGATCCCTCCAACAGATTTTATACCTGTCGCTGAAGAAAGCGGTATGATCAATCCAATTGGAGAATGGGTACTGCGCACGGCTTGCGCCCAGAATAAATCTTGGCAGGATGCCGGGTATCCACCTTTCTCCGTAGCCGTCAATCTGTCCGTAAGGCAATTCAGAGAACAAAATCTGGTTCAACTCATATCCGATGTGCTGCGGGAGACGGGACTGGAGCCGCAATATCTTGAACTGGAGATAACGGAAAATCTCAGCATGCATAATATGGAATATGTGCTGTCCATTTTGCATGAAATCAGAACATTGGGCGTAAAAATATCGATGGACGACTTTGGGACAGGGTATTCTTCGCTCAGCTATTTGAAGAAGTTTCCGATCGATCATCTTAAGATTGACCAATCCTTCATTCGGGATATCCAACATCATAAAGAGGACCATTCGATTGTTAAAGCCATCATATCCATGGCGCACAGTCTCGGCATGATCGTCGTTGCCGAAGGGGTGGAAACCGATGTTCAATCCTCCCTGCTTCATGAGATGGATTGCGATGAGATTCAGGGGTATTTGATAAGTAAGCCGCTTTCAGCTGATAAAATCAGACATTTTTTAGAATCAAAGGATGAGCAATAGAGATCCAGGATCTGTAAGCTCCCAGCGCGCGGCGTTTCGCCGCATGACGAGGGCGGTCGACCAATGACTTGGCTACGATGTGTCGACCGCAAAAAAGCGCTGCTGCCGGGTGTGGCCGGACCGTCTAAGCGGGTCCTTGATCCGCTGTAACAAACTTTACTGGAAAATCTTCCGCTAATTCATCCTTCAAGTCTTCCGGAAGAAAGTAGAGATGGAAAACCTCCCGCTAATTGTATCGTTTGAGTCTGTTTTATCCCTCGAGCGCCGAATTAGCAGGAGGTTTTCCAGTTTAATGGTCAATTCGGGGGATGGCAAACAAATTTGCGGGAGGATTTCCCGTTAATTGAATCCCTCACTTTAGTTCTTCAGAGAAGATACAACGCCCATCCGGAACGGAAAGAAGTTCAGGCTGTTGTGAAAAAGGCCATTCCTGCGTAGTTAAAAACTTTTGGGATGGCCCCTTCAATTTATGATATCGTAATCGCAGACTTAAGCCGCTTTCCCTTGGCCAACGCGCCGCTGCAGCTTACCTAGAAATAAATCGGCAAGCAGCGCAAGCAGGGCAGCAGGAATCGCACCCGCGTAGAGCCGTGCCGGATTATCCATGTTGATGCCGGAATACACCTCGCGGCCCAGCCCTTCGCCCCCGATCAGCGGAGCGATCGTCGCTACACCAATCGCAATCACAGCGGCCACCCTGATACCCGTGAAAACAAAGGGCATCGCAAGGGGAAGCTGCACACGGAACAGAAGTTGCAGCGAACTCATTCCGACACCGCGTCCTGCTTCCGTAATCGCCGGGTCTACCTGCGTAAGCCCGACATACGTATTGCGGATAATCGGCAGCAGCGAATACAAGAACAATCCAATAACCACGGTTGTGAAGCCAAGCCCGAATACGATCATCAGCAGCACGAGCATGGCCAGGCTCGGGAAAACCTGCACGACATTGGCCAATCCGAGAATTAGATTAGCCAGCTTGGGAACCCGGGCTGCAACGATACCGAGCGGAACGCCTACGACCAAGGCGAACAGAATAGCCAACAACACCATCAAGATATGCTGATAGGCCAGTTCGATTAGATAAATCCAGTTTTCTCCCACATACCGGAAAAACATATCCATGCCGGCACCTCTTTCCTTTTAGTCAAGCAGTCCGACTTTAATCAAGTATTCTTCGGCTACTTTTCTTTCATTTCTTTTGTTGACGTCGACTTCATAATTCAGCGCAATCATCGTATCGACATCGATCTTACCCGCCAGCAAACTTATAATTTCATTCAGCTCCGGATGTGCTTCAAGGACATCGTTACGGATGACCGGCACCGCATCATAGGGCGGGAAGAACTGCTTATCGTCCGCGAGTGACCTCAGATTGTATTCCTTAATACGGGGATCTGTAGAGTATGCAAGCACGATATCCACATCTTGGCTTGCCACGGCCCTGTACACAAGCGCCACTTCCATAGGTAGCGTTTTGCCGAAGGCAAAATCGTATTCCCTCTGGAACCCCCGGTAACCATCGGCATCCCGCTCCAGCCAGGTCGTATCCACCCCGAGCGCCATGCGGTCGGCGATCGGCTTCACGTCTGAGATCTTTTCAAGATTTTCTTGTTCCGCCAAGTCTTCACGCACCGTGAAGGCATACGTGTTCTCAAAGCCATAAGGTTCAAACCAATGAAAGCCGTAAAACTCATCAAATCCTTCTTTGGCCTGCTGCAGCACGCGGTCACGGTCTTTCGTCTCCTCAATCGGAAAATAATTGTCAAAGATCATCCCTGTA
Source organism: Paenibacillus abyssi (assembly GCF_014640295.1). GTDB lineage: Bacteria > Bacillota > Bacilli > Paenibacillales > Paenibacillaceae > Paenibacillus_D > Paenibacillus_D abyssi. The sequence continues at coordinate 122,283 of NZ_BMGR01000008.1, read as the reverse complement.
TACAATACGGCCATCTGGATATCATTGTTTTTCATCGCTTCAGCAACAACCGCACTGGATGCCAAATCGGGCAGCACATCTACCTTGAGGTCTGTTCTGTCTTCAATGAGCAGCTTATGCATTTGCGCCAAAATCTTAGGCTCCGAAAATGTCTGCGTACCGATAATAATCTTATTTGCATTACTGCATCCGGATAATACAAATGCAGATACGATCGTTAGAAATAACAGCTTGGCAGCTGCAACTTTGCTCCGGTTCATTGGTTACCCCCTCGTGCTGCGGCAGTCTGTCTGGTTGTGGGATTCGCGCTGGCCGTTACCCGTTTTTCAGCTAAGCCGAGTAGAAAATCTGCAGCGAGCGCCAGTATAACAGCCAATATGGCCCCTGTAAAAATAAGTTCTTTCCGGTTGGTGCCCATCCCGGCAAATATCAATTGGCCCAGTCCACCGGCGCCGATCAGCGTTGCCAAGGTCGCCCAGCTGATAATATAAACCGTCGTTACCCGAATACCTGACATAATGTAGGGAAAGGCAAGGGGCAGCTGAATTTGGAGCAATCGCTGCTTTCTGTCATATCCCATCCCTTTTGCCGCCTCGAGCAGATTCGGGTCAACCGACTGAAAACCGCTGTACGTATTACGCAGTATCGGCATTAAGGAATACAGGAACAAAGCAAAAATAGCCGGGCTTCGGCCCACTCCGAGCAGTGGAATAAGAATGGCGAGCAGCGCCAGGCTCGGAATTGTCTGCAGCACATTGGCCACGGCGAAGACGACGCCGTTGATCCATGAGACTCGGTTACCGGCCAGCCAGATACCGATGGGAATCGCCACAAGCGCCCCGAGCAATACAGCTACCGCCGAGATAATGATATGCTCCTGAATGGCGCGGAGAATGTCTCCCTGCCGGCTGATCACAAAGTCGATATATTGACTGATCATATCGCTCCGCCGCCCTTCTGCTCTTGAGACAGCTGCTCCGCTTCCATGCCGGCTGCCGCCATCTCTGGTATGACCGCATCCGTGGTTTCAACCGGCGTATAAACATCTGCAAGATGCCGCACGATGCTCCCCTTCGTAATGAGACCTGCAAAACGGGCACCACGAATAACCGGCACATAAGGCAATGCGTGCTCATTCATCAGCGTGATCGCAGCCGTTATCGGCGTGCCTGATTCTACAACATGCTCGAATGGGATCATCACATCGCTTAGTGTCGCATTTTCTTCGCGGAAACGGTCCAGCACCCGGAATATGGAAGCATATCCGAGCAGCGTATGGTTTCGGTCTACCACAATCAAAGAGTCTACTTTACGCTTTTCCATCAGCTTGATCGCTTCGGCCAATCCACGCGTCGGATACGCGGTTACGGTATTTTCTGTCATGACCTCGTCTACGGTGTACAGTTCATCGGCTGTTTCGGTCTGGAGCCTTTTCTCCCCAATAAAACTCTTTACGAATTCATTCGCCGGATGCCGCAGAATCCGCTCGGGGCGCCCTGTCTGTACAATATCCCCATCCTTCATCAGAACAATGGTGTCGGCGATTTTCAGCGCCTCATCCATATCATGTGTAACAAAAACAATCGTTTGCTTTAATTCCTGCTGCAGCCTTACAAGCTCGTCCTGCAGCTGCTCGCGGGTGATTGGGTCCAGCGCACTGAACGGTTCGTCGAGCAGGATAATATCAGGATTTGCAGCGAGCGCCCGGATGATCCCGATCCGCTGCTGCTGTCCGCCGCTAAGCTCTGACGGATACCGGTTGCGGTACGTATCCGGTTCAAGATTAACGAGCCGCAGAAGCTCGTCCACACGCTTATCGATGCGAGCCTTGTCCCACTTGAGCAAACGCGGGACTACAGCCACATTTGACGCTATCGTCATATGCGGAAACAAACCTATATTTTGGATCACATATCCGATGCTCCGCCTTAACTCTACCGGGTCGATGTTTGAAATGTCTTTTTCCCGGATCAACACTCTTCCTTGGCTTGGTTTATTCAATCGGTTAATCAGCTTCATCAGCGTGCTCTTTCCGCAGCCGCTCGGCCCGATTAAAACCGTCAGCTCGCCTTCTTTAAACTCAATATCGATGTTTTTAAGCGCAACAAAGCCGTCTTCATAGACTTTTCTAACTCTATCGAATCGTATCATTTTACGCATCCCACCCCTTTAACTAAAATGATACCCTTCCAGTATGAGATTGAAACAATCAAGTTCAACGTTATTCCTAGCTGCATGTACGAATAAAGGAAAGGATAATTTTTCGGCTTTTAGAATAGAACGTGTACGTATGAAAAAAGAACCCTCGGAAAGGGTCCTTCGTCTTCTTGATTCTTTTTAATTATTGCTGCTCACGGAGCTTCTATTAGAGCAGTCCCACCAAACGCAAGCCATGCATAATCCCGTCTTCGCCAACGTCTTTCGTCACATGCTTGGCCGCTTTTTTCACAATGTCCGGCGCATTGCCCATAGCAATGCTGTTGCCCGCAAATTGAAGCATTTCAATGTCGTTTAAATAATCGCCGAAAGCATAAATATCTTCTTTGGCAATGCCCAGCTTACCGATCATCGCTTCAATGCCCTTTGCCTTGGAGCCTCCAAGCGGCAGCACATCCATGGAGAACTGGTGCCAACGAATGAAATCCAGGCTCGAAAAGCGTTCCCTGTACATGGGCTCCTCGCCGATCGTGCAGAATACAAGACATTGGAAAATATCCCTGCCGCGGAAATACTCCGGATCATGCGCCGGATGGGGCACCTTCAATGTCGCGATGCTTTCTTCGATATGTACATGATACTCGGTACTGCTTCTCATCGTCTCAAGGTCCATGTAAACAATCGGATTTCCATGCTTATCCGCATATTCCGTCAGCTGCTGCAGCAGCTCGGCTTGAATCGGATTCTTAAGCAGCGGCTCGCCTCTGAACTCCACGTATTGGCCGTTATAACTAACGAAGGAGTCGATCCCCAGCTCCTCCCGAATCTCCTTGAACATAAATGGGCCCCGGCCCGTGGCGATGGCCACTTCATGCCCCAACCGCTTCAACTCGCAGATCGCTTGTTTTGTTGATGTTGGAATTTTTTTATCATGATCCAGCAGCGTGCCGTCAATATCGAAAAAAATCATCTTTCCCGTCATAGCTCTAACACTCCTCGCGCAAACTTTATAATCTAATGTAACAATCATTGCAGCGGTTTGCAAAGCAGAAAATTTACCGGCTGCCTGACACACGCTGAATCTTCCCACGGAAGGGCTTCAGCTGCGTGAACCGGTTCATTCTGCCAGCACGTATCGCCCCACCATACGCTGGGAGCGCGCGCAGTGCAGAAAATATACGGGGCAGCAAATCATGCTGAAAAACCGAGGCGAATCAGGTATGGCAACCTGAAACACGCTCGGCTGTTGAGCAGGCTATTCTATTCGCTATCCAGGCGGCCTAATCTGCGAGATCCCGGCGACCTGCCGGCTGGAAACGTGATCTCTATGCTTTCCATGTCCCGGCGGAATGACGGTCAATTGGACTTCCGCCCTCTTGCCGGCATGTTCGGCTGTAATAATCGCACTTCCTCTTGATTTGCCGGTGATCGTCAGGCCTTTGATTCTGACTCTTTGCGCGGGCTTGGCTGTCACATGGACTTCTTCGGTCAGCAGCTTCTCCACCTCACGGCCAGGGATGCCATTCTCATAGCGGCCGTAGACGGAAGCCTCGATCGATTCATGAATGCTGATCTCATACTCGGGCAGTTCAATCCGGACAGAGACCAGCTCGTAATCGGTCACGACAATGCTCCGTTCCGCTTCACGCCCGGCGTAAGAAGCGCTAAGGACAGCGGTACCTTTCGCAAGCCCTGTCACCGTACTGCCCTCGATCCGGATGATCTCATCCGAATCCGAGCTAAAAACGGTCTCCCCCGTCACGTCATACTTAAGCGGCCCATACACGGCATAAGCATTGACAGTGATGGCGTCGCCAGCTTGCAGCAGTCCTTCCGGCGCTTCCAGCTGCAGCTCCGTATAAGGATGTACCGTCACTGTAGAAGCCTGAACCGGTTCGCTTGCGGCTACGCCCGGCACGATCGCGGTTGCCGTGTAATTGTGCATACCCGCTGCAGGAGCCGGAACGGCAATCATTACCGGTGTTTCGCCCGCCCCCATCCCTTCTGCGAGCAGTTCATCGCCTTCTTTGATCAGGATCCTCGCCCCTTCGGTCGCCTTCACGGACAAATGTACGTCGTCGCCTTCCGCGACATCGGCAGCCTCCGGTTCAATGGCGACGACCGGAACCTCGGACGGATCAACAATCGTATGCACCGAGACCTCATCGTAGTAAGCGGTCGTTACCCATGCTACAGAGCAGATCAGTACAACGCGCAAGCTTACCGCCCCCGCCGGTGCCGTACTCGCCAGCTCGACAGGAATCCACTGCCCAGATGGCGCCTGAATATTACTGGAGCTGCCCGCACCCGCAATCTCTTTGCCTGCGGCGTCGTAATAACGGACCAGGACCGAAGTGCGGCTGCTGCTAAATGGCTGTCCGGTTGCCGGATTCACAGGCGGGGAACCGAGGAATACATTCACGCCTGTGACATATTCCCTCCCAGCCTTGACTTTTACGGGATCGGATTGCATGGCCGAAGAAACCGTTGTGCTGGCATCAACCAGCTTCAGGCTGCGCTCTCCCGACCGTTTCTGCTCCGTGGATGCGGAGAAGGAGGATACATCCGGCGCCGAGCTTCGGATGGACCAGCCCGGTATGGAACCGTCAGCGTTTACTTCCTCGAATCCGCCATTGCGAATATCAAGGTAGGACTTGTAGGGGCCCGGTTCTACCGGCGTTTCTTCTTCAGGCGGAGCCGGTTTGGCCGCCGGCGGATAACGCAGCACTTTTGTTGCATTGACCACATATACCCGGTTCTGCGCATCAAGCGTAAACAACTGTACCTTATCTCTCATGAGGGTGCTGCCCATCGTCTCCGGATCAACGACCGTCAGCCTGGCTCCAACATCGGTATACAGCAAACCATCGCTGCCCCAGCGCTGATGAACCGGACGCCATTTGCCGTAGTTCGTGACATCAGGGTAAATGTTTCTGGATTTCACAACCTGACGCGTGTCCGGGTCAAATGCAAATACGATGCCATTGGCAGACGCCCAGATTAAACCGTCAGGCCCGAGCGTCAACCCGCTGATCATCGGCAGGCTGGCCGCCCCGCCGAGCTCCGGTTCCCACTCATACAGCTTCTGCTTGGTTGCCATATCCCAGACGAACAGCTTGGCGCGGGCGCCGACCGGCGCATCTCCGAGCCCGCCGAATATCGATGTGGAGCCGTATATCAGGCCATCCTTATACAACAGGCCCGTGATGCTCTGGTCCTGAACGATATTGCGGAACACCTCGAACTCCGGCTGGCCGCTTTGAGCGGAGGCTTCCGGATCGTAGATCGTGAGCGCCCCGCCGAATGCGGAGTAGCCGGGGATCGTACCGATCAGCAGCTTGCCGGCCCCTTCTGTTACTACGAAAGGCCGGTCTTGTTCTTGCCCGATCTCGAATATCTTTGCCGGTCCGGTCTCTGTCGGCAGCGGAGTCGTTGTGTCCCAAGCAAATAGTTCTGCTTTCGGATACAACCCGAAGTAAAGCGTATCGCCGACTGAGCCGATACCTTCCGATTGCCCAAGCGGGAAATTGGTGAATTGGCTTGTTGCCGGATCATACTGCGAGCCTTCCGTGCCCATATAACTGCTCAGATAAATCTTTCCGTCCGGTCCGGTTTCTATCGTCTGAATATTTATGCCCTGACCGGATACGACACGGGGAAGCGCTTTGCTCAATTGATTCGGCGGATCGTAGAGCACGACTCTGCCATCGTAGGAGATAGTCACCATCGCTCCGTTTGGAAATTCCGGCTGATTCGCTACGTTCATCCATTGACTGTTGCGGATACTTCCGTCAAAAGGCATAACCGGCCGTTCCGTGAACGTTGCGACATCAATCTCCCACATTTGCTTGTCTCTTTTGCTTGTATACAACTTGCCATTATTGTAACCCGTAGCCGCCTGCATGCCGCGGATATTTGTGAAGGCAGCGTCTGTCCACTGACCGGCCTCCATATCGAATACATGCATGGTAAACGGGCCGTTGAAGAAAACGAATAAATAACGATCGACTGCCGTTAAGCCGTAAACGGCGCCCATTTTGTCATACATGCCGTTATAGATCGGATCGCTTGGCGAGCCGGGCAGCTCGATTCTCGTTCTTTCGCCGGTTGTCGGATCGATCTTCCAAATCCGTCCGTTCGTTGAGCCTGTCCCCGCATAGATATTGCCTTTATAATAGGCGAGGGAGCGGACATAATCCTCCCGCTTGCCGTCGTCCCCAGGCGCGGTTCCATCGTCGACCGGCCCGCCGATCAGGTCGGTGATCTCCAGCGTCTGCGCGTCGATCCGGAAGACGCGTCCGCCAACCGAAGCGGAATAGATGCCCCCGTACACGTTGCCGTTCTCATCGGAGGTGAGCGACCAGATGGATTCGGTGCCGGCAAGCGGCCTTCCCAGATCCGTCAAGCTCTTCGTTGCAGGCGAATAAACGAACATTTTGTGGGAAGCTCCAATAAAAACCCGACCATCCGGTGTTACCAAGTGTGACCAGGCATTACTGACTCCTGTGAGCGTTAAAGACCGAAGAAGCTTTTGATTGTCGACATCAATGACGTTAAAGGTCGCATATTCACCTGACGAGGCGCTGCCCGTTACCGTCGTATACACAACATTGGCTCCATCCTCCTGGCCATAAGCCGCATCAATCGTCTGTGCCGTCTGAATTGGAATGCCCAGATCCTCAACAGCTGCTTCAGAAGCCGTAACCGCTGCTGTCTCTGCCGTCACGATTGGCGCCGCGCCAACAAACAGCCCTCCGATTAAAGAAAAAATCAACAGACTTGCTAACCACTTGTGTTTTCGCAAATGTCATTACATCCTTTCCTCTGACGCTGATTTTTTGCCCTGCAGCTTGCCGATGTGTATAGATACCTCCTCTATGAAAACAATACATTTGAATCATAGTAAAGTTAGAGATCATATGGTAGAAAGGGTTTTCATAGATGTTTGCTTTATCTACCAGAAAGATTCTGGCTCTTACAATTCCCTTATAAATAAAGGAAATAGAAAGGTAGAATATGATAAAGTGTGGAAAATGGACAACTCTCTCCTTCCATTACCCGCATGACGGACAAATGGGATACGACAACGAAAATGAAAGGGTGCAGCTTTGATTCATCCCTTTGAATCCGTGTCCCGTTTCCTCCTTCTCATGGTATACTCTTAAAAGAAGCACAGCGGAACATTCGAGACTCACCACATCAAACAAACTTCAGGTGGTTGACCATGAAAACGACGAATGATGAACAAATGATTTCCGATCTGCTGCAAACCCTCCAATTAAATGTGCTGGAAGCCCACAACACCCAATGCCCGCTGGATTGGAAAGAGCTCGATTATATTCCCCGTTATAATAAGCTCTACTATATCCTTAACGGTGAAGGATGGATTAAAGTGGGCAATAAGGAATTCAAACCTGCTCCCGGACAGCTCTGTCTCATGCCGGCATATATGCTGCAGTCTTATTCCACGCTCAGCAACCGCCCTTATCTGAAGGACTGGTGCCATTTTACGGCTACCATCGGACCGTTCGACCTGTTTCAATGGATTGGTGTGCCCGTCTGTATCGACATTAAAGACAACGGTGAAATGGCAGGTTTATTCCGGCAGCTGATTACCCTCCGCGAGAACAGTGCTTTCATTGCCAGACTTCGTGAAAAGGCCGTGCTGCTGGAGATAATCTCCCGGTACCTGGATCAGGTGCCTGTTCGTATGCTGCAGCACCGGACCGAGGAGTTAAACCGGCTCAATATTATCCAGAACTATGTGGACCAGCATCTGCACACGAGCATCAGCGTCGAAGAGATGGCTGGCACGATTCATCTGCACCCGAACTACTTTATTACGTACTTCCGGAAGCACTTCGGGACCTCTCCCCTTAAATATGTCAACCGCAAACGGGTGGAGAAGGCCAAGCTGCTTCTTACCACAACTCCGCTCAGCATTAAAGAAATTGCCGATCAAACCGGCTTTAAGGAAACTAACCATTTTACCAAATTTTTTCGCAAGGAAACCAGCTACAGCCCCACGGAGTACCGCTCTGCTTTTGCTTAATTTTCGCGCTTCACCTGGGGATCACTATAGACACCTTGGCGGGGGAGTGAACGACGCAAAGAAGGCCGCAACCTTATTGTGGTTACGGCCCTGCAGTGAATCTCCCATTCTTTGCACCAATCACCCAATGGCTTGAACCGCTCCCCGGTTAATGCCTCTCAGCCTTCAACAACCAGCATCGCATGGCCGTCAAGCACGGTCACGCGGGCATGGACGTATCCGTCGCTGTAAGTGAAGGCCAGCTCCCGCTTCGCCGGGGCCAGGTATACCCGCTTCGGCTCCTGATCGGTCCGCACGGCGATCGGCATATCGACGAGCGGGAACGGGTCTTCTACAAGATCGAGGTCGTCTGCCCGACGCTCCGGATAGAAGCTGAGCAGGTGAACCATGAGATTCCCGCCCTTGCGGACAACCGTCGTTTCGAGCTTGCTCGGCCCCTCATCCCGGATAAGCGGCCTTGGCAGCAGCAGGCCGATACAATTGCCCAGCAGCGTGCGGTAATTAGGCGAGGCATGCTTGCCGTAGGCTTCGAAGATCGGCACCGAGAAGGTAATCGTTCTTCCGTTCTTTACTGCCGCCGCATAATCCGATACCCGCTTCTCCGGCGTATAATCATGACCGCTGAAATGGTTATATTCCCGCTGAAAGTAGGGCTCCCCTACGGCCACCAGCTTTTCGGCTCCTGCAGCGGGCTTCATCCGGAATCCGGGCTCATACATGACATAACCGTAATCCGCCAGCCCTGTCGACACGCTGTCCAAGGCGTGCAGGAAGGTGTGGCTGTATGGGCTGGGACCCTCTGACACAATGCCCAGCTCCCTCAGCACCGGCTTGCCGTTCTCATCCAGCGCGGCAGGGCCGCTGATGATCAGCCCCCCGCCGCCGGCAATATATGCCTGCAGCTTCTCCTTCAATGCGCCGTCAACCGGCGTGGTCTCCGGAATAATAACCACCGGATAGCCGGTCAGGTCCATCTCCGGCGGTACTATATCGAACTGCTGCCGCAGCTGCTGGAGCGCACGGACCACGCCAACACCTGACGGGCCCGGATTATCGCCCAGCTCCGGATTGACGACAACCGCGATCTCGCTAAGCAATTCGCCGTTCTCAACATAAGGCTCGCAAGCTTCGATATGCTTATAGACGCTGCCGATCAAGTCGTATACCGCCCGGCTCGGCAGGCCCCGGGGATGAAGTAGGTCGCCCACGCCGTTGGTCATGCCCTGGCTCAGAATTTGGCAGCATTCATATTTGAGCGCCATCTCCGGCTTCAGGGAGGTGTTGTCGCCCCAGCTCTTGAAGAAGCGGCCGGTATGGCTTAGGGTCGGCAGACCAAGCGGTCTGACAAACCGGGCCACATATGGAAAATAGGCATAGCCCCACCCGCCTGTCGGCAGCGCTTCGATCTCCACATGGCGCAGAAACTTCTTTTCAACGTGCAGGTTGGTCTTCGGACGGCTGTTGAACCACACGCCCGCCGGACGGTGCTTGGCCTGCGCCTCATCGACCATTCCCTTGTATCTGGCCATGTATTGGTACGCAACTTCCCGCGCATATCGCGCCCGGTCTTCCTCCTTGCGCGGGTCATACCCTTTCTTCAGCATGCCTTCGATCGCCCACTTGGATGAGCTGGGCTGATCCCAGCACATATCCATGAAGATGCCGTCAACAGGTGTGAACCTCTCCAGCACCTCGGATAATATCTCCGCAAGATAATCCTGGTAAGGGCTGGACATGTCCAGAATCTGCCACCCCGCTTTGTAAGCGGAGCCTCCCCACTTTACCTGCTGCAGCTCCGGCGAAAGCGCCACCCAATCGGGATGCTTATTGGCCGCATATTCATTGCACTGCACACTGATATAGATCGGTGCACGGATGCCGGCCTGATGCAAAGCTTCCACCTGCTGCTCCAACAGATGCAAATCGGCGGCCATTCCCGGATGGCGCGCAGGATGCGGCGTGTTATAGTACAAATGGCCATGATGGCACATCGCAAACAGGGTGACGCTGTCCACACGGGCCTCCTTGAAGCTTTGGACGAACGCCTTGGCGTCGAAGTCTTTCCCGATCTCCGGAACCTGCGGCCCTGTATGGAAATCCAGGTGAACGGTCCGTTTCGGGAAATCCTGCTGCATACTCATTTCCAAGCCCTCCTTTGGGATCGTCAATTATTTTTTGCTGTCGTATGCCCTTTGATAGATGTCCAGGTATCCGGCAAGATTAAGCCCGTCAAAGCCTTTTACGTAGCTGTCCCATTCCGCGTCATTCAGCGGCTTGGCGCCGGTAATGAACTGGGCCATATTCGACCGCACATAATCATTGATTTGTGTGCGGAGCCGGTTCGCTTCCTTGGCATCGGCGGCATCCATAAAGATGCTCAGAGGGAATGTCTCCTCCGGCTGCTTGTTCTCGTAGTTGCCCGCCGTCTCCAGGAACAAGCGGTATTCGTAGCCTCTTTGGCTGAACGGGTCCTCCGGCACCGCCCATGATTCGCGAATGTCCCGCGTCCGTCTCGTAATCCCCATCTGATCCCAAGTATCGTTCATGGTCGGCCCGATGTTCCAATATTCTTCTTTGATGCTGTATTTAGCCGGGTTGCCGTGGACATCCACCTCGCCGCTCTTGCCTTTCTCCCAATACTTCCCTTCCAGCCCGTATTCATTTGTAATGGCATGGTCCTCCGAGTACAGATAGTCCGCAAGCTTAATCGCGGCGATTTGCTCTTTCTCCGAGGCTTTATTCGTGATCGCAAACATGCCCAGTCCATATGACTTGTAGTACCCAGAATAGGCAATGCCGCCAGGTCCTTTCAGTGGCGGAACGGTCACATATTCCTTGTGCCGGTTTTGTCCCTCCACCAGACTGAAGAACATGCCGATGTGTCCGGCCGCAACACTGCCAAGCACGTTATCGCCGTCTCTGTTGCCGACCTGCGCGCCCTGGTCCAAATTTTGCGTGAAGGCTTCCTTATCGATCAGGCCTTCGCTGTATAGCTTGTTAATATACTCCAGGCCCTGACGCCACTCCGGCTGATTCGCGGCCAGCTGGACCTTGCCGTCCTTCATGAAGAAAAAGTCCTCATCATTGTTGTAAATAAAAGAATTCATCAGGAAATTGGACGGAATTCCATGCCAAGTGTTAAAAGCGCCGGATAACGGAATTTCGTCCGCCGCCCCGTTCCCGTTCGGGTCCCGGGTCTTGAAGGCTTTCATTACCTCGTGGAATTCCTCAATTGTCGTAGGCATTTGGAGATTGAGCTTATCCAGCCATGTTTTGTTAATCCATAATTTCTGGGAATACCAGCAGTGGAAACAATCATTAATGTGGGGAAGCGCGTAAATATTGCCGTCCGGCGCCGTGATGGCATCCCTCAGCCCGGGATCCTCCTCCATCGCCCTCTTAATTTCCACCCCGTACTCTTCAATCAGATCATTCAACGGGATTAATATCCCTTGACTGCCGTAATCGATTTGCTCCGCCTGTGTAAAATCACCCGATAAAAATACGGACGGATAATCGCCGCTTGCCATGATCAGCTGTTTTTTGTCCCTTGCATTGGCTTCGGGAGTCGCATCGAACTCAAACTTGATGTTCATCTTCTCTTCGATATATTTGGTGACCGTGTTCGTATTAATATCCTCGATCCGCGGCGTCAGCTTGATATACGTGGACAGGGTCACGATCTCTTCCCCGTTTTCCCCTACTTCAGCCGGGGCATTTGAATTGCCGCTGTTGCTGCAAGCCGATAAGATAACCGAAAGCGCAAGAACCAGGCTCAACATCAGACTGCTTGTTTTTTTCAACACAGACGCCTCCCTTTACAATTTGCCATGCTTTACACCGGAATTAATCCGAGTAACTATGAACTGCCGAGTCCAAAAGCTTTAAGCCAGAACAAGCACAATTGCCGAACTGTACCACCTCCCCCGAAGGTATGAGAATCAGGCCGTCTGCCGCATCCATATGTAAGCGATATCATATCAGGCAGCTGTTATCCCTTGATCGACCCGATCATAATCCCCTGTACGAAGTACTTCTGGACAAACGGGTAAATCGCCAGGACCGGCAGCGTCGCCACTACAATGAGCGAGAATTTCAACAAGTCCCGCAGTCCCTGTCTTGCCGCCATCTGATTGGCGTCCACCATCATGCTTGCATCGATGGAGTTAAGGATCAGGATATTCCTAAGCACAATCTGCAGCGGATACAAATCCGGCGATTTCAGAAAAATCAACGCCTCAAAATAAGCGTTCCAATGACCGACCGCATACATCAGCACCAATACGGCCAGAATCGGCTTCGATAATGGAAGAACCACGCGCCACAGAAATCCCAAATCGGAGCATCCGTCGAGCTCGGCGGCTTCACCCAGTTCTTTGGGGATGGTGGACTGGAAGAAGGTCCGTGCAATGATCACCTGCCATACGGCCAGCGCGCCCGGCAGCAGCATCGCCCAGCGCGTATCGAGAATGCCGACCATTTTTACGGTCAGGTAGTACGGAATCAAACCTCCGCTGAACATCATCGTGATGATCAGGAGAACCATAATGAAATTGCGGCCGACAAAGGTCGATCTGGACAGCGGATAGGCGAGCATGACGGTCAACGTGACATTGATGAGAACCCCAAAGAACGTATAAAAGAGCGAATTAGCGTAGCCGGTCATCACCGACGGATTCTGGAAAATTGCCTTGTAGCCGGCCAGGCTCGGTTCCACCGGAAGCAGCCAGACCCTGCCGCTGATGACAGCCTGCGGCGAGCTGAAGGAAGAGCTTAAAATGTAAATGAGCGGGTACAGCACAACAATGAGGATCAGCCCCAAAAACACATACACACAAAACAAAAAAACGCGGTCGCCGAAGGGCTCCTTGATTGCCATAGGTTTACTCAAGCGCGATACACTCCTTCCCTTACCATAGGCTGCTGTCCGAAAATCTTCGAGCCGCGTAGTTGACTGTCAGCAGCAGGATCAGATTAATGACCGAATTGAACAAATCGACCGCCGACGAGAAACTGAAGTTGGCGCCCAGAAGACCGATTTTATAGACGTAAGTAGAAATGACCTCGGATGTGCTCAGATTGAGCGGATTTTGCATCAAATAAATTTTCTCGAAACCGACGTTCATGATTTGTCCCACATTCAGAATGAGCAAAATGATCGCTGCCGGCATGATGCCCGGAAGATCGATATGGAGCACCTTCTGCAGCCGCGACGCCCCGTCCACCTTGGCCGCCTCATACAAATCCGGATTGATGCCCGCCAGCGCCGCAAGATAAATGACGGCTCCGTAACCGATGCCCTGCCACACGTTGGACAAGACGAAAATACTCTTGAAGTAACCCGGCACCCCCATGAAGTTGATCGATTCCATCCCAAGGCTCCTCACAATAAGATCAACAAAACCGAGGCGCGGCGACAAAAACAGAATGATCATCGAAACCATCACAACGGTGGAAATAAAATAGGGCGCGAACGTGACCATTTGTACGGTCTTTTTGAACCTCAGGCTTCTGACCTCATTAAGCGCAAGCGCCAGAATGATCGGGGCCGGAAAGCCGACGGCCAGCGAGTATAAGCTGATGAACAACGTATTTTTGATCAGCATCCAGAAATTCGGTGAGTTGAAGAAATCATTGAAATGCTTTAATCCTACCCATTCACTGCCCGTAAAGCCTCTGACGATACTGAAATCGCGGAATGCAATCTGCGCGCCGTACATTGGAATGTACTTAAAAATAAAAAGGTAAACCAGAGGCAAAAACACCAATAAATAGAGCTGCCAATGCCGCTTCATCCGCAGGGCCAAATCCTTCGCTCGTACGGATTTCTTCTTCTGTCCCAGCTTGTTCGCCGTTAATACCCCAGTGGACTGCATATCAGTTCTCTCACTTCCTCTCCCGTAATCGGTGTTGATTTGTGTTAACGATAATGCAGCGCGGCAAGGGGGTCAACGGCCAGTATTCAACGAACAGACCGTTTTCCGCAGCCGCTTCCCGCAAGGCTTTTCCAGCGTTTCGCTCAGTTTTCCGCCAGCGTACCGATTTCCGTGAGCGTATTTCCGGATTCTTGCCCGGCGATATGGCGAACATGCCCTATTCCATCCTCCCGCATGGCAGATCTCGCTCGTTAACGACGATTAACATCATTAACTTTGCCGGTTAAGCGGAGAGGTCTGCATTAACGGCATACAAAACAAGCCTGCTTCCGTACGAGACGGAAACAGGCCTGGCTGCGCTCTTAGCCGCTGCGTATATAGTTGTCGTAGGCTTCCTGATAAATGGCCATATAACGTGACAGCTTCAAGCCTTTAAAACCATCGAGATAGGCCTCCCATTCGGTATCGAGATCTTTGGTGCCGGTAATAAACTGCACCATGTTCGATTCAATATAATCGTGAATTTGCACCCGCAAGCGGGCCGCCTCGAAGGCATCATCCGGATCCATGTAAATGTGCGCGGGAAGGACTTCTTCCGGTTCCTTGCCCCGGTAGTTTTGTTCCGTTTCCACGTACAAGCGGTGTTCATAGCCTTCCCTGGAGTACATGTCCTCCGGCACTGCCCACGACTCACGGAGATCCCGGTTCCGGTAGAGAATCCCCATCTGGTTCCAGCCTTCATTCTGTGTCCGCTGCTCCCAGTATTCCGGCTTCAGCTTATATTTGGCCGGCCTGCCATGCACATCCACTTCTCCGGGCTCTCCCCTGCGCCACCATAAATTTTCCGGCCCGTATTCGTTCAGGATTGCCGCTTCCTCAGAGTAAAGATAATCCGCAAGCCGGATCGCTGCCGCCGCCTCGGTCTCGGTCGCCTTGTCCGTAATGGCGAACTGTCCGAACTCCAGCGTGCTGAAATATCCCGCCGCCTGATAACCATTAGGTCCGATTAGCGGCGGAACAGTGGCGTATTCGGTATTTCGCTCTTCATTGCTTCCAGTGAACGCCATCCGGATATGGCCCATCGCGGCGCTTCCGATAACCCCCTCATCCTCATTGCCGGCCAACTGAATTAAACCGTCAATGGTCTGCGTGAAGGCGGCCGGGTCGATCAGCCCTTCGCGGTACAGCTTGCGGATGTAGGCAAGTCCCTCCCGCCATTCCGGCTGTATAGCAGCCATTGCTACTGTACCATCTTCTATGTAGAAGTAATTATCATCCGTATGGTAAATAAAAGCGCTCATCAGAAATCCGGTTATCTTCGTGCGCCAGGAATCTGCCGCTCCGGTCAACGGAATTTCATCCCGCTTGCCGTTTCCGTTAGGATCCTCTGTCTTGAACGCTTTGAGAACGCTGTACAACTCCTCGGTTGTCCGGGGCATGTCCAGACCGAGCTTGTTCAGCCAGGTTGTGTTGATCCATAGCTTTTGGGAATACATACAGTGAAAGCACTCGTTAATGCTCGGAAGCGAGTAAATATTGCCGTCCGGGGCCGTAATGATTTTGCGCAGCCCGGGGTTTTCCTCGAAGATTTTCTTGATATTGTCGCCGTACTCGTCTATGAGATCATTCAGCGGCCTAAGCATGCCCTGCATGCTGTACTTAATCTGTTCATCCGGTGTCAGCTCCCCGCTAAACAGCACGGCCGGATAATCCCCAGCGGCGAACAGCAGCTGCTTGCGCTCTTTCTTGGCGGCGGGACTGGCCATAATAAACTTGAAATCGATATTGAGCTTCTCCTCTACGTAGGCCGTGAATGAATTCGTATTTAAATCCTCCACCTCAGGAGGCGGGGTGACAAATACGGACAGCCCGATCGTTTTGGAGGACAGCGGAAATTGCCCCGGCGGAGCGATTCTGTCCACCGCTCCCGGGTTTCCTCTCTCGGCGGCGGGATCAGCCGGAGACTCGCAGCCAGTGATCAAGAGAAGGATCATGAACAGTATGATTACCGATAACCGGCTGAACCTCGCTTTCAACGTGGCGTCCCTCCCCGTCCGATTTTGTCAGGTTTGCGGTTTAACGGCCTGTTCCGGGGTCAGCCCGTTCTTGTCATCGCACTGCGCTTGCGGTAATCCATGGGTGAGATGCCCTCGACTCTGCGAAATACCCTTCTGAAGGTTGCCGCATTGACATATCCGACCCGTTCGCCGACATCCTGAATCGAGTCCGCGTGCTCCGCCAGCCATTTCTTGGCATGCTGAATCCGAACCTCCGCCAGAAATTCGAGGAAGTTCTCCCCGCATTCTTCCTTGAACAGTTGGCTTAAGTACTTGGGATTGATAGAGAATTTATCGCTCAGATAATCCAGCGAGAGATCCGGATTTGCATAATTACACTCAATATACGCCTTCACGTTCTGCATCAGCTGATGGTACTGCCGGCCCTCCCGAAGCGCGGTTAACCGTTCCGCCAGCTCCTCCAAAACCTTGTAAAGTCCAAGCTGAAGCTCTTCCAGCGTATCAAAGCTCCCAATCATTCTCCTTGCCTCCGGCAGTGCGGTCTGCGTCCAGATTGCGTAATAGTCTTTGGAAATTTGCGAAATATGAAGATCCATATGCGCGACCAGATAATGGCTCAGCTCGATGATCTTATTCTTGGACAGACAGCATTCCCTGTACCCGTCAAAGACAAGCCTGAAGTCACCCGGCCAATTCTCCTCATTTAACCGGAAACGCTGCACCAGGCTGTGAATGGCCTGTAGATGCTTATTATTCGTATTCTTGTCGGCCGATTGTCTGGCTTCCTGAATCGTAATGATTCGATTATGGCCAAGCGCCGCCTTGAACTTCAACGCTTCAGCGGCCTCCTTGTAGGATACATCCGCGTCTTCCAGCGAATCGGCCGACTCGCCCAGCCCGATCGTCACGGTAAATTTCAGATTATTGCTCACCCATGCAATAATGCTCTCGCAGATGTCGGATATGCCGGTGTCAGGCTGCTCGCTCATAAATACCATGCCGGTCAGTTGCAGCTGTGATGTCCACTCCAGCCAAATCCGGCCATCATGCTGATCGAACATTTCGTTGGCGACGCCGCTAAGCACAAATTTAAATAACGATTGGTCAGGGGCTTTATAACGGCAGAATAATTGCTCAGGGTTGTCGATTTCAATAACGAAAACCTTAATTCGGTTATATGGAGGCAAGGGAAGGCTGTCCGTATAGGCATACAGGCCTCCGCTTGAGAAGGCCAAATCATTGAAGAAGTTTTTCCGCTTATGAAGAGCCGCATTTTCGAACTCCTTCTCGAAGGTCTTCGATTTCTCGGCAAGTTTGTTGATTGCCGATTCAATGAATGCGAACTCGTTAACCGAGAGGCTGCCCAGCGCATCCTTGCCGTGCAGCAGCTTGTCATGGACCAGCATGATCAGATCTTCCAGCGGTTTGTAATTTTTGCGTGTGATGTAGATGATGGATACGACGCCGGCAATAAAAACAAGTACACCCAGAAGCATCCAGACGCCCGACAGACTTGCGGCTAAGCCCATGATTTCACCCCGGTATACGCCGCTCTCTACAGTCCAACCTGTATATTGCGAATGGATGCGGGTCAGCACTTCCTTCTGTTCCGCCTCCCCCGCCTGCCTGAAAAGCGGTATGCCGTTACGATCATAGATATCCACGAACGCTTTATCCACATCGTACATCCCTGTGACCAGCTCCTGCAGGGAGGCGGCGCTGATATTGATGACGAACAGCCCTTCCGAGCCCGGGCCGGGCGGCACATGATGCACGAGGCTGATCACATCTTTTTTATTCTGGAAAGAAAATTCCCGGTAGGTTCTGACATCGGTCCAAGGGGATTTCACCTCCCGGTTGCGCATCTTCTGTATGAACGCGAAATCTTCAAACTGCTCGATATTGCCAATGACATTGCCGTTGTAGACGAGCTGGTCGCTGAACCGCACCAAATAAAAGGAATCGATCAGCGGCACTTCCTGCTTGAGCACCGTCAATCTCTTGGCTACCTGGTATTTCAGATAAACATCATCATGGCCGTCAAAAAAATCCGTCAACGGCTTGTTGTTCATCATTTCGCGGATGATCATATGATCGACGGATTTCAGAGAGACGTCGACGGACAGCAGCAGCTGGTTGGCAAAGCTTTCATTGGACTGCCGGCTGTTCTTTTCGTTCTGCTCCACCAGTGTCTGGAAGAACATGAAATAGGCGAAGGAAAAAAGGATGAGGAAAATCGGAATATACGACCAGATCATTTTGCGAAGCCAAGACTTATTCATTTTTGCACCATTCCTTTTCAGGAATTTGACAAGCCTCTGAGAAAGCGCATACAAAAATGATAGGCTGATGTACGAATGTTTTATCATTATATTCATCCGCAACGTGAATTTATAGGTAAAAAGCTAATCTATATGGGGACAAAGCTAAGATTGTGATTCGAGAAAGTTAATATTATACCCTTCCAGATTAGGCTTATCCCTGTCCGGTGAGGCCGATCGTTGATACACTGATAGGGAAGGATTGACAATCCAGCCTATCGGGAGGTAAATAAAATGGACACTGTCTTGCAAGATCCTGTCAAGGAAAGAAATGAGCGCACCCATTGGTTCCGCAATGACCGCTTCGGCATGTTTGTTCACTGGGGGCTTTATGCCATTCCCGCCAGGGGAGAATGGGTGCGCAGTGTTGAGCAGCTGAGCGTGGAGGATTACCAGCCTTATTTCGAGCAGTTCAACCCGGACCGTTACAACCCCCGGGAATGGGCTAAGGCCGCCAGACAGGCCGGTATGAAATACGCCGTGCTGACGGCCAAGCATCACGACGGCTTCTGCCTGTTCGACAGCGAATTGACAGATTACAAAGCAACAAACACGAAGGCGGGCCGCGACTTGGTCAGGGAATTCCTCGATGCGTTCCGCGAGGAGGGCCTGAAGGTCGGCCTCTACTACTCCCTGATCGACTGGCATCACGAGGACTATCCGGCCTATGGCGACCGCGTTCATCCAATGCGCAATAACGAAGCCTATAAAAGAGATATGGGCAACTTCCACCGCTATGTCGACTATCTTCACGGACAGGTGCGCGAGCTGCTGACAAATTACGGGAAGCTGGATATTATGTGGTTCGACTTCTCCTACGACAACATGGCCGGTGAGACCTGGCGGGCAACCGAGTTGATGAGTATGATCCGCTCGCTTCAGCCGCATATCGTAATCGATAACCGCCTGGAGGCGAGCGGAGAGCACGGAGGCAGCATTTATACGAGCGAGCCTTCCATATATGCCGGCGATTTCGCCTCGCCGGAGCAGATTATTCCTCCCGAGGGCGTTACTGACAACAACGGCTCTCCTATCCCGTGGGAAGCCTGTATTACGCTTAACAACAACTGGGGGTACGCAGCCGCGGACCGTACCTACAAATCCGCAGCCACCGTCATTCGCAAGTTGGTGGAATGCGTTAGCAAGAACGGCAATCTGCTGCTGAATGTCGGCCCGAATGCCAGGGGAGAAATTCCGCAGGAATCGCTCGATATCTTAGCCGAGGTCGGGAACTGGATCGCGTTAAACGGCGACAGCATCTATGGCTGCAGCCAAGCGGACTTTCCCAAGCCCGAATGGGGACGTTATACGCAGATTGGCAGCACGCTCTACGCTCACATTTTCGAGGAAAGCATCGGCCCGATCAATCTGAGCGGTTTGGCGGGGAAAGTGAGCAGAGCCGCCCTGCTCGCCGACGGATCGGAGGTATTCTTATCCCGGCCATGGAATGCTTCACATTTCCCTGATGATGCATTTGTGAACTTTGCCCGGCCCGAGCATATGACCTATCCGCTGCCCGATGCCCGGAACACCGTCATTCGGCTGGAACTGGATTTATTATAAATAACAGCAAGAGGAGAACCTTTCCTCATGAGAAACAGCCTTATCGGGAATCGCTCCTGCATAAGGCTGTTTTGTTCGTAAATGCTGGCACGACTCATAGCTGGCAGCAGCTGCATCCCGAAACGGTTAATCGACTTTCAGCGTGTAAAATTCGATTACGTTCTGCCTGTTCGAGCGGCCTCGGGTGTCCGAAACCGAGAAGTACCATGTCAGCGTATTGCCCTGCACAAGCGGCGTCATATTGCCTGGTGACGGTACACCGGCCAGCTTCACCGGCTTCTGCAGAATCTCGCCCTGACCGTCCACAACCGCGTAGTATAATGCCTGATCACTCGTATTTTCGTGATATTCCCTCCATAAGAGTACGAATTTATTCTCATTCACTCGGCTCAGATGCGTTTCACGGATCCGGATATCGGAATTAGCGGGATGATCGGTCAGCATCACTGTCTTAACGTCCATGATGTTATGCGCCGTCTTCGGCACGACGCTTAAGAACACATTCTGGCTGCTCCGGTATGCGGGGTACGTGAATACACTGTTGGAGCCGGCGACCAAATAGTTCGAGGCCGAGCTCTCCAGTCCGCCCAAGTAGGCTCCCGTATAGTTATCGCCGGTATTGCCGGGAAAGAGTGCGAGATCAATGGTCTTCGTGATTGACCCGTACTCTTCAACCTGCAGCACGAATCCGCGCGGATATGCATCGCCATGGTCGGCGTAGACGATCCGGTCGCCATCGAATCTGACGTAAGTGGCGAAGGAGTGGCTGACATGGTTGTCCGGCCATTGCCCGCCCTTCTGAAGCACGGCCATACTGCCGGTGTCGATCAGAAAGCTGATGTTCGACTGATGGCGAAGGCCGTCATCTGGCGTCACATACCGCAGCCTTGCGGAATGGATGACCAGCTTTCCGCCGCTGCTGTCCATGGTCAGATTGCTGCCGTCGAACGGCCGGGAAACATAAACACCTGTGATATCCGCTTGACCGGTATTGGTCCACGAAGCATCGTATTTAACAACCCGGTACACGGTCTTGTCATCCGACTCTTCCATGTTCTCCTGACCGTAAACGATATAATAATTGCCGTCATCGTCCATATGGAAGCCGCCGAACAGCGGCAGCTCCATGCGGACCGTTGTCTCCTCCAGCTTCGAGAAATCTGCCGCAAACTGCTGGATGTAGATCGTCTGATCCTTAATCTCTAACAGATTTATACGGTCTCCCGTCCTGAACAAATATCGCTCTGAAGGCCTGAACCAATTGGAGTAGTAATAATCGGCGCTCGTCCTGGCCTGCGCCACCGCATTTACGGCCGTGACGGATACATTCGGGTATGTAATAATCTGGATCGTATTATCATAGGATCGCCACGTAACGGGAAAGTCCAACTGCCGGCTGAGATCGCGCAGCTTGAAATAATTATTGCCCCCGATATTGTACGCGGTTAATGCCACCTGGCGGCCGTTCACCAATATACCGGATGCGGCAACTGTCGCTTTTTTCTTGTCCAGCCGCTCCAATACGGCAAGTTCCCCGCCTACCGGTTTGTAGGCTTGGCCCGGCAGCAGGTTTATCCGATTGCCCGCGCTGTCCCAATCCACAGCGAAGCTCTTGCCTGTACCGTCCAAAGCTTTGGCCAGATCGCGCAATTTGAAATAGTTGTTGCCATTAATATTGTAGGCATCAAACTTTACTTCTTGCCCGTTTATGAACACCTCTGAAGCGGCGGGAACCGCCTGCACCTGCGCCGATGCAGCAGGCGACGCCGATGCGGAATTCTCCCCGCCTGCAGCGAACGCTGCACTTACCGTCATAACTGTGAATAATAGAATCCGTGCGTATTTTTTCAATATTATTCCCCTTTACTCATGATGAAAGAACTTTGATTTCCACTGATAATCCTCTTCCATAACTGGTTCTCTTGTAGAAATGCTTGCATAATCGGATGCAATCAGAGAAGCTTTGCTGAAAAAGTAGTCCAATAGACTTATTCCACAATTCAGATGAATACCCTTTTTCGACATCGAACTTTCCACCTTTATACAACCCTGCAGCCAGCCAAAAAAATAAAACAGCGGAGCAGAAATAACTCCTGCCCAGCTGTTTTACAATAATCAGAATTAAATTAGATTCATAGTTGTACGGTTGGCCGAAACCAGCTGTACACGCGTTGGAACACTCATTTCCATTGTAACGATCGAGCTTAACTTCAATTCGAAAGCTGCAAATAGGGACAAAGCGACCAACCATCTTTTATACCTTCAAAGATCCAACGACAATCGTTTCTCCTTCTGTTTTTAGCTATAATGATCCGATAAGAAGATGCCTTATCGATTACTAGAAGTATAACATATGAGCGTATTTTCTCACAAAAACCGCGCTTGGCGAAAAGAGTCCGCAATTGGTTAATTTCAGCCGATTCGACAACAAAAACCGACCGCCTCGCTTCGTTTTGCGATGGCGCTCCCGCGCTCTCGGTTACGAAGGATATAATACTAGGAATCTGGATAATTCCAATGCATATCGCAAAAATCCCGCGGCAGAATCAGAGGCCACTGAAAAAGTCCGTATTACAGAAAAGGTACAGTCACTTAAGAAATTGAAGAGACTATACCTTTTCTCGTTTATAATTAAGGTATCTCAGAGAGCAGGTGAGCGAATGATACGACAACAACAAACCCTGATGCTAAGTCCATATGCGGATCTGTATAACATCGTCGTACCCAAAAGACAATATGCTGCGTCGGATCAACAAACTGGTTAATTTTTCCTTTATATATGAGGAACTGCAAGATAAGTATTGCCTGGATAACGGCCGTAATGCAATCGACCCTATTCGCATGTTTAAGTACTTGTTGCTGAAAGTCATCTTCGAGTTGTCGGACGTCGACATCGTCGAGCGTTCGCGGTATGATCTGTCGTAATACTTTCTCGGCATGCGCCGGAAGATCCGCTAATCGATCCGAGCTCTCTGACGAAATTCCGCAAGCTGCGGTTAAAGGACATTAATCTCTTGGACAGCTCATTACTAAGACGGTATAACCCGCATCGGGAAAGTGATCTTGAAGAGCACTTCTATTATCGTAGACGCGACCTACACGAAAGCACGATATAACCAGAAGTCGCCGCGGGAAATCTTGCAGGACCGGGCGAAGAAGCTGAGGAAAGCTGTGTACGGCGTGGATGAGTCGGTTAAAGTCCGCATGCCCGCCAAGAACACAAACGATGTGCTGGCGGACAAAATCGCGTATTGTCAAAAACTCATCACCTTCATCAAAACTAAGTCGGGGATCGCGCAGGTGCAAGATTACGGAACCGCTGAATCTCCTGAGGGAGACGGTGGAGGATGACGTCGAGCAGCTTCTTCTTGCTGCCGACCCGGATGCGCGCGTAGGATACAAGAGCGCGGACTCCGCCTTTTTGAATACACATCTGGCGATGACGGAAGAACGCATTATTGCAGCCGCGCGGTAATAACAACTGGCGAGAAGAACGACGGCAAGAAATTATAAACCCTGATTGAGAAAAGCCAAGCGGCCGGCATGCAGGTTAGCACCGTCATTGGGGATGCCGCATACTCCGAGAAAGATTATCTGACCTATGCAAAGAAGAACGAGATTGAACTGGTAGCAAAGCTTAACCCACTCATTATTGGACTGCCGGCTGTTCTTATGATTCTGCTCCACCAGCGTTTGGAGGCAAGCGGAGAACAGGGCGGCAGTATTTATACGAGTGAGCCTTCCGTTTATGCCGGTGATTTTGCTTCGCCGGAGCAGATTATTCCTCCTGAAGGGGTAACCGATGACAACGGCTCCCCAATCCCATGGGAAGCTGTATCACGCTCAACAACAATTGGGGGTATGCTGCCGCGGACCGCGGGCTGCAAGGTATATTCGAACGAACGGTCTGCCCGCCGTACGATAAAGGCCTCCGCCTCAGCTCTTGGCACAACGACCATGTCGTGACGGAGCACAAAACAGCCGCCAGGCTAAATGTCGGCGGCTGTTTTGTCAGCTTGATCTCTCAAGCTTTTTTCAATTTTTCTCATGCCATAGTCACTTAGCAACGCCCAGCGCTTTCATCGCTTCATCCCATGTAAAATTAGGAAGGCCGTCTTTCAATGGTACTTTCACAAAGGACGTTACCTCTTTTTCGATTCTGGAGCTGCCTGTTTTATCGTATATCTCTACTTTATAGTTCAGGAAGCCTACAGCCATGCCATTTTCGAGGGTAGGGTTGAACTCGATCTCCTGTCTTCGTATTTTTCCGTTCACCTTTTCTTCTCTGGCCATAGCTGTCCAGAATTGCGTGCCCTTATCTTTTGTTGTATAGGATTCTTTCTGTATGGAAATGAATGTCGCTTTGCTGTTTCCGAAACTCATATAAAGGTCAGGATCCGTGATTTCATTACCGTTCTCATCTAATTCATAGCTGAAGCTCTCGGATTTATAGGTATAGAACACCTGTCTTTCAAATAGCAAATGTCCGTTGACCACCATATCAATGCCGCCATAATGAAGATTGTCCACTGTACTCATACGCATCATATTGGGGAGCGAAGTATGAGGGATCATAAAAACGCCGTTTATCCGTTTGACAGGTTCATGATTCGGCATCGGAAACTCATTTCGAACCCAGTCAAACGAGCCGCTCAGCTCGCGATGCTTAACGGTCGGAATCCCTTCGGTGTAGATTAACTCGTTATTGTGAAAAACAATGGTTACTGTACCGTTCTTCGGGTCCTCCGTCACTTGACCGCCAATATATTCAGAAAAATCTTTGATCGGAAAATAAGCGATTTCCCCTTTGATGACGGGTTTTGTTTTAAACGGTACCGCCTTGCGGTCGATATAAATCTCCGGCTTCAATTTCTGTCCTTTTAAGGCCATCTGCGACGCTTCTCTTTCCGGTGTCCAGCGGCTGGAGTCAAGCGATTCGAAGTAAGAATCAGCGATAACCATCCGTTTGGAATTGATCACATAACCGAACACCTCAAGCGGGATATAAACCTCTTTTTTGATCAACTGTGCCGGCTGCGGAAGTTCATCTTTGAACGTGGGCACAGTAAAGTTTTTGCTGTTTAATTTAAATAGGACCCAATGCTTGCCCTGCATTGTTTTATAGGTTTTCTTTTTTTTGTTTTCCACAATTCGCACACCAAATTGCTTGGATGCGGATAGCGGTATCATCGGGGTTCCTTTCACGAAAACCTGCGGAAGCAATACGGTTTTACCAGATGCTTTCAGCATGAATGTTTTTTCAGGCACTGCCGCTGAGACGGGGCTTAAAGGTAATGAAAAAATACTGACAACAGATAATACAAAAACGATGACTGCACGATGTAGGAATGATGACAACAATTTCGCCTCCTGGATGGATGTTCGATAACACATTTTTCCATTATACATGGATTCAAAGAATATAACAGGAAATCGTTTCTTGAAATGTAGTTATATAGTCTCAGCTTGCAATAAGATTCCCTAGAGACGAAGCCGCATGAGTGCGACTTTATTCCCTCGGGTTAATGGATCATTCCCAATTAAAAAAAGGGTATACTTTTGCGTCGGCACTCTTGCTCTTACGGATTTATATCATGATGTTTAAAAAATCATTCTATGCCGCTTCAACCTAAAAAATCCCGCGGCATGGTTCACCGCGGGATCGTTAAATTTATTTTTAAGTGAAGACTATTCTTCGTAAATTTTCGTCAGCATGGCGCCAAGCTCTTTGAGCGCCTCTTCTTCGCGCTCGCCGTCCACTTCCAGCGTTACTTCGTCGCCTTTGGCGAGGCCAAGGGCCAGTAAGCCAAGCGAGCTTTTGCCGTTGACTTTTTTCGTGCCTTTGATCAGGTTTACTTTACAAGGAAATTGAGTCGCCGCATGGACGAAAAGCTTGGTCGGACGGGCATGAAACCCGGATGGATGAATAACGGTATAAGTTTGCGATAGCATTAGATTTGACTCCTTTGTTCTACAAATTGTTGAACCTCTTCTTGCGTTCCCATAGTCAGCGCTTGTTCGGACAGAGACGCCCATTCCTGCTTGGACAACCGGCCCACCAGCTCGCGTGCAGGCAGCACGGAGCTTGCGCTCATGCTGAATTCGTTCAGGCCCATACCCAACAGCAGCGGAATCGCCGTCTGGTCGCCCGCCATCTCGCCGCACATGCCGGTCCAAATGCCCGCTCTCTCGCCGGCCTTGATAACCATGTTGACAAGCCGCAGGATGGAAGGATGGTAAGGCTGATACAAATATGCGACAGATTCATTCATGCGGTCAGCCGCCATTGTATATTGAATCAGATCGTTCGTGCCGATGCTGAAGAAATCGACTTCCTTCGCAAAATGATCGGCATTAAGCGCAGCGGCCGGGATCTCGATCATCATGCCCACTTCGATGGCGTCGGATACAGCGATGCCTTCCTGCTCCAGCTTCGCCCGTTCCTCGCCGAGAATACGTTTTGCTTCGCGAAGCTCGCTCAGCACCGCAATCATCGGGAACATGATGTTCAGCTTGCCGGACGTACTCGCCCGAAGCAGGGCACGAAGCTGGGTACGGAACAAATCCTCCCGCTCCAGGCACAGCCGCAAGGCACGAAGACCAAGAAAGGGGTTGCTTTCCTTAGGCAGCTCCAGATAGGGTAGCTCCTTGTCCCCGCCGATATCCAGCGTACGGATGACGACACGTTTGCCGTCTAATTTTTCGAGCACATGCTTGTAGATCTGGTATTGTTCTTCTTCGCTCGGGAACGAATTCCGTCCCATATATATAAATTCGGTACGGAACAGACCGACGCCGTCGGCGCCGTTCTCCAGCACCTTCATCAAATCTTCTATGCTGCCGATGTTGGCTGCAAGCTCCACATGCACGCCGTCGGCAGATACCGAAGGCTGCTGCGCGAGAAGCTTCAACTGTTCCCGGCGCTCGTCGTAACGCTGTTTTTTCTCGCGGTACTCGGCGAGCACTTCCTCCGAAGGATCAACGATTACTTGGCCTTCCACCGCGTCCAGAATAATCAACGTCCCGTCCGCTACGCTGGCGGACACCGCGCCTGCGCCGACAACGGCCGGAAGCTCCAGCGAGCGCGCCATTATCGCGGAGTGCGAGGTGCGGCTGCCGATCTCGGTCACAAAACCGCGGATATAGTTGAGATCCAGCTGCGCGGTATCCGAAGGCGTCAAGTCCTCCGCCAGAATAATCGTCTCCTCGGAAATGCCGGTCAGGGTCGCGTACGGTTTGCCGAGCAGATGGCTCATTAACCGTCCGGAAATATCCTTCACGTCGGCGGCACGTTCACGAACCATTTCATTGTCCAGCTCCATGAGCATTTCAACGACCGCTTCCGTCACTTCGTGCAAAGCGTATTCGGCGTTTAATTTTTCATCGTTAACCTTATCAAGTACGGCATCAACAAGATCGGGGTCCTCCAGGAGGAAGAGATGGGCTTCGAAAATTTCGGCTTTCTGCGCACCCAGCCTTGTCTCCGTCAATTGGCGGATCTCTTCAATCTCGCCTTTCGCTTTCTCGACCGCCTGCCTGAACCGCCCGGCTTCCGCGTCAGCATCCGAAATGGTCTGCTTCTGCGGGACATGCCGGGTATTGGTAAACCGGAATGCCTTCGCTATGGCTATTCCGGGAGATGCCGCGACACCCCTAAAGGTATTCGTCATATCGTGTTCTCCTCTCTTGGTTGTTTTATTTCCGCTCGTCAGCAATGCTTGCGTAGCTTTCCATAATCAGAGCAAATACCGGATGCCCCTCCGGAATTGATGTATAGTCCGCTGCCGTTTGCCCGGCTCCTTTGTCCTTGATCGATTGCTGGAGCTCGGTCGATTCCGGATCATCGGCATAATCGAAATAGAGCGCCGCCGCCATCACTTTCGCCAGCTGTTTCGGTTCCATTCCCATTTCATGCGCCTGCAGAGCCGGCTTCACCAGCCGATCATTCGGCGACAGCTTGCGGATCGGCGAACGTCCGACTCGCGTTACTTCGTCGGTCAAGTGATCATTGCGGAAGCGGCCGATAATTTTCTCGATATATTTCTCATGTTCGGCCTGGTCAAAGCCGTAGCGCGCCACCAGCACCGCGCCCGTTTCCTTCAGCGTCGCCTTTACTTCGCCTACGATGCTGTCATCGCCCATGGCCTGCTGAATCGTCTCATACCCTTTCAGATTGCCAAGGTAGGCTGCCGCGCAGTGACCCGTATTGACCGTGAACAATTTTCGTTCGATATAGGGCAGGAGATGATTAACGTAATGTACGCCTTCAACCGGCTTATAGCCTTCGAACATCGCCGAAGCGTCCACTACCCATTCATAGAACGGCTCAACCGTAACCGCAAGCGGATCTTCATGGTGCTGGAGCGGTACGATCCGGTCAACCGCCGCATCAGGGAAGGCGACAACCTCGGAAGCTTTAGCCTGAGCCGCCTCATCCAAATGCCCAAAAACATGCTCTTTAAGCTGGGTACTGCCGCCGATTGCATTCTCGCAGGCGATAATATGCAGCTGTCCCGCGCCGTTTGCAATCCGTTTCTCGATCCCCCGGGCAATACCTGCCGCAATATGCTTCAGAATATTGACGCCTACTGCTGTTGTAACCAGATCGGCTTCCGCCACGGCCGAAGCAACGGCATCCGCATCCGTTCCGTCAATGGCCGTCACACCTGTAACTTGCAGCTGTTCCTGAGCGTCATTGGCCAGCGTTACCGTATACTCTCCGCGCTGCTGTAATGCAGCAACAAGGGTCTTGTTCACATCGGAAAAAGTAACGTTATAACCGGATTGGGAGAGCAGCAGGCCGATAAAACCGCGTCCGATGTTTCCGGCGCCGAAATGTAGGGCCTTCATTATTCTTCCATCCCGCTTTCGAAGATTTGGATCATTTGTTCCGGAGTCGCAGCCTTCAAGATCTGTTCCATATTGTCGTCGTCGGAACAAATCATCGCCACATTCGTAAGGATATCCAGGTGGTCATCGCCGACTGCTGCAATGCCGATAACAAGATGCGCGATGTTCCCTTCCCCGAAATCCACGCCTTCAGGAAGCTGAACAATGGACAATCCCGTCGATTTGATGGAGCCTTTCGCCTCAGCAGTTCCGTGAGGAATGGCGAGACCTCCGCCCATAAAGGTGGATAGAGAGCTCTCGCGTTCAAGCATGCTGTCCACATAGCTTGGGTCGACATGGCCAGCGTTTACGAGCAGCTGCCCGGCGATGCGGATCGCTTCCTCTTTGTCCTTCACGACTGCATTCAATTTCACTTTGTCTGTAGAAAGTATACTCATTCCATTTCACTCGCTTCCGTTTTGGTATTAAAAAATGTTTTCAGATGGACCGTTAAATAATTCCGGATTTCCATCTCCCCGCCAACTTCAAGCAGCTCGATCATTTCGTCATTGAGCAGCATGGCGCTTATTTCGCTCAGCACCTCCAAAACTTCCCTGGATAACGTTTGGGGGGCGAGCATCAATAAAAACTCACTTAACCGCCAGGGTGGTTCTGTTTCAATCGTCAGCGGGCTTTCCAATCGGTATAACGACAGCGATGCACGGCTAACCTCCTGGCTTCGCGTATGGAACAAGGCTACAGATGTTCCGGGAATCATCTGGCTGCCGCTTTGTTCGCGCTGCATGAGCCGTTGTGCGATCAGGGGGGCATCTCTCAGAACGCCTCTTTCTTCTTCATACCGGCAAGCTTCTTCCAATATAAGAGCAAGCTCCCCGCTGCTCTCCCGGATCTGAACGATTTCAAAGCGTTCAATCAGGTTGACCATCTCATCAAGTGTGATCTTCAAACTTAACAGCTTGGCGAAGACAGGGACTTCCGATGCGCCTCTCTCTTCTGCAGGAAAGACATCATTACGTTTTTGTTCCAGCACCGTGCGGATAAATGACCGCAGCCGTTCCGTCTCTTCCTGTGTAAGGAGTGGACTGACCTTGATGTAATTGCCCGAATCAAAGGGCAGGTCCATTGTGGAAATCATAAGGTCATACTTGTCTTTGGCAATTCTTGATGCTTCGTACCAGGATACGCGCCCTACGATTTGGATCAGCGGCAGTTCCTTCTGCAATCGCAATTGCAGCAGCTTGGCGGAGCCAATCCCGCTCGAGCATACCAGTATGGCGCGCACATCCCGCCGCAGCTGCTTATGCCGCTCCAGCGACGCTTCAAAATGCATGACCAGGTAACCGATCACCTCATCCGGCACCACTACATCCTCAAGCACATCGTGCGCGGCTTCCCGGACGATGCCAAACAGTGTCTCAAAATCCTTCTTAATCTGATCCAAAAGCGGATTGCGGATGCTTAACCCGTCGGCAAGCCGCTGCAAGGCATCCTTCATATGGTAGAACAGGCCTTCACGCAGCGAATGATCCATACTGAAATCGGCTCCCGTTGCAATTTGAACGTGTTCGATGAGCGAACGGACCTTCGATGTCAGCGCCAGATCGTCCCCCGGCAGCATTGATAATTCATCTGCCTGGGCTGCGCTCAATAGCCCGGATATATAGATCGTCTCCTCCGGAGAGAGCGCTTGTCCCATCCTTTCGGATAACAATCCCGTAAGGCGAATCACATCGGATTCCTTAAGCGAGGCCATGCTTGTCCGCCGCGCGGCCGGATTTGATGCCACTGTTTTGCCTGACCGAATCCGGCGCAGCGCAATCGAAAGCCTGATCAACAGCTCCGTATAGGCATCCTCGGTCAACCGGCCGGCCCAGCGTTCCTCCCAGTCCCACAGGATCGTCTCGATGTCGTCCATCTCCGCTTTCCCTGCAAGCTCAAACAGCTTATGGTCGAGCGGATGAAGCGGCTGCTTGTCCCGGCTGGCTATCAGCTCGGTATCATCAAGCCTCATCCGGATTAACTGGCGGAGCGTCTCTCTGAGTTTCTCCTCCGAACCGGTAAGCTCTACGCCGTATCCTCTTTTGCGGGTCAAGGTAACCCCGAATTTGCGGATCCATCCGTCAAGCTCATCCAGATCGCTGCTTACGGTCGGGATGGTTACCTTTAGCTCATGCCCTAACGTATATAATTTAACCGGTTCGGCGCTTTCGAGAAGCAGGCATAACAGGTACAGCTGTCGCTCGGCCGGTGAAAAGTCGATGCCCTCCGCGGTCGAAATGAGGCGGGACAGCTTCTCCAGCTCTGCCTCGTCACCCTGCAGACGTATGCCCGAACCGGCTTTCTTCAGCAGCTGTATCCCCTGCTTGTGCAGGATATCCTCTACCGCTGCTAATTCACGATGTACTGTTCTGGAACTGACATGGATCTCTGCTGCAATCTGTGCCGCCGTTAGTTCCCGGTCGCTATGAAGCAGCAGTTCAAGAATCTGGCGAGATCGGCTGGATATATTCATATCACAAAACCTTCCTATAACAATAGAATGGCCCTAGCGCCGGCAAATTATTGCCGGCGCAAGCAGCCTCGATTGTAGGGTCAAATTAAGAAAGGCGTTCTACGAGCTTGTCATATTCAGGGCTTTTCAGGAAGTTATCAATGGAGATATGTTCCGCATTCGGCGCCTGCAGTCTTGCCCGGTCTGTCAACGATTTGTGTGTGATGACAATGTCGGCATCGCTTGGAATATCGCTGATCGCTGTGTTGATCACCGTAATATCCGAGCCGGCAGCCTTCATTTTCTTGCGAAGAACCGACGCGCCCATTGCGCTTGAGCCCATCCCTGCGTCGCAGGAAAAGACGATTTTGTGGACATCCTCTTTGGCTTTGACCGCATCATTCGCAGCCGGAGCAGCCGATTGTCCAGCAGCTTCAGCAACCGCAGCCGCCGCAGCGCCAGGGGTCCCCGCAGCTTTCATTTCTTTCATTTTTGCCGATGCTTGCTCCAGATCGTCGCTGTCCTCAGCGCCTGCTTTCGTTGTTTTGAGCAGCAGGGCGGCGATGACAAACGAAACGATTGTCGCGACGACAACACCGCTGAGGGCGGCGAGAAGTCCGCCTCTAGGCGCCATGGCAATGTAAGCGAATATACTGCCCGGCGATGGCGGCGCAACAAGTCCGGCGCTAAATAGCGCGAACGTGAATGTACCGGCTACGCCTCCGGCGATCGCGGCCAGAATCAGACGCGGATTCATAAGGATGTACGGAAAGTAGATTTCATGAATCCCCCCGAAAAAGTGAATGATCGCCGCACCGGGAGCCGATTGTCTCGCCGCACCGCGGCCGGCAATCATGTAAGCAAGCAGAATCCCCAGGCCTGGCCCCGGATTGGACTCCAGCATGAACAGGATCGATTGTCCCGTTCTTGCCGCTTCCTCCAGCGCTATCGGGCTAAGCACCCCATGGTTGATGGCATTGTTAAGGAATAGAATTTTAGCCGGCTCAATAAGAATATTCGCCAGCGGAATCAAATTATTGTTCACCATGAACTGCACGCCGGCGGACAATAATTTGGTCAGCTGAGAAATGATCGGGCCAATTCCGTTATAGGCAATTAATGTAAGGATCGCCCCGATAATGCCCAGCGAGAAGTTGTTAACCAGCATTTCGAAGCCTGATTTGATTTTCCCCTCAACCGCTTTATCGAATTGCTTCAATACCCATGCTGCGAGCGGTCCGCAAATCATCGCGCCCAGGAACATCGGAATGTCTGTGCCGACGATAATCCCCATCGTCATCAGCGCGCCGATCACACCGCCGCGCGTCTTGTGCACCATTGAACCGCCCGTGTAGCCAATGAGCAGCGGCAGCAAGTAAGTGATGATCGGTCCTACAAGACTGGCTAAGTCCTCGTTCGGCCACCATCCCGTAGGAATGAACAATGCCGTGATGATCCCCCAGGCGATAAAAGCGCCTATATTCGGCATAACCATGCCGCTAAGGAAACGTCCGAATCTCTGGACGCCTACACGAATTCCCCCGGCCGAAGAATTATTATTTTGCTGCATAGTGGTCCTCCTGTTATATAAACTTCTTCTTTTTTTAATCGAACTTTTAACTTTAGTTCGCATTGGTTCCATCGTAAAGCAAACCTGCCACCCAAACAACAAAAGGAAAATGTCATTTTGTCATACATACTGTTGACAGAATTTAAAAACTTTATGTTTAAAAACTTTGTGACGGATTTGATAACGTTCCATCGCAGCAGAAGAAAGGATGGTTTTGGAGGCGCAGCAGTATCCTTAACTAACATTAACCACAATCTCTAAAGACAAACCAGAACTGATATCTCTTCCATTGACAAAGCGGAATCATCAATGATTTGATTAGGAAGAGCTATTCTTTCTGAAGAGCTATTCTTTCTATTGTAAAAGAAATTTCCCCATAAGCGATTCTTTTTCACGGAAAAGGGTTAATTACTCCAAAAGTCTCCTATATAATAAAGAATACATGTTGAAGCCGTTCTGCATATCCTGTTGACCGATGTAAATAATATATCGGACAAGCTTCCGCTATTTGTTTCACGCGCTTAGGCTGACGGCATCGGTTCCGGGCAGCATGAAGTGGAATCCCGTATCGTGTAGTTGATGTACAATATGTTGTCCACTTGACAAAACAAACAAAGGTGTATAATAATAATTAATATCTAATTAGAATTATTACAATAGTTTTGTCCTATCTTAACTAGTATAATTCTAAAAACCACACTCAGGAGGAAATTTAAATGTCTCTAATTGGAAAAGAAGTACTGCCGTTCACAGCACAAGCTTATCAAAATGGTAAATTTATCGAAGTTACAGAAGCCGATCTTAAAGGAAAGTGGAGTGTAGTTTGCTTCTATCCTGCAGACTTTACATTCGTTTGCCCAACCGAGCTGGAGGATCTTCAAAACCAATACGAAACTCTGAAGGCACTCGGCGTTGAAGTATATTCCGTTTCGACTGATACCCATTTTACACATAAAGCATGGCACGATAGCTCCGAAACAATCGGCAAAATCACCTACGTTATGATCGGAGATCCTTCCCATACGATTTCCCGCAACTTCGATGTGTTGATCGAAGCCGATGGTCTTGCTGATCGCGGTACGTTCATCATCGACCCGGACGGTGTCATCCAAACCGTTGAAATTAACGCCGGCGGCATTGGCCGTGACGCAAGCACTCTTGTTAACAAGGTTAAGGCAGCACAATATGTTCGCAACAATCCGGGTGAAGTTTGCCCAGCTAAATGGCAAGAAGGTTCTGAAACCCTTAAGCCTAGCCTTGATCTCGTAGGAAAGATCTAAGAGGTTAATAAAATGATACTGGACGCAGATATTAAGGCACAATTAAACCAATACCTTCAGCTCTTAGAAGGCGACGTGCTAATTAAAGTTAGCGCAGAGTCTGATGCCGTATCTACGGACATGCTGGCCTTAGTGGACGAGCTAGCCAGCATGTCGTCCAGAATTACGGTAGAAAGAACTCAGCTGCCAAGAACGCCGAGCTTTAGCGTGAATCGTGTAGGCGAAGATACTGGGGTCACTTTTGCCGGTATTCCTCTGGGGCACGAATTTACTTCCCTAGTGTTAGCTCTGCTGCAGGTTAGCGGACGAGCTCCGAAGGTTGAACAAGACGTCATTGATCAGATTAAAAGCATTCAAGGCGAATACCACTTTGAATCTTACATCAGCTTGAGCTGCCACAACTGCCCCGATGTTGTACAGGCGCTGAACCTGATGAGCATTCTCAATCCCGGCATTACACATACCATGATTGACGGTGCGGCATTCAAAGAAGAGGTAGAAAGCAAAAACATCATGGCAGTGCCAACGGTTTTCCTGAATGGCGAATCCTTCAGCAGCGGTCGTATGACGCTTGAAGAAATTCTTGGCAAGCTGGGCAGTGCTCCGGATGCTTCAGCTTTTGCTGACAAGGATCCATACGATGTGCTTGTTGTCGGGGGCGGCCCAGCCGGTGCAAGTGCGGCGATCTATGCAGCACGCAAAGGCATTCGCACAGGCATTGTTGCGGAACGCTTCGGCGGTCAGGTTATGGACACCGTCGGTATTGAGAACTTTATTAGCGTTAAATATACCGAAGGTCCAAAACTGGCAGCAAGTCTTGAAGAGCATGTGAAAGAGTACAACGTTGACGTCATGAAATTACAGCGCGCCAAGCGTTTGGAAAAGAAAGACCTCATCGAAGTTGAACTCGAAAACGGCGCTGTTCTAAAGAGCAAGACCGTCATCCTTTCCACCGGCGCGCGCTGGCGCAATGTCGGCGTACCCGGCGAAGCTGAGTTCAAGAACAAAGGCGTAGCTTACTGCCCGCATTGTGACGGTCCTTTGTTCATCGGAAAACACGTAGCGGTTATTGGCGGCGGCAATTCCGGTATCGAGGCGGCAATTGATCTGGCAGGCATTGTAAAACATGTCACTGTGCTTGAGTTCATGCCGGAGCTGAAAGCGGACAGCGTATTGCAAGACCGTCTTTACAGTCTGCCTAATGTCACTGTGCTGAAGAACGTTCAAACCAAAGAAATTACCGGTACGGATAAAGTTAACGGTATCTCCTACATTGAGCGCGATACAGGCGCAGTTCAGCATATTGAGCTGGAGGGTGTGTTCGTTCAGATCGGTCTTGTGCCTAATACCGATTGGCTAGGCGATACCGTTGAACGGACTCGCATGGGAGAAATCGTAGTAGATAAGCATGGCGCAACGACCCTGCCTGGCGTGTTTGCTGCAGGCGACTGTACAAACAGTCCGTACAAGCAGATCATCATTTCTATGGGATCGGGAGCGAATGCAGCCTTAGGCGCATTTGATTATCTCATCCGAAATTAATGAACGAGAATAAGTCATTTTAAATCCGATATCCTTTATTTCCGAAAGTCGCATTGCTATCCTGCCGGTAGCAATGCGACTTTCTTTCTTTACCGGCGATGTAAACGATGCGTGCTTAAACGCGAGGACTTTCCTCATATCCCTCGTTGAGCGCTAAAGAGGCTGCCTTGCGGCAGCCTCCTCGTGTTGCTTATTCAGCACTTGTTTTCCGTTCAAACGTTCTCAGCCTAACTTAATCTTCAAAATCGCGACTGCGTAAGCAGGTACACGATACATTCTCCCATCCACATGGAGCGGGGATGAGATCGGCACAACGCGGGTCGGCTGATCCAAGGTATTGTACGCTTCCGGCTCATCGGCGGTCAAAATCAGCTGCTCTCCAGCGATTTCCGTCATGTTCGTACCGTGGATATCCAGCTCGGTATCAATGTCAGATGCGGACGGATTAACCAGCTTCACGGTCAGCTCGTTGTTCGTCTCATCCAGCGTCGTAACCGAGGTCAAATACGGAATGGTGCCAAAAGCATGCTCATGAACGAGATGTCCATCCAAATAACAGCTGACCTCTTCGCGGCCGACAACGATACGCAGCTGCTGGTACTCAGCGGGCGTAATGCTGACCTTCGCATCCGCTGCCAGCTTGACGCGCGACCATCCGACGATTCGGACGAGCCTGCTCTCCCCGCTCGGCTCAAGCTCCCATAGAAAATAATTCTGCTTCTCCCACGACTGGTGGCGGTCGAGAAAGCGCAGCTTCAAGCCATGCTCATCTAGCTTAACGTTCATCGTGACCTCGATCTGCTGCCAAGAGGGATCGCCGATCCACAGCGCATTATGGAAAACGCTGCAGGCCGGCGATTGGTCAGAAAGCTGATTCAGCTGAAGCCGGATTTCGCTGCCCGACGATATGCGCACTTCCTTTACTTGCCCAAGCTCGCTCAAGCCAAGCCCAAGGCCGCCGTGAATAAGCGGGGGCAGCTGATCCGACTCAGTCCGGCTCTCCACTACGAATTCGCCGCGATTTTCCCCGAAGAGCTTCTGCACATAGTACGATGGGGTACCGCACTTTCGCGTTCCGTCAAAATAAATTAAATTGGGATCCCACACCGTATGATGGATATTCGCAAGCAGAGGGGCATACGAAGACATGACAACGATGTCCTGATTGCGCTCCATACCGGTCATGAAGGCGGCCTCGCTTAACGCTCCTTGCAGTGTGCCGTTCTTGTTATTGACGATCATCGCATATTCACCAACATAGATTTTCGGGCCGCTGCGGTCATAATGGTCATACATGTCATGGTAGAGCTGGTAAAACTCATTATCCGCATAGAAATGCTCGTCCACAATTTCGACCGGCAGCCCCTTTGTTTCAGTGCCGACCTCCCAGTGCGTGTTCCAGATCGTTATGATTTCCGGATAGGCCGCCTTCACCGCGTCGTAGAACACCTTGTAGCGGACATTATACTCAGGACCGAAATTCTCATTGCCGATCTCGATATACTTCAGGCCGAACGGCTCGGGGTGGCCATGCTGAGCCCGCAAAGC
Organism: Paenibacillus abyssi; assembly: GCF_014640295.1. Taxonomy (GTDB): domain Bacteria; phylum Bacillota; class Bacilli; order Paenibacillales; family Paenibacillaceae; genus Paenibacillus_D; species Paenibacillus_D abyssi. The sequence continues at coordinate 85,015 of NZ_BMGR01000008.1, read as the reverse complement.
TCCCCATTTACTCGTGACCGGACCATTAGCGTATTCGATGGCATCGAGCATATCCTGCACCCATTCATCCAACTCGTCCATTGGGATGAGCTCGCCGGGCCTGCCTTGGCAGGTCAGCCCGCAATTGACGACAAACATCATTTCCAGCCCCATATCCTCAGCCATTTGAAGATACTCGTAGTATCCGAGCCCGTTCGTCGTCCGGTAATGCCAGAGCGTCCAGTGGGAGATCCGCTCTGAAAGCTCGCCGATGGTTTTCTTCCATCTATAAGCGGTTTCCACCGAGAAGCCCTCGACAAAGCAGCCGCCGGGAAACCGGAGAAACGTCGGTGCAAGCCCCTGCAGCATGCCGACAAGATCAGGGCGAAGACCGTTCTTCCGCTTTCGGAACGTATCTTCTGGGAACAGCGAGACCAGTTCCAGCCAGAATGTCCCGGGCGTTCCGGAGGAGATGACAAGCCGCGCTTCGGGATTACTGGCCTTGCTCTCGAGCGTCAGCTCAAATTTCTGCCACTGGTCAGATGTCATGCTGACCGATTGCGCGGCATGAACCGCTTCTCCGGATGAATCCTCTAACGTAATGTCCAGCAGACCAGAAAAACGATTATCCTTTCTCGCATAGAAGGACAGCCCGTACTTTGCCCCGGCTTGGACGGGAATTCCCCAGAAGCCGGTATTGCAGACTGCTGCCCGGCCACCTTCCGTACGCTCGATATCGACACGAAGCGAGAGCGGATTGGCTGCATTGAGCGGCTGGGAATCGTCCAGCTGCATGCGGGCTTCTGTGCCTGCTTGCTCAAGCAGCTGCCAGCCTGGTATCGGATCTGAATGTTCGAATGGGGCGGTCCAGCCGGCAGGCGTATGCATCGTGCAGCCGTCCACATGGCATCGGTCGGGCACAATCGTATCCTCAAACGAGCGATTGCGGATCAGTTCGGCGTAGAGCCCGCCATCACCGGCATGGTTTATCTCCTCAAAGAACAAGCCGTACAAGGTTGGGCTGACTGGAAACAGCTTGCGGTCGGCATGAATCGTTACTTTTGCCGATCTACTCGTCATTGCATAATCCACCTTTTATATTAAATTTTTATGATGTTAATATTATGATGCATGCAATGCCCCGGATACTATCATAATTAAGACCTCTATTATGCAAAAAAACGACCTATCGCAGGGTCAAGGTAAGGAGAAGGTTCTGAGTAGTACTTGCTGTGGATATTTGTGTTGTGGATATGTGTATAAATCATTTGAACTTATATTCATCTCTTGTAAACTGCGTATTCAGTATGTGGATAACCTGTGGATGAGTGAAATCGGCACGATGATCTACAAATGTCACCTTTCTCTAGCCTTCTGTTTTTTCCTCATTACTTCAGCGAATATCTAAAATGGCATCATTAAAGCCGATACAACCTGCGCAATGGTACCGCCGCCCAGACTTCCTTGCTAATCTTCCAATGGCAGGCCCCTTAGTTAAATGAAGAGGCCCGGATGAAGATCGCTCGAGAACGCTTTCAGGAATTGCGGTTTTTCTGCGTCAATTTGTTTCCGAAGGAAGAGAATCTGTGTTCAGAGAGAAAAGCTCTTTATTTTTCAACAAATGCTTCACGAAGAAAATGAAGAGCAGCAAGGAAAACGCCACCGAAACGGCGCTGACCGTGAACAATACCTGGTAGCTCGAGTACTGGGAGACCCAGCCCAGCATGATCGCACCCAGCCCGATGCCGAGGTCGGTTGCAGTCAATAAAGAAGCATTGGCAATTCCTTTACGTTCCGGGTGGGCAAGACGTATCGTTGCTGCTTGAAGAGCCGGCTGCGCGGAACCGAATCCGATACCGTACAGAACTGCCGAAACGAGCACGCCGAACAATCCGGTCGAATAACCCAAGACAATCAAAGCCGAAATCGTCACCACAAGGGCCGGTACAATGACAAACGTCTCGCCATGCCGATCCGAAAGCTTTCCTGCAAAGGGACGGATCAGGGCAAGCGTTGCGGCATAGGCCAGAAAGAACGTACCGGAATTGACTTGGATCGAGCTAGCGAACAGCGCAACAAAGGCGGTAATGCCGCCATAAGCGATATACAGAAAAAAGACCGATGCCGCGACGGGCAAGACCGATTTTTCGTAAAAGGCGATTCTCCTTGCCCCAGATTGCGGCCGGAAAGGCATCTTTGCACCAAAGGTCAAAAGCAGCGCTGCCGCAGAGAGGCCGACGGCGGTAAGAAACAGAGCGTGGTACGATTGATTCTGTATAACCCAGATACCTAACATCGGGCCGACCGCCATCGCCAGGGTCATGGCCGTGCTAAACCATCCCATGCCTTCTCCGCGGCGGGCGGACGGAATCATATCCGTAATCGCCGTGATCGTGGCGGTTGTGGACACGGCCCAGCTCATCCCGTGCAAGATTCGGAGCCCCATCAAAACGATGATCCCGCCGATCCAGTCATACATATACATTGCCAAGGTGAAGAGAAGTAGCCCCCAGACGATAAACGGACGCCTGCCGAACCGATCCAGCAGCCCGCCGACAATCGGGCGAAAAAAAACGGCAGACAACATAAATACGCCCGTCGCCAGACCGACCTGCGCTTCGCTGCCGCCCATCTGTTTGATAAACAGCGGCAGCGTCGGAAGCAGCAAATAAAATGAGGTGAATAGAAAAAACATCCCTACGGTCATGAGAATAAACGACTGTGTCCATAAGCGTTCCAGGTTTCATGCCTCCTCTATTGTTTACTCTCTAAACTAATCCTCCGGTCCACCCTGTTGAAACAGTCCAACATACTCAATCAATACTTCAACCGGAAGACCTGCACTTTGTCGCATACATTTGATAAAATCAACCCACTTACAGTCTTCTTCCGTATACTCCCTGATACCGTTTTTGTTGCGGTTCACAGGAGGTATCAGTCCGATGCGTTCATAATAGCGGAGTGTGTCCTGTGAAAGATCAAATTTTGTACTGACTTCAGAGATCGTCATAGAGACGGACCACTGTTCGTCCAGTGGCCCGTCTTTCTAGTTTAGATGCCGTATATCAAATGCGGTACATAAGGTTCCTCTAGGCTCGCTATTTCGTTTGAATCCAGCTTCACCGACAACGCAGCAACTGCATCCTCCAGATGATGAGGCTTTGTTGCGCCGACGATCGGTGCCGTTACCGGTTCCTTTTGCAGTACCCACGCAAGCGCGACTCGCGCGCGGGGAATGCCCCGCTTGGCGGCAACTTCGGCCACTCTCTCCACGATCGTGCGATCGGCGTCGACCATTCCCGCAACCAGCCTATGTCCGGCTTCGTCTATCTCTGAACGGGCTGTCTTTTCATCCCAATCCCGGGTTAGCCGGCCTTTAGCAAGCGGACTCCATGGAATCACACCGATTCCCTCTGCGCGGCAAAGCGGCAGCATCTCCCGCTCTTCTTCCCTATACAGCAAATTCAATAAATTCTGCATGGAGACAAACTTGGTCCAACCGTTTCGTTCGGCGACATGCTGCGCTTTCAAGAACTGCCAGGCATACATCGAGGATGCTCCTATATACCTTGCCTTACCTGCCTTTACGACATCATGAAATGCCTCCATCGTCTCTTCGATAGGGGTAGTATGATCCCAACGGTGGATCTGGTACAAATCGACGTAATCCGTACCGAGCCGTCTTAGGCTGTTATCAATTTCGCTCATGATGGCCTTACGGGAAAGTCCCGCACCATTCGGACCCCGGTGCATGCGGAAGAATACCTTTGTCGCAATGACGACCTCGTCACGACAGGCGAATTCCTTCAACGCACGTCCGACAATTTCCTCGCTTGTTCCGTCAGAGTATACATTTGCAGTATCGAAAAAGTTAATGCCAAGTTCCAGCGCCTTTTTAATGATTGGCCTGCTTTCCTCTTCATTCAGCGACCATGGAGCGATTCCACGCTCGGGTACCCCATAACTCATGCATCCCAGACATACTCTTGAAACATCCAAACCGGTACGGCCAAGTTTAACATAGTCCATACGTCGATACACTCCTCTGTATAGGATTGGAAAAAGCTACACAGTGCAGTGTATACCCTGGAGCTAACTCTAAGTCAAGCGTTTTCAAGAAACGGTTGGGGTAATACATACAGCACGTTTGAAGAGCTCAAGAAGGACATTGACTACATCCACTTTTACAACAACGAGCGTTTACAGGCAAAATTAAACGGCCTCAGTCCCATGGAATTCAGGACTAAGGCCGCCCGCACCCTCTTGGCGAAACAATGACGCTTCTCCTCATCATACGTTCCTGGAGCTTTCGATCTAGTGATCCACTGTGCTTTGCATTACCCCTTCACCGCGGAGCCGACCGTCATCGCCCGCTCCACCTGCTCGCTGAAGAACAAATAAATGAGTACCATCGGTAGCGAGGCCAGCGTCATGACCGCTCCCATTGCCCCCCAATCCGTGCTGTAAGAGCCCTGGAAGAAGAGAAGTCCAAGCGGCAAGGTTTTGAGTGTCTCTTCGGATATTAGAATATACGCGAGCGTAAACTCGTTCCAGTTGTTCAAGTATTGAAAGATGGTAACGGTCGCGATCGCCGGGGTCACCATGGGGACCACCACCTGAAAAAACAACCTGTAAATGTTCGCCCCGTCCATGCAGGCTGCTTCCTCCACTTCCCTCGGAATGCCCGCCATATAGCCGCTGAACACCATGACGGAGAATGGAATCCCGATGGCGACATAAGGTAGGATCAGCGCCCCGTACGTGTTCGCGAGCTGAAAATCGCGGACCAGAATGGCGAGCGGAATCATGATGACCTGAATCGGCATGAACATGCCGATAATCATGTAGATCCGGGCCAATCCCCGGAATCTCCACTGCATCCGCGTTACCGCGAACGCAAACAGCAGGGAAAGCGCCAGAATGAGCACGGTCGCCACGGTCGAAACGACGATACTGTTTAGAAAATAACGCGGAATATTGAATTGCGACCACGCAGCCACATAATTTTCGATCCGGAAATTCATCGGAAGCCCGAACGGATTCGTGACGAAGATTTCATCGTTGTTCTTCAGGGAGTACGAAACCATCCAGAACAGCGGATAGATGGAAATCACAAAATAAAGCCACAGCGGAAGCTGCATAAGAATTCGTGAAGCTTGTTTCATATCGTTATTCCTTTCCGGCCGTCAAGCCGTTTCGTTGCGGTCAAACACTTTATTGATGATGAGCGTCGCAAGGAGTGAAATCGCAACCAGCACGACGGAAACCGCGCTCGCGTATCCATAGTTGCTTTCCATGAATGCGTAACGGTAAATCATAAACGTCAGCGTATAATTGCTCGTACCCGGCCCGCCGTTTGTCATGATCAGCATCTGGACAAAGGCCCCAATCCCGGAGGTAATTGCGATGATAAAGCAAAACTTGAAGGTTTCCTTCATCAGCGGCAGCGTGACGACGCGGTGAGCCATCCATTTGCTGCAGCCGTCGATCGTCGCCGCCTCGTGGTACTGCTCGGGAATCGACTTGACGCCCGCATAAAGCAGAGCAAACTGATACCCCATATACTGCCATGCGTTAACGAAGGCTATCGCGATAATCGAGTGCGTCGGGGACGACAACCAATTTTGCTGATAAGGAATGCCGAGCATGTCGAACAAACGGTTGATGAGCCCGTTCGTCGGATCGTAGATCGCAATCCAGAGCTGGCACACAACGGTAACCGACAGGACGACGGGAATGAAATAAGCGGTTTTCAGCAGCTTGCGGCCTTTCACCTTCGGATCGGCGCACACCAGCGCCAGAACCGTCCCCAGGCCGATTTGAAATACAACGAGAACCACGGCAAAAACGAGCCCGTTGCGGAGCGACGTCAAGAGCAGCGGATCTCCCATCAGCTCCGAATAATTTCCCAGTCCGATGAATACCGCTTCGCTCAGCCCGTCCCATTCGAACAAGCTGCGGTATACGGTTTGCAGCACCGGATAAAAGATAACTATGCTGTAAACGAGCAAAGCGGGCAGCATGAAGAGCACGATAGCTGTCTTGTTACTTAAGTATTTATGCATTTCTCTCCCACCTATTCTGTCTTTACAAACGAACCCCAAAAGCGCAGGCGCGATTTTGGGGTTTGCGAAAAACAATCGTTATTCGTTCGCTTTCTTCAGTGCCCGATTCAGGTTTTCAACGAAATTGTCGACGGTGAATCCGTCAATTAGCATGCTCTGGGTGCTGTCGTTGACCGCGTTTTGAATTTCAGTTTTGTTCAATGCAACCGAGTAGGCATCGGCGTTAGGCAAAACCTCGGTTGCCAGACGCTGCATCATTGCCGGCACGTCGGAAGCGATCGGCTTGTCGGTTTTGGAAGCCACAATCGGGCTGCCCAGCTGCGTATACCGGTACTCGGCCGCTTTTTCGGCCAGGAATGCCGCTACCTCTACCGCTGTATCCACATTCTTGCTGCTTGGCGAGACCGCGTATCCTTGCGGCGAACCGGCGCCGTTGATATAAAACTTCGACGCTTCGTACGTTGCTTCATCCTTCGCCGGCCAGTACATCCAGTCCACTTTGTCGCCCAGCTTTTCTTGCGAGCTGTAAATTTCCCATTGCCCGTTCACGAACATCGCCGCTTTTTCCTGATAGAACATCGAGGAAGCCTGATCGTAATTCGTGTTGGTCGCATTGGCGTCGAACAGACCGGCTTGCTGCAGCGCTTTGACTTGCTCAGCGGCCGTCACGTATGGCTCGGGAAGCGCCGTCAGGCCGTCCTCGCCCAACGCGCCCAGGCCTTGCGGCTGCTCACGAACGACAAAGCCGTTATAGAGCGCAGTAGTAATCCATTTTTCCTTGGCAAAGATCGACATCGGCACATAACCGGCTTCCTTCAGCTTCTTGGCTGCATCGACCATTTGATTGACCGTCTTGATCGGTGTCTCGATGCCAACCTTCTCGAAGATTTCTTTGTTGTAGTAGATCAACTGAAATTCGATGCCGGTATCCGGAAAAGCATACACATGGCCGTCCGGAGCGACGAGCCGTGTTTCAAGACCCGGATTCATGTTGCTTTTAAAAGCTTCCGTTGCCTCGTAATCATCCAAAACAACGACGTTTTGCGACTTGGCGAAGGTTTGCAGCGTCGCCCAGTCCGTAAAATAAATATCCGGCAAATTTCCTGTAGCCGCATAGGTTTTCAGCTTCTGGTATCCGTCCTGAACCGCTTCGTCCAGTTCGATTTCCACATTCGGCATCGCTGTTTTCAGCTGCTCTACCGCGTAGTCGAACGGGCCTGCCGTATCGTCATCGAAATGCTGCGCATATACCTTTAACGAGATCTTTCCGTTCTCCGCATTCGTGGATTCGGTCTGGTCAGCCGCATTTCCGCCGCATGCCGCGAGAAAAAGCGCCGCCGCCAAAATCATCGCGAAAGCCCGTGTGTTCCGCAATTTGGTCTTCATGAAAATTTCCCCCTTAATTGAATATCCCTCTCCGGTGTTTAACGTTTTTAATTATAGTCCCCTGGACCGCGCATCAAAATGAACAAAACGGGCATTATCCGTAAAAAACGGGACAACGGCGGAAACAAGCGGAAACGGCTTACGCCGTCTTTGGGGCGGAAGATCCGCCGCGGTGGATTCCGATGTATGGAATATAAGTAAACCTGTACTTTTTTTGGAATCAAATAAAGCGAACCGGGCATCGGTTCGCTAAGCGGTGGTCACATCGGGGAGTTTTTCAATTGCTCATATTCGGACGGGGTCATCCCGAACCGTTTCTTAAAGCTTTTGCTGAAGTAGTTCGGGTCGCTGTACCCGGCCCGCAGCGCAATATCCGATATTTTTACGTTGCCTTTCAGGATCCATTCCTTTGCTTTCTTCATGCGGACGTGCGTGATATGGTCGACAACGGAAAATCCCGATTCTTTCTTGAATACCTTGCGCAGGTAACTGGAATCGACGAATACGCCGGCGGCCACCTTTTCCACCGATAAATCCGGATCATCGAAATGCTTCTCAATATGCGATTTGGCGGCGGCAAACAAATTCGACGACTTCGTCGGACGGACATGTCTGGTCAAACGGGCCAATTTTTCAAACAGCCCCAGCAGAAAAGCTTCCGCCTCGTCCCAATCCGCCGTTCGCCTCAGCCGTTCAGCCGGCGCCTCCTCCCGCTCCCACAGCCGGTCGTAATCCATGCCCCGTTCGCTCGCGTAAGAGATGGCCAAAGAAACAAGCCCCATCAGCATCGTATACGCGTACTCTCCACGCAGCTCATGGTGCCGAAGCAGCCGAAACGCGCTTTTGATCTCGTCCGGCACGTCGTCGTTCATCCGCAGCGCCTGCAGGATGGATTCGTGGATGGCAGCTGCATCGTAGGACGGAGCCTCCCGATCCGGAAATGCGTTTTCGCTCCCGCCGTTCTCCGTTTCATGCTGCGGCAGCGGAGGCAGCGACGGGCGGATCCGCTCCAGCATCGAAGCCAGCTCGGTGCGATTGAACGGCTTAAGCAGGTAATCGTGTACGCCGATCCGGACCGCCTTTTGCACGTACTCGAACTCGTTGTGCCCGGTTACGAAGACGATGACCATCGACTCGAATCTTGCCTTCAGCCGCTCTGCGAGCTCCATCCCATCCATAAACGGCATATTGATATCGATGAGTGCCAGATGAGGCTTGTGCCGCTCCGCTTCCTCGAGCGCTTCCTGCCCGTTTCTCGCCTCGCAGCACACCTCGAACCCGTAGTTGCTCCACGCCATTTTGTTTCGAAGATAGTCTCTAAATAGGGGCTCGTCGTCCACCACTATGACTTTATACATGGTTTTCGCCTCCTGTCGCGACTGCGGGTACGATCATTTTCGCAACGGTCCCTTCACCGGGCGCGCTGCGAATGAATACCCCGTACGGTTCTCCGAAATACAGCTTTAGCCGCTCCTGTACGCTGTAGATGCCGATCGACTCCGTCCCGGCGCTGCCGGTATGAAAGTTCATCAGCCTCTCCACTTGCTCCTTGCTCATCCCGACACCGTCGTCCTCTACCCGAATGACCGCTTTCTTGCCGTCGACAAATGCCGAAATACGGATGAGCCCCCGCATTCCCTTCGTTTTCAGGCCGTGGTAAATCGCATTCTCGACAAGCGGTTGCAGGGACAGCTTCGGCACCGGAAGCCCGTGCATCAACGGCGGAATGTCGATCTCGTAGCGAAAGACGTCCGGATAACGGACCTGCATGATCGCTAAGTAATCGGAGACCAATTTTGTCTCCTGCTCCAGAATAATGAGTTCCCTGCCTTTACTGAGCACGATCCGGTAAAAATCGGCCAGCGCTTTCGTCGTATCCCTCGCCTCTTCGTTGCGTTCCAAGTCGTTCAATATATAAATCGTATCCAGCGTATTATACAAAAAATGCGGTTTGATCTGGGCGGAAATAAGCGCCAGCTCAAACTCCCTTTTTTGCGCCTGCTCGCGCTCCACCGTAGCCAGCAGCTCCTGAATGCGCTGGAGCATCGTATTAAACGCCTTCGCGATAACACCGACTTCGTCCCGCGTGTGAACCGGCGCAGTGACCGACAAATTGCCCGCCACCACCTGCTTCATCGCACCGGTCAGCTGCTGCAGCGGGTATACGATCCTCTTGGAGAGGACGCTTGCGCCGATGAGCGCAAGCACCAGACAAATCAGCCCGATGAAGGCCGTCAAGCGGATATTATTATGGATATCCGCCGTCAACGCATCCACGGACTCGATATGAATGAGCTTCCAGTCCATGCTCTCATAATCGCTCGCAGTGACCATAAGCCTGCCGCTTTCTCCCGATTCACCCGGCTGCTCGAAGGTATGTAGCAGCTGATGCTTGTCGGGGCTGGCGATCACCCGCTGCCCGCTGTCGACGAGGTAATACATCGTCTCGGCGCTCCCGACGTTCTGCGTAAAAAAGGACGACAGCGTCGATTCCTTAATCGTCAGGAACAGCGTTCCGTACAGTGTTCCGGAATCGATGTCGACCACCATCTTGCCCAGGGTCAATACCGGTTCGTCCGGATCGGCGGCCAAATAATCGCGGCGCTCCATCGGAAACCAAGTGGTCACCCCGTAACTGCCGCTGTCGCGCAAACGCTCGATCATCCCGCTATCGAACACTTGACGCTCGTCGTTGTTCACCGTATACGAAGGATAAATGTTCCCCGACTGATCTACGAATACCGCCGCTTCCACCTCCGGAAACAGAGACAGATCGGTCGACAGCCGGCTCTGCATCAAATTGCGGAACCTCGCTTCCTCCAGCGAGCTCCGCTCAGCGGGATACTCTTTGATCAGCCGGTTTAAATTCGTCACCATCAGATTCGCGCTTATTTCGGCATTTCCGATGATGGAATCCAGCTTCGCCAGGATCAACTTGGATTCACTGCGGATATTGATATTGGTTCTTTCGATTACAGATCGGCTGAATAAATTGCTCGATAAGAGCGCTAACGTCAAGAGAGAAAGCAGCAGCAAGGGCAAAAAGATCGCGATCACCTTGCTCTTGAACTGTAATCCGTCAAACCACTTCGAGCACCGGTACGCCAAATGCCGCATCGCTTCTTCCTCCTTTCTGTCAATTACACATTTTACGCTTTTGGTACTGTAAGATGCAATGGATTCTACAAATCTCGACAACATGTTCCCGTCCAGACGGAGCGGCGAGAAAACCGGCACCACGCGGGCCGGCTGTTCCATCGTATTGCACGAAACATTATGAGGCATGAAATACACCGGGTACTATCCGAATTAAGACTTCAATTATCCAACGACTTATCATGGGATCAGCAATGAAATCAGAGAGAAAAGAAAAAAGCGTGCAAAAGCAAATTTATCGGCAGATGCTGGACATTCTTCAGTAAATGTGCGATATAATAATAGAAAACGCTTACTTTCATTGACGTTTAAAAAGGGGTCGACTTCTATTGCTTCGCAAAACCTCGATTCTTTTCCAGCTCATTCTCGGCTTCTCCGTGATCTTGATCGTCATTCTAACCATTACAAGCTTCTTCTCTTACCGTTATTCCTCCAAAGTAGTCGTAGAAAAAACGTCAAGCTATCTGTTGGATTCCGTCGTGCAGATGCGCGGCAAAACCGATGTCATGCTTCAAGAATACGACCGGCTGGCGCAAAAGGTGGCGTTCAGCCCGGAAATCCAGCAGCATTTCAACGCGGTCAGCCGGGGCGGCGAGACGACTTCCACAATCGCGGACATTAACAAATTCATTGCCGACCAAAGCCGTTATTCCGGCTCCGATCTGACGATCCATATGCTGGACGCAAGCGGCGACCTCTACTCGCGCAACGATGCGCTGGCATTCTTCTGGCGGTCGGAAGACGAACTGCGCCGCGTCGAGTGGTTTCCTTCCGTCGCGGAAATGCACGGCCGCATGCTGTGGCTCTCGGCTCCCGCATGGCGCAGCGGCACCATTCAGGCGATAATCGGAGCCAGACAGCTGAACGATTGGTCCTCACTCGAGCGGATCGGCGACATGTTCCTCCTCATTTCGGTAGATACGATCAGGCGCGTTATTGACGAGAACGCGCGCGGCCTGTCGCGCAAAACCCACGTAATCGACAGTCGCGGCAAAATCGTCTATTCGACCGAGACCGAAGAGATTGGCGAGAACGTGAACAGCGAGCTTTTCGCACGCATGAAAACGAGGGATACAGATCTCATCAACTGGGATATGAACGACGCGGCGGCTTACGTTCCATACTCCACGTCGGCGTACAGCGGCTGGACGGTAGCGTCCTATATCGACGCGAAGGACATGGTGAACGATCTGGAAAATATTCAGAAGAGCATCCTCGTCATCGGCCTGTTCGGCATTGGCGCCGCCATCCTGCTGACGATCTTTTTCTCCTGGTCCGTCTCCAAACCGATCCGCTACCTGGCTCACAGGCTCAGCCGCGTCGAGCGCGGCATGCTCAATCCTTCGCGCGGTCGGCTGATCAACCAGGAGGTGTCCATCCTGTTTGACAGCTACAACAGCATGGTCAGCAGCCTGAACGATACGATCCGCGACCTGTCCGGCAAGCAGGCGACCGAGAAGCAAGCGCAGATCATCGCGCTGAAGGCGCAGTTCCGGCCGCATTTTCTGTACAATTCGCTTAACACGATCTATTGGCAGCTTATCAACGACGGCCAGGACAAGACCGCACAGATGGTGCTCACACTCAGCGATCTCATGCGGTACAGCATCCAGCCCGGCTCCGAGCTCGTGACGATCCGGGAGGATTTGGAGCAACTGAACCGCTATTTGCTGCTTCAGCAGGCGCGTTACGGCGATAAGCTCCAGGTAACGATCGACGCCGATGAGAGCCTGCTCCGGCATCGGGTGATGAAAATGCTTCTTCAGCCGCTCGTCGAGAATTCGATCACGCACGGACTGGAGACGGTCAAAGGCCGGCCTTGGCGGATCAACATCGAAATCAGACAGACGGACGACCACATCCTGCTATCCGTCGAAGACAACGGCAAAGGAATGCCGCAGGCTGAGATGCGCACGGTTCTGGAGGAACACTCGGGCTCCGCGGAACCGGACTCGATGCATACGGGTCTCGGGCTCGCCAACCTGCAGCGCCGGATCAGTCTCATATACGGGAAAGACTATGGCATTACCCTTCGGGAAGGTATGGAAGGCGGACTTCGGGTCGAAATCGATTTGCCGGCTGACGGCGCAAGGGGGACCGGAAATGAACAGAGGTAAGTGGGGTAAAACACTCGGTGCGCTCGCCGCATTCTGCATGCTCGTCTCCTGCAGCGCCGCGCCGGCCGCCAAGGTGGCCTCGCTGGATGCGCCCGAGGTGCTCGAGCTGACCGTCTGGCTGATTCCCGGTACGGGGCTGGACGAGCTGATCGCCGAATACGACGAGCGCAATCCGGACGTCCGGATCACGATCCACACCGCCCAATACGAGGATATTCACACCAATCTCCAGACGGCCTTCGCCGCCGGATACGGCGCGCCCGACGTCTCGCTCATCGAGTTGAGCTACATCGAGAGGTTCAAGAAGCTGCCGGCCTATTTCTACAATTTGAACGATTTCGGCGCGCGCGAGGTGGAGTCGAATTTTCTTGACTGGAAATGGCAGCAGGCGCAAGATCCGTCGCGGACGTTCGTGTTCGGCCTGCCGACGGATATCGGGCCGCTGGCCGTCGCTTACCGAAGAGACTTGTTCATGCAGGCCGGCCTCCCCTTCGGGCGGGACGACGTGTCCGATCTGTTCCGCGTCTGGGACGACTATTTAGTGGTCGGGAAGATTATAAGCGAACGTACGGGCGTGAAAATGTTCAACAATCTGAAAATTTTCTACCGCATGATGTTCAGCCAGCTGGAGACCCAATATTTCGATCGGACGACCGGAAAACTCATCCTGAGCGAAAATCCGGACATCCGCAAGGCCTGGGATTATGCGATGGAGGCATCGCAGCTGGGACTGTCGGCAAACATCGAAACGTATTTGCCGGAATGGGGCGACGGGCTTGCGGAAGGAAAGTTCGCCGTCATGCCCGCTCCGGCATGGATGACGGGTATGATCCGCAACAATGCGCCCGAGGCAGCCGGCAAGTGGGATCTCGCCCGGCTGCATCCGGATCAGCACAGCAATTGGGGCGGCTCCTTCCTTACCCTTCCGAAGGAAGGAGAGCACCCGGAACAAGCGTTCCGGCTGATCCGTTATTTGACTTCGCCCGAACAGCAGTTGCGCATGTTCGCGGACAACGGCAATTTTCCATCGACGCCCGTCGCTTATACCGATGCGAGCATCCGGGACAAGCGCGATCCCTATTTCAACGACGCTCCTGTCGGCGATATGTTCTCGCAGGCCGCGAAGAACGTCAAGCCCGTCTACGAGGGTCCCCTGTCCCAGGTGGTGGCGACGGCGCTTGACGACGTGCTTCAGCTGGTCGACAATAACCAGCTGCCGCCCGGACAGGGCTGGGCCGAAGCGCTGAAGCGCGTAGACCAGGCGCTCGCCTCGTACGATAAATGACGGACTTTTGCAAAGGAGGTTGCATGGATGCACATTCTTGTCGTTGACGACGAACCGATGGTTCGCGCCTCCATCGCCCGGATGATCGTTACGCTCGGCGAGCGGTACCACGCCTATGAAGCAGGCGACGGAGAAGACGCGCTCGAGCTGTTAGACGTGCTGCCGATCGACCTGATCATTACCGATATCCGCATGCCGGCCATTGACGGCCTGCAGCTTGCCGAGCGTGTGCATCGGCTTCATCCGCACATCCGCACGGTTCTCCTCTCCGGCTATGCCGAATTCGAGTATGCCCTGTCCGCGCTTCATTGCGGGGTTCACGAATATTTGCTGAAGCCCGCCTCCCGCGAAAGCCTGACCGAACTCATTCTTCGCGTCGAAGAGGAGCTCCGTCAAGCGCGCGACGAGAAACGGATCGAGCGGCAGCGCGCCGCCAGCGTGCTTCAGCAGCGGGTGCAGGATCTGTTGTACGAGCTTCCCGTGCCTTATGTCGATCTGGCCTTGTTCCCACCCCACTGCAGCACCGCCGTTTTTGCGTTGACCGCCGACGCCGGCACACTCCGGAAGCAATCGATGCGCTTCGCGATGAAGAACGTACTCGAAGATATGCTTCGGGAGCTCGGCGATCCGGTCGTCATCGCCCATGACCGCCTGATTGCCGCCATCCTGTTCGCCCGGAAGGAAGCCGGCGCGGACGACTACAGGAGGTGCGCCGAACAGACGCGCGATACGCTGCGGAGGCTGTTCCACTTCGACGCGCGGATCGAATGGTGCGCCGGGGCCGGCCAGCTCTCCGAGATCAGCCTGGCCTATATGGATTGCCTGCGAAAGCTCGGACTCGACCGTTGGATGGATGCCGCGGGCGCGGTCGAAGGCGGCGCTCCCGGCGGCTGCCTGAACCGGCTTGTGCGGACGGCGCTCGAGTGGATGGAGTCCGAGCATGCGGACAGCATTTCGCTTAGCTCGATCGCCGAGCGGCTGTTCGTCAACCCCAACTATTTAAGCACCCTGTTCAAAAGCGAGACCGGCATGACGTTTACGCAGCATCTGACGCGCATCCGGATGGACCGGGCCAAAGCGCTGCTCAAGGACACTCACCTGAAGATTTATGAAATTTGCGAGAAGGTCGGCTATACTGACCAGGCCAGCTTCACCAAACTCTTTAAAGCGACTGCCGGCATGACCCCCTTCGAGTACAGGGAAAACACCTGAGAACTCGCCAAGAAATATAAGATTCGCCCCGTGGGATTCGAAAACGCCCTGCCTTACACTTAAGGCAGGGCGTTTTTTTACATGACGCCGAACCATAATCGAGGGGGAACGTTACATGATGAGAAAATTGACACTTCTGGCAATGGCCGCAATACTTGCATTCGCGATGGCCGCCTGCTCGTCCGGAAACACCGGTTCCAATTCATCCGGTAACGGCGGCGGAAATGCCGCTGACGGCAAAAGCGGAGAAACGGTCGAGCTTACGATGTGGATGTTCACCGGAACGGGACTTGAGCCTTTTGTCGAGCAATACCAGAAAGATCACCCTAATATAAAGGTTAAAATCCAGCAGCAGGAATACGCCGACCACCACAATGGCCTCGTAACGGCGCTGGAAGCAGGCGGAGCGCCCGACATCGCGCTCGTGGAAATCGGCTATATGGACCGGTTCAAGGCCGACGAGAGCAAATTCCATAACCTTGCCGATTTTGGCGCGAATGACATTATGGGCGATTACCTGGAGTGGAAGAAAGTTCAGGCTTCCAGCCAGGATCAGAACTTCATCTTCGGTATCCCGACCGATGTCGGCCCGATGGCGATGATGTACCGGACGGACCTGTTCGAGCAAGCCGGACTTCCGACCGATCCGGCGCAAGTGGCGCAGGAAATTTCGACCTGGGACGCCTTCATGGAAGCCGCCAAGAAAATGAAGTCCGCAACCGGTAAGCCCATGGTCGACACCTCGCTCTCCACTTACGAGGTCATTAAAGGCCAGCTGACCAATCACTATTTCGACAGTGACGGCAACCTGATCGCCGAGACGAACCCCGGCATCAAGAAGGCTTACGATTACGCCGCGGCGCTGTCCATGGAAGGTCTCTCCGGCAAAATCGCCCAATGGTCTCCCGAATGGGGCGCCGGCATGAACAACGGCGACTTCGCCGTCCAGATGGCTCCGGCATGGATGATGGGCTTTATGAAGGCGAACGCTCCCGATTCCAAAGGCAAATGGAACGTAGCGCCGATGCCGGAAGGCTCCGGCAACTGGGGCGGCTCGTTCCTGACCGTCCCGCAGGAGAGCAAGCATCCCGCGGAAGCGTTCGCGCTGATCAAATGGCTGCTCGCGCCGGAACAGCAGCTCGCCCTGTTCAAGAGCAACAACAATTTCCCGTCCACACCGAGCATCTACGAAGATCCGGCGATCCAGAACTATACCGACGAATTTTTCAGCGGCGCTCCGGTCGGAAAAATTTACGCAGAAGCCGCGAAAAAGGTTGTGCCTGTCTACTACGGTCCGGATTACACGATCGTCAATACGCCGATCACGAACGCGCTCACGGAAGTCGAGCGAAACGGCGGCGATCCGGAAGCGGAGTGGCAAAAAGCAATGGATCAGATCAAGCGCGACCTGAGACGATAAGCCGTTACCGTCCATACGCCGATGGTGGACAGTTCCGCATCGGCGTATCACCCTTTCACCCAGGAGGCATTCTATGGAATCACGCATTGAACAAAACCGGCCAGCTGCCGGCCCGGGCCAGGCAACGGCTCAAAGCAAATGGAGATCCCAAAAATTCAGGGACCATCTGTCGGGCTACCTGTATGTATCTCCGTTTCTGATTGTCTTTGCCTTGTTCACCTTGTTTCCGGTCCTCTGGTCGATGTATATTTCGCTCTTTTCCTGGAAGCTGATGGGCTCCAAGACGTTTATCGGCCTTCAAAACTACGTCTGGCTGTTTACGGACGACCCGCTGTTCTGGAAGTCGGTCGGCAACACGTTCAGCATGTGGCTTATGGGCACCATCCCGCAGCTCTTCCTGGCGCTGTTCATCGCCACGCTGCTGAACGCAAACCTGAAGGGCAAACGCTTTTTCCAGGTCGGCGTCATCGTCCCGAACGTCACGTCCCTTGTCGCCGTAGCCGTTGTCTTCATCAGCATCTTCGGTGCAAATTACGGGCTTATGAACTACTTTACGAGCGAAGTGCTGGGCTTCGAAAAAATTAACTGGCAAGCATCCTACTGGCACGCGCAGATCGCCGTGTCCGTCATGGTAATCTGGCGGTGGACCGGCTACAACGCGCTGATCTATCTGGCGGCGCTGCAGAGCATCCCACAGGAGCTATACGAGGCCTCGACGATCGACGGCGCCTCGAAATTCAAGCAATTCCTGTATATTACGATTCCGATGATCCGGCCGGCCATCATTTTCACCATTATTCTTTCCACCATCGGCGGCATGCAGCTGTTCGTCGAACCGCTGATTTTCGCCGGAAACACCGGCGGCCAGGCCAATCAGGTGCTGACGATGGTGCTGTATCTGTACGATACGGCCTTCGCCAAAAACTCGTTCGGCTACGCCTCCGCAATCGCCTGGATGCTGTTCGTAATCATCATGCTGTTTTCGCTTTTCAATCTTTATTTGACGCGCAAGATCAATTCCACGACGTAAGGGGGATCCGGCAATGGTCGTACAACGAATCGGGCGACTGTCCGCCTATGCTTTTCTTCTGGTAACCGTGCTGATCTCGATCTTCCCTTTCTACTGGATGTTCGTGATCGGTTCGAATACGACGGCGGACGCGAACCGGTTTCCGCCGGTCATCATACCCGGCAGCCTTTATATGGATAACATTACTAATGTGTTCAACAACATCGAGTTTTTCCGCGCTTTGGGGAATACGGTTATCGTTTCAGTTGCCATTACCGCTGCGCAGCTGTTCTTCTCGTCGCTGGCGGCGTTCGCCCTGTCCCGGCTCCACTTCAAGGGACGACATGTCCTGTTCGTCTTTATCGTTACGACGCTGATGATCCCGCAGCAGCTCGGCATCATCCCGCTGTATATCATCATGCAGAATCTAAGCCTCGTTAATACGCTCACTGCGGTCATCCTGCCGGGCATCGTCGGCGCATACGGCATTTTCTGGATGAAGCAGTATATGGACTCTTCCGTTCATTACGAGCTCATCGAGTCCGCCCGTATCGACGGCTGCGGCAACTTCCGCACGTACGCGACGATCGCGCTTCCGATTATGGCTCCGGCGCTCGCAACGCTCGGCATCATTATGTTCATGGGCACCTGGAACGACTTCCTGTGGCCGTCCATCGTACTGAAGGACACGTCAGTGCATACGATCCAAATCGCGCTGCGCAATCTGAACAAAGTTTATTATCGGGACATCGCCATGATTATGGCAGGCACGTTCCTGGCGACGATTCCGCTGCTCATCGTCGTCGGCGTGTTCAGCCGCTATTTCATCTCCGGCATTACGGCCGGCGCCGTAAAAGCGTAACCTGATTCCCAAAAGTAACGATGGCTTCGAAGCTGATTCCGTTCCTTTTACGAGGACTCCGGAAGATGATCTTAGTCCGGCAAACCAAGACCGGTTCCCCGCTTGCTAGCGGCAGGGAGCCGGTCTTGTCCGTTTGATCCCGTTTATATTGGTAATTTTCTGATCGGTATCTGGGTTGTCCGGCATTCCAACTTTTATACTTGGGCTGATTTTCCATTGGATCGGCAGCGGATTCGTCCTAAGACCAAACCATAACACTTGATCCGGCTTTGCGCTGCAATGCCGAACATCCCCCCTTATAACAGAAGCTGCCCCTTGAGCAAACTGATTAACTGTATGAGGTGTATTTGTTATGCCGACAAAATGCCTTCAACATTCTATGATCCGTTGTCACAATTCCGTAAAATAATTGCACAAAAAGCATAATTGCATATTAGGCATAATTGCACATTGGGAAACTAAATGCTAGACTATGACCTATAACTAACCAATTTACTGGAAGAGAGGTGCACGCAAAGGCGTGAAACGATGAATAAACAAAGCTTGCGTGATATCAAGAGAGAGGCGACCGCACAAGCGCTGGCGGATGCGGCTTTCGAGCTTGCACTTGAACGGGGGTTGGACGGCTTTGTCGTCGAGGATGTGGTGCAGCGCGCCGGTTACTCCAGGAGAACATTCGCGAACCATTTCTCCTGCAAGGAAGAAGCGGTCGCCGCGGCAGCTGTTACATTCATCGGGATGGATGAAGCTGAAGGTTTGCTGGCTGATTTGCCTGAGAGCACTACCCTGCTTGAAGTTTTGCACCAATTGATGAGGACGCAGCTTACAGCCGAGCTGCTCCGGAAAATGCGCGAGCTCGTATCGCTCTCCAAGCGGCATCCGACGCTGGAACCTTTTATCCTCAGCATTTTCCACCGTCTGCAGTCAACGGCTCAAGAGACATTGGGTGACTTATTCCATGGCCGTTACCCCCAAGAATACAGCCATCTTCTCGTCGGCGCAGTTTACGGGGCGGTGCTGCCTGTCGTCGACGGAAGCCTAAATGTGCAACTTCCGGGCCAAGCGGCATCCGAAACACCCGGTGCTATAACGTTCGATCAATATTTGGATAAGACATTCGGCTACTTAAGAAACGGCTTCTAATTTTCTGAACGATTCATATTTGCATACAGAGGAGAGAAACATACTGCCATGTCTATATTTTTGTACAAGTTAGGGAAAAAGGCGTACGACAAACCATGGTATTTCATTGCGGGCTGGATCGTGATTCTGGGAGTCGTTATCACGATGCTCGGCATCAATGGCGTAAGTGTAAGTACGGACATGAAGCTTGAAGGCACAGAGTCACAGAAGGTTCTCGATAAACTTGAGGCGGAGCTGCCGGAAGCGTCCGGCGGTCAAGCGAGCGTACTGTTCACAGCGCCTGAAGGAGAAAGACTCGATACACCGGAGCGCTTGGACGCGATCATCGGGGCGATTAACGAGGTTTATGTCCTCGACTATATCATCAACCCCGCCGAATTAGCAGCCGCTGCTGCGAACGGAGCGTCACAAGATGCTCATGCTGCGCTAGAGGCTCAAGCGGCTCAGGCCGCTCAGGCTGCGCAAGGTGCCCAAGCGGCACAAGACGGAAGTTCACAAGGGTCGGACAATACCGGCTCGGCAGGCGCCGTTCCGGCTGAAATGCCGCCATATGGACCGCTCATCGTGGATGGAATGCCCGTACCAGGCGTGTTAATGGCAACCGATGGCAGCGTGGCTCTGTTCCAATTTCAGTTCACCGTCCAGCAAAACTCGCTTCCCCAAGGGGTCGCGGATTCGGTCGTTGAAGCAGTCAAAGAAGTAGAGAGCGGCACAGGCATTACAGCACTGCCGAGCGACTCCCTGAAAACACCCGAAATTCCGATTGGCACCCATGAGATATTCGGATTGATTGTCGCAGCGATTGTCCTGGTCATGACACTCGGCTCCATCGTTGCCGCTGGTTTGCCGCTTATCATCGCACTCTTCGGCGTCGGTATCGGCGTTGGCGGCGCGTTCGCCATTTCCAGCTTCGTCGCGATGAGCTCCGTCACCCCTGTTTTGGCCCTTATGGTCGGCCTTGCAGTGGGTATCGATTATGCGCTCTTTATTGTCAACCGCCAGCGTCGGCTCATTTTCGATCAGGGACTGACAGCGCATGAAGCTGCAGGCAGAGCAGTCGGCACGGCGGGAAGCGCCGTGTTCTTCGCCGGACTGACGGTGATTATCGCCCTGTGCGGATTGCTCGTGATCGGAATCTCCTTCCTGAGCATGATGGCGCTCGTCGCATCGGTAACCGTGTTCCTCAACGTGCTCATTGCCCTTACGCTGCTGCCGGCGCTGCTTGGCCTGGTGGGTGAGCGCATCGTCTCCCGCAAAGCGCGCGAGAAGAGCCTTGCCAAGGCATCCGACAAGCAGCATGGCATCGCAGACAGCTGGGTGAAGGGAATTGTAAAATTCCGTTGGCCCGTGATTGTTGCTATTGTCGCCATCCTCGGCACAGCGGCGATTCCGGTTGCCAAGATGGAACTCGGTATGCCTTCCGGCGCTACAGCGAACCTGGACACGTCCGCACGGCAGAGTTACGAGGCGATCTCTGATGGTTTCGGAGAGGGATTCAACGGTCCTCTGCTTATCGTCGCCGAACCGAATGATCCATCCGGTACGATCACGCCGCAGACGCTTAACAATCTTGTGTTGGACATTCAGCAGGTTAACAATGTGTCCGTGGTTTCGCCCCTTGGCGTAAACCAGGATGGAAACATCGCCATCTTGAGCGTTATACCGGACACGGGACCGACTGATGCGGAGACCAAGAACCTTGTAGGAGATCTGCGCGCCGCCGATTCGTCGATTGCACAGAACCATGACGTTACGCTTGGGGTTACAGGATTCACCGCGATCAACATCGATATGTCGTCCAGGCTCGCGGAAGTCTTCCCGCTCTACGTCGGTGTCATTGTCATCCTCTCGCTGATCATTCTGCTGTTGGTCTTCCGGTCGATTCTCGTCCCGATCAAGGCGACGGTCGGCTTCCTGCTCAGCGTGCTGGCGACATTCGGGCTGACCACAGCAGTGTTCCAGTGGGGTTGGTTTAGCAGCCTCTTCGGTGTTGATACCGGCGGCCCGCTCATGAGCTTTATCCCGATCATGGTCACAGGGATTCTCTACGGATTGGCGATGGACTATCAGGTCTTCCTTGTCTCTTCCATGCGCGAATCTTACGTCCATGGACATCGGGGCAGCAAGAGCGTTATTCATGGATACAACCAGGCGAGCCGTGTCGTAGTGGCTGCTGCCATCATTATGGTCGCCGTATTCGCAGGATTCATATTTACGCATGATATCATGATCAAGCAGATCGGTTTCGCGCTGGCGGTCGGCATCCTCATCGACGCCTTCGTCGTCCGCATGGCGCTGGTTCCCGCCATCATGGCCCTCTTCGGCGACAAAGCCTGGTGGCTGCCGAAATGGCTGGACCGCATGCTTCCGAACCTGGATGTCGAGGGCGATAAGCTGATCGCCGAGCTCAAAGCCAGGGACGGCGCAAACGCCTAAGACAGCGTGAACGCCGGTGAAATACCTGTCTCCATTCGGGTATTTTACCGGCGTTTTTTGTAGCCCCTTCATGCATCACCTTCAGCGAAACCTGTAAGAAATAATAACCTCCAGGTATTCTCCCTTATCCATTGAAAAGCACAATAACGATTTAAGGTCGCCCTAATACAATTAGGACGACCCGTTATGTGATTAAAGCCTTTGCAAGCTTGACCGGATCGCCTTCCTGATATCCTTTCCGGCTTCCTGATTGTAACTCTTCAGATTCCACAAACGGTGAATAAATTTTGTTAAACGGATCGTTCTATAACCAAGTCGTTTTTTCTTGGAAGTCTGTACGTTTTGTTTCCACACTCTCAGCGGAAGAGTACCCGACAAAAACGGCCCCGATGATCTTCCTGTTCTCCGGGGAGCCGATCAGCTTGAACAACCGTTCGTCTCGGACAAGACCGATGCCTCTGGTCCGCCATACGAGGCCCAATCCTAACTCCTGCGCAGTCAGCCACATCGAATGTATCGCACAAGCCACAGCATATTCGTTGTCCTCGGAGGACGCTTCATCTCCCGGTATGATCTCTGAAGTGGCTATTATGACCAGAGGCGTCGCTTCAAGCACCGCGATGGATTCTTTGACCAGGTGCGGCTTTGTAGGAAAGCGCTCCTCCAGAAATTCCCGGGCAATCTGCTCATACCGCCCTTTTGCTTCCCCTCGGATAACATAAAAATGCCAAGGCTCCCGCAATCGGTCGTTAGGCGCCCAGGTGGCCGCTTCCAGCAGCGCATTGATTTTGTCCGTCTCCACTTCCCTTGCCTCATAGTTTCTTACTGCTCTTCGGTTTTTTAACACCTTCATAATGGACATTGTCGGCATCTCCTTGTAATCGAAAATAAAAAAAAGCATTTCCAACATTGAGAATGTTAGAAATGCTTGGATAAAACTTTATTAAGATGGTCACTTCCCGAAGAAGCTGAACCGCCTGACAAAAGAATCTTCCGGTCTCTAACACTCCCTAATTCCACGTAGGGTTGCAGTGTTGTTAAAATAGGCAGGTCTCCTGACTAAGGACATCTCTTTCAGACCTTCCCGGCGTTATACCAGTGGTTATTCTGAAAGGCATCAGCCGGTAACAGCTGAAATCCATATACAGTGGCGGGTCCGTGTCGGAATCTAACCGAACTTCCCTTTTAAGCGATAGAAGCTTGTGGAAGCATTCTATTCACACCTATTTGCTATACCCTATGAAGTTTTACAAAAATCATTTCTTATATCTTAGTTATGAAACCTGTGACTGTCAAAGTGTGCGTTAGCTTTCAACTCACGTTCCTCCATTATACCATTTTCTAAGCTGATTGATGGATACGAGTCGTTAATGAGGTTAAATTTCTTAGCTCTTGAAGAAATCGGGCCACCAAGAAAGGTACAGCTTATAATACAGGGCATTTCCGGTCTTATCGACTTCCTGCTGCGTTGCGAAGTTGCTCTTGTACACAGCGACGGCTGCGTCGTATTCCGGGCCGGTGAAATTGCCCGCTGCCGCGTCATCGATCAGCTGCTTCAGGCGGTCCTTCACAGCCATTCCCGGCGCCACACGCGCTTTCGTCGCTTGCTCGAACGCATAACCCATTTGGATGAGTTGTTCTTCCGTGAAGGCATCGCCTGTAAATTGCAAATTGATTGGCTCCCCATTACTGCCTTCGGCTGTGCGATAACCCGCCGGCACCGTAATGCTTGGATAGCCGGCCCTGGCCGCGATGCCTGTCGTTGCGCCGTTCATTCCGATGAGTCCGTCCAAGCTATATTTGTTGAGCAGGTAGTTAATGCCGTTCTTTCTGGAGTATTCAATGTCCGCTGCCCGTTGCTCCTCATAGGCTTGGTAATCGTTAGAACCCGGCGTCATGTCGTACGCTACAGCTTCCTCAAGAATGCTTTGGCCGTATTTTAAGAGATTCAAATGCTTTTTGTTGTAATCGATGATGTCCTGCAGACTTGTAATAACGGTCTGATTGTCACTAGCTACGATCGGATTTTTCTGGGCTTTCAAATAAAGTTCGATATCTTGCTTAAAGTCGTAAAAGAGGACCTTCGATGCCGGCGCCGCCTTCAATTCGCTGGACAAACCTTCGCCGTTTGAGGCATAGACAATTTTTGCCCCCTGATTTTCCAGTACCTGAATTGCCTTTACGAACGTTTCATACACATCAGGCTGCCTTTCTTTGTCGGGAATGCTATAGACACCGAGCGTTTTTCCTTTCAGCCCATCTTTATTTAAATAGTCCCCGTATCTCTCGGTATGGGCGTTCAGATAAGCAGCATCAACTATGATTTCGTTATCAATACCCATGTTGATATGGATGTCATCCGGATCATAGCCCTGCATGGCGGTCAACAAGGTGGCTACATCCTCCACGCTGCGTCCCATCGGCCCTGCCGTATCCTGGCTGTGCGAAAGCGGGATAATCCCGCTCCGGCTTACAAGGCCTACGGTCGGTTTCAGCCCTACAAGCGAATTCCTAAAGGATGGCGAAAGAATCGAACCGGAAGTCTCCGTACCGATCGTTATTGCAGCAAGTGCTGCCGCTCCGGCTGACCCGGAGCCGGATGACGAGCCCGATACGTCAAGCACGCCAGGCAAATATGGATTTAGTACTTGCCCTTCCAGTGTGGAATAACCGTTTCTCATTCCCCGCGTGATAAAATTAGCAAACTCCGAAAGGTTGGTTTTGCCGAGAATGATAGCCCCGGATTCCTTCAGCAGCGTCACCACGAAGGAATCGTCCGCCGTATAGTTGTTCGCAAGCGCAATGGATCCTGCCGTGGTTGGCATCCCATCAGCCGCGGCTGTACCGATATTGTCCTTGATGAGAACCGGAATCCCGAACATGCCGGCGGCTTTGGAAGGATCCGCTTTCACAGCTGCGTCTGCCTGGCGGGCTAACTGAAGCGCATTTGGATTGATGCTTGCTACGGCATCCAGTTGAACCGTATGGGAGTTGTAGAGATCGATTCGAGCGAGATACATATTGACTAATCTCTCATAAGAGAGCTTTCCTTCCTTTACCATCGCCTGCATATCGGCAATCGTCGATTTTTGCAAGTCGATTGTCAATGAATCTATTGCCACCCGTAATTGAAGCCGTGTCTGGTTAATTTTGTATACCGCGCTGTTCGGATTGAGGTTGTGTATCCTGGCTAATGCATGCTTTACTTGGCTTGAATATTCGGCAGGATAATCTTTCAGGTTCAACTTTTTTGCTTCTGCAACGGCAGCCTTTAACTCATTCAATGCCGCCGTTGTGGTCGTTACCTCGGCAATCATCCCGTTGGCATTCAATGCATATGCGGGAACTGTGTTACCGAGCAGCATCGCGCATAACACGGGTACCGCCAATACTTTGAACGCTTTTCTCTTTTTGACCATTGAACAAACCTCCATATGTAAGATTACATGACATTATTTATGTTATATGGGTTCCTTTCATTAGTCAAAGAGGAGTTATATTCAATTAAGCGTTAACAAATAGTTATTTAATGAAAAATCAACCTCATTTGGATTAAATCGTGTTATATTATATAACGTAATATATGCGGATTTTAATGGACAATGGGCGAAAAAAGATCGCCGTTATGGTAACGGCGATCTTTCATTATTATTCCCCAGCTTCACCCGGGTAGGGGTCGATCGTCTGGATTGTTCCGTCTTCATTGTAGCGCAGCTCGGTATATTTCACGCAGCGCTTGTGATTGACTCCTTCCGACAGTGAGCTGTCGTGATAGAACAAATACCATTTGTCCCGGAATTGAACAATGGAGTGATGGGTCGTCCAGCCGATAACCGGCGTAAGAATTGTTCCTTTGAACGTGTAAGGACCCATCGGGTTTCGGCTGACGGCATACACCAGCTTGTGTGTCGTGCCGGTCGAGTAGGACAGATAATACCAGCCGTTATATTTGTGCACCCATGGCCCTTCGAAAAACCGGCGATCTTCATCGCCGGCCGTAATCGGGCTTCCGTTTTCGTCGACGATCGATATTTCCTGCACCGCTCCCTCAAACGACAGCATGTCCTCGCTCAGCAGGGCAACACGCGGGCCGAGTGCAGGCTCGTCCGCGGCGGGCTCTTTCCCGTTCGGGTTGAACGTGCCGGTACTCCACTTCTCCAGCTGGCCGCCCCACAGCCCGCCAAAATATATATAGGCACGGTTGTCATCATCCACCAATACAGCCGGATCGATGCTGAAGCTGCCCGGAATATAATCCGGCTGCGGGTTGAACGGACCGGCCGGTGAAGCGCTTGTCGCCACTCCGATCCGAAAATTCCCGTCATGATCGCGTGCGGGGAAGAACAGATAATAGATGTTGTTCTTATACGCGGCATCCGGTGCCCACAGCTGCTTGGAAGCCCAGGGAATATCTCTCAGATGAAGAACCTCGCCATGATCGACGACGGGCGAATCGAAGTCGTCCATCGACAGCACATGGTAATCTTCCATTGCGTATTGGTCTCCGTTGTCATTACTAGCTCCGTCGTGATCCAGGTCATGTGAAGGGTAAATATAAAGTCTGCCTTCAAATACATGTGCCGAAGGATCGGCCGTAAAGATGTGGGTGACCAGCGGTTGATTCTGTTTAGGTGCTTTTTCCATATCGAGTCTCCTCCAATGTTTAGATCAAAACTGAATGGTTAATTCATACAAGCTATAAAAAAAACTATATCATATCGATCATTTTATTTGAATGCGGTTACATATGGATCATACTTAATAAATTAAACATTATGCTTCAATACATTCAATAAGCAGACTAAATTACACCTAAAAGACATGATAAAAAAATATATCAGGAAAGGGCTTTACGAATGTCATAATCGGTAAGATCGATGTCCGGTTCCATCCCTAGCGCTAATTTAGCCAGCTGGCTGCCGATATAAGGGCCCATCGTCAAACCGGAGGCTCCGAGGCCGTTGGCCGCAAGGATGCCTTCCCAATCTGGAATCGCGCCTATGACCGGTAGAAAGTCAGCGGTAAAGGGGCGAAAACCAACCCTTACTTCCTGGAACGTACTATCTGCCAAATCAGGAGCCAGTGTAAGACCTTTGCTTAAAATTTCGTGCATTCCACCTGGCGTGACCCTCGTATCGTACCCTTCAATATTATTTTCATGCGTCGCCCCGATCACGATTTTCTGCTGTTCAAAGGCAAGCAGATATTGATCGGAAGGCGGTATAACGACCGGCCAGCTGCCGGTGTTTTGATTGGCGTCTGGAACCTGCAAGTGCATGATTTGGGCTTTTTGGTATTTTACCTTAAAATCAATGCCTAAAGGCTGCAGCAGCGGCCCGGCCCAAGCTCCCGCACATATAATTACCAAATCGGCCGCGTAATGATTCGACTCAACCGTTACGCCTGTTACCCGGTTGGATTGAAACTTAAGTTTAGCATCCCCATATCTAAGCTCAGCCCCGTTCCTTTGCGCGGATCGAAGCAGTGCATCACGCAGCGCCCGGCCATCGACACGGGCTGCCCCGCTAATATGAACGGAAGAATATCCTTCCTCGAGAAGCGGGAAGAGCTCACGGGTCCTATGTTCATCAAGCCGGGTAATCTTACCGATTTCCGGCGCGTCTTCTATACGCTTGGAAGCCCGCTCTTCCATTTTGCCGATCTTCTCCGGATCCGTATGAATACTAAGGGCCCCGACCTTGGAGTAGCCGGTCTCGGTTTCTCCTTCCCTTTCAAGCTGTTCAATCAGCACAGGGTAATAGCGCGCTCCGGCTTTTGCCAACCGGTACCAAGCCTTATTGCGCCGCTGCGACAGCCAGGGGCAAATAATGCCGGCAGCTGCATCCGTAGCCTGTCCTTCATCTTTCCGATCGATGATGAGAACATCCGCCCCCTGCCTAACCAGATGATATGCGGTTGATGCTCCGGCAATACCCGCTCCAATGATCATTACTTTCATGATGACTGCACTCCTATCTGTAATCGCTCACTCCATTATAACGGGATTCCCCTTAAATTGAAAAAACGCTATGGGTATAAAAAATAGGCTTGATTCCTCAAGCCTAGGCTCCAAACTTTCCTCCTCGGGGCCGATTCTTTTCATGGACTTTCAGGCCTTCTTCACTGCTTCACTGCTGTCAGTTCATATCTTGCTATTTTTTTATCCATGCGTCCGAGCACATTCTCCATCTCTTCCATTCTGCTTATCAGCTGCTTACGCTGCTCGATTAGGAGTTCTTTTCTCGCTTCGATGGTTTCATCACCCTGTTGATACAAACCAACATACTTAATCAAAACTTCAACCGGAAGACCTATACTCCGCATACATTTAACAAATTCGACCCATCTGCAGTCTTCTTCCGTATAACTCCTGATTCCGTTTTTCTGGCGATTCACTCGGGGAATCAGACCGACACGTTCATAGTAACGGAGGGTATCCTGTGAGAGATTAAATTTCTTGCTTACTTCCGCTATTGTCATCATGAAGGCTTACCTCCTAATTCCTAAACTACGACTCATAGAAATGTAAGTTATTCCTGAAAAACGGACCACCGTTTCCTTCAGTGGTCCGGTATGATTGGTCATTACTGATGGCCAACTATCTTGTGAGGCACATACGGTTCTTCCAACGAAGCAATTTCTTCAGGTGTTAACGTGATCGACAGAGCAGCTGCAGCATCTTCGAGATGAGAAATTTTCGTAGCACCGACAATGGGCGCTGTTACCGGTTCTTTCTGCAGCAACCAGGCAAGCGCGATTTGAACGCGGGATACGCCGCGTTTTTCTGCGATTGCCGCAACCTGTTCCACGATCAATTGATCGGCATCCGCAGTCGCATCGTATTTCTGTTTCGCAATTTGATCGGTTTCGGAACGATGCGTTTTATGCTGGGAATCACGGGTCAATCTCCCGCCTGCAAGGGGGCTGTATGGAATCACCCCGATTTTTTCTTCCTTGCAAAGCGGCAGCATCTCCCTCTCCTCTTCACGGTAAATGAGGTTTAAGTGGTTCTGCATCGATACAAATCGGGTCCATCCATTTTTCTCCGCTACATGCAGCGCTTTCTGAAACTGCCATGCGTACATCGCAGAAGCGCCTATGTATCTGGCCTTGCCCGCCTTCACCACATCATGCAAGGCTTCCATCGTCTCCTCGATGGGCGTATTGTAGTCCCAGCGGTGAATTTGGTACAGATCCACATAATCTGTTCCCAGTCGCTTGAGGCTCTTATCCATCTCACTCATAATTGCCTTTCGGGAAAGTCCGGAACCATTAGGCCCTTCCTGCATGCGACCGTGAACTTTGGTTGCGATAACAATCTCATCCCGATTTGCGTAGTCGTTTAAAGCCCGGCCAACAATTTCCTCGCTTACCCCTTTGGAATACACATTTGCCGTATCAAAGAAGTTAATACCTAACTCCAAAGCTCTTTTAATAACCGGGCGGCTATGCTCCTCATCAAGCACCCATTTATGCATCCAACCCTCTGCATCGCCAAAGCCCATACATCCAAGACAAATCCGGGATACATCCAAACCGGTATTTCCAAGTTTCACATATTCCATTCGTCAATGCACTCCTTTTCCGGATGATATATAGATTTTACCTCTTGGAGTCAACTCCAAGTCAACAGAAAATTACTTTTAGAGGAATGTCGTCGTGATAAATTGTTTATCCTGAGTTGTTTAAGATTACATTGTCACTTCTATAGGCGCCGTCTGAATCCAGCTTATATCCTGACACGCTTCCATGTATTCATCCAGGGTATCGAAAAAACATATACTGCTTGATGGCTGATTGCAGGAAACATACTCATGGACCATGATGGTGCCTTGCTCCAATTCCCAGGCCGTATGAATGCGATAAACCCGGTTTCTCTTAACCATGAGCTCATTTTCCACGTGCCTGATCGCTCGGTTGCTGTGCAGCTCATCTCTATCGGTAATCCTGACCGGATACTTGACCATCTTTTAAAACTATACCTCCCTCTTCTCAATTACTCATTATCTAGGAGCATACATCTAAAGCATACATCTATATTTTTAAACAGATATAGAATCACTGCAATTGTCAATTGAGCTTGATTTGTTAAATAATGAACAGTTGCTGTAAAATTGTTAATTATTCTTGTCTCTGAGTATTTCATTTTGCAAAGCGGATGCGATTCGGGTAAGCCCCCTATGAAAGACCTTGCCCCCACGATGTCTCGGAGGCATATCCGAATCACTCCAATAGTAGTAGGATGCTGTCGTTGCTGATGAATGTTCCCCGTCATCCCTGTAAATAGAAAGAGCCTCTTACCGAGGCTCAATCCTACATGCTCATCTCCCAATCAAAAGCGATAATATTCCGGCAGCTATCAGTGGCCCAACAGGCACACCTTTCAGGAAGGCCACGCCAATAATTGTCCCGATGACAAGACTTGTCACTATCGCAGGGTTGGCGGACATCAAATGAGCGCCGCGTCCGCCTAGATACGCGACCAACACGCCAACGGCAATGGCAGCGATTGATTTCCAATTCAGGAAGGACTGGTAAAGCTCCTTGACACTGATCGACCCGCTGGCCAGTGGCGATAGAATCCCAATCGTCAAGATAACGATGCCAAGCGAGAGTCCATGCTTCTCAATCCATGGAAAGGCTTGATGCAAATTGACGACTCGAATAAGCAAAAGCACGACGGCAGCAATCGTAATTGAATTGTTGCGGCTGACGATACCAAGTAAAGCCAACAATACCAGCATTAAAGATGGCATATCTAGCTGAGGCAAATCGATAAACCTCCTTCTCACTTCGCAGGGCTGAATTGTTACATTATAATTCTTATCATTTCTCTATATCAATGTCGATATCCTTGGGTCTGGACTCATTATAACAGTTGAATTAACCTGCACGTTGTGCATGTTCTTGTCTCACTTTGGACAGAACTTATATCTTATAAAATAAAAAAGCCACGAATCACGTGGGCTGCTAAGATATATATTTGATTTATGCTCTATCAATCCCTTAAGTGCATATTAGGTTTAGGCCTTTATTATAAAAATCGGCAAAGTAAGGGTACATTAAATCTAAAAGTTGTGTGGGATGATCTTAAATGGATTAAGAAGAGAAATGGGCCCCTTCCCGTACAATATCTTCAATCGTGTATGCATCAAGGACGCTTTGGAATTGCTCCTCAGCCTTGGAAATTAACAAGGACAGGAATTGCTCCGAACCTGTTGACGGTACGTTCCAAAAAGGCGTAACCTGGCCTTTGCCAAGCGCGCGATATACCTCACCGACCCGAATAGCGCCGGCAGGCTTGGCCAGTCGATATCCTCCCTCTCGGCCGCCGTAGGCCGACACAATACCTGCCTTTGAAAGGCCGGCCATAATTTTTCGCACATAGGTTGGCTCGGCGCCCAACGTATTGGCGATATGCTGGCTTTTCATCCGCGTAGATGATTTGGATAACAGCACGAGCGCCCGAAGCGATACATGAAACCAGGTCGGCCCCAAATCCCCCGACTGAATTAACAGCTGCATAATTTCCTCCTCAATTGAGTACGGTGACATGACGGTTCCTATCCATAACTATATCATTAAATTATGATTGACAGCCACCAATGCCCATGCTACTTTTTAATTGTGATTATTTTTTCACAAATAATTGGAAGCGTTATCATTTAAGGAGGTTAACAAAATGGACTTTTTTAGCAGAGTAGCCCCGGAATTGAAACAGGTTTTAGCTTTACTCCCTGCACTGGATCTGCACGATTTAGCGAATGCAAGACAATTTCTTTCCGTTTTGCCCCCTGTTGAGATCCCGGAGGATGTACGTGTGACAACACGCATGATAAACGGCGGCGATGCGCAAGAGATGATGGTAAAAATATATGAACCGGCCAAGCGAGAAGCAACCCAATTGCCGGCCTTGCTGTGGATTCATGGAGGCGGGTACGTGCTCGGACATCCCGATACGGATGATGCGTTATGTGCAAGCCTCGTACAGGAAGCCCAATGCGTTGTCGTCTCCCCTGATTACCGCCTTGCTCCGGAGCACCCTTACCCTGCACCGATCGAGGATTGCTATAGCGCCTTAGTCTGGATGCGGGACGCACAGGAAGAGCTTCATATTGATTTATCCAGACTGGCAATCGCCGGAGCCAGTGCAGGCGGCGGTTTAACCGCTGCCTTGGCGTTGTTGGCCAGGGATCGTGGAGGTCCGGCGATCGCCTTCCAAATGCCGCTGTATCCGATGATTGACGACCGGAATATTACCCCTTCAAGCCATGAAATTACCGATAAACAAGCCGTATGGAACCGCAGCAACAATCTGCTCGGCTGGAGCATGTATTTGGGAGACCATGCTGACGGCGATATCTCACCGTACGCGGCACCATCGCGCGCAGAGAACTTGGCCGGACTCCCGCCGACCTACACATGCATCGGCGAGCTGGATACTTTCCGTGATGAAACGATCGACTATGTGGCGCGTTTAGCGCAAGCAGGCGTGCCTGTCGAATTTCATTTGTATCCGGGATGCTTCCATGGCTTCGAAATCTTCGTTCCAAACGCGGAAGTAAGCCAGCGCTGCAGAAACGGATATATTAAAGCGCTCGTAAGAGTGTTAAACCCTAACCCAGTACACGTCTAGCTTCACTTCCATCACGATATCCCCCTTTTACTTTGTTATATCCGTAACCTTTTTAATGGCCTTGTCACCTTCTTGGTTAACAGATTCTTGATAGATATCAGCGTAAGTTTTTGAATCTTTGATTAGATCGTCGCAGAAAGCCGCTACGTCACTGCCCGTCACTTCGAGCACGCCTTTCCCCAAGGCCGCGCCCTCCTCAAAAAGATCGATAATTCCCGAGAGCAAACCCGTCCCGTCGGTTAGCTCAAGAGGGCCGACCTTAAAGAAATATTTTCGAATTTCTTTATAAACAATCTGATAATCTTGCGGGAGCGCTTTGACACGCGCCATAAGCGCTCTCCACTCTTTTTTGCCTTCGATAATATCTCGTATTCTCATTTTATCCTCCTCCTATTTACCTAATTTTCTAGCGATATTATTGTTGAGTTGCTCGCGCCACTTGTCGCGAAAAGACTTTGCCCCTTCTTCGCCGGCCAGCGCTGAACAGAAGCCTTTGATATCGTCACCCAAAACCTCTTGGACACTCTGACCGTCCGCCGCCGTTTCTTCCAGCAGGCCAAGCACACCGTCAAGAATTGGCATGAGGTTGCGACCGGTGAAATCTGAGTGCGGCCAAAGATTGGCATTAATTTTTTCCCATGCCGCTTGATAATCAGCCGGCAGCTTTGTGACTCGCGATTCAAAAGTTTTAAATTCTTTAGTCATGTCGCTGCCGGTGATTTTTTCCCAAAAATTCATTATTTTTTCTCCTTTAACTCGTTAATTTTTGATGATACGAACTCCCATTTTTCCCAGAACTTCCGCAGTTCCTCGCGCCCCGCGTCGTTGATCGCGAATAACTTTCGCGGCGGTCCCATATCGGAGGGCTTCTTGGTGATCTCCACCAACTTGTTTTTTTCAAGCCGGATCAGGATGGTGTACACCGTTCCCTCCACAACATCTGTGAAGCCGAGGGCGTTCAGCCGCCGCGTGATTTCGTAGCCGTAGGTTTCTTTGCGGCTTATGATTTCAAGGACACAGCCCTCAAGCACGCCTTTGAGCATTTCCGTTAGGTTTTCCAGCACAAACACCCCTTGCTATTCTGTAAGACTGGTATGAAGTGTTACTTACTACCGCTATAAAGTAACACGTAGTAGTTGGTTTGTCAATAGCGTTACTGCGACACGGATTTTACATTTTCAACTATCCGTGTTTACATCATTATTTCCACGGCAGCTGATTTTGAATGCATATTGTGGTTGTAATCATATAAATGAAAACAAGGAGCAATTGCCTGAGGCAAACTGCTCCTTACTCCATCAACTTGTGCATAACTCTGTGGACAAACAGTGGATACATTGTTGATAAGAGATGATGTCTATTCTTCCTCATCGAAACGCAATTTGATTCAGCTGATGTTGCTTGCGAATAGACTTAACTTTGTCCCCTATAGTTATCTCATATAGCCCCTTTAAACAAAAGTGGGCCGTCCCCATGCTGTAGAACGGCCCATGATGTTCATAGAACAACACTTTATTGTTTAGAACAACACTTTATTGTAATGAGTCAGATGATGATGTTCGATGAAAATAAAGAATTAGACTTGAGTCGTTGATTTGAAGCGGTTTTTGAATTGAAAAATCGGTAACTTTTTAAAAATGAGTTTTAGACTGATCCATTAAAAGAAAAATCGGCGGACCACAACTTGAAAAATAAAGTCTTAGACTACCGCTGGTGTCATCCAACTAACGTCCTCGTTAGTGCAATCAATAAGCCTGTTCACCATATCATCTCTTGAGTGAAATCGAATAGCGCCCAATTTAGTACCCATCGCAGTTGGGTCGCTGTTACCGATTCTTTGAGTGAAAAAAATCCCGCAATTTATGCGGGATAAAACAGCCATTTAGAATCAATATAAAGTTATTTTTTCTCGAAGATAAGTACGGTCCTGGGGTTCGTCATGTATTCCACGGAGGACTCCAACTGTTCGGATACAAAGCGTACTGGCACAAACGTACTGTTATTCTTCAACAACATCGGCGCATCAAAGGAATCCGTTAGTCCATTTACGTTTGCGTTCTTCTCATTCACGACCCAGCGGATCGTCGTATTGCCTTTTTGGATCGTTACCTCTTTTTTGCTTTGGTCCCAGCTTACTTCCGAACCCAACCACTTAGACACAAACCGAATGGGCACATACGTGCGGCCCGATGCAATAAACGGGGCATGGGTGAGCGTAAAGGCACTTTCCCAGATATAAGCGGTGGTACTGCCGATTACTAATCGTTCAACTTTTCGTTGGTATCCTCCTTCCCCGCCGAGCTGATTGAGAATTTTTCGCGACTTGGTAGGCGGCGGATCTCTCAGATCCAAATAGTTTCCCTTCACCTTCAGCGCGGGTAAGTAAGCTCCTGTGTCATATTGATTATCGAACGTATGGTTGCGGATGGGCTCCAAATCCCAAACACGATTGTTACCTAGGTATAAGTAGCTAATATTCGTAAGAGATTTCAAAGGCCCAAGATCGTATACCAAATTCGACGTGAGATCCAATTCATTCAGATTCGTCATCTTCTTTAATGGATTAAGATCCTTGATCTGATTGTCCGAAAGGTTCAATTCCGTTAACTTGCTCAATGTTTTGAGCGGCCCAATATCTTCAATCTCATTTTTGGACAAATCAAGTTGCGTAATATTCGTAGCATATTGCAAGCCCTTTAAACTTTTAATCCCTTGGCCAATAAGACTAACAACGGTTAATGACTCCATCTCTTTCTGCGTGATGGCTTCATTATCATTCTTCTGTAAGATTTGCTTGATTGCTTGCTCCAACTGCTCATCCTGAAAGCTAACCTCCAAGGAAGCCTGTTCCATGGATGCCTGTCCTGGTAAGCTAAAACAAATGGCCATGATCAACATTATCCCTGATAAAACCTTTTTCATGATGTCTCCCCTCTTCTGTTGTATTGGTGTCTAGTAAGGTTTGACGTTCTTAACCATAGAAGGTTGCGGTCCACTTTTTTCCACCATACTGCGATGCCATATAGGTATGCGCTCCGTACCTCACTGTTTTGTTTCTTTCACTATCCTCCCTCTATGGAGAATCACTTTTCTCTTAAATGCTCATCCTCATTAAGTGCTTTTCTCGTACGAAAGAAAAACGTTCAAAATCTAAGAAAACATGTTGTAGAAGAAGTAACGGCTTGCCGCCGCTTGCAAACTCCTCATACGCTCGATACCGAGACCTCGCTTGGCAACCTTTCTGAGATGACTCAGCAAGGCTTCCTCTGACTCAGAAACCAGCTCATGCGGCAACAAACAAAGACTGAGCATTTGGCGTGCGGACTTGCATTCCCAATCCTTAAATACCGTGAGGAACTCTGGGAAGTACCGATCCAACCAGTTATGGACACGGCCTTGCACCATGCGCAGATCAATCGACAGATGGTCGCGAATTTTCATCGCTTCCCTTAGTTCGGCATAGATGCCCTAGGGAAGATGAGGTACGGCGTATCTTCCGTCTTTGACGAGCTGTGCGATGACTCTAGCATCCTTGATGTCGTTCTTGGTTGTCGAATTGTCATCTAACTCTTTGCTTTTCTTCACGTGGAGCGGATTAACCACAGCGCACGTAATGTGATGTTCTCTTAGAAAATAGGCCAGGTTCAGCCAGTAGTGACCGGTCGGTTCCATACCAACGATGGTGTCCTGGAAACCTTGCTCCGTCGCAATCTTTCTGAACCAGCTAACGAACATTTCAAAGCCTTCACGATTGTTCTCAAAAGTAATGGGTCTCCCGAACTCGACTCCGCGGTAGTCTTGTGCTCGAGCCACATGTTTGAATTTTGCAATGTCGATACCGATAATTAAGGTAGAAGAAGTAATTTGATTAATACGTTCATTTTGAGTAGAATTCATCTTGTAGTTTTGTTTCTCAAATCTCGTATTTCTCTATAATAGGAATGCTGCCCGTTAGCGGAACGAGGCTGCCGTATTATTTCGCGGCAGCCTCATCGTGTTCCTTTATTGAGCAATCGTTCCCCGTCAGCTTAATCTTCTTCCGATACTACTTGAAATTTGATAAAGGCTCACCCTTGATTATTTAAAACAACTACTTTTAATTGATCACCTATTTTTTCACAGTCAGGTGAGGACTTTTATCAAGAAGAAGATGGGCTTCTTTTCAGGCAACTTTTCGTAGTCGATGGCATACCAAAGTGTTATTTATTTGGCATTGAATGCCTTATGGCATTCGCCCTTACAAAGTTTTTTATCGGTAAATTTCCGCGCATTCTGTGCTTGTGGGTTGGTAAAAACAATGATTTTTCCAAGCACCCGCGAACGGTTGACCGTACCACATTGCGGGGCAAGGTTGAGACGTTGGCCCCCACGGGTTGAAATACCACAGCGAGTATTTTGAAGGCCATTCTCGCCAGCCTTTTATGGTCTGTTCAGCTAGCCGCCGCTCTCGTTCCCGTGACTTCTGATAAAAATCGGGTTCTAATATGGCGTCGAACATGGCATCGCCATTCATATAATGATAAATAACATCATTAATATTGTTGACGTTCTTGAAGTCCGAACACCTGACTACGGCCCGATTAATCACGACAGCGCCAACCGTTAACATCCCCTTTTCGCCTTCCGCCTGTGCCTCGCCCCTCATAAGCCGCGCCAACAAATCAACGTCAGACGACCTATACTTAACCCTCGCACCCATGGAAAAACCTCCTTTAACTGGTTAACACACTATATTCACATTTTGGGAAAATGACCGTTCGCGTGCGTGGCGGTTCACATGCGTGCCAGGGTGTCAAAACTTAAAAAGCAGCCGATCGCCAGCTGCCGCTCTTCAATTGCCGTCATCCAATCCTCCCGAATACTGATCATACCTACACCAAAACCAAATAACATAACAATAGTGACTTTTATCAATATATTCTCGAGCTTCCCTGCTCTTTGCTTCATTAAAGCGCACCCCTGTCTGGTTTTGTTTGATCATGCACTGGTTACACCGTTTCATATCAGTGTTGCCAACGGCGATGCCGGCTAACTGTTCACATTGATTTATTTTCGAGAAATTCCCAAAAATAAAAGCCCCAGCCGAAAGAATTCCTTGGCTGAAGCCGCTTGGTCATTCAACATTACAACACTAACTGAAGTTCCTTCCATTCCTTATCTGCAACATAGCGATACGACTGAGGGGCTACAAAATGTTCAAAAACATCTTCAGGTTGAACAGGATTCTCATATTCCCGATATTCCTTAATTTGAATCGCATATCCGGTTTCTCTATCTGAAAAATACTGCTTGAAGAAGTCTTCAGAAATTCCAGATTGTTTGTGAGTCCGATCCCATAGCGCTTGAGGAGTATCCGATAAAATATGATCGAATGTAAATTCTCCGACAATCATCCCTACCGGCTTCGTACAGTAAATAATGACGGACTCAACCTCTTTCTTAAATATTCGCTTCCGATATTCGAAGAGCTTCTTACCATTTACAATCTGCTCCACATACTCCGGTCTAATCGATAACAATACTTTCAAGTACTCCACCTTCTTCTATTATACGAACAAACTGTTCATCCGTGATTTTAAAAAAGCCCCAATAAATGTCGCGGTCAATCCCAATCTGCTCAATAAGCTTCTGGCGAATCAATCGTTTGCTTAATGCTGCGTTATAGGTCATCTTTATTGTATAACACCCGCCGCGGTTATACCAATATTGTAAATCACTTCGATCAAATACACTATATTTTGTGGCATAAGAATAAAACGCTTCAAAATTTTCGAATTCAGTTTGGTAACGGACTTCTTCCACTACACATACAGAGCTGACGACAGAACTGTATTCTGCTTTTTTTCCTTCATCCTTGGTTCGATACATGACCAATATATCTCCTCTTACCAGCGGATAAACCTTCATCCTGGTCACATAAATCTTATGAATGCTGTTCGTGTATGAGACATCCTCCAGGATGTTGACGTTCTCATTTCTTAAGATAGAGTCCGGGAACATGACGGAATGATATTGAGGATAGATCGAAAGGATGTATTTGTTATTCCCTTTTGTCGAAATCAAAGGATAATCCGTTAATATGTCGCCCGTAAATGTGGTCAGAGACTTTACAAACACCAACTCAGTTCCGTTTACTGTTACCTTTACTCCATGGCGCGAAAACCCATATTTTTCAAACAGATCCACGAGAGCCTTATGTTTTTCAAATACAGTGACGTAACACTGTTCCACTCCCATAACTATTGCATAATCGACGGCCTTTTTGATAAAGCGTTCGCCTAAGCGCGTACCGTGTGGATTTATTTTGAGCGTACCTATCTTCAGGAGGCGTTTACCGGTAATGACGGGTTCTACATCTGTAATGGGTCCTGATTCAACTTTGAAATAAAGAAAGCCTTGAATAAACCCGTTTTCGTAATACAGATATGCCTCTTCATCTCCCTTCCGCTCAAACCAAGCTGCAAATTCCCGATAATCGGATTTAAGTGAATCAAAAAATGGGTCGTTCAGATTAACCTCTCTAAACTTCTTCCGTTCCAGTATTCCGCTCATCGGGTGCCCTCCTTGTAACATTCGCTTACGAAGCCGCTCAAATCAAAAATATCGGTCGGAGTAATAATGTTAACAGGGCAACGCAATTTTTCCGAAACGTATTGAGCGTATTCCATTTCAGCATTTTGAAACTTCTCTAGAAATGAAAGGTCATAATGCTGAGCATCTCTAGCACCTAATCTTTCGTAAATGGAACTCACGTCATCCTTTAGAAGGATTATTCCCGATGGATTAAGGTCTGCGAATGTTTGGTACGGCACCCTTTCAATCGCATTCTCTTTATTCACAAGGCAAAAGTGCCCGTCTAATAAAAATCTCTGGGACGCGCGGGTACGCCTCACGGCGGATAGAAGCAACAGTTGGTTTTCCTCAACTTGATCCACCCTCTTGTCACTTGTAAAAGATTCGTTTCTTTCTTGGGCAATTAGCGTACTTGCAGAGTAGTGAGCTATACCTGCATGAGCAGACCTTTCTTTGCACCAGCTTGTTTTGCCGACACCGTGTATACCACCAACGAATATCAAGGACTTCACCTCCGAAACATAGTTTTATTGCACTACTATTTCGACAAATTACAGTAATTTCCTCTGATCTCATTTAGGTCAAGTTTGATTTCATTAAAACGATAATAATTTCGTATTATGAAGGTCAGGGTTTACAGGGATAAGAGCTGGGTTATCGCCCCAAAATCAGAATTCAAAACTGAAACTCTTTTCCAGCTACAATAGAATACGGCGACTATGACAAATGAAAACCCTCATGGTGGAAGAAATCTACCTAGAATTGATCCAATTCGACAGCTAACCGATCAGCTTACGTTCTCTTATTCTCGATCTAACTCGAAGGTGGAGATAGTCTATGGAAATCAAAGGCTGGAGCTGCTGGAGGACAGGCCAATCAACGTTGCTTACCTTCGAGGGGGTTCGAAGCATTATGGAACCTTGTTTGTTTTTGCAACGATTAATAAGGACAACACTCACCAAAAACCGCTAAATGAGTGCTTCCTTCTGAAACTGTTTGAAATGAAAGAGCCGCTGGAAGCCCCAGGTCAAGCCTACCAGCATAATAACGTTTTTTAAAATGTTTGCAAAATATACAGCAAACCCGGCTTATGATAACGCGCCGGGTCAGAAACATAGTTAATTTATTGTGTTAACTAACGTTCTCCGATAGTTTAATTATATAGGATACTTACTCTTGGGAATCCATGTTATCCACTCTTCCAAATACAACCTTTCGAGGGAGGCTTTTTGACTGCAAAGAATAATGAGCACCTCTTATATCTGGTTTATGCTGTTTGGTAAGCACTAATCCCCGAAGCATATTAAGCAGAGGAGTTAGCACTTCCAGTTTCATTTCGGACAATTCCTTTGGCGTTAGACCTACACTCACACCAAATTGTTTATGAATTACATTCTTAAGCATAGCTTCTTCTTCCGCACTTACTTTCTTCAATAACAAATTTATCTGATATTCTTCAATACGCATTATGGCTCACTCCCCAAAATAACATTATTCTCCACTTTGCATACGAAGTAGCACCCAATTAAGTTACGGTAATCTGCCCGTTACTTCAAAAAGGACGTTCCCGCTCCTTCGCTTGGGCTACGTCCTCCTCATTATAATTAAAGTATATATGCTGGTAGTATGTATTACTTTAATAAGAGACTTATCTAAAGCTAAGCGAAATCCTTTATTTTCATTAAATAACTATATTGATCTTAATTTTATTTTTACTCGTATAAACTCAATTATTTCGTTCTTGTCATAATCATCAAGATTTCTAAAGACTTCAATCAGCCTTTTCTCGAACTCATCTACATATGTCGTCCCATCTTCTGCAGCGATACCAGTTAATAACCAATTTAAGTTCACATTATATTGTGTTCGAATAGATATTAATGTTTCCGCAGACGGATTACTATTTCCCATTTCAATTTCACTCAGGTTTCCTTGTGATATGCCTATACTTTTTGCAAACTGAATTTGGTTTAAACTATTCTCTTTGCGGATACATTTGATTCTATAGCCAATGTCACTCAACAATTTCACCACCGATCGTAAAATCCCATTTACATTTATTTCTACACAGATTAAAAGGGAGCCCAAATCATTCCCCCGGGCTCCCTTCTAGATGATTAATCATCTTGCATATCGGTTCACGACATCTTTTACTAGTTCACAACATCTTTTACTGGTTCACAACATCTTTTACTGGTTCACGACTTTTTTATCAGCTGACAGATGATGTTCGCGTTAAAAAATAGTGGAAAGTGAATCTTCAGTAATATCAACGATTATTAGAGCAGGCATTTCAAAAACGTTAAATAATAGTGGGAAGTACCTTTTTGGACGAGCGTTAAATAATAATGGGAAGTAAGATTCGTTGATCTCTATGGCAAACGCCACGAATACACCAAGTTCATGCAATTATTCGACGGCTGTTCAAAAATCGTTAAATAATAGACGCAGGTAGTCCATTTTCCAAGAGCTAAATAAAAGCCGCAGGTGAATCTCCAAGTATATTCACATTTACGACTAATGATTGAATTCAACGGGTATCCCCGCCGTCTAATTGATGAAGTGAAGTACCGCTTCACCACTCGACACATTTACTCTAGCGACTTACTCGTTTTCTGTTCCAGTTCCGCGTCAGGACGGAACGCCTCTTCTCGCGGACCAATTTCTAATAATCAGGAATTCTCCTTCGGTCCGCATACAAGAGGAGTTTAGGAAATGGTGTAGAAAGCACTCGATAAGGTAGGTGGTAATATGCGAATTTTAATAATTATCTACTGTATAGTGATGTGTTTTTATGCTTTTTTCATTGTGCAGTATTTTATGATAAAAGATTCCTTGGATAATATGTTTACAGAATACAAAGTGGTCGGCCGAACCTTTAATGCGATCGACATAAAAACTGAACGATGTTATTTTAAAGTGCTATTAGACGGCACAAAGATAATCAGGGTTAATAAGGCCAGCTGTATTGTTCGCCCACAGGAGGGGAGATAATATGATAACTACTCTATACAGAAAATTACATACATGCTATCTTAAATAGTAGTCCACTAGAGAGGAAAGAGGATTTTGTCAAAGCCCCACGAAACTAACATTCAACATTACAAAGAATTTCAAACGAAAGATATTCGCCGAATACTCTTATTGTCTTTGTTTGGCTTTTTGTTATTTAATATCATATTATTGCTTTTCCATAAGCAACACTGGTATTGTTTGGTAATCAGCTTTATTGTGTCTATAATTTATATTTTTATAAAGGTTAGAAGGATTAAAAATGTCACTAGCATCTTAATTCAATTAGAAGAAATAAAGTCAATGACCTCTCCTAAAGTCGGTTATAAGTCGCGCATAGAAGATCATGAACGGATATCGGAAGAGGCTCAATCCAATTATGACTTACTTAAATACCTCGCTCCACTATCGATAATCATATTTCTAACTAGTTTATATTTTCAGAATAAGATTCCTTTGGGATTAACCACGCTTAGCATAATTAATTTGCTAATTTTTCTGGTTCATTTCTTTTTCTTGAGTGTGTACTTAAACAAATTTAAAAAGCATATGCATGAGGCTTCCTTCTGGAAAAAGGAACTGAACCGTTATGAAGAAGCAGCAAAAACAGATAAATAAACAGCAAACCAAAGAACAAGCATCACTTCCGATGCTTGTTCTTTGATTAAATTTATTGATAAGGGCATTGTGAATTAATTCGACGGCGGACTTAACGACATGGTTTGCGGAACTTTTTCTGGGTGCGTATTCAGTATGTTTAGACACCAATTTGTTTTCAATCATGTTGACTGTCAACTATTTAAAATTTCTGTTTCACTGCTGTGTTTGCAACGGTGAGGAATTGCTTATTCCGTTCTTCCAATTTACCCTATTATCCGAATATTTTGCCTGTATTTTGGCATGGAGCCAATATTCGAAATCGCTTTTACATAATCCTCCGAAACATATTCATTTCAATAAGGCGTCAAGCACCCCACAAAATCTCCGCCGTCCCTTTTTTGCCCTTGCAGAAACAACGGCTTCTGCTAAATTATTTGCATAAAAAGTTATGCAAAATGCACGAGGTCGTAAAGATTTTAGGTTGATAATCGAAGGACAAGTTAACTTCCGAACAAGCTACCTAATACATGAAACAAGCCTATCCGCAGAGATAGGCTTGTTTCAGTTAAAGCATCTTGCACTCCCACAAAATCTGCTCATGCACCGCCTCCGAAAAACCTGGCCGTAGCCCAGCTTTTCGGACGATCTTCCACTCCATCAGCAACTCGCTGTCCGCGCGAAGCTGCGCGGCCACAAACCTGACTCTACGGATTTGAAAATCCTCGATTGTCTCGGTGACTTCGCTGAGATACCTTATCGTTAAAGGCACTTTATCCGCATGCCGATGCAATATAGCTAGGCGGCCGATCCGTTTGCCGACCATGCTGACGGTTATGCGTTCGGGCTTTTTCTCGCCGCTAAGCTCATCCTCTACCACCTGAGCGGCCGCGCTGAGCATCTCTTGGTCTCTTGCTTGCCAATCCACCCGCGTATCAGAATATTTCTGTGGCGGAGTTTTCTTCGGCGAGTGTTGATACAGCCATTCTTTATCGTGTCGGTACAGCCAAGTGAAATCCGCGGGAGCCATCTTACGTAGCATTTTACGCGTAGCTTCGGGATACTTTAACTGCAAAGCAAGCCAGCTGTCTCTCCTGATAATTGTATCATCCTTATCGGGATTGCTCTCAGATATCACATCCGCCTCGGTTTCCACTTCTCCAAGAAGTCTCTTCTTGTAATTCATAACGGTGCAAACATTACAATCAAGAATGGATGCAATACTCGCTACGGTTCTTCCCTCTAATGCCAGTTCTTTTAGACGCGATTCCCAAGTCTCTCCGTACACCTTAATCCGTCCGATACGGTATTTGTCTTCCGCTGTGCGGTCTGGTCCGCGGCGGGCGTACACAAATCCGCAGGCGCAGGCAAATGTCCCCACAGGAAGCCCTGTTTTATAGTCTCTCGTCACCTTAATTTTCTCGATGACGGTTTGCCCTTCGTGGACTGCCGCCTTGTTCAGGCATGGCCACGGGCCTTCGCCGAAAGGACGAAAGGTCGTTTCCGCCGCAAAAAAGGTCTCGGGTTCAAAGCCTAGAAACCGCATGAGCAAAAGGTGGCGAATCGGATGTGCGGCGGCTCTTGGTTTCCGCACGAGTTTGAGCAACCAGTTTCCTTGCTCTGCGTAATCAACGCCGCAGTGCAGGGATTCCAGAAACTCTCGGCCGTAAAAACCGACGAACCCCCTAATAAATTTTTCATTATCAACCTGCCCCTTAAAGTTTGCGTAGCCTTCTAGCTGCAAGCGGGCAAGATACTTCTGCCGAATTTTCTCTTGGCCAAGAATCGGCACTTCATTTTCAAGCACCCAAGCCGCCGCCTCCGCCAGGTAAATTTCATGATCCGACGGCTTATGCTCTCCGCCCGCT
Organism: Paenibacillus abyssi; assembly: GCF_014640295.1. Taxonomy (GTDB): domain Bacteria; phylum Bacillota; class Bacilli; order Paenibacillales; family Paenibacillaceae; genus Paenibacillus_D; species Paenibacillus_D abyssi. Next base: position 40,259 of record NZ_BMGR01000008.1, on the reverse strand, counting down.
TCCGTACTGCCAACTGCAACCGAAATATCCACAAACTCATGTTTGTTTTGCTTTTGCGAAATCTGAAGCGCGCTTTCGATAAGACGCGTCTTATGCTTATGGCACACGTTTATGCCTTGTACCTGGTGGCTTCGATGCCAATACGCCTCCCCGTACCTTTCGGTGTCTTCGGCCACGCATTGATGGCAATACCGCATATGCGTAAGCACAGGGATCGCGCTAGCCATCACGCCAACGGTTGTGTGCACCTCCCCGTCTGACTTCATTTTTTCAACCGCTTTTTGGACACGGTCAAGCGAAAGAAACGGCGCGTAAAACGGAAAAAGCGTTAAATCCCGAATCATGCGCTCTGGCGTAAACCGAGTCCCTGGTTGCAAATTGAGATGCAGCATGTCAAGTCTGGAAGGCAGATCGACCACCGCCGAAGCTGACCTGCTTGAAAAAGCGTCATATACGGTTTCCTTGCTGCCGATGACCACATTTCGGCTTGTGATGTGGAAACGCGCAAGCACACTGTACATCAATTCATCTTGATGCGGATTAAAGTCATAGATCATGAAAGCACCTCCCTAAACGGCATGGAATTCCGTTGACTCGCGGATATACCCCGCTTCCTTCAGGGCCTCATACGGCGCCACACGCTGTTCAAGCCCGCGCGCCGTAATCCCGCGCAAATCCTGCTCGGTGTATGGAACGTTCTTTTTCACGCGTGCTGGTGTTTTTCGGTTTTGCTTTCGATTACTCGCTTCTTCTTTTGCCTTTTTCGCCAGTTCAAAAGCGTCCCACATGGCCACTTTAATGTCCGTGCTTCCGCCGTTCATCAGAAGCGCCCCGCGGGCGCAGTCTTTGGCGATCTCCTGGTCCACGCCTGCATTGACCAGATTCATCGCCACCTGAATGATCAGCATTTCCTCATCGGCCTCGCCAACCGTATCCGCGCTCTCCATCTTTTGCTGCATGGCAAGCGTGTTGAGGCGGCCCGTAACTGTAACCTTGCTCCTTTGACTTTGGGAAAACTTTTCCAGAACTTCATTGCTTACGGGAATGACATCCCCGTATTTGAGCAGTTTGTTTTCATCGCCGTTTCGAAGCGCATCCAGAATTGGCTGCGCGGTTTTCATGTGGGTTTTAGCCGTCTCACGTATAAGAGCAGGTGTGATTTTCTCCTGAACACCAGGAATCCCAATGACCGACCACTGCGTGAGCATGAATAGCTTAACCGCTAAATCAACAATGCCCTGCGTCTGATCGTATAGCATGTCACTCAGGGCCTCATCGAGCGGCGTGTATTCACTTGTGAACTGATACTTCCACAACTTTTTGACGAACTGCTGCCACTCGCGGTCTTCCTGGTTCAAGTTCGTCCAAACCATATCGCCTTGTGACAGCCCCCGTCTTACCTGGGCAAATTCTTGGGTCAAGATCCGCTGCGCACTATGGGTGCCGATCAAAATCACAGGAACGCCGATCTCGTTGTTCAGCTTTACAAAGAAATTGAGCATTTGCTTGGCACCGCCACTTGCTGCCATACTCAGCCTCTGAATTTCGTCAATGACTAGAACCCCAAGCCCGAGTGATGAGGCAATGCGCGACATTTCAGGTATCAGCTCCTCCGCCGTGCGGCGGCTTTTGTGAAACTTTCGATAATACTCCGTTCCCATAATCTGATCAACGGATTGAAAGAAGTTTAAGACCAGCGCTTTAATGGAGCCGTTATACGGGCACTCCAGTTTCAGCCAGACAAGTTGAGACCGCTCAAACACGTGTCCGTTGTATTCATAGTGCATTATCAGTTGCGGGTAATACGCAAGCACCCGCTCCACCGCTTTGGTTTTTCCGACCCCGCTGGTGCCGATAATGGTAAAACCTGTGGCAGATGGGGAAATCACTGGTTTTTTGTACTCATCTTCTCCGTCCCAATCAAGATTCGGGAAAGATGACCGCAGCTGCTTCACCCATTCTGGGGAAAGCGGGTTCCGTGTGACATAACCGCCGCGTATCACTCTGGATATCCTTTGATGAAGATCCAACTGATTGGGAGTGGGCTGAATGAAATTTGAAAGCCGCTGAACAGCATGCTGGCGATACTCGGGTGGAAGCTCGCGCTCCGACTCCAAATATGCGGGTTCTAACCGAAGCTGGAACACCGCCTCTTTGGGGCTTAGGATTGGAGGAAGAGCCGCGAGGTAAACGTTATGCTGGCACATGGGATCTTGCTGCTCATTATATCTCGCAGTTACTTTGTTGCCGATAAACGCATGCGTTCCATTGGCTAAGATTTGCTTTTGGATGTCAGTCATCAATGCTCCTCCTCATCCAATATATCCAGGAATGAATCTCGCTTCGTTGTCTTCGGACGGAGTTCGCTGCTCGGCCCGTCCTCTTTACGCGGCATCTCGATCACCCTGGCTGGGTTTTCCAGCGGCGGTTTTTTGCCGATGTCGTGTCTCTCGGCAAGGCGGTTAAGCTCTTTTTCCTCTCGCCGATTGTTTCGGATCTCTTTGGTTCTCTCGTTGTTACTTTTATCGGACTGTTTCAGCTCTTCGTCTGTCCGTTTCGTTGCCTTTTCGATTATCGCTTGTCGCTTCGCGTTGTATTCGGTCTGCGACTGCATTTTCCTCGGGCCTGCTAAATCGCGGTTTAGCTTTGCAATTTCGTTATAATCCGTTGCTTCTTCTATGGTTTTGTTCTTGTAAAGCTCTTCTGATTTCGGCGTCAATTCGCAGCGTTCAAAACCTTGTCCGTTTTCAGCGGGCAGATAAATCGCATTCGTGCTGCGAAAATCATACGAAATCGGCACTTTCCAAACGCCAGTTGACGCCGCCTGTTCAAACCAAGCTTCCCTCATCGCCGTATCGCAGGAATAAAACATGCCCTCAAACCTGATGCCCTCGCGGGTTACGGTCGCTTCTTCTTTTGGCATCAGATGATACCGAATATAATCAGGAGGAAACGCTCGAAGGATGCCGCCGCGGTTTTGAATGCCCCAGTTCCACAGGTCAAGCGGGTAAGGGCTGACGTGCTGGGCAACCATATCTGAGTCCAAGCCGTAGTAATCCATATACTTCTCTTGGTTATGCTCCAGTACAGTTTGGATCATATACGCTGTAAACTCCTCCAGCGTAAGTTTGCCGTCCAAGCGGTGATCTTTCTCTCCGCGCTCACGCTCACGCTTGTGTACCGCCCCAGGCGCCCATTTAATGGCGTTTACATTCAGCAGGTTAAACGTTTGCTCTACAATGCCTTTCCAGTCCGCGCGGAAAGGTGCCGCATTCAGAAGTGTAATGCCTAGCCCGCTTACCACATTATCGGAAGCTTTGCTTTTCAGTTCGCCATTGTCCGCGAGAATCGCCTTTGGCACATGCTGGCAGGGCCACTGATCTTTAGTGATTGTGATTCCGTACCGCGCACAAAACTCCACCTTATCTTCAAAAGCGTTTGCAAGCGCCATTCGAGCACCCGTCCAACTTGGTCCCTCCAGTCCGACATAAAACCCAGGAATTAATCTGCTGAAGCCATCAACGATAACATAAATTACAGGTCGGCCTATTAGACGTGTGCGGTCAAAGCGGGAAACCAAGTATATATCCGCAATGGTCGCATCAACTTGGTAAATAGCTCCTGGACCAAAGTGCATGTCCTTTGTGCTGCTTAACAATGGTCGATGCTTCAAGTTGAAGGCTCGCTTGCCTTCTTTGGCAATTAACCTCTCACGTGTGTTATAGCTTCTGTAATACCAACTTTTAAACGAAGCGAAAGTCGGCAGTTCTTCTTCAGACGGGAGCAATGGGATTTTATTGCCATCTCTGTCCGTTATATCGCCGATGCTAAACCATTCATCGATCATGTCTTTGTAAGCTTTGGGCAGCGACTTGGGCTTTCTCGGGTTATAGAAAACCTTTATTGCGAGCGAAAAAATCGCTTCTATTTCCTCTGTGATATTCACGCCCGTCATAATGCCAAGCGTCTTGGACACTCTGGAGGGCCGCCCGCGTTTTGATCCGTCGGCACTTTTCTTTTTTCCTTTTCCACCCTTTCTGTCATGTGCGTGAAATAACGCCGCTTCAGTCATGCCCCCTGCCCAGTATCTGCGAAGATACTTGTAGTACGTTTTCGCTGTGGCACCACTTTCATCCATTCGATCCTGTAACGCGGCCCATCGAAGCGTTTTATCATAGATATCGGGCACATCTTTTACCAAATCCTTAATCAATTCCCAGGCTTTATCACGATCCTCGTAAGCTTGGGTATTATCGGGCGACGGAACAGGAAAATTCATATATGGGTCAACTGGCCGCACGATCGCCTGTCCTTCTTCGAGCGCCGACGTGAGCGCCTTCACTTGACGCAGCACAGGAAAGTAAACCTGCTCTTCTCCTAGTGGATTCAGCCGTATCACATAGCATTCTTTATAGTGGGAATCGACCCATAACACCCGTTCCATGTAATCCGTCTCGATCCACTCAATCAGATTGCCCGCCGCAATCATGACACGACATTCTCCTTATGATGTTGGATTCCGTTTTGAGCTGCTCGTTCCACAAAGAGCGGTTTTGACGGATGGATTCGCTTGGTCATGTCCACAATCCACTGTTTTGTTGCTATAAAATGTTGGATCGCCCAAAGTGATGCGCCGTTCTCCATGCCTGTCCGTTTGTCTACGTTTAAAGCAGCTTCGGCAAGTGAGAATCCATATGAATTTGTAACTTCACTATACAAAGTCGGCTCCAATTGCGCTAAAATCGTAGGTGACGAGTGAAACGGTGAGCCATCGATATCCCGACAAGCGTAAATCCATTCAATATTTTGGGCCATCTCTTTCGGAATCTCGTGTTCCGTCACGATTCCCCAGTCTACATTTCGCTCAGCCCAATACATGCGTTCCAGTTCAAACTTATCGATTTTCCGTTTTGAAGAGAGTTGATTGGCTGGAATGACTGTTCGGGCAACCATCTCGTTATTCCCATTTTGATTAACATTGATCACAAAATCAGTGGTCATCACGATCAACTCTTTTGTTTTCTGATCCTCGGGGTGTTTAATACCGAGTCTTTGGGACAAGTCGCTGGTGTTCTCGATAGGCAAGGGATATTTTTCTCTGATGTCTGTAATGTTGTCGGACCATTCGAGCATATAAAAATAGTGGCGTTCAAACTGGGACAAGAAGTTATGGATACGCCCTGTCTTCCATCCAGGAACCCTTCCTGACTGGGAGTTGTTTCCAGAAAAATCTCGAACTGTGGTCCATGGCACGTAATCTTTGCCCGTTTCCTGGCCGCGTCCTGCCTTCATTCTGTTCTCCTGAGACATTTTACGCATGTTATTCACCTGCCATTGTATGATAGTGTTATCATCATATTCGTCAAATTGTCTGACAATTATACCCATTTCGTGAACGGCGGCTATCATTTATCCATCACTAATTGAAAGAGGTGTGAATCTAGTGACATTTGGTGTAAATTTACGGTATTTCCGTATTAGAAAAGGTCTGACGCTCCAGGAATTAGCAGAGCGACTGCACGTGTCTGCCAATTATTTAAGCACCCTCGAAAATAACAATGGAAAGATAAAGCCCGAGTTTCTCCCCCGATTATGCGCCGAACTCGGCATCCAGCTGACTGACTTATTCGAAGCGACTGCTGAACGTAGAATCTATTGAAGTCGGCAGATGTTGAAAAATGTAAAGCGATGACAAACTTTCGTCTGTATGGTCCAGAATAATTGGCGCCGCATGAAATGTCAATAGATTTCCAAAAAATAATGATTGCTTATTAGTTTGAAATCATTTATAATTATTGATTTTATAATATCAAATTTTGGATGTTAATGACCCTTTAGTTAACCGCTGCTCAACTGAGCAGCGGTTTTTTTGTATTCAATTTGGTTCAATATTTCCAGAGTCTGGAAATATTTTAATTTGGCAATGAATGAGGTAGTGAGGTGATCCAAAAATGGAATGGACTGAGAAGCCGAATCTTTGCTCGGATGATGTGGCCGCGTACCATTCAAGTGCTTTTCTAATTGAGCCACTGACAGCTAAAATGCTTTTTGCTAGGGGAATCGCAAGCGAGGATACTTTTTGGAAATACGCCTACCCGACAATCTCGGACCTGCATGACCCTTTTTTGCTCCGCGACATGAAAAAAGCCGTAATCAGGATCGTTCGGGCAATAAAGAATCATGAAAGAATTGTGATCTACGGCGATTATGATGTTGACGGCATTACCTCAGCTTCTCTCCTGTATAAAGGTCTTTGCTTTTTCGGCGCGGATGTAAGTGCCGTCCTGCCGACACGCAAAGACGGGTACGGCCTTACCGCAATCGCTATTGAACGCATGGTGTTGATTGATCCTGCCTTGATCATCACGGTCGACAACGGCTCAAATGCGTATGAAGCACTTCGCTACGCCGCTTCCAAAGGAATTGATGTCATTGTCACGGACCACCATGAGATAACAGGTTCGCATCCAAATTGCCATGCTTTTGTGAATCCAAAACGGGATGACAACGACTACCCGAACCCGTACCTTGCTGGCGCAGGGGTGGCCTATAAGTTGGTCCATGCCTTGTTTGTAGCCAGCGGAAATCATGAATGGCGGATTCATGCATGGCAGTATATTGAGCTCGCCGCGCTCGGAACCATTGCGGATCTTATGCAGCTAACGGGCGAAAACCGCGTAATCGCTAAGCTCGGCATTCAAAAAATGAATGCAGATCCGTCCCCGCGGCTGCGCGAGCTGTTTCGCTTGCTCAATCTGAACTCGATCGACAGCTCCACGATATCGTTTCTAATCGCGCCGATTTTCAATTCCTGCGGCCGTATTGGCGATCCAAATGAAGCATTGCACGCGTTGATCAGCGATGATACTAAAACTAAAGAGTTTGAGCGGTTCATTGAACAAAACAAAAAACGTAAAAGGTTGACCCAGGAGTGTTTTCAATTACTTGATCAATCCATAATAAGTCAGGGTTTGCATCGGCAAAAAGTAATCGTTGCTTGCGGGGACTATTCAGAAGGGATTATCGGTATTCTTGCGGCGAGAGTAACGGATAAATACCATAAGCCCGCAATCATCATTACCAATGAGGGAAAGGGCTCAGGCCGCAGCGTGCAAAATACGCAGTTTTCCATCATAAACACCGTGGCCCGTTGCGCGGATTTGCTTAAGGCTTACGGCGGACACCAAGCTGCTGCTGGATTAACCGTGGATCTTGCCTGCTTAAATCAGTTTAGAACATCCTTGCAAAATGCCGCCGCGCACGAACCGCCGATTATACCGATCAAGTATTATGACAGCTCGTTTCAGCTGAGCGACTGCACCAATGCCCTCTTTGAAAACTTTATGTTAATGGAGCCTTTTGGCATGGGGAATCAAAAACCTGTATTCTTAACCACTGGCATGGCTGAGGCATTTGAACGATTTGGAAATCAAAAGCAGCATGCTAAATATCGGATCGGCTCAAAAAGTGCATTATTGTTTGGCAGAGCTGAATATATACATTCAAATTCTTGCAGCCAATTTCGATTTCTTTACAGCCCAAATTCGTATGAGAAGCGTGATTTTGTAATCAATGATATTCAGAGTATTTAATTTGAAAATATTCCCTTAGTCTCGCGCGGCGGCTTAAATAGCAGCCGCTATTTTGATTGTTTTTTCTTCGAGATGTTAAGTAATCTGAGTATTTTGCTTATCTTCGAGCCATTCAAAGCCTTTTGTCCTATTTTTCTCAACAATACATACAATTAAGAATTACAGCTTACGAGAGGTGGTTTTTTATGAGTCATTTCAAGGATACCATCTTTTTGTTCATGTTCTTTATAGCCATGGCCTTCGCATTCATTGGCAACAGCTACTTCAATCCAGTGGATGCAAAGTTTTCAGCACTAGCTACCGATGCGGCACATGAAGCAGTCTCGACATTCACATCTCCGATTAAGGAACTCTTCAAAAATTCAGCAGAACCAAGCTCAAGTTATCAGTCACCGTACTCAACAGGCCAAAACTTTTGGCTTCCAGCAATTATGTACTTACTTGCAGCGACCCTGTGTATTAGCGCAATTTATTTTTATTATAAAATGAATCATTGGAGTAATTTTACCCCTATCGAAAAATGGCTCCGTGTAGTATTAATGTTTGTTCAGTCCTTTATGGGATTTATTTTTGCGATCGGTGGTGTGAAATATTTAGCTTATGGACTAGTCCACTCCTTTACATTTCTAGCCGTCTTTGCATTCTTTTCTCTAATTCTCCTCGGTGTATTTAAGCAAATCTTTTATAGGCATTCATGAAGCGTTTGTGAAAGAATCCCTACCAATAAACTCTCTAAAATTATTCTCGTCATTCCACATTCTGTTAAATTGGTCTGTCCATTTCTGAGCGATATGGTTATCCTCTAGAATGACAATTACTTCATCATGGGAGCTTTTGGCCTTATTTGTGTAATTATAGGAACCTGTCACGATTTTATCATTGTCCGCTATCAAAATCTTTAAGTGCATATAACCTTGATGATTATTTACTTTTACTGGTATGCCAGCTCTTGCAAGGGATTGAATTAATGAGTATTGACCATTCGCATTTTTAGTTTGAGCTTTATCGGTTATTAATCGCACTTTAACCCCCCTGTTTGTTGCGTGGAGCACTCGGTTTAATATCCCTTTGTCTGTAAACGTATACATAGCTATATCAAGACTTTTTTTAGCCGTATCAATTATTTCTTTCAATTTAACATCTGGAGGATTGTCAGTTTTTGTGAACGCGTAAGCGACTTTAAATTTTGAATTATTTACAGGATCAATTTCCTCAATAATTTTCTTAATTTCGGCTGCGTTATCCTGAGATGAAAGGTCATTTTTTTTCTTGTATAGAACATATCCAGCAACCGAAATCCCTGCTATGCTTGCAAAGATAATTGTTATTGGTTCCATAAATATCCCCCCTTTAAACCAAGGTATGTATTGACAGATTTGTCCTATACTAATCACAATTATAAATAAAACAATCCATTTCCTTCATAATTGACGTCGCTCGTATTGTCGGGGTGTTTATAATTGGATTTAACACTAGGCCAAGAACAGAATAGCCTGGCTGCTCCCGTTCTTTTTTATCTTCGGCCGTGAATCATCAAGCAGCAACTTGTCGAATAATCGTTCTTGATCTTGGCATTTAAATTACTATAAAATATAGGGTATTAGAGGTGGTCAGGGTTATACCGATTAGCACATTACGCCCAACAAAGGCGGTGGTCGGAAAGTCCAAGGTGCATGAAACAACAAAACAACAAAAATCACAACACCTAGAAAGAAGCGGTTGATTAAGGTCGAAAAACTCATAATCAAGGTACCGAACTCATCATTCACAAGAAAGATGTCAAAATCCATTCAAAAGACAGCCATGGCAATGATACTTATCCACCGAAGGGGTAACGCATGTTCAAATCAGGATTTATTCTATCCACCGACGCACATATCGCAGCCGCAATCCATAACAAAACACCAGTCACCGCCTGGATGGAGAATAAAATCGTAGACTATGGCGGTGTAATCGAATCTCAGAACGATTATGCCGTCAAGATCAACGATGAATATTACGTAAAAGCCGCTTGCGAATTCAGGGTTCGCTAAGCGGCTATATTTTTCTCTGTTTCAATCTATCTGCTCCAACTCCATAATGGATCTTTTATTTGATTCAAACCAATTTACATAGTGCTCATACTCTTCACACGTTTTATGATTTAGCATAGCCAACGATATTTTCTTGAAGCTTGTTTTATCCAAGCCACTTAGGAAAAACATGCTCATCCGTATTAATATCATCATCTAAAAAAATGCCGCACATAAAACAACGATCATATGTAAAAGTCATTTCTTTAAAAGGATCGTAATGTTTGACCATATTATTTGGATCTCCCTTTCCTTTTCGTCACATCTTAATTTGCGGTCAAAATATCAAATTTTATTACGAATGAAGATGTTCGAGTAAGAATGCTTATATCACGCCCGTTAGCTTAATTAGAGGTAATGCGAAGGTTACTCTTCCTTTAAAGCATTTAATCGCTTTATTTGACTATAAAATCACGGATTAATGTGTCGAGAATGACTGCACCGTTACTCTCCTCTAAGGTATTCGATTTCAATCAGCCATTTGCGTATGTCGGGATTGCCGATTCTGCCAAGCGCATAGTTGATGAGTCGCTTAACCTCTTTAAAAGACAGGCCGTAATCATCAAGCTCGCTACGATGCCGCTCCATGAAATGGAATAGCCTTTTAGCTTCTTTGGCGGTGATTGACGCGGCCTTCAATTTGTCCATATAATCGAGGACATCGATATCAACATTCACGATTTCCGACGCGGCGGCAACCGCTCGCTGGTATTCGGGCGGCAGCGCCTGCATGCGCGTTCTTGCTGTTTCTTCGGCGGCATACTGCGCAGCCAAGCGCGCCTCCTCGCGGACGATCGCTTCTTCTCGGAACTGCTCAACCCGCTCGGCCACATCGTTTGCGAATTGCATGCGGTCTTCATCCTCTTGCTCTTCCCTGCTCAGCACGATTTCATCGCGAACAATAAGCGCGCTGGACATATGCACCCGATAGCCGCGGGTTAACGCGAAAGCGCGGAATGGCTTCCGCTTCTCGTCCAAGATTAACCGATAGACCGAGAACGTTATCTCATCGCCTGCGGAGTGCACATAATACAAGCTTCGAACATCAAGTTGCATGGGTGCGTATGCCCGATACCCGAACAGATCCAAGATATTGTGATCAGTGAAATCCTGCATGATACCTTCCATGAATGCGTCCCATGTGCGGTCCGCTTCAGTCTTGATTGCTAGGCCGTACTCAGCTTCCCACAGATGAAGCACGCGGTGCTCAAAATCATCTGCTAGTTCCCTGTCTTCGACAAACCATATTGACTCCAGGCCTCTATCAGCGAAATACTGATTTCGCTTGCTGATCGTTTTGACGATTTTTTCATCCCCGATATTGTGAACCTCGGTTATTACCGAAATGGCGAATTCACGCCCACCCTTGCTCATGTAGATATCGGGATAATGCCTCCACTTCTCGGATGCTTTTTCTTTATAGCCGTACTCTACCTTGAGGTCGGGCTTAATGATTTCCTGGCTCTTCAGCTCGGTGTAAATTGCTTCCTTGATAATGGAATGCTTTTTGTTCTCGCGCCTTGTTTGTTCGCGGTATGTATCGTAAGCGGCTGCTTCCTGACAGGTCTTGCCCGATGGATGTGCAAAATGAATTCCGCGGATTTCACCTGCTCGAAGCAGCAGTTTCTCAGCGCAAAACGGGCATGTCATTGCTCCTTTTTCTGCTATACGCCTGTACTTTTCGATCGCTTTATCTCTGTCGTAATCGCTGACCTTACTCAACTCTGTATTAATATTCATCACTAATCCTTCGTACCGCGCGATATCCATTTTTCGATCCTCCACCTAGTGATTTGATCGTGACGCCTAGATTACTGCATTGTGTAATCCCCTTAAAGCATTGAGAGTCCGCCTAACGTAGGCGAGCAATTCGGCTTCGTTGATGGGCACAGTATCCGCAAAAGGATTTTGGTCGTGATGATACTTCTTACTGTAATCATTAATATCTTCAAGATCAGCAAGCTGCCCTTGTATTAATGAGAGATGTGGCTCGGTTGACGTCCGTACCTTTTGAATAAATCCGCCAAGCCATTCACTGCTGGTGAAATCACGAGGAAAGCGAACACGCAAATTACCTTCCAAAATAGGGCGAATGCACATTGCAACGGATCGAAAATTCATCGGCGGCAGCTTTCCGTCCAAGAAATCTGCGAGCGTATGATACAAATGATAGTAATCAGATCTTGTTTCGGCTTCGATATCCCATATATCAATGGTGCTGTCGTACTTGCCTTCCCTTTTGATGCAAAACTGGCTAAGCAATGTCTTTTTCTCCGCAAACTTGTCCCACAAAACGCGCGCAAAGAAGGTATCATGCGTCAGCACAATCACTTGTCTAGCGATCACAGAAAATTTCATGATCTGGTCTGCCGTATAACTCTTTCGATGGTTATCCATACTCGAAATCGGATCATCGAAAATAATCACTTTATTGCGAATTTCAGGATCAGATTCAAGCTTCGCCAAGAAAAACGCAAAGGCAAGACTGCTCTTATCTCCTTCACTTAGTGTGTTTTTGAATGAAGGTCCCGTTAACGGAGATTTGTCATTCCCCACGTCGACTGCCATATCGTTGATCTTTAGCGAAAAATTGCTGCTTGGTCTGCCGCCGACAAAACTCGATTTATAATCCGAAATCGTAAAACTTGCTCCGCAATTTGTTAAATGTCTATTGATTTGAGTTTCATACTTGGCAAAAATATCAGTCGTGTAAGCATTCAATGAGAGTCGAACTTCATTTTTTGCCCGCTCTAGTTCGCGGATTGTTGCTAAAAGTTGTGTGTATTTCTCAGCCATTCCGACTTTTTCTTCGCTATAACGCAGCTTTACATTCGTTAAATAAGTGAGTTTAGTTTTTACTTCTTGGATATTCGTGTTATCCGCCAACGTTTTTCTTGCTTCGATCGTTTTGTTAATTTGAGTTATTGTGCCATTATAAGCGGTCAGCTCATTCAGCAGATCAAGGTACTTATCAATTGATGCGATTCTTTCGGAGGATACATTTATCTGTTCGAGCGGCGCAAGTTTTTTTTCGGCGATTAGTGTTGTCATGCTTCTTGTGAAATCGTCCCACGTTGCTTTTATTTGTTCCCAATCCAACTGCTTTACATCGTCTATGGCGTCGTATGATCTCCAATATGATACTAACTCGTGATTGGTATGAAAATGTTTCTGCAAATTAAGCAACGCGTCATTGGAAAACTTTTCTGTAAACGTCGTTTCCAAGAGATTTACCGTATGTATTGCTCTTTTGTATTCCTCGCTAAAGTATGTTTTGAAAGCAGTCACCAATGGGGTATTTTTTAGATCTTGATCGCAAAACGGACACTTTTCATCTGACGTAATTTTGGAAACTCCATACTCAAGCCATTTCTCGCCGCGCTGATCAAGGTGTTGCTGGATATGTTTTTTGGTCAATTCCTCTGCATTATCAACGAGTTGTTGGAATGTGTTGCCCGATATATTCCCAAGAAATTTTTGTTTATCGAACGACGGTAGAGAAACCGCCGAACAGTATGGTTTTGCCTTAATTTCATTTTGCTTCTCCATAGCTTTAAGTGTGATAGACTGCTTTTGAACTTCATCCTCAAGATCATGCTTCGGAGGAAATTTCAGGAAGTCAGCTGGAGAGACAACGCCCTGAACACCTTGCACAAGCTCTTTTTCGGTTTCCTTTTTTTTGGCGTTTTTCTTTTTCAAATCATCATCCAAGGACACAAGATGATCGGCCAGTTCCCCGCCTTGTTTTCCAATCGTGAATAAGTAGAGCTGTTTTTTTTGATCATGCTCAATTACGTGTCTGGAGTATACATTTTGACTTACAAAGGATGAATCGAATATTTCCAGATCAAAATCGGGCTTACTTAACCAGTTATGTTCTCTAAAAGAGAGCATTCCGTTTTCTGTCAACAAATCTACGGCCTGTTCGCCACTCCCTCCAATCGTTTTTCTGCCCACAATCCATTCCCCATTTTGTTCATGAAGCGAGCGAAAGACGTTTGACAATGTGGTCTTGCCACGGCCATTTTCGGAGTAGAGAATAGTGAATCGGTTTAGTTGTATCCCCTTCGGCGTGCACGATCTGAATTTACCCGTGTTTTTGATCTTGACGATCTTCGTAATCATTGAAATCATCCCCTGAGATAAATTAAGGAAATATTCGACATCAATTGTCAGACTCCTTTCAATTTTCATTAATATAGTAAAAATAATCCTCTAGCAAAGCAGTATAACGGTGATGTTATGCTCTTTACACAAATTAAGCCAATGCTTGTTACTATGGGCACCGACGAAGGAGACAAAGTGTAACTAACCAATGCCCGTTAGTTAAGTTATTTTCAGAAAAAAAAACGATGTATCTGTTCAACCTTAGTTGTTTCCTGTACAGACACCAATTTGCAAATTGTAAAATCGTCCAACGAGGAAAATTTTCTGTACTTTCGTCATTTATTTTAGTCTTACTCACCTACCATGCCGTCACCATCACGATCATCCATATATTTGTATAGCCAGTGGTCACTCGTTATTGGCATACTATAACCAGCTGTTTTTGCTTCTTTAATCGTTACCTTTCCGTTACCGTTTGTATCGACACTAGAAAGATCCTCTGAACTCGTGGAATCGGAAGGTTCACTGCCTGTTAAACCGAGTGATGCGTTCACTTCATCAGGATTCACATTGTCATATGTATCGACAATTACGTTACCCATTAACGTATAGGTATATTGATAATTTGAAGGGATCTGCGTCTCCGTGTTCGGGTAGGCGATAATAGCTTCGAAATTAGTAGCTACACCTGCTTTGCGTATAGCGTCTTCCATATAAGCTTGATCACCATGTCGGTTGAGTGTACTATCTTGTGGGGTGATGTTATAAGCATTCGATACCCCGCCAAGTGAATCAGCAATAACATGTCCTTCATCTAACACATCACTTTCGACACCAGGAACTTTTGCTTCATCAGAGCAATATCTACCAGACGATGAGACAGACTCCTTACTGTCATCTTGTAGAATGATTTCGTCAGCAATGACACGCACTAGTTGCCCGTGTTCGTTTGTAAATGCCCAGTATTCACGGTCCCCGTAACCAACATCCACAACGACGTTAGGTTCACGATGCCCAGACAAATCACAACCATCCACTTCAATGAGTTTGTATCCTGTGAAAAGTTCGTTATTTGGTTGGGTTGGTGTTTCCTCGGCTACCTGTTCGTCAACAACCGTCGGGGTAGTTTCTTCTCCTTCTGTCTTTATAATGACCTCGGTAACAGTTTCTTCAGGTTCTTTATCAACTGTGGTTACTTCTTGTGGAGCATCTTCTACATTTGTAATAGTTGAATTTTCTGCATTGGTACAACCAACCATTAAGATGATCATTAACAGTAAGATTAAATAGTTCAATTTCTTTTTCATTTTAGGACTCTCCTATAATAGTTTCATACCTGTTCATTCTAGAAACGACGACTTTAAGTTATCTTGTTCTATGTTCTTACCATAAAAGACTAATATTCTATTGAATGCTGCCCGTTAGCGGAACGAAGGTGCCGTATTATTTCGCAGCAGCACATCGTGTTCCTTTATTGAGCTATCGTTCCTCGTTAGCTTAGTTGCTTTTTCGTTCATTCACTGAACTCTTAAGCATATATCGAATTCCTTTACCTGCTAATGGCTCATCTTGATACCTGGGAATCACATGAAAATGCGAATGAAATATATGTTGCCCGCCAACTTCTCCGCAGTTCCAACCAAGATTGTACCCCTGTGGTTTATACACTGTATCTAAATATTTTTTAACATCTTGAAGCAAAGAGTATGTTGATTCCCATTCCTCTGATGTTAAGTCAAATGCTGTTTCTCTGTGTTGTATCGGAACAATTAAACCTGCACCTTCAAGGTTAGCTCCTTTGACTTGAGCTTCTTCCAATTGTAAAAACAAACAATGTTCATTTTTTAAAATGATTTTTTGCTTTGGTTCAAGTTCTATGTTACAAAAAATACAATCTCTCTTCATATATTTTTGTCCCCCCACTTAATCTACTTTCACCAAATAATTATTCGATTTTTAATAGGTAACGGTATATTGATCCGTGGGCTTTATGCCTCCTACTTCAAGGCAGTTCGAGAGCCAAACTGCTGGCTCGCCTTTATCATGGTAAACTCCGCATTCCGTGCGGGCGACTTCACGACTCAATGAATGATCCAATTCACTAGCCTCCACACTGTTATTTAATCCCATCTTATCTGATCATTGAGCACGATGCGACAACTTTTTTTAAATTATAAAAACCACATGGCATAGCCATGCGGTTCATTGTTGTCCATGGCTAGCATTAAGCCAATCGGGCCGCGAACGCAGAATGGATGGCCTCGCTATCCATAAATGCCGACTCACCTAAAAGCTCGGTTAGCTTACGGTTAAAGCACGGCTTGCACATCCTTACGCTTTTAAGATTGCTAACCTCATACAGAATATAATCGACATTTTGTCTGCCCGTCAGCAAATGCTCGCAGGTCTCTCCCCCCGCGTTTACGGTCTCGCATTGCATGTTTGCGACTGTCATTGCCGCCAACACCCTTCTTGGTTTTGGACAATGATGATCGCGCTTTACTGTTCTGTGTAAAAACAAGAGGCATTTATCGACTCTGAAGAAAATCTGCTTGCATTTTTCAGGCAATTGGATATGCTGGGATATAGTAGACGCTAATATTACAGGAGGAAAAGACGGTGGCAATCACGTACGAGTTGCATGAATTCAAGAATTTATTACAAGATTTAGCTGATGGATTTCCAATTCTCAAAAGTGTAATTACCGACTACAACATTACTGAATCGGAGGCTATTCATATATTCTTAGACTATGCGCTAGCACGGCGCGCCGCAACTGGACAGTGCAACATAAGTTTAGAAAACGGAACATTTACATTTCTGTCTATGTTCGGATGGACACGTCATTCTAAATTTTACGAGGTTTTTCTCATTAATGATTGAATCAACTCTTGTGCATAACCAGGCAGGTCTTGCAAACGAGGCTGCTTCTTTAATGGCGCCCAATCAAGAATTTCATGGGGACCGATGTACTTGCAAAGCTCCCACTCTACTTCGCCTTTGTCCTCTCTGCTTACGTAGACCCGCAATTGCTTTATCGAACGCTTTGATTTTATCAAAAAGACAAACCCAAAAGTTTTGCTGCCCATTAAGACGATGTCCGCTTCATGCCTTATAAAACCAAAGTCGGTTATTTTTTTCATATCGTATCACCTCACCTTTTGTGTATAACCGCTTGCTGTAAATTGTCAATATCTTTGCCTTTTTAACATGGCGGTACAAAACGCACACGTATTTACGATCCACAAAAAAGCCTACTTATTTTTCTCAGGTGAGGAGCGGATGTAGTGGATATAAACACCTTTATCAACCGCATCGTAGGCGAAGCATATAACGTCAGCTATGCTTTTAGGCAGATCGCTGTTGTTCTTCGCCAATTAATCCAGGACAGTAATGCAAAACATATTCTCTACCCCAAAGGGCTTTTTATAAAAGACTCTAATGAGGAAGTTTACATTTTCGAATCAAACGGAGTGATGCGTTTCTCGGTCAAAGATCACAGCGTCAGTGTGGAGACTTGGAAATACCTCGATATTCAAAAATTGGAACTCAGCCTATCGCCGCGAAATAATCAGCATAATAAAACACTCAGCATTTGTTTTTCAAACGGTGACGTAATCAAGCTCGACAGTTGTAACGACACGAATGATCATTGGAGTCACAATTATGCAGAGAAACTGCTGGAGCTGTTTCAATGGCTCCGCTCCTACGCAAAGTAAATAATCCCTCGCTGTTGCGAGGGATTAAGGGTATGAATATGAGACCCGTCTGAATCATCTGAAATGGTGCTTCAAATGACACTCCCAAATCTCCTTCACGGCCCCTCGGGCATCGTGCGGTCCTTTATTGCCAAACATGCTAAACGTCATTTCCAAAGCGGGTTGCCTGTCGGCGTCCAACACAAAGGCAATTCCCTCGTTCATCGAATTATCGTTGTCGTAATCCCGCGCTCCGAAAGCAAGATTAATTTGCGGCAGAGATCCGAATAAACTGCCCAACCAGATCTTAACATTTGTGATAGACTTCCCGCCCAAGAACAGATGGTACACCATTTTCTTCTCGGTGATCTTTTGACGATCATAATCGAAGTTTGGATTCTGCTTTTTAAGTTCGGCAAACAGTTTATCTAGCTCCTGGTTTATGTCCTGATAACTCGTTTCTATGAACCTCATCTTATCCCTGTCGGTGTATTCCCTGACATGCGGTCGCACCAATTCTTCGAAGTAAGTATCGTTCGCCGCGGTTTCCGTTGGAATCCGATCAGTTGCCTTTCTGGGAGTCAGCGTTGGTTTTGGACCGATCGGCTCCATTTCGTAAAGCGGCACATCAAAGATCCGATGAAGCAGTTCGGTGAACGATTCATCGAACTTGCTGTCATCGGAAAAATCGATTGTGTAATACCCGCGAAGATGAAATGGTATAGCCGCCTTAAAGTTGCCGCTATGCCTGTTCAGGAAAATCAGCTTGTTTGGATTTTCCTGCAAAGTGGAAAGCGAAAGCACCGTTTCAAAGCCGACACCGCCTTTATTGTTGTCGGCTCGATCCGCATAGTTTTCGGTCAACACCACTATGATGAAGCTGTTTCTCATCATGTTTTGTACCATCATGGAATTCAGGTTAACTGTGCCGCTCTGGGTAATGAATATATCCAATTTAGCGTCCACGCCGTTCTTTCTTAGCTTGTTCGCAAGATCAAGCACCCATTGCTGATGCTGCGGGCTATCCCAGCTATAACTGATAAATGCGGGTATTGGCTCGTGCTCCACGACCACTCCTCCTGATCTGTTTACTTGGTTTCAAAGTTTATCGCTTGTCCGCTTGATGAACGTTAGATGGACACCACTCCGAATACCCTTCTTCATTAATCAAACCAAGATTACCTGGTTTTTTGCGGCTGCTCCTCTTCGCAATAAAATAGTAATGATCCCACTCCCGCGGTCCAGCCATTTCAAGCAAACGCGAACGCCCGTGGGTCATGAGACTGGAGAAGCGCCTTTGCTTCCTCTATAAAGGCTTGGTCATCGGCAATCGAAGCAATATGAAAACGGTGGCGGACATCGCATGCCGAATCCTTTTTTCACTTTGATGATCATATGCTTAAACCGCGCCATTTCTTAACATAAGTAAATCTTGGTTAAATAGCGGATCAACACTCGAATAGCCTTCACGTAATCTTCCGAATCAGTCCAGCCGCCCTCGTCAAGTTTGACATTCAGACTGATCACCTTGATGTTCTTCTCGTTGAACCTTCTCACCGTCTCCAGGTCGGCGTTTGGCAAAATAATATAATGCCGAGACTTCACGAGCGAAATCATTCTCTCGTACAGATCCACGAAAAACTTATCGGCAAATGAAAACCCGATAAACAGAAGTGGATTGTTGTTCATAATCGAACTGAAGGTGATCAGGAGCTTTTGATCGTCGTACAGCTTTTCGTAATCCTTATTTGAAACAATCATGGTGTCCATTTTGTTGATATGTCCGTGAAGATGTATGACCTGGTTTACGCCCTTCATCAATTTTCTGATGCTTTCAATTTCAGTGAGGCAAACGGGTGCCGTGTATACGCCGCTTTCTTCGGATAAAAACTCGCTCATCAGAAGATCGTAATTGGTCGTAATATAAAATCTACTGTTCAACTTAGCAAGATCGGCATAGTTGTGATCGTCAACGCGGGTCTCTCTCTTCCGCCGCTCTTTAATAATTTCAACGATTCTTTCTTTAATTTGGTCATAAGAAGCAAATTCGTATGACTCAGCGACCAAATAGTCAAATGCGGCGAGAAGATCACCTTCTTGAATCAGGTCATTAAACCTTTCCTCGATTGCTTTGTCAGAGAAAGAGCCGTCGTTCATGATTTCAAGAAGCCCTTTCCAACTCGGCAATCCAAGCGGCGTGGAAACACCCGAGCCGATAAACGGAATCACGTCCGTAATCTCGGCCGCGAGCATGTCTAAGTGCTTTGGAAAGTTCGTATTTAAATACCGCTTCTCTTCCCCTCGGAGAACATGCGCGCGTACGGATTCAATGAAATCGCGCTTCAGCACGAACATTTCCTCAATCTCGTGGTGTTCGGCTTCACCGATATTCCATTCGCAATGCTCGCATTGTTCGTCCAAATTGGATACCGTGCCATCCCAGCTTTCTTCTAAACAGTAGTAATGATAATGCGATTGAAGTCCGCCCGCCTCCCGAATCATGACGAGCAGCGCATCGATTTCACCTTCGGCAAACTCATTTGAGAGAAGATCTTTGCTGAAGGCCGAAAAACCACCGATCTCCACAACGGTATTAATTTTCTCCAGCGCCGCCGCTTCGTCGATGCCTAGATTAGTAGCCGCGGTGTTGATCAAGGTTTCCAACGACATGCTGAATTAACTCCTTGCCCAGATGTTTTTTTCCTTTGAAGCGCAAGTACAAACAATCGGTCATTGATTCGATCCTTGTTTGTTCCATTTTATCTACATCTGGATTATTCGGGTCTCGAAACCATGAGAGGTTCCACTTATTCAGCTTTTGCGCCTTCTCGAAGTCGGTTAGTAAACTGTACAAGTTCTCGGTCTTGCATATTGGCTTTCCTTTTTGCCCTGTGCCCGTTGAACTTCGGTTCATACGGTTGTTTTGATAATCGATATTGGTGGGATATCCGATAAGCCCTGCGTCGGCCGCTTTCTGTGCCATCACTTCATCTGGGATGTTATTTTCAATATGAATGCCAAGCAGCAGATTATGAATATTCTTGGACAGGTCGCCGATTTGGTCCCTTGACGGCTTACTGCCAAGCCGCTTCAGCGCCTTCTCCAACTTGCGTGTAGTCGCATCAATATCTTGCTGCGCCGAGGATCGCACAACTTCACGAACGTCACTGATCAGTTTTTCGTAAAGTGAATAACAGAAAGCGAACATGCCTTCTCTATCTTTCTTGACATTTTTCCCAATCTTGATTGAAAAGGGGCTTACAAACTTGTCCAAGATGAAATTGCGATATCCACTCGGACTTTTGATTGATTCGTCACCATCGTCTATCTCCACGTCAGAAGTGTGCTTGGTCATGACGATGCATATACGTCGCTCAAAATCCAGTTCAACCGCTGCGAGCAGATACCCAGGATAGGACGTTTTTTTTCTTTTTAGCATCACGGTTCTACCGACTAGGAACCGTACGTTGGTCACATGGTTACCTGACTGTTTGTAATCGAAACCAGCGATGAAATTCGCTCCCATCGTGGTGACATTCAGAACGTCCATCAAGTAAAACTTCTCAGCGGACTTCATATACGCCTGCGCGGTTGTTGACACATTACCTTTAAAACTCTCAATGATTTTCTCCGCTTGCTTTTTGAAAATATCAATGCCAAGAGTAGACGGGGTTTCGATCTTATGAATAAATACATTTGTCAGGCGGCCATACATGATGTTCTCGAAAAGGATTTCATTCAATGCGGCGGTCGAGCCTTTGCTCTCCGCGTAGTTTTCATAGAACTCCGAGAAACTCTTTGCGGACAGGTCGATGTATCCAAGCCGAGCTATTACCGTGACCTTGAACTCTTCAAAATGAGCATGATCTGTAAATCTGGCCCCGTTAAATGCGTATATCGATTCAACTCTCACACATTCGCCTCCGCGTTAGCATAGTTTTTTGAACCCTGACAAACGGCATTTGCTGTTCCTATATGGTTGATCGGGGAGCAACGTCACGCGTTGTAATACTGCCTTCTCTCACTCGAATTCTGTCTTATACTGTTATTTCTATAATATCATATTTCAGTATTTTAGTAAGCGTGTTTATACACAGATTGTGGATAATAAGTTTGCAAGAATTGTGGATAACTAGTTTGAGCAATAAAAAAAACCCATCGAGATAATCGACGGGCCGAAGCGATTGAAATACCATACGGTAGTGTTTTCCTGCTTTGTACTTCCCACTTTTATTTCACACTTCCCGCTTTTATTTAACGCTTCCCATTATTATTTAACGCTTCCCACTATTATTTAACGATTACAGATGAAAAAATTTAATTTCCAAACTCACTCCACCGTAACGCTCTTCGCCAAATTCCGCGGTTTATCCACGTCATGACCAAGTGCTAATGAAGCGTAGTAGGATAACAGCTGAAGCGGAACGACGGACAATGCCGGCGTCAACAGTGCCAGCGTGTTCGGGATCGAGAATACCTCGTCTACCGACTTGGCCACTTCCTCGTGGTTGCTGTGGTTCGTTACGCCGAGTACGTGAGCGCCGCGCGCTTTGACTTCTTTAATGTTGCTAAGCGTCTTCTCAGCAAGTTCTTCTTGCGTAACCAGCGCGATTACCGGTGTACCGTCCTCGACCAACGCAAGCGTACCGTGCTTCAATTCTCCAGCGGCATACGCTTCGGAGTGAATATAGGAGATCTCCTTCAGCTTCAACGAGCCCTCCTGTGCAACCGCGAAGTCCAAGCCGCGTCCGATGAAGAACAAGCTGTTGTGCTTCACGATCGAATCAGCGATTAACTTCAGTACAGGCGCTTGCTCCAGCAAAGCTTCTACTTGCTCTGGCAGCTGCAGCAGCGCAGTTGTCACTTCACCAATATACTGCTCGTCACGCGTCCCCAGCGTCTGGGCGAAGTATAAGCCTACAAGGTAAAATGCGATCAGCTGCGAAGTATAAGCTTTCGTCGATGCGACCGCAATCTCCGGGCCAGCCCAGGTTGTGATGACATCATCGGCTTCACGGGCAACGGAGCTTCCCACTACATTCGTGATCGCCATGACACGGGCGCCATTGCGCTTCGCTTCACGAAGAGCGGCAAGCGTATCCGCGGTTTCACCGGATTGGCTGACGACGATAACGAGCGTATCCTCCGTGATGATCGGATTGCGGTAACGATATTCCGAAGCCACATCCGTTTCTACCGGAATACGTGCCAACTGCTCAATAATTGTTTTTCCTACCAAGCCTGCATGATAAGCCGTACCGCAAGCAACGATATGAACCTTTTGAATTCCGCGGATTTGCTCTGCGGTCATGCCGATTTCCTTAAGCGTGATCGACTTGCCGTCTTCGGAAATACGGCCCATCATTGTATCGCGGTAAGCCTTCGGCTGCTCGTGAATTTCTTTCAACATAAAGTGGTCGAAACCCGCTTTTTCCGCAGTAATCAGATCCCAATCGACATGGAATATTTCCTTGGAAATATTCTCGCCGCTAATCGTCAGCAATTCGACATGATCAGCTGTCAATATAGCCATTTCGCCGTCATTCAAAATGTAAACATCGCGAGTATGCTCAAGAATAGCCGGGATATCGGAGCCGATGAAATTCTCGCCTTCACCAATACCGATAACGAGCGGGCTCGCATAGCGGACAGCAACTAATCTGTCCGGTTCATACTCAGTCAATACGCCCAGTGCAAATGCGCCACGCATCCGCTTCACGGCTTGTTGTACGGCTTTGACAATGTCTCCCTCGTACACCGATGCAATCAGGTGCGAGATGACTTCCGTATCGGTCTCCGATACAAACTTATGGCCGGCAATGCTCAATTCCTCACGCAGCTCCAAATAGTTCTCAATAATCCCGTTGTGTACAACCGAGAACTTGGATGAATTATCCGTATGTGGATGTGAATTCACGTCAGACGGCTTGCCATGTGTTGCCCAGCGTGTATGTCCGATCCCGACCGAACCGCAAATCGGCTCCCCTTGCAGCTTCTCCTCGAGAACAGCCAGGCGGCCCTTCGACTTGCGGATCTCCAGCCCATTTCCAGTGAAAACGGCAATTCCCGCCGAATCATAACCGCGGTATTCCAGCTTTTTTAAACCTTCAATCAAAATATCCTTCGAATCGCGTTTTCCGATATATCCTACAATTCCACACATAATTAAACAGACCTCCGTACGGTATATTTTTTCCCCGTTCCACGGATGCCATCCATCATGCGGTTTAGGCTGTATTTGGTTTTCCCGAACGTGTTCTTGTACGAAAAATCCTCATGCCCGTACCGATATGACATCGGCATCGCAGACATTCAGGAATATATTAAAAAATAGCTGATTCTGCCGAACTCTTGTCGGACCGGTCGCCCTGGTCTTTTTGCGTTTCGGCTTACGGTTTGAATCCTAACCGGGAGGTCCCCGCCGAACATTCCGAACACCTCCACCTCGTCAGCTTGCCGGATCCCTTCATCTCTCCGTGGCGATCCATGCTAGCTCTGGCGCTTGTGATGCTAAGTAACCTCTATCCTGCCCTTCCATTCCAGAATCATACTACCTATCATATTCATTTTCACAGCAGCTTGCAACACCAAGTTTTTCAAGGCGTTTTCATGCTTCCTCATATCGTTACCCAGCAAGTTCAGAGTGTGAAACAGTTGATGAGCTGCTAATCGGTAAAAGACTCTATCTTTACTCCCGGGAAATCCATTAGCGGTGAAACGGCTGCCGCCATCCATCGGCGGACAGCACCGTCTCCCGCGCTTTCATGAATGAAACAATGAGACTCGATGATTAGAGTCTCTTGTATTCATTACCCAAGCTCTGCTTTGACCACATCTACAATGCGAGTCACATATCCCTCAACGACATCCTTGTCCGGGCCTTCAGCCATTACGCGGATCAACGATTCCGTTCCCGAAGGACGCACCAGCACTCGTCCGTTGTCGCCAAGCTCCTGCTCTACTTCAGCTACCGCTTTCGCAATGGCGGCATTGTCCTTGTACATGCTCTTGTCCGCTACTCTGACATTCACAAGCACCTGCGGGAATTTGCGCATCAGCTGTTTCACTTCGCTCAGCTTCTGTCCGGAAGCCACCAGCGTATCCACCAGTTGAAGTGCTGTCAGGATACCGTCGCCTGTTGTATTATAATCGAGAAAAATGACATGGCCGGATTGCTCACCGCCCAGATTATAACCGCCGCGGCGCATTTCCTCCATAACATAACGGTCGCCTACCGCAGTTTGGGCTGTATGAAGACCCAGATGCTGTGCCGCTTTGAAGAAGCCGATATTGCTCATCACCGTTGTCACAACCGTATCTGCATGCAGTGTGCCTGCCCGCTTCATCGCATCCCCGCAAATGCACAGTATGAAATCCCCGTCAACCTCTTCGCCTGCATCATCCACAGCGATCAACCGATCCGCGTCTCCATCAAAGGACAGTCCCAGATCGGCTCCATGAGCCAGAACCTGTTCGCGCAAATACTCCGGATGCGTGGAGCCCACCCCGTCGTTAATGTTAAGCCCGTTAGGCTCCGCACCAATCGTGATGACTTCCGCTCCAAGTTCGCGGAAAACTGCCGGTGCCAGCTCATAAGCGGCGCCATGCGCGCAATCGAGTACAATTTTCAAACCTGAGAACCGGTTCTTTACCGTTGTCATCAAGAAATCCACGTACATTGCTTTGGCATCCTCAAGCACGGTTACGGTACCGATGCCGCCGCCTTCCGGACGAGGAAGCTCATCCTGCTCCGCATCCATCAAACGTTCGATCTCCATCTCCGTCTCATCAGAGAGCTTGAACCCGTCCCCTCCAAAAAACTTAATCCCGTTATCCTCTACAGGATTGTGGGAGGCCGAGATCATTACCCCTGCATCCGCTCCAAGCTTGCGAGTCAAATAAGCGACTGCCGGCGTAGACACCACACCAAGCCTCACTACGCTTGCTCCGATGGACAGCAGGCCGGCGATCAGCGCAGCCTCCAGCATCGGGCCGGAAATACGCGTATCCAGACCGATGATTACCTTTGGCTTCTCTACCTGCCCTGCTAATACATAACCGCCGCAGCGGCCGATTTTATATGCTAATTCCGGCGTTAACTCCCGATTGGCCACACCACGAACGCCATCGGTTCCGAAGTACTTACCCATTCGATTTATTCTCCTTTAAGTCCAAGTTGTTTACTTTCATTATGTCCTATCATTGCCATCCATTGGTTCGGGCGGCTGCTCCTCCACTTTATTGGAGGCATTGTTGTTCACTGTTGGAGGACTTGTGTCAGCCTCGGCATTCCCTGAAGATTCTCCTGCCGGAGCATCCGACGCATCGGCCGAAGTCGAAGGCGTGTTTTGTACAGATTCCTCAGGCACATCTTCTGACATAGCTCCCGGCTCCGGCTCCTGCTCCGGCTGCTGAATGGAGGTCTCATTGCTGTCGATAATCTGCACTCTGGCTGTGAGCTCGTTATTCGAACCAATCTCGATAAACCTTGGCAGCTGCACCTCGATCGGCACTTCATGCTCCCCGGGCGCCAGGCCGTTCACATCCACCATCACTTGAATATCCCTTGCTACGAGCTCTGCGAGCAGACTTGGCGCTCCCCTTACCTGGATGTCCAGCCTTCCGGCTTCCGGCGTCAAAAATCTCGCATCCAATCCACCCGACAGCCCCGTCACCGCAATCGGAATCTGCGGCAGCGTACGTGTCTCCGATGGAGCGACCTCGATATCAACATCGATCTTGCTCGGATTCACTGAAGCCAGCCCATCCATCGGCTTCAAATCAACGGATACGGTACCCGACCCTCTAATGGAAGACAAATTAACGGAAACATTATCAAAATGATCATATTTATCCAGTTCAACCTGCGGTCCATATGCCGTTACGTTCTCCGTTTCACTGCGGACAGCTACCAAACTGAGGCCGTTCGGCAGTTTTCCTGCAAGACCGATTCGCAGCGGCAGATGTTTGAACGGCTTTGTAATCGGCACTTCTACCTCAACGGTCTCCGGATCCACAACGGCATCCGGCATTTCCTGGCCTGCCTTATCATACGCCATAAGCTTGACCCGCTTCTCATTCACTGTATTCTCTTCATTCTCCACATCAATAACAGCACCGACCCGTCCGACCTGATCCATCAGATCCTCCGGCAGCGTGACAAACGCACGGCTGTTCGGCTTTACGATCGGCGCTCCGACTTTATAATCGTTGGCCGGCTTGCCGATTGTATTGATGCTGACATCGAACTCTTTGGTTCTCATCGGCTCCAATATAACAGTTACCCTGGCAGGGGACAGCTCAACCAACTGGATGCGGTTCGGCAGCTCTACCTTTAACGGCAGTATATGCTCGCCATCGGGAATATCGGTCAAATCAACGGACACTTTATATTCATCCTGGGAAGCGGACAGCAGATCTGAACGGCTTCCTCGCACCATAATACGCACAACGCTTGGCTCGAGCAATCGCAAATCATGCAGCGTCTCGTCATATCCGACCGCCCTTACCTGCAGCGCTTCGAATTCTTTGGTATCCACCGTAGATGTAATCGTGGCCGGCGCTTCCGGATCAAAATGAACGACCGCCCAAAGAAGCAGTGCCAGCACAACTGAAATGACTTTTAAAATCGTGGGGTGATTCAGCCATTTATCCATTCTGATCCCCCCTCCGCTTCCAGAACGAAACCCTCGCCTTCGCTTTCTCGGCTGTTGATTTTGGCGTCAGCTCATCAAACAGCTTGGAAATCAGGGATTCCTCGTTAATATCCCGCACAACCATGCCGCCAAGCGCAAGTGAAACTTGTCCCGTTTCTTCCGATACAACGATCGATACGGCATCGCAGACCTCGCTGATTCCGATCGCGGCACGATGGCGCGTACCCAGCTCCTTGCTGATAAACGGATTCTCCGATAACGGCAAATAACATCCCGCCGCCATGATCTGATTGCCCCGAATAATAACGGCGCCATCATGAAGCGGCGTATTCGGAATAAAGATATTGATCAGCAGTTCAGAGCTTACACGCGATTCCATATGAATGCCGGATTCTATGTAATCATTCAGTCCGGTTTCCCGCTCGAATACAATTAATGCGCCGATTTTTTTACGGGATAAATGATTAACAGCTTTAATAAGCTCATCAATACGATCATGGATATCACGTTCCACCGGGTTAGAGCGGCCAAACAGCTTCCCCCGGCCCAACTGCTCGAGCGCGCGCCTTAGCTCAGGCTGAAATAATATGAGCACCGTGATGACCCCAAATGTAAACATTTGATTCATTAACCACTTTAACGTATAGAGGTTAAACCAGGTACTGATCGCCCAAGTGGCCACGAGGACGAAAATACCCTTCAATAATTGAACCGCACGCGTCCCGCGGACCAATAAGAACAGCTTATAAATAATATAACTTACGATCGTTACATCGATCAGATCTTTAATCCATTGATTCCAGGTCAAATCGGCAAAATAATTCATGCGCCAACCCCCATCGACCCTTCACAGGCTCTCTAAATTTTGTGTTTTTATTCCACTAACTTTATTCTTTTCTATAAGTTGTCTTCTAAATCCTCTATTTCAAGAAAAAAAACTCCCTGTCACCAGGGAGGCTGTTATCGTTAATAGGCCAGGCCGCTGACTGTTTTCGTTACTTTAAACCAAAGCCAATCCAGCGCTTGATTGATCTCTCGGTTCTCGCCTACAATCTTGGCCGTCGATGCCAACTGGAGCGAGCCGTCAATCACTGTGAGATTGCCCTGCACTTCACCACGTATATCTGCCCTACCGTTCTCGACGGTCAAATCACCATTGACTTGAACGCCTGCAGGCACGATAACCGTATCGCCATCAATGACAACATGCTGCAGGTCCGAACCGCTGACGATCAGCTCTGAACTCTGGCCCCACATCGCTAAGAAGCTTGTCATCATAACGAACACAAAAACAGCAGCCACCGTTACCGCAGGGTGGTTGCGAACGAAGCGCATCCATCCTTGCTTCCGCCGCTGCTGAGGCAGCTTCTGCATAATCCGGTTCGTCAGGGAAGCGGAACTTACTGCGGATCTTCCCGCACTAGCAGCAACCGGAATCGTGATTCGTTCGGTTATCGCTGCTTGCGCGAACGCTTCTGTCCGCTTTAACTGTTCAAACCGCATCCTACATTCCGGGCAAGAAAGCAAATGTTCTTTCAGTTGAATAACATCGTCCCGGGGCAGATCGTCGTCCAAATACTCATGCATCCATAAGATGGCGACTTTGCATTCCATGGCAGCCAATCCTTTCTGCAAATTGCTCAAGCATGCTTTCGTTTCTTTTATACGATACGTGGCAGAACAAGAGATGTTTCATTTTTTTATGTATCCATTATTTAAAAACTTGCGATCGTACAATTAAAGAACCCGCTCCAGCTTTTTGCGGAGAAATTCGCGTCCGCGGTGCACACGCGTCTTCACTGTTGTGACGGGCATACCCAGCACATCCCCGATTTCTTGGAGCGATAATTCCTGTAAGTAGCGCAGTACCATGACCGATTTATATTTGGCCGGCAGCGTGTCCATCGCTTGATGGATAATCCGCTGTGTCTCGGAGAGGAGCGTCTCACTCTCTGGTGTCCGGTCATCGCTTGGGATCATCGAATAACCATCCAGCCCTTCATGATCACTCGATTCCGCATCCAGCGAATAGCTGGGCTTTCGCTTGCGAAGCCGGTCAATACACAGATTGGTCGCGATCCGGTATATCCATGTTGAAAATTTCATCGTTTCATCGTACCGGTCAAGATTGTTGTAGACGCGAAGAAAGGTGTCCTGTACCACATCCTCCGCCTCCTGCCGGTTGCTAAGCATCCGGTAGGCCATATGATACAGCTTTTCCTGATAAAGGCCGACGATTTCCGCAAACGCCTCTTGATCGCCTCTCAGGGCCATGCGCGCCAAGCGCGCTTCTATAGATATCACGAATGATTCCTCCAAACGTGCCGGTTTGGCCGGAGCATGTTTCAACAAAAACGGCCGGACCCTGGAGCAGCCTTATAGCTGCTCCGGCCCAGCCCCAACTTGATGTGTTGCCTATTATTAGCCGGTATTCCGCAGTCCTGCCGCAATGCCGTTAATCGTTAACAGCACTTCCCGCAGCAGCTCGGTATCGTCCCCATCCTGCGCCCGCAGCTCACGAAGCTCCGATAAGAGCTGAACCTGCATATAGCTGAGCGGATCCACATATGGATTGCGCAGCCGGATCGATTCCTGAATAACCGGTACATTGTCGAGAATCTCATTCTGTCCGGTAATCTGCAATATCATGCTGGACGTGAGGGTGTACTCTTCCTCGATTTGTCCAAAAATACGTGTCCGGATCGTATCATCCTTGACCATCGCCGCGTATTCTTTGGCGATTTGCAGGTCCGCTTTGGCAAGCGCCATTTGCAGATTATCGATCAACGAACGGAAGAATGGGAAGCCGGCATACATTTGCTTCAATGTCTCCATCCGCTCTTCGCTGCCGTCCACATAGCTGCGCATTGCTGTGCCCGCTGCATACCAGGCCGGCAGCAGATAGCGGCTTTGCGTCCATGCGAACACCCATGGAATCGCCCGCAGATCCTCGAAGCGGTCACTGTTCTTCCGCTTGGATGGACGGGATCCGATATTCAGTTCGCCGATTTCCGTAAGCGGCGTGGATTCTTTGAAGAAGGTCAGGAAATCCGGGTCGCGGAAGATCAAGTCCTGGTATTTCTTCTGTGCCGTCTCAGAGATCCCTTTGGCAATGCGATCCCACTGCGCCTCTGCTTCCGGCTCCTGGCTCGGGAATTTCGCAAATCTGGCCGCAGTGATGAGTGCCCAAGTCGCTTGCTCCAAGCTGCGGTAAGCAATGCCTTGCATCGAATACCGGGAAGACAATACTTCGCCTTGCTCCGTTATCTTAATGCCGCCTCCGATGGTGTGCGGCGGCTGAGCAAGAATACTGCGGTTAAGCGGCATACCGCCCCGGCCAAGCGCTCCGCCCCGGCCATGGAAGAACTTCAATTTGACATTGTATGTTTTTGCTGCGGCTGTTATGTCTTTCAATGCAACGCGCAGCTCCCAGTTGGCCGTCACAACGCCGCCATCTTTATTGCTGTCGGAATAACCAAGCATAATTTCTTGAAGATCGCCCATCGCCTCAACAGCTGCCCGGTAGATCGGAAGCTCGAACAGGCTGGACATAATGCTTGGCGCCGCATGCAGGTCATCAATCGTTTCGAATAACGGCACGGATTGCAGCGTACAGATCACGGAACCGTCCGCCTCCTGGCGGAACAAGCCGACTTCCTTCGCGAACACCATGACTTCAAGCATATCACTGGCGCCTTGCGTCATACTGATCAGATAGCTGGAAATACAGTTCGGTCCGAACTCCTGCTGCGCCCGATAGACCGTCTGATAGACGTCCAAGCATTCCCGCGTGCCTTCCGAGTAAGACAAGTGGCTCGAAGTTAGCGGACGCGGATCCTTCAGCAATTTATGCAGCAATTCAATCTTGTCCTGTTCGGACAGAGATGCGTAATCCTCGACGATCGACATCTTCGCCAAAATCTCCGTCATCGCATTCTCATGCTCTTTACTATGCTGACGAATGTCCAGCGCAGAAAGATGGAAGCCGAACAGCTCAACTTGACGGATCATCTTGCGGATGTGAGTATCTGCAACATAATCGGCATAGTGATGGCGCAGGCTGCGATCAATAATCTGCAGATCCAGCTTCAGCTCATCCGGACTGTTATACCGCTTCGAAGTCCCCTTTAATGACTCATCCCGGGTATTGTTCAGCTTCTCAAGCATGTAAGACAGCTTGATTCGATAAGGCTCTTTCTCATTGCGCCACAGCTCGATGCACTTCACAGACCCGATATCCTGGCGGTCGCTCCGGATCGATTCGCTAAGCTCTTCCGTCACGTCCACGATATTCGCGCTGAAGCTGAGCAAGTTCATAAGCTCCTTCAGCATCTCTTCGTATTTCTCAAGCACAAGCTGGCGATGCAGCGTCAACGTTTCCCATGTAACCTTTGCCGTTACGGAAGGGTTGCCGTCACGGTCTCCCCCGATCCAAGAACCGAATCTCAGATATGTCGGCACATGCCAGGATTGTTCCGGATAATATTTATCCAAACAGCGCTCCAGCTCTTCGTACACCTCAGGGAGCACTTCAAACAATGTCTCGTCGAAATAGTACAGGCCATTGCGCACTTCATCGATAACCTTAGGTTTACGATCGCGCAGCTCATCTGTCTGCCATAAGGTAAGTACTTCATTCAACAGCTTTTCACGCAGCTTCTCGCGCTCACGGTATGTGAGCGTAGGATTGTCCAGCTCCATGACATCCTCAGCCATCCGTTTGTGGATGTCCATCACAGCTCTGCGCGTTGCTTCCGTCGGATGTGCAGTCATAACCAGCTCGAGCGAAATATCGCTCAGCATTTCTCTTACGACCTCAACCGGAATATTCCGTTCCTTCAAATCCTGCACGGCGCTCTCGATTGAGCCCGGCTGCACCGCTTCACCAGCAGAGCGCTCATAATCGCGCTTGCGGCGCACACGATGGTTCTGTTCAGCGATATTCACAAGCTGGAAATAGATCGCGAATGCCCGAATCACTTGGTGGCGGTTCTCCGGGCTAAGCGACACAATCACTTTCTTGAACTCTTCATAAAGCTCAGGCAAATATTCCGCCCGCAGCGTTTTGCTCATCTCTCTGATCTTCTCAACGATTTCAAGCAGTTCATCACCGCTCTGATGGACAAGAACCTCTCCCAATATATTGCCCAAAAACCGTACGTCACGGCGCAGTAAATTGCTGGGTTGCGACCGGTTCGCCGTTGCTGATGCTGCATTAAGTTCCGACATAACGTTCCTCCTGTTTTGCATCACTCACAGACGCTTTTTCACTTTCTACATCATACTACAAAATGATACAGGGTTGAAGCCCTTTCGATCAAGCACGTTAAACTGAAAAGAAGCCCTGTTGCCAAGGCTTCTTGTTAATATTCATTATGGAGCGGGTGATGGGAATCGAACCCACGCTACCAGCTTGGAAGGCTGGAGTTCTACCATTGAACTACACCCGCATCATGGTGGTCGGGACGACACGATTTGAACATGCGACCCCCTGGTCCCAAACCAGGTGCTCTACCAAGCTGAGCTACGTCCCGATGATGCAATATTGAGCTGCTTATGAAGAACATGGCGTGCCCAGAGAGATTCGAACTCCCGACCTTTTGATTCGTAGTCAAACGCTCTATCCAGCTGAGCTATGGGCACAAGAAATTTATGGAGCGGAAGACGGGAATCGAACCCGCGACCCTCGCCTTGGCAAGGCGATGCTCTACCGCTGAGCCACTTCCGCATGTTTCTTGCGTCACCGCCGTACTTCAAAGGCGACAATTGATAATATAACAGGTTTTTAAATAAAATGCAAATGTTTTTTTAAAAATAATTTCCCCCTGCTTATTTCATTGTAAAATTCAAGCAAAAAGCACGCCATCCGGTCGGATCGCGTACTACACATTTCATCTATGTTTCAAGCTATATTTAGAACATTCGCTTACGCCATTGCAACTGCCAGTTTTTGCTCCTGCACTACGGCATCCTTCAGCACTCGTTCCGCCGGAGCATTCTGGGCCTGCGCTGTCAATGCAAAAGGCAAGCATAACGGAACGCCGCTACGCGGATCCAATACGACATCCGCCTCGATGCCGAATACCTCACGAAGCACCTCCGGCGTCATAACCTCTGCCGGGGAACCCTCGCCTGCTACACGTCCGTTCTTGATCGCGATCATGTGGTCAGCATAACGGGATGCATGATTCAAGTCATGAACGACCATCACAATCGTTCTTCCTTCTTTCTCATTCAAAGCATGTAGCAGCTGCAGCACTTCCAGCTGATGCGCCATATCGAGAAATGTCGTTGGTTCGTCCAAAAATAAAATATCTGTTTCCTGCGCTAAAGTCATGGCAATCCAAGCCCTCTGGCGTTGGCCGCCTGACAGCTGATCCACCGGCCGCTCTGCAAATTCGATCATACCTGTCGCTTCGAGCGCCCAATGCACAACGCGGCGGTCCTCTTTGCTGAGTGAGCCAAAGCCCTTCTGATACGGGAATCTTCCATAGGATACCAATTCCGCTACGGTTAACCCGTCCGGAGAAGTTGGATTCTGCGGCAGTATCGCCAGCTGTTTTGCAACCTCTTTGGTCGATTGCTTATGAATGGATTTGCCATCCAACAATACGCTGCCGCTTACAGGCGTCATAATTCTAGCTAATGTTTTCAGGATCGTAGATTTACCTGAGCCGTTCGAGCCGACAAGCGCCGTTATCTTGCCTTGAGGAATTCCGATATTCAAATCATCCACTATCAGCCTTTTCTCGTAAGCAATATTTAAGTGAGTTGTCGTCAAACGAATCATCGTAAAAACACGCTCCTCAGAAAGTCAGCCGCATCACACTGCAGCCGGTTATCATTGATAATGATTATTACTTGCACAAATAATGATAAGGGTTCTCAATATGTTTTGTCAATCCTCTACAGCTATATATCTTATCCAATCATTGGTTGATAACCGCTCCAAGCCGTGATATGATGATAAAAATTTAAAGGCACTGTAACCTTTCAAGGTTCAACCTCGTCTTCACGTAGAGGTTGGGCCTTTTTTGCGTTCATGCGCCCACAAAGGAGACTGATAACCCATGCATCTGGAAGCAGTGTATCACCGCATCAAGCAGAATTGGTCCTATGCGTATGACCACAAGACGCTGCACATTCGAATACGCACCAAAAAAGAGGACATAACAAAAGTTGATCTTTACTGCGGGGACAAATACGGCTGGGAAAACACACATCAGGTCATATCGATGGAAAAATGGGCTTCTGACGGCCTATTCGACTATTGGGAAGCGGCGGTACAGCCTGCCTATCGCAGGCTGGTTTATTATTTCGCTTTACATAATGAGAGCAAGACGGCCTACATGCTGGAAAAAGGTTTTTTTGATCATCCGCCGGAGGTCATCTATGAAGGCCTTTTTGATTTTCCTTTTCTTAATCCTGCAGACGTCATCTCACCCCCGGCTTGGGTGAAGGATGCGGTATTTTATCAAATTTTTCCGGAACGTTTCGCCAACGGCGATCCATCCAATGATCCGGAAGATGTGCTGCCATGGGGCGGCACACCAAGCCCGGACAATTTCTTCGGCGGCGATCTGCAAGGTGTCATCGACCATCTGGATTATCTGACCGAGCTTGGTATCAATGCGATCTACTTCACCCCTGTGTTTGAAGCGACAAAAAACCACAAATACGATACGAAGGATTACCTGAAGGTCGATCCTCATTTTGGCACAAATGAAACCTTGAAACAGCTCGTTGACGCCTGTCATACAAAAGGGATCCGGGTCATGCTCGATGCGGTATTCAACCATTGCGGCCATACGTTCCCGCCATTCGTGGATGTGCTTCATAACGGCAAGGCTTCTCCTTATGCGGATTGGTTTCACGTGCGCGAGTGGCCGCTGTCCGCAGCGGAAGACGGCCTCACGTATGATACGTTTGCATTTGAGCCGATTATGCCCAAACTCAATACAGAAAACCCCGAGGTCAAGGACTATCTGCTGGGCGTTGCGAAATATTGGATTGAAGAGGTTGGCATTGACGGGTGGAGACTCGATGTCGCCAATGAGGTGGATCATCAATTCTGGAGAGAGTTCCGCCGTACAGTAAAAGCGATTAAACCGGAGACTTATATTCTTGGTGAGATCATGCATGATGCGATGGTTTGGCTGCAGGGCGATCAATTCGATGCGGTCATGAATTATCCGTTTACGAACATCCTGCTCTCCTTCTTCGCCCGCAGGCAGACCCGTGCCGAGGAATTTGCCAATGCCATCCATAAACAGCTGGCCAGTTATCCGAAGCAAGTTAATGAGGTGGCGTTTAATTTGCTGGGCAGCCATGACACCGTGCGATTGCTTACGCTGTGCGAAGGCAAGGTGGAGCGAATGAAGCTCGCCTCGTTATTCCAGCTTACTTTCCTGGGAACGCCATGTATCTATTATGGCGATGAAATCGGACTGGACGGCGAGTATGACCCTTATAACCGAAGGTGTATGGAGTGGGATGAAGCCAAGCAGGACCAGGACCTGCTGTCCTTCTTCAAGGGTATGATCCAGCTGCGCAATTCACACGCGGCGCTTCGTACGGGAGGACTGAAATTTCTGCAGGATCAGCACAACGATTATGTATTGGCCTACGAGCGCCGGGACGCCCAGGACCGCTTTGTCATTGTGATGAACAACTCGGAGCGGGCGGTGACCTCTCAAACCGTTGTATCGGGTTCCTGCTGGCACAATATCGTAACCGGACAGTCGGTTCGTGCGGATAAAGGGCAGTTGAATGCCGAGCTGCCGGCATACGGTTATATGATTTTACAGGCAACACAAGCGTAAAATTAAAAAGGACTATCCAGGTCATTTCAGCGCTTTGGATAGTCCTTCCTGTTCTGTCGGATATCATTTGTATTCGTTCAGCGTTCAGGATTGTCAGTGCCCCATGATGATTTCCTTTCCTTCACGCGCAGAATGATAAATCGCCAAAATGACATCCACGGCTTTCTTGGCCTCTTCACCGGTCACCGTGCGGAGCTCTACATTTTTCGCTTGCAAGAAAGAGAATTGTACTTCATAGTAATTAGTATAATATTTATATTAATTAGAAGCAGAGGAGTGTTTTCGATGAATGAAGCCAATTCGCTTATTGTGGATAAAACCGTGGACCAGCTTCGCGTACTGGTATTTAAAGACCGTCAAACCTTAGGAAAGACTGCCGGAGAAGCGGCAGCCTCACAAATAAAAAAACTGCTGCAGGTGAAACCGTCCATTCGCATGATATTCGCGGCAGCGCCCTCCCAGAACGAATTTCTGGATACGCTCGCAAACAGCGAGGGCATTGATTGGTCCAGAGTAACCGCTTTTCACATGGATGAGTATATCGGGCTGCCTCTTAACGCCCCGCAAAGCTTCGGCAAATTTCTAACCGACCGTTTGTTCAGCCGCGTAGAACCCGGGGAGGTGCATCTCATAGACGGAACGGCTCCAATCGAGACCGAATGTGAACGTTACAGCCGGCTAATAACAGAAGCCCCGATCGATATCGTCTGTCTTGGCATCGGCGAAAATGGCCATCTCGCATTCAATGATCCGCCGG
Organism: Paenibacillus abyssi; assembly: GCF_014640295.1. Lineage (GTDB taxonomy): Bacteria > Bacillota > Bacilli > Paenibacillales > Paenibacillaceae > Paenibacillus_D > Paenibacillus_D abyssi. Next base: position 3,555 of record NZ_BMGR01000008.1, on the reverse strand, counting down.
TTGCCGATTTTAACGATACTGCTGTGGTGAAGCCCGTTGAGCTCGAGCATGCCTGCCGTCAGCAGCAGGTGAACGACAAATGTTTTGACCGTCTTGAAGAGGTGCCCACCCATGCACTGACACTCACGATCCCGGCTTTAACTGCAGGAGCTCATTTGTACTGTATGGTGCCAGGGACAACGAAGCGGGAAGCGGTCCTGCAGACATTGAACGATGCGATCTCAACTGCGTGCCCGTCCACCATATTGCGTCTTCATCCGAGCTGCACCCTATATACCGACACCGATTCATACGGGGATGCTGTTATATGATCAATGAACGGGCAAGGATAGAAACAACACACAAGCAGGTCACCTTAGAAGGACGACTCATCCATGACGCTAGACCATACCGTATTACTTTGCAAGATGGAACGATCAGCCGTTTAGAGCTGCTGCAGGAGGATGGGCGGGATGACCTTCCCTGGATCGGCCCGGGTCTGATCGACCTGCAGATTAACGGATATGCGGGCATCGATTTCAATACCGCATCGTTATCTGCACAAGACGTTACTGAGGTTACGGCAAGATTGTGGAAGCAGGGCGTGACCTCCTTTTTCCCAACAATCATTACAAACAGCGATGAGAATATAAGAAAAATGACTGCCATCATTGCGGAAGCTTGCCGCTCGGACCGAATGGTAAACGCCAGCATCCCCGGCCTCCATCTAGAGGGACCCTTTTTATCCAAAGCGGACGGTGCGCGCGGAGCGCATGATGCGCAGTATGTACAAAAGCCTGACTGGGAACTATTCCAAAGGTGGCAAGAATCGGCAGACGGACGAATCAAGATTATTACCCTCTCTCCGGAGTGGGATGATGCACCCGAATTCATCTCTAAGTGTGTTGATAACGACGTGATGGTTTCGATCGGCCATACATCCGCGTCTCCGCAGCAAATCCGCGCGGCCGTTGCCGCCGGGGCAAGGATGAGCACACATCTTGGCAACGGCGCACATCTCACGCTTCCGCGCCATCCGAATTACATTTGGGAACAGCTTGCATCCGATGAGCTGACCGCCAGCATTATCGCAGACGGTTTCCATCTTCCCGAATCGGTATTAAAAGTATTTCTCCGGGCAAAACACGATCGGATTGTTCTTGTCAGTGATGCCGTCTATTTGTCCGGGCTTCAGCCGGGATGCTACGAGACACATATCGGCGGTAAGGTTGTATTGACCCCGGAAGGAAAGCTTCACCTGGCTTCCAATCCGAATTTGCTGGCCGGATCGGCGCAATTATTGCGGGCCGGTATCCATCATCTGGTCAATAGCGGCCTTTGTACGATTGCTGAAGCGTGGCAGATGGCCTCTGAGAGGCCGGCAAGTCTTCTTGGGCTGGAGAAGCTGGGGAGAATTGAAGCAGGCGCTGAGGCGGATCTCGTGGTGTTTACACAGGAGAAAAACAGTCTGCAAATTCAACAGGTCTACAAAAAAGGCCATCTTCAGCTATAAATAAACATCCCGTATCCGGCCTCAGCAGTGAGCAGCAGTTCAGAATCGTATCGGCTCCAATGGGTCGGAATGACGTTCAAACTCCGCGATAACCGCTGAAGCGGCTCCAATTGCTCCTGTGAACGGGTATAACGACGAGCGAACCAGCTCAACATGATCTGCCGTGTAAGAGAGTGCCTTCGCATGCATTTCTGTCCTGATCAGCGGGAGCAATACCTCGCTGGCTAACATTAGCGGTCCATCACAAATGAGATATTTCGGATTCAGGATATTCACAAGATGAGCCAATGCTTGCCCGATCACAGCTCCGATTGCCTGCATTTCATGAATCACAGCCTGGTCACCGGCCGCCGCCATGTCTGCAAGCCAGTTTACGTTCATGTGCTTCTGCTCAATTCCTGTTTGCTTCTCTAGTCTCGCATAGATTGCAGGCAGACCAACAACGGCTTCCAAGCAGCCTCTATTTCCACAAGAACAGCGAGGTCCCCCAGCATCGATCACGATATGGCCTAATTCACCGGCTACCCCCGAATCCCCCCGAACAAGCTGTCCGCCCACGATAAAACCACAACCTACGCCAGTTCCAAAAGAGCAGTACGCAAAATGTTCAATATCTTTGCCAATTCCATGCCATAACTCACCAAGCGTAGCGAGCTTGACCGCATTCCCAAGGGTAACAGGCAAAATAGTCCGCTCCTGAAGCAGCTGCTTTAATGGGACTGGCCCCCACCCAAGATGACTGGAACCCATGACTGCCGCATTGGATTGATCCAGCACCGCCGGTACGCCGATGCCTGCACCAATGAGATCTTCTATTCTCCATTTCTCTGCCGCTTGAGTAATAAGCTTTGATACCACGTCGATTACAGTCGCTGGATCCATACTGGGCAGTGAAGTAGTGTAGGTTTCTAACGGAGTGGCATAGAGATCCGATACGACAGCGTATATTCGATCCGAAACGACCTGAATTCCGATAACCTGACGCCTGGAAGCAGCGAATTCAATCCCGACTGCCCTGCGTCCTGCGCCTTGCTGCTCCTGCAATCCCGTTTCCCGTATATAACCTGCAGTGATTAATTCATCGACAATCGAATTGACTGTATTTTTGTTCAAGCCGAGGGCCACAGCGAGTTCAGCTCTCGACGAGCTTCTACGCCGCTTCATTGTACTATATACTAACCTGCGGTTAATATCCTTCGCTAAAGTCGGACCTCTGCCGCGGGAATGTTTCATCCCCAATTCCCCCTCATCTTGCAAATGCAACATCTCGTATAATTACAAAAGAACCCCCAGGAGTTTGGGCTCCTGAGGGTTTAACTTATGTATTGGTGCGCGTAGAGGGACTTGAACCCCCACGGTCGCCCGCCAGATCCTAAGTCTGGTGCGTCTGCCAATTCCGCCATACGCGCACGATTGTAAAACATGGTGAGCCATGTAGGACTCGAACCTACGACACCCTGATTAAAAGTCAGGTGCTCTACCAACTGAGCTAATGGCTCTAGATAAAATGGCTGGGGATCTAGGATTCGAACCTAGGGATGACGGAGTCAAAGTCCGTTGCCTTACCGCTTGGCTAATCCCCAATAGTATGGTGGACGCTGACGGGATCGAACCGCCGACCCTCTGCTTGTAAGGCAGATGCTCTCCCAGCTGAGCTAAGCGTCCAAGCGCATCGTAACGTAAGCACGATAATCATCAATACAAATCGGTCTCAATAAAAAGAAAATGGTGACCCGTAGGGGATTCGAACCCCTGTTACCTCCGTGAAAGGGAGGTGTCTTAACCCCTTGACCAACGGGCCATAGTAAATGGAGCTCTCAACCGGGATCGAACCGGTGACCTCATCCTTACCATGGATGCACTCTACCTACTGAGCTATGAGAGCAAATGGCTCCCCGAACAGGACTCGAACCTGTGACAACTCGATTAACAGTCGAGTGCTCTACCAACTGAGCTATCAGGGAACGTGTCTAATCACTCTTTACCCAGAGCATTGCGCCCTGAAAACCGGATGCGAAAGTGATGAATTACCTTAGCTGTCTTGCTGTTGTTTAGGATAAGCC